>NZ_JH114215.1:0-2185 GCF_000224615.1 Segatella oulorum F0390
AATCTCTGAGGTCTTTTTCGTTTTGTGAATATGAAAGCGACAATTCCATTTATAAGGGAGAGATTTGAGCAATTCAATGCACAAATGTTTGGCGGGCAGCTGCCTCAGTTGCCCATCAGGCTTAGTCATGCAAGGACTTTTGTGGGCATGTGTACGTTTAAGCGGCGCCGGCTTTTGGGCGGAGGAATGGAGAATTATGATTTCAAACTGCAAATCAGCACGCAAATTGATTTGAGCGAATGCGAACTCGAAGACACGATCATTCACGAGATGATACATTATTATATAGGTGTTCATCAATGGCGAGACACGAGTGCGCATGGGCGGCTGTTTCGGCAAATGATGAATGACATTAACGAGCGATTTGGTCGACAGGTCACGGTTTCACATCAATCGACGAAGGCCCAGCGTGAACAGACGGTTGACAAAGAGCCCCACTATCATGTTGTTGCCGTTGTGCGATTTAAGGATGGGCGCGTGGGGATAAAGGTATTGCCGAGGATTTCTCAGCGCATATTTTATTATTATCAGCACGTTGGTGCGCATCAGGATGTGGCGCATGTGACGCTGTATATGGCGCATGACGCATTCTTCAATCGCTTTCCCAATTCCTCTGCGCTCAAAGTGCATTTTGTAAATGAGGACGATTTGACGGCACCTTTAAAGGGGGCCAAGTTCATATCGGTAGAAGGAAACAAGTTGCGCATCTGACCCGACACGAGCATAGCGCAAAATAAGAATGCTTCAACTTTGCGGATACTTATCATCGGCATGCGTCGTTAAAGGGCAAAAAAGGGTGGAATGGGGGAGCGTTGTCTCGATATTTTCCTTATATTTGCAGCATATTCGCCGCATATTTGCAACATATTCGCCGCATATTCGCCGCATATTCGCCGCATATTTGCAGCATATTTGCAGCATATTTGCAGCATGAACGATGTATTAACAAGATGAAAACAGTATGAGATGGCATTTTTTTAGTTTTATGGTTGCGTTATTTTTGGCCGTTGTTTCCTGCAACAACCCGCATGGCGAGATGGGGGTTGCTGACGATGAAACCACCACTTATGAGCTGAAATTGCAGATGGGCATGCCCCATTCGCAGCGCAAGGCGTCGCGGGCGCTTGTCCCCGCGGCACGGTTGTGCACGCATATTGACATGGGCCTCTACAATCGGCAGGGGCTGTTGGTGCAGGCCCATCATCAACAAGCGGGCGAAAAGGGTTTCGGGCAGTTGAGCCTACGTTTGAAGAAGGGGGATTACAGCCTCCGCATCGTTGGGCATAGCGGGCGCGAAGCCGTTGATTTAGACCGGCTCAACCGCATTGCTTTCCATGGCACCATGACCGACTCCTATCTCTATGCCGACGAGATTTCCTTGCAGCGCAACGCCGTTGTGCAGGTTTGTTTGGAGCGTTGTGTCGCCTGTGTGCAGTTTGTGGTCAAGGACAAGGTGCCCGCGTCGGTTGCACAATTCCGTTTCACCTATTCGGGCGGTGCGGCGAGTTATGATTTGATGAAGCACGGTGGCGAGCGGAGTGCAACGTTGGTGGCGCTGTTTGATGTTGCCGATTCGGCGCGTCGCGACAGTTCCATGTATGCTTTTTATGCCATCCCGCTCAAGCGTCAGCGCTCGCTCGATGTGCTTGTCGAGGCGCTCGGCCGTGACGGAAAGGTTGTGAAGAAGCTCCATCGTGCCGCAGTCGCCATCCACCCCAATGTCATTACGCGTTTCAGCGGCTATTTTTTCGCCGACGAGCCTTAGCCCTCTCCCTGCCTTTGCGCATGTTTGATGGCTGTTGAAATCCGTTTTTGTGATGGTGCCGCAGGGTCGGGCGTCAAAAAATAATGGATTTTTTCTGCGCCGCAGGGTTGCACGTCCCAAAATAATGGATTTTTTCTGCGCCGCAGGGTTGCACGTCCCAAAATAATGGATTTTTTCTGCGCCGCAGGGTTGCACGTCCCAAAATAATGGATTTTTTCTGCGCTGCAGGGTTGCATGTCCCAAAATAATGGATTTTTTCTGCGCCGCAGGGTTGCATGTCCCAAAATAATGGATTTTTTCTGCGCTGCAGGGTTGCATGTCCCAAAATAATGGATTTTTTTCTGCGCTGCAGGGTTGCAAGTCCCAAAAATAATGGATTTTTTTCTGCGCCGCAGGGTTGCATGTCCCAAAAATAATGGA
>NZ_JH114215.1:2596-25083 GCF_000224615.1 Segatella oulorum F0390
CTGCAGGGTTGCATGTCCCAAAATAATGGATTTTTTCTGCGCCGCAGGGTTGCATGTCCCAAATAATGGATTTTTTCTGCGCTGCAGGGTTGCATGTCCCAAAATAATGGATTTTTTCTGCGCTGCAGGGTTGCATGTCCCAAAATAATGGATTTTTTCTGCGCTGCAGGGTTGCAAGTCCCAAAATAATGGATTTTTTCTGCGCCGCAGGGTTGCATGTCCCAAAATAATGGATTTTTTCTGCATCGGAGGGTCGTTCCAATAAAAAAATAGGTTTCCACAGCAGGTTTCGAACATTTCATGCTCCCAAAATTTTTCTGTCTGCGCATTTTTTCCTACATTTGCCAACATCATTTTTAAATAACAAACACCAATGAAAAAAAGTGAAACTAAAACAACCGACTATCTGGTGATTAATCGTGTTGCTGCAACGAACTTCGATAAGGCGTTGCATTTGAGTTACCAAAAACGTTGCTATGATTTTGTCGCTGCCGTCGACAAAGAGAAATTGCGCTTGAGCGACGACCTGTTGAAGCGCTGGAAGGCCTGCATCGACGTGGAGGTGGAGATTAACAAAGCCAACGCGGCATCGGAGCACACGGAAAAGTTGCTCGAGTTGGACGGCAAACGCGACAACTTGGTCGGCGGCATTATCGGCACCGCGCAGTCGCAGTTGGCATCGCCCATCGCGGCACGTGGCGCGGCCGCCAAGACGGTTTACTTCAATTTGCGCATGTATCAAGGCATCCAGCGCGAATCCTATTCGGCCGAGAGCGCCCACATCCATGGTCTGCTGAAGGATGCCGAGAAATGCACGGCCGAGCTGGCTACGCTGGGCTTGACTGAGTTGGTCGACGAACTGAAAAATGTGCAAAAGGAATTTGACAAGGTAGCCGGCGAGCGCGTGGACGAGGCTGTGGCAACCAATCTGGGTACGGGCAAGGCTGCTATCGCGAAGACCAACGTGGTGTTCGAACTGGTGTGCCGCACGATTGAAGCTGCCTACATCTTCCCCGACGCGAAGGGCGATCGCACGGCCATGACAAAGCTCAGCGGCGAGCTGGACAAGGTGCAGCGCGAAGAACTATCCACCCATCGCACGCGGGTGGCTGCCGGCCAAAGTGCCCGGGCCAAGGAGTTGGAGCAAGACACCGAGCTGGTGACTCCGTTGCTGGCTGCATTTGCCGAAACCTTAGGGTTGTCGCCCGACAAGGTGAGCTTCTCGGGCGAAGTGCGTCGGCCGAATCGCGTAAAAGTCTATGGTCTGTCCATCGCCGGCCGCGACGAACTGATGTGGGTCGAGGTGAAGAATGGTGCGCTGGTGGCGACGAAACGCAAGGTGGGCTCGGTGGCGAAAACAAAGGAACCGTCGAAGCCCAAGAAACCCAAGGAGCAGGGTGGCGGCAAACCGCAAACGCCCGGCGCAGGCAAGCCGCAAACGCCCGAAGGCAGTAATCCCGGCGGCGGACAAGGCGGTGCCATCGTGACACCGAAGAAATGATATTTTTATTTTGTATTGTGTAAACAACTTATGAAAAATGGAGCAGCCTGTGAAGGTCGCTCCATTTGCTTTTAGCGCATGTTCCGATGGGACGCCGGTGACGGGTTGCTACAATGATTAGGGTTATTTAACGTTTTTGCGCAGCGTAATCTATTGAAACTTTCTATATTTGCAAACATAAAAGCCTTTTTATAGACTTTTGTGAAAATATTATCTAACAAAACCAATTTATCAAACCTCCTCTAATATGGCTTCAATAAAGCGTAAGCGTTTATTATTGGGTTGCTCGCAAGCAAGAGTCTTGTCGTTAGCAGCCGCCGGTTTAGTAGTGTTCGTGCCTTTCGTTGCGCCACAGTCCGTTCGGGCGGCAAGCGTGGCAGCGGTCGTTGCACAGAACAAAGTGATTACAGGTGTGGTAACCGACCCCGATGGTGAGCCGATTATAGGTGCCTCCATCACCGATTTAAATCAGTTGGGCGTGGGAACGATTACCGATGCAAAGGGTCACTTCAAACTCAATGTCCCTGCAGGAACGACCATTCAGGTGTCGTTTGTGGGATTTACTGCTCAAGTGTTTAAGGTGAAAGAGGGCACGTCGACTTATAACGTGACGTTGCGCGAGGACCAGCAATCGCTCAATGAAGTGGTTGTCGTGGGTTACGGTGTGCAAAAGAAAGCCAACCTGACGGGGGCTGTTGCCTCTATCAATGCCGAGGCTTTGGCCAACCGCCCCGTGTCGAGCGTGTCGGCTGCTTTGGCCGGAACGATGCCGGGCGTGACGAGCATTCAGCGTTCGGGTGAGCCTGGCGCGCAAACGGGCAGCATCACCATTCGCGGTCGCAACACCATCAATGCGGCCAGTCCTTTGGTGATTGTCGACGGTGTGCCCGGTTCGATGAACAACATTGATCCACAAGACATCGAGTCGCTTTCGGTGTTGAAAGATGCGGCATCGGCAGCCATCTATGGTGTGCAGGCAGCCAATGGCGTTATTTTGATTACGACGAAGCGAGGTAAGGCGGGACAGAAGACGAGGGTCGATTACACGGGTATGGTTTCGAATGCCAGCCCCACAACCCATTTGAAGTTCTTGGGCTCTGCCGACTATGCCATGCTGTATAACGAGGCGACGCGGAATGAAAATCCCAGCGAGCGCGTGCGTTATAGCGATGAGGATATTCGGAAGTTCCGCGATGGCAGCGATCCCTTCGGTCATCCGGACACGGATTGGTATCGCGAGACCTTTAAGCGTTCGGCTTGGGAGACGCAGCATAATCTGTCGTTGAGTGGCGGAACGCAGACCACAACCTATATGGGCTCGGTTGGTTTTGTCAATCAGGCCGGTTTGACGGATGCGCGCAAATATAAGCGTTTCACGGGACGTCTCAATCTTGATTCGCGCGTGACGAAGTGGCTGTCTATCGGGTTGAGCGCATCAGCCTATCGTGGCATCACCGACGATGCTTATGAGTCGTCGGCAGCACTCGTTCAATATGTCAACCGCATTGCACCCACCATCCCCATCTATAATGAAGATGGCGGTTTCAATTATAGTGGCTTAGCCAATCCGGTTGCACTGCGCGGAACGGCTACGGGCTTAACGAAAATCTACGATACACAGTTCTTTGGAACGGTTTATGCTGAGGTGCGTCCTTTGGCCGGATTGAGTTTAAAGGCGCTTTACAATCTGCGTCACGATGCGCGCGATTATCGCAGGTTTAAGAAGCACTTGGTTTATGGTAATTCCAGCAGCTTAGCAAACTCGGGTGATCGGGAGGGCGAGCATAACTATTATAATTGGAATTGGTACACGACACAGCTCTTGGCCAACTACACCAAGACGTTTGCAAAGTTGCACACGCTGAACGCTTTGTTGGGCTGTGAGCAGGTGAACAATCCTTATAGCTACACCAAAACCAAGCGTAAGGGTGGCGGAAGCGACGAACTACCCTGTTCGCTGAACACGTTGGATGCAAAGAGCCAAACTAATGATGATGGTGGATCAGAGCTGGCACGACGGTCTTATTTCGGTCGTTTGCAGTATGATTTTGCAGACAAATATTTGTTTGAGTTCAATCTGCGCGCCGATGCTTCCTCGCTTTTCCCCAAGGATAATCGTTGGGGTTATTTCCCGGCTGTGTCTGCAGCGTGGCGTTTGTCCGAAGAAGCCTTCCTCAAGCGGCAAGCCACTTGGTTGAGTAACTTGAAACTTCGTTTGGGTTGGGGAAAAACCGGTAATGAGGAAATCAACGAAACTTATCCGGCTGTAGCTACTTATGCTTTTGGCAAAGCCGTGTTAGGCGATACCGAGACCACCACAACCTATGAGGCGCGCTATGTGAACAACAAATTGCGCTGGGCCACGGTCACCAACTATGAGTTGGGATTGGATGCATCGTTCTTTGACAATCAAGTTGGTTTTGAGTTGTCGCTTTATCAGAAGAACACCGACAACATGTTGTTGAAGCTCCCTATCCAAGGTGTGATTGGCGTGAATCCACCCGCACAGAATGCCGGAAGCGTGCGCAATACGGGCTTCGATTTGAATGTGTTCCACAACTATCGTTTGGGGAAGGATTTGCGCTATGCCGTGAACCTGAACCTGTCGTATGTGCACAACAAGATTACGGATTTGAAAGGAACCGACGGCGAAAACCCCGACAACAAGCTTTATTGGTTTATAGAAGGACAAGCGATTGGCACGTTCTATGGCTATGTGGCTGATGGTTTCTTCAACACGCAAGCTGAGCTCGACAATGGACCAAAGCGTACCGGAGCAGAGAAGTTGGGCGACATTCGCTACAAAGATTTCGATGGTGACAATAAGATTACCGCGGCCGACCGCAAGCCTATTGGCAAGAACTTCCCAAGCTGGACGGGCGGACTCAATCTGGCTGTTTACTACAAGGATTTCGATTTCTCCATGTTGTGGCAGGGTGCTTTCGATGTCGACGCCTATTTCAAGGGCGAAGCATCCTATGCTTTCTTCAACAGTGGCAAGGTGTTGAAGCGTCATCTCGACCGATGGACGCCCACCCACCACGATGCCACCTATCCGCGCATCACACGCAACAGCCAAATCAACTTCTCCACGTCTTCGTTCTGGTTGCAAGATGCTTCGTATGTTCGTCTGAAGAATGTCACGTTGGGTTACACCATTCCTCGTGCTTTCCTCTCTAAATGGGGCGTGACGGGTGCACATGTGTTCCTTACAGGCGAAAATCTGCTCACCTTTAGCCATCTCGAAGGCTTAGACCCAGAGGCACCTTCTGATAATCGTGGCGCCTTCTATTCGAATGTGAAGAAGTTTACTTTAGGCTTGAAAGTTTCATTTTAACACGTAATTCTTATGCAGAATATAGCAAAATATATGGGGTTGTTGGTGGCGTTTGCAGCACTGACCTCCTGCAATGATTTAGATAAGATTCCGCTCGACCAACTCTCGGATGGCAGCTATTGGAAGTCCAACGAGGATGCCACGAAGGCGGTGAACGATTTGTACACCTGCTATCCCGAGTGGGACGGCAACGGCATTATTGGTTTGGTGGATGAGGCGATCAATTCAGACGACGCCGTGCATGGCATCAAGTGGTCGGAAGGCAATTTGGCCAAAGGCATCTATGACCCTCAGGATTTTGATTGGCGCACCAACTATGGCACCATTCGCCAGGCCAATATCATCTTGAAGAAAGTGCCCGGGACGGTGGCGATGACGGATGCCGAGAAGAAAACCGTCATGGCGCAGGCCCGCTTCTTCCGTGCTTATCAGTATTTTCAGCTCATTCGTCAGTTTGGCGATGTGCCCTACACCGACTCGCCCTTAGAGCTCTCCGACCAGGAGAATATTGTGCGCAATCCCAAGCCCGAGGTCTACAGCCATCTGATGGACGACTTCGATTATGCCGCAGCCAATCTGCCGGCATCATGGACTGGCGTCGACGATGCCCGCATCACCAAGGGCGGAGCGTTGGCCATGAAGGCGCGAGCTGCACTGAGTCAGAACGATTGGCAACGGGCACGCGATGCCGCAAAGGCCGTGATGGACATGAACATCTACGAACTTTACGACGCGCACAACACGGGCAATTACAAGAAGTTGTTTTGGAGCGAAACCGATGTGAATTGCAAAGAAACTATCTTGAAACGTCAGTTTGTGGCCAATAAGAATGACTGGTATCTCATTGGTTGGGAGGCATTCCCGACGATGGGGTGGGGCGGACTCAACCCCACGCAGAGCTTGGTCGATGCTTTCGAAGATGTCAACGGAGCACCTATCGCGCAATCTACCGTCTACAATGCCGCCAACCCCTTTGCCAACCGCGACCCACGTTTAGAGGTGGTGGTGCTCCACGATGGCGAAACCATGTATGGAAAGACGCTCAAAGTGGCACCCTTGCAGTCGTGCTATCCCACGGGCATCGGCACCCACGGCGACGCTACGGCCACCGGTTACAACCAGCAAAAATGGCTCGACCCCACGTGTAATCCGCAAACCGACGGCTGGCACATGGGCGGTGATTACAAAATTTTGCGCTATGCCGAGGTGTTGCTCACCTATGCCGAGGCCGAAAACGAGCTGTCGCCCCTGTCGGCATCGGCTTTCGATGCTGTGAACCAAGTGAGGCGGCGTGTAGGCATGCCCGATTTGCAAAACACCAACCCCGCTTTGCCCACCTATTGTGGCACGCAGGCCGCTTTGCGCGAGCGCATTCATAACGAGTGGCGCGTGGAGTTTGCCCTTGAGGGCGGCCATCGCCAGTGGGACATTCGTCGTTGGGGCATTGCCGCTCAGGTGTTGAATGCGCCCGTTTATGGGCTGACCTACTTGTTGCGCGCTCCACACGGAAGCGAGACGGCGAAGCCTGGCGACAACAACCGCGTGTGCGACCTCTATTCAAGCGACCCGAACGCCGTGCGCATCAAGGTGCGCGATGGGCATTATGAGGCTCACAATGTGCTCTATCCCATTCCGCAGAAGGAGCGCGACTTGAATAAAAAGCTCACGCAGAACCCGGGCTATCCGCAGTAAAAAGGCTTTTGGCCGCAGTATGGTGATAGTTGTCTCTCGCTGCGGCTGACGGGGGCGCACATGGCGGCGCCCCTCCTTTCTTTCTATAAAAACAGGGTTGCTGGAACTCCAGCAAGGCCAAAAATGAAAAAAATGGGTCTGCTGGAACTCCAGCAAGCTTGAAAAATTAAAAAATGGGTTTGCTGGAACTCCAGCAAGGCTAAAAATGAAAAAAACAGGGCTGCTGGAACTCCAGCAAGGCTAAAAATTTAAAAAACAGGTCTGCTGGAACTCCAGCAAGCCCGAAAAATCAAAAAGATGGGCTGCTGGAACTCCAGCAAGGGCAAAAAATCAAAAAATAGGCCGTCGGGAAATTCCGGAGCCCGAAAAATTAAAAAGTTGGCCGTCGGGAAATTCCGCAGGGCCAAAAAATCAAAAAGTTGGCCGTCGGGAAATTCCGCAGGGCCAAAAAATCAAAAAATAGGGCGTCGGGAAATTCCGCAAACGCAAAATAGAATGAACAAAAAGCTTACTTCTCTCTCGGCAATTCGCTCGCTGACCACGCTAATTGTTTTCTTGGCCACGGGCTATGCCTATCTCGTGCCTTTGGCCAATGTGCTCCGCTATCACGAGCAACACCACCTGTTTCGATTCACAGCCGACTATTTTCGGCAAATGTTGGCCGAAGAGGGGCTGCTGCGCTATGCCACCAACTTCGTTGTGCAGTTTTTCTTCCATCCGTGGTTGGGCGCAATGGTGATGGCCGTTCTGCTCACCCTCATCTTCGTTGGTGTGGAGGGCATGCTCAAACGCTTGCTCTTTGGGCGTGCGCTGCCGCTGTGCTTGGGGCTCGTGCCGGTGTTGTTGCTGCTCATCTACACCGAAACCACAGCCCACGATTTGTGCTGGGTGGTGCTGAGCGTGGTGCTGATTGGGGTGGGCTGGTTGGTGGTGGCATTGCTCTCTCGATTCACCTCGTGGCTACCCCTGCTCAGCATTCAAAAGCCTTGGTCAACGAAGGCACAAGCCATCAGCCTACTGCTTACGGGGATGACGGCGTTGGGCGCGGGCTATGTGGGCTTTGTGAAGCATTATCCGGCTAAAGAAGGCATCTTGTTGCAAACCGTTTTTCATGCACGACAAGGTGATTGGCCTGCGGTGCTTCGCTACACGCAGCGCTATCTTGATGCGGGCAAAACCAATCCGCTCATCGCCTATTTTCACACCATGGCGCTCTATCATGCAGGGCAGTTGCCGGCGCGGCTGTTCGATTATCCGGCTTCGTTGGGGGTGCAAACGCTCTATTTTCCTTGGCGGGGCAATGCGGCCGAAGCCGAGTTTGGCGGCATGCTGTTCGAGCAGTTGGGGTTGCTCAACGAGGCGCTCCATTGGGAAACCGAGGCGTTGGTGGTGGATGGGCCAACGGCGCCCCATCTGGTGAACTTGGCTCGTTATAACATTGTGCTGGGCAAGCCGCGGGTGGCGCAGGTCTTTATCGAGCAACTCAAGCACACGTTGTTCTATCGCGGGCAGGCAAAGCAGCTTGAACAGCAGCTCCGAGCAGGACGCGTTCCCCATCTTCGTGATGCTTTGCGGGGGGCAGACCGCGAGGGTGTGCGCTTCACCAATGTGCAGAATTTGGGGCCAGAGTTGCAATATCTTTTGCAGCACGATCCGCACAATCGCATGGCGTTCGATTATCTCATGGCACAGCTGCTGCTGAGCAATCATGTCAGTTTGTTTGCGCAACAGCTGCCTCGCATTCGTGCGTTTCATGTGGCTGCGCTGCCGTCTTGCTACGAAGAGGCGCTGCTCATCTATCAAATGGGTGTGGATAAGGCCACGTTTGCGCGGTGCGGCTTCACCGTTTCGCCCGATACGCGCGCCCGTTTCGCCCGCTACATGCAGCTCACCGAGCAGGGCAATCAGCCGTTGTTGCAGCAGGAGTTTGGCCGCACCTATTGGTATTATTTGAATTATCTCAGCCCCTATGGTCATCAAGTGATTGAGGAGTCACAGGAGGCGCATCAAAATGGAATTAAGCAGTTATGAAAAAGCTCTTTTCTTTTCTTCTCTTCTTGTCGATGCTGTTGCTCGGCACAAGTTGTGGCTCGCGCTATCACCAGCCCGATGTGCGCGCCAAACGCAAGTTGTCCATCTATCCCGACTATACCAACGTGGCGCTTCCGTGGAATATTGCGCCCACGAATTTTGAAATTTTGCACAAGGGAGAGGCCTACCAAACCGAGATTGGCATCGTCGGACGTGATGCCGAGATTTTGGTGCAATCGGCTCAACCCACAGTAGAAATCGACGAAACTGCTTGGCACCAACTGCTGAAAACGGCTGCCGGGCAAGCCATTTTCTTTCGCATCAGCGTGAAGGAGGCAGGCAAATGGGTGGTTTATCCGTCCATAACGAACCGTGTTTCGCGTGATGCCATCGATTCATTTTTGGTGTATCGCCTCATTTATCCGGGCTACGAATTGTGGCATGAAATGGGCATCTATCAGCGTAATCTCACGTCTTTTGAGCAAACACCCATTGTTGAAAACAAAGATTTTAATCGGCAGTGTGTCAACTGCCATTCGTTTAATCATAACGATGCGCAACAGGCCATGTTGCATGTGCGCGGAAAGGATGGCGGGACGTTAATCTATCGTCATGGTCGTGTGGAAAAGGTGGCGTCGAAGGCTGATGCGTTGCCCAACGGCCTGACTTATCCGGCCTGGCATCCTAATGGGAAACTCATCGCGTTCTCAACCAATGAAATTCAGCAATTCTTCCATTCGGTAGGCAAGAAAACCATCGAAGTGGCCGATTTAGCTGCCGACTTAGTGGTCTACGACGTGGAGCATCATCGTGTGCAAACCTTTTCCGCTATTGGTCTTCCCACGCATGCCGAGACATTTCCTGCATGGGCTCCGAATGGTCGACAGCTTTATTTCTGTCGGGCACGTATGCCGCAATCGCGTTTGGCGCTCGACAGCATACGCTATGACCTCTGCCGTGTGACGTTTGATGCGCAGAAAATGAAGTTTGGAAGCGTTGAAACCGTCTATCCTGCATCAAAATTCCATCGTTCTGCCTCCTTTCCCGTCGTTTCACCCGATGGCAATTTCGTGGTTTTCACCTTGTCTGATTATGGCAACTTCTCCATTTGGCATCCCGAAAGCGATTTGTGGATGTTGAATGTTCGGACGGGAGAATGTCGTGAACTAAAGGCCGTGAACAGCCCCAATGTGGATAGTTGGCACGGGTTTTCCGCTTCAGGAAAATGGATGGTCCTGAGCAGTAAACGCCTAAATGGTGGATGGGCACAGCCGTGGTTTACGCATTTCGATAGCAAAACGGGCCAAGCTACCAAACCGTTTGTGCTGCCCCAAAAGGCTCCTCGCTTCTATGACAGCTTCCTTAAAACGTACAATCGCCCCGAACTCATCATCACTCCCTTAAAGGCCGGCCGGCAATTCCTTCGCGCTATCCCAACCGATGCAACGCCTCTCACCGTCGTCCATTCAGACAAGTAATCCACACTTAATATCTTAAAGTTAAAGAATTTTAATCAATTACTTTTTCTGTTGTGCGTCCTTTGCAGTTTCTAAAAAGATACTTACCTTTGCACTCGCTTAAAATGCAAGGCATTTGGCGTTGATTGACTCGCTAGCTCAGTTGGTAGAGCACAACACTTTTAATGTTGGGGTCATGGGTTCGAGCCCCATGCGAGTCACAAAAAGGGGTACAGAGGATGTATCCCTTTTTTGTTAACAAAGGGGATTTAAGTCTGTATAATGGCTTAGTAGAAGTTGAAGTATCGTTGTGTTTCCTTTGTTTTATAAGCAAATGTAGCTATCTTTGTGGCAAAATCAATTCCTTAAGCGTATGAAGCAGTTTAAAAAGATACTTTTTATTTCTTTGACGACAATTTGTATCGTTCTTTTTGGTGTGAACTGTCAAGGAATAGCTCAGTTGCATTCTGCACAGAAAAGCCTCTTAGACAGCCTCCATCGGGTAGATACAACGCAAATGAAATCGGCCTTCTTGATGCGCATACATCAATATATTCAAACGAAACCAAATGTGAAAAGTTTCATATTGCAATGTTTTTATGTATATGAGGATCGAGGAATACTGTCGAACGGGGTAACCATCAATAATGATATATTTCTTATTATGCCTGCTTTTCAATGTGCTTTCGAAGGTGGCGAATGGTCAATAGATGATGTTTATCCTAATCATTATTTTCTGATGAATGATAAAATTATTTTCGTATGCTCACGATGGGATGCGTGCTTCCAGCAGCAAAATGCTCGCAAGATTTATGAAAAGTTAGTGCCAACTCCTAAAATTCTATATGGTAATGTGGCTGCCTTTATTATGGTTGAGCATAAACAAGACCGTGCAAGTTTTTTAACTGACTTCAAAAAAATTAATCTTGAACCGCTGACGAAACTCAGAATACCAGTGAAGTTTGAACCTCCAAAACCTTAGAAATAACCATATAGATAGACAATATAGGCTTCAAAGCAAAGCCATATATAAACAAGAAAATCGCCATAACTCTAATATGTTACGGCGATTTTCTTTCTTTTGTGAAGCTATAAAAACGCTTGTCCAGAGTACATCAAGTGGAGCTGGTGGGATTCGAACCCACGTCCGCACAAGGAAATCATACGCTTTCTACACGCTTATTTCAGCCTTTGGTTTTCGTTCTGTAGCAAGACCTGAACCACCAACTACAGACTTATCCTCTAAAAGTGTCATCAAGGTTGCGAGGCCAACCTCAACTATCTCCGATTTACCTGCACCGCTGAGTCTTCAGATTCGGAAAAACATCCTTGGAGCGGTGTCTCGTTGCATCACCTGGTGACGCAATTAAGCCAGTAATCTACTATGCTTCGATTAGGCAGCGAGAGCGTAATTGTTTTCGCCAATTAATTTTCTGATTGCTTTGATTAGGGAGAAAACAACCAAATCTCCGCGTGCTTACATACCATTTCATCTCGCCGTCAAATCCAGTCAACCCCGAGATATAGTGCTGCAAAGTTACAATTATTTTTCTATAAAGAATTGTTTTTGCCATGATTTTTGTTTTTTAACAGCCCCACAGAATCTGTTATGCGACGAGTTTAGGTATATCCTGCTCCATAAAATGGGCTATATTGCGTCCTAATTTCTATCAGTTTTGTTGCAAAAGTGGGTGATATTATGTGGTAAACGCCACCATTTTATAGAGTGTTGTGCTTTTCATGCTGAAGTAAGGTCTATGGACACTGTTTGATGAAACGAGTAAATCATGAGTCTTTTTCTCATTGTTTTTCGTTATCAGTTTTAGGCCATACTCGTCTAAAAATCCTAATAAATGAGGATGAGTAGTGCAAGAAAAGCCGCAAAATGTGTAATAGAAGTTAATAAGTGCTATGAAAATCACTAAAAATGGGGATTGCATGGTGTTAGAATTAGTTTTATTTTTGCACAAAACTTTTAGACTTATGAATTTTAAATTTGTTTTTAAATCCTTTTTAGCACTTTGTGCTTTGGTCTTGTTTTCTTGCAGTGAGAAAGACAATGCACCATCTTTTAGTTCGCAGGCATTGCAAAATGCTGAGTTAGTAAATGTTTTGAAAGCGAAAGGGTTCACCTTTAATGAGAAGGGACAACTGGAACTTAACGACTTAGCTCAAAACACCCAGTCGCTTGATTTAAGTGGAACAAAGTTGAAAGACCTCACCGGGCTTGACGTGTTCCCCAATCTCCACGAGTTGAAACTCGCCAACAATGGCTATGGCCCCGTGTTCGACTTTGCTAAACTTCCTACTCAAATCACAGGTGTCGACCTGACAAATAATGACATTTATGATTTTGAAGGCTTAGTGAGTACAAAGGTTGAGAATGATGAAGTAAAGACAACCATTCTTAGACCATTAGCAAAACTCTATCTTCCGGCTACGGCCAAATATAATGTAGAAGACTTGATGCCATTCTACACAGAGAGCAAAGCTGAGAAGAAACAGGTCGACATGCAGATGATGGGCGCTGAAGGACAACTGAAAGCCTATAACACAATCAGAGAAATTCCTGACGAATATTTTAGAAAATATCTTAAAACAATATTCAGTAAATTGTTCGTTAACGAGACATCTATCGATATCAGCAAGCCAATGGCATTGGAAGCAACGGGACAAAATGTGATGTTAAATGTTATGATTCCGTTTGAAGATATTGATAAGGTGAAATCTGTTGAAGGGATAGAATATTTTATCAACAACCCTTTCTATAAACCTTTCGGAGTTGCTTTGAATTGTACAAACCAGTGCTCCGTAGCGTATATCGCCCCAAGAGCGAATATCAAGGCGTTAGCACTCACTCACATTGATACCGACCCAGCATCAGATTTCACAAAAGCAACAAGTTTAGCGGCTTTAGACTTTACGCACAACAATACAGTTCAACGCTTAGATTTTTCACAAACATTAATCGGAAACCAAAAGGCAGAGGCTTTTGATATGCTCTTCACCAACATTTTAGGTTTGCGAGATTGTAAGAACTTACAGGAAGTGGTCATTCGAAAATCTGGTGAAGGAATATTAAATAATCTGGCATTTATTGACTTGCCTAAGTTGAAACAGATTGATTTGAGCTTTGTAAAAGGCCTCCAAGACCTCATGTTACTCCGCCTACCGAATTGTAAAATAACTTATCCTACCACCTTAAAGTATTATTATGATGGTGGTGCTAATGAGTTGGTAGATTTGTCTGAGATGAATACAATCAGTTTAACACTATCAGAAGATGTCTACAAAAAAGACGAAACAAAGGCATTTATAACAAAATACAATAAATACCTTGGGGATGGTTATGATGTTTGGAGTGAATACAATCCCTATAAATGGAAGTAAACAGTTTTAATTTTTAGATTAACTTATCATGCAAAAAAGAATATTTTCGTTGTTGATGCTATTATGGTGCATCGTTTCATTAAATAGCGTTTACGCTGCTAATGAGGCTCATGTTGGAGACCGGGTGGCTTATTCCGGCACACTGACTCGCGTCTATATGAATGGCGAAAAGGCCTCAGGGCAAGCTGTAAAGGCATTTGTAACAAAGACATCAGAGCATACCTATACCATAGAACTTCAAGAATTCAAGGCCGGAAAAATGCCGGGAACTATCCAGGTAATAGCAAAAGATGTCAGTGTTTCTGCAGATGGTTCGTTTAATATGCCGTCAATGCAGAATATTATTATGTTGAAATTATTTGTTCTTTTTAAAACTAAAAGTTCTTTCAACGCAAGCCTTTCTGGGACAATCACATCTGATGGTCGGTTGACATTCACCGTTACATCGGTGAATGCAAAATATTTTGGAATTCCTTTCAAGGCAATTGTTACTTTCAAGGGACATCGATAAGACAACGGTTTGCGGCATTGCACGTAGCTGTGTATTGTCGCAAACCGCGAATTTAGTAGTATTCAATTCGAGGGTTTAATCATGACATATTCATATTTTCGTAGAATTCCACTGTTAGTTCTTTCTTTTTTGTGTGTTTTACTCACAGTGTCTTGCAGTTCAGATGAGGAACTGAAAAGAGCCGATGCCGACATTAATTTGGTGAATGAGGCTAAATCTTTTCTTCAAGGGGATATTATCCTGAATACACATGCTTTTATGGGTAATGTTAACAAGACTTTACTTCCAACAGGATGCCCTACAAAATTTAACTTTACCTGGAGTAATACAGACCCACAAAGCTTTACAATCTCGCTGTTAGACTTTACTGTTGGTAAGATGGGGATGATTATAAACTTCAACTGTGCGGTAAAAACGATGCAGCTTAATTCTTGGGAAAAAGAAGAATATAAAGGAGATGGTTGGATTAAGTTTTATGGTGAAAATGGCTCTGTTTCTGGAGAAGATGCGAAGGGAGTGCCATCACAAGCAACGGGAAGTATCGTGAAAGGATATTATAATGTAATGACTCATCAAATAAACTTCATTGTCAATTACAACATGATGAATGTGCGTTCAGAGTGTTTCCTGCAAACCATTGACAAAAATCGTATTAAAACCTACGAAGAGGACTTTAAGAAATATGAGGAAGACCTCAAGAAATATAAAGAAGAGCATGGATTGTAGCCCGCATAGCAAGGCCTTGTAACATTGAAATGCGGATTAAGTAAATGTTATCCGCATTTCTTTCCGCATAGAAAAAACGTAGATGAAAAGAAAAAAGCTAATTCTCACCTTGTTGTTCTGTTGGGGTTGCATGGCGTTATGGGCGCAACAGCAACTGAAATTCAAGGTTGAAGAGCAAGGAACGCAGCAACCTTTGGAAGGTATTTATATCTCTCTCACTCCAAATGGTAGCACAAAGGCGGCCTATACAGCCGTGACCGATGCTGCGGGCGAGGCTGTTTTCAATCTTGAAAAACAGGGTGTTTACCACTATCAGATTATTGCTGTGGGCTATGTTACAGCTTCAGGTGAGGTGCAACTGCCTCAAAAAGAGACGGTAAAGATTACCTTACGCGAGGATGTGATGCATCTGAATGACGTGGTTGTGACGGGTTCACGCACCGAACGTCCTGTGAAACTGTCGCCCATCACCACACAGGTATTGGGCGGAAAGGCTTTAGTTGATGCAGGGTACAGCGACCTTCAACATGCGCTCCAGCAGGAAACACCCGGCATGAACATTCAAAAGGTGGGCTTTGGCAACGAGATTTCGATGCAAGGGTTGGATGCGCGGCATGTGCTTTTTCTGCAAGATGGTGAACGAATGACGGGCGATATGGCAGGCAACCTCGACTACGAACGCTTTAACCTGCACGCCATCGACCGCATCGAGATTGTGAAAGGTGCCAGCAGTACGCTCTATGGCAGTCGTGCTTCGGGTGCGGTCATCAATCTTATTTCTAAAAAAGCGACCAAACCATTGGATATTCAGGCCGGCTTTCGCTGGGGACAGATGAACGAACGCAACTACAAACAGCCCTCTAAGCGCGACTTTCTCTATATGTTTGAGAAGAATAGCGACCGCCCCAACCTGCAAGCGTGGGTGTCGGCAGGCATGAAATATAAGGCGATTACCTCGCAAACCGATGTTTGGTATAGCTCGAGTGATGCGTTTTATCTTTACCAGGCCACGCACGACCAAAAGGTTTATACGAAAGAAGCCAATCCGTTTTTGCCGCATGATATTGTTCTCAACAGCGTCGTTGCACGTCCACCTATGGGCATTGAGGGCACCGAGCATGTGTCGTTGGCACAGAAATTCTACATAGACCCTGTGAAAAACCTCTCGATGCAGGTCTATGGCACGCTGTTTTTTATGAATTCCTACGACCTCATTCAAGACCTTAATTTCACGCAGAGCCGTGATTTCATGACGGGCTTTAAAGCAAAGTATGATGTCAAGAATTGGTTTTCGGTGCAGTTGAGCTTGCATGGTGATTTCTATCAGCGATTTAAACGCCACGAACGAATTGACGAACGCAAGGTGGTTTATAAGAGTCAGATTTTAGAACCGCGCCTCTCGCTGACGAGTAATTATTTCAATCATCACAGTTTCATCTTCGGAATAGAGCACACCAGCGACGATTTAACGAGTGACCGCTTTGTCAATCGCAAGATGACCACACGCGCGCTGCGCGAAACCGAATATTTCTTGCAGGATGAATGGACGCCCACAACGCATTGGATGTTATCCTTGGGGGTGCGCACTAACTTTTCAAAAGCTTTTGGTTTTATGTGGATGCCCAAGCTCGCAGCCAAGTACTCGCTGAATGAGCGATGGGCTTTTCGTGCCAATTATTCCATGGGCTATCGGGCACCGAGCATCAAAGAGCTGTTCTTTAATTGGGATCATCTCGGCATGTTTCAAATCCGTGGCAATGAAGAGCTGCGTCCCGAGAAAAACCATTATGTATCGGTGGGTACGGAATACAGCACCGATCGCTTCTTTATGAATGTGAATGCGTATGGCAATTTCTTTCGGAAAAAGATAGAAGGCGTGTGGCACATCTACGACATGCAGTATAACTTTGAATACACCAACCTTCGCAATCAACGCATGTTGGGCGTTGAAGCAATTCTCAAATGGCATTTCATCGATGGGTTTACGCTCAACGGAACGTATAGCTATGTGAATGTAAGTAAGCAGCAAGGCATACAAGTTAACACCACATCGCCCCACGCTGCAACGGGAAGTTTGGACTATACGCTGAACCGAAAGAACTATCGTTTGAAGACCATTTTCAGTGCATCGCTCATGGGGCAGAAGCAGTTTGACGTGCAAGACCGTGTGTGGGTGGACGAACACCGCAAGAGTTACGATGCCTATTTCCGTTGCACCCTGCCCACTTATGTGCTGTGCAATTTGGCCCTGGTGCAGACCTTCTATAACAAAGTGAAGGTAACGCTCGGCGTGGACAACCTCTTTAACTATGTGCCCCACACGTTGGGTTCGGGTATTACGATGTTCAACGTGCCGGCAACATGTGGCGCAAGGGGCTATGTTCAAGTAGAGTTTTTGATGGATGAAATCGTGAAATCCCTAAAACATAAGCGATGAAAGCAATACAATATTTATGGCTGAGCTGCGCGATGGTGTTGGCTTCGTGTGTGCATTATGATGCCGAACCTTTCAATGGAAAGACCCTTCCGCGCATCACAGGCTATTTAACGGGTGTGAGCAACGACTGGTTGTATATCAATTTGCGCACAGGCGAGGTATTTAATCGCTATATGCCTGGCAGCGATATCAAGGAGGGTGAGCAACATCATCGTTTAGATTGGGATGTGGCTTTCTGTGGTTATCGGCTTCGAACCAACAGCGGTACGTCGGGCGAAGGGCAGGGGGGAGCGGCCGATTTGGGCTATGGCAACTACGATAAGTGGCAACATGTGGCGCAGTTACCGGCCGGTTTGCAATGGACTGTCGACGACCATTCGGTGTCGATTACCTATTCGCGCAACGATTGGAACAAGTATCTCATCGACCATCATCTTGACTTCAACGAAAATCCTTGGTTTGACCCTAACCGCGGGCCAGCCACATTGAAGACCGATGCCAACCCCTTGTTGTCGCAAGCGCTCACCTTCTCGGGACCACCTCCCGTCTATGCGCCCTCGTTTCACACCTATGTTGTGCGTACGGCTGATGGACAGCGTTATTTTAAACTGCAAATCATCAGCTGGTTTAAGGGCGATGTTGAGTTGGGAGACACGGGTGGACAAATCAGTTATTATTGTGATGAATTAAAATAGCAGCGTGCAAACGCTGTTCTAAAACCATTTGAATTATGAACAAAGAAAAAGAATCCTCCTCGCAATGGTATGTGAAACAAACCCTCGTGGCGTTTCTCTTGGTGCTTTTTGCCATGCCTTTAGCCCATGCCGCGATGATTTTAATGGAGAAATTGATGAGCGAAGGCAGTGTGCATGTGGCCGGCTTTCTGCTCGGATTGTTAGGCTTTGTGCTCGTTATCATCGGCGTGTTTGCCCGAGGCGACACGCGACAAACGCTGTGGGGCTTGTTTGGTGGTCTGCTGTTTTGGACCGGCTGGGTTGAGTTTCTCTTTATGTATTATGCGCGGCGCTACGGTGTTCAGCCCGAGATAGAGCATGGTGTGGTGGTGACAAAACCCGAATATCTCATCCTGCCCGCCACGTTTGGCATGTGGATGATGACGATGTTGATGTATGTTTTCAGCACGCGCAACGGCTGTTTGTTTATCACTTGGCTGCAAAAGGTGCTGTTCAGAGGACGAAGAAACCAAATTGTTGTGCGCCCGATGACGCGCCACACGTCCATCGTTACCTTTATGGAAGTCAACATGATGCTGTGGGCTTTCTATCTGCTGTTGATGTTCTGCTACGACAAAAACTTCTTAGGCGACCATCATCCCGTCACGTTCTTGGTGGGGTTGGGCTGTTTGGTGGGCTCGATTTTCATGCTCAAACGTCAGTTGCACCTTGCCGCTTGGGGCGCCAACATCCGTATGGCCATCGCCACAGTGATTGTGTTTTGGACGCCGGTAGAAATTCTTGGGCGCATCAACTTCTTCAAAGAATTTTGGGGGCAGCCCGAGAAATACGCGCTCCCCATGCTCATCATTCTGCTGGTTTTTATAACTTTGGGGCTCTATTTGTGGGTCACGAGCCGTTCTCGGCGTGCTAATTGAGCTTGCAGACGGCAACAGCAGCCCCCACGCTAACGTTATCAACGAACACAAAATGAAAAAATCCACTTGGCGGAAGCATCACAAATGGTTGGGCTTGATTTGCGCTTTCTTCCTCATCATGTTTGCCTTGTCGGGCTTGGTGCTCAACCATCCCCGACTGTTTGCTTCGGTGAATGTAAGCCGAAGTTTGCTTCCGGCCTCCTATCGCTATATGCAATGGAACCGCGGATTGCTGAAAGGCACACTGAAATGGCGTGGAAAGGTGCTCATCTATGGCAACAACGGCATTTGGATGACCGACAGCACGGGCGCGGGCTTGAAAGATTTTAACCGCGGCTTGCCCACAGGTGCTGACTATCGGCAAATCAAACGCCTTTGTCTCACCCCACAACAACAACTCTTTGCGCTGGGACAATATGGGCTTTATCAGTTGCAGAACGATGGCATCTGGCAAGAGGTGGCATTGCAAAACGATGGCAATGAGCGGTTGGTGGATATGAGTATGCAAGGCGATAGCCTCGTGATTGCCAGCCGATCGATGCTCTTCTGTGCCACGCCTCCCTACAAACAGTTCCGCCCCATCAGCTTGTTACCGCCACAAGGTTATGATGGGCGGGTGTCGTTGTTTCGTTTGGTGTGGCTGCTGCACAGCGGCGAACTCTTTGGGATGGTTGGCGTTTTGGTGGTCGATGCCATCGCCTTTGTGCTTATTTTCCTGTCGCTGACGGGCGTTGTCTATTTCTTTTTGCCGCGCATGCGTCGCAACAAGCATCCCAAAGTCATGCGCTGGCTGTTGCAATGGCACAATCACGTGGGCAGGCTCTCCATTGTCTGCACGCTGTTGCTGAGCTTCACGGGTTGGTTGTTGCGCCCACCTGCCTTGATAGCCATCGTCTCGTCGCGCGTGCATCCGCTGCCTTTCTCGACCATGGACAGCGAAAATGCGTGGCACGACAAGCTGCGGTCGTTGCAATATGATGCCGCACAGGGCGATTGGTTGCTCTATTCGTCGGAAGGATTCTATGCTTTGAAGACCCTGAAGAGCACGCCGAAGCCCGAACCGGTGCAGCCTCCTGTGAGCGTGATGGGCATCAATGTTGAGGAGAAAGACGCGCAAGGCCGTTGGCTCATCGGCTCGTTTAGCGGCATGTATCGCTGGGATCGTGCGCAAGGCTATGCGACCGACTATTTTGATGGCGGCCCCATGCAGCCCGTTTCCGGTCCACCGATAGGGAAAAATGCCGTGGCGGGCTATTCGAACGACTTCAACGTGGGAGCGCTTGTGGTCGATTATAACGAGGGAACCGCTCGTCTGCCTATGCCGCAGTGGATGCAAACGCTGCCCATGTCGCTACGCAATGTGGCGTTAGAAGTGCACACCGGACGCATCTACACCTTCCTGTCGCTGCTCCAAGTGTTCTATATTTTCCTCATCGGCCTAAGCGTGATGTGGTGTTTGTGGAGCGGATGGAAGCTCCGCAAGCTGGGCAAAACGCAATCTTAACGTCCGTCGCGCAGGCATAACCTTATGCTTCGCTCAACCGAAACGGGGAAGTGCAGGCATAATCGCTGCATGTGTAGGAGAAACGGTGAAGCGCTATTGTGGGGTGGAAGATAATCTTTTAAAGCATCTGTTTTTTAGCAAAATCTTTGTACCTTTGCGAGCGACACATGCTATGCGTAAAGGCAATGGTGATGTGCTTTTAACAATGCTGCATGTTTCAATCAACAACAAACAACGTTATCCAATTCTTAACAAAAGCAGATGAAGACAGACCTTGAAATTGCGCGTGAATGTCGGTTGAAAGACATCAACGACATTGCGCGGAGCTGTGGCATTCCCACAGAGAAACTCGAGTGTTACGGGCGCCACATCGCCAAAGTTCCCGCCGCGTTGGTGGATGAGAACCGCGTGAAACAAAACCATTTGATTTTGGTGACGGCCATGAGTCCCACGAAAGCGGGCATCGGTAAAACTACCGTGAGCGTGGGGTTGTCGATGGCTTTGAACCGCCTGGGGATGAAATCGGCCCTGGCTTTGCGCGAACCTTCGCTCGGGCCATGCTTCGGAATGAAGGGTGGTGCCACGGGAGGCGGTTATGCACAAGTGGTGCCGATGCACAAAATTAATTTGCATTTCACGGGTGATTTCCATGCCATCACCGTGGCCCACAACATGATTGCGGCGCTGTTGGACAATTATCTCTATCAGCACCACCGCGATGGCTTTGCACTGAAAGAGGTGGTGTGGCGGCGCGTGCTGGATGTGAACGACCGCAATCTGCGCAACATCATCACCGGTTTGGGTGGCAAGAGCAACGGACTGATGCGCGAGAGCGGCTTCGACATCACTCCTGCCAGCGAGCTGATGGCCATTCTTTGTTTGGCTACCGACATGAACGATTTGCAGCGTCGCATTGAAAACATCTTGCTGGGTGTGACGTTGGACAACAAGCCCTTTTGCGTAAAAGATTTAGGTGTGGCGAGTGCCATCGCCGTGTTGTTGCAAGATGCGCTGCAACCCAATTTGGTGCAGACGTTAGAGGGTACGCCGGCTTTCATCCATGGCGGGCCTTTTGCCAACATTGCGCATGGCTGCAACAGCATCATGGCTACGAAATTGGCCATGACATTCAGCGATTATGCCGTGACAGAGGCGGGTTTCGGTGCTGATTTGGGCGCCGAGAAGTTCTTGGATATCAAATGCCGCAAGGCGCATATCCATCCCCAACTCACCGTTTTGGTAGCCACCATTCGTGGGTTGAAAGAGCATGGGGGCGTCACCATCGACACACCTGCCGGCGAACAGTTGGCTTGCGTGGAGCGTGGGTTGGCTAATTTAGACCGCCATGTGAGCAATTTGCAGCGCATGGGGCAAACGGTTGTGGTGACGCTCAACCGATTTGAGAGCGACACCGCTGAGGAACTTGCGCTTGTAGCAGCGCATTGTGCCGCGCAGAATATTGGCTTTGCCGTGAACGAAGGCTTTGCTCGCGGCGGCAAAGGCTGTGAGGAATTGGCGCGCTTGGTGGCCGAAACCATTGCCAAACAACCCTCTTCGGGCGTGAAATATGGTTACGATGAGGCTGACGATGTGCAAGAAAAAGTGTGCAAGATAGCCAAGATTGTCTATGGTGCCGACGGTGTGGTGTTCACAAAGCAGGCCTTAAACATGGCACATCAGATAGCGCAGTGGGGCTACGACCGCTTCCCTGTGTGTGTGGCCAAGACGCAATATTCTTTCAGTGACGATGCCTCGAGGCGTGGAGTTCCGACTGATTTTGCCATTACCATTCAAGATTTCGTAATCAATGCGGGAGCCGAAATGATTGTGGCTATTGCAGGAAACATCATGCGTATGCCGGGCTTGCCGCTTCATCCGCAAGCCGAAGCCATTCACTTTGAAGAGGGTGAGATTGTAGGCTTGTCATAATGAGCAAGTGGCTTTCTGAAGATTGCAACATCAGAAAGCCACTTGTTTTGTTTTTTCTCTTTTTGAAAGCCCTCAAATGGTGACCGTTTCGGGGTATTCGGCCGTGAAAGTCCTCAAATGGTGACCGTTTCGGGGTATTCGGTTGTGAAAGTCCTCAAATGGTGACCGTTTCGGGGTATTCGGTTGTGAAAGTCCTCAAATGGTGACCGTTTCGGGGTATTCGGCTGTGAAAGTCCTCAAATGGTGACCGTTTCGGGGTATTCGGCTGTGAAAGTCCTCATCCGTTGACTTTTTTGGGGTATTCGGCTGTGAAAGTCCTCATCCGTTGACTTTTTTGGGGTATTCGGCTGTGAAAGTCCT
>NZ_JH114215.1:25185-49260 GCF_000224615.1 Segatella oulorum F0390
TTCGGTTGTGAAAGTCCTCAAATGGTGACCGTTTCGGGGTATTCGGTTGTGAAAGTCCTCAAATGGTGACCGTTTCGGGGTATTCGGCTGTGAAAGTCCTCAAATGGTGACCGTTTCGGGGTATTCGGCTGTGAAAGTCCTCATCCGTTGACTTTTTTGGGGTATTCGGCTGTGAAAGTCCTCATCCGTTGACTTTTTTGGGGTATTCGGCTGTGAAAGTCCTCATCCGTTGACTTTTTTGGGGTATTCGGCTGTGAAAGTCCTCATCCGTTGACTTTTTTGGGGTATTCGGCTGTGAAAGTCCTCATCCGCTGACTTTTTTGGGGTATTCGGCTGTGAAAATTCGCATCCGGTCACCGTCTTGCGGATTGGTGTGTGGATAGCTCTACAACGCGCGAACGACGCGGATGCCTAATTGTGCACCACGTTTGCGCAGGTAGTCGGCCAGCAGTTGCTTGTCTTCCACCACACGTTTTTGCAGCAAACTGGCATTGAGCAGATGGAGTCCGTCCTTGTGCCACACGGCAATGCCCACGTGAGAAATGTCTAATCCCGGCTTGTTGGTGACCAATGCCAGGATGTCGCCGTCGTGGATTGCTTCGCGACAAACGGGCGTGTTGCTGATGGCTTGCGTGGGAATGTAGCGTGGCGTGAGGGCGTTCACCTTTTGCTCGCGTTGCGCAATGGGGCTAATCCACTCGGGATGTTGCACGAGCATGGGATATTTTTCGGCATGCGTGCTCATAAAATCTACTTTGATTTGCTGTTGCGCCGTGAAAGGGGGATTGGGCGTTTGCACCTCTTTCACGAGGCCAATGCGCTCGTTGTCGGCAATCCATTCTGAGAAATAGTGCAGCCGGTGCGTGTAGTGCACTTGATTGTCCTCATAACGAATCTTTTGTAAATAGTGGCAAAAGTCCTCAAAACGTTCTTGCCCGTGCTTGGCACAGCACGTGAGTGCCAAAACATTTTCAACGTATGTGGTGCAATCTAATTGGCGCAGGTTGATGACAAGGCGCTCGTTGGTGTGGATTTCCAATGTCTGTGCCACATAGGGCAGGCCTTTGAGTTGGCGTGCATAGAACAGCATGAAGTTGGTGTCGGCAGGTTGTTTGTGACCCAACTTGAGCAGATGCACCACGCGGAGGCTATCCGTCCGCGTATAACTGATGGATTGTGCATTGGCCGTTGCGCTCATGAGACAACACACGATGAGGAGTTTTAAACATTTCATACGCTTGGGGATTATAGTCGGACGATTTGCTTCACGCCCTTGACGGTTTTGAGCTTCTTGATGAGCAGGTTGAGCTTGCTGTTGTCTTCGATAAACAGCACCACGTTGCCACTGAAGAGCCCATCGTGGGAATCGATGTTGATGGAGCGCATGGTGAGCTTGTCTTCCTTGGAAATGATGTTGGTGATGTTGCTCACGATGCCGATATCGTCGTGCCCAATGATGCGCAGGGTGATGGCATATTGACTCGTACCCTTGCCACTCCATTTGGCTTTCACCATGCGATAGCCAAAACGTTTGCGCAGTTCGGGTGCGTTGGGGCAGGTGGTGCGGTGGATGGTGATGCCGCCACTCACGGTGACGAAGCCGAAAACATCATCGCCATAGATGGGATGGCAGCATTGCGCCAGCTTATAATCGATGCCTTTGAGGTTTTTATCAATCACGAGCACATCGCTGTTGTTTTGCAAAAGCTGCTCGTTAGGATTTTCATATTCAAAGTTTTCGGCACTCTCGGTGGGTTTGGTGTTGCTCTCGCCATTGCGCAATTCAAGATACTTCTCAATCACGGCATTGGCATCGAGCCGTTCGTCAGCAATGTCTTTATAAAAATCGGAGGTTTCTTTGTAGCCCATTTTCTTGATGAGCTGCGACATGAGGCTCTCTTCCACCTCGATTTTCTTGTTCTTAAAACGACGCTCCAACAGCTCTTTGGCATAGAGCCCCTCTTTGGCTTGCGTCTCTTTCAATGCGAGACGAATTTTCGCTTTCGCCTTGCTTGTCTTCACAATGTTGAGCCAATCGCGCTTGGGGCATTGATTGTTTTGAGTGAGCACCTCCACGGTGTCGCCCGAATGGAGCACCTCGCGGAAGCTCACATTCTTACCATTGATGCGCCCTCCCACGCAACTGCTGCCCACATTGGAATGAATGTGATAGGCAAAGTCGAGCAGCGTGGCACCCTTTGGAAACTTCAGTAGGTCGCCTTTTGGCGTGAACACATAAACCTCATCTTCGTAAAGGTCGAGCTTAAATTGGTCCATGAGCTGCAAATCGTCGTTGTTCTCTAACGCTGATCGGATGTTGGCCAACCATTCATCAACGCCGCCTTCGCTCTTCACGCCCTTATAACGCCAGTGCGCAGCCAAGCCATGTTCGGCAATTTCATCCATGCGTTCTGTGCGAATTTGCACTTCCACCCATTTGCTCTCAGGCCCCAAAACGGTGATGTGCAGGCTCTCATACCCATTGCTTTTGGGCACACTGAGCCAGTCGCGCAGCCGTTTTGGGTTGGGTTGATACATGTCGGTGATGATGGAATACACCTGCCAGCATTGCATTTTCTCTTTCTCCAACGGCGCATCTAAGATGATGCGGATGGCAAAAAGATCATAGATGCCTTCGAATTTGCAGTGCTGTTTTTTCATCTTTTGCCAAATGGAGTGGATGCTCTTGGTGCGCCCTTTCATGTGAAACGAGAGGCCTGCGGCTTTGAGTTTCGCTTCAATCGGGTCGATAAAGCGTTTGATGTAGGCATCGCGCGCAGCTTTCGTGGCGTTCAGCGAGTCTTTGATGGCGTAGTAAGCATCGTGCTCCAAATACTTCAGGCTGAGATCTTCGAGTTCGCTTTTCAGCTTGTACAATCCCAACTTGTGAGCAAGTGGCGCATAGAGATAGCTGGCTTCTTCGCTCACTTTCTGTTTGGCTTCCACGGCATTGGTGTCGCGAATTTGCCGCATGATGTTCACCCGGTCGGCAATCATGATGAGGATGACGCGCATGTCTTCAGAGAACGAGATGAGCAAGTTTCTGAAGTTCTCGCTCTCGATGATGGGATTCTTTTTGTAGAGTTCGTGGATTTTCACCAAACCATGGATGATGTGCGCCACGCCATCGCCATACTTTTGGCGAATATCCTCCAACGGCAGATGCCCGTCGATTACCAAAGTGAAGAGGATGGTGGCCAGCACACCATCGCGTTTCAGCCCAATTTCGTCGACAGCTATCTGTGCCGTGCGCAGCGATTGCAGCACAGGATTAAGCCCAAACACGTCGCGTTGGATTTTCCCGTCGGCAATCGCCTGTGTTAATTGCTCTCGCAACTGTGCCTCGTCGTTGGCATTGAGCGTCTCGCCAATAGTGCTTTTCAGTTGGCCGAGCAACTGCTTGGTTTCTTCTATTTCTTCGAGTGTAAATTCAATCTTTTCTTTCTTCATTGATGTTCCTTCCGCAATAAATCGTTCACAGTCTTCACGGGATTAAACGTTTCTAACGGCACCTCCACGAACATGGTGTTCCATTGGCTCATGGCGCCGTTCCAAAGGCCTGGCAATTCCAAGGCTTTCAATTCGCGCCCGTCTTTGCTCTTGTGGCTGATGAAACCTGTTTTTGCGTCGACATATTGGTGCAAATCGAAGGGGCGGCCTTGATAATCGCGCAAAGCACAAATCAAATCCACGGGGTTGAAATGCGTGCCTTGCTGGAACATGGTCACCGCTTCGGGGTTGTTGTCGTCGATTTGCGTGCGTTCTAAGATTTGCAAGCTCACGCTGCCATCGGCGTTATAGCATAGGAATGGGCCGCCACCGGGTTCGCCAACATTCCTCACCATGCCACAAACGCGCATCGGGCGGTTGAGTTTCTCGTGCAGATAGTGTGCCAAGGCCTTGTCGTCTAAGTTGGCGACGCCCTCCTTTTGGCAGCACAAAATCTGCTCTACAAAGCGCAGCATCTCGAGCAGTTCCGGCCGTGTGGGCACGCCTTTGTCTAATTCCCGCAAATAGGCGAAGGCCTGTTGCTGCTGTGTCACCAAATAGCCGGCCAAAAGTTGTTTGTAGAGGGTGGTGGGAGCTTTCAGCTTGTCGGGCACCACGTTATCGATGTTCTTAATAAACACGATGTCAGCTGCCAAGGCTTGCAGATTTTCGAGCAATGCACCATGCCCGCCGGGACGGAAGAAAAGTTTGCCATCGGCGGTTCGAAAGGGTGTGTTGTCTAACTGCACTGCGAGCGTGTCGGTGGCCAAACTTTGTTCCGAAAAGCTGATGTCATAGTGCATACCTAATTGCTTGCCGAATTGATGGGCTGCTTGTTCGGCTTCTTTTTGAAACAAATCGCGGTGTTGATGGCTCACCGTGAAATGTATTTTTGCATGCTTGCCACAAGCAGCATATTGTGCCGCTTCAACCAAGTGCTCGGCCAACGGAGTGCGTGCCCCATCGGCATAGCGATGAAACTGCAGCAAACCTTTCGGTAATGTGCCATAGTTTAGTCCCTTATTCAATAGCAAATTCTCGATAATTGCTTTGTGTTTTCCTGCCGCCATGAGCGCATCAATGTCTTGCCCTTCGTTTTTGATGCAGGCCGCATTGAGTGCATCGTAGAAAGCAAACTGCTTGATTTGGGCAAAGAATTGCTGCTCGTCGCTTGTTTGTGGCTGGGCATAGGAGGCCGAGAGAAAGGCGAAAAGCGTTTTAAACATGCGGCTGGCTGCACCGCTGGCCGGCACAAATTTCACGATGTCGTGTTGGCCTGCGCAGTAGTCTTGCCATTGCGAGAGATAGATTTCCATTGCCGCGCCATGCAGTTGCATAATTCCTTTGCCAATGGCTGCGGCAGCTTTGAGTTTTAAGAAGGGGAAACCCTGTTGAAAGTGTTGCAACTGTGCGTTGGCTAGCGCTTCGCTGATGCCCCGATGGGATAATTGCTGTTGATCTTGTTCTGTAAATGTCATAACCTCGTTTGCTTATATTTTAAAAGTAATGGTTGAATATTTTTATTGTTTTCTTTTGTTTTCTTGCCGTGCGGTTGCTGATTTTAAGCAACTGCGCAGATTGATTTGTATGCAAATGTACGAAAAAAAACTGATGCTCGCCGGCCTTTAAGCTTAATTAATGTTGTGACAAGCATCAGCTTTTGTTCATAGCGTCAGCGTCACAACATGGTCGATTGCCGTGGGTGCTTGGCCGAGATGCAGGGTGATGCCGTCGCCTGTCGGTGTGAATTTCAGAGCCTCTCCGGTGGCGAATGTCACAGCCCGTTTCACTTTTCGCCCACCGAGTGGAATGAAAAGGCTTTTGTCTGGGCAGTCGAGAATGTGGATAAAGAGTTGGTTGCCGCGCTGCGTGCTCACGCCCCAATCATGGGGTGCCACGAGTCCTCCGCGCGTGTTATAGATGGTTGTCCCATATTGTTTGAGCCATTCTCCGATGGCCTGGAGACGGTCGAGTGCCAAAGTGGGCAAGTCGCCATTGGGTTCAGGCCCGATGTTGAGCAGCAGATTGGCATTCTTTCCGGCCGCACGCACCAGCATTTGGATGAGTGCCTTGGGCGTTTTATAACGGTTGTCGGTGATGGAATAGCCCCAATGGTCGTTGATGGTTTGGCACGATTCCAAGGGCAGTTGCCCAATGCTTTGCCCCGAAAGTCCCGCTTTGTTTTCGCCCGGGAGGTCGCGCTCGAAAATCTGAATATCCTCGCCTGCATAGGGTGTTTGATGATGGTTGTTGCCGATGAGACATTGCGGTTGCAGCTGATGGATGAGCGCATATTGCTCGGGCAGTTGCCAATCGAAAGGCTTTGCGTCGCTGTCGTGGTCCCACCAGCCATCAAACCAGATGGCACCCACAGGCCCATAGTGCGTGAGCAGTTCGGTGAGCTGCGTGTTCATAAACCGATAATAGCTGGGCCAGTTGGCTTTTGTCTTGTCGCGTCCCGTGCCATTGCCCGTGCGGCCTTGAGGATAATCCTCGCGTCCCCAGTCTAAATGCGAATAATAAAGGTGGAGCTTCACGCCATATCGCGCACAGGCCTCGGCCAATTCTTTGATGATGTCGCGCTTGAACGGCGTTCCGTCCACGCTGTTATAAGTGCTGGTGGCGGTCTTGAAGAGCGAAAATCCATCGTGATGGCGCGTGGTGATGGTGATATATTTTGCGCCACCGTCGCGGATAGCCTTCACCCATGCGTCGGCATTGAAGCGCGAGGGATAGAAAGCCTGCGCCAACTTGGCATATTCCCGGCAGTCGATGTCCTCATTGTGCATCACCCATTCGCCTCGGGCGAGCATGGAATAGAGTCCCCAGTGGAGGAAGATGCCAAACTTCTCGTCTTGAAATTGTTCGCGTGCTTTGCGATTTTCAACCGTGGGTTGATAGGCTGTTTGTGCCCAGCCTGTGTGGCTCAGCCATAGCAGGGTTAAAAGGAAAAATACTTTTTTCATTGCGTTATTTATTGGTTGTTGTAGATTGATTGCAACGTTGCTTCGTTTAAGCGCAGCCCTTCAATGGCGCAGGCCAATGGGGTGGGGCTTGGATTGCCGTGTGTAAAGGTAGTAAAAGTTGGGTAGGAAACCAATCTTTGGCACCAATATTTTGTCTTGCGGGCTTAGTTTTGTTGCTTGCAGTCGGCCTGCACGCACTAAAATCTTTGTTTTGATGCTTGCAGTTCAACTGCGAGCGTAAAAAATTTTGTTTTGCTCCTTGCAGCCCAACTGCAAATACATTCCTTAACAGTTTGGCGCTTGCAGTGCTCCTGTAAATACATTCCTTAACAGTTTGGTGCTTGCAGTGTTCCTGCAAATACATTCCTTAACAGTTTATCGCTTGCAGCGTCACTGCAAGCGTATTCCCGAACGTTTTGGCATTTGCATAAGCTATGCAAGCACTGTTTTTTGCGTTTTGGCGTTTGCATAAGCTATGCAAGCATTAAAATTTTTATTTTGGCGTTTGCATAAGCTATGCAAGCATTAAAATTTTTGTTTTGGCATTTGCATAAGCTATGCAAGCATTAAAATTTTTGTTTTGGCATTTGCATAGGCTATGCAAGCATTAAAATTTTTGTTTTGGCGTTTGCATAGGCTATGCAAGCATTGTTTTTTGATGAAATCAGGCTTATGTGCGCCGCTGGTGGCTCGTTTTTACAGTAGTTTCAGCCTTACGAGCTCGATTTTTGTGAGCGTGCTCTTCACGATTTTAAATTGGAAGTGCTCGATGGTAATCACCTCGTTGAGTTTTGGGAAACTTTGGTAGTGGTGCAGAATAAATCCGCCGACGGTCTTGTATTCCTCGCTTTCGGGCAGGTTGAGGCCCAGCATTTCGTTGACTTTGTCAATCTCTAAGCGCGCCGACAGCAGGTATTCGCCGTCGCCCACGGGCTTGGCAATGTATTTATTGCTGTCGTGCTCGTCTTCAATGTCGCCGAAAATCTCTTCCACAATATCTTCCAAAGCCACGATGCCGCTGGTGCCACCAAATTCGTCAACCACTACGCCGAGGCTCTTTTTGCTTTGCAGAAAACGCTTCATGAGCTTTTGTGCCGTCATCGTTTCGGGCACAAAGGGCATGGTTCGGATGGACTGATGCCAGTCGTCGCCGGTATTTTTAAACATTTCGGAGGAGTGCACATAGCCCTCGATGTGGTCTATATCCTCGCGGTAGACAATGATTTTGCTGTTGCCGCTTTCCACAAACTTCTGCATCAGTTCGTCCTTGGGGCAGTTCATCTCCACGGCATTAATCTCGGTGCGTGGCACCATGCAGTCGCGCACTTTGGTTTCCGAAAATTCCAATGCGTTCTGAAAAATCTTCACTTCGTCTTCAATCTCTTCGCCTTCTTTGGCGTTGCTGATGCTGGTGTTCACCAAATAGTCGAGGTCAACCTTGGAGAACTCTTCGTCGCCCACTTCTTTTTCAATGCGGATGCCGATGATGCGGAGTAGCATTTTTGAAAGTGAGGTGGCTACGCGGCTCACGGGCCAGAGCACAATGTAAAACAAGAATGCCAATGGCGAGAACACAGTCATGAGCCGATTGGGGTTACGGCGGAAGAGCGTTTTGGGCAGAAACTCGCCCGTGAAGAGCATGATGATGGTCGAGATGATGGTGTCGGCCGGCACGGTGACGGTGGGCGAGAGGCCTTGAAAAATGGTGTTATCGAAGAAACGTGCGATGAGAATGCCATAGACAACGAGCACCGCATTGTTGCCCACCAACATGGTGCTCACAAAGTCGTTGCCTTGCCGATAGAAAAAGTTGACGAGGTGATTGGCTATGCCATTTTTCTCTTTGTCCATCTCAAACAGCATGCGGTTGCTTGTGACAAATGCCATTTCCATGCCCGAGAAGAAAGCCGATAGCACCATGGTGACCACGATGCCGATGATTAATGAAATATCTACAGCGTCATTCATCTTTGTTGTTCAATCTTAATGCATCAACGGAATGTAGGTGTTGCGGCGCTGGGGTATGGCCAAAGGGTGCATGCTGCGCATCATCGAGTCTTGCATCCTACGTGCCGAATCGCTCTCAACCGTACCTGTTTCGCTGGGTGAGCCATCTAAATCGCTACGTACAAACGAACCTTTCGTGTTGAAAACATAATATTTTGTCATCTTTTCATCGCTGCGGAAATAGGCTCCTTGCAAGGTGCGTTCGGGCGTAACCAAGCGCGAAAAGACGTGCGAATAGAGTTCGTGTCGGTTCTCGTCCCAAAACAACTGGTTGCTTGAGAAGCGCAAACCATCCTTCGTGAGAATGCGCACGCGCGATCGTAGCTCCCACAATTTCAGTTGGTCATAATAGTAGGCCGTGTCGCATTGAATATAGGCTTGCACGTGAAATTTTTCATCAAACTGCTGCAAGAAGATGCCTTTGTTGAAAAGCCAGCGCGAGGGATTGAGGTTGGTGTTCACATCCCATTGCTCGGTTACAATGCGATATTTCGCTATGCCCGAATCCGATATGAGCGTGTTCACACCATAGCTCACCATGACAGCCACCGAATCGCGTGCATGAATGGCCGGCGCCGTGTGTTCGTGCTGGTCTTCACAAGCCAGCAACAACATTGCCGTTAGCCATAGAATGCTGAAAATCTTGCTTTTCATTCGCCGAAATCGTTGCTGCGACACGGGGGCGTCGAGGAGCTTATTTAAACTTCCATTTCGCAAACCACTGCTCGTTGAAAGTCAAACCCAACGTGAGGCGGAAGGTGTTTTCTTTCAACAAATTTGTAGCTTCGCGACGCACCCACGCTGCACTGATGTTGAGTGCCGTGCGATTTTCAATGGAGTTGACGATGGGAATGCCTACTCCGGCACTCACACTATATTCCTTTGGGCCATCCACCCCGTTCACCTTATAATAAGGAGTCACATAGGATGCTCCTAAACAATAGCGCAAACGGTCGGTGAAGCGGTGCCCATATTCGTTCTTGCAAAACTCTCCACCCACAGTAAACTTGTGGCGGTCTTGATAAACATCGTTGCGCAACGTGTATTGTTGCACATGATTCACCACCTGATAGTCGGCATAGCCCACCTTATTATATTGCATCAACGTGTAGTCAGCACCCACACGCCATGTGTTGTTATGCTCGTACATCAAACCGACTCCATACATGGTGGGCAGCTTAAACGCATCTTGAATGGTCAGTGTCTCTGTGCTTGAGACACCCGTTTGGGCATTTTTTGAAATCACTTCGCATGTGGCATCAGCACCTAATTTGTGGCTCAAACCGTATGTTACCCCCAAGGTCAGCGCATCCTTCTTCGAGAATTCGGCCGTATATTGTGCACCGAAATCCACTTTATAGTTGTTGATGGATGCCGAATAATATTTTGATAGCGTGTTAATCGAAGCGTCACTATACGAATTAATCACGGAGCGGGTGATGTTTCCCCACAAGTATCCGACGTTTGCACCCACCGAAAGATTGCGCACCGGCGACCAACCTACACCCAAATACACCGTGTGCAGGCCGCCACTACCGGCATAAGTGTCGGTGGCTGTTTGGCGAATGGGCGAAGTAATCGCGTTCAAATTGCGGGTATAAGCATAGTTGTAGCCGATGGTTGTGAGTGGAACAACGCCAAAACTGATACCGGCATGCTTGGCAATGCGAAAACCTGCCGTGGCATAGTCAAACACTGCATTCTTTGCATTGCGCGAAACGCCATTTGCTTTAAAATTGGTAAGTTGCCCCGAAACGCCCACATCGAAAATAAACGACAGAGAATCCAATGCGGCATAAGATGCGGGGTTGCCCGCGTTCACTTGGTTATGGGTGTGAAATCCCAATCCCAAACCATTCATACCACGGTTAAATCCTGTTCCTTCGTCGGCGATTAAGCCCATGCCATATTGACTATATGGAGAGTTTGTCCCACTTTGTGCCCACAGCATTGATGTGGGGAAAGCCAGGAAAACCACACTGAGTATTTGTTTCTTCATTTTAAAAAGTAATTGCGTGCAAATTTATTAAAAAAATGAGAAACACTTGTATCATAACTCAGAAATATAAGCTATTTTTGCATTGTGATACGGTTTCAAGAAACATTCAAAGCGAGTATATTGCTTTTTTTATTGTCTTTAACATCCATCGTTAAAGCTGCTGAAACGCCAGATGCAATCTATGGCGATTCGCTTCAAATCAGTTTGCTCACCTGTGGCCCAGGGAAGGAGGTTTATTCGCTCTATGGTCACACGGCCATTCGCTTTCATGATGTGCGCAATCAGCAAGACTTGGTCATTAATTATGGCATGTTTTCATTCGCACAAAAGAATTTTATTTTGCGTTTTATCTTCGGACTCACCGATTATGAAATGGGCATCATCCCCTTTGATGCCTTTATGAAAGAGTATAAGCGCGAGCATCGGTGGGTGATTGAGCAGGTGCTCAACCTCTCGCCGGCCGATAAACGCAGCATAGCCATGGCTATTGATGCCAACTATTTGCCCGAGAACAGGGTGTATCGCTATAATTATTTCTATGATAATTGCACCACACGTGCGCGCGATTTGTTGGCGAATAGTATTCAGGGAACGGTCGTTTATAAAAGCACGCCCAACACACAAACCACATTTCGCAGCGAAATTCATCAATGGAACCGGCAACAGTTGTGGGCAAGGTTTGGAAATGACTTGCTGTTAGGCATCGGAGCCGATCAAAACCTCACGCCCGAAGCACAGCAATTCTTGCCCGATTCGCTTCGAAAGGATTTCCAAACCGCCATCATCCGCTATCAGAATGGAAAAGAGCGTCCGTTGGTTGCTGCCACGCATGCCCTTTATTGGCCGCAAGAAAAAACGGTGGCTTTCTCGCTGACAAGTTTTCTTTGCTCTCCATTTGCCTTCATCGCTTTGCTTTTTCTTATCACAATGAGTGTGTGGCTGTTGCGGAAACGTGTGCCAAAATCTTATTTCTGGGTGGTGCAAGCCGTGCGTTTGCTGACCGGTTTGTGTGGCATTCTGCTCACGATGATGCTCTTCAGTCAGCATCCCACCGTGCGTCTCAATCTGCAAATCCTCTTCCTCAATCCGCTTAATCTGCTTTTCTTTGTCCCAAAATTGCGGCAAAGCAAGCGTTTTAACCAAGTGATGGCAGGGTGTTATGTCTTGGCTTGCGTGGGTGCTCTTTTTCAAACCTATGCCGAGAACGTTTTCCTTGTGGCATTCATTTTGCTCTTTATTCAAGTCGCAACGATGAAAGAAAGTAACATTATCCCACGAACGCAGCATGGTCAATAAATATCTTGCCCTTCTCATTGCCGCATTAACGACGGCTGAGGTGCAGGCTTCAACGCTTGTGCCACGCTTAATCGTCAATATTAATATTGATGAATGGCACGGCGAGTATTTCGATTCTTTCCTTCCTTTATTTCAGGAAGACGGACTAAAGAAGCTGTCTCGTGAAGGGTATGTGTTCGATGTGGCTTCGGCACCTTTCGATTTTGTCAATGCTCCTGCAGCCATTACAACGATTGCTACGGGCACCACGCCTTTCTATCATGGCATCATTGGCGCGCAATGGCTCGATCGTTCCACCTTGCACCCCATGCGTTGCACCGAGGATAAGCGTTACACTTATGCGCCTTCTAACGTGAAATGTTCAACCGTTGGCGACGAATTGAAAATCGTCACCCATGGAAAAAGTATCGTTTATAGTCTTGCTGCCCATGCCGATTATGCCATTTTGTCAGCCGGGCATACGGCTGACAATGCCATTTGGTATGATAAACGCTATAGAAGATGGAACACAACAACCTATTATGGTGCTTCACCTCAGTGGCTCAACACGCCGCTTGCGCCGTCGACTATCACCAATGTCGACATCGGAAACAAGGCCATCGACATCGTCAACCAAGAGCGAATGGGCAAGGATGACATCCCCGATTTGCTCTCTATCACGCTCTCTGCGGCTTTGGATGATAACGAATCGTTGCGGCAACAAGACCAGGCCGAACAGCTGATTTATCAGCAAATCGACCAAACCATTGCGAAACTCGTTACGAGCATCGAACAGTCAGTGGGCAAGGCGCATGTGCTTTTTGTCATCACCGGCACCGGAACGAGCGACGAAAGCGAAAACGATTACAGTCTTTATCGTGTGCCTACGGGCAATTTCTATATCAATCGCACGGCCAAACTGCTCAATGTTTATCTGAGTGCACTCTATGGACAGGGTACTTATGTTGATGCAACCTGGGGCAATCAGATTTATTTAGACCGCAAAACCATTGATCAAAAGCATCTTCGTTTGCAAGATGTGTTGGTGCAGAGCCAAAGTCTTTTGTTTCAAACTGCGGGTGTGAGCGATGTCTATACGTGTGAGCAATTATTTGCAAACAATGCCGCTGTCTCTCGTGTGCGCAATGCTTTCCATCCCAATCTCAGTGGCGATTTGGTGATAAAGGTTGCACCGGGATGGAAAATGATTAACGAAGACTCGCAAGAAAGCTATACAAGTCGTGCAGCGGTGGCCCATTTCCCCATCATTTTCTATGGCAATGGTGTGACGCAAACACACGATTTCACCCCCATAACCACCGATTATATTGCCCCAACGCTCTGTAAAAGCATCCGCATCAGAGCGCCCAATGCTTGCGCAACGAGTCCGCTTTTCTAATCCAAGAATGGTGCTGTAACGCCCTGATTGCCAGCTATGCAAACAAGGGGCGTGGTTAAAACAAAAGAGGTTAGAAAAGGGTTGCGTTGTAAAGTGTTGCATTTTGTGTCATTATTCCATAGAGATTGGTTGCAAAAACAGCCCACTTTGCGTCATGATTTGATAGGAATTAATCTCCCCATTTACTGACATTGACAACGCAACATCGCAGGATAAGTCCGTCATGCCCATGAAGTTTCAATCAAATTGCATGAAGGTTTCAATTAAAAGTGTTACTTTTGCACCACTATTCAATAAAAAAATAACAATATAAGATAAAATGAATTTCAATAAAATTCTTAAGTCGCTTTTTGGAGATAAGTCCACACGCGACATGAAACTGATACAACCCCTCGTAGAAGAGGTGAAAAAAGTGTATCCCGAGATACAGCAGTTGAGCAACGATGCGTTGCGTGCAAAAACCAAAGAGCTGCAACAATATGTTCGGAAGGCTGCCGAAGAGCAAAATAAACAGATTGAAGCACTCAAAGAAGAGGTGGAGAAGACACCTATCGACCAGCGTGAAGAAATCTTTAATCACATCGATAAGTTAGAGAAAGAGGTGCTCGACCGTTATGAAGTAGCACTCAATGAGGTAATGCCAACCGCATTCAGCATCATCAAAGATACGGCACGTCGCTTTGCCGAGAACGATGAAGTGGTGGTTGAGGCAACCGATTTCGACCGTGAGTTGGCTGCCAATCCCGCCAACGATTTTATTACGATTGATGGCGACAAGGCCATTTACCACAATGAATGGACAGCCGGTGGAAACAAAATCAAGTGGAACATGGTGCACTATGATGTGCAACTGTTTGGTGGTATTGCACTCCACCAGGGAAAAATCGCCGAGATGGCCACGGGTGAAGGTAAGACTTTGGTGGCAACGCTGCCGGTATTCCTCAACGCTTTAACCGGAAACGGTGTGCACATGGTCACGGTTAACGACTATTTGGCTAAGCGTGACTCGGAGTGGATGGGCCCACTTTATATGTTTAACGGCCTTTCCGTGGATTGCATCGATAAGCATCAGCCCAACTCTGAAGCGCGAAGAAAAGCCTATCGTGCGGATATTACTTTCGGAACAAACAATGAGTTTGGTTTCGATTACTTGCGCGATAACATGGCTTTAAACCCAGCCGACTTGGTACAACGCAAGCACAACTATGCCATTGTCGACGAGGTCGACTCGGTGTTGATTGACGATGCCCGCACACCTTTAATTATATCGGGGCCTATTCCGAAAGGCGATGACCAGATGTTCGAAGAGTATCAGCCCTTAGTTGAGAAGCTCTATGAGGTGCAACGCAAACAGGCTACGGAACTTTTAGCTGAAGCAAAGCAGAAAATTACCGAGGGACAAAGCAAAAATGACAAAAAGATTTTGGATGAAGGTTTCTTGGCTTTGTATCGCTCTTATAAAGCTTTGCCAAAGAATAAACCGCTCATTAAGTATCTTTCTGAAGATGGAATTAAGGCTGGAATGTTGGCTACTGAAGAGGCTTATATGGCTAACAACAACCGAGAAATGCCAAAAGCCATCGAGCCTTTGTACTTCGTTGTCGACGAAAAGCTCAACAGTGCCGACTTAACCGATAAGGGAGCGGCTTGGTTAGCAGGTCAAACCGGGCAGGAAGATCTTTTTGTGTTGCCCGACATCACAACTGAACTCTCGGAGTTGGAGCAGCAAAAGAATCTCTCGGAAGAGGAGAAAATAAACAAGAAAGACCAGCTCATGGCGCACTATGGCGTGCAGAGTGAGCGCGTGCATACCTTGCAACAACTGCTCAAAGCCTACACCATGTTCAACAAAGATGATGAATATGTGGTGATAGAGGGTGAGGTAAAGATTGTTGATGAGCAAACAGGTCGTATCATGGAAGGCCGTCGTTGGAGTGACGGATTGCATCAAGCCATTGAAGCAAAAGAGCATGTTAAGGTGGAAGCCGCTACACAAACCTTCGCAACCATCACGCTTCAGAACTACTTCCGCATGTATCATAAGCTGTCAGGTATGACCGGTACGGCAAGCACTGAGGCAGGAGAGTTCTGGGATATCTATAAACTTGATGTCGTAGAGATACCGACCAACCGTCCCATTGCGCGTCATGATTTAGACGATCGCGTTTATAAAACGGCACGAGAAAAGTATGCTGCCGTCATCGATGAGATTGAAACGATGCGCAATGCAGGTCGCCCGGTGCTTGTAGGTACGACATCTGTCGAGATTAGTGAGTTGCTTAGCAAGATGCTTAAGATGCGAAAGATTCCACACAATGTGCTCAATGCGAAGCAACACCAGCACGAAGCCCACATCGTTGCCGAAGCTGGTAAGTCGGAAAATGGTTTGGGTGCTGTGACGATTGCCACCAACATGGCCGGTCGTGGTACTGATATTAAGCTTACAGATGAAGTGAAAGCGGCCGGAGGTTTGGCTATTATCGGTACCGAACGCCATGAAAGCCGTCGCGTAGACCGTCAGCTTCGTGGTCGTGCTGGCCGTCAAGGTGACCCAGGATCATCCGTGTTCTATGTCTCACTTGAAGACAAACTTATGCGTCTTTTCGCCTCAGAACGCATAGCAAAGATTATGGATCGCTTAGGTTTCGAGGATGGAGAACGTATCGAAAGCCCCATGATTTCACGCAGTATTGAGCGTGCACAGAAGAAAGTTGAGGAGAACAACTTCGGTATTCGTAAGCACTTGCTCGAATATGACGACGTGATGAACAAGCAACGCACGGTGATTTATGAGAAACGCCGTCACGCTTTGATGGGCGAACGCATTGGTATGGACATCACAAATGTGATTTGGGACCGCGTGTTTAATATTATTGATAAGAACGATTACCAAGGTGCCAAGGAGGACTTCCTTAAGGTGTTGGCCATGGAATTGCCCTGCACGCAGGACGAATTCGAGAATGGTAACCACGAAGAAATCAAAGAACGCGCCTTCGAAGCGGCTATGGATTCGTTTAAACGCCACACCGATCGCATTCAAAGCGATGCCTATCCTGTCATTAAACGCGTGCAGGAAGAGCAGGGAGCAATGTATGAACGCATCCTTGTTCCTATCACCGATGGCAAGGGCATCTATCAAATTCCGGCCAATTTGCAGGAGGCTTACAACACAGAAGCAGCCAGCGTGGTGAAGGAATTCGAGAAAACTGTCATGCTTCGCATCATTGATGAGAGTTGGAAAGAGAACCTTCGGCAGCTCGATGAGTTGCGTCATAGTGTGCAAAATGCATCTTATGAGCAGAAAGATCCGCTGCTTATCTTCAAATTGGAGAGCGTAAAGCTGTGGGATAACATGATTGATGAGATGTATAGTCGCATGGCCAGCGTGCTTATGCGCTGTCAAATACCTGTTGTTCAAGAGGTACAAGAGGCCGCACCCGAGCAACATGCACAGCGGTATCAGGAGCAAAAGGTTAATCTTGACGACGAACGCGATCGCCAGTTGCAGCGGAAAGCCATGCAACATGATACGCGTGAGGGAGCAAATCAGCGGAACCACACGCCTTATGTGGCTGAACACACCCCGCGTCCCAACGATCCTTGTCCTTGCGGAAGCGGCAAGAAGTTTAAGAATTGTCACGGCAGGAATTTGTAATTTCAATTTAAATTCGATTTACTTTCGGTGCTCATCGCCTCCTTTTGGTGGACGATGAGCACCTTTTTTCGGGTGTGTTTGCCAGCCCTTCCCGCCGTCATTCTTGTGCATCAAACTACGTTTCAACAGGTCACTCCTATAACATTTTGCTGTGCTCCCATCGCTTATGATAAGCATTATCGCACTAAAAAATCAGGAATTTATTTGGCTGTTCCTTAAAAAAAATATACCTTTGCACACGCAATTCGCAACATGCCAACCCCATGTATTTGTAAATGCACCCTTAGCTCAGTTGGTAGAGCAACTGACTCTTAATCAGTGGGTCTAGGGTTCGAATCCCTAAGGGTGTACAAACAGCGGCGGTTTTTGCGGCATTTGCATGCACCCTTAGCTCAGTTGGTAGAGCAACTGACTCTTAATCAGTGGGTCTAGGGTTCGAATCCCTAAGGGTGTACTTCTCAATTCATCGAAAGTGCTTTTGCCATATCGTGGCAGAAGCACTTTTTTTTGATGCTGTAACATGCCGTGGGAGGCACTCAAAATGAGGCGCACCAGCCAGCAAATGTCTACGCAGGCCACTTTTTTTCGTTTTAGTCCATTGGCAGAGCCTCTTCCGGCAACCAATGATAAATTACAAATCTTGCAAAGATTTGCATTCTTTGTTCTCCAAGGTGAATACAAAAAGATATTTAAGAAAGGCAAATTATGTGAGGGGGTTGCAGAGGTTTCAATCTTGTTCAAGACGCCACTTCTTCTCTATCCTCCCTCGCAGAAGCAAAACAGAAACAATGCTTATAAAAGAGAAATGCTAAACGGCCAGGAATAAGCCATTTAGCATCTTAAGATGTGCGCCTGATAGGACTCGAACCTACACGGCATAACCACTAGATCCTAAGTCTAGCGCGTCTACCAATTTCGCCACAAGCGCCTTTATACGTTGCAAAGTTACAATTTAATTTTTAACCAAGCAAAATATACTGTTCCTATTTTCCTTGCTCTATACAATGAAAAATCTGAAAGAATCTGTGTTCCCCATATACAATTCAAGATAGAAAAATATATTTTCTTCTTCTATTTTTCTCGGATTGCAGTCGGCGGCTCTCCTAATTGTGCCTGCACATAACGACTGAAATGGGCAGGAGAAGAGAAGTTAAACATTTCACTCACTTCAACCACTGACAATCGTTCACTGCGAAGCTGTTGATGGATAGCTAATTTAACAAAATGATTGATCCAATAGTTTGCTGTTCGCCCTGTCACCATTCGGCAGACAGCTGACAGATGTTTGCTCGTAACAAACAATTTATCGGCATAATAAGACACTTCACGATGTTGTTTATATTCGCCGCTTTTCAACATTTCCATAAAGGCCGTTACGAGATGAGAAGAGCGCACTGACACATGGGATGAGCCATAAATGCGATTTTGGACATCGAAAATATCCAACAGAAAAAGAAGACAACAGGTGCTGAGCACATCTTTCTGAAAGTGATGTTCATGATCATCGCTCCGCTCAATGATAACGTGCATGTCATCTGTTGCACGCTCAAACTCCTTTTGATTGAGTTGCAAGGCCGGATTGGCTGTAAGTAACAATTCACTCCGAACATCGAAATTAACATCGGGAGTGGATTTCTCAACAAATGGAAAATGAATATAAAGCACTAAGACATCAAATGCTATATCAGTCTTTATATGCTGCATGAGTTGCTGTTCGCGAATAACTAAAAGGTCATTTGCTTTAATCTCAAACTGTACTGTGTTGTAGGTAAACGTGCAACACCCCGCTTTACACAATGCATATACTGCATAGTCTTTCAACTCTTCATTTCCAATCCTATTGAAATTAGAATCAGCGACAACTGTGTGATTGCTCATAGTGAAAAAACTTATAACTCTTTAAGAGCGTATTAATGTATATCGCAAAATTACAAAAAGAATTTTCACTATCTGTAATGATTTTTGAATTTCTTCTTTTTTTATTCAAAAAGCGTTCTTGCGTATTCTATAAGTGTATCTTTTCCATGCAAGAAGTCACTTAGTTGCAAGCCTATTTGTGTATCGGGCATAATCCCAAACTCGGTTGTTCGTTTATCTTTATCAAACACTGGACAGGCAGAGAAGCGAATACTCCAACCATTCGGAAGCTCACTGCTGAAAGGGAGTCCAGAACCACCACCAGTTTTGTCACCAATTACATGCACTTTAGGACAGCATTTCATACATTTTACGAACTCATTTGCGGCACTATACACGCCACGATTGGTAAGAATAACGACCGGCTTTTGCCAACGTATGCCCCGACTGGGCTTTAACCATTGTTCCTGTAGTGCAGAAAAGTCATCATGTCGGCGGCCCGTTTTATGCTGCATATAGCCCACAAGCAGCGGCTCATTGGTGAAACGCGCTGCCAACTGCTCTGCACTTGAGATGAGCCCACCAGGATTACTCCGCACGTCAATAATCAATCCGCGCGCAGGAAGGAAATAGGAAAAAATCTGATCTAAGTTGCCTTCGCCTAACGCTTGATTGAAGGTTGCACAGCGAAGATAGCCCACATTGTCGTCTAACAGACAATAACGCAGGCCACTGGCCATACGGAAATTACGCCCCAAATATCGCGTTATAAGCGTATCATACATGTTGGCTGGATAGTTTTCATGCCACGACCAATTGCGTGCGACATCAAAACTTGAATACAGATTAACATGTCCGTCACGCAATTCTGCAAGCATGTTACCCAACACTTCAAAGAGCTGCGCCTCGGTCATTTGTGCATTAATCTGCCGTTGGTAGCGTGCATGCACTTCATTCCAATCTAACCCATATTCTTGTTGCTTGATGGTTAAAAAGCAATAGTGCTCGTCGATGATGTGCCATAAGGCTTCAAAATTGCCTTGTGGATTATCGGCATAAGTATCTTCCTTCACGCAACTATTCAGCAAAACGACAGAAAGTAGCGCGAACAAACCTAAATAGAAAAAATGTTTTGTGTTCATCGGTTGACTTTAGTTAACTTGAAGGTTTTCACAATGCCCACCAAAAGCGTGTGCGTGTAGCTATGCCGCTTCAGCTCATTGACATGCGATTGCAGGTATTCGCCTTGATAACCTATGCAGCAAGTGGCGCGGAACAGCGGGAAATCAAAGGTTAACCGGTGCGTCAAAGACGGTGCATTACCGGGATAAGTAGGCACAATGTTGTGGTCATAGTTGCCTTTCGAGAAGATTTCATAATAGGCCTGTCCATAATTTGGTGAGAACATCAGCCCCGCAACAGGCACGCCTAACGCATAACGAAGACAACACTTTCGCTGACTATTCCGGTGGAACGGATTAGGGAAGAGATATTCAACCGCAGCCGTGGGGAGCACACTCAACGAGAAATAGGCCTGCGCAGGATTGTTGCTGTTGCGGGTGTTGTAGAGAAAGCCCAAAGCCAACTCAATATTGCCTCCTGCTTCTAAGCGCAGCTCTTGTCGTCCCCATTGCCACGATTGGCAAGCATAATGCCAACCATATTGAAAGCGATAGTTCCCCGTCAACTCCTTTCCGCTACCCGAACGCGTGTCGACATAGGCAATGTTGCCTTGATGAACAATCTCCTGCAACATGCGCTTACCCTCACGCTTGCGCAACGTGTGACTGATATAGCGAATGTCTGTCCCGTGATATTCCTCAGGACTCAAATAGGTGTCTAAGATATTGGTGGTACCAACTCCCACCATACGACTATTAGTTGTGATGCGTTGCGGAATGGACTGGCCATCGGTTTGGGCATGCAACGCAAGACTGTTGACGCTCAAAACACCACACACAACAAGTGCCCCGAGCCACTTAGGTTTCTTCGTTTGTATCATTTGTGAAAAGGTTTAACTGTCCAGTCATCTCATCAATCACCTGCTGTTGGCTCTTACCAGCATCGGGATCTAAATTTTCATCTGCCGCCGTTTCTGCTCCATCGGGCTCATCTTCCTCGTTGTTCTCGGGGAAACGAAGCGGCTCTAACTCTTGCACGCTGGCCACGTCCCATGTTGAAAGACGCTTACCTTTGGCTTTAAAACTCTTCTGTCCGATGAAACTTTCGGCATCAATCTCTTCCTTCGGGCGCACGGCATCGGCTCCACCAAAGGTCACTTCCAAGCGCGGATAGACCGTGTCGGTGAGCAATAGCAGTTGGCTTTCGGCATTTTCGCCCACGAAATTCTGTTCCTTTTTCGTGGCATCCATCGTGAAGCGTTTCACATAGGTGTAGCCTTGATTATCGGCATCGCGCAACACCGCCGTCCACACCTTCTCGCTATCCCATTTCTCCAAACGCATGATGTTGTCGGGATAGTGGTTGTTAGCATCGAAAGTCGTGAGATAGAAGTCGGCATTGTCTAAAACCACCAAGATGCGGTCATCATCATAGAACTCGCCCAAGAAGCGACCATGCTCTTCGTAGTTGATGCGTTTCACGTCGGCATCATACCACACCTTGCGCCCACCCAACGTAGAATGACCATGACTCTTCAGGCCGATGCGATGAATGCTCTGCTTGGTGAGCAGATTACCTTTGGCCGCACGCCCCTTGATGAGAATATCTTTAAAGTCGCGTTCCAAGAAAATGTTCTGTCGTTTTTTCTTGGGATCAACATCCAACGTAATCTTAATGCGCTCGGCCTCACCATTGGGATTGGCCGTGAAATAAACCACCTTCGAACCTGGAGTACCCAGTGTCAAGTCGTATTCGCGGTCGCGCGTCATGGCCGTCACGTTGAAACGCTTCATATAGTAAAAGCCTTGTTTGCCATCGCGATAAACCACATTATAGATGGTGCGTTTGTCGTTTTTCTTGAACACCTGCAACCAAATGATACCTTTGCCCACAAAAATCTTGTCGGCCACCTTCAACACCTTATATTTTCCGTCGCGATAGAAGATAATCACATCGTCAATATCCGAACAGTTGCACACAAACTCATCCTTCTTCAACCCCGTTCCGATGAAGCCTTCTTGGCGATTGATGTAGAGCTTTTGATTGGCCTCCACCACTTTGGTGCTGTCGATGGTGTCGAAACTGCGGATTTCGGTGCGACGCGGATGCGCCTTGCCGTATTTCTCTAAGATGAAGTTAAACCATTTAATGGTGACGTCGGTCATGTGGTTGAGGTCGTTTTCAATCTCAGCCACCTCAGCTTTGATGCGCGCAATGAGCTCGTCGGCCTTGTCTTTGTTGAACTTCAAGATGCGTTGCATTTTGATTTCCATGAGCCGCAGAATATCATCGCGCGTCACTTCGCGAATGAATTCGGGCTTAAACGGCGTGAGTTTTTCGTCGACAAAAGCAATGGCCTCATCCATCGTGTCGGCCGTTTCGAATTTCTTTTCTTTATAGATGCGCTGCTCAATAAAGATGCGTTCCAAACTGGCGAAAAAGAGTTGCTCGAGCAGTTCGCCACGCCGAATTTGCAGTTCCTTGCGCAACAGACCCATGGTGCTGTCCACACTGTGGCGCAACACATCGCTCACCGTGAGGAAACAAGGTTTGTTGTCTTCAATCACACAGCAGTTGGGCGAAATATTAATCTCGCAATCGCTGAAAGCATAGAGCGCATCGATGGTTTTATCGGGTGACACGCCTGGTGCCAAATGCACCTGAATTTCCACCTCGGCCGCCGTGTTGTCGTCCACACGTTTGGCTTTAATTTTGCCCTTGTCAACGGCTTTTAGAATGCTGTCGATAAGCGTCGTGGTGGTTTTGCTGAACGGAATTTCGCGGATGACGAGCGTCTTGCTATCCAACTTTTCAATCTTTGCCCTCACCTTCAGCACACCGCCGCGCTGCCCATCGTTATATTTGCTCACGTCGATGGCACCGCCTGTGGGAAAATCGGGATAGAGAGCAAACGTCTCGCCACGCAGATAGTGGATGGCGGCCTCGCAAATCTCCGTCAGATTGTGAGGCAGCAGCTTGCTGCTCAAGCCCACAGCAATGCCTTCTGCACCCTGCGCCAACAGCAAAGGAAACTTCACAGGCAGCGTGATGGGCTCCTTATTGCGCCCGTCATAGCTCAGTTGCCAATCGGTGGTTTTGGCATTAAACACCACATCTAACGCGAATTTCGACAACCGCGCCTCAATATAACGTGGCGCCGCAGCACGGTCGCCCGTCAGGATGTTGCCCCAGTTGCCCTGACAATCGATGAGCAAATCCTTCTGCCCCATCTGCACCAGCGCATCGCCTATCGACGCATCGCCGTGAGGATGGAACTGCATCGTGTGCCCCACAATGTTGGCCACCTTATTATATCGTCCGTCATCCATGCGCTTCATCGAGTGCAAAATGCGGCGCTGCACAGGCTTCAACCCGTCCTCAATGTGCGGAACGGCACGCTCCAAAATCACATAGCTGGCATAGTCTAAGAACCAGTTCTTATACATACCACTCAAATGGTGCACGGCCGAAGCATCAAACTTGTCGGCTGGTGTATAGTCAGAATGGGTGTCGGTAGTGAGTGTTTCGTCCTCGAGGTTGAGGTCCTTATCTTTTATCTCGTCGTCCATGTGGAAATAATTTTTTTGGAATGCTATTTTTGCGATAGCCACAAAATTAGCAAAAAATGGTTATTCAGCCAAACAAAACCTTGTTTTTCGCCCGCAAAAGCTGACGTAAAGCCCGCTGAGAACACAGCTGCTAACCCCACCACACATCGGGGGCGGAAATGCATCGCGCACTCCCACCCCCATTACTTAAAATAAAAAAGTGTGTGTATCGTCATGATTTGGGCGTCACCGTGGCGTCGCCCTGACCTTTTCCGCTGGGCTTCCTATCATCGGACTTTCCGAAATGCGCACCGTTGCTCACGGCCACCAGATTTAAAAAATCAATTTCCATCTTGTTTAATTTAATTTTAATTGTGAGAAGACCTCTCTTTGTGGTAGAATATCTCTTCGAGTTTTATTGTTTCGTTTCAATTTACTTTCGCTCGTCATCGTTTTTGCGAGACGTTTGCTAAGTTGTTAGCAAGTCTCGAATTTATTTTCTGACGTTTGCTAAGTCGTTAGCAAGTCCCAAATTATTTTTTTGACGTTTGCTAAGTCGTTAGCAAGTCCCAAATTATTTTTCTGACGTTTGCTAAGTCGTTAGCAAGTCCCAAATTATTTTTTTGACGTTTGCTAAGTCATTAGCAAGTCTCGAATTTATTTTCTGACGTTTGCTAAGTTGTTAGCAAGTCTCGAATTTATTTTCTGACGTTTGCTAAGTCGTTAGCAAGTCCCAAATTATTTTGACGTTTGCTAAG
>NZ_JH114215.1:50307-54013 GCF_000224615.1 Segatella oulorum F0390
GCATCGGGGGTGAACACGCCGCCCGTCACGCTGCCCTCCAGTTTGCCTTGCAAGTCGTGGGTGGTGGGGTCGAAGGCGAGGATGGTATACTTGCCATCGCTGATGGGATCAACGGCGCGCGTTTTGCCGGTGGGCGCATCGGGAGTAACCGATACTTCGGCCTCCAAGCCGTCGCCCAAGTCAACGGTCGTCGGCTTCACGGATGCTGCGGCGCGTGTCACAGCCTGGTCGGCCTGATAGGCCACTTCGGTAAATTTGAAGTGGCTGCCGTCAAGCGTTATCTTTTGGTTCTCGCGGGTTGCCTCTTCGTCGCTTGCGCAACCGGCGAATAGCCCTGCTGCCATCAAGGTCAGCACAAGGGTCAATCTATTTATTTTTTTCATTGCGTTTCGTTTTACTTGTCGTTTCTTAATTGTCTAAATCAATCTCGGTGCCGCCCACTTGCTGCTCGCTTCCCCATTGCTCTTCGGTTGAGCCCGGCGTCTTCGGCGTCACCCTCGTTTTGGGTTCGGCTACGGGACGGACGGAGAACCCGAACGACCGAAAGTAGAAGTACAGCGGGATCACGCCGCCTGAGTAGAAGCCCATTAAGGAACCGTAGTTGAAGTAGTGCGTGTCAAGCGGGACTGCCGACCAATAGTTGCCGAAGCCCTCGCCGCCCAGCGAACCGCTGCCCCATTCGCGATAACCCGAAGCAGGGAAATATACGGTGGCATCAGGAGAAGTGATTTTGTTGTTGAAGTTCCACCCGTAGTCCCAAGCACCGCTGACATTCATCGGGCCGCCGTTCTGCCCATTCGTCGTGAAACCGGTGAAGGCATTGGAGGCGGGCATGTGGAAACCGGCAGGGCAGGGATCGTAGATGGTCTTGACCACAGCATTGTCATTATAACCTGTAACAGTGTTGTCCATCGACCAGAGGTTGTACTGATTGTAGCCGTTGTCCCAACCTGAGCTACCAGTGTAGAAAGTCTCGGGATGCTGGATGCCGTTCTGAATGGACATGTTGTTGCCGTTCTTGTTGAACGAACCGTCGGGAGTGGTATCAGTGCCGGGGAAGGCATCCTTGCGACCGAACTGGTAGAAGGTGTTATAGCCTCGCCGCGAGCTACCCGGATTCTGCGTAATGGTGAGGACTGCCTCTGTACGCGTTGCAGGAGAAATCTGTCCTTTTGTCTGTCTGACTTTCACCTTGATGCTGCGTGGCGAGGTGTAGCTGGTACGTCTCCAAACAGTATATTTCCAGCCAAGCGTTTCTTCGGAGAAATCATATCGTTTGTTTTGATAGTTCCAGCAGGCAGTGGTGTTGAGCGCATCGTCATGAATAAACCACAGATGCCACGACCAAACGACTGTACCGCCCTTGGTGACGGCAATCACGGCATTGCCGTTCTTGATTTTGTCGGCAGGCACTTCGAACTGCACGAAGGCATTGGTGCCACTGCCGGTTACTGCGAGGTTTTTCACTAATCCACTTTCATCGGCCCAGACTACCTTGGCATTATCGGGCGCGTTGGCCCCACTATTGCTTTGCGTAATCCAAGGGTCGGTGATGTCCTGACCGGCGTGGTCCTTAAAGTGCGTCAAAATAAAAGGCCCGGTATTACCGGTTTGGTAGGCACTTTCATTCTTACCACCCTTCTTGATGGCGTTGCCATAAACCAGGGGAATTTTATAATAGCCCGGGTGGGAGATGATATAGCAGTTGGCGGTGTTGCGCAGTGTGGTGTTGCCTTTGATGTCGTGGGTCGACAAGTCGTAATAGTCCGATGCATTGCCCTTGGCATGCAGCTTTAAAGCGGCATTCATCGCTGCCAATTTGTTTATGCTAGCCTCGGGCACCAAATTAGCTACACCCGTCTCGCCGGTTGTCGTAATGCTGCCATTGCCACTCGTTGTGGTCAGGCTCGTAAACCAGCTTGGAAGCGGTTCGGTCATCGAGAAAGTGCCATCACCGTCGGTGTCATAGCCCACCACTTCCCAAGGTACAGCTTGTTTGGTGTGACTCACGGGATCTTCGCGATAGCTTTCTATCTTGTAATTGCCCGTTGCATTGGCATTATATGCTGCCGGGGCAGGTGGCGTGACAGTCAGTTCATACTGCCAGCTCGACGTGTTCTGCGACAGGGCGTAGGTCTTCGTTGTGCCGGGCTTCCACGTGCCGGCAAGATTAGCCGTGATGGCAGGAGTCGGGGCATTGTCGAAATAAACTTTCACCTGTACGCCCGTAAGCGTTTGCGGAATCATGTAGAACACATAATTGTCTTGATTGTGACCCATGATAATATTGTTCACCGCTTCGGATGTGCTTACGTTCACACCACTAAGCGTAAACGTTGCAGGCGCAGAGAGCGTGGAAGCATCCCATGCACCGGTGTGGTTTTTATCGGTGGGCAACGTATATTTGCCTTTGCTCATGGCATTGACAATCTCCACCTTGGTGATGTGCTTGCTGTAAGAAAGGTTTTGTCCCACCTTGAAACGCACCGCGGTGAGCGCGTGGCGGAAGGTGAGGTCGGTGCGGGGCGCCGTGGCACTCATTGTGCCAATATCGGTGTGCACATTGCCCGAGCAAGCCGTCATCAAATCCTTTTGGTCGGTGACGTTGGGCTCTACCTCGAAATCTACGTAGGGCGTGCCTGTGTAAGTAGATGGTGAGAGTTGCAGCTTACTATAGGGCTTGGGATAAACCGCATAGAAACAACCGTGGTTTTTGAACCAATCCCAGTAGATGGGCGAAACGAGGTTGCCGTCCTTCTTCGTGTCCTTATCGTAGAACCAAGGTTCGAGACTTGTGTCCGACGAACCATAGAACGCCGTGGTCGAGAAGTTTTGCATCGTGGGCAGGGTTGTGATGTCGGCACGCGTTTGCGCCGTGGCTTCAAACTGCGAGGGCACACCCGGAAGTGTGGTTTCTATCAAACAAAGTCCCGCACCGGCTTTGCCTTGCACGGGCAGTTTCTGCATTGTGAGGTCTTCGGGTGCAAGGTCTTGCAGCGCCAATTGATGGGTAAAGGCTGCGCGCGTCATGGGCTGATTACTCTTGGCTGCAGCCTGCGCCTGGTCTTGCTTTTCCGAAACATTAAAAGCGACGAGCGCCTTGCCGTTGTTCTCATTCGAATCAATATCTTTGTCGGAACAAGCAAACAGTGCAAGGCCGACCGTAAAACTTGCGGCAGCGAATGGAATGGCGCGCCGCAGGCTGTTGTTATAGAAATATTTTCTTATCATTGATTACCTTTTTAAATTGTTATCTACTTTGGTGGGACAAGGGTTTAGTCCTCTTCTTCCCATCCACCGCCCCAGCGCTTAGCGCCCGAGAGGTTGGTGTCTTCGTCATCTTCGGTGGGGTTTTCAATCGTGACGTGGCCATTATTTCCACCTCCAGGTTGCACCTTAGGTCCACTTTCGCCTAACAAATAATGCTCAGTCGCGACATGGATGACCGCACATGTAGGCATTTCATACAATCTCTTCTTCATTTTTCGTTCTGTTTAAATGATTATATTTACTACTATTGATTTCTTGCTTTTTTGTTCATTTATGTATGCAAAAAGGGCATGCAAAAAGTTTATCAAAAACTTCTTGCACACCCTTTGTTTATAAGTGATTATGTTGTATATTAACGCGCGCGCGTTCTTTATTAATGAGCGGACGTTAGAATGTGTGTGTGTGTGTGTGTGTGTGTGTGTGTGTGTGTGTGTGT
>NZ_JH114215.1:54321-66144 GCF_000224615.1 Segatella oulorum F0390
TGTGTGTGTGTGTGTGTGTGTGTGTGTGTGTGTGTGTTACACAATTATTTGGATTGACCAAATAAAAAGGCATAAAAAAACAGGCAGAAGAAAAATTCTTTTGCGCTGCGAAGGTTGCCTTATGGTGTAAACTACTCATCACTTAACGTTTTATTTTGTTGGCCGCAAAGTTAAATGTTTTTAGCGAAATGGCGAAATATTTTCGAAAAGAATTTCCTTTCGCGCGTTGCAAGATATAAAGAAAAAACCATTTTCTTTTGCTATTCCAGTGGTTTGCATTATCTTTGCAATTCAAACAAAAAGCAACAAAATGAATCTTAAAATCAGACTTTCTGTGATGAATTTCTTAGAGTTCGCCGTGTGGGGAGCTTATCTCACTTGCATGGGAATTTATTTGGGAAACATCGGCATGGGTGCACATATTGGGACATTTTTCGCCATGCAAGGCATCGTATCTATCTTTATGCCGGCGATTATGGGCATTGTTGCCGACCGCTGGATACCGGCACAACGCCTTTTGGGCTATTGTCATTTGGTGGCCGGATTATTGATGTTTGCCACAGCATGGTATGGCCATCAAGCGGGCGGTGCCGTGCAGTTTGCTCCCTTGTTCACACTCTATTCGCTCAGTGTTGCTTTCTATATGCCTACGTTAGCTTTGAGTAATTCTACGGCTTATTCAGCATTAATCCAAGCGGGACAAGATACCGTGAAGGATTTTCCGGCTATTCGCGTGTTTGGAACCATCGGGTTTATCTGCACGATGTGGTTTGTAGACATCATGGGTTATAAAAGCAATGAGTTGCAGTTTGTAGTGAGTGGTGTGCTCAGCATCATGCTCTTTCTTTACACCTTTACGTTGCCCCATTGTGCAACCAATGCCTCAACGCAGCACACCAACTTTGTAGAAGCATTTGGATTAAGGGCTTTTACGCTGTTCAGACAAAAGAAGATGGCTATCTTTTTCATCTTTTCAATGTTGTTGGGTGTGAGTCTTCAAATCACCAACAGTTTTGCAACTCCTTTTATTGAGAGTTTTAAAAGTATACCGGAATATGCCAATACCTTTGGCGTGAAATATCCCGTTATCCTGTATTCGATTTCACAAATCAGCGAAACGTTGTGCATTTTGATGATTCCTTTCTTTATGAAATGTTATGGCATCAAGAATGTAATGCTCATTGCCATGTTTGCTTGGGTGTTGCGTTTCGGTCTCTTAGGCGTTGGAAATCCTGGTAATGGAGTGTGGTTGTTTGTTGCTTCGATGATTATTTACGGGGTGGCATTCGACTTTTTCAATATCTCGGGTTCCTTGTTTGTGGATAAATCTACCGACCCAGGGCTACGTTCCAGTGCACAAGGACTGTTTATGTTGATGACCAATGGTATTGGTGCTACGGTGGGTTCGTTTGCGGCTCAGGCTGTAGTCAATGCACATACCGTGGGGAATGTGACCGAATGGTCGTCGTGCTGGTATATTTTTGCGGGTTATGCGTTGTTGGTAGGAGTTAGTTTTGCGCTGATGTTCCAGCCTACAAATCAAGCAAAAGCTTCATGAATCGAGTTAAGTTGCGTTTCCATGCGATTTCACAAATCGTTGGTTCGATTGGTGTTGGCATCATCGTTTTGACCGATGAGGCGAAAGAACGACAGATTTCTGTGGTTTGTGACGCTGAGATGACCGATGCGTTGTGCAAGCGTTTGCAGACGAGAGATGGTGAAGACGTGCATCTTGCAGGGGCACTGAGCAGTTTGTTGAAACAGAATGAAACGCAGGTAGAGGTGTTAATCTACGGTATTCAAGATGGGCAATATTGTGCGATGTTGTTGGATACCGACTCGTTGGTATCGGTGAAACTCAAAGTTTGCGATGCCATTCTTTTTGCATTGTCGGGTCATTGGCCAATTTATATTGATGAGCAGCTCATGCGAACACAGGCGGCTTCTTTCGATGCCGCGCAGGAAGATCGTGTGGCTATGCCTATCAACGTGCTCAATACAGATATGCTAAAGGAGGCTTTGGCGCGGAGTATAGCGCAGGAGGATTATAAGATGGCTGAATATTTGAACGCAGAATTGAAGCGGAGGGAAGGAAAATCATGAAAGAAGCAAGATTTTTTTATGCGCCCAATGCCGAGGATAACGACCGCTTACCGCCCGAAGAAGCCGCACATGCCTTGCGCGTTTTACGTTTGAAGGCAGATGATGAAATATTTTTAATGGATGGGAAGGGGCGTTTCTTTCGAGCAGAGGTGACGCTCACCTCGCGGCAAGATTGCTGCTATCGCATCACAGAAGAATTGCCACAACAAAAGACTTGGAATGGATATATTCATTTGGCTATTGCGCCAACCAAGCATATTGACCGCATAGAATGGATGGTAGAAAAAGCTACTGAGATAGGTTTCGACGAGCTAACCTTTCTGCAAACGGCTTTCACCGAGCGGAAGAATATTCGTGTTGACCGTATAGAAAAGATTGTGGTTGCTGCCGCAAAACAAAGTAGGAAAGCGTGGTTACCCGTCGTGAATGATTGCATGAGCATGACGGAATTTTTAAATGTGCCACATCGTGGCGCGAAGTTTATTGCCCATTGCTACGATGATTTTGAGAAAGTTGATTTGATGGCAGCGCTGCAACGGGATAGCAATGTGAACGAAGCTGTGGTTTTAGTGGGACCAGAGGGCGATTTTTCGCATGAGGAAGTGGCGCAAGCGTTGACGAAAGGTTTTCAGAGTGTGTCGTTGGGCAATAGTCGGTTGCGCACAGAGACCGCAGGACTCATGGCCGTAACGATGGCACAATTAACATACAGACGATGAAAAAGATAGGCATAGCACTTTGCTTTTGCTGTGTAATGGCGCTGTTTGCCGCCTGCACAGACAATAGTTATTTAAACGCAGTGCCGCGTGAAAGCACGGCATTGTTGTCCATTGACCCTGTGAAGATGAGTGGCTTGAATCATGTTTCTGTACTTAGGACGCTGTTGCAGGCCACTAACATCAGTAAGAGCGGCATTGATGTGAGCCATAAGATTATGCTTTTTGAAGCACCTGATGGCAACTTGGGTGTTTGTGCAAAGGTACAGGATGAGGACGAATTAACACAGACTTTTGCGCAGTTGGCCACAAAGAATGTTTGCCCAGCACCCATCAAACGGCGGGGCTTTCATTTCACGGTGTTGAAAGATGCGTGGGTTGTTGGGTGGAACAACACCGCGATGTTGGTGATGGGACCTGTAACCGTTGAGGCGCAAAGCAGTCTGCAACAGCAAATCGCACAATATCTGAAGCAAGACGAAGCGGCAGGGATTACCCAAAGCAGACTGTATGAAAAATTGGATTCGCTTGAGGGTTCGATGACTTTAGTTGCACAAGCCACGGCCTTGCCCCAACAGTTTTTGGCGCCACTCACCTTGGGTATGCCCAAAAAAGCCGATGGAAGTGAAGTGATTATTGCGGCAGAGATGGAGAAGGAACAGCAGGTGATGCACATCAAAGGTGAAGTGTTCTCTTTGAATGCCACGGTCAACCAGTCGTTGAAGCAGGCTTATCAGTTGTATCGTCCCATCACAGACCGCTATCTATCGGCGACACCTCGTGATGCCATGTTGAGTATGTTTTTGAACGTGGATGGGCAAAAGTTCCTGCCTGTGATGCAGAACAATGCGGGCTTTCAAGCCTTGTTGACGGGCATTAACACGGCCATTGACATGGATAATATCCTGCGGAGTGTGGATGGAGATTTGGCTTTGGTCACACCTTATTATGACGAGCACCGACTATCAATGCGGATGATGGCGCAATTAAAGCATAAGAACTGGGTGAAAGACGTAGGCTATTGGAAAAAAAGTTGCCCTGCCGGTGGGCGAATTGTGGATTGGAAACCTGATGCATGGTATTATGCGAGTAAGGAAACCACACTTTATTTTGGGGTGACGCCCCAACTACAATTCTTTAGTGGCAGCACAGCCGAGGAGGCTTCACAAGCGTTTGCGCCAGCCAAGCAGCAACTATCGGCAACCGAAAAGAATTTGATTAAAGGACAGAAATTAGCGTTGGTCATCAATATGAATGCATTGCAGGGTGGGAAAACGGGTGCTGTGACGGCCATGCTCCAACCCATTTTTGGCGACGTTCACACGCTGATTTACACATTGAAATAATGAATATTGACAGGATAACATTTCAATCGGTGGTTCCACAGGTGTTTGAAAGCCAAAAGGAAGCACTGCATTCTGAGGTTTGGAATCGCGAACTTACCTTTGAAAAGGGAAAGCTCTACCTCATAGAGGCTGCATCAGGGCGCGGAAAAAGCACCTTTTGCAGCTATGTTTTGGGCTATCGGCACGATTATAGTGGGCAAGTTTTGTTTAACGATGTGCCGACTTCCACGTTTAAAGTGCGCGACTGGGTGGAGGCACGTCGCCTGCACATCAGTCATCTTTTTCAGGAGTTGCGCCTTTTTCCGGAGCTCACAGCATTCGAAAACATCGTGATAAAAAACAAGCTCACGAATTTTAAATCGCAAGAGCAGATAGCGACGTGGTTTGAACAGTTGGGCATAGCCGACAAAATGCACGAGCGAATAGGGCGCATGTCGTTTGGACAACAGCAACGTGTAGCGCTCATTCGTGCACTTGTGCAACCCTTCGACTTCCTGCTTGTAGACGAGCCTATCAGCCATCTTGACGACAAGAATGCCGCAGTGATGGCCGAAATGATGATGAAAGAAGCGCGCGAACAGGGCGCAGGCGTATTGGTAACGAGTATAGGTAAGCACATGGATTTGCCATACGAAAGGGTTGTGAAGCTATGAATTTGGTTTGGAAATTATTGCGTCAGCACCTCAGCATTCCGCAGATGGCGGGCTTTTTCTTCGCCAATCTCTTTGGCATGATCATCGTTTTGCTGAGTGTTCAGTTCTATCAAGATGTGATTCCGGTGTTCACAGCCGAGGATAGTTTCATGCGAAGCGACTTCTTGATTGTGAATAAAAAGATAGGAACGGCCAGCACGATTAGTGGCAGTTCAAACACTTTTAATCAGACCGAAGTAGACGATTTGGCGCAGCAGCCCTTCGTTTCGCGTATGGGTAAGTTCACGAATGCCAATTACAAAGCCGACGTGAGCATGCGTGTGAATGGGGTGTCGGTGCTCAACAATGGCGAGATTAGCTTCGAAAGCATTCCCGATTCGTTCGTCGATACGCCGTTGCGCAATTGGAATTATCAGCCGGGTGAGAAGACGATTCCCATTATTCTGCCTCGCATTTATCTCACGATGTATAATTTTGGTTTTGCGCAGACCCACGCTTTGCCAAAGCTTAGCGATGGATTGGTGGGCATGATTGATTTCCATATCTTTGTGCACGGGAAGCATCGGGAGGCGCAGTTCAAGGGGAAAGTGATTGGTTTTTCCAATCGTTTGAGCTCGATTTTAGTGCCACAGGCTTTCATGGATTGGAGCAATGACACCTTTGCACCCGGCGAAACACATGCGCCCACGCGTTTAATTGTGCAGGTGAACAACCCCAGTGACCCACAATTCACAAAATATTTGGATCAGAAAGGCTATGAGATAGAAAACGACAAACTCAATACCGAGAAGACAACCTATTTCCTACGGTTGTTGGTTACGATGGTTGTTGGCGTAGGATTGGTGATTTCGGTCTTGAGTTTCTACATTTTGATGCTCAGCATCTATCTGTTGGTTCAAAAGAATACGCACAAATTAGAAAACCTATTGCTCATTGGTTATCGACCCGCGCAAGTGGCTTTGCCTTATCAAATGCTGACCATAGGGCTAAACTTGCTGATTTATGGGTTGGCGCTCCTCGCCATCTTCTTTGCCCGAAGCTATTATATGGATTTGATAGAGACGCTCTTCCCCAACATCGAAGACGGTAATATGCTCCCCGCCATTGCTGTCGGAGCCTTGCTCTTTGTGTTGGTGAGCCTGAGCAATTATGCGATTATCGCGCGAAAAATAGTGCATATTTGGAAGCGAAAGGATGCATAATGCTGGGTAAAGTGGATGGTATTTCATAGAGAAAGGCTACACAATTAGCAATGCCACATGGAGTAGCGAAACGACGACAGGTATTGAAACCTATGATCTTCATAAAGACGCAAGGCGTGTACATGTCGTGTTAGTACATGTTGCTGAACATATTGTGATAACACCAGACATGCTACGTCGGATAGTCATCGAGAATAAGCAAAGTCATACTCCTGTTTATATCACAGCCGGGACATACGAAACGGCTGCTTTATATAATCAAATGGCGAAGACAAATCCAAAACTTAAGAAGGTGGCTACGGGACTTTACCAGTTGGTTCTTGATGAGCGCTGACAGTAGGAGAGAAAGTCATATTCCCATTCATCAACTGTTCCGAATGCTTACGCTTCAGCGATGTGCAATAATGTTATAGTCGAAAACAAGGCTTCGACGATGCACTGCAAACGTGTATAGTCGCAAAAGAGGCTTCGCCGATGCACTGCAAGCGATGTATAGTCGTAAACAAGGCTTCGACGGTGCACTGCAAGCGATGTATAGTCGAAAACAAGGCTTCGACGATGCACTGCAAGCGATGTATAGTCGCAAAAAAGGCTTCGACGATGCACTGCAAGCGATGTATAGTCGAAAACAAGGCTTCGACGATGCACTGCAAGCGATGTATAGTCGCAAAAGAGGCTTCGACGATGCACTGCAAGCGATGTATAGTCGAAAACAAGGCTTCGACGGTGCACTGCAAGCAATGTATAGTCGAAAACAAGGCTTCGACGATGCACTGTAAGTGATGTATAGTCGCAAAAGAGGCTTCGACGATGCACTGCAAGCCGTGTATAGTCGCAAAAGAGGCTTCGACGGCGATATAAATCCTAATTGGGTGGCAAGCCAAGCAGGGTTACTTTCTTCTGCCGAAGTTGAAGCCCACATAGACATTGACATTGCCGAAGATGTTGTTGGTAGAGAACGTTTTTTCGTGGTAGTTATAGGCGTGGAAGATGGCACTGGCACCGGCAAACCAGCGCGAAGTGTTGTAGACAAGTCCCATGCGGGCGATGCCGTCGATGGTGAATTGGTTGAAGTTGAAGTTGTCGAATTGGCTGTTGGGGGTTTGCGCTGTTTTGCTGATGGTGTGCAGATAGGCGAGCGAAGCGGACAGCGACACATTCAACAGAAAGTTTTTTGCAAAGACCCAGTTGTAGGCATAGCCTCCCGAGACGGAGAAGTTATCATATTTCACATGCGTTTTTGACCAGCCTGCCGAGTCGCTTCCCAACACCTCCTTGAGCACGGTTTTCCCCATTCGTTGTGCGATGATGTCTTGCAGGGTCACCCAATCCATGTTGAGTTTTTGGTGCATATAGCCAATGCCCAAGATGGGGGAGCCCGTGCTTTGCAGTTGTCTGGTGCTTTGGCTGTAGGCCGCCGGATAGGAAAAGCGTTTGTGGTTGGTGATGTAATAGAGGTTGAAGCCGCGAATGTTGGCTTCGAGTCCGTCGTAGTTTAGGCCATGCAAGGGTGCGAAATCAATGTTGGAGGCCGTGGCAGCCGTGAAGCGTTGGATGTGATAATCGTCACCCGTTGTGCGATAGAAAAGGTCGATGCCCAACTGGTTGCTATATAAACTTAGGTCGAATTCTTTGCGTTTGTTGTCGCCTTTGAGATGGGTGACGTCGATGGTGTAGCCGAGAAAAATCCACCGCCACCCAAAGTAAGGTCCCACACGCCAACCCATGCGTGGAGAGAGTTGCACGGTTTGGTGTAGGCGATTGGAAATGCGATACATCTCATAGGTGTTGGTGTTTTGCAGCATCAGGGCATAGTTATAGCGTTGGGGTTCGATATAGGCTGTGTCGATTTGCGAGAAACGTTTCACAACCGTGTAGAGTTTGTTCCACAGGTTTTGATGCGTGGCAAGCGAGTCTCCCGCCCAACTCTCGAGCGAAAGTAGCAGAAGAACGATGGAAAAGAGGAGCTTGCGTTGACCCATCAGAACTTTCCTAAGATGCGATCCATCACCCAATTCACGGGCGTGGCACTCACCGACGTGCAGGTGCATACGCCAAAGCCTTGCAAATCGTGGATGACGGCTTTGATGATGGGCAGTTGCACAAACGAAGGATTGGGCACTTCAATTTCCGTGGCGCCCTCGCTTGTGATGAGCTTGATGGGGTCGTAGTTATAGACCGAGAACGACAATGAACCTTTGTCGCCAATGATTTCAATGCAATCTTCTTTGGCACTCTGATGGCCAACGAAACACCAGGAGGCGCTTCCAGGCAATCCGTTCTCAAACAAGAAGCAGGCACTGATGGTGTCTTCGGCTTGATAGAGGTGTGCACGATTGGCGCAATAGCCGTGGGCACGTGTGATGACGCCAAAGAGATGTTGCAGGATGTCTAATTGATGGGGAGCCAAATCATAGAAATAACCGCCGCCGGCGATGTCGGGTTGCAAGCGCCATGGCAACTGTTTAGCGCACGACGCATCTAAGTCGCGTGGTGGAACCGAGAAGCGAATTTGCACATTGATGACTTCGCCAATGAGCTGTTGCGAAAGAATGTCTTTCACCTTTTGGAAATAAGGCAGATAGCGCCGGTAATAAGCCACGAAACATGGCACGCCTGTTTGCTCGCTGATGCGGTTGATGCGGGCACAATCTTCATAGCTCGCCGCTAACGGTTTCTCCACATAGACGGGCTTCCCCGCCTTCATGGCCATGATGGCAAAGGTGGCATGGCTCGAAGGTGGTGTGGCAATGTAGATGGCATTGACCTCGGGGTCGTCGATGAGTTCTTGCGCATCGGTATACCATTTCCTGATGTGATGCCGTTCAGCGTAAGAGCGTGCCTTTTCTTCGCTGCGACTCATCACAGCCTCTACATGCGAACCTTCAACCTCGTTGAAAGCCGGTCCCGATTTTTTCTCGGTCACTTCGCCGCAACCTATGAATCCCCAACTAATTAGTTTCATACGGATATATGCCAAATTTGGAATGCAAAGATAATATTTTTGTTGTATCTTTGCAAACAAAAATAATTTCAAGCATGGAGATAAAGAAGTCGGCATTTGTGGTCTCTGCCCCAACAGTGAGCAAATGTCCTAACGACGACAAGATAGAATATGCCTTCATTGGGCGTTCAAATGTGGGGAAATCGAGTCTCATCAATATGCTCTGCAACCATAAAGGATTGGCCAAGACGTCGGCCACGCCGGGGAAAACCCTTCTGATTAATCATTTCATCATCAACGACGAATGGTATTTGGTGGATTTGCCGGGCTATGGATATGCCAAGCGTTCGAAAACCGTGCAGCAGAAGTTGGAGCAAATGATTTCGGGCTATATTTTGCAACGCAAACAGTTAGTGAATGTTTTTGTGCTGATTGATGTGCGCCACGACCCTCAGAAAATCGACCGCGAATTTATCGATTGGTTGGGCGAGAGCGGTGTGCCTTTTGCCATTATCTTCACCAAAGCCGACAAATTGGGACCAGGGAAGGCCAAAATGAATGCCCAGCAGTGGATGAACGCGTTGAAGGATCGATGGGAAACGCTGCCACCTTATTTTATCACCTCGTCGGAGAAGAAACTTGGGCGCGACGCGGTGCTCGACTATATCGACACCATTAACCACACACTCTGATGGCACAAATTCCTTATTTAGACGTGCAAAATCTGTCGAAGCGTTTTGGTGCGCAGGTTTTGTTTGAAAACATCTCGTTCTCTATTGCTGAGGGACAGCGCGTGGGGCTCATTGCACAGAATGGCACCGGAAAATCAACTTTGCTCGCCATGCTCACCGGACGCGAAGGCAAGGATGGTGGCGAAATGGTTTATCGCAATGGTTTGCGCGTGGGGTTTTTGGAGCAGTCGCCCCAATTCGAGCCTACCGAGAGCGTGCTGGATGCTTGTTTCAACCACGAAGGCAATCCCGACAAGATTTTGAAAGCCAAACAGGTGTTGACACAATTACACATCACCAATCTGCAACAGCCTATGGGCGAGCTTAGCGGTGGACAGCAAAAGCGCGTGGCTTTGGCCAATGTGCTCATCACCGAGCCCGATTTAATCATCCTCGACGAGCCCACCAACCATCTTGATCTTGACATGATTGAGTGGTTGGAAGGCTATTTAAACCGCGGCAACAAGACACTGTTGATGGTGACCCACGACAGGTTTTTCTTGGATCGCGTGTGCAACATCATCCTCGAGCTCGACAATCATACGCTCTACACCTATCGTGGCAATTATGCTTACTATTTGGAGAAGCGGCAGGCGCGCATCGACAATGCACGGGCCGAGTTGGCGCGTGCCAATAATCTTTATCGTAAAGAATTAGAATGGATGCGCCGCATGCCACAAGCGCGTGGCCACAAGGCGCGCTATCGCGAAGAGGCCTTCTATGATTTAGAGGCCAAAGCCAAGCAGCGCATTGAGGAACGGCAGTTGCGACTCAAGGCCAGCAACGTTTACATTGGTTCGAAAATTTTTGAATGCCAATATGTCAGCAAGGCTTTCGCGCCCGATAAAATCATTCTCAAAGATTTCTATTACAACTTTGCGCGTTTCGAAAAAATGGGTATTGTGGGCAACAATGGCACCGGCAAATCAACGTTCATCAAGATGTTGCTGGGGCTTGTGCCACCCGATAGCGGCCGTTTCGACATTGGCGAAACGGTGAGGTTTGGCTATTTCTCGCAAGACGGATTGCAATTTGATGTGCAGCAAAAGGTGATTGATGTCATCACCGACATCGCCGAAGAGATTGACTTGGGTGGCGGGCGACGGATGACAGCCAGCCAGTTTTTGCAATATTTTCTCTTCACCCCCGAGCAACAACACAATTTTGTCTACAAGCTCAGCGGCGGCGAGCGGCGCAAACTCTATCTTTGCACCATTCTGATGCGCAATCCCAACTTCTTGGTGTTGGACGAGCCTACCAACGACCTCGATATTCAAACGCTGCAGGTGTTGGAAGAATATTTGCAAGATTTTCCGGGTTGCGTCATCATCGTGAGCCACGATCGCTATTTCATGAATAAGGTGGTCGACCATTTGTTGGTGTTCAAAGGGCAGGGCAAGGTGCAAGATTTTCCGGGCAACTATGAGCAGTATCATGAGTGGTTGGCGCTGCAAAGCAAGACCGACGTGCCTGCTGCGGAGGCCAATAAAGGCGCAAAGCCCAAAAACGATTATCACAACGACACGCGCAAACGCCTTTCGTTTAATGAAAAACGAGAGTTTGAGCAGTTGGAAAAAGAGATTGAAGCGCTCGAAACCGAGCAGAAACAGCTTGAGGAAGCGCTTTGCTCGGGGCAGCTCAGCGTGGACGAGCTGACGGAGAAGAGCAAGCGTTTGCCTGTCATCAAGGAGTTGCTCGATGAGAAAGGCATGCGCTGGTTGGAGCTTGCCGAGCGTGCCTGATGTTTTTTTTAGCATCTGCTCATGTTGAGCAAACCTCAAAAAGTTTCATTTGCCATTTGCTCACGTTGAGCAAGTCTCAAAAAGTTTCATTTGCCATCTGCTCATGTTGAGCAAGTCTCAAAAAGTTTCGTTAGGCATTTGCTCACGTTGAGCAAGCCTCAAAAAGTTTCGTTAGGCATTTGCTCACGTTGAGCAAGCCTCAAAAAGTTTCGTTAGGCATTTGCTCACGTTGAGCAAGTCTCAAAAAATTATTTTGGCGTTTGCTCAGTTGTTAGCAAGCCTCAAAAAATTATTTTGGCGTTTGCTCAGTTGTTAGCAAGCCTCAAAAAAATATTTTGGCGTTTGCTCAGTTGTTAGCAAGGCTCAAAAAATTATTTTGGCGTTTG
>NZ_JH114215.1:66366-89526 GCF_000224615.1 Segatella oulorum F0390
CAAAAAGTTTCGTTAGGCATTTGCTCACGTTGAGCAAGTCTCAAAAAATTATTTTGGCGTTTGCTCAGTTGTTAGCAAGCCTCAAAAAATTATTTTGGCGTTTGCTCAGTTGTTAGCAAGCCTCAAAAAAATATTTTGGCGTTTGCTCAGTTGTTAGCAAGGCTCAAAAAATTATTTTGGCGTTTGCTCAGTTGTTAGCAAGTCTCAAAAAATTATTTTGGCGTTTGCTCAGTTGTTAGCAAGCCTCAAAAAATTATTTTGGCGTTTGCTCAGTTGTTAGCAAGCCTCAAAAAATTATTTTGGCGTTTGCTCAGTTGTTAGCAAGCCTCAAAAAATTATTTTATCGTTTGCTAAGTTGTTAGCAAGGCGTTTTTATTTTCTTTAGCCCATGGTGTTGCTGCTGAGCACAGGGAAGGGGGCGGAGTCTGCCGTCAATTTCGTTGGTGCAGCACAAGAAAAAGCGAGGCAGGCACAGCCAGTTGGCATATTTTTGCTAACTTTGCGGCTAAAGATTTTAAGCATATGAAGTTTTTACGCAATTTTATTTTCCGCGCCAGTTGTGCCATAGCCATTGGCGTGTTGCTCATTGAATATCGCGAAGAGATTGTGCGCTGGATTGTCATCACCATCGGCGTGTTGTTTTTTCTTGCCGGCATCATCGCTTTGGTGGGCTATTACACCGCATCGGCAGCTGCGCAACAAGTTTCCGACGAGGTGGAAACGTCGGCCAGCGGCACTTCGAACACGCTTCAGCTCACCCCTTTCGTGGCCGTGGGTAGCATCATTTTGGGAGCTGTGTTGGCTTTGCTGCCCGACACATTCATCACGACCTTGGTGTTTATTTTGGCCGCATTGCTCATCATCGGTTCCATCAATCAGTATGCCAACCTTGCTGCCATCGCCAAGGTGGTTAAGGTGGGACTGTTTTATTGGCTCATGCCATCCATTCTTCTCATCATTGGTGTGGTGGCCATCGCCTATCCGTCGGCCGTGGCTTCGTCGCCCTTTTTCATCGTGGGATGGTGCTTGTTGCTCCATGGGGTGATTGAATTGATTGATGGATTGAAGATTTATCGTTGTCGCAGGGCCATGGCTGCTCGTCAAACCGATGAAGCTACAGCTCCCGAACAGACTTTGCTCGAGGAGAAGCACGAGGACGACGAAGCATAACACCGCAGCGCATAGAAAACAATGGTTGATTTTTCACATTTCAATGCTACAGGCGAAGCACGCCGCGAGGAACTAATTCGCAGCATTGAGCACGCTGTTGAGCAGTTGTCGCAAGGTGAATTAGAGGCGCTCTATTATGACATGCTCACCAAAGGTTTAATCGAAAATTAGAATGAAACACGAGAATAAACACGTCATGCACGAGCTCAAAGACTATCTCTCCATAGCCTTAGCCATGGTCATCGGCAGTTTGGGATGGGTGGTGTTTCTCTTGCCCAATCACATCACCATCGGCGGTTTGCCGGGCATCTCGTCGGTAGTTTATTGGGGCTTTAACATTCCCGTGCAATACACCTACGTGGCCATCAATATTTTATTGCTGGCTGCATCGTTGAAGACGCTGGGGTTTAAATTCTGTTTGAAAACCATTTATGGCGTGGGTTGTCTGACGCTTTTCACCACGTTTTGGCAGGCGTTGATTGGCGAGAAGATATTTTTTCAAAACGATCCGTTCTTGGCTTGCGTCGTGGGTGGTTTGCTCATGGGCATTGGCTCGGCTCTGAGTTTGTTGCACAACGGCAGCACGGGCGGCAGCGATGTCATTGCGGCCATGATCAACAAATATCGCGACATCTCTTTAGGCCACATCATTCTGGCTTGCGATTTGTGCGTCATCACGTCGAGCTATTTCGTCACCCATAGCTGGGAGAAAGTCATCTATGGCTACATTGTGCTCGTGGTGCTGTCCTACACGGTCGACAAGGTGGTGAATGGTTTGCGCCGGTCGGTGCAGTTTTTTGTCATTTCCGACAAGTATGAAGAGATTGGGCGCTTGGTGAACAACGAGGCCGACCGTGGTTGCACCATCATCGATGCACGAGGTTTCTATTCGGGCAAGCGCGTGGGCATGCTCTTCATCATTGCCAAACAGAACGAAAGCCACAACATTTTTAGCATCATCGAACATGTCGACCCACAAGCATTCGTCAGCCAGAGTGCCGTTTCGGGCGTTTATGGTTTAGGTTTCGACCGCATGAAAGTGGGGCGGAAACGCATCAACAAACAAGCAGGAAACAATGACGCATACATCGAAAATCGATTATAACGCACTCGCTGCGCAGCCCGTTGCACTGCTCCTCTCAGGCGGTGTCGACAGCAGTGTGGTGCTCCACGAGTTGGTGAGCCATGGTGTGAAGCCCGATTGCTTCTACATCAAGATTGGTCCCGAGGAGCAAAGCGAATGGAATTGCAACAGCGAAGAGGATGTGGAGATGGCGACAGCCGTGGCCCAACGCTATGGCTGCAAGCTTGAGATTGTGGATTGCCACTGCGAATATTGGAACCAAGTGACGCGCTACACCATGGAAAAGGTGCGCGCCGGCTACACACCCAATCCTGACGTGATGTGCAATAGGCTCATCAAATTTGGCGCTTTCGACGAGAAAATGGGTCACGATTATGCCTTCATCGCCACGGGACATTATGCGCAAACCGAATGGATCGACGGCTGCAAATGGCTCACAACAAGTCCCGACCCAGTGAAAGATCAAACCGATTTCCTCGCGCAAATTTATAGTTGGCAGCTGCAAAAAGCCGTCTTTCCCATCGGGCATTTCGTGAAAGACGAAGTGCGCGAAGTGGCCGAACGCGAACATCTCATCAACGCGCGCCGCAAGGATAGCCAAGGCATCTGCTTCCTCGGCAACATCAATTACAACGAATACATTGAGCGCTATCTTGGCGAAGCGCCTGGTGACATTGTGGAGTGGGAAACCCACCAACGAATTGGGCGGCATCGTGGGCTGTGGTTTCACACCATTGGTCAGCGCAAAGGTTTAGGCTTGGGTGGTGGACCATGGTTCGTGGTGAAGAAAGATATGGAGCAAAACACCCTCTACGTCAGCCACGGCTACGATCCCGAAACAGCCTATCAGCAGCAGTTCAGGGTGCACGATTTCCATGCCACCACCTATTGTCCCGAAGGCATGGCGCAGCCCACATTGCCCGCTCGCATACGTTTCAAAATACGCCACACACCCGACTATCTGCCGGCACGGTTAGAACCCACGGGCGAAGGCTCCTTCATCCTCCATGCCGATGCAAAGATTCACGGTGTAGCCCCCGGCCAATTCTGCGTCATCTACGACGAGCGTCACCACCGCTGTTTCGGCTCGGGCGAGATTACATTATAATCTTAATGATAAAAAAAATCGTCAGCAAGGTTGTTGTTTCACAAAAAGTAACTAACTTTGCAGCCGTTAAGATGCAAGTTTTGAATATGACAAAGCAACAATTCCAGGTAGCAATTCCGGCGCAAAAGAATTTCACTTTTGCATGGTTTTTTATGCCTTTTTATTTGGTCAATTCAAATAATTGTGTAACACACACACACACACACACACACACACACACAGGAGCGAGACCAATATAAAGGTACGCGCGACGCGCGCGCAATATACAATAAAAAGTCTTATAAACAAAGGGTGTGCAAGAAGTTTTTTATAAACTTTTTGCATGCCCTTTTTCGTGGAAAAAATCGAGCCGTTTACGCTCAAAAGTTATGCATTGCACTAACTCAAAATCATAATAAATTCAAGTAACAATGAAGAAGAGATTGTATGAAGTGCCCACATGCACGGTCATTCCTATCGCGACCGAGCACTATTTGTTGGGCGAAAGTGGACCTAAGGTGCAACCTGGAGGTGGAAATAATGGCCACGTCACGATTGAAAACCCCAGCGAAGATAATGAAGATACCGAGATCTCGGGTGCCAAACGCTGGGGCGGTGGATGGGAAGAAGAGGACTAAACCCTTGTCCCACCAAAGTAGATAACAATTTAAAAAGGTAATCAATGACAAGAAAATATTTCTATAACAACAGACTGCGGCACGTCCTTCCATTCGCTGCCGCAAGTTTTACGGTCGGCCTTGCACTGTTTGCTTGTTCCGACAAAGATATTGATTCGAATGACAACAACGGCAAGGCGCTCGTCGCTTTTAATGTTTCGGAAAAGCAAGACGAGGCGCAAGCTGCGGCCAAGGCCGCACAACCGATGACGCGCGCAGCCTTTGCCAACCAATTAGCATTGCAAGACCTTGCTCCCGAAGACCTCACAATGCAGAAACTGCCCGTGCAAGGCAAAGCCGGTGCGGGACTTTGTTTGATAGAAACCACACTCCCGGGTGTGCCCTCTCAGCTTGAAGCTACGGTGCAAACGCGTGCCGACATCACAACCCTGCCCAACATGGGCAACTTCTCAACCACGGCGCTCTATGGTTCGTCGGACACAAGCCTCGAGCCTTGGTTCTACGACAAGGATACGAAGAAGGACGGCAACCTTGTTACCCCCATCTATTGGGATTGGCTGAAGAATCACGGTTGCTTCTATGCGGTTTACCCGAAGCCCGACAACAACAAGATAAAGCTCTCGCCGGCAAGCCACACAGGCACGCCCTATGTGGATTTCGAGGTAGAGCCGAATGTCACCAACCAAAAAGATTTGATGACGGCCTGCTCGGGCAACGTGCACACCGATATTGGCACGATGAGTGCCACGGCACCGCGCACCGACCTTACTTTCCGCCACGCCTTGACCGCGGTGCGCTTCAAAGTGGGACAAAACCTTTCTTACAGCAAGCACATCACCAAGGTAGAAATCGTTGGAGCAAAGAGCAAAGGCAAATACACCCTGCCTACCGACAAAAACCACACCGGTGCATGGGATGCTTCCTCGCTCTCTGCGCCTGCAACGTTTACACTTGACGGTGTGAGCGTAAGCACATCCGAGGCAGTAAACAACATCATCGTGGGCAAGCCCGGCGACAACTATGTGTTCTATATGATTCCGCAAACGCTTACGGGCGTGCAGGTGAAAGTTTATTTTGACAATGCCCCAACTCCCGCCATCACCGCCAACCTCTCGGGTACATGGAAGCCCGGCACGACGAAGACCTATGCGCTGTCGCAGAATACGTCGACATGGCAGTATGAACTGACCGTCACGCCACCTGCCCCAGCAGAATATAATGCCACTGCAACGGGCAATTACAAGATAGAAAGCTATCGCGAAGACCCGGTGAGTCACACCAAACAAGCTGTGCCTTGGGAAGTGGTGGGCTATGACACCAACGGCGATGGCACTTTCTCGATGACCGAGCCACTGCCAAGTTGGTTTACGGGACTGACCGCGCCCAATGGCAATGGCAGCATAACCTCAGCAGGCGAGACGGGTGTAGCCAACTTGGTGCCCGAGGCTGCAAGCACAAACAAATTGGCAGCGATGAATGCCGCTTTAAAACAGAATCCACAGGGCGATGCATCAGACTATTACGACCTGTCGACACACGACATCAAGGGTAATACTACTTTGCGCAATACGGCCAACTGTTATATCATTTCCCACCCGGGCTATTATAAAATTCCTCTGGTTTATGGCAACGCCATCAAGAACGGTGGTAAGAATGAAAGTGCCTACCAAACCAGTAATACCGGGACTTTTATTCTGACGCACTTTAAGGATCACAACAACCAGGACATCACCGACCCTTGGATTACACAAACCAATGGAGGTGTCAATGCACCGAATGGGGCGAAATTGGTTTGGGCAGACGAAAGCGGACTTGTAACCAACCTTGCCGTGACGGGCAGTGGCAACAATGCCTTCGTGCAGTTCGAAGTGCCTGCCGCAACCATTAAAAATGGCAACGCCGTCATCGCTGTGATGAAGAATGGCATAGTCGTTTGGTCGTGGCATTTGTGGTTTACTCACGACGATGCGCTCAACACCACTGCTTGCTGGAACTATCAGAACAAACGATATGATTTCACTCAAGAGCCACTCGGCATGAAATACACCGCTTGGACAGGAACCACCTATACCTTGCCCCGCAGCATCAAGGTGAAAGTCAGACAAACAAAGGGACAGATTTCTCCTGCAACGCGTACAGAGGCTGTTCTCACCATTACACAGAAGCCGGGCAATGTGCGACAGGGTAGCACTACCCTCTACCAGTTCGGCCGCAAGGATGCCATGCCGGGCGTACAGACCGTGAGCGACGGCTCTTTCACACCAAATGGCGGTAACAACATGTCCATTCAGAACGGCATCCGGCATCCCGAGAATTTCTACAATAGTGGGCCAAGTTGGTATAATAATCCTCCAACAGGTTACTCTTACTACAACCTCTGGTCGATGGACAACACCACTACAGGTTATAACGACAACGCCGTGGTCAAGACTATCTACGATCCCTGCCCCGCAGGTTTCCACATGCCCGCCTCTAACGCCTTCACCGGTTTCACGACGAATGGTCAGAATTATGGGCCAATGAATGTAAGAGGTGCTTGGGACTACGGGTGGAACTTCAACAACAAAATCACTTCTCCCGATGCCGCCGTATATTTCCCCGCTTCGGGTTATCGCGGCTACGGCGGCGACGGTTCGCTGCGCTTCGTGGGCGACTACGGCTACTATTGGTCGGCAGTCCTGCGCAACACGAACTACGGTTGCCACCTGGGCTTCAGCCTGTGGGACGTGTACCCGCAGGGCGGCGACTATCGGGCGAACGGGTTCTCCGTCCACCCCGTAGCCGAACCCAAAACGAGGGTGACGCCGAAACTGCCGGGCTCGACCGAGGAAGACTGGAGCAACAACGAAGACCTCGATGCCGGCGATATTGATATTTAACAACACAAAAGCAGAAAGAACAATGATGAACATAAAACAAAACAAAGGCCTCTTCGCCCTGTTGCTGTTGGCTGTGCTGACGGCATGCACCAGCGAAGACAACATCACCACCAGCAAGCAACTCATCGAAGTGGGAGGCGACAAGCTGAAAATAGTCATCAACGAAGAGCCATTCGATGTTGAGACAACCACCCAGACACGTGCGGGCGGAATGGAACAATCCATTCCCGCGGGCACGGTTGATTTGGGCGACGGCCTCGAAGCCGAAGTCTCCATCAGTCAAGGCACCCCCGCTCCCAAGACGCGCGCCACCGTGGTGAGCGACGGGCACTACAACATCTACGCCTACGATGCCAACACCAACCAAATGCTCATCGGCCCCAACAAGAAGCTATCGGGCAACGTGGTGGGTGGCGTTTTCACCCCCGATGCCGGCTCACGCTTAGAGTTGGAGGCCGGCACCTACAAGTTTGTTTGCTGCACGGACGGCGTCTACTTAGATCCGACTTATGGAACCGGAAATATGCCCTTTTGGGGGATCAACGTCAAGAAAGAAATGATTGGTGCAACAGCCCCGATCACCCTTTCGGGCGACGAGCAACAGATTGTCTTCCTGATGTATCACCGCGAGGCACGTGCTCGTTTTCGAATAACCGGCTACACTAATCAGCTCACCAATGTACAGTTAGTGATGGAATTTTGGTCAGCCAGTAGTCATTATACTTACCTCAGAATTCCAACCGGATTTCAAGGTCCTGGCACTGCAATGGGGGGTCTTGTTTCCGACACCTACACCATGCCTTCAACGCCCACGCAGGCATCGGTCACCTATCCATTAGCCAACGAGTTTTTGAGTGACTACAAATATCTTAGTTGGCTGAAAAATCCTTGGGAAGACATAAATTTAAGGATCTCAGGCACCATCTATGGCAAGACGGTGAGCAAAACCGTTAATTGTCGCTTCGATCACAACACTGTGCTCAAAGAAAATGGCACCTACACCATCAACCTCAAGCTCAAACCCACCCCCGCCCTCTATCTCTTTGAAGACGGCAGTTGCGGCGCATTGGCCGAGAAGGGATCGCGCACACCGATTGCAGCTGTGGTGAAAGAGAAGACAAATAGCGAGGAGGGCACGGCCATGGCACTGAATGTCGTAGACACAGGTGATACACCGATGAATTTTAATAAGCAAAAGTTCTCTTTCGCAGATGCTGTAAATGATATGAACGGCTATTATTACACATGGAACAGCGAGAGCACTCCCAATGGCGATGTCAAAGCAACTGCTATAGGTGGTGGGTTTATCCCGAATGCTCCCTCTTATCAGGGCTTCTATCAGGCGGCACACTATGATCCCGGTGTTGCAACAACGAATGTTGGCAAATGGTATCTGCCAGCTTTGGGCGAATGGCGTTTGGCACTGAAAGAGTTAGGAAAAGTGGATATTGCAGACATGGTTCCTACGTGGACAATCTATGGTAGCAGTTTTGTGTCTTGGAATAAGAGTGTCATGGAAAAGGTGTTTACACCTGTTGGCGGAACGGCATTAAGTGGATACCCACTTCGCGAAAGTAGCACAGCGTATGATGGTTTCGGTTTAACTTATTATTTAGATATTGAAAATAACGGAATTTCTATTTCTTCCGAGAGTCATAACAACCACCCTGTTGTCCCTTTCATCCATTTCTAAACAATGAATGGTATTGCTGGAACGCGGCCGATGTGGCCGTTGATCATGGGCGGATTGCACGTGGATGGATGATGTCGTTTAATGGAATGATGCAAAAAGATGTATGATGAAGATGGGTAGGGGCGGTGCCTATGTGCCCGCCCGTGTCGCCCTGCAAGGGCGCATCCATCGTTCCTCCCCCGCACACAATGCGTGTATTTTTGGTATAAAAACGCCGCTGCGCGGACGTTCGGGCGGGCACATAGGCACCGCCCCTACCATTCCAACACGTGCCGCCATTCTGCAGAGATGAAAACAAAAATTTTAATGCTCGCAGTAATGCTGCAAGCACTGAAACGCGAAAATATTGTTCCCGCGCCACGCGGTGACGATAAAACGGCAAAAATATTGTTCCCGCGCCGCGCGGTGACGATAAAACGCGAAAATATTGTTTCCGCGCCGCGCGGTGACGATAAAATGGCAAAGATATTGTTTCCGCGCCGCGCGGTGACGATAAAACGGCAAAGATATTGTTTCCGCGCTGCACGGCGACGATAAAATGGCAAAGATATTGTTTCCGCGCCGCGCGGTGACGATAAAATGGCAAAAATATTGTTCCCGCGCTGCACGGCGATGATAAAACGTGAAAAACAATGCTTTCAAGTAACGCTGCAAGCATTGAAACGCAAAAATAACAACGAACAAAGAACAATTTTTTTTATTTAATACATTAAAGGCATTTCATGATGGTTGATATCCAAAAAGTTGATTTAGTGGGCATCAACAATGGCGCGCACTATGAGTTTATGAAGGTGGCGAGCGACCGTTTCGCGACGGAGACGGCGCTGAGCACAAATGCTGCGGCGAAAAAGGCTATCGAGGCGTTGGCGGCCGCGGTGAAGGAGGAGGATCGCTGTTTGGTGATTTCGCAAAAGAGCCTCATCACCGACGACATCAAGGCGGCCGACGACAAGCGCGACAACATTTTTCGCGGGTTGCGCAAATCAATTAAGGGATTGACAGATGCGCCCGTGGCCGATGTGGCGCAGGCTACGAAAGAACTGCAACAATGTTTGGTGGATTATCGCATTGACCCTGCGATGCAGTTGGACCGCGAGACGGGGCTGCTGCACAATTTCATTGCCGACCTTGAAACAAAGTATGCTGCGCAGGTGACGAAGCTCGGGCTCACGCTGTTCGTTGCGCCGTTGAAGGAGGCCAACGCCAAGGTGGAGCAGTTCATCGTCGACCGCACCACGGCACAATCGGCCGTTGCCGCCGGCGAACTCCGCCAGGCACGTTTAGCTACCGATGCCGCCTATCGCCACCTCGTGAAGTTCGTCAATGCATTGGCGATGGTCTCGGGCACCACTGATTACGACGCGTTAGCCAAGTTCCTCAATGAGCACATCGACCGCTATAAACACGAGGTGTTGCCGAAAAAAAGAAGGGTGGCAAGAAGCCGTCGGATGGCGAAAAGAAGCCCGGTGACGGTGGGAATAAGCCCGATGGCAAGAAGCCGGGCGGTGATGCTGCAAAGCCGGGTGACGGTAAAGACAAGCCGGGCGGAAAAGGTCAGGGCGATGCCACGGTGACACCGAAATCATAACTTGTTTCAAAACAAATGGCGTCATCCACGGTGACACCGAAATCATAACTTGTTTCAAAACAAATGGCGTCATCCACGGTGGCGCCCAAAGAATAATTTGTTTTAAAACAAATGATGTCATCCACGGTGATGCCGAAATCATAACGATACACACACTTTTTTATTTCAAAGAATAGGGGCGGGAGTGCGCGATGCATTTCCGCCCCCGATTTTTTTTGTGCACGCTGGGTTGTGGTGTGTTTGTGACGGGCTTAAAGCGTGTGATGTTCCGCCTTACTTCCGCTTGTGCGCCAAACACAAAAACAGGCGCTTTTACGGGCCAATAGCTACTGGTTAACAACGCAAACAAGCGCAAATTCCGCGAAAATCAATGATAGATGAAGTGGCGCGGGCATGTTTTTTGACGAAAGATGGCCGAAATAATATTTTTATTACTATTTTTGTAGCCAATTTGAACAGCGTACAAAGAAAAATAACTAAAAAAAGAATAAATTAAAATGGCAGCATTAGGAAAAATCAGAAGTAAAGGTGCCTTGCTGATGGGAATCATCGGTTTGGGCTTGTTTTCCTTCATTGCCGAAGAAGCATTCCGTTCGTGCGAGTCGTCTCGCAACAACGAACGCCAGCAAATCGGCGAAGTTTTAGGTGAAAAAATCAATGTGAACGATTTCCAAAAATTAGTTGATGAATATACCGATGTCATCAAAATGCAACAGGGAACCGACGCGTTGAACGATCAACAGCTAAACCAAGTGAAAGACATGGTTTGGAACACCTATATCCAAACCAAGATTGTGGAGAACGAAGCAAAGAAATTGGGCTTGCGCGTCACCGATGAAGAGATGCAAAATGTGCTGAAACAAGGCACCAACCCCATGCTGATGCAGACTCCGTTTGTGAACCAACAGACCGGCCGTTTCGATGCCAATGCGCTGCAGAAGTTCTTGGCCGAATATGACACGCAACGCAATGCCAATCCGCAGATGGCACAACAATATGAAACCATCTACAAATATTGGACATTCATTGAAAAGACCCTGCGCCAGCAACTGTTGGCACAGAAATATCAGGCACTGCTGGCACATTGCATCTTGTCGAACCCTGTGGCAGCGAAGATGGCGTTCAACGAGGAAAACCAGGAGAGCCAAATTCAGCTGGCTGCCTTCCCCTATAACACCATTCAAGACGACAAGGTGAAGATCAGCGACAGCGATTTGAAAGAAAAATACAACAAGCTGAAGCCCCGTTTCCGCCAATATGTGGAAAGTCGCGACATCAAATATATCGACATTCAGGTGACTCCTTCGCAGGCCGACCGTGCTGCTTTGCAAAAGGAATTTGCAGGCTATGCCCACGATTTGGCTACGGCTGAAGACCCAGCCAACGTGGTGCGCAAGAGTGCTTCGTTGGTGAACTACTTGGGATTGCCTCTCACCAAGGCGGCTTATCCTGCCGATATCGCGGCGAAGCTCGATTCCATGTCGGTCGGACAGACCACGGCTGTAACCGAGAATAAAATGGACAACACGCTCAACCTCGTGCGTTTGCTGGCGAAACAGCAACTGCCCGACTCCATTGAATACCGCCAAATTCAAGTGGGCGGTGCCAACATTGACGCGGCACGCAAGACGGCTGACTCTATCTACACCGCGCTTTCGGCTGGTGCCGACTTCGAAGTCATTGCGAAGAAATACGGACAAACGGGGCAAAAGACTTGGTTGACCAGTCAGCAATATCAAGCTGCGCCGTCGATGGACAACGACACGCGCGACTATCTCATGGCGCTCAACACCATGGGGGTGAACCAAATTAAGAACATCGCCCGACCACAAGGCAACATCATCGTGCAGGTGCTCACACGCAAAGGCATGACAGAGAAATATACCGCAGCCGTTATCAAAAAACAGATTGAGTTTTCGAAGGCCACTTATAGTGCGGCTTTCAACAAGTTCTCTGCATTCGTGAGTGCCAACGCAAAGGCCGACGACCTGTTGAAGAATGCGGCAAAGAGCGGCTATCGGGTGCAAGAGGCACGCGACATCACCACATCGACTCACTATTTGGCTAACATCCACGGCACACGTGACGCCCTGAAATGGCTCTTCGAAGCCAAACAAGGCGATGCTTCACAAATGTTTGAATGCGGCGACAACGACCACTTGCTCATTGCAGTGCTCACGAAAATCAATCCTGTGGGCTATCGCAGTTTAGACGACGCGCAAGTGAAAGACGTGGTGCGCGCCGAGGTGTTGAAGGACAAGAAGGCCGACATGCTCAAACAAAAGTTGCAAGGTGTGAACAGCATTGCTGCGGCTAAGGCAAAAGGTGGTCAGGTGATGGACATCAACCAAATCACTTTCGCTGCACCGGTCTTCGTTACAGCGTTAGGAGTGAGCGAGCCAGCCTTGAGCGGTGCCGTTTATGCTACGGCCAAAGGCAAATTCACAACACAACCTGTGCAAGGCAATGCCGCTGTTTACGTGTTCCAAGTAACAAACAAAGTAATGCGCCCAGGCAAGTTTAACGACAATGTCATGGAGCAGAAACTGCGTCAACAGGCATTGCAGAACGCAGGCAACTTTATGAACGAACTCTATCTCAACGCCAACGTGGTAGACAACCGTTATCTGTTCTTTTAATGATAACTCACATTTAAATTATAAGTAATATGGATTCAAATTTATTATTATCGACCTACGGAAAGTACTTCCCCGAGGAGCGCTTTGCCGATGTAAAAACCATTCTTGAGAGCATGAGCGAAGACAAACAAGCTGCCCTCGCCATGGCAGGCTTTAAAGATCCCACCATAACTCTCATCATCTCGCTTTTAGGTGGCGGTTTAGGAATTGACCGTTTCTACATTGGCGACACAGGATTGGGCGTTGCTAAACTCCTCACCTGTGGTGGATTAGGCATTTGGAGCATCATCGATTGGTTCTTAATCATGGGCGCTGTTCGTGAAAAGAATTTCCAAAAGCTCCTTGCATTGGCTTAATATCAAACAAGAGTTGCGCATACTCTTCATGCTGTATTGCGCAGCTTTTTTATGGCTTATCGCACAAGCGATAGGCCATTTTCATGTGGTGGTGTGCCCGTTTCGGCTCATCACCTCGCTCCCTTGTCCGGCATGCGGCACCACACGCGGCATGCTTTTGCTCGCACAAGGACATGCGCTTGCAGCACTGAAAAGCAACCTCAATCTGCTCTTCATCGTTCCGGCGATGATGGTCTACACGTTTTCACTCCTTAGTGATGCCTGCTTCAACACCCGTTTTGTGCTGCGAAACTACCTACGGTTCCGATTGTTTTTCATGCATAAGACCGTCTTGATAGTATTCTTCATGTTTGAAGCCTTCGTGTGGCTCACCCATTTCGTTTGGAATTGAAGGGCGAGCCACACAAAAGCAATGGGCATTAACGTTGCACAAGCGCTAATGCCTGCGCCATCTCTTGCTGCAACTTCTGGGCAGCCGCCGCAGCCGCTTCGGCAAAATCGTGACCGGTGCCGGCGTAAAGAATGCCACGCGAGGAGTTGACCAACAGACCGCAATCTTTCGTCATGCCATATTTGCACACCTCTTGCAGACTTCCACCTTGCGCACCTACACCGGGAACCAACAGAAAATGATGGGGAACAATACGGCGAATGTCTTCGAACAGTTTGCCTTGCGTGGCCCCCACGACATACATCAGATGCTCATCCGAGCTCCACGCCTGACTGGTTTCCAACACTTTCTCAAACAAACGCTGCCCCGTGGTGAGCGGCGCAAATTGAAAATCCTTGCTGCCCGGATTGCTGGTGAGCGCCAACACAATCACCCACTTTCCAGGATAACCCAAGAAAGGTTTCACGCTGTCTTCGCCCATATAGGGTGCCACGGTCAGCGCATCTACGGCATAGGTTTCGAAAAACGTTTTGGCATAGCGCGCACTGGTATTGCCGATGTCGCCGCGCTTGGCATCGGCGATGACGAAATGGTGCGGACAGTGCTCCTTCAGATAGTCGATGGTGCGTTCAAAGGCCTGCAATCCCTTGAGCCCGTAGCACTCATAAAAAGCCAAGTTGGGTTTGTAGGCCACACAAAAAGGTGCCGTTGCATCGATGATGGCCTTGTTGAATTCGAAGATAGGGTCGTCAGACGCCTGCAAATGTGCGGGAATCTTCTCCACATCGGTATCCAAACCGACACAGAGAAACGACTTCTTCTGAAAAATCTGAGAAATAAGTTCTTGCTTGTTCATACGCTTAAGAGTTTTGCTCAAAGGTAATAAGAAAAAGCGAACGAGCGAAATTCTGTCCGCACTATCCTGCTACAGGCACCCCAAATTCTCGATGGGTTGCGGCAAAATTGCGCTACATCAACGATAACGCTACGCGCGATTAAAAAAAATGCCAATTCCTTTGCAAGCTATTCAATCTTTCCTTATCTTTGTGCCGCGAATTAGATTGTATTTAAATAGCATTAGAACGTATGAAAAAGTTATTATTTGTGGCCATGACGATACTTTTGGGTATCGCGGGCTGCGCACAAAATTCAGTTGTAGACACATTGACGGCGCAAAAAGAAGCGTTGAAACTGACGACAAAGTTGAATAAATTGCAGCTATCTTATGAAAAGGAGAAAGCCAATTACAGCAAGTTGAATGAAGAGGTGGACAAGCTCAACGCCGAGGCAAATGCAGCGACCGCAGCTTTCAACACCTCGAATGCCTCGAACACGGTGAAAGATGCTAAGGAGACGATTAAGCAGCTTAAGGCCGCGAAAAAGGCCAACAAGAAATTGGAAAAGAGCCAAAAGAAACTGCAATGTTATGAGAAGAAGATTGCCAAGACGAAAGAGAAGCTCGACAATTTGAACAAGCGCGTGCTGTTTGTCAACCAATAACGGCCATTCATAACATCATCAAAGCGCCGTGTTCGCCAATGAACACGGCGCTTTTTTGTTTTTCTTCTGCGGCGACTGCGCTTCTCCAAAGCGGATGGCAACGCAGGTCTCAGGCCTATGCTGTACGGGGGAGCGAATGGTTGTTCCCCGCTCGAAAATTGAAAATCCCCCCGGGGACTAATGCGTTTTTGTTTGAAAATTGAAAAATCCCCCGGGGACTAACGTGTTTTCGTTTAAAAATTGAAAATCCCCCCGGGGACTAACGTGTTTTTGTTTGGAAATTGAAAATTCCCCCGGGGACTAACGCGTTTTTTCTTTGAAACGGATTAGATACGCTGTAACTAACGCGTTTTTTCTTTGAAACGGATTAGATACGCTGTAACTAACGCGTTTTTTCTTTGAAACGGATTAGATACGCTGTAACTAACATGTTTTTTCTCTGAAACAAATTAGATACGCTGTAACTAACGTGTTTTTTCTTTGAAACAGATTAGATACGCTGTAACTAACATGTTTTTTCTTTGAAACAGATTAGATACGCTGTAACTAACGTGTTTTTTCTCTGAAACAGATTAAAGACACCGCATCTAACGCGTTTCGACTCGGGAACGTTAAGAATGAAGGTTCAGGATAGCTCCGTCTCCTTTAGTTTTTCAGCGTTCTCGGCCACGGTGAGCGCATCGATCATGTCTTGAATGTCGCCGTTGAGAAAACCTTGCAAGTCGTGGGTGGTATAGCCGATGCGATGGTCGGTGACGCGCCCTTGCGGAAAGTTGTAGGTGCGGATTTTGGCCGAACGGTCGCCCGTAGACACAAGGCTTTTGCGTCGGTTGGCAATGTCGTCTACATATTTTTGGTGCTCACGGTCGTGAATAAAGGTGTAGAGACGGCTCAGCGCGCGCTCTTTGTTTTTGGGCTGGTCGCGCGTTTCGGTACATTCAATGAGTATCTCTTCCACCTCGCCCGTGTTGGGATTTCGCCAGGGATAGCGCAACCGCACACCCGACTCTACCTTGTTCACGTTCTGTCCGCCGGCGCCGCTCGAGCGGAAGGTGTCCCATTTGATGTCGCCTTCGTTGATGTTGACTTCGAATTTGTCGGCTTCGGGCAACACAGCCACTGTGGCAGCGCTGGTTTGCATGCGTCCATTCGACTCGGTAACGGGCACGCGCTGCACGCGATGCACGCCACTTTCATATTTCATCGTGCCATAGACATCGGCACCACTGATGGCAAAATCAATCTCTTTATAGCCTCCCACGGCTCCCTCGGAAACGTCGGTCACGCTGAGTGTCCAGCCTTTGGTGTCGCAATAGCGCTTGTACATGTTGAACAAATCGCCGGCAAAGAGCGCCGCTTCGTCGCCACCTGTTCCGGCGCGAATTTCCATTTGCACATTCTTTGCATCCTCGGGGTCTTTCGGCACCAGCAGCAACTTTATCTCTTCTTCTAATTGAGGTTGCAGCGCTTCGTTTTCGGCCAGCTCTTCGCGTGCCATGTCCTTGATGTCGTTGTCGCTTTCGTTGGCCAAAATATCCTTGGCCTCTCGGATAGCATTGAGGCAGGCGATGTAGCGTTTGCGCGCATTCATGATGTCGCCTAAATCCTTCCATTCCTTGGTGAGTTTCACGTAGCGCCGTTGGTCGGCTATCACATCGGGGTCGGTGATGAGCGTGCTCACCTCTTCGAAGCGGCTCTCCAACCCATCTAATTTCTGAAGTATGTTGTTGTTATCGGGCATATCTTTTTACCTTTTATCTCTGTTATAAATCTTTGTTTTGTGTCTATTGATACTCGAATGTTCCGTAGGGCGAAACAATCGTGAGACGCTTTTCGCCGGCTTCCACGCGGCCAACAATCTGCGCATCGACCTTGAAACTGCGGCTGATGCTGATGAGTTCGTCGGCGACCTGGGGCGTAACATAAAGTTCCATGCGATGTCCCATGTTGAACACCTGATACATTTCGCGCCATGCAGTGCCCGAACTCTTTTGAATGGCTTGGAACAAAGGCGGAAGCGCGAAGAGGTTGTCTTTGACGACATGGCAGCCTTGGCCCACGAAATGGAGCACCTTCGTTTGTGCGCCTCCCGTGCAATGCACCATGCCGTGGATGTTTTGGCGTTGCGCGTCTAACATGCGTTTGATGATGGGGGCATAGGTGCGCGTGGGCGAAAGCACCAGTTGAGCTGCGTTGAGCGAAGTGCCGGGCACACTGTCGGTGAGTGCATATTGTCCGCTATAAACCAATGCTTCGGGCACGTTGTGATCGAAACTCTCGGGATATTTCTCGGCCAAATACTTGGCAAACATATCATGGCGGGCACTCGTAAGCCCATTGCTGCCCATACCTCCGTTGTAGCGGTGCTCATAGGTGGCTTGCCCCGTGGAACTCAATCCCACGATAACATCGCCCGGCCGGATGTTTCGGTTGTCAATCACATCGGCACGACGCATGCGGCATGTGACGGTCGAGTCGACAATGATGGTGCGTACCAAGTCGCCCACATCGGCCGTCTCGCCACCGGTAAGCGTGATGCCGATGCCCATAGCACGCAGTTCGGCCAAGAGTTCCTCGGTGCCATTGATGATTGCCGAAATGACTTCGCCCGGAACAAGCAATTTGTTACGGCCGATGGTGCTCGAAACCAAGATATTGTCTACGGCTCCGACGCAGAGCAAATCGTCGGTATTCATCACGATGGCGTCTTGCGCAATCCCTTTCCAAACACTCAAGTCTCCCGTCTCCTTCCAATATAAATAGGCCAGCGATGACTTGGTGCCCGCCCCGTCGGCGTGCATGATGTTGCAATAGGCTGGGTCGTTGCCCAGAATATCGGGCAGAATTTTGCAAAAAGCTTGTGGGAAAATTCCTTTATCGATGTGCTTAATGGCGTTGTGCACATCTTCTTTCGCAGCACTGACACCGCGTTGCATGTAACGATTGTCCATTGATAATGTTGTTTAAAGGGGATGGGGTTATTGTTGATGCCAAAAGTTCCAGCTCTCAAAAGCTTGCAGAAGCAGCATTTCTAAGCCATTCTTCACCAAGGCGCCACGCTCAATGCCTTTCTGCATGAAGCGCGTCTCGTCGGGATTATAGATTAAATCGTAAAGCAAATGATGGCTGCCCATAGCGTCATAAGGAAGTGGTGGACACGCATCGGCTTTGGGATACATGCCGCAGGGGGTGCAGTTGACCACTACATGATAGTCGCGAATGAGCTCTGGCGTCACCTCATCATACGTGATGGCATCTGCCTTGGCCGTTCTGCTCACAAACAAGGTCTCTAAGCCCAACGACCTTAAGCCATAATGAATGGCCTTGGCCGATCCGCCTGTACCCAAGATGAGGGCTTTTTTGTGGAAACGCTCGAGCATGGGTTCTATGCTCTTTGTAAAACCAATCACATCGCTATTGAAACCTTTCAACAGCGTTTTACCACCTTTATGCTCCACGCGAATAACATTCACAGCACCAATGGCACGCGCTTCTGGCGTTATATCATCCAAGAAACTGATGACGGCCTCCTTGTAAGGCAGCGTTACATTAAGCCCCTTCAACGTGGGATTTTGCGCCAAGACCTCGGGTAACGACGCGATATTCTCGATTTGGAAATTGCAATATTGTGCATCAATACCTTCGTTAGCAAACTTCTCATTGAAGAAACTTATCGAGAACGAGTGTCCCAAGGGATAGCCTATGAGTCCAAATGTTTCCATTAAAATAGGCGAAGAATTATTTTGTTGCTAAATAAAGTGTGCAGACTCCGGCCGTTAAACGCTTGAAAGATACCGCTTGAAAGCCCGATTTCTTTAGAATATCCACCATTCTTTCGGCCTGTGGGAAAGCCTCTATGGTGTGTGTGAGATAGCTATATGCACTGGAATCTTTCGAAACCAGTTTGCCATAGAGTGGCAAAAACGTGTGCGAATAAATCGCAAAAAGCTGCTTCATGGGGAAGGATATGGGCTGCGTTAATTCGATAATACATAAATGTCCTCCCGTTTTAAGCACACGACACATCTCGCTCAACCCTTTATCTAAGTCTTGAAAGTTGCGAATACCGAACGCTGCGGTAACGGCATCGAAATGGTTATCGGGGAAAGTAAGTTGCGTGCAGTCTTCCTTTTTAAACTGAATGATGTTTCCAAGCCCTTCGCTTGCCACTTTCTCTGCACCAATCTTCATCATCCCTTCGCTGATATCCACCGCCCATAACTGTTGCGGATGGAGCATCTTTGCTGCCAAAATAGCAAAGTCGCCCGTACCTGTTGCGATGTCTAACATACATTGAGGGGCGAAAGGTTGCAGCTTTTGGATGGCCTTTTTTCGCCATCCTCGGTCTATATCCCACGACAAACGATGATTTAAGGTGTCGTAGGTGGGAGCGATGTTATCAAACATCTCTTCCACCAACTTTCCTTTTTCGGCATCCTTTCCGTAGGGTTTTATCTCTTCTTGCTTATACATTCGCGGAATATTTCTACACGCAAACAAAGTTAACGCGACTGCAAATAGGCGGTCACATGCTGTTCTATGCGCGTAGCAATGTCGCCTTCTTCGGTTGTTCTATCAAATTTTTCACCCGTGATATGTTCGTAGAGCTCTATATAGCGCTCGCTCACACTGTTTGCATATTCATCGGTAATCTCGGGCATCTTTTGTCCTGGCTCATTCATAAAGTGATGTTCAATGAGCCACTGGCGCACAAACTCTTTTGAAAGTTGCCGTTGCGGCTGACCCGCTTTGAACTTTTCTTCGTAGCCTTCTGCATAGAAATAGCGACTGGAGTCGGGCGTATGAATCTCGTCGATAAGATAGATTTTCCCATCACGTTTACCAAACTCATACTTTGTGTCGACTAAAATCAATCCCTGCTTAGCAGCAATCTCTTGCCCCCGCTTGAAAAGACGACGGGTATAGTCTTCGATAACCTCGTAATCTTCCTTGCTTACAAGCCCCTGACGAATAATCTCTTCTTTCGAGATATTGAGGTCATGTCCCTCGTCAGCCTTGGTCGTTGGTGTTACAATAGGCTCAGGGAAACGCTGATTTTCACGCATTCCATCTGGCAATTTCACGCCACAAAGGTCACGACATCCTTCTTGATAGGCACGCCAAGCACTACCTGTAAGGATAGAACGGATAATCATCTCCACACGGAAGCCCTCGCACTTCAAACCCACTGTGACCATAGGGTCGGGCGTAGCAAGTTTCCAGTTGGGGCAGATGTCAGCTGTGGCATCTAAAAACTTCGCCGCAATTTGGTTGAGCACTTGTCCTTTAAAAGGAATTCCTTTGGGCAACACCACATCGAAAGCCGATATTCTATCGGTTGCCACCATTACCATGAGGTCGTCGTTAATGTTGTAAACATCGCGCACCTTCCCGTGATACACACTCTTCTGTCCATTGAAATGGAAATCAGTTGTTGTTAATGCTTTCATCTTGATGATCAATTTATGTCGTTATCTATATGGTCTATAAACGTTGTATAATGTTCGTCATCGTTGCCTTTTTCCTTTCCTGACTTACTTTTAGAGCTGGCTTTTTCAGCTGCAACCTGCACTTGTTTGTCGTATGCAGCATAGGCATCGACGATACGCGTAACGAGCTTGTGACGCACAATGTCTTTCTTATCAAGATTTACCACTCCAATCCCTTCGGTGTCATGCAGAATGTGGAGTGCCTCTTTCAAACCACTACGCTGCTCACGCGGCAAGTCTATCTGCGTCATGTCTCCCGTGATAATCATCTTCGTATTCCATCCCATGCGCGTAAGAAACATTCTGATTTGTTGTGGAGTGGTGTTCTGAGCTTCGTCTAAGATCACCACAGCATCGCTCAAGGTACGCCCTCGCATAAAAGCTAACGGCGCGATTTGAATGATATGCTTCTCCATCATATCTTGCAACTTCACGGCGGGTATCATGTCTTCCAACGCATCATAGAGGGGTTGCAGATAGGGATCGATTTTATCTTTCATGTCGCCCGGTAAAAAACCTAACTTTTCTCCTGCTTCTACTGCCGGGCGACTCAAGATAATCCGCTTGACAACTTTATCTTTTAGTGCACGCACAGCCAACGCAATGCTCAAATAAGTCTTTCCCGTTCCTGCAGGACCAACAGCAAATACCATATCGCAATGCTCATAAGCCTCAACCAATTTTTGTTGATTTTCAGATTTGCTTTTAATGGGACGCCCCGAAATACTATAAACCAACACACCTTTCACAGCATCGTTCTTTGTCTTTCGTCCCTTAATGATGTCTAAAATATCTTCGTCGGTAAACGCATTATATTTGAGCACATGGCGTTGCATACTTTCCACGCATTCTTCAAACTTAGCCATCTCATCCTCATCACCCAAAACACGAATAACATTATCGCGTGCAACAATGCGCAGTTTGGGAAACAGTGATTTTATCATTTGTAGATGACTGTTATTAACGCCATAGAAAACAACGGGGTCAATATCCTCTAAAACAATATGCTTCTCGATCAATGTGTAGCTACTAAAATTTAGCTGCAAATTTATGTTATTTTTTTGAGAGTACCAAATATTTAGTCTACCTTTGTCTATCGAAAAAACAACCTTTTCGTAGGCATGAAGATTTCAAAAAACAGATTTCTGTTGGGAGCAGGATTTGTCATTCTATTGCTGGGAATTATGCGTTGTGCCGCGCCCCACACTGCTAAGCAGCAAGTTTCAGGAACAACACATCCAGAGACGATTGATATTCAAGATGATTCTGCCTTGCAATCCTTTAACGGGCAAGCAGCTGACACACAAACTGTACAAGTTGTTTTGGCTTATCCTAAATTCTTTCATGCAGATGGTCGCTTGGTAAAAAACCGCATCTATAGTGTACCTAATTTTGGAAAGGCCTTCCCCGATCAAAATGATGTCCAGCTCATTTCTGCACAAAAATATGGTGTTCGCCCTGTGCAAAACCGTCAAGAGGCTGAGCATCGCAAAGGTGAACTAACCTATATTGGGAGCAATCCTTATTATTATGTGGACAATTTGAAATCGAGCATTCCTTATTTAGTACCACGTGCAGCCATATTGCTACAAGACATTGGGCGCAACTTTTTCGATTCGTTACAAATAAAGGGAATCCCACTGCACAAGATTATTGTCACAAGCGTAATGCGTTCGAAAGAGGATGTACAAAAACTTCGCAACCACAACCGCAATGCAACACAAAACAGTTGCCATCTTTATGGCACAACCGTTGATGTGTGTTACAACCGTTATAAAACGGTGGAGACAACCCAAGAACCACGACGAAAGGTGCGCAACGACACCTTAAAATGGGTTCTTAGTGAGGTGCTTAACGACCTACGCCTGCGAAATCGCTGTCATATTAAATACGAAGTGCATCAAGGTTGTTTTCACCTCACCGTAAGATAAACAATCCGAGACCTCTGCAAGACCTACCATCCTCTCAATTTTCACTTATATACTCTTAGAAGAATGAATATTTTTGGCCAAGAGATGACGTTGGAGGTTATTTTTGAGTTATTGCTGTTCAGTAAAACTTTTATCTCCCAATCTATATAAGAGAAATCATTTTTAATACGACATATTTTGACATCAAATCCCAGATATAAGTCATTTTCTAATAAAAACAAGCGTTTAGATAATGCTTATTATTTGCAATTGAAATACAAACCCTCATAGAGTAAAAACGCCTATATATCGCCCATCGCAGGTATTGTCCTAAAAAGTGTGTAACCATAATTTCCCATATCTTCCATTTTGTTCAAAATTATTCACTCTTTTTCCAGCATCTCCATTGATAGACTTTCCTTCGATATGTCGTCTGTGTTTCTTCCATTGCAACAGATGCCAATAGAAATAAAACCGATTGACTTGACGGCATTGCAGCTCTCATCTTGATGGTTCTTTTATACTTTCTGTTGAGCCGCTCAATCCAATTCGTCGTATAAATGCATCTCTGTACTTCTACAGGGAAGTCCATATAGGTGAAATAAGCAATATTACGCTCGGCTTTATATTTGCGTAACACGGGGTATTTCTTTTCCCATCGGTTTACAAAAGTAATAAAATGTTCATAACCTTGCAAAGATTTGCGCTCTTTGTTCTCCAAGGTGAATACTTCATT
>NZ_JH114215.1:90091-109433 GCF_000224615.1 Segatella oulorum F0390
GGCCAAGTAAGAGATTTGCTGTTTGCTATAAGCCCGACCATAAACCGTCTCTATCACCTCACTAATCTGCTCGGTGGTAAGTCCCTTGGTATAAAGTTGATAAACCAAGGCAGCACGCTCTTCACATTCGCTACGAATAATCCCTAAAAGTACGGGATAGAAATTGCCGCTACGGCTACGTGGAATGCGCAAGACGAACGTATAGCCCTTACAATACCAACGACGAGGACGAAAGCCATTGCATTGCTCATTTTTATTCGCTTTGACGAATAATTCGCGCTCATGGGCCATCAAAGAATTCATAATCAACGATTGAAGCGTGACAAAACCTTCACTGCTACTTGTGTAATTCGAAATAATTTCCGAAATTTGTCCTTGTGTAAGTTCCATATTCTTGTTGTTTTTTATTACTTAATGCAAAGATAAGAATTATGTCGAGCTTACACACTTTTTTAGACACTACCCCATCGGCATCTTTCGTACTTCATCGATAGCAGGATTAACAATATCTATATCAGAGTCCTCAGTAAGAATTGCAGCAACAAAAAATGACTTCGAAATGTTCTGATTTTGAAAATTCAACCCTGTAGACTCCATATTCATTATGGTTTTATATCTTAGTGTCGCGTTAAAAACTTCTGTCGATGTTCGTTCATGAACGCATACATCTTCATGTGGGCAGCACAGCTTATAATTCTTCCGCAGTCTGAAAGCCCCATAATCATCTCACCCGTATCAATATACCATTTGTATAGGGCGTAAAGGTACTGGAAATCTGAATATGCCCTGCTTTGCATGTCATAGGTCGCACAGAATACGTGATGTTCATCACTTGCAGGATACAATTCCAAGTCAGGATCGGCACCAGCCCTAATTCTGTCAAGCACCCTCTTGAAATCAAACTTCACAGCTCCCATAAGCAACAGGTCGGAATTGCTGAACCCTGCCTCTCTGAAGTCTTCCGCTTCCGTCCCCATCACGTCGACAATAGATGCGTCCTCTTCTATAACATCAAACATGTCGGAAAACGCACGAAACGGAATAGATTTCCATTCGGGGATTTCCATTTCCTTTTCCCAAAAGTCAAGCATAGCCCTTGTTCGTTTCTTCATTTCTGATACGACGGACATATATTCAGGAGCATAACTGTCTGAACCAAATATTATCTCCTGACATTTCGCGATGGCATAAAAAATCGGAGGGATACCCTCTGGGCTAGGTTCTGCCATGGCACATGGGGGCAAGCCCTGTGTTTTAATTCGATTTCTCACATAGTCCACGTCGGTAAAAAACCAAGCTTTTGCCATTTTCAAGTCAAGTTCCTGATCATCCTTTTCATGGTAGTCCAGCTCTTCAGCATTCTGATCAAGGCTATATTTTCTTGCCCTGTCCCAAAATTCTTTGAATTGTCTATCGGTCAATGGTGACGTAAAGTATTGGCTGTTATCGAAACGTTCCCATTGTTGTGGTACAACCTTCATAAAGTCTTCGTATTTGACGACGATAGATTTGTCATCATGGGCAATCAAGGCAAAATAATCGGTGCGGGAAATCATGTCATAATAGTTTTGGCGATAATAGGTCAGTTTGTCATTCATTCCGGCATTCTCTTCATTCTTGTTGTCATCAGAAAAATTTATAACCATTGATGTGGTGGTACGCCTAATATCGCTTGGACGAGCATATTGGCTATAGCGGAATTTCCCTATTAGCTTTTCACTAATCTCGCGCCAGTCCGTATTGATGGTAATATTCAGTTTCTCAAGCAGGTTTTCACCAACGTAGAACATGCTAACCGGCCCCCTAAGCCCCACTTCGCACATTTGCTCAGGACTGGGGGCATTGACATGCTCTCCTAACACAAGCGTATTAATGCACATGGCGTCGTTCTTCATCTGTAATTCAATCCATTCCGAGTAGAGGAAGGCAGGCACATTATCCAAGCATTCATCATCATTATCTTCGCAATAAACGTTTCCGTCGGTCTGCTCTTGTATGATGGTAACTGTCTTTACAAAGAGTTCGTAGTCCTCTCTGCACGCCAAAGAGGTGATGCGCACCTCATAACCGCTATCCTCCAGGCTTAAATCAATAGGACGTGTAGATAGTCGATATTGATAGAATTCGCAGGTTTCTGGATTAATAAATTTAATGACCAGTCTATATCCTTTTGCAGCAAGTTGACTTACAACTTGTTCAAAGTTCAGTCTACGATTATTGGTTCTGATTCTTACATTTACGCTCATAATTATTGTTTTTAGAAGTTAGATATTTTTATGATAATGTATAAGTTGTCTGAGGAGAAATTCGCACGCATAGCAGTTGTCAAGCAGTCGATTATCGGAATGTTTTTGATAGCCAAAACTACAGGCCGTCTGCTGAACATCTATACTTAAAGGCTCACGATGGCCTCTATCCATTTCTTCATATACGTCAAACATTCTCACATCAAGTGGGATACCCGCAATATAGCCCATAGCCACTATTGACCCGATTGTAGCGAACATATTGTAACCTATCACTACAGCGTCCGCAAAAGCGGTTTCTAATTTTGTGGCCACATCCTTGGCAAGTGGAGCACTTTCCAACTTCCCATGCACAGAATGCAGTCTTTCAAGCCTGTAGGGTCTGACAAAGGTTGTGTATGTTTCTGTAATTCTCCCCGTTTTTCTATTGACTCTGATGTATGCAAGTTCAATTATTTGGTTTTCTGTGTAGTTTCCATCAATAGTCAAGACATCCACAAATACATAATAATTCTTTTTGACCAATTCTTTGAACTCATATTTATATGCCTTCAAAGACATCTCCTTACAAGGTAGACTTACATTTACAGTTTCCTGCAACTTCACGTCTTGTGTCTTTCTACCCAGCCCAAACATGATAAAGATCAGGATCAGGATAATCGATAGGATGACTGATAGGATTATTGTATTCATATCCTCACATGTATATTACGGTTGGTAATTCACTACTAAAGCCAAGTATTCAGGAAGCCTTGACATGAGAAATGATAGGCATGAAGATGGAAGACAAATCACATACATCTTTGGATTGTGGTGACTCACATCCATTATACCATTGTTATATAGTTCACTCTCAGCCCTCAGTATGCTCATAAGTACAGCATATTCACGCCCCTTGTCGGTACGGTCTTTGTCCTGCCAAGCAAAGAAATCCTTATTCTTATGCTTGGTAGTAGTCATATCTGTTTCATTCTTCATCTCAAACATAATGAAAATATATTCCATATCACTGTCCTTAAACCGCTGTTCTGATTGAAGGAGGACAGTAGTCTGCTCAATCTTTTGCTGCTTATAGAGTTCTGTAAGTCTTTTACTTACCCCTGCATCAAAGGCATCATTCTTAACTCGGTCAAGGAAAGGAGTATTATCAGCTTCATCAACGGTCAAGACGGCACCACACTCCGGACATTTAAGTTCACGCATATATCAATTTATTAAAATTACAATACAAAGGTAATGATTAAAAGTGCAGACATTCTATGTTCTTCAAAAATATTTTTAATCATCATACACTTTACTGAAAGCATCAGCATCTTCCTTCATCTCTTTGCGTAGAAAATCAGGTTTGATCACCTATCTTTGACAACCCAAAAACGTAACAAGAGCTTGTATTTCAGTCGCAAATAGTAAGTCAAATGTGCAGGAAGTGCTCTTCGAGCTTGTCTTGCGGGATGTCGGTCGTGGGATGATAGTGCAACGTCTCGTTCACGCAGGCGATGTGTTTGGCATAGTGCACAGTTTCGGCGATGTCGTGGCTTACCATCACGATGGCACATTGCCGATTGAGGTCGGCCAGCATCTGATACATCTGTTCTTGAAATCGCTTGTCGATATAGGTATTGGGCTCATCAAGAATCAGCACGTCGGGCTTTTCAACAATGGCACGTGCGAGCAACACGCGTTGCATTTGACCGCCGCTGAGCTGGCCTATGGGTCGTTGTTGCAAGTTCGCAAGCTCCATTTGTTGCAGGGTTTGCAAGGCTTGCTGCCGTTGTTGCGCGGTATAGCTCTTGAAAAGTGGTTGCTTGATGCCCGAAAGCACTACGTCGTTCACTACAATGGGAAAGTGCTTGTCGATGTTGGTGTATTGCGGCAGATAGCCCATGCGGATTTGTTCGACACGCTTTCCTTGTTTGAAATAGGCGATGGTGCCGCTCTGTGGTTTCATCATGCCCAAGATAAGCTTCATGAGTGTGGTCTTTCCACCGCCATTGGGACCGATGATACCTAAGTAATCGTCGTCGTAAATGGTGAGCGATACATTGCGGAGCACGGTCTTTTGTGCATAGGCGGCCGTGAGTTTTTGGATTTGGATGATGGGCTGACTCATTGCAGGGCTTGTGCGATGTGGCGCATTTCTTGCGGCCATTGGTAGGAAAGTGGGTTGATTTCAACGATTTTTGTGTGGGTGGATTCGGCCACGACGCGAATGTTTCGGTTGGCAAACTCCTTTTGCATGAAGAGCACGCGCGGCTTTCTTTGGCGTGCTGTTTCGATGAGTTGTTGCAGTTGCAGGGCACTGGGCTCGCGTCCTTCTTCTTCGATGGTGAGCTGTTGCAGGCCATATTCGTGGGCAAAATAGGAGAGTGAGGGGTGGTAGATGAGAAAGGCAGGGTGCTTGCCTTGCAGCGTTGCAGTGAGGGCTTGGTGGGTTTGCGCAATCGTCTGCTGCAAGCGTTGAAAGTTCTTTGCAAAATAGCTGCTGTCTTTAGGCGAGCACTGGGTGAGTGCTTGTAGCATGTTGCGCGCCATGATGTTGGCATTTCGGCAGCTCATCCACGTGTGGGGATCGCTGATGCCGTGGCCATGTGCTATCAGTTTGATGCCATTTGAGGTGTTGACAAACGTTGTTTGGGGAGCGTTTTGCTGCAATCGTTTTGCCCAGGTGCGTTCGAATCCAATTTCACCCACCATGAAAAACAGCCGGCTCTCGCTGAGCGCCATCATTTGTTGTGCGGTGGGTTCATAGGTTTCGGGATTGCTGTTTTGCGGCACCATTGTGGTCACCTGAAAGCGGTCGCCGGCGATTTCTTCGGCAAAATAGCGTAGCGGTTCAATCGAAACCATCAGCGTTTGTGTTGACTTGGCTGTGGGACTTGTGCAGGCAGTGAGCGAAACTGTTGACATGGCCAGCAGCACATAGCGCAGAAATTTTCCTGCAGTGATGCTGAGTGTCGATAGTAAAAGGTTGGCACGCATCAGTCCCAATGCGATGGTGATGGCACTTCCGATGAACGGTAGGAAGGCAAAAAAGCCCATCAGTGCGCCCCGTTCGCCCATAAATCGTTGTGCACGTTGCAACTTCTCGGGTTTCACGTGCAGGTATTTCTCAATCCAGTCCAACCGTCCTTGTCGGCCAATGGCATAATTAAAGAGGCCTCCAGCCACGTTACCCACGGTGCCATAGAGGATGAGTGGCCACGGATGTACACCTGCAGCCAGCAGTCCTAACATGACAGCTTCACTGCTAAAAGGCAGGAAACTGCCTGCTAAGAAGGCAGAAAAGAGCATGCCCCAAGCACCCCAGTCGATTAAAAAAGCGATGATGGAATCCATAAATTGTAAAGTGTGAGCAGGAAGAGTAAAATCGTAATGGCGAGAAATGCGATGTTGGTGAGCCAGGTGTGGGTTAGGCTTAGGAAGTGGGCGATGAGGATTGCTGTCGGAATCGTCATCAATCTTAATCCTAAAGACACGTATTCGGGCAGCGCGAAAATAAATGCAACGCAGGCTAATTGAAACACCATGAAGGCTCCATAGAGCATGCGTATTTTGATTTTGTCTAAATGGCTGTTGCGCAAAAAATGAATGATGCCGATAATATTTAAGAGTACGAGCGCGGCAAAGGTTACCCATTGATGTTCGTTGAAAGCGACAGTATGGAAGAAATCTTGGGGTTGTATGATGGCCGTGAGGTGCGAGAGGATTAGGAATGGTGTCCCTTGATAACAATAATAGCCCGAAAGAAGCCAATAAGGCAGCAGCAATCCCAAGAGCGAAGCAATGAAAGTGCGGAAACTAAAGGCTAGAATAAAGACGATGAGGATGAACCATAGGATGGGCATGAAGTATAAAATCTGCGGACGAAAGATGCTTGCGATGCCCATCATGCAGAATGCATAGAAGATGGTTCCGGCCTGTTGTCGGTCTTGATAGGCATTGAAAAGAATAAAGAAGAAAGCTGCAAAACACACGGGAATGAGGGTCTCGTCCAAGCCGAATGGTTCTTGCAGAAGCAACATCGAAAGCACTACATAGGCGATAGAGACCATACGGCTGTACACGCGTAGCAGCGCATAGCGGTTATTGAGTGCCAGCATGAGAATGGTTGTGGATGCAATGCTGAGCCCTTGCATCCACATTTGTGGCTGACTGTTCCACCTCAACGCCATGAGAAGGGCGCCATAAATGAGAATGGTGGGGAACAGTAGCCGACTGTTGACGATTTTCTCTTGTATTCTTTTCTTGGCCATTTACAAGTCTTTTCCAATGTCACTTCTGAAATATTTGCCTTCAAACGTTATCTTCTGTGCCGTTGCAAAGCTTTTCTGAAGTGCCTCGTTTTTATCTTTTCCATAGGAGGAAATGGCCAACACGCGCCCGCCATGGGTCACAATCTCGTTTTTTTGCTTGGCGGTTCCGCTGTGGAAAATGACACTTTCGCCAGCATGTTCGAGTCCGTGTATGGGAAATCCTTTTTGATAATGCCCCGGATAGCCGCCGCTTACAAGCATTACACAAACAGCCGCACGCTCGTCAATGGTGAGTGAGCGCGTGCTTAAATTACCTTCAGCCACACCGTTAAACAAATCCACTAAGTCGCTTTTGATACGCAACATCACGCTTTCTGTCTCTGGATCGCCCATGCGGCAGTTATATTCTATGACCATCGGATTACCCATTACATTGATGAGCCCGAAGAATATAAATCCTTTGTAGTCGATATGTTCTTGCTGCAGGCCGGCAATCGTTGGGCGAATGATGCGCTCTTCTACTTTTTGCATCCATTCTTTTGTGGCAAAGGGAACAGGCGAGACACTGCCCATTCCACCGGTGTTCAACCCTGTGTCGTGTTCGCCAATGCGTTTGTAATCTTTTGCTTCGGGCAGGATTTTGTAGTCTTTTCTATCAGTGAGCACGAATACGCTGCATTCAATGCCGCTCAAAAACTCTTCAATCACCACGTGAGTGCTGGCGTTGCCAAACATGCCATCGAGCATTTCGCGCAGTTCCTTTTGCGCTTCTTCTAATGTGGGCAAGATTAAAACGCCTTTCCCTGCACACAAACCATCGGCTTTCAGTACATAAGGTGCTTGCAGCTCGGACAAGAATTGCAGGCCTTCTTCGAGATTGGCTTTGCTGATGGTTTTATATTTTGCGGTGGGAATGCTGTGGCGTTGCATGAAAGCTTTCGCGAAATCCTTGCTGCCCTCAAGCATTGCACCAGCTTTTGATGGCCCAATTACGGGAATGTTTTTTGTGCGTGCATCGGCTTTAAAGTCGTCATAGATGCCGTTAACTAAAGGATCTTCGGGGCCTACGACAACCATATTAATTTGATTGCCGACGCAAAAGGCTTTCAACTTTTCAAAGTCGTTGACGGAAATGGGTACGTTCTCTCCGCAATTTTTTGTGCCGGCATTGCCTGGTGCAATATAAAGTTTATCACATTGTGGGCTTTGAGCCATCTTCCAAGCTAAGGCATGCTCGCGGCCTCCTGCTCCTATTAATAACAACTTCATGATGGGGTTATTTTAAATAATCAAAGAAATATTGACTGATTCGCTCGTGGAGGTGCACGCTTTGGTGGCCTCTCATGTTGTGGGGCTCACCGGGATAGACGAAAAAGTCGGGTTGTGTGCCGTCTTGAATACAAGCTTTTAAGAACGAGAACGCATGTTGAGGTACCACGACAGGGTCGTTCAAGCCGATGATAATTTGCAGCTTTCCTTTTAAGTTCTTAGCCTTTGGTAACAAACTGCATTTAGCATAGCCTTCGGGATTGGTCTGTGGCGTGTCCATATAGCGTTCGCCATACATCACCTCATACCATTTCCAATCAATGACTGGACCGCCAGCTACGCCCACTTTAAATACATCGGGATAGGTGGTCATGAGGTTGATGGTCATAAATCCACCGAAGCTCCAGCCATGAATACCCATGCGGTTGGCATCAACATAAGGCAGAGATTTTAGGAATGCCACGCCCTGCATTTGGTCTTTCATCTCTTCTTCGCCTAATTGTCGGAACGTTACTTGCTCGAAAGCCTTTCCGCGATGTTCGCTTCCGCGGTTGTCTAAGATGAATAAAAGGTAGCCTTTTTCGGCCATATAGGTCTCCCAGCCACGGCTTCCATAGTGCCATCGTGCATCCACATTGTGGGCATGTGGACCTCCATAAACGTAAACGATGGTGGGATATTTCTTCTTGGGATCGAAGTTTAAGGGCTTCACCATGCGATAATACAAGTCGGTTACGCCATCTGCAGCCTTGATTTTCCCCAGCTCATAGGTGGGAACTGTGTAGCCTTGCCACGGATCATTAGCCGAAAAATAAGTTGTATGTTGGCGGATTTCTGTATTAACAATCGCTATCTTGCGTGGAGTTGTCGGCGTTTGATAGTTGTCGACCAAGTAAGTCCCACTTGGAGAGAGTACACCTGAATGCCAGCCAGCACCGTTTTCATCAATCAAAGTGCGTTTTCCTGTGTTGATGGCAACACTGAAAATATTCTTTTGTATGGGGCTTAGCTCGTTGCTTTCAATGATGATGGCTTTACGTTTGGCATCGAAGCCCAAAAGATTGAGCACCACCCATTGTCCCTTGGTGATTTGTTTCAATGCCTTTCCTGCAGTGTTATATAAATAAAGGTGTGTGTAACCATCTTTCTGACTCCACAGAATAAATTTATTTTTATCCCAAGGTAGGAAAGTAATGGGGTGTTGTGGTTCTACATATTTGCTGTCGGTTTCGCGATATACCTCTTGCAATTTCTGCCCCGTTGCAGCATCGTAGCAAATGAGTTGGCAATCGTTCTGGTCGCGGTTGAGTTCAAAGAGATAGATGTTTTCCCCATCGGGTGACCACGAAAGGTTGGTGAAATAGCGGTCGACAGGGTTAGCTGTGTGTAAATAAACCACCTTTTGTGTCTTCACGTCATACACCCCCACCGTCACTTGATGCGATGTTTCGCCAGCCATGGGATAGGGATCTGGGTCTAATGTCGCCATTCTGCTCTCTCCATCCTTGGGCTTCCAATCGAGTTCGGGAATGTCAACTTGCGGATAATCGGCCACCATGGATTGATCCATGCGATAGAAAGCCAATTTTGTTCCATCGCCATTCCAAAAGAGTCCGCCGTTGATACCAAACTCATTGCGATGTACCGACTGGCCATAAACGATGTTTTTGCTGCCATCTGTCGTGAATTGATGATCGTTTCCTTGTGCATCTAACACATGCAATTGATGGTCTTTCACATAGGCTAAGTTCCGTGAAATAGCAGAAAAGCTTTCGGCTTGCGCATGTTTTGCTTTTTCTAAATCACTTTGCCAAAGTATTTTTTTCGCTTTCCAATCAAACAAACGGCGATGCTTTCCGTCGTTTATCCACACGCATGTCTTGCCTTCTTCGGGAAATTGTAGGTTGTAAAGATGCCGAAGTTCTGCACCACTCCAAGCATTGAGGTCGTTTAAAGAAAAGAGTTTTGTCTCTTTTCCTGTGGCTTTATCGACCATAAAACAGTCTTCAACATCTAAGCGAACCAGCACATCGCCCCACCAAGTGGTGTAGCGATTTTGCGGAATCATGTGGTAATAATTCTTCCCACCGAAGTTTAAATCTTCTAAGGTGAGCGGCTTTAAATCCTGTGCTTGCAATGGTGTAAACATCGATAACAGGGTAAAAATAAAGGTAACAGCTTTTTTCATTTTACTCATCTTCTTGAAAATGATTGTCTCTTTCGTTGCTTCTGCCACGCCTTTGATCAATCTTCGTGCGTTTGCGATCGCGCTTTTCGTAGCGGTGGCCTAACAATTTATATTTTTGATTGTTTTGTTCTTGCACATCAGCATGGTCCTCACCTTTATGCGAACGGAAGGGCTTTCGCGCACCTTCACTGCGCACATCCCGTTTCGTATGTTTGAAATGCGAGTGGTGGTTGTCGGCCTGTTCGCCGTCATCGTCTAAGTGTTGTTTAAACTCTCGGTTCTTTTTAAAGCGATGTTTCTGAGCCATCTCACGCTTTTCGCGCTCGCTTTTCACTACACCTCCTTCAGCCCTGAAGGCTTTCATCTTCCCATCGAAGAGGGCATATTTGCGGAATTCGCATTCTAAGCTGCCGTTGTAGAGTGGGATTTTGATACTGGGTTTCAAACCGATTTGCTCGAAACATTCTTCGCGATAGCTCAAAATCCAGGCTTCGTTGCCGCCAAACTCATGCTTCAAACGTTCACCAATCATCTTGTAGGTACCTAAAAGGTCGGGTGTAGAGATGCGCTCACCATAGGGAGGGTTGGTCATGATAATGCTCTTTTCGGCGGGCTTTTTAAAGTCTTTGAAGTCTTGTTGTTCCACCGTTACCGTTTGACTGAGCCCTGCAGCTTTCACATTGAGCCGCGCTGTGTTCACGGCTTTCATGTCGACATCATAGCCATAGATGTGGTGGGCGAAGTCACGTTCTTGCGAATCATCGTTGTAGATGGTGTCGAAGAGCTCTTGATTGAAGTCGGGCCATTTCTCAAATGCAAACGCTTTGCGAAACACACCGGGATTGATGTTGCGTGCGATGAGGGCAGCTTCGATGAGCAATGTGCCCGAGCCGCACATGGGATCGATAAAATCAGTGTCGGCTTTCCAACTGCTCATCAAAATCATTCCAGCTGCCAATACCTCGTTCAGAGGCGCTTCAACGCTCTCTTGCCGATAGCCACGACGATGCAAACTCTCGCCACTGGAGTCTAAACTCAATGTGGCTTGGTCTTCGGCAATATGAATATTCAGCCGAATATCGGGATTGCTCACGCTGATATTAGGGCGGGTACCGGTGGCTTCACGAAACTGATCGACGATGGCATCTTTCACTTTGTAGGTGACAAAGCGCGAATTGCGAAACTCTTCTGAATAGACCACCGAGTCGACACTGAATGTTTTTCCTTGTTCAATATATTGGCTCCAGTCAATCTTCCTCACTTCGTCGTACATGTCTTCAGCCGAGTGGGCTTTGAAATGGGCGATAGGTTTCAAGATTCTGATGGCTGTTCTGAGTTGGAAGTTCGCCCGATACATCATCTCTTGATTACCTGTAAACGCCACCATGCGACGACCTATCTGTATGTTGTTGGCTCCTAATTGTGTGAGCTCTTGTGCCAAAACGTTCTCCAATCCCATAAAGGTTTTGGCAATGAGTTCAAATTCCTGTTCCATTGTTGTATTGAATGTCTAAACTATCCTTCTTAATTTTTTTGTATTTCTTCGTCTTCGGGCGCATGTCATCCTGCACCCATGTGTTGGCACCAATCACGCAATCGCTGCCAATAGTGATGCGACCCAGCACCGTTGCATTGGAATAAATCACCACATTGTCGCCAATGATGGGGTGACGCGGAATACCTTTTATGGGGTTCCCGGCTTTGTCTAAGGGGAAACTTCTCGCGCCTAATGTCACACCTTGATAAAGTTTCACGTTGTTGCCGATGATACATGTGGCACCAATCACAACGCCTGTGCCGTGGTCAATCGTGAAATATTCGCCAATCGTTGCGCCGGGATGAATGTCGATACCCGTTTCTGAGTGGGCTTGCTCGCTCATCATTCGCGGAATGAGCGGCACTTCTAACAAATATAATTCGTGTGCAAGGCGATAATTAATGAGTGCCTTGAGTGCCGGATAGCAGCAGATAATCTCCACCAAGCTCTCGGCCGCTGGATCGCCGTTGTAGGCCGCTTCAATGTCTTTTCCCAACATTTCGCGAATGGCGGGCAGGCGCATGATGAATTTTGTGGCAAGCGTTTCAACCTTTTTTTGGCGCGCCAATTTCACTTCAGCGTCAATCTGTTCCGAGCAATCAGCAATGCAGAGCGCAGCAAAAATCTGTTCTTCAAGCAGCTTTTGCAGCCGTTCCATGTTCACGCCAATATGATAGGAGATGGTCTTTGTATTGATGGTTGACTCGCCATAATAGCCGGGAAAGAGAATAGCACGCGCCAATGCAATCACTTCGTTGAGCGTTTCGCCCGAGGGGAGGGGATGGCTATCGCGATGTTGCAGGCACAAACCGTTGAGCGAGTCGCTTTGCGAAAGCGCTTTAACGGTCTCGGTCAGCGTCTGTGTGAAATAGTCTTTCTCCATTTGGTGTCTATCCTCAATATATATAATGTGGTGCAAAGTTAATAAAAAAACTAAGGAAGGCGCGGGCTATCCCAATATTTTTCAATCGAAAAGTGACGCAAAACGTATTCGGGCGCGCCCGAAGCCATTTTGCAACGATGTAATGGTGATTCGGCGTGTCCGAACACTTGCTGCAAGAATGTAAAGCCGCTTCGGGCGTGCCCGAACACGTTATGCACGATATAGTGGATGATTTGGCGTGCCCAAAGCTGTTTTGCAAGGGGCAATAGCTTATTCTGCCCACCGAATGGGAATATGCGCGATGTAAAAGTCCCTTGCAGACCCTCTGAATGGTCGTCTAATTTTGAAAACAACCCTTGCAGACCCTCCGAATGGTCATCGAATTAAAAAACAACCCTTACAGACCCTCTGAATGGTCATCTAATTTTGAAAACAACCCTTGCAGACCCTCTGAACGGTCGTTTAATTTTGAAAACGCCCTCGCAGACCCTCTGAATGGGCGACTAATTCTGAAAATACTCTCATGCAAAAGCGCATGGATTGCCTTGTAAAAGCGGCGCTGTTGGTCGGTAAAGTGGTGCAGATTGCGTGGCAAATGGCATGCTTTTCGGCGCAAGGGTACTGCGCATGGCGTTTGAAGGCGGGCGAAAATAGCGTGAAAAAGGGCGTACAATGCGTGGTGGAAAGCGGGATGAGCGCTCTAATGGAAAACAAAATATCACAAAAGGTTTTCGTGATGTATTGATTAATGTGTACCTTTGCATTGACAAAACAGTATTTCATTCCACGATATGAATTATGCAATTATTGCTGCGGGCGAAGGCTCGCGCTTGGCAAAAGAAGGTGTCCGGATGCCCAAACCCTTGGTGAACATTCATGGCGAACGGTTGATTGATCGGCTCATTCGCGTCTTTATGGCAAACGATGCCGAGCAGATTGCCGTCATTTGCAACAACCTGCGCCCCGAGGTTGAACAACATCTTGCTCGGCTTCGCCAACAGGGTTTGCACGGCATGACGTTGCCCCTGCACTATATCGTGCAGACCACGCCCAGCTCGATGCATAGCTTTTATGCTTTGAGCCAGACGATGCCGCGCGCACCTTTCGTGCTGACCACCGTCGACACAGTGTTTCGTGAGGATGAATTTCGCGACTATATCGATGTTTTTCGGCAGCAGTTGGTGGCAGGCTATGACGGTGTGATGGGCGTGACCGATTATGTTGACGACGAAAGCCCGCTCTATGTGGGAACGGATGCCGACATGAATGTGACGGGCTTTTTCGATGCAAACACTGCCCATTTTCAATATATCTCGGGGGGCATTTACGGTTTGACGGCCGATGCTTTTCAGACACTTCACGGCTGCATGCTGCGTGGAGAAAGCCGCATGCGCAACTTTCAACGTGCGTTGATTGCCGATGGAAAGCGGCTCAAAGCCCATGCCTTTTCAAAGGTGATGGACATCGACCATGCCTCGGACATAACCAAAGCTGAAGATTTTTTGAAATGAAAATTGTTGCCATAGCTCGTGATAAGCGCTTTTCGCCCCATTCGGTTGAAAAAGATCGTACCATTCTTCAGGCCGTTGTTGAGGGCTTGCAACAGCCCGTTGTGTGGACCGATGAGGCGCAGGTGCAAACAGAAGGTTTGCCCCCAGCCGACCTTTATCTCACGATGGCACGCGGCACTGCCGTGTTGCAACAGCTGGCCGAGGTCGAGAAGGCAGGCAAACGGGTGGTGAACGCGGCTGAGAGTGTGGCGCAGTGTGTGCGCAGTGTGTTGCGTCGCTCGTTGCAAGCCCATGCTATTCCGCTTGCGCCAACCGAGGGCAATGCAGGCTATTGGCTGAAACGCGGTGATGCTTCGGCGCAGGAGCAAGGCGATGTGGTGTTTTGTCAAGATAAGGAAGCCTTGGCCATGCAGCAGCAGCTTTTTGTGCAACGCGGCGTAACCGACTGGGTGGTCGAGGCCCATCTTCCGGGCGACCTGTTGAAATTCTATGGTGTGGCGGGAGGTTTTTTCCGATATTTCTATCCGTCAGACGATGGCATGTCGAAGTTTGGTAATGAGCAACACAACGGTTTGGCGCATCATTATGCCTTTGATGCGGCACAACTGCAAGCCATGGTCGAGCAGGTAGCTGCACTGACGGGTGTTGAGGTCTATGGCGGCGATGTGATCGTTGCGCCTTCGGGCGATTTCTTTTTGATTGATTTTAACGACTGGCCCAGCTTTTCGCGTTGTCGGGAAGTAGCAGCAAAAGCCATTGTTGCATGGGTGAAACATAAATATTTAAACGAAACGAAATGAGCGAATTTAAAACCTTGTTGCAGGCATCTTTCAAATCAAACGATACCGAAGAGTGGTTGGATGTGCATTTCACGCGTCCCATCGGCTTGGTGTTTGCACTGTTTTGGAACAAGTTGGGCGTTCACCCCAACGCCATTACCATCCTTTCCATCTTCTTGGGTGTGGGCGCAGGCTGCATGTTCTATTATGAGGATGTGGCGCATAATGTGATGGGTGTGGTGCTGTTGATGTTGGCAAATTTCTGCGATTCAACCGATGGTCAGATGGCACGTCTCACGGGTAAGAAAACATTGATTGGGCGAATGCTTGACGGTTTCTCGGGCGATGTGTGGTTTTTTGCCATTTATGTGGCTATCGCGTTGCGGTTGTATCACCAAAATCTGCCTTTCACGCATGAGCCATGGGGCTGGTTGGGCTGGGTGTTGTGTTGCGTAGCCGGCTTCTTGATGCATGCGCCGCAAAGCTCATTGGCTGATTATTATCGGCAGATTCATCTCTTCTTTTTGAAAGGAAAAGCAGGCAGCGAGTTGGATCATTCTGCACAGCAACAAGCAGTGTTGAAAGGTTTGCCGAAGAAAGGCGCCTTTTGGGCGCATGTGTTCTATCGCAATTATGCCAACTATTGCAAGAGCCAAGAGAAGCGCACGCCCGCTTTTCAGCAGTTTTTTCAAGCATGGCAGCAGAGCGATAAGCCCGAAGCCATTCGCAAAGCGTTTTTGCAAGGGTCGCGCCCACTGATGAAATATACCAACTTGCTGACGTTTAATCTGCGCGCCATCGTGTGCTATGTGGCTTGTTTGACCAACGAAGCATGGATTTATCCGCTGTTCGAAATCACCGTTATGCAAGGCATGTATGTCTATATGCACCGCCGCCACGAGCAGCTTTGCCGCGAATTGACAACCCAATTGGATGCTCCGCAGCAAAACAATGGCGTAACAAAGGAATAGGAGGATGACGAAGGGATATATTTTTGATTATGGGGGCACGCTCGATACCGCGGGACATCACTGGGGAAAGGTGTTGTGGCACGCCTATGAGCGGCAGCAATTACCCGTTACCGAGGCGCAGTTTCGCAAGGCTTATGTGCATGGTGAGCGCACATTGGGCAGCGTAGCGCTGATACGCCCCGACTTCACGTTTCGGCAAACGCTCTCGGTTAAATTGCAATTAGAACTCGACTTTCTGCGTGAGAAAGGCGATTGGCCTGTCGATGAGGCCACTTTTCAACAAGTCCACGCACAGCTGTTGAACGATGTTTATGCAGGCGTTCTGCGCACAACGGCGCATAGTCGTGACGTATTGACGCAACTCCATGCACACTATCCCATGGTGTTGGTGAGCAATTTCTATGGCAATGTGAACACCGTTTTGCGCGAGTTTCAGTTGGATCATCTCTTCAATGATGTGGTAGAGAGCGCCATGGTGGGCATTCGAAAGCCCGACCCGCGCATCTATAAGATGGGCGTTGACTGCTTAAACCTCTCGCCATCCGAAGTGGTAGTGGTGGGCGACAGCTTTTATAAAGATATTGAACCTGCGAAGAAAATCGGTTGTCAAGCGGTTTGGTTTAAGGGCGAAAGCTGGACCAATGAACAGTATGATGAGACCTTTCCCGACCGGGTGATTACCGATGTGGCGCAATTATTATAAACCAAGACACAACAAGTGTATGCACAGCAAGTTATTCAGGATATACATTCTCTTATTATTTCTATGGCTTTCGGCAGCAGCTCAAGCCCAAATCACAGGCGTAGTGACCGATGCACTGACGGGCGATACGATTGCTTATCCCAGCGCTTTCTATAAAGGGCACCACATGGCCGTGAGCGGCGATGCACAAGGACGTTTCTCGATTGAGCATCATGAAGGATGGGTACTCACCATTAGTGCGGTGGGTTATCAGAGCAAAGAGTTCACCATGAAGGCAAATTCTCCCCTTACGATGGCCGTGAAGCTCAAGCCCGACACGCGCACGTTGAAAGAAGTGGTGGTGAGAACCAAGCGCAATCGTTATAGCCGCAAGGATAATCCGGCGGTGGAATTGATGAAACGGGTGATTGCTGCGAAGAAGAAAACAGATTTGTCCAATCATGATTTCTACCAATACAACAAGTATCAAAAGATTACGTTGGCGGTGAACGACATTCAAAAGGCCGACATCGACAGTGGCTTTTTTGCCAAAAAGCAGTGGCTCACCGACCAAATGGAGACGAGCCCCTATAATCATAAGCTCATTCTGCCAATCTCGGTAGACGAAACCGTCACGCAACATATTTATAGGAAGAACCCCAAAAGCGAAAAGGATATTGTGTTGGGGCAACAAAGCACGGGGCTCAATCAGTTGCTTGAAACGGGCGACATTCTCAACAACGTGTTGAAAGATGTGTTTACCGACGTCGATTTATACGACAATCAGGTGCGCCTGTTGCAGTTTCCTTTCACCAGCCCCATAGGCAAAGATGCCATCGCGTTTTATCGTTATTACATCGAAGACACGGTGTATGTGGACCACGACCTTTGCTATCATCTGCAATTCCTGCCCAATAATCAGCAGGATTTCGGCTTCCGTGGCGAACTTTATATTTTGGCCGACTCGACTTTGCATTTGAAGCGCGCCGAACTTTCCATTCCCAAACGCAGCGATGTGAACTTTGTCGAGAACCTCAACATCACGCAAGAATACACCCAGTTGCCCAATGGCGAATGGGCGTTGAGTGTGGATGACATGGTGGTGGAGCTGAAAGTAACCAACTTTATGTCGAAGGCTTTGGTGGTGCGCACCACGCGATTGAGCGACTATGCCTTTGACGAACTGCCTAAACAACTTTTTAAAGGGAAGGCGGCCACGCGGCGCGAAGCCAATGTCATGATGCGTGACGACAGCTTTTGGAATCAATATCGCACGGTGGAACTCACGAAGAGTGAGAGCGAAATGGATGCTTTCATTCGGCGCGTGCAGCAGCTGAAAGGCTTTAAATACATCATCTTTGGTGCCAAAGCGCTCATCGAAAACTTTGTCGAAACGGGCGACCTTAACCATCCAAGCAAGGTGGACATCGGCCCCGTGAACACCATATTTACCTCCAATTTCATCGATGGTTTCCGCACACGCATCAGCGCTCAAACCACGGCCAACCTCAATAAGCATTGGTTCTTTGCGGGGTATTACGCCCATGGTTGGCGCAGCCACAAGAACTATTACAATGCCGAAGTCACCTACTCTTTTAATAAGAAGGATTATCTGCCGCGCGAATTTCCCAAACGCACGCTCACCTTTAGCTCCACCTACGACATCATGTCGCCCTCCGACAAGTTCATGGGCACCGATAAAGACAATGTGTTCACGGCATTTAAATGGTCGAAAGTCGACAAGATGATGTTCTACAATCGACAGAAAATCACCTTCGAATGGGAGTCGGAATGGGGACTTCGCACTATCGTGGGGCTGAAAACCGAGGCCAACGAGGCCGCCGGTGCCTTGTATTTCCCTGTTGGGACGTTGCGCACCACCGAATGGAGCCTGAATTTTCAGTTAGCACCCGGTCGCACTTACGTCAACACCAAACAGCGTCGTTCCCCCATCAACATGGATGCCCCCGTGTTTTCGCTGGGGCATACCATGGGAGTGAAGTTCTTGGGCGGCGACTATCGTTACAACTTCACCGAGGCCGGCATCTACAAACGCTTTTGGATGAACTCGTGGGGCAAGATAGACGCCCGCGTGAAAGCCGGTGCACAATGGAACAAGGTGCCCTTTCCGCTGCTCATCATGCCCGCAGCCAACCTCAGCTACATCAGACAGGACGAAACGTTTAACATGATCAACAACATGGAGTTTCTCAACGACCGTTACGCCTCGTTGGATGTGGCTTGGGACTTGAACGGCAAAATTCTCAACCGCATTCCGCTGCTGAAAAAGCTCAAATGGCGCGAATATATTGGCGTGAAAACGCTGTGGGGCAAGCTCACCGACCGCAACAATCCCACGCTTTTGGCCAACGCCGCCGACCCCATGCTGTGGACTTTCCCCGTGGGCAGTTATGTGATGGATCCGAAACGCCCCTATGTGGAACTCATTGCCGGCGTGCACAACATTTTTAAAATTCTGCATGTGGAGTTTGTCCACCGTTGCAACTACACTCATTTGCCCACTGCCAAGCGCAATGGCGTGCGGTTTATGATACGCGTAACGTTCTGAATTTGGTCAAAATTCAATGCAATGTGACATAAAATGGGGCGAAAAGGTTTGCCACTTTCAATAAAAGTTTATACCTTTGCCGCCGATGTTCGTTTTCAAAGCAACAAGAATGAATAGAATAGCAACAAAATATAGTGTAAGTTTTAACATCTTTTATTTGGTAGAACCAAATAAAAGTGTAACACACACACACACACACACACACACACACATTCTAACAACGGTCTAAATCTCTGTACTAAGGCGATAGCGGTGCGCCCGGCGCGGGTGTCGGTTCGCCGTTTCAAGCATCTGCAAGGAGCTTTCAAAGCTCTTTGCAGATGCTTTTTCGTGTGTGTATTCGTCAACTGATAAAGCGTGAGACAAGATAAAAATATATTTGATTTAAAGCATTAAGAGTATGAAGAAAGAAGCTATTGATTTAACTGGTATTAGACGGCCGTATGTGATGCCG
>NZ_JH114215.1:109611-123725 GCF_000224615.1 Segatella oulorum F0390
CACACACACACACACACACACACACACACATTCTAACAACGGTCTAAATCTCTGTACTAAGGCGATAGCGGTGCGCCCGGCGCGGGTGTCGGTTCGCCGTTTCAAGCATCTGCAAGGAGCTTTCAAAGCTCTTTGCAGATGCTTTTTCGTGTGTGTATTCGTCAACTGATAAAGCGTGAGACAAGATAAAAATATATTTGATTTAAAGCATTAAGAGTATGAAGAAAGAAGCTATTGATTTAACTGGTATTAGACGGCCGTATGTGATGCCGCAAATAAGAGTGATTGCAGTTCAAACAGAGCAATTTATGAAGGCTTCTGTTGGGCCTCATCCAACTTCTCAGCAAGAAGATTTTGATGCAGATGAAGATGTTGATGGTGGAGATTTCGAGTTTGAATAAAAACCACAAAGCATGTTTTATAATTAAAGTTAGAAGCAGATGAAGAAATATATTTTTTTATGTGTAGCAATGTTATTGTTCATGATTACGGGTTGTAGTCATGATAATAATAGTGATGAATTAACCTCAAGGGTTCGATTTGGTTTTACCAATGAAGACTTTGGGGAGGACGAAGTTTTGACGCGTACTGGTGCTGTAGCAAAGGAGCCACAAACTATTAATATTGGCGATTGTGAGGCAGAAATCACAGTAGAAAACGAACCTGTGATAAAGAAGACACGTGGTGCACAAACCAATGCTAATGGGCACTATACCATTCGTGCTTATCAAGGTAGCAGCCTCAAAGACGAAATGAGTGGAACTTTCAGTGGAGGGACTTTCACCCCAGATGTCTCCAGCAAAGCGCGCCTCCAATTGCCTCATGGTACCTATGAATTGGTGGCATTCAACGACGACGTAACCACCAGCGGTAATAATTTGGTTGTATCACGTGATAAAGCCGCAACGGCGATGATGGGCACCCAAACAGTTAATATTACCGATGACAACGATTTATATGTTCAGTTTACAATGAAGCATGTCGGATGTCGTCTGCGTACTCAGTTTGTTTGTCAAAAACATATACCAAACAACATCACTGCTACACTTGAAGCCGTAGCTGCAAATGTGATTCCTACGAGCGTAACCTATGACCCAACAACAAAGGCCTATACAGGAAATCCAGGCACCATCGCATCTGAAGCAAATAATTCTGCTGCCAGTACAGAAGCAAAATTTGATGCCTCATACTATGGACAGAGCTATTCCTACACCTCTACCAGCGATTACCATTATTTTCTCCCCACCACTACAGGCAGCAAACTAAAGCTGACGGGCATCTCGGCTGGTACCGTCTTTTGGAAGCCCATTCCCACTTTTAACATAGCCCAACTCAATGCCACCCTGCAGATGCAGCCAAACAAATCGTATGTGGTTAAAATCAAGCTCACCCCAAGTTATAGTTATCTGATGAGCGACGGTTCTGTTGGTCATTTTAAAGATACCACATTTGGCGGAGGCTCTAAAACTCCCATCGCTATCGTCATCGATGCTGATAACTTCATGGCTGTGGGTTTGAATGCGTTGACCCAATTGGGTGGTAGTAGTTCATGGTGTGACTATGGCTGGCCACATTATTATTACAATCAAACGAACACCCACATGGCAACGGTAAATGATGCTTTAGGGAGCCAGGCAACGAGTGGGCTTGAAGAAACATGGAATCCGGCTTACAGCACAAATTTGATTGGAAGCGCTGGTGAGACCAAGGTAAAAGGTAACAATCCACGCTTCCGTGCTATTTATGCTGCGGCACACTACGATCCGGGCGTAACCTATACTGGCACTCCGGCATTGGTGTGGTATTTGCCTTCATTGAGCGATTTCCGAAAGTGTAATACTTTAGGTTTTGAAGAGACTATTTCTTATACAGGTCCTATGGGGCAGACTTTCTATTCCACGTATTGTTATGGTTATTTGCTCGCTAAGGCTTTTCAAAAAGTTGGAGGAGACAATCCTCTGAAAGAGTTTTGGACAAGTACGGAAACGGATCCATCATATGCAGGTACCTATTACTTTTCGAATAGTCAGATGAATCCCGGTAGTGCTGATAAAGGGAGTAATGTAAAAAGGTATATGCTCTCTTTTGTCAAATACAAATAGATGGGGTTATGATATGTTTTCGAGCAAAATCACATTAGTGAGCGGCTCGCTGGCCATTTTTGAAACGAAATCATGTTAGTGAGCGGCTCGCTGGCCATTTTTGAAACGAAATCATGTTAGTGAGCGGCTCGCTGGCCATTTTTTAAGCGAAATCATGTTAGTGAGCGGCTCGCTGGCTATTTTTGAAACGAAATCACGTTAGTGAGCGGCTCGCTGACCGTTTTTTAAGCGAAATCATGTTAGTGAGCGGCTCGCTGATGATTTTCTAAACAGAGATTAATCGGCGGAAGCTTCCGCCACATCATTATATTTTTATATTTTGTAACTAAAACGATTAAAAATGAAAGAAATCAACGGAATTGATTTGGCGCACATGAAAAGTGGTGCCCATTTTTTGTTCATCACCGACACGGTGGGGCTCGCCACGGCCGATGCCAAAGTAAAAACAAAGGTGACGGCCGAGTTGACGGCCCTGCAAACGGCGCTGAAGGCCGAGGATGATGCGCTGGCACTGTCGAAAGCCAACCTGCTGAGCGGAGAAATCAAAACGCTCGATACGGAGCGCGACAAGCACTACAAGGCGCTGCGCAAGGCCATCAAGTTTTTCCTGAACCATCCTGATGCCGAGCAGGTGAAGGCCGCTCAGCGGTTGGAACGGTTGCTGAAGGATTACAACATCGACCCCAAGATGCAGCTGGACCGCGAGACGGGCCTGTTGCTCAACCTCATCAGCGATTTGGAAGCGAAGTCGGCTGCCGATGTCACGGCCTTGGCCCTCACGCCCGTGGTGCAGGCCATGAAGCAGGCCAACGACAAGTTGCGCGAGGTGACGCGGGCGCGTGCCAACGACCGTGCGGTGCAGATTGTGGGCCAGTTGAAGCAGGCGCAACACGCCTCCGACGAGGCCTATCGCACGTTGGTGCAGAAGGTGAATGCCTTGGCGGTGGTCGAGGGCGAGGCCGATTATGCCGATTTCATCAGCAAGATGAACGAGCAGGTGAAGCACTACAAGCAGGAGGTGCTGCCCAAAGCGAAGAAAAAGGACGGCGGCAAGCAGCCCGGCGACGGTGGAAAGCCCGGAGAGGGGAAGAAACCCGGTGACGGCGGCAAGCAGCCCGATGGCAAGAGGCCGGGCGGTGATGCTGCAAAGCCGGGTGATGGTGGCGATGGCAAGGATAAGCCGGGCGGAAAAGGTCAGGGCGATGCCACGGTGACGCCGAAAGAATAACTTGTTTTAAAACAAATGATGTTATCCGCGGTGGCGCCGAAATCATAACATACACACACTTTTTTATTTTAAGAATGGGGGCGGGAGTGCGCGATGCATTTCCGCCCCCGATGTGTTGTGTGGATTGTTTACGCGTTTCGTTTGGGTGGATTACGCGTGTGTGGTTGGTGTCGTTTGGGTTGATTATGCGTAAATGGTTATTTTGTTTGTGTGGGAAAATATGATGGAGATTGGTAGGGGCGGTGCCTGTGTGCCCGCCCGTGTCGCCCCACAAGGGCGCATCCATCGTTCAATTCCCCACGCACAATACGTGTGTTTTTGGTATGGAAACGTCGCTACGCGGACGTTCGGGCGGGCACACAGGCACCGCCCCTACGGTTTCGTTTGGGTGGATTGCGTATGGGCGGTTAATTTTGTTGGGGGGATTGTGTGCAAATGGTTATTTTGTTTGTGTGGGATTGCGTGGCAAAATATTACGGAGCGTGGTAGGGGCGGTGCCTGTGTGCCCGCCCGCGTCGCCCTACAAGGGCGTATCCCTCGTTCATCCCCCGCGCACAATGCGTGTATTTTTGGCATGGAAACGCCGCTGCGCAAACGTTCGGGCGGGCACACAGGCGCCGCCCCTACGGTTTCGTTTGGGCAGATTGCGTGTGGGTGGTTTTGTTTGTTTGTTGGTTGGTGAAAGCAGTGCACATGAACCAACACCATCGGTGTTGTACTTTTGCCAGCCCAGGGTTGCCGACGAAAGGAGGCTACCCTGGAGAAAGTCGGGGAGGGGAATCCATGCCATCGGCATTGTACTTTTTAAAATCAATTTTCGTGTGGGGAAATCATTCGTGAATAATCCATTCGCCGCGTGTGGTAATGATGTGCGATGAGAAAAAGTACAACCCCCAAGGGGGTAGCCTCCTCGCTTGCATTGTTACCCAGGGTAGGCTGCGTTGCACTTGCCAACCCTGCGCTATCGAAAGTATAACCCCGATGGGGTAATGACACACCGTGCGGTTTGGAGCTATCGAATGTGCAATACGGTGGGGTATGAACACACCGTGCGATTGGCGTGGGCTATCGAATGTACAATGTAATGCGGTAGGGGCACACTGCGTGGTTTGGTGGAGATGGATAGGGGCGGTGCCTATGTGCCCGCCCGTGTCGCCCAGCAAGGGCGCATCCATCGTTCAATTCCCCGCACATGATACGTGTATTTTGGGTATGGAAACGCCGCTGCGCGGACGTTCGGGCGGGCACACAGGCACCGCCCCTACGGTTCCGTTTGGACAGATTGCGCGTGGGTGGTTTTGTTTGTTTGTTGGGAAAACGGTGCACATGAACCAACACCATCGGTGTTGTACTTTTGTCAGCCCAGGGTTGATTGAGCGCAGCGAAATCTACCCTGGGTAAGGTCGTGGAGGGGGAATCTATGCCATCGGCATTGTACTTTTTAAAATCAATTTTCGTGTGGGGAAATCATTTGCCGCGTGTGGTAATGATGTGCGATGAGAAAAAGTACAACCCCCAAGGGGGTAGCCTCCTCGCTTGCATTGTTACCCAGGGTAGGCAGCGTTGCACTTGCCAACCCTGCGCTATCGAAAGTATAACCCCGATGGGGTAGGGGCACACCGTGTGATTTGATGGAGATTGATAGGGACGGATTGCACATGGACGGTTGGTTTCCTTTGGGCGGATTGTGTGTAAATGGTTATTTTGTTTGTGTGGGATTGCGTGGAAAAATATGATAGGGGTTGGTATGGAAACGCCGCTGTGTGCCCGCCCGTGTCGCCCCACAAGGGCGCATCCATCGTTCATCCCCGCACAAAATGCGTGTATTTTTGTTATGGAAACGCCGCTATGTGCCCGCCCGTGTCGCCCCACGGGGGCGCATCCATCGTTCATCTTCCCATGGTTTGGCGAGTTGCTATGCGAAAAAAGCTGTGCACGAATGCGGTGCACAGCTTTTTTTATGGAATGGGTTGCCCCAAAGGGGGAGAGCCTACAAGAGGGCTTTGAACTTTTCTTCGATGGTGGCTTTGTTGGCTGCACCGACAAATTTGTCGACGAGTTCGCCGTTTTTAAAGAAAAGGATGGTGGGGATGTTGCGCACGCCAAAGTCGGCGGCTATCTCGTCGTTTTCTTCGACGTCGCATTTGCCTACCACTAATTTGCCATCATACTCTTTGGCTAATTCAGAAATGATGGGGCCTACCATGCGGCAAGGACCGCACCAGGTGGCCCAAAGGTCGACTACTAAAGGTAAATCACCATTTTTGTAGCTCTCAAAATTCTCGGTTGTAATTGTTACTTCCATTTTTTTATTCTCCTGTTTTTTATAATGAATATATTCGATGTTGATGATGCGTTGATGGGGGGTGTGTTGACAAACACCGTGCCATGGCGATTGGGTTGGCGGCGGTGTCGGCTTTTTTAATTGACATGATAGGTGATGGCGGGGTTGCTTTTGATGAATGCAATGAGTTTGTGGGTGATGTCGATGGCGTGGCCTTTGGAGCGCAGCATGACGCTGTTGTTGTGCTCTTGATCGATGATTTGCACATAGAGTTGCACCTTTCCGGGCGTGTCGTCGATGAGGGTCGACAGGTCTTCAGCCATGTCGTCGGTGAGATCGTTGTTGTTGATGGAGAGGGTGATGCGCTCCAAGCGTTTGTCTTTCACGGTTTGCATGTATTGAATGTCTTGCACACGCAGGTCGTAGATGTTGCTGTCGCGATAGCGTTGCTGACATTTTGCCGTGATATAGACGATGCAACCTTCGCTCAGCATGCCGCGCCAACGTCCCCATTCTTCGCCGAAGAAGGCCAATTCGCCGCTGCCTTCGAAATCTTCAATGGTGACAAAGCCACAAGGGTTGCCATTTTTGGTGAACTTTGATTTCACGCCTGTGACAATGCCGCCTAAGATGATGCCGTCTTTTGTGGTGAGCGACTCTTTGGCGGCAAGCTCTGAACAGTGGGTGTTGCAGAGGTTGCGCAACACGATTTCGTAGTCGTCGAGTGGGTGAGCGCTGAGGTAAATGCCCACTAAGTCGCGTTCGCGGTTGAGGCGTTCGATGGTGCTCCATTCTTCGGTCTTGCCGGGTATGGGGTGGGCTATCTCCACCGAACAGCTGCCACCAAAGAGTGAATTCTGGGCTTCGCGCTGCTCTTGCTGATAGAGTTGGCCGTAGCGGATGAGGGTTTCTAAGAACATATCGTTTTTGGCACCGACCGAGAAATAGGCTTCGCGCGGCAGACCAAAACAGTCGAATCCGCCGCTCAGCGCCAACGATTCGAAGGCTTTGCGGTTGACGCTGGTGTAATCGACCCGCTCCACAAAGTCGTAGATGTCTTTGTAAGTGCCGTTTTTCTCGCGTTCGTTGACAATCGCTTGCGCTGCAGCCTCGCCCATTCCTTTGATGGCAGAGAGGCCGAAACGAATGGCTCCCTGTTTGTTTACGCCAAACTCTGAATCGCTTTCGTTCACGTCGGGACCTAACGTTGCAATCTTCATGCTTTGACATTCTTCCATCAGCTTGGTGATTTCCGTAATCTGGCTGAAGCGTCTTGTCATCAAAGCGGCCATGTATTGCGCGGGATAGTGCGCCTTCATGTAGGCCGTTTGGTAGGCCACCCAAGAATAGCATGTGGCGTGAGATTTATTGAAGGCGTAGGAGGCAAACTTCTCCCAGTCGCTCCAAATCTTTTCTAATATTTTGGGGTCGTGACCATTCTTTGAGCCTTGTTCGATAAACTTCGGCTTCATGGCATCGACGATGGCTTTCTTTTTCTTACCCATGGCTTTACGCAGGGCGTCACTCTCGCCGCGAGTGAAATTGGCTAATTGGCGCGAAAGCAACATCACCTGCTCTTGATAAACGGTGATGCCATAGGTGTCCTTGAGGTATTTCTCCATGCAAGGAATGTCGTAGGTGACGAGCGAAGGGTCGTGTTTGCGCTTGATGAAATCGGGAATATAGTCCATCGGTCCTGGCCGATAGAGCGCATTCATCGCGATGAGGTCTTCGAAAACGGTGGGGTGGAGCTCGCGCAGGTATTTTTGCATGCCTGGCGATTCAAATTGGAATGTGCCGATGGTGCGTCCCTGTTGATAGAGCTGATAGGTGAGTTTGTCGTCAATGGGGATGGTGTCGAGGTCGATTTCGTCGCCTGTTGTTTTCTTCACCACCTTGCAAGCCTCCTTTAACTCGGAGAGTGTTTTCAGGCCCAAGAAGTCCATTTTAATCAAGCCCGTCGATTCAATCACGTGACCGTCATATTGTGTGACAGCCGTTTTCAGTCCGGCAAAGTCGGGGTCGTCGGCCGTAGAAACGGGCACCCAGTCGCTGATGGGGTTGCGGCAGATGATGAAACCGCACGCATGGATGCCCGTTCCGCGCACCGTCCCTTCCAACATCTTGGCATATTTGATGGTGTTTCGCTCGCGTGGGTCTTGTGAAAATTCGGCATCGCGCAGCTCGGGTGTGCATTTAATTGCGTTGGTTAAATTCATCTTTAACCCATCGGGCAAGCGGTCGGGAATGGCTTTGCAAAGCGCATTCGACTTGTCGAGCGGTAACCTTTCCACGCGCGCCACGTCCTTGATGGAGTTCTTTGTGGCCATGCTGGCGTAGGTGATGATGTGGGCACAGTTATCATGCCCATATTTATCCATGACCCAACGCAGCACCTTTCCGCGCCCATCGTCGTCGAAATCGGTATCAATATCGGGCAAATTCACACGGTCGGGGTTGAGGAAACGTTCAAACAGCAGGTCGTATTTCAAGGGATCGATCTTGGTGATGCCCAAACAATAGGCCACCACCGAACCAGCGGCTGAGCCACGACCCGGTCCCACCATCACGCCCAATTCGTTGCGTGCGGCTGCGATAAAATCTTGCACAATGAGAAAGTAGCCTGGGAAACCCATAGTCTTCATCACGTGAAGTTCAAAGTTGATGTGCTCTTTCACATTGTCGGGCAACGGGTCGCCATAAAGCTTTTTGGCACCATCATAGGCTAATTTGGCCAAGTAGTCGGCTTCAAACTTGATGCGATAAATCTTTTCATATCCGCCCAAGCGTTGAATCACCTTCTCGCCTTCTTCGGGTGGAAGCTGATTTTCGCCATTCTCATCCGAGGTAAATTCTTTGTAAAGGTCTTCCTCGGTGAATTTCTTTTCCCACTCCGCTTCTGTTCCAAACGCTTCGGGAATGGGGAAGAACGGCATGATGGGAGCATGGTCGATGTTATAGATTTCCACCTTGTTTAAAATGTCCAAGGTATTGGTCAGCGCCTCGGGCACATCCGAAAAGATGGCGTTCATCTCGGCTTTCGTCTTAAACCATTCCTGCTTGCTGTAACGCATTCGCTTGGGGTCGTCAAGGTCTTTGCCCGTCGAAAGACACAAAAGGTGGTCGTGGGCTTCGGCCGTTTCCTTATCCTCGAAATGCACATCGTTGGTGCAGATGAGCTTGATGCCATAGTCTTTGGCAAACTGCATGAGCACATGATTGGCCTTTTGTTGCAGCGGAAAAGCCTCACGGTTGGCCATAATCGTGGGGTCGGTCACCTCGTGGCGTTGCATTTCTAAATAGAAATCATCGCCAAACATCCGATGATACCATTCGCAAGCCTCACGTGCACCGTCAAGGTCGCCATGCAAAATCTTCGACGGAATCTCGCCCGCAATGCAGGCCGAGCAAATGATGAGCCCCTCATGATGTTTCTCTAACTCCGTTCTGTCGGTGCGCGGACGATAATAATAACCATCAATCCACGATTTGCTCACCAATTTAATGAGGTTCTTATAGCCCTTATAATTCTTGGCCAGCACAATTAAGTGGTAGCCCGAGTTATCACCATTCTCTTTGATTTTATCTTGCAAGCGATGTCTCGCCACATACATCTCGCAACCAATGATGGGCTTAAATGGCGCCAATCCTTCAGCCTTTCGCTTCTTGTTGATGCCGGCGCAATAGTCCACAAATTCTTTAATGCCAAACATGGCGCCATGGTCGGTGATGGCCATGCCTTTCATATCATCGGCAATGGCTTTATCTACAAGCTTCGATATTTTCGATTGTCCATCGAGGATGGAATAATAAGTATGTACGTGAAGGTGAATGAAGTCGTTCATATCTGTCTCTTTCGGTTTGCGAAGATACGCTAAAAACCGCGAAGGGCAAAATAAAACATGGTTTTTTATTTTCAATGTTTGCCCGAACAATAAAAAATAATTAACTTTGCAGGGCTTTAGCATTTTACTAATTTGCTATGATTAAGAGAATAAAGAAATTAAAAAAGATACGCATTCATCGCGAAGGTTCTAACACTATTGCTGCGGGCTTCATGGGCTTTTTGGTCATCGCCTTTCTCCTGTTTCAGTTAGAAACAAAAATTCCTTTTTGGTTATTCGTCGTTGTTTTCGGTGCTGTTTATGGCATTGTGCTCAACTTTTATCGGTGTCCTGTGCGGCGCTTTTCAGAAACCGATGAGACCGAAAAGATTGTTGTCGCACCCGCCGATGGCAAGATTGTTGTCATTGAGGAGGTCGAGGAGCACGAATATTTCCATGATCGCCGTTTGATGATTAGCATCTTTATGAGCCTTTTCAACGTGCATGCCAACTGGTTTCCGGTGGATGGCAAAGTGAAATTTGTGAAACATCAGAATGGAAATTTCCATAAGGCATGGCTACCCAAAGCGAGTGAAGAGAATGAACGCACCGATACGATGATTACCACGCCCGAAGGACAAGACATTTTGTGCCGGCAGATTGCAGGAGCCATGGCACGTCGCATTGTGACTTATGCGAAGCCCGGCGAAGATTGCTATATCGACGAGCACTTAGGTTTTATTAAATTGGGCAGTCGGGTCGACGTGTTCTTGCCCATTGGCACAGAGGTTTGCGTGGAAATGGGGCAAATCACCACAGGCGACCAAACCATTATTGCAAAATTGAAGTAATGAATTTCAAAAAACATATTCCCAACAGCATCACTTGTTGCAACCTCATCTGCGGGTGCATTGCAACAAGCTATGCCTTTGCAGGCGATGCAAAAATGGCGTTGTTGTGGATGATTATGGGCGCTGTCTTCGATTTCTTCGATGGCATGTCGGCGCGGTTGCTCCATGTTTCTTCGCCCGTGGGCAAGGAACTTGATTCTTTGGCCGACGATGTTACCTTTGGCGTTGCGCCCGCAACCATTCTTTTCAACGAGTTGGCCGTGTTGGAGTATCCCACGTTTTTAGAGCCTTTGCGCGCCTATTTGCCCTATGTGGCCTTCCTCATGGCAGCATTCTCGGCGCTTCGTTTGGCCAAGTTTAATCTCGACGCGCGGCAAACCACGTCATTTATCGGTTTGCCAACACCTGCCAATGCGCTTTTTTGGGGCTCGCTTTTAGTCTACAATCCCGCATGGATTGATGACAATTCTGGTGCAGTTTTCTTGCTCATCTCATTGATGTTACTGAGCTGTTACCTATTGGTGTCCGAACTGCCGATGTTTGCCTTGAAGTTTAAGCATTGGGGATGGCGCGGCAACGAGGTGAAATATAGCTTTGCCCTGCTTTCGCTGTGCTGTCTGCTTTATTTCGGATGGCTCGAAGCCTGGTGGATCATCATCACACTTTATCTGCTCGCATCTGTGCTTTTGCGTAAGCAAACGCAGCAGAAATCATAATTCAGGAGACTTTTGTTATGGCATTTTTGAAGTTTATTTTTGTCCTCTTCATCGTTCTTTTCGTGTTCGTCTTGTTCACAGCGTTGCGTTTCCTGAACACTTTTCGGCAAAACATCAACCGCTTCCGCCGCACGATGAATGGTGCAAATGCGCAGCAACGCACGGACTATGGCAATCGCGAAGGCGTCATTGACACGCGCGATCCCGAAGAGGCACAAAAGAAAATATTTAAAAAAGACGAGGGCGAATATGTGGATTATGAGGAGGAGAAGTAGTCCTAAGCAGTGTTTTTCATGCGATTATTTTGTCCTTTTCCTCAAAAGTTTATAACTTTGCACCCATGAACGTAAATTCGGTTACATATAGCATCCAGACGTTGCAAAGAAATTCAAAATTCTTTGCATCTTTTTATGCCAATTATTTGGCCAATTCAAATAATTGTGTAACACACACACACACACACACACACATTCTAACGTCCGCTCCTACGCGCGCGTAATATACAACATAATCACTTATAAACAAAGGGTGTGCAAGAAGTTTTTCATAAACTTTTTGCATGCCCTTTTTGCGTGCAAAAATGAACGAAAAAGCAAGAAAACAGTAGTAGTAAATAATTATAAAACGGCAAATTAAAAATGAAACAAGAAGTATTTGAAAAAGAACAGCGGAAATATGTAGCACCCTGGTGCGAAGTTATCCAAGTAGAGAGTACGGGTTTTTTATGTGGAGTATCTGTCGGATTAAAAAAGTCAGAATCGACAGATGACGATTGGGATGCCGATCAAGATATTGACGGTGGCGAAGCAGAGTTATAGTATAAACAAATGAAGATGAAAACAAATATAAAATTTTTCAGCGTAGCAGTGCTTGCGTTAGGTGGAATGTTGCTTAATGCTTGCAGTACAACTGATGATTTCGATGCGCAAAGCAACAATATGATAGACGTGAGTCGTTTGCAATTCTCACTTACAGACGAACCCTTTAGTAGCGACAATTCTACAAGGACACGAACAAGCGAAACTCCCGTGACGCAAACGATTGACTTAGGTAATGGCCTCACTGCTGAGGTGAGCATAGAATGCGACAGCGCCGAACAGACGGCAACACGTGCCGGCATACCATTGAGTAATGGCAAATATTACATCTATGCCGTGGGTAACGATGGCAAACGCATTAAAGGTGCAGACAAATTGCTCAGTGGAAAGTTGTCGGGTGGTGTGTTTAAACCCGATAATTTCTCCACGCTTGTATTGCCTGCAGGTACCTACACTTTTGTGTGCTACAATGAATATGTAAACGACGACGGCGACAAACTCACTTTCACCGATGACCAACGGGCACGCGTGGGCGTAACAACGCAAACACTCACCCTGTCGCCCGCCGCACAAGAGGTGGCTTTTGCCATGAAACGTCAAGTGGCACGTGTGCGGTTTAAAATTGCGGCCTATACCAAAGCAACCACAGGCGTGAAGGCTAAACTTATTTCAACGGCCAATCAACCCACCTCGGTCAGTTACACCGATTTAATCAGCAATCCTCAAACTGTCACTTCAGCAGCTATCAATGCAGTTTGTACTTTCCCTGCCACCTCGTCGACAAGAAACAATCTCTGCGGCTTCGACTTTTTCACACCTTATGCCTATTACATGGCTGGCACTGATGGTGCAAAACTCAAAGTGAGCTTCTCGGCCGGCACAATTTACCAAAAAAGCATCGCAGGCAAGGATTTCCCCCTCAATCATTTAGGCAAACTCGTGGGGAACGCCTCCTACACGGTGCGCATCAAGTTCACCACTTTCCCACTCTATCTCTTTCACGATGGCACTTGTGGGCTTTATGAAGAACGGGACATGCGAACCGCTATCGGATTGGTTATAAACGAAAAAACAGCCAATAAAATGGGCAAGGCCGTGGGATTGGAAATAATTAAAGATGGTTTTGGGGGCGCTTATAAATGGGAAGATGAAACCAAAACATTGCCCTCAACACCCGACCACCTCAATACCACAGTTTATAATGGTGTGCACGATGGACAGAACGATATGAACGGCTACAACTGGACATGGGATGCCAATAGCACGAAAGACCATGTGGTGCGCGGCGACGAGCAAGAGAAATATCCTGCATTCTATGGAGCAGGTCATTATAACCCCAGCAATGTCACCGTGACAGGTAATATCGACAAATGGTATATTCCTGCTGCAGGAGAAGTGATGGAACTGTTCCGCCGATTTGGCACCGTCACTGTGCCGGCTAACGAGCCTTGGCGTGGCTATTGCTATATGGCGCAAACGGATATCGACAAAATGCTCGCAGCCTTCACGAAAGCAAACAGTGACCTACACCCTGAACAATATTTTTTGTGGACGAGCACAGTCTGTGATGCTGCAAATACAGGTGGTTTTGGTCCCTATTTACCTGTTAGCTTCAGCATCAACGGTAATGGTCCTGGGCAGGTTTGGTGGCCTACATTCTCAAAGACAGGTGCTAACTTTTATATTCTGCCCTTCGTTCATTTCTAAATGATGAACGATTTTGCAGGAACGCGACGGCCGTCAAGCGTGGTAGTGGCCGTGCCTGTGTGCCGGCCAGCGCGCCCCACGAGGGCGCATCCATCGTTAGGCGGTGCAGGTGAAGGTGGAAAAACAATGTTTGCGGATGGCAGTGCATCATTTTCGGATGGAAACGCCGCTACGCGGACGTTCGGGCGGGCACACAGGCACCGCCCCTACCATTCCAACATACATCGCCGTTCCGCAAAGGTGAAAACAAGAGTTTTAATGCTTGCATAGCCTATGCAAATGGCAAAACGCAAAAAATAGCGCTTGCATAGCCTATGCAAATGGCAAAACGCAAAAAATAGCGCTTGCATAGCCTATGCAAATGGCAAAACGCAAAAAATAGCGCTTGCATAGCCTATGCAAATGGCAAAACGCAAAAAATGGCGCTTGCATAGCCTATGCAAATGGCAAAACGCAAAAAATGGCGCTTGCATAGCTTATGCAAATGACAAAATGCAAAAAATGGCGCTTGCATAGCTTATGCAAGCACTGAAACAAAAGAAAGTAATCGCTAAAGATAAATTTATTGTTAACAAAAAGTATTT
>NZ_JH114215.1:123775-135388 GCF_000224615.1 Segatella oulorum F0390
TAGCGCTTGCATAGCCTATGCAAATGGCAAAACGCAAAAATAGCGCTTGCATAGCCTATGCAAATGGCAAAACGCAAAAAATAGCGCTTGCATAGCCTATGCAAATGGCAAAACGCAAAAAATGGCGCTTGCATAGCCTATGCAAATGGCAAAACGCAAAAAATGGCGCTTGCATAGCTTATGCAAATGACAAAATGCAAAAAATGGCGCTTGCATAGCTTATGCAAGCACTGAAACAAAAGAAAGTAATCGCTAAAGATAAATTTTATTGTTTAACAAAAAAGTATTTATTATGATTGACATTCAAGGAATGAATTTAATGAACATCAACAATGGCGCGCACTATGAGTTTATGAAAGTGGTGAGCGACCGTTTCGCGACGGAGACGGCACTGAGCACGAATGCTGCGGCGAAAAAGGCTATCGAGGCGTTGGCGGCCGCGGTGAAGGAGGAGGATCGCTGTTTGGTGATTTCGCAAAAGAGCCTCATCACGGACGACATCAAGGCGGCCGACGATAAGCGCGACAACATTTTTCGCGGGTTGCGCAAATCGATTAAGGGATTGACGGATGCGCCCGTGCCCGATGTGGCGCAGGCGGCCAAGGAACTGCAGCAATGTTTGGTGGATTATCGCATCGACCCTGCGATGCAACTGGACCGCGAAACAGGTTTGCTACACAATTTCATCGCCGATCTCGAAATAAAGTATGCCGCGCAGGTGACGAAGCTCGGGCTCACGCTGTTCGTTGCTCCGCTGAAGGAGGCCAATGCCAAGGTGGAGCAGTTCATCGTCAACCGCACCACCGCACAATCGGCCGTTGCCGCCGGCGAACTCCGTCAGGCGCGTTTGGCTACCGATGCCGCCTATCGCCACCTCGTGAAGTTCGTCAATGCGTTGGCGATGGTCTCCGGCACCACCGATTATGACGCCTTGGCCAAGTTCCTCAACGAGCACATCGACCGCTACAAACACGAGGTGTTGCCGAAGAAAAAGAAGGGCGGCAAAAAACCTTCGGATGGCGATAAACCGGGTGACGATAAGAAACCCGGCGACGGCGGAAAATCACCTGATGGCAAGAAGCCGGGCGGCAAAGGTCAGGGCGATGCCACAATCACACCAAAGAAATAGCTTGCTTTAAAACAAAAGGGCATCATTTCGATGCCTGTTTGCATACACAACTTGTTTTAAAGAATGGGGGCGGGAGTGCGCGATGCATTTCCGCCCCCGATGTGTGTGTTTAAAGCAACTGGTGAAGGAAAGTGTCTATTCCAATCACCTCAACCCGTGGGAAATCTATGTTTTTCAGTGCATCGAAGTGCTTGTCTTCTGTGACGATGAAACGTGCATTGGCTGCAATGGCACAATCTACAAACTTGTTATCGTCGGCATCAGCAGCAATAAGACCAAATTTAAAATAGGGCGTAAAACAGCGTGTATTGTCGCTACTAATAAGGATATTCAGCACGTCGTTGGCAATATCTTCACCCCAAAAGCGGCTAATAATCTCGGCATATTCGGCCATGATCTCATTGGAGACACACAGGATGTAGTCTCCTTGCAGAAAAGAGCGCCACACTTGATGATAGGGGCTCTTTTCGGGGAGGGAGAGGATGAGGCAATTGGTGTCGAGAACAATATATTCCATCAATGATCCGTATGCGTGCGTAGGTGCATGTGTTTGATTTCTTCTAACTTCTCGGGGGTGATGATGTCGGCCTCCCAAAGGGTGTTGAGTTTGCCGTTTAATTTTTGTTGATAGAAATCCACCAACACCGTTTTCAGCTCGCTTAAGCGTTGTGGCGAGTCATTTTGCGCGAATAGTTTCAGCAGATATAACTGCGTGGTATTCAAACCTGCTTGTTTTTCCATCGTTGTTGTTATATTTTGTATGTGGGGCAAAGATAGGCTTTTCCATTCATCATTCCAAATAATCCATCATCTTTTTCCATTAGGTGCGCGTTTCATTGGGAGGATTACGTGTGGACTGTTGGTTTCGTTTGGGTGGATTGTGTGTAAATGGTTATTTGGTTTGTGTGGGATTGTGTGGAAAAATATGATGGAGATTGGTAGGGGCGGTGCCTGTGTGCCCGCTCGTGTTGCCCCACAAGGGCGCATCTATCGTTAAATCCTCGTGCATGATACATGATGCGTAAATATATTTTGGTATGGAAACGCCGCTGCGCGGACGTTCGGGCGGGCACACAGGCGCTGCCCCTACGGTTTCGTTTGGGTGGATTGCGCGTGGGACGGTTGATTTCGTTTGGGGTGGATTGTGTGTGGGTGGTTTTGTTTGTTTGTTGGGAAAACGGTGCACATGAACCAACACCATCGGTGTTGTACTTTTGATAGCGCAGGGTTGATTGAGCGCAGCGAAATCTACCCTGGGTAAAGTCGTGGAAGGGAACCTATGCCATCGGTATTGTACTTTTTAAAATCAATTTTCGTGTGGGGAAATCATTCGCGAATAATCCATTCGCCGCATGTGGTAAGGATGTGCGATGAGAAAAAGTACAACCCCCAAGGGGGTAGCCTCCTCGCTTGCATTGTTACCCAGGGTAGGCTACGTTGCACTTGCCAACCCTGCGCTATCGAAAGTATAACCCCGATGGGGTATGGGCACACCGCGTGTGGTTGGCGTAAACTGTCGAATGTACAATGTGATGAGGTAATGGCACACCGCGTGGTTTGGTGGGGATTGGTAGGGGCGGTTGGTTTCGTTGGAGTGGATTGTGTGCAAACGGTATTTCGTTTGTGTGGGAATGCGTGGAAAAATATGATGGAGATTGGTAGGGGCGGTGCCTGTGTGCCCGCCCGTGTCGCCCCACAAGGGCGCATCCATCGTTCATTCCCCGTGCACAATGCGTGTATTTTTGTTATGGAAACGCCGCTGCGCGGACGTTTGGGCGGGCACATAGGCACCACCCCTACGGTTTCATTTGGGAGGATTGCGCGTGGGCGGTTGGTTTCGTTTGGGTGGATTGTGCGTAAATGGTTATTTTGTTTGTGTGGGATTGCGTGGAAAAATATGATGGAGATGGGTAGGGGCGGTGCCTGTGTGCCCGCCCGCGTCGCCCTACAAGGGCGCATCCATCGTTCGATCCCCCGCGTACAATGTGTGTATTTTTTGTATGGAAACATCGCTGCGCGGACGTTTGGGCGGGCACACAGGCGCCGCCCCTATGGTTTCGTTTGGATGGAGTGGGCTGGTGCAGGGTTAATTGTGCACCAAGGTTCCGATGTCCTCGCCGTCCATCACGCGTTTAAGGTTGCCATAGATGTCCATGTTGAACACATAGATGGGCAGGTTGTTTTCCTTGCACATGGCGGTAGCGGTGAGGTCCATCACTTTTAGTCCGCGCGTGTAGACCTCATCGTAGGTGATAGTGGTGAATTTCGTGGCCGAAGGGTCTTTCTCGGGGTCGGCGGTGTAGATGCCATCCACGCGCGTACCCTTCAGCATCACGTCGGCTTCTATCTCAATGCCGCGCAACGAACTGCCCGTGTCGGTGGTGAAATAGGGGCTGCCCGTGCCGGCCGAGAAGATGCAGACGTAGCCCGCCTCCATGGCTTCGATGGCTTTCCATTTGCTGTAAAATTCGCCGATGGGCTCCATGCGGATGGCTGTCAGCACTTTGTTTTTTACGCCGATGGCCCCCAATGCGCTGCTCAGGGCCAAGGAGTTGATGACTGTGGCGCACATGCCCATTTGGTCGCCTTTGACGCGGTCGAATCCTTTTTGGCTGCCACTGAGCCCGCGGAAGATGTTGCCGCCGCCAATCACAATGCCGATTTGCACACCCATCCGGTGCACTTCTTCAATTTGTCGAGCATAGTCGGCCAACCGTTGTGGGTCGATGCCGTGTCCTTGTTCGCCCATGAGGCTCTCGCCGCTGAGCTTTAATAAAATGCGTTTAAATCTTGCCATATTCTTTTGTTTGTTCGTTTTTTCGTTCTGTTGGAGTGGGCAACACATGTTCCACCGCTTTGAATTGTGCTTCGCGAATGTGCCCATCGGGCGTGCGCAGCACCAAGGTGCCGTCGTCTTCCACCTCGATGATGGCTGCTTCAAAGGTTTCGTTGGTGGCTGTGTCGCGATAGGTGTGGAAGCCTTTGCGACGGTAGAGCGCGGCATGATAGCAGGCCGAGAGGTCGGCATATTGGCCGTTTTCAATCCACCGATAATACTGGTCGAAGGCCGTTAGAATATCGTTGAGCAGTGTCCGGCGGTCGATTTCGTAGCCGACGATTTGCGCCAACGAGATGGGGTTGGGCGCATCGCTGCGGAATTGCGTTTGGTTGACGTTCAGTCCCACGCCAAACACGCAATCCTTAATGTGTCCGTGAGCGATGGAAGTCTCGATCAGTGTTCCGCTGATTTTGCAGTCGTTCCAATAAACATCGTTGGGCCATTTCAGCGAGATGCCGTCAGTATAGGCGTCTAAGGCTTGTTTCAGTGCCAAAGCGCCAGCCATTGAGAGCAGGAATTGTGTGCGGATGGGCACCATGGTGGGGTGTGTCATGATGCTGAAGAGCAGGTTCTTGCCAGCCTCACTCTCCCAGGTGTTGCTGCCCTGTCCGCGCCCTTTGCGTTGAAAATCGGCCGCCACCACACACAGTCGCTCGTTGCTTGTTGCGTTTTGTTGGCGCATGTAATCGTTGGTCGAGTCCACTTCGTCGAGCCAAGTGATGTTCCATTGCGGCGCCTTTTGTTTCTTTTTAAAAAACCACATTTTTTGTTTCTGTTTCTTGTGCCACGTGCTTAGCGCAGCAAGGGGTTAAAAGCATCTTCGATATGTTCTAACTGAAAGTTGTCGGGCGAGGTGCCTATGACGTTGATGATGTCGAAGCGCACCTCGTCATCGAGCACTTTCTCTTGCACATAGGCATGTGCTGCCAATCCTAAATGGCGGATTTTCTGTGGTGTGACGGCCTCTTCGGGCAGCATAATTTCGTCTGAGGTGCGCGTCTTCACCTCCACAAACACCACGGTGATGCCGTCGGGCGTTCGGGCAATGATGTCTAAATCGCGCGAGCCTTGTTGCCAATCGCGCTCCATGATGTCGTAGCCTTGTTGGGCCAAATAGCGTGCGGCGAATTCCTCGCCCATGCGACCCATGTCGTTATGTTTTGCCATTTCTGTGAGAATCGATGCTGCAAAAATACGATTTTTCTATCGAAAAGCTCTCTTTCAGTGCCGTGCCCGTTGCTTTTTTATGAAGCATGCACCTTGGGTTGCTTTGTTCTACCCGTTGCCATCGTGCCACATCTGCAGGATGGGCGCTTACCACTTTAATTTGCGGCTGCCATCGGCTTCTTCGGTGATGGTTACTTTCAGGGCCTCTTCGGGCAGAATGTCTTCGATGAGTTCGGGCCATTCCAAGAGGCAAAGGCTGCCCCCATAGAAATAATCCTCATAGCCCATATCGTAGACCTCGTCTAACTTTTTGATGCGATAGAAGTCGAAGTGGAAGATGCTGTTGCCCTCGCGGTCGGTATACTCGTTGACCAAAGAGAAAGTGGGCGAGGTGATTACGTCCTCAACACCTAAGGTTTGGCAAAGTGCTTTGATGAAAGTGGTTTTGCCTGCGCCCATTTTTCCATAGAAGGCAATGACTTTATGGTCGCCCATTTGAGCGAGAAATTGTTGTGCAGCCTCATTGATGCTGCTGAGTGATGGGATGATAATTTCCATTTTTACTTTATTTTTGTTGTTCTATTTCTATGTTCTCACGCTGCGGTTCTGCTTTGTGAGTTGTGCATCTGTCGCCTTTTTTGCGGGCATTAAAACCCTTCTAAATCATAATATTCATCGTCTAAATCGAGCGGTTTCACTGTTTTCACAGGAGGCTTCGATTTTTCGGACTTCGCTTTTTTCGGCGTTTTGGCATCAACCTTTTGCGCTGTTTTCGTGCGCTTGATGTTCCAATCGGTAGAATCGATGGGATATTCGCTGCCGTCTTCTTTGATGATGCGCTCCAATTCGCGGTCAATGTCTTCGGCCGTTGTGGGCTTCTCGGGCTGCTTGGTCACCGTTTTTACGGGTTCGGTGAGCAGTTGCAAAGTCGATATTTTGAGCGGTGCGAAATGCTGTTGATAAAACTTTTCGTAGTCCCGATAGCTGAAGGGATGGCCGATGAGCGCCTCATTTTCTTGACTGATGATGACGGAACGTGCCTGTTTGCTTAGGCCTTGGATGGCTATTTGTTGATGAACAGCACGCGCATATTGCAGTGCCTCGTCGTAGTTTTGAAAGCCTCCGACCGCCATTTGATGCACGCCTTCGTGACGCTCAATCTTAATATCGAAATTGCGCACGAGATAGTTGGTGAAGTTGTATTTGGCCAACTCGAACAGTAATTGATTTTCATTCACGGCATCGGGCGCATAGACCATCACGTAGAGGAAGGGAGTTTGTCGCTCGTTGCTGAATTTCACTTGGTGCAAGGCATCGCTATCGTTGAGCACTTCGCTGCGCTGTTGCCACACATTTTCAAGATCGAATCGACCATTATGGGGTGTCTTTCCCGCCTGAATGCCGTTGATGATCATGCCCGCCATGGTGATGAGTGGGCTGTTGGGGTGGGCTGAAAGAAGCGTGTTCAACCGTTGCAAAGCGGTCGAAAGACGGCCTTGATGGAGCTGATTGAGGGCACTGATCATGAGAAATTTATCGTGATTGTTGCCCTTCGGAAAACGTTTCTGTGCTGTTTCAAACAACTGGTCAACGCGCTTTTCATCATCATGTTTAAAAGCTTCGTAGGCGGCTGTGTAGAGCGAATCTTCAATTTGTTCACCTCGGCGCGCGTCCTCTGCATAATGGGGACTGCGCAACTGTCGCGCCGTTTCGCTCTGCGGATATTCCTGTTCGAGTCGTTGAAGGTAGTGTTGTGCCAAGGAGGGTTGCTGTTGGCGCATGTAGATGAGATACAGCCGGTGATACACTTCATCGCGTTGTGCAAAGGATGGAAACTCATGCAGCAGGCGCAACAGGTAGTGTTGGCTGAGATCGGGGCGGTCGAGCAGGTCGTTAAAGAGCAATCCGCTGTGGAAAAGGGCTTGCGAAAGCTTTTCGTTGCTGGCTTGTAATTGCGCTGGCGTATGCGGAATTTGCTTGAGATAATAAGCCGGTTGATGGGGATCATTGTCTAAGGAGTCGGATGCTTGATGCTGTTGCGCAATGTCCTTTTCGGTTTTATCGTTGAGCGTGTCGTTAGGAACTGCGGCGATGTCATCCATGTTGACCACCGTTTTGTTTTCGCGTTGCCAGTTGTCTTCGTTTTTTCGGTGCCCCCATGTGCGTTGAAACTGCTCAATGCCTCGTGCCACCAACACCGGATTGTAGAAATACCATGTGTTGCTGCCTGCACCGGGTGTTGGTATGGGTTGTGCAAAGCCTGTAGCAATGTTGTCGTTTTGGGGCTGTGTGGCTCGGCGTTCTTTTTGTTTTAGTGCTGCAATCATGCGTTTGATGATGGCATTGCGCTGTGCATCGCTCATCTTTGATAGGCGTTGCAGCGAGTCTTGTAATGCCACTTCATCGGTAAACGGCACGAGCCGTTCTAATTGTTGCTGGCGAAGCGCCAAACGGTCATAGTCTTTTCGGTCGCGGTCTAACAAGCCAATGGCCTGGTCGTAGCAGCGCTTGGCATCGCTAAAACGTTCTTTGTCCCAATAAAGATTGCCGAGTTTGAGCAGCAGCATGCCCTTCTCTATGCCTTGTCGCGTGGCGCTTTCGTTGCCTTGTTCGTAGGCTTCGATGGCGCGGAGTGTATCGCGTTGTGCAAGATAGATGTTGCCTAAGGCACAAAACACTTGGTCGAGATAGGCCTGATTATTTTCGTTGCGTGCCATTCGGCGCAATTTTGCAATCATCTTTTGCTGGTTACCTGGCGCCATTACCTCGGTCATGGCGATGCGGGCATGAAACGAAAGCTCGTAGGAGGGATTGAGTGCAATCACCTTTTTGAAAGCCTCGTAGGCCTGTGCGGGCTGTTTTTGTTGCGTGAGCAGTTGCCCCAAGAGAAACCACTCGCGCGCTTTTTGTTTGCGCCGCATCTCGTGTTGGATGACGCGTTGCAAATAGACGATGGCCTGTTGCGTGTCGCCCGTGTGCAGATAGTAGTCGGCATAGGTGTAGTCCCATTCTTTTTGTGCCTGCCAGTGCATGGAGTCGCGCGCCATGTTGCGCAGCACCTCTTCGGCATCATAGCGCCAACCGGCCTCAATATAGCTTTTGGCCAACCAGGCTTGTGCCCGTTGATAGATGGCGGGTTGCGTGGCATAGAGGCGGCTCATGTAGGCAAAGGTGGAGATGGCATTTTCGAAATCGCCTTTGAAGAATTGCGCACGTCCCATCAAGAGCCACACCTTCCACATCGTGGGGTTATATTCCCGTCGGTTAAGCCACTCAACATCTTCGGGCGTTTTGCGGCGGTTTTTGTCCCAAACGGGGTGGCGTTTGATGCTGTGCAGGCGAATAGCTTTCTCACATTTGGCAATGGCGAGGTCGTAATGGGCTTGTCCTATGGCGCGACTCTCTTTGTTGCCGATGGTATAGAGCGGCAGTTGTTCGGTGAAATGGTCGTGATGTTCGTTTTCTTTTTCCAACGAAGCGTCGATATAGGCCACCGAGGCGTTGTAGTAGACATTATATTTCGTGTGAAACGATTGCCACCATCGCGTGGCTAAAGTGTTGCGTTTTGTGGCGCAATTCGATAGCAATAGCATGGCAAAACATGCTGAAATGGCGGCAAATTTAGCATTCATTGTTTGGCGAGGAGTTTGGAAATGCCGAAAACAAGGATGCTCACAAAGATGATGGTTGCGCCCGAAGGCACGTTGAGCAGGTAGCTGAGGCTTAGCCCAAGGAGGCAATCTATCCAGCCAAAGCCAATGGAAAGCAGCATCATGCGCTTGAAATGGCAGGTGAAGAGGTTGGCGGTCATTTGCGGAATGGTGAGCAGACTGAGCGAGAGCACGATGCCCACCATGCGCAAAGTCGACACGATGGTCATGGCGATGAGGGCCATCATGACATATTCAATGGCGCGCACGGGTAGGCCTTGCGATAGGGCAAAGGTGCGATCGAAGGCTACACTGAGCACCGCACGATAGCACAACGCCACAAAAAGGATGACCACCACGGCCAGCACGGCAAGGAATAAGAGGTCGGAAGTGTCGATGGTGAGGATGCTGCCGAAGAGGAATGAGGGCAGATCGGGAATGAAACCCGGCGTGAGGAAGCAGCAAATGATGCCAACGCTCATGCCGAAAGTCCAAAACAAGGCGATGGCCGAGTCTTCGCGCACATGCTCTTTTTGCGCCATATATTCCACGCCAAAGGCACTCAAGATGGCAAAAAGCGTGGCCGAAAGGATGGGGTTGATGCCCAGGAAAACACCTAAACCGATGCCACCAAACGATGCGTGGGTGATGCCACCACTGATGAACACCAGACGACGCGCCACGATATAGGTGCCGATGATGCCACAAACGATGCTGGCTAAACACGCCCCTAAGAGGGCATTTTGGAAGAAGGTGTAGTGAAGCAGGTCAATCATGGGCTAACGCTATATAATCGTCTTTAATTTGGTTGGGCATGTTGATGCCACGCAGAATGAGGCTTCTGTTCCATGCTTTCACCTCATCGGGACGCATGGTTTGCATCACTTCGGTAAAGGCTTCGGCCTCGTCGTCGCTAAAATCGTCGGACGCACGCCCTTTAAAACGGTCGAGTTCTTCGTCGTCGAAATATTCTATGGGTTGCGTGGCTGCAAGCATCATGCATTCTTGTTCGCAGAGATCGTTCTCACCCGAGCAGGTGGCACACGAGTCATGCACGACAAGGGGCGCCTCGGGCTCGCCTTTTTTATGGGCGAGCAACGTGCCAATGGCTGTGAGAAGGCCTAAGGCAAGGAGTGAAAGCAGCAGATAAATCATAGGTGGAAGCCGGCTTTTTTGAGGTCGTCCCAATAGTGGGGATAGGATTTGCTCACCACTTCGGGGTGGTTGATGCGCAGCCCCTTGATGCGGAAAGCGGCCGGCGCAAAGGCCAATGCCATGCGATGATCGGCATAGGTTTCAATGGGTTCGGTCGATGGTGTGCAGCGTTCGCCTTCCCAAAATAGCTCGTCGTCGTTGGCCGTGTCTATCACGTAGCCCAACTTTCGCATTTCGGTTTGCAGCGCCTCGATGCGGTTACATTCCTTCATGGTGAGGGTTTGCAGCCCTTTGAAATGAAACTTCACATCCATGAGCGCACAGCACACCACAAAGGTTTGTGCCAAATCGGGTGCGCCTGTGAAGTTGTAGTCTAAGCGATGGAGCGGGCATGGCTGGCGATGCAGTGTGATGGTGGTGGGTAGGCCGTGCTCGGTGGAAGCGAAATGGGTTTTGATGCCCAAGAGCGAAAAGAGATATTTCACCACCGAGTCGCCCTGAATCGAACCATCCATCAGGCCCATGAGTTGCACGTGGGCAGTTGTTTCGGGTGCCAATGCCATGAGCGCATACCAATAGCTGGCGGCGGTCCAGTCGCTCTCTATGGTGTAGGAGCAGGGCGCATAGGGTTGCGGTTCCACGCGAATGGTGTTGCTGTCGATCCAATCGGCTTTGGCATGGAAATCGCGCATCATGCAAAGCGTTAGGTCGATATAGGGGCGCGAGCTGATATCGCCGGTGAGTTTCAGTGTCAGCCCCTGCGGCATGGTGGGTGCAATGAGGAGTAGCGCCGTGGTGAATTGCGAACTCACATGCCCCGGAATTTCAATCGTTCCGCCCTCGATGGGGTGGCCTTGGATGCGCAAGGGAGGAAAGCCCGGTTGCCCTTCGTAGTGAATGGTTGCGCCAAGTTGCCGCAGCGCGTCTACCAAGCTGCCGATGGGACGCTGTTGCATGCGTGCTGTTCCGGTGAGGATGTGCTCGCCCTCGCCAATCGACAGATAGGCCGTTAGAAAGCGCATGGCACTGCCGGCGCCGTGAATATCGATGGTACGGGGCATGTTGTGCAGTGCATGTTGCAGCACAAGGGTGTCGTCGCAGTCGCTCAGATGATGTAATGTGGTGGTGCCTTTCGTGAGTGCCTGCATGATGAGTGCGCGGTTGCTGATGCTTTTGCTGGCCGGAATTTGCAGGGCGATGTTGAGTTCGTCGGGTGCTTGAATTGTATAGAACATGCTGTGGAATGTTACCTGTTTCGATGTTGTTGCAAAAGTACAAACAAAAAGTGAGAAATCAAACCCCATGAGGTTTGAAATGCGCCTACTCCGCCTTATTTTCGGTTGGCTATGTTGTGGAGTTCGTTGGTTTCCCGGTTGGAGACAGAAAATCCCCCGCTCACTAACGTGTTTTTAAATGAAAAAGGATTAGCGAGCCGCTCACTAACATGTTTTTAAACGAAAAAGGATTAGCGAGCCGCTCACTAACATGTTTTTAAACGAAAAAGGATTAGCGAGCCGCTCACTAACATGTTTTTAAATGAAAAAGGATTAGCGAGCCGCTCACTAACATGTTTTTAAACGAAAACGGATTAGCGAGCCGCTCACTAACGTGTTTTTAAACGAAAACGGATTAGCGAGCCGCTCACTAACGTGTTTTTAAACGAAAACGGATTA
>NZ_JH114215.1:135504-154966 GCF_000224615.1 Segatella oulorum F0390
AGAAATCAAACCCCATGAGGTTTGAAATGCGCCTACTCCGCCTTATTTTCGGTTGGCTATGTTGTGGAGTTCGTTGGTTTCCCGGTTGGAGACAGAAAATCCCCCGCTCACTAACGTGTTTTTAAATGAAAAAGGATTAGCGAGCCGCTCACTAACATGTTTTTAAACGAAAAAGGATTAGCGAGCCGCTCACTAACATGTTTTTAAACGAAAAAGGATTAGCGAGCCGCTCACTAACATGTTTTTAAATGAAAAAGGATTAGCGAGCCGCTCACTAACATGTTTTTAAACGAAAACGGATTAGCGAGCCGCTCACTAACGTGTTTTTAAACGAAAACGGATTAGCGAGCCGCTCACTAACGTGTTTTTAAACGAAAACGGATTAGCGAGCTGCTCACTAACGTGTTTGTTAGTTTTATAGATGAATGCTCCAACGCTTTTTTTCAAGTCCGAAGGCTGTTATCTCGCCTTTTCGTGGTTTATTCCACCGTCCACGTGTCGTTGGTTTCTAACAGTTCGGCAAAGTTGTGGTAGCTTTGCTTCGTTTTTTGCTCGGCCAACTGCTCGTAGATGCAATCGTTGTAGGTGGGGGCGGGTACATCGCGGATAACGCCCAAGGCCACAGGAAAGCCGTCTTCGTTGCGCATCATGGCTAATTTCATTTGCAGTGTGTTATCGGTGCAATGGGCATCGTGCACAAGGATGTCGCTCATTTTTACGCCGTCTTCGCCTACTTTTACCACCTTCAGGCCAAATCCCTCTTGCATGAGGCCCCATTCTTTGTTCGCGCCGAACAGCATAGGCTGGCCGTGTTCCAAATAGATGGCGTGCATTTCACGCCCTTCGCGGGTGTAGATGGGTGCATAGCAACCGTTGTTGAAAATCATGCAGTTTTGCAAAATCTCGCAGACGGCTGCTCCTTTATGTTGCTGTGCGGCTTTTAGAAGTGCCACCGTGTGGGCGCTATCATTGGCCACCGCACGACCAAAGAATTGTCCGCGCGCACCAAAACAGAGTTCGGCGGGGCAGAAGGGGTCTTCAACGGTGCCATAAGGACTCGACTTTGACACGAAACCGCGCGGCGAGGTGGGCGAATATTGTCCTTTGGTGAGGCCGTAGATGCGGTTGTTGAGCAAGATGATGTTGAGGTCGATGTTGCGGCGAATGGCGTGGATAAAATGGTTGCCGCCAATGGCTAAACCGTCGCCGTCGCCCGAAATTTGCCACACGGTGAGCTGTGGGCGAGCCACTTTCACGCCGCTGGCAATGGCTGCTGCACGCCCATGAATGGTTTGCATGCCATAGGTGTTGACATAATAGGATAGGCGGCCGCTACAGCCGATGCCCGAAATGACGGCCGTTTCGTGGGGCGGAATGCCTAATTCGACCATGGCTTTGTGCAGCGAATTGAGGAAAAAATGGTCGCCGCAACCCGGGCACCAGCGTGGTTTGCCCTTTTTATAATCGTTGATGGTGTATTCCATTGTGATGCGTTATTGGTGAATGATGTTTGAAAACGCTTTCGTGAGTTTGCTCACTTTCAAGGGCTGCCCCGTGACTTCGTTGTATTGGCGTGGCGCAAAGCCATCGATTTTCATGCGCAGATAAGCTGCGAACTGACCTAAATTCTGTTCGGCAACCACCACTTTGGGATAGCCGAGGAGCACGCGCGCCGCATTTTGTGGTAGCGGATTGATGAATTTGAAATGGGCTAATGCCACCTTCTCGCCTTTGCTGCGCAGCGCTTCCATCGCCGTATAGAGATGGCCGAAGGTACCGCCGAAACCCACAATGAGCAGCTCGGCATCGTCTTTATCGCCGAAAACGGGCACGTCGGGCACATCAATGCCCGCCACTTTGCCGGCACGCAGCCGCGTCATGCGGTCGTGGTTTTCGGGATTGTTGGAGATAACGCCCGTGCTACAGTCCTTCTCCAATCCGCCTATCACATGCTCAAAGCCCGACATGCCCGGCGTGGCCCAATAGCGTGCCAGCGTTTTCTCGTTGCGTTTGTAAGGCGAAAAGGTGTCGCGCAGCGCTGCAGTGGCCATGGGTGGCGTGATGGTGGGCAAGTCGTTGAGCGATTTCAAGCGCCATGCGCCCGAACCGTTGGCGATATAAGCATCGCTCAGCACCACCACGGGCGTCATGTATTCCACGGCCATCTTGCACGCATCGAATGCCGCTTGGAAACAGTCGGTGGGCGATGTGGGTGCTATCACGGGCATAGGACTTTCGCCGTTGCGGCCGAAGAGCACCTGCAGCAAATCGGTTTGCTCGGTTTTGGTGGGCAAGCCTGTCGACGGGCCGCCGCGCATCACGTCGACAATCACCAAGGGCTGCTCGTCCATCACGGCCAAGTTCATGGCTTCGGATTTCAAACAAATGCCTGGCCCCGACGTGGAGGTGACGCCCAACGCACCCGCAAACGAGGCGCCGATAGCGGTGCAGCAAGCGGCCAACTCGTCTTCGCATTGCATGGTGACAACGCCCATGGCTTTGTGTTTCGCCAGCTCGTTGAGAATGTCGGTGGCCGGTGTGATGGGGTAACTGCCGAGAAACAGGCGCAGTCCCGCGCGCTCGGCGGCGGCCATGAGCCCGTAGGCAATGGCTTTGTTGCCCGTGATGTCCATGTAGCGACCTGGTCGTTTGTGAATCGACTCGATGCGGTAGGTGGCCGGAACCGAAGCATGAGTGTTGTAGCCATAATCATAGCCGGCATGCAGCACGCGGATGTTGTTTTCGGCCACATCGGGCTTGGCTTTAAACTTTTTGCGCAGATAGCTCTCCACCAGCGACTGGCTGCGGTTGAAGAGCCAGCAAACGATGCCCAAAGCAAACATGTTGCGGCATTTCAACACGGCTTTGTTGTCGAGCTCGGTGTCGCGCAAACAGGCCTTCACCATCGACGTGATGGGGCACGCCACCACGCGATCGCCATCGATGCCAAGCTCTCCCAGATAGTCGTTGGTTTGAAATTCGGCCTTGCGCAGATCCTCTTCTTTGAAGTTGTTGCTGTCGATGATGATGGTAGCCGAGGGCGCTGCATGCTGAATTTGTGTTTTCAGCGCGGCGGCATTCATCGCCACGAGCACATCGCAGAGGTCGCCCGGCGTGAGCACCTCGTCTTCACCGATTTTCACTTGGTATCCGCTCACGCCCGACAGCGAGCCTTGCGGCGCGCGAATGTCGGCAGGATAGTCCTGCAGCGTGGAGATGCCGTTGCCTACTTCGGCCGAAATCATCGAAAAAATGGTGCCGGCCAATTGCATTCCGTCGCCCGAATCGCCCGAAAATCGAACGGCGACCTGATGCAACTCTTTTACTTGAATTCCTTTCATAGACCTTTAGGTTAGAAACACTTCAAAAGTAGAAGATTTTTATGAGACGGGCAAACGATAGGCATATTATTTTGTTTGCGGGGTGGAAAAATGGCGTTTCAGGAGGAATGATGCCATGAAAATGTATCATTTACGCCCGTTGCGAAAGATATTTTAGAGGCAAAAACTCCTATTCTCAGCTGATACATCCTTGCGACAATGGAAAAAATTGTCCCTCAATCCTCGCCGCACGGGAATTTTTATTTTTCGTTGAAACGACCCTTGAGAACAATGGAAAGAGAAATTCTCGATGCTGCAAACAGGAGGAAGAACGCACCTTTTTTTAATTAAAATCGTGCATTCGAGCAGCAGAAACCGTCGTTTGTCCCCTTGTTTTTTATTAATTTTGCAGCCACGATGACAATTTTAATCACACTTCTCGTTTATTTTGGCGCGCTCTTGGTTTTGAGTCGGCTCACCACACGCCATTCCTCCAACGACACTTTTTATCGGGGCAACCGGCAATCGCCGTGGCCTTTGGTGGCCTTTGGCATGGTGGGCGCCTCCATTTCGGGTGTCACGTTTATCAGCGTACCCGGCATGGCTGTCACCACGCAGTTCACCTATCTGCAAATGTGCTTGGGCTTTGCCGTGGGCTATGTGGTGGTGGCCTTTGTGTTGCTGCCGGTTTACTATCGGCTCAACCTCACCACCATCTATAGTTATCTGCAAACGCGCTTGGGGCAACAGGCCTATAAGACGGGCGCAGGTTTCTTTTTGCTGTCGAAAATCTTGGGTTCGGCCGTCAAATTCGGCGTCATCTGCATGGTGCTGCAGCGGTTTGTGCTCGACGCGTTGCACATTCCGTTTGCCCTCACCGTGGTGCTGATGATGGGGCTCATCTGGCTCTACACGCGGCGTGGCGGCATTAAGACGCTCGTTTTCACCGACACGTTTCAAACCTTTTGCATGTTTGCCGCCTTGCTACTCATCATTTGGCAGGTGAACAGCGCGCTCCATTATTCGCTCTCCGACAGCCTACGCGCCATCGTGGCCGACGAACACAGCCGCATCTTTGTGTGGGATGATTTCATGAGTCGGCAGAATTTCTGGAAACAGTTCCTCAGTGGCATCTTCGTGGTGGTGGTGATGACGGGGCTGGATCAAGACATGATGCAGAAAAACCTCACGTGCAAGGGGCTGCGCGAGGCTCAAAAGGATATATGCAGCTATGGATTGGCCTTCTTCCCGGCCAACTTGTTGTTCTTGGCTCTCGGCGTGTTGCTCATGCAGTTGGCCGCACAGCAGGGCTCGCCGCTGCCGGCATTGACCGACGATTTGCTGCCTCTTTTTGCAGCATCGGGCCGCTTGGGCACGGCCGTCGTGGTGTTTTTCACCATCGGCATCGTGGCCGCCAGCTTCTCGAGTGCCGACAGTGCGCTCACGGCGTTGACGACAACGTGGTGTGTCGACATTGCCGAGCGTCCCCACGATGAGCGACTTCGACGTCGCACCCATGCGCTCATGGCTGTGGCTTTTGCAGCCATGATTTTAATTTTCAATGCGGTCAACACTACAAGTGTCATCGATGCCATCTACACCCTCTGCTCCTACACCTACGGACCGCTGCTGGGTCTCTTTGCCTTTGCCTTCTTTACGCGCTATCGGGTGCGCGGCCGGTGGGTGCCATGGGTGTGCATAATAAGTCCGGTCATCTGTTGGGCAGTGAGTCTTCTGACGCAACAAACAACCGGATACGAAATGGGCTACGAACGGTTGATGCTCAATGGCGCATTAACCTTCGGCGGATTGTTTATTTTCCGAGTTCGCTAAGATAGGCCTGCGCATCTAAAGCGGCTTTCGCTCCTGTGCCAGCGGCGATGATAGCTTGCTGATAATGAGGGTCACAAACGTCGCCTGCAGCAAACACGCCCGGCACGTTGGTGGCCTGATTTTGTCCCTTCAGGCAAATGAAACCTTGCTCATCGAGCGTTATGAAATCCTTAAACAGCGCCGACTGTGGCGTGTGCCCAATGGCTAAGAAAAAGCCGTCGATAGGCAAATCGTATGTCCGTTCGTCGCTTTCGCCTTTGCGATAAACCACGTGTGCACCTTCCACACCGTTCTCACCATAAAGCCCTAACGTGTTTGTTTCGTAGAGGATTTCGATGTTCTCGGCCTCTTCCACACGCTTTTGCATGGCTGCCGACGCGCGAAGATAGGGCTTGCGCACAATCATATACACCTTTTTGCAAAGGCCAGCCAAGTAGTGAGCCTCCTCGCAAGCCGTGTCGCCACCGCCCACAACAGCCACCACTTTCTTGCGATAGAAGAACCCATCGCAGGTGGCGCAGGCGCTAACACCTTGTCCGGCATACTTCTTCTCGTCGGGCAAGCCTAAATATTTGGCTGTGGCACCCGTCGCAATAATCACACTTTCGGCCTCAATCGTTTCGCCATGATCGGTAGTCACGGTGTAGGGTTTGCGGCTAAAGTCAACCTTGGTAATCTCGCCATCGCGCAAATCGGCACCAAATCGGGCGGCTTGTTCGCGCAAATCCATCATCATCTGGTTGCCGTCCACGCCATTGGGATAGCCCGGAAAGTTGTCGACGATGGTGGTTTGAGTGAGCTGTCCACCCGTTTGCAAGCCCGCATAAAGCACGGGATTAAGGTTAGCCCTGCTGGCATAAAGTGCTGCGGTATAGCCCGCCGGACCACTACCAATGATTAAACATTTTACATACTCCATATTGTTTTCTCCTTTCTAAAAATAATTCGTTATGCGTCTAAAAGTTTTTCAATCTCTTGCGCAATGTGGTCCATGCTTTCAGTGGGTTCGAAACGTGCCACCACTTGCCCTTTTTTGTTGATTAAAAACTTGGTAAAATTCCATTTAATGTCGCTCTTTGCTTTGTAATCGGGGTCGGCTTCGCTCAACATCTTGTCTAAAATGGGGTAGAGCGGATGGCTCTCATCCCAGCCGGCAAAGCCCTTTTGCTCTTTCAAAAACACGAACAATGGGTCGGCCTCGTCGCCATTCACCTTCACCTTTTTGAAGCGTGGAAACTCGGTGTTGTAATTGAGCTTGCAAAACTGGTGAATGCTTTCGTCGGTGCCGGGTGCCTGTTGACCAAACTGATTGCAAGGGAAATCCAACACTTCAAACCCCCGACTGTGGTAGGTTTCATAGAGTTTCTCCAACGCTTCGTATTGCGGTGTGAAACCACATTGCGTAGCCGTGTTCACAATGAGCAACACTTCGTTGGCATATTCTTTTAACGCTACGGGCGCTCCTTTTCTGTCTTTAACGAAATAATCGTAAACGGTTTTCATTTTCTTCTTTGATAAATGCTGTTAAATGATGAATGCTTGTTGAAAGCCATGTGGCAAAGATGATGCCAGCTTGCGTGCAAAGGTAGTGATTTTTATTTCGACAAGCGCAGGAGTATGCCACATGTTAACGCAATTTTAGAGTTGTCGGTTGCCGGCATGCAACCCCATTTTTCCGCTGCCGGTTGTTGATTCTTGGTACTGTTTTGCTCGTTTGAAAGGGAAATCCCTATTTAAAATATAGAAACATCATGGCGTAGCTCGCGCGATATTTCTTATCTTTGCGATGTTTTTAAGTAGAAGAAGAATGAATATGAAACGAATAATATATATGAAACAGCTATCGATTTGGAGCTTTGCCGCTCTTTTGTGCAGCGCATTGCTTTTTGCTTCGTGCGACGACGATGCCGTGGTGGCGTCTTATTTGAGTGGAACCTGGGAGGGAACGGTGTTCTCTGAGGTGGACTATGGCGGGCAAATCTATCGCATCACGCGCTCAGAAGTTGAGTTTACCAATGGCTACACCTCGGGAACGGGCTATTGGGTGGACTATTATGGTCGAGGTTATGGTCGCCGCTACACCGCCAATCACATTCGTTGGCACGTGGAAAATCAAACCATCTACATTCATTTCATCGAAGAAAATAGCAACGTGGTCACCGACGATTGGCTCACGGGCTATGCCTCGACATCGGGTGGTAATCGGGTGCGCATAAGGCTCTATCACACCTCGTCACCCAACTGGGATGACTATGATTATGGCTACAACCGCTATTATGGTTATGCCAAGAGCCGCAATGCTGAGGGCGTAGTGCCTGTGCAACGCAAATATATCCAATAGGCCTATATAAAGTTGTTAGCAGCAAAGCAGCCCACTTTCTCGCAAAAAGTGGGCTGCTTTTGTTAGTGATTTAGGTCATTTTGTCGTGTAATGTGTTGCATTTTTTTGAACGAAGTTCTTTTGTTTGTTAAAAAACAGCTAAATTTGTTGCTAAGAAAGAAATAAACAATGGTAAATAGTCAAATGAATTGGGATAGAATTGTGGCGTAAAAGAATTTTAAACGGCAAAGAGTCACCTGGCAAGCACAATATTACGAGTAATATTTGTAAAATATAAATAAAGGTTTAAAAGCACAGAGCTACGATTTATACCTTATCGATACAAAAGGGAGGGAAAAGTGTTACATCAACGGGCCAGGCGAATCAAGAGAGAGGGGATTGCTATTCATGGTGGGTGATCAGTAGGATTTGTCGGATGCTTAACAACCTATACTACAAACTATGGGAATAGAAAAAGTCAAAAGACAAACAAAATGGTTACTCAAGTAATTGAGAATATCCCAGGTCTTGAGGGCTTTTAAAAGATGTTATTTTAGTATTATTAGAAAGAAGTGTTATTAAAAAAGGGAAATTATGGTTTGGAATCATAGAATAGCAATGATTTTTCTTGAATGCATAATGTTTAGCTGCAGCTATGGATGTATGAGAATTCAGCGAAAGGGTCGAATATCCAATGAAAATATAGCGACAAAGAAAGTGGCAGATAATATGAAAAATATAGAAAATGAGAGAACGTTATTTTTGACTAAAAGTGGCTTTAAATTTCCGAGTACGCAAGATTTCCAGTCTAAAATAAAAAAAGTATTTGGATATGATATTAAAGAAACGACAAGTGATATCATTGAAGTGGAATTAAATCCTTTAATGGATGACGAGTCAAATAGCCTTATCATATATCGGAAAGATAGATTTGTCGATTTGAATATTCATTCAGAGGTATATGATGATAAATTATATCTATTGGCTTTCAATAATTACCTATTCTATGGGAAGAAATCAGATTTTGCATATATACAAAAAGATTTATACCACATATATGAATTGGTACAAGATTTTGGATATTGGGATGATAATCTTAAAGCCTTTATCTTTAAAAAGATGCAAGCCGATGAGGATAATGATGCTTGGTTTTCTATATTCTTTGGGAGAATTGGGATAAACGGAAAATGGAAGCTAAGAAGAAATATATTCAGACAATACTGTACAGAGGCAGATAACTGTCAAACGATGTTTATACCTTTCCTTGAAAAGATTCTAACTGAACCCTATAAAACAAAATACGAGGGTAATCTGGACGAAGATGTGGCCTATATCTTAGAACTTATATCAAAGAAAGAATTAAAAAAGGAGCAAACCCCTGGTGTTATCGGTATCATAAGTAATACGTATTCAAAGAATCCAGAATTGCTCAATAGATTCAAAAAGAAGAATTATTATGGGTATGAGAACCTAAAATTTTATTCACAGTATTATGAAGATGAAATACAAGAAAACGATAAATGAGAATTCATTCTTCTATCAAAAATAAAAGAGTAAAAACAATCATTGCTGTTCGGTAAAACTTAAAATAGTATATAAATCCTTGCGGAATTACCTTTATATAGGTAATTCCGCATTCTTTTTTAAATTCAAGCTCCCAATTAGATAAATCGATTGCTGTCCAGTAAGACTTTTTCATATTCGTTCTCGTCCTTGCACGGTGTCATCGTTGACCAACGGAACTGATAAAGCATATGATGGAATGCGAGGTTATTGATTAATGCCCCAATCTCTAAACTCAGACTTTACGGCTTGCAGAGGTTTATTTTCTACTTCGTTCTCAAGGTTATCGGGCAGGTTGCAAAAGAAGTCTATGCCGGTGAGGCGTTGCAGTTCGGCGATGTTCACCACATAGTCGGCTAATCGGGTGCTGATGCCCTGCTCTTTCATTTGCTTCATGGTGAGGTTACGGTGCTCAATGAAGAAACCGAAAGCATGGTAGCCCGACGCGTTTTTGAGCAGCACAGCCATGAAAAAATATTTGGGCACGATGAACTTGCTGCGCGTATAACTCAAAATTTGGTTGGCCTGATCGATGGTTCCGCCCTTACATATATATAAGGTGTCGCTTGATTGTAGATGGCTGCGCAGGCAATCTTCCATCTGCTTCCAAATGCCGGCATTGAAACTGTGTACTTGAGGCTGCATGTTGGCCATGTAGAAAGTTTGCTCATTGGCCTCTTTTGAGTAGATGCGATCTTCGGAAGCGCAGATGTGTCCACGGTCATAGCCTTTGGAGCCATCGGGAAATAGGCTTTGGCTGAATTCATTTTTCACGGGCGGCTGTTCGCCATTGGGGATTTCGGGTGCCCATTGGAAGGGGTCTCCATGCCATTTTTTGTCGGCTTTCCACTGGGCGCGGCTCCAGTTTTTCACTCTGGTTGGCGCGGTACTCATCCAGCAACTCCAACGCTGTGCGCGTTTGGTGTGATCCCATTCCAAGGCATAGTTCATGATTTGATGGGCGGCGTTGGTGGGGTCGGGTGCGCGATAGACGTAAACCGAACTGCCTTTGCCATGGAGTTTTGGAAATTCTAATCGCGTAATGTCTATGGGCATGCCGATGGATGGCGTGTTTTGATTGTTGTTGGTTGAACGCTTTGGCTGCTGAGAAACGAGATCGGGATGGTCAGTACCGCCGCATGCTAACAAGGCAAGCATGACCGAGCCGATGGTAAAGATGAGTGATTTGTGTTTCATTGTTTGTTTTTTGCGTGTTGAAAATAAAAAAATGTGCTCAAACGTATATGCAACTACGTTTGAACACATTTTAAATGGAATATATTCTTTGCAAAAGATATATTTACTTTTTCAACTTACCGTAACGGTTCATGAAGCGGTCAACGCGACCAGCTGAGTCAACAAGCTTGCTCTTACCGGTGTAGAAGGGGTGAGAAGTGCTTGAGATTTCAATCTTTACCACGGGGTAAGTCTCGCCTTCAAATTCTACAGTATCATTGGTTCTTGCTGTAGATTTTGTAAGGAACATATCGCCGTTGGACATATCTTTGAATACGACGGGGCGATAGTTTTCTGGGTGAATACCTTTTTTCATTTCGTTGATGATTATAATTTATAAAATTGTTACTACGCTAACAGGCTGCAAAGTTAATGAAATCTTTGCAGCCTGCCAAATTTATTTAAAACGTTTTTAAATGCTTAGTTGGCGTAGGTGATGACAAACTTCTTAATACGAAGTTGCGATGGAGCACCTGAGCCTGTGGCGTTATTAGTGAATGTTACAGTAGCAGCATTGATACCGTTGATGGTATATTTGAGACCGTTGAGTGCAACGGTTCCGGATGTTGTTCCGAGATTGCCACTGGCAGTGTATTTGTCGCCTTTATATTCATCGCAGAAAAGTGTGATAGAAGCAATTTGCTTGCTGCCAGCATTGAAAGAAATGGTGTTGCCAGGATACATGCGAATGGTTCCGCCACCAACACTATAAAACTTAGGAACGTTGTTGCCTGAGCCTTTTGCTGTGGTAACGGTGGTACCATCGGACATTGTTTGTGTGCCAAACTCTTTGTTATTGGCTACGCCAAAGCTTGCTGCTGTAACCTCTGTTCCCGTTGATGGAGTAGGAGGTGTTGGGGGAGGTGTTGTACCAGGAATGAGTTGTGTGCCGCCATTCACCGAAATAAGTTTGTTGTTCTTATCCATTTCGTTGATGGTTACGTGGGTTGTATTGTTGGTGTAGGCTTTGATTACGCCGAGCACGACAACTGTTTGTCCCACTTGCAATTCATTGGCAGCAGTGAAGTCGGCACCATTGAAACTCTTACCCGAGAAGATTTGCAGCTCGTTGGTGGTTGTTCCATCGTCAGAGATGTAGTAGGTGAGGCTCTTGTAGGTAGCGTTGTAGGTAGGAGCCTTGCTAATGATACCTTTTACATAGACCTCGGCCTTGGGCGCTTGATTATTGGTAATCAAGTTAATGGCTTTTGTAACCGTGTAAGCTGTAGCCTCGGTGTTTGCGGGTGTACTGGGTGTTGGCGGCGTAACCGTTCCACCACTTTGTTCATTGAGCTTGTAAATATAAGTAGCACCTTTGCCAACCGTCTCGGGTGTGTTGCCTTGATAGTTAACAAATGGACCATAAATAACGACTACATCACCTACCTTAATTTGATTGGCTGCTGTAAACTTCGCATTGGCAAGAAACTTGCTCTGGAAGATTTTGAGCTTGTGGTTAGGATAGTCCTTGTCAATGATGTAGTAATCGGCGTTACCATAGGAGCCCGTATCAACCTTCTTGATTTCGACAATCACACCTTTTACATACATTGGTGCCGTCTTTTGGTCGGCCGGTTGTGCCTTCAACAGTTTGATGGCAGCTGCCACATTGTAGGGATCGCTTTCGGTTCCACTACCAGCAGGCTCGGCTGTCACGGGCTTTGTTGGATTGTTGCCGTTTTGGTTGGGCGTGTCATAGGGGGCGGGCACATCGCTGCAACTGCTGAATGTCATAACGCCTATGGCCAAAAGAAATAATGCGTTGATAATCTTTTTCATTTTGTTTGTATTTAAATTGTATATCTTTCTTAGTGGGCAGCTTCGACATCGCTGGCTTGGCGAATGACAATCTGCCATTTGTTGTTATAACGTGTGAAGAGTCCTGTGATGTTTACATTGCCGGTGGGCAGTTTGTCAGCCGCAAAGTCGGCATAGATGCTGGTGCGTACAACAATATTATTTTCGTTGAGGCCCACCAAAGCGCGCTCACAGGCGTTGTTGTTGACTACATCGGCACGGTTGGCATAGTCTTTTGTACCGGCTTGTTGGAAAGCCACATTCTTGATAGTCATCAGTCTTCCGGCGTTTTTGGCGAGATAGTTTGCATCAGTGAGCTTGGTTTTATCAAACTCCGAGGGTGTGACTGCAACGGTGTTGTTGGTGTAGTTGAAATGCTGATACCAACGAATTTTCGACATGCGGCTCACCGACTCTAATCCATTGTTGTTGGTATAGGGTGTTCCAATCTGTGTCTGATAGCCATAGTTGCCGATGTACAAACCTTTGAGGTTCACTAAAATCTCGGTACCCACGGGCAGATAGCCATAGATACCGTTGTCGCCGATGGCAATGATGATGGCGTCGGTAGCGTCTTGCAGACCGATTTGGCTGAACACATTACCGCCATTATCGTTGGCTGTGACGTAGCCTTTGATCTGAATGTCATCGGTAATCTCGGCCATGCCATAGGGTTGTGCCAACTGTGTTGCGTAATTGCTCTTGAGCTGTGCAATGGAGATGACATGAGTTTCGGTGATAGCACTGTTACCACGTGTGTAGTGAGTGTCAACAGAATCCCAATCACCATTCATGCAACTGGTCATCAGTAGACCAGCGCATGCCAAAAGGATATATTTTAAATGCTTCATATTCGGGTTGTTTGAATTAGAATTTATAAGCTACTTGCAACATGCCGTTCATACCATAGGCATAGTATTTCTTCGGATTGCGTGAGAAACTGTAGGTGCGGCTGCTGGTGCTTCCATCGTTTTTAATGGAATAGTCACTGCGGCTCTGTTCGTAACCGCCCGTTACAATCTTTTGGTTGTTGAGCAGGTTGGTCACCATGAGGTTGATGGAGAGCGAACCTTTTTTCAGGCGAATGCTCTTGCCAATGCTGGCATCGAGCATAAACCCACCATGGCCTTTATCCTGTGGTGAAACGATATAGTTGCCGTTGCTATCGATGGAACCCATCTTTTGGAGTGCCGACGCATAGCGATAGTAGGGTGAGTAGCCCAAATAGATGCGGTCGTAGTAGTTGCCGTTGAGGTCGATAAACCAGCCACCTTGATGGAAACTAAGTCCCAAGTTGGCTGCAGTAAGAGGTGTTCCACTCTCACGCATGTCCTTCACCAATGCTTCATCGTCATTGTAAACCCCTTGCGTAGAGTTGAGGTAGCGCACGTGAGCGTTGCTCATGTTTTTCGCTTCGCTGAGCGTTCCGATAGCTTTTAGGTCGAGGTAGGATGTGAGTTTGAAGCGCAAACCGAGTTCCACACCATAATAAGCTTTCTTTAGATTGCTGAGAGCATTGTAGGAGAACGAATTGATATCGTCGAAATAAAAGCACGTCCATTCTGTGGCATGGCCCACGTAGCTATAATAAGCATTGAGATTAGCATGCAACCACGAGGTGCTGTATTGATAGGAAGCCTCACTGCTGAAGATGAGTTCGTTCTTCAAATCGCGCACGAAATCGTTGTTCATTTCGGCCGCTTGGAAGGCCACATAGGCGGTGGGGGCCTTGCTTTCTAAGCCCAATCCCAACGAGAACACATGGCCATGACTCAGGTCAATCGATGCAGCTGTCTTACCACCACCGCTGAGGAAATTAGCCGTTTTGCTCTTACCAAACGAATTGTTGGCAAACAAACCGTTGCGCATTTTACCGTCGCGGTTCATGCCATCGTAGCCTATTTTCCCAGCCACGCTATAGTGAATGTTGCGGAAAGTTTCGGTATAGCTGGCCCATGCGTTGCCACGAACGACATTGATGGTGTAGTCATAGCCGAAGCGGTCGCCCTCTTTCACCTGTGCGTTCATGCGATTTAAGTCGTATTGTACGGCCGACGAGTTGGCTGCATAGGTGCCGATGGCGTAGTTATTGATATTGTGGAAACTGTTGGCACCAAGCAAATCGTCCATCGTTTGATAGTGGAACCCCTTGTTGGCAGCAGCTGTGACGCCGATGTTTAGCGTACTTTTGGCGGTGAAGTGCTTTGTTAGGGTTGAAGCCAACGTGAAATAAAGATTATTGTTGTAGCGTGCTTGCACATAGTACATGGCATCGCCGCCTTGCTGGTTGGCGTTGCGATTGGCAGCATAGAGCTGATCCCAGTTGATTTGGCGGTGAGCTTTGTCGCTTGACAACCACTCGTAAGCCAGCTTCCAGTCGGCCAAGTTCTGTGCGGTTTGTGCGTGGCTATTCTTGCCCCACACATCATAGAAATTACTGGGCAGCAGCTTGTAGTAGTCGGGTTGTGGGTTGTCGGCGTTGTTATAATTGAGCTTGGTGCTCTTGTAAAGGCTATATTTCCCGAGCAGCGTGGTGGTGAGCTTCGAGGCATTGTTGATGTTCCAATCCCATGTGAGTAGCGCAGTTGGCGCAAAGTCGTTCACCACGCGCGAGTTACGGCGTTTGCCATTTTGGTAGCCCCAATAGGGGTTGTATTGGTTGTTGTTGGCAATCCAAAAACTCTCATCGGTAGCTGCACCCTGTGCGCCACGCTCTGTGGGGTTGCCCCATGTAGCAAAGCTCAGACTATGGTTGCCTATGAGCTTCTGAACACCGAGGAAATAAGAAAGGGCATTGTAGAAAGTGCCTTCCACATAGCCGCGATTAGCCCAACGATAGGTGAGACCGGCACTGAAAGCCCAGCCCTTAGCGTTGAAGCCACTGTTATAGGTGTACATGCCACGCAGCGTGTAGTTGCGGTTGGCACCGGCAAGGCTGATGCGCTGTCCTGTGGACATGCTGCCGCTGCGGAAGTTGTAATTGTTACTACCTGCCATGGCAGTCATACCATAATTGTTGGCTTCGAACGGAAGTGAGAAGTCGACATTGCGCGTTTGCTGGTTCAGACCGCCGATGGAAGAGAAAGCAAACTGGCCGCGTTCAACATCATTTACGGGCGCACCATTAATGAAAATCTCGTTGTACTTTTGGTTAAAGGCACGATAGCGAAACCTCATGGGCGAGAATAGAAAGCCCACTTCGTTGGCGTAGGCATTGGTAGTTGAATTGAGGATGGTTACGTTTTGGCTCATGTTGTCGTCTTCGCCCAACTGTGCCTCGGTGAAGGTAAAAGCATTTTCGTCTAACGACTTTGCCGTTTGCTGCGTTTGGTTGCTCTGTGCCGACGCGAGGGTGGAACAACACACCGCGAGCACCATTAGTGGGAGCTTCTTTTGCATAGATAAATGGTAAATTGAATGAATAAATTATTGTTGTGCAAATATATAAAATTAATTTGAATGGGGGCGTGGGTTGCAGTGGTTTTTTGTGGATGGCAAGTAAGACGGTAACTAAAATGTTTGCTTTTCTCAGAAATAATTGCGAATATTGCAACGTAAAATGAACTTAATTAGTGACAAACAATGATGAATTTTAGCAAACGGATGCAAATGCTGCTATGCTCGGCATTTACTTTTTCGCTGTCGATGTGGGCGGGCGATGGACTCACCATGGTAGTGGGTACCTATACAGACACGGGCAGCACAGGACTTTATAGTTTCATGTTTAATCAGCAGACAGGAGAGACCATGCTACTCGACTCGCTGTCTATGACCAATCCTTCGTATCTCACCTTTGCGCATCGTCCTCACCTTTTATATGTGGTGAGTGAGACCAACGACAGCCATGCGGCTGTTTGCACCGTGAGCCTGAATGAGACCACGGGTCGGATGAGATTGCTCAATCGTCAACTCACGGGCGGAGAAGATCCATGCTTTGTGGAAACCAACGGGCGCATGGTGCTCACAGCCAATTATTCTGGTGGCACAATGAGCGTGTTTCCCGTGCTACGCAATGGTCTGATTGGGGCCTGTCGCTACCGGTTTGCAGGACATGCCAACGCCCATGCTGCCGCTCCGCAAAACACTGCTCACGTGCATGCCGCACGCTTTGCGCCGAATGGCTACGTTTATGCTACCGATTTCAGCGCCGACCAGTTGTTGGGTTTCAAACCAACCTCATCCGCATCGCTTAAGCCTTTGGGCGTGGCCGGCCGTCTTCCTCAGGGTGAAGCGCCGCGTCACATGGCCTTCTCGCCCAATAGACGTTATGTTTATGTGATGAGCGAATTAGGTGGTGCCGTGACAGTGTTCAAATGGAAGGGGTATCACTTGGAGCGTTTGCAAACCATAGCCTCGGACAGTGTGGGCGGATGTGGCGGTGCTGACTTGCATCTCTCGCCCGATGGTCGTTACCTTTATGCCAGCAATCGCTTGAAAGCCGACGGCATCTCAATCTTCAAAGTGGATGCCGGCACGGGTAAACTCCGCAAGGTGGGCTATCAATCCACCGAGCTCCATCCACGCAACTTCGCTCTCACGCCCAATGGTCGCTATCTGCTTTGTGCCTGTCGTGACGGTAACTGCATCCAGGTGTTTGCACGTGATGCCGAAACAGGCTTGCTCGCGATAAAGCAAACCATTAGGTTGCGCAAACCAGTATGCATCCGGTTCAAAACGCGGAATTAACGCATGTGAGCATACCCCTGCAGACTAAGGTAGAATCATTTCATCACGTGCCACATCATCTGCCTTCGTCAGATGGTGAATCGGCTGCACGAAGCACCATCTTTTAGGCACAGCAGGGTAGCTCGTGCGTTCGTTTGCACTCGATTTCATCTTCACATCGTGCTTCGACTATGCGAGACACTGTTTGCAAGGGTAGGATGGGCTAACTGTTGTAGGTGTGGATGCTCATGCCTTGCGCAGATGGCAGATAGTTGATGCCCCACCAACATATTTGCAGCAACACGAAGGCGATGAGGAGTAGGCGCAGCGACAGACGTGGATTAGCACGTGATGTGAGGCGCAGGTGCATATAGAGCAAATAGGCTAACCAGGTGATGGCCGCCCAAGTCTCCTTGGGATCCCAAGCCCAATAGTCGCCCCAAGCGTCTTTGGCCCATAGTGCACCGAAGAGCATACCGATGGTGAGGAAGGCCCAACCCATGCCTACCATGTTGTCGATGCTGGAGAGGGTGATGGGGGTTGCCATAGGAATTGCCGGAGTATGAGTCGTGGAGTCGCTGCCGCGCATCTTCCACAACAGAAATAAGGCCATGAGGGTGGCGGCGCCAAAGAGGGCGTAGGCAAACATGTAAACGATGACATGGGGGGCAAACCACGGACTCTGCAGGGCGGGCATCATGGCTTTGGTGTGGATTTCGGGTTTCAATAGGTTGATACCTATAAAGACGCTGCTCAATAGTGTGGAGAAGCTCAATATCCAATGGTAGCGGCTGCGCGCATAAACAATGATACCGGCCAGAGGGAGGAAGAATGAATACCACAGACGGGTTTCGCCCATAGTGCGCATAGGCGGACGCTCAAGTGTGTGCCACATGAGGAGGATATAGGCGAAGAAGATGGTGAGGCCGATAGCGGTAAAGAAGTAGGCGCCACGCTGTTGGCGTTTCCAAGCACAATAGGCTCCGATGCTCCAAAAGAGGATCGCAGCGATAGCGAAATAGATGAAATATTCCCAAATCATGGTTGTTCTGGTGTTGAGGATGTGATATCTTTTGTTTTTCCTAAACTAAAAAAGAGTAGCACGGCGCCAAGGAGTAGCAGTCCGATGCCAAGATAGACGAAGGGTAGCCAAGGGTCGGCCACAAGCTGGAAGATGCTCACGCGGTGGGCGGCACCCATACTCTCGTCGTAGCTGTATTGATAGATTTTCCAACCCGCGAGATGTGCTGGCTTATTGACCTCAATGGTGGTGGCCAACGTTTCGCCTTCCTTGGTGTAGATGTGCACTTCACTGGCATAGCGCTTGGGCGAGGGCATCTTCATAAGTTTGGTTTTACCCTTGCCGATGCCCACCTTTTGCAGTTCGGCGGGATATTCTTCGAGGATGAAGCGCTGCAACTCAATGGCTAAGGGCAATTCAACCACATTACCTTGGTCGTCGAATGCGCGCCACTCGGGTTGTCCGGCAAGGCAGTACATCTTGAGGTTGCGTTGGTCGGCCGAGCCTAATGTGCCGCACACAAGCGCGATAAACAGTCCAACGTGGCACACTAGACTGGGGAACTTACGCTTGCGGAAAGTGCTGATTTGATGGAGTGTTGTCAAGGCTATGATGCTACTGAGCCAGAGATAGACGAGCACGAACGGCCAATAGGTGAGCATGTACGAGAGGCCGATGGGGTCGATGGTTGGGCTTACGCCTGGCGCTTGTCGAGTGATGCCCATGATAAAGGTGAGCACTAACGCGAAACCAATGGCGGCTACAGCGGCTGATGGCGTACAAAAGTATTGCACAACGTAGAGCCTTTTGCGAAAAATGTAGAGCACACCGAGACTTAATAAGTAGAAACCGAGGGTGATGAGATTGGCGGGAAAGGCAAAAAGTTGCCAGTCGATGCCGCCTGTGAAGCATTGCAGCAACTGGCCGATGATGATGAGTCCTCCACCTATTGCAAGCCCCTCGCGAATGGTCCATGGTTTATTCCACATGATGGTATAGTTCTTTTCTTGCTCGCAGAAGTGCGAGATAGAATTATTTTTACTTGAAAGGATTATTTGTAAAAGGATAGTTCGACATGCAAAATTGATAGCCATCCCTTGCTTACCATGCTCAAAATTGATCTGCTTTTTTGGCGAAGGCTGCAGAGAGGTAGCTATCAATTCTGTTTTAAGTGATGCGCTCCTTACATGGGTTGTGTGATGAAGCGTTTATTTTGCTTTGCTTTCTGAATCCATTGCGGAACGATGGTGTTTAAGAAACGTTCTTTCTTGCTGTTCAGTGCAGGCATGTCAAGACCGATATAGCGCTGTGCTTTCTCTTTGGTCGAGACGTCGGGGAGCGGAATGTTGCCCGTGAAGCCGGTAGTGTCTAAAAAAGTGTGTAAGCTCACCATAATTCTTATCTTTGCATTAAGTAATAAAAAACAACAAGAATATGGAACTTACACAAGGACAAATTTCGGAAATTATTTCGAATTACACAAGTAGCAGTGAAGGTTTTGTCACACTTCAATCGTTGATTATGAATTCTTTGATGGCCCACGAGCGCGAATTATTCGTCAAAGCGAATAAGAATGAGCAATGCAATGGCTTTCGTCCTCGCCGTTGGTATTGTAAGGGCTATACGTTCGTCTTGCGCATACCACGTAGCCGTAGCGGCAATTTCTATCCCGTACTTTTAGGGATTATTCGTAGCGAATGTGAAGAG
>NZ_JH114215.1:155446-187625 GCF_000224615.1 Segatella oulorum F0390
TACGAACATTTTATTACTTTTGTAAACCGATGGGAAAAGAAATACCCCGTGTTACGTAAATATAAAGCCCAACGTAATATTGCTTATTTCACCTATATGGACTTCCCTGTAGAAGTACAGAGATGCATTTATACGACAAATTGGATTGAGCGGCTCAACAGAAAGTATAAAAGAACCATTAAGATGAGAGCTGCAATGCCGTCAAGTCAATCGGTTTTATTTCTGTTGGCATCTGTTGCAATGGAAGAAACACAGACTACATATCGAAGGAAAGTCTATCAATGGAGATGTTGGAAAGAGAGTAAATAATTTTGAACAAAATGGAAGATATGGGAAATTATGGTTACACACTTTTTAGGACAATACCGTGAAGCCATGCTTCGCCACTACTCGGGCAATCTCAATGCGGGCATCCTTGGCATAGGCCATCGCGTTGGCCAAGAGACGCATCACTTCTTGCGGTGCATGGAAGGCTGCACCGTGGCTGGCTAAGGAGTAGTCCCAGCGCCATTGACTCTTGCGGATGTCGTTGAGTGCTTTTGCCATTTCGGGTTGTGTGGCACCTTTCTTCCAAGCAAACTCGGCTTCTAAATGTGCTGTAGCCAACTCGTGGTTCACCTTCACAGCAAAGTCATAAACCTTCTTCTGCCGTTCATAAACATTCTGTCGCAGTGTTTCTGCATCTTGCCGGTGGCAGGTTTGGCAGGTGCGATCAATCTTGGCCAACGGACTTTGCACGTGGTGGTCGGTGTATTTAATACCGCCTTCCTGCATATAAGGCATGTGGCAATCGGCGCAACTCAATCCGCGTTGCCCGTGAATACCTTGCTTGAAGAGTTCGTAACCTGGATGTTGCGCTTTTAAGATTTTAGCCTTTGACAGCGGATGGATGTAGTCATAAAAGCCAATACTGTCGTAATAGGCTTCGGCGGCTTCACAAGTAAGTCCCTTGTCTTGTGGGAACTTTAAGTATTGATGGTTGTCTTTCTCAAAATAATATTCGGTGTGGCATTGTGCGCAGACTAAAGAGCGCATCTCTTGATGGCTGGCCTTGTTGACATCTTTACCGGCACGCTTCCATGCCTCATATAATGCCGGGCGTGCGGGACGTAAATCCATTGTGCGTGCATCGTGGCAGTCAGAACATCCCACGGTGTTCATCACTTCGGGTCCCCAGTCACTCCATTTTGCACCATAGAAAGCCCCAATACCTTTCTCGCGCATCAAGCGTGGTATATCAGGACCTTTACATGTCCAGCATGTTCCAGGCTGAATATCACCGTCGCCGTCGATACCTGGATTTCCCGTTCGTAAAATCTTTCTAAGGTCTTCAATGGCATGGCGATGGCCACGTGGCGTGTTGTAGTTGCGTGAGAAAGCATAGCCCGCCCAAATAATCACAATATCGGGAAAAGCTTTGAGGATGTCGCGCTCTTGCGAACCGTTGTACATGCTCTTGAAAGTGGTGTCGGCCGTCATCGCCCACGTTTCATACTCGCGCGGAAAGTCTTCTTTAAACTTCTCGTTCTGTGCGACAGTCGAGTCAGTCATGGGCACGCGCCGATTGTTGAAAACACTGGCCACTTCTGCTCTTCGTTCGAGTAGTGAAAAGCAGAGGAGCCCTAAAACAAACACAATGAGCATGGAACCGCCGAACAGCATCCAGCCTTGCCATTTTTTTAATTGCTTAGCCATATTCTTTAAATTTTTAGATTTCACAAATGATGGTATTTCTCTTTATTCGTTGTCTTTTATATAATATGAGTTGTCCTATATATAATATAAGGTGTAACCTCATCGTCCCAAAGCCTTTTGCAACCATTCGGGAACAGGATTAGGAGGCAGGGGCACCTGCGATTCGGCGTTGGGTGTCTTAGCCAAACCGTTCATTCCACCGTGCGGAACATCGCGGTGGCAGTCCCAACAGGCTAATCCTTCGCCGCGTTTGGCCATCATATAGTTGATACGTCCCGTCTTCACAAACTCTTGATTGAGTTGTGTGTGGCAGCGAATGCAGTTGTCCATAATCACGTTGGCCGAACTCTCTTCAGCCATGATGGCCTGCCGTTCGGAGTTGGTGACGAAATAAGCCACGTGCTTCATGCCATCCATTCCTTTAAAAAAATATTTTTTAGCAATGTTCTGATGGGGCACATGACAATCGTTGCACGTTGCATCTCGTCCATGTGAAGAGTGCGCCCATGTAGCGTAATAAGGTGTCATGATGTGGCAATTCACGCACGCCGCAGGGTCATCACCGATAATATAGGTATGCAGGCGCAACGTATAAGCAAACAAAAGTGCTAATCCAACAATGATGCCGCCCGTTGTGAGTCCTACGACCTTCTGTCGATAGGTGATGCGCTCAGTCCATTTATGTAAACTACTTAGATTCATAATCTTTAGTTAGGAGTTGGCCACAAAATTAGAGAATAAATCGATAGCTACGGTTAAGAAAACTGAAAAATATCCTCATTTGTAGGGATTTTGTGGTTTGATACCTGTGCTATGTAGCATTTTTCCTCTGCGCTGCAAGTAGTTTATTGAGAAAAGCGAGTGGGCGTTGTGTGCGGAAGGCGGATTGCAGCAAACTTTTTTCAGGTGTTGTCTGTTACGATTGGTTCGCCGCAAGAAATCAAAAGCAAACGGAACAAGTTTAGAAATAAAATTGTAAATTTGCCCACGCAATCATCTTTTAGCGTATTCAGCGATATGAAATCATTCAAGTTTGGGCTTCTTCCGCGCATCCTCATCGCCATTTTGTTGGGTGTGATTTGCGGCAATGTGTTTGGCGAATCCCTTGTGCGCATTTTTATCACGGTCAACAGCATTTTTGGTCAGTTCTTAGGTTTTATGATTCCGCTCATCATCCTGGGCATGGTGGCTCCGGCTATTGCCAACATTGGCAGTACGGCGGGCCGCATTTTGTTGGTAACGGTGGTGCTGGCCTATGCCGACACAGTGCTGGCTGGCCTGTTGGCCTATGGCACAGGCAGCTGGCTCTTTCCGTCGTTGGTGTCGGCCACACAAGGTGTTCACATCGAACAGCCTCATGCGTTGAAGCCTTTCTTTGAACTCAACATTCCCGCTTTGATGGATGTGATGAGCGCTTTGGTACTGGCTTTCATGGTGGGTCTGGGCGTGGCCTATGGTAAAGGCGACGTGTTGAAGCGCGGGCTGAATGAGTTTGGCACCATCGTTGAGCGCGTGATAGAGAAAATCATCATTCCCTTGCTGCCCATCTACATCTTTGGCATCTTCCTAAATATGACCTATAGCGGCGAGGCCTACCACATTCTTTTGGTGTTTGCCAAAATCATTGTGGTGATTTTTGTGCTCCACATTGTTGTGCTGCTCTATGAGTTTGTGGCCGCAGGTGTGTTTGTCAAGCAAAACCCGTTTCGCCTGCTTTTCAACATGTTGCCCGCCTATTTCACGGCCTTAGGCACATCGTCTTCGGCAGCCACCATTCCCGTGACGCTGAAGCAAACGCTCAAGAATAGGGTAGACGAGGGCGTAGCCGGCTTCACCATCCCTTTGTGCGCTACGATTCACATGTCGGGCTCCATGATGAAGATCACGGCCTGTGCGCTCACCGTTTGCCTGATGAATGGCCTTCCCCACAGTTTCCCGCTCTTCCTCAATTTCATGCTGTTGCTGGCCATTTGCATGGTAGCCGGTCCGGGCGTTCCCGGTGGTGCCGTGATGGCCGCATTGGCTCCGTTGGCCTCCGTGTTGGGCTTTGGCTCCGAGGAGCAAGCGCTCATCATCGCCCTTTATATTGCGATGGATAGCTTTGGCACGGCCTGCAACGTGACGGGGGATGGAGCCATCGCCGTGGTGGTGAACAAAATCTTTCGCAAACGGCCTGTTACTGTGTAATCGTTGCGCCAGCATGCCGTTGCCGTCGTAGGTTGTCACATTTCCTTTCACCATCGCGTGCCCACACCATGCAGCCGCGCCCGTTGTAAGTCTAGTTTTAAAGCGAAATCACATTAGTGAGCGGCTCGCTGACCGTTTTTAAAGCGAAATCACATTAGTGAGCGGCTCGCTGACCGTTTTTAAAGCGAAATCACATTAGTGAGCGGCTCGCTGATGATTTTTTAAATGAAATCACATTAGTGAGCGGCTCGCTGACCATTTTTTAAGCGAAATCACATTAGTGAGCGGCTCGCTGACCATTTTTAAAGCGAAATCACATTAGTGAGCGGCTCGCTGACCGTTTTTAAAGCGAAATCACATTAGTGAGCGGCTCGCTGATGATTTTTTAAATGAAATCACGTTAGTTATTGCTTCACTAATCTGTTTCAAAGAAAAAAATCACGTTAGTTATTGCTTCACTAATTTGTTTCAAAGAAAAAATGCGTTAGTTATTGCTTCACTAATCCGTTTCAAAGAAAAAATGCGTTAGTTATTGCTTCGCTAATCTGTTTCAAAGAAAAAATGTCGGATGAGCCAAACTTTTTTCGATATATTCCCCTTACGACCGCATCGTTTTTAATCGTTCGTCCGTGGACGCTCGCATGTTTTTTTTCATTTTCGGCTGTTCGTCCGTGGGCGAACGGTGTTTTTTCAACTGATTCTATTGGTGCCAAATCGTGTTCGAAAGTATTTTTATCAAGGTAAAAGCGTTGCAGTTTCGTTTCTTTTTTATAATTTTGCAATCGTAAATTATAAGTGCATATTGCTTACAGATAGAAAAATTAGAACTTGTTCATTTTAGAAAACATTATGAATAGCTTTGCGACAGCTTAAATTCTTCGCATGCACGACACAAAAAAGATTTGTATTCCACCTATTAAAATTCCCATTATAATGAGAAAATTGCAGAATATTAGATGCATCCATCGCTTAGGAATGTTGTTGTTTCTGGGCTTTTTGTGCATGGGGCCATGCTGTTCCTCGGCTTTGGCACAGACGCAAAACGAAGTCAAAGTGACCTTGTCGCTACGCAATGCCACGGTTGAAACGTTTGCCAATGAAATTGCTCGTCAAACGGGTTTGACCATTTCCTATGCGGATAACGATGTGAAAGCACTTAAGGGTGTTACCTTTGATGTGCGCGAACAGCCTTTATCCAGCATGCTCATCACCTTGAGCAACCAACTTCCCTTAACTTATCGCATCGAAGGCAACACGCTTTATTTGGGTAGCAGCAAAGCCAATCAGCGCAAGAAAGGCATTTATGGCCAGGTGACCGATGGCAATGGCGAGCCTTTGGTTGGTGCCATCGTGCGTGTGGAAGGTGTGAATGGCGGTTTTGTGACCGATGTGAATGGTGAATATCAAGTGCAGACCGATTTGAAAGAAGTCAAAATCACGGTGTCGTCGGTAGGCTATAAAACCGTTACAAAGATGATAAAGCATGGTGCTTCGGGCAATATCGTGATGCACGAAGACACGCGCGAAATACAAGAAGTGGTGGTTACGGGCTACGGCACGAAGAACAAAAACTCGTTTACCGGTGCGCAAGTGGCCGTCAGTCGAGACCAACTGATGAACATGGGCACCAAGAATGTGCTGCAAAGTCTGTCGGCTTTTGTGCCGGGTATGGTGGTGCTCGACGATAACGTCAAGGGTTCCGACCCCAATAAGTTGGCCGATATCAACATTCGTGGCCGTGCCACCTTTGAGGGGCAGGCCAACACGCCCGTCTTTGTGGTCGATGGTTCGCAGGTTTCTGCCGAATATGTCTACGATATGGATATGAACGACATCGAGTCGGTCACGGTGTTGAAAGATGCTTCTGCCTCGGCTTTATATGGCGCCAAGGCTTCGGCGGGTGTCATTGTCATCACCACCAAGGCTTTGAAGGGTGGAAAGTTGAAACTGAATTATAGCGGAACGGTGCGCCTCTCGACGCCCGATTTGCACGATTATCATCTGCTCAATGCTGCCGACAAACTCGAATATGAGCGTCTGGCGGGCTTGTTTAAAGACAGCGACCCCACGCGGCAATACACGTTGGATCGCGATTATGCGCGGCTTTTCAATGAGGTGCAGCGTGGTGTTGACACAGATTGGCTGTCGAAACCACTTCGCAATGCTATCTCGCAGAGCCACAGCGTGAGCTTGGATGGTGGCGATGAGCGCGCCAAATATAATCTCGGAGTGCGCTATGGCAACGATGCCGGTGTCATGCGTGGGTCCGATCGTACACGTCTCTCCACCAATTTCAAGCTCTCTTACAATGTTTCGGGCAAATTCTTTGTGTCGAACAATGCCACGATTTCGTCGGTAACGAGCAACACTTCTCCCTATGGTGATTTCGGAACTTGGGCGCAACAAAATCCATACGAAAATCCTTATACGGCCGATGGCGAGCTGCGTAAGTCGTTCTATCACGACATTGCCAACCCGCTTTACGAAGCCTCTTTGGGCAGTTATGGCAAGACCAACACCTTTGAATTCCTCAATACCACCAACGTGCAGATTTGGTTTGGTGAGAAATACCGATTGGATGGCGACTTCTCTATCGACAGAAGCAAGCAAGATGCACGCCGTTTTACGTCGCCTTTCTCGTATAATGAGATTCTGACCAAGTCGGCCGATCAACGCGGTTATTTAGACGACAACTGGGTGAACACCACTACCTACCAAGGAAAGGTGATGCTCTCTTATAATGATTACATCTTTAAGAAGCTGTTTTTAACGGCTATGGGCGGCAGTAGCATCGAGTCGTCTTCGGTTGATGCTGCAGGCTATCGCTCCATCGGTTTCTATTCCGACAAGCTCGGTCATCCGGGTTTTGCCTCGACCTATGCGCTCAACAGTCACCCATCGGGTTCCGATACGCAATCGCGTGGCGTAGGTTTCTTTGTCAATGCCAACACCATTTGGGATAACAAATATTTCTTAGACTTGATTTATCGTTACGAGGGCTCTTCAAAATTTGGTAAAAACAAGCGTTTCGCACCATTCTGGAGTGTGGGCGGCGGATGGAACCTTCACAACGAAAAGTTTATGAAAGGGTTGCCCATTCAGTTGCTGAAGCTCCGTGCCAGCGTGGGCTATTTGGGCAACATCAATTTCAATCCCTATCAAGCACTGACCACTTATAGTTACAGCAATAGCTTGAATTACGGAAAAGGAACCGGTGCTGTGCCCATCACCATCGGCAATCCCGATTTGAAATGGGAACGCACTTTGAGCACGAATATCGGTGTTGACTTCACGGCCTTGCGCGGAAGAATCGACCTCTCGGCCGACTATTACATCAAGAACACCGACAATTTGCTTTTAGATATTACGAAAGCGCCCTCTATCGGTGTGACAACCTCGCGTGAAAACATCGGTGAGGTGGAGAATAAAGGTTTCGAAATGCGCCTGCGCACCATCCCCATTCAGAATAAAGATTGGCAATGGTCCATCGGGTTCACCTATTCTTATAATAAGAATAAAATCAAGAAAATCAGTAATGCGTTGCGCGAACAAAACGAGAAAAACCTTGCTAAAGGTGGTGTGGCGCCGCTTCCTGTGTATGAAGAAGGCCAGTCGCTCACAGCCATCAAGGTGGTTCCTTCAGCAGGTATCGACCCCATCACAGGACAAGAGGTCTACATCAAGCGCAACGGGCAATACACCTTTGTGTATAGTCCTAACGACAAAGTCATCTTTGGCGATAGCAACCCTTATGGCATTGGTGCCATCAACTCCTATCTCACCTATCGCAATTTCGCATTGAGCGCTTCGTTCCAATACTCTTTTGGTGGCGCCTTGTACAACGAAACGTTGGCATCGAAGGTCGAAGGTGCCAATCCTAAGTATAATGCCGACCGCCGTGTGCTGAGCGATCGTTGGAAAGAAATGGGCACCATTGCACGCTTTAAACGCATTGATGACACCACAACACCCAACCAGACTTCACGCTTCATCGAAAAGAACAACTATCTTCGCATGAGCAGTTTGTCGCTTTCGTATGAAGTTCCTGTGGCATGGCTACAGAAATATGGTCTGCGCCGCATGTATTTAGAGTTGCTCACCAATGATTTATTCTATCTCTCTACGGCAAAACGCGAGCGTGGTTTGTCCTATCCTTACGACAGAAGTGTAGAGTTCTCAGTACGTTTCTCACTATAAAAAATGGCATAAGAATGAAAAAGATATATCAATATGTCTGCCTGTTCCTCTCGGTTGTCGCATTTTCATCGTGCAACGACTTCTTGGATGTGCAACCCAAAGGGCAGTTAGAGCAAAGTAAGATGTTCGATGATATGATGGGTTTCGAGGATGCTATGTTTGGTATCTATGCTAAAATGGCAGCCGGCGACCTCTATGGCGAGAACTTATCGTGGGGCATGATTGACCAGATTGGGCAGCAATTTGGCTATGATAATCCGCAAGAACTCACCTATCATTTCAACCATTATGACTATCGCAATCAGCAAGCACGCAATGTGATTGATAAGGTGTGGGCTAAACAATACGAAGTCATTGCTTGTATCAATAATGTATTAGTGCATGTAGACCAAAAGAGTTTTGCACCCGAAGAGCGTAAACACATGAAAGGCGAATGCTTGGGGCTGCGTGCTTTCCTGCATTTCGATGTGGCACGCCTGTTCTGCAACGACTATACACGCAGCAATGCCACAACCGAAGGATTGCCTTATGCTACGACGTTCAATTTGAAAAACAAGGAGAAGCACACCTTGTTTGAAACATTCCAACTCATTTTGAATGATTTGAATGAGGCCGAAACGCTGTTGGCCGATGACGACGATGTAAGCTATGACGGCACTTTCCAGCGCGATTACAGCAAAGGGCGCGTGATGCTTTTCAACAAATATGCGGTGAAGGCCACCAAAGCACGCGTGTATTACGCGATGGGAAACTACACCGAAGCTGCGCGCTGTGCACGCGAAGTGATTGCCGCCAACCAATTATTTAAATTGAATAGTGCGTCAACCATCGACGCTGTGATGCGCTTCCCTGCCAATAAAGAAATGATTTTTGGGCTGTATAACAACACCAAAGGCGAAGCCATTCGGTCTACGTTCTTGCGCTCAACGGGCAAGGGTTCTTATACAGAGGCGCGCCGCGATGTGAAAGATTTGTATGAAACGAACACTTTCTCTGCTTTGAGTTCCGACCTTCGTTACAGCACCTTCTTCCGCGAAAATGCTTCGGGAGGGACCTCCTCTTTTAGCTTTGTTCGATTAATCCAGAATGATGCTGAGGCGAAGTCTACCGATGCTTTGAAAGGCTTTGTGCTCATCAGTCTGCCCGAGATGTATTATATTTTGGCCGAGAGCGTTTATGATAGCAATTCAACCGAGGCCATCAGCTTGCTCAATCAAGTGAGGAAGAGTAGGGGGCTTGCGGCCATTGCCTCGACAAGAGTCGATTCAAAGGCTAAATTTGTGAACGAAATGCTGTTGGAGCGGAGACGCGAATTTCCGGGAATGGGGCAGACGTTCTATGCGTTGAAGCACTATAATCAGAGCTTTACCGATTTTAGAAACATCGACACCTATCAGCCTACCAATGACATTTTTAATCTGCCTTGGTCCGATAGAGAGCGTGAATATGGTAATCCATAAATAGTCTTATGATATAAACGAATGAATAATATGAAGAAGTCTGTCAAATATACATTTGCTTTGGGGCTGACCATGTTGGCCTTTCAAGCGTGCACCACGGTAGATTATGATGGTGAATATGCCAAAAAGGGCGAATATGACTCACAAAATCAAGTTTATTTTCATGCTAAAAATGACGCCGACACGCTTACCAATTTCTCGTTTGGTACGCTGCCAACAACCGTCACACGCGAGACCGTTCATGTGCGTGTCGATTTAGCTGGGCGGTTGAAAGCAGCGCCACAAGCCATTAAGATTGTGGTGGATAGCAAGAGCACTGCGCAAGAAGGAGTGCATTTCTTGTTGCCCGAACAACAGCCTGTGATACCGGCAGATAGTGGTTATGTGAACTATCCTGTGGTGCTCTTGCGTGACCATCTCAGCGATACGCAAAACGATCACATTCGCTTGGTGCTACGTTTAGAACCTTCTTCAGAAGTGAACACACGCTTTGCCGACAAACTGAAATACACCATCACGTTTGATAATGTGTTGGAGAAACCCACATGGTGGGATAGTTACTTGCGAGCCTATTTCGGTATGCCCCCTTTCACGCCTGCAAAATATCGGATGTTGTTGTCGTTTTATAACAACGACCCCAAAGAAATTGAGAAAGCAATGGGAAGAAGTGGCATTACGCAACTGTACAGAAATGTTCAGAAGGTGATTGCTTATTTCAGGGCACATCCCGAATAGGGCCACATAATATGCAGCATATTAGCGGGCAATAGCTATCTTTTTGCGACGTAATTTGCAGCATATTACAGCACATTTCATAATGTTTTAAGTAGCAGTGCATGGCACACTTGTAAAATAAAGAAAACTGATGATGAAAAAATATATATTTTTAGTGGGATTGTTCGGACTCCTTTTGAGTTCGTGTATCAAAGACGATTCTACCTATGGAGACGACAATGTGTCGCAATTAAGTTTGCAGACTCCTTTGGATAAGACGTATACGTTGAACCAAGGTGAAGTGTTAAACCTTTCGCCCACGGTGGTTCAGACCAACGCGCAATTACCCATTAGCTATGAATGGGAAGTGAATCACCAAAAGGTATCTACGCAACCCAATTTAAGTTATACGTGTACGAAATCGGGCATCTATCCCTGTCGGTTGAAGATTACCAATGGACAAAACATGCAACTCTATGAGTTCTCGCTCAATGTGGAGTTTGCCTATACGCAAGGTCTGTTTGTTTTGGCCGAGAAAGATAGCCATGCTATCTTGACTTATGTGCCTTCCGATGCCTCGAGAAAGCATTTCGAGTTGGATGTTTTAGCACCCAATAATCCTGGAATTACCTTTGGTGCGCCTTGTTCTATGGCTTGGAACAAAAATTTAGGCAACCAAGATAATAATATTTTAGTGCTGGCAGCGGGCAATCCTTCAACCATTTACCAATTGGATGGTTACGAAATGGTGTCGACATTCAAGACCAATGCCCCCGGACGTGTGTCTCAGATTGTGCGCAGTTCGAACACCAGTGAGTACCTATCCATGCTGATTATTGATGGCGGATTGTATTCTTTGGCAGTGCGTTCAACCAACCTTGTGCCCAAAACGGGAGACTTCAGCTCAGTGTTGGGCTATGTTCCCACGTTTGCTAACGTGATGGCTCCTTGGTGGAGAAATGATTTATTCTATGCACATGCCGATGCTTATTTCGATAATTCACGCGGGGCATTGTTAGCCTATGGCATTGAATCACAGGCTGTTCCTAAGGAAATTGTACATGGAACCTTCACTGATGAGACGTTAGTGGGCATGGGGGGTGTTGACAAACAGCGCAATTTAGCGGTCGTTACCCGTCATACAACGACCGGGAAATACTATCTTACGCATCTTTTCCCAGGCTATTATTCAGCAGATGCCAGCCGACGTATTGCGCCCAACGTGTTCTATCATGCCGAAATTCCTGCCACAACAGGCATCACAACCAGCTCAATCGTTCGCACAGCACGCAGCAAGAATCTCATTTATTTCACCGCAGGAAACAAGATTTATGCGCACAATGTGCTGGCCGGTGCATCCATTTCAACCACACCGCTGTTCACTGTGGGCAACGCTACAGAAACGATTGTCGACATGGTGTTCTCTGATGACGATGATAAATTGTATGTTGCAACAAATAGCACCGCAGGAACACTGCCTGGAAATCTTTATTGTTATGATTTACAAGCCAACACCTTGCTTTGGCAGAAGCCCAATGTCACGGGGAAAATTGTGAAGATGTTATATCGAAATTAATATTATAGGAAATTAATACATGAATTTTTCAGTGTTTAAATCTTCTTTAGGGGGAGCCTTGTTGCTCCTCTTCTCTTTGCAAACGCCTGTGGTCTGCGCAGGAAATTTTCAAGCGTTTTCGGCTTCAAAGTCTAAAAAGGAAACAAAATATGACCGTCTTTTTAAGGACAAGAAGACCGAGACGGCGCGCAGTAAGTTTATTACCGTGCACAAGATGGACAACCGTATTTATTTTGAATTGCCCCGGACATTGCTTAAAAAGCAAATGATGTTGGGAGGGACTATTGTGTCGACGACCGACCCCGATTATGTTGTTGTGGGAGCACACAACTTTAATCCCATCTTGTTTTATTTCGATATTCAAGACAGTGCGGTGGTGATGAAGACGCCCAACAATGTGTTGTTTCAAAATAATGGAGCTGACACACAACTTAAAGGTGCGTTGGCGTTGACTTATCGCGATGCCATTTGGAATGGATTTAACATTGCAGCCTATTCCAACGACAGCAGTGCGGTGGTGTTTGATGTAACGTCTTTATTGGGAAAGCCCAATAGTGCGTTGGCTGTGATGCCTACCAAAAAAGGGAATTATGCGCTCAAAGCAACGCCAAAATCAGAGTTGTCGTTCATTCGTTCGGTGAAGAGCTTTGACACGAACCTCACCATTACAAACGATTTCTCGTATGGCATTTCGAAATCTTTGATGTCAATGCCCATCGGAGGGGAGATGCCTACGACCGTAGGGGTGAGCTATACGGTGGCTTTATTGCCCGAAAGTGCTATGCGCCCACGCATCATGGATTCGCGTATGGGTGTGAATTCATCGGTTCGTTTGGAAATTCCTAATGGCGGAACAAAGAGCCAACGTATTTTTTATGCACATCGTTGGAATTTGGTTCCAAAAGATAAAAAAGGCTATGCTAAGGGAAAATTAACCGAGCCCGTAGTGCCCATTCGTTTCTATGTGGACGATGCCTTCCCAGAAAACTGGAAGAAACCCATTCGGGAGGGTGTGTTACAATGGAACAAAGCCTTTGAAAAAATAGGCTTTAAGAATGCGATTGAGGTAGTGGACTTCCCACAAAAGCGTGGTGATTTCGATCCTGATAATATTGAGTATTCGTGCATTCGCTATGTTCCGAGTGGTGCATCGGCTCTGCCTTCGAGTGATATTCATGTCAATCCCAACACGGGAGAGATTATGGAGGCTTCGATGTTTATCTATTCAAATGTAGAAACGTTGTTGCACCGGCAATGTTATGTTGAGACGGCTGCTGTTGATCCTTCAGTGCGTTCAAATCGTTTGCCCGAAGCAAAGTTTGCCGAAGCGCTATCTTTCTTGGTTACAAAGGAGATGGGTCGCATGTTAGGTCTTTTGGATAATCCAGGTGCCTCGGCCACTTATCCCACCGACTCGCTGCGCAATGCACGTTTTACAACGACCATGGGGCTGACGCCTTCGGTGATGGACGATTTCCATTATAACACCATTGCACAACCTATGGACAAGGGTGTGCGCTTGGTTCCTGCGGGCATCGGTATGTATGACGCATTCACCATCAATTGGAATTATCGTTATTTCAATCCCGAGCAGACCTCTATCAATGAGGAAAAGAAGATTTTGGAGGCTTTTGTTGATAGCAAAATCAAAAATCCTCGTCTCAGATATTATGATGCACGCTATAACAAATGGGATCCGCGTGCACAGTCAAGTTTGTTGGGAAATGACTTCATTGCAACGGCTAATTACACGAATAAAAACCTGAGTATCGCCCAAAAGGGGCTGACTTCTTGGATTAAGAATGATGAGGACACCCGCATAAAAGAAAAACTTTATTGGGGAATTTCACAGGCACGTTATGCACTTTTCCAGCAAGTGTTGAGCAATGTGGGAGGCATTTATATCAACAACATGAAGATTTCGTCGGGAGTGCCGCGCTATCAAGTGGTTTCCAAGGCTCTTCAGCAACGTTCTTTGCAATGGGTGTTGCAACAGGCGGTGCATTTCACCGACTATGCTGACCGCGTTTTCGAGCGTAAAGGCTTTATGGCCGTGAGCTATTACGACCAATCGTTGGAGTACATGGCTTATGAAATCTTGGCTGCTCGCACACGTGTTGCCGTGTCGGCCTATTTAAATCCAGCCACCTACTCGCAGAAAGATTATTTCGACGATGTGTTTAACGTGTTCTTTAAAAGTGCTGCAGAGCAGCGTGCCCCGTCGCAAGGCGAACGCATTATGCAGCGCACGTTTATGAACTATGCGCAAGCAGCCGTTTCGAAAGTAACGGGTAGTGGAAGTTCTTCAGGCGCATCGGGTGGGAGAGCAGCCTTTATGCAGGCCGAAACCAGCACTACTCCAGGCTTTGGTGACCCCGGATTAAATCTCTCTCCCAATGTGGATCTCAACATAGCCGACAACTCTGAGCTCTATTTTTATAACAGCCTGCTGCGTTTGCGCCCCTTGTTGCAGAAATGTTTGAAGGGCAATTTGCCTCTTGCTGCAAAGACGCACTATGAGATGTTGCTGTTTAAGTTGAACAAAACCATGGAGGTGAAGAAATGATGCAGCATAAGTATGTTTCTACGCGTGCCGTTTTAGGTGCGACACTGCTCGTTGTTTCGCTTGGCTTTTCGCTTTCTACGCAGGCTTTTCCTTTCTTTAAAAAGAAAAAGAAAGCTACGCCTATGGTGGTGAAAGATGCTTATACACGTGCTATTTCGGATGCCAAAACTGATTCGGCCAAGGGGTCTTTCATCTCGTTTTATCGCACAGAAGATAGACTTTTGGTGGAGTTGCCACCCCAGACCTTGGGGCGCGACATGCTCATCGGCGCAACTATTTCATCGGTTTCCAATCCGCAGTTTGCCGAACTGGGATTTAACAACGGAGCGTTGACGCATGTTCGCTTTGTTGAAAAGGATAGTGCCATTGTGATGGAGGCGGTGAATTCTGAGATGATGGATGCGCTGCCAGGCAACACGCCAAAGCGTTCTGAAGAGCAGAACTATCGCAACCTCGATTTCTTTACGTTCCCCATCAAGGCGCGTAACAAGAAAACAGGAGGCATTCTCTTCGATGCTTCGTCGCTGTTCTTGCGCGAAAGCCGCTATTTTCCCGTCATCTCTAAGTCTGCAGGTCCGTTTCGTGTGGATGCCGATTTAAAGGATGATCTGTCGCGTGTGACGGCAATGAAGGTGTTCGACACCAATGCCTGCGTGCAAATGGAGCGCAATTACATCACCAATATGAGCGGCGGGAGTGGCGATGTGGCAGTGGGCAATTATCCCGTTTCGATTGGGGTGAACTTCACGTTGGCGTTGCTGCCCGAGAAAGCCATGAAGCCTCGGTTGAGCGACACACGTGTGGGCATGTTCTTAACGCCGAAATCCATTGTCAATAATGGGCTTATTGAGCGGGTGAGTTTCGTCAACCGTTGGCGCATAGAGCCTAAAGACACGGCTGCTTATTTCGCGGGGCAACTCACCGAACCTGTGAAACCCATCGTATATTATGTGGAGAACACCTTCCCGGCATTATGGAAAAAGGCCATTAAGGCTGGAATCTTGCGTTGGAACAAGGCCTTTGAGCGCATTGGATTTAAGCATGTGATGCAGGTAAAGGATTTCCCTACCGACGACCCTTCATTCGATCCTGACAACTTTAAATATTCGTGCATTCGCTATTTGCCGGTGGCTGTGGAGAACGCTATGGGACCTTCCTGGGTTGATCCGCGCACGGGCGAGATTGTCACGGCCACCGTATTGGTCTACAACGACGTGGTGAACACCATTAACAACTGGCGCTTTGTGCAGACGGCGCAGCGCGACCCTGCTGCACGTGCTACGACCATGCCCGACAGTTTGATGGCCTCAACGCTCGAATATATCATCGCACACGAGGTGGGCCACACACTCGGCTTCCCCCATAACATGGGAGCTTCGGCGGCATTTCCCACCGATTCGCTGCGGTCGGCCACCTTCACACAGCAATATGGCACCACACCTTCCATCATGGATTATGCGCGTTTCAACTACGTAGCGCAACCCTCTGACAAGGGCGTGGCGATGGAACCGCCCTTCCTTGGCGTCTATGATTACTATGCTTTGGAGTGGGCCTATCGCGTGTTCCCTCATTCCAAGAGCTACAAAGACGACATCGCACCGCTCAACAAGCTCGTCGAAGCCCATGCCAACGACCCCATGTATCGTTATGGCATGCAGCAAACGGGCGTTAAATACGACGACTCCTCTATCGAAGAAGATTTGGGCAACGACCCCGTGAAGTCGAGCAATTATGGGTTGCAAAACCTCACCTACATCTTAAAACACTTTGATGAATGGATTCCCGACGGCGAAGACGGCACGCGCAAGGCCGAACTCTATCGTGCCATGGCCTCGCAATCTTATGGCTACATGCGCAACGTCTATGCCCACATCAGCGGCATCCATCTCTTGCAGTCGTCCGAATCGTCGGGCCTTCCGCGCTATCAGGTAGTGCCCAAAGCGCAACAACGCACCGCAGCCCTATGGATGTTGGACGAAGCCCGTCGCTTTGGCAAACGTGGAGTGCCCGAAATCGAACAGCGATTGCCGCAGCTCAACAACCATCCTTATAAGATGCTCGAGAGCGGGGTGCAAGAATATGCCCTCTCAGCCACGCCGCGTCTGGCACTGACCTATTACCTCGATTCCACGTCTTACTCGCCGTTGGAATATTGCGATGATGTCTATCGAAACGTGTGGGCAAAGACGCTGGCGGGCGATGAGAACTTAGACGAGACCGATCGTGCGCTGCAAAACATCTATGTGGAGAAGTTGCGCCAAAATGTTGACGAGGTGAAGCAAATCGGCAAGGTGCGCAGTTTGCAAACCAACGCGCCCGATAGCGTGGCGTTCCTTAGCTTTGGTAGCGGTTATGGTGAGCCCGAATCGATGTGGACTGAGACCGTCGACCGCACTGCCGAATATATTTTCCACTACGCGCAGCAGCTCAAACAGCTGTTGGAGGCGCGCATCGCCACCACCCGTTCGTCGGCCGTCAAAGCCCATTACGAATTGCTCTACGCCCGCGTGTTGCGCTATCTCAACGGCTAAGCACAAATTTGTTGTTTTTGGGGGCGATTCCAACGAGACGCAACACGATTTTGTTGTTTCGGGGTTGATTCCACACGGAAAGCCGCCAAATGTGAACACATGAGCACCACAAAATAGAGCGCCACGCCGGCCACCGACACCACGAAAGCCGCCAGAGCATAGTCCCACAGTGGCGTTTGCGCGAGGTTGCCCTCGGCGGTGAGCAGTGTGCGCACCACAAGCCACAACAAAACAAAGGGAACGAGCGCCAGCAGTCCGTGAACCGCCGACAGCCCGACGGAGCAGGGCAGCAACCATTTGCGGCCTCCCATGTAAGCTCCTAAACGTTTGAGGGTTTTTATCATATCATGAATAATGTAGAATTTGGAAATGGGTTTGCTGCAAAAATACCGAGAATAAACAGTGCGCGCAATACCTAAACGTGGGTATTTTATGGCTTTTTGCCATTCAAGCGCACGTTAGTTATCGCGTATCTAATCTGTTTCAAAGAAAAAACACGTTAGTTACAGTGTATCTAATCCGTTTCAAGGAAAAAACACGTTAGTTACAGCGTATCTAATCCGTTTCAAGGAAAAAACACGTTAGTTACAGTGTATCTAATCCGTTTCAAGGAAAAAACACGTTAGTTACAGCGTATCTAATCCGTTTCAAGGAAAAAACACGTTAGATACCGCGTATCTAATCCGTTTCAAAGAAAAAATATGTTAGTTACAGCGTATCTAATCCGTTTCAAAGAAAAAATGCGTTAGTTCCCGGGGGGCTAATCTTTTTTCACTTTGATCAGCGCAAAAAGTAACTGTTGAAAGCGCTTTTTCTCCGAGCGGCGGTAGAAAAAATGTGGATTGCGGCGCATTTACCTATTTTTAGGTATTGTGGTTTTGGGTTGAGGGTTGTACCTTTGCATTGTTTTTACGCTGTCTGCTCCATTCTGTTGCGAAAAGAAAGGCACGCGGGCAGGAGTATACATTAATTATTATATACAGAACTACAAATATGTTGATCCTTTTACAATGGAGAGATGTGGTCGGTCGGAGCGGCCTTGGTCTGCTGCGGTGGATGATGCTGGGGCTGTGTCTGTGGATGGGCGTTGCGATGGGCGCAGCGCATGGTCTTGCGGCACCTGCTGACGACCACGCTCAAATGACGTTTATCATTCAAACCGCCGGCACCCATGAGCCGATTGTGGGGGCTACGGTGCAAAGCGATGGAGCACTCTCGGGTGCGGCCACCAATGGCGACGGACGCTGCACGCTGCGTTTCAAACAGGGCGTGGGGCAAGTGAAAATCGAAGTGTCGTCGGTGGGATATAAGCGCTTAGTGCGCACGGTGACGGTTCGCAACGGGCAAACGCTGACGCTGTTGCTGCAAGAAGATGCTAAAATGCTCGACAATGTGGTGGTGACGGCGCAGAAACGCCACACCGATGTGCTGCAGCAGTCGGCTACGATTGATGCCGAGGCGTTGGAGAAAGGCGGTGCCAACTCGCTGGCCAAAATGTTGGAAAGTATTCCCGGTGTGAGTTCCATCAGCACGGGCAACACCATTGCCAAGCCAGTGATTCAGGGCATGCACAGCAGCCGCATTTTGCTGATTAATAATGGCGTGCGGTTGGAGAGTCAGAGCTGGGGTGCCGACCATGCGCCCGAGTTGGATTATACCGGTTCGAGCATGGTGGAGGTAGTGAAAGGTGCCGAGTGCATTCGCTACGGTTTTGGTGCGATGGGTGGCATTGTGTTGATGAACGATGCGCCGCTGCCCTACGGCTATAAGCGTGGCAAAGTGCGCGGCACGGTGAACCTTGGCTATGACACCAATGCGCGCGGCGTGAGTGGCAGTGGCAATGTGGAGATGGGCTATCGGCAGGTGGGGCTGCGCTTGCACGGCATGTACACCCGCGGCGGCGATTATCGCACGGCCGACTATCTGCTCAACAACACGGGCTACAACACCATCAGCTTGTCGGCCATGGGGGGCTGGCAAGGGCGCAAGCTGACGGCAACGCTCTTTTCGAGCATTTATTATCAGCGCAGCGGCATTTATTATGCCAGCAAAATATCCGATTTAGACCAGTTGCTGAAGCGTTTTGAATATGGACGTCCTGATCCCGAGAGTTTCTTTCCGTTTTCCTATCGCATCAAACCGCCGTTTCAACAGTCGCAGCATGTGACGCTCAAGGGCGAGCTGAAATGGGCAATCAGCAAGCAACATCAGGTGGATTTCACACTGTCGTTTCAGGAAAATTTGCGACAAGAGTTTGAAAATCGCAAAAAGGATCAGTGGAGTTGGATTCCTGTGCAGGATTTAATCCTCAAGACCTATAAGTTTGATGTGTTGTGGCATGCCAAATGGCGATTGTGGAACATGTCGACCGAGGCGGGACTGTCGAACACCTATCAAACCAATTTCAACTATCCCGGCACGAAGCAACCCGCCTTTGTGCCCAACTTTGCAGCGCTCTCGATGGGCGGCTTCTTCTTGCACAAGGCGCAATTTGGCAAGCTGCAATGTGCGCTGGGTGCACGCTATGATTTCCGAGTGATGTCGGTCAACGGCTATACGAGTCTGAGCAACTACACCTATTACGACGACTTTAAACTCTATAGCAACTTCACGGCGAGCTTGGCCGGGCATTATCAGTTTAACGAACAGTGGGATGTTCGGGCGAATGTGGGTTGGTCGTGGCGTCCACCCGACATCAACGAGCTTTATGCCATCGGTCTGCAGGACGGCTCTTATTGGGTGGTGGGCAACCGCCATTTGGCCAGTGAGCGCGGTTATAAATCGGTCTTTGGCGCTCGCTATCGCACGCCATGGCTGTCGGTGGAGCCGAGTTTCTTTTATCAGCGCATCAACAGCTACATCTACGACCACATTGGAACGGGAAAGGATCGTTTTCAGAACCGCCCGAACGGAAAATATCCTAAGTTTATCTACGACCAAGACAACGTGCGGCTCTATGGCGGCGATGTGGAGGTGACGGTGAAGCCGCTGAACGATTTGACGTTTGTGGGCAAGGGCGAATGGACGTTTGCACGCAACATCACACGCAATGATTGGCTCCCGTTTATGCCGTCAGATCGTTACGGCCTTTCGGGCAATTACGCACGTAGCTTTTCGAGCGGAAAGAAATATCGGGCATCGCTCTCGCTCTCGGGCATCTATGTGACGAAGCAACGGCGTTTCGATCCCGATAAAGATTTGGTGAGCGACTCGCCTGCGGGCTATTTCTTATTGAACGGGACGCTCGATTTTTCGATTAATTTCGCCCACAAAAGGCAATGGAAAATCATGCTCGTGGGTGAGAACATGCTCAATGCCTTGTATAAAGAGTATACCGACCGCTTTCGTTATTACGCACACGAACGCGGCGTGAATTATTCGCTGCGCACCATTTATAAATTTTAATTCGAAGCAAAATGAAACAATTCTATATCTTCATTAGCGCGATGCTGCTCTTCGCGAGCTGTTCGAACGAGCGCGTAGACGACTTCTTTAAGAAAATCATCAAAGCGCCACCCTCCTCAATAGAGCGCGACGTGAAGGGGCATGACCAGATTTATGCTGTGCATGCCATTCTGCGCATGGGCTATAAAGGGGGAATGATTGGCGTGGGGCCGAACGGCGATGACTCCGTGCGGGCTTATAACACTTATCACGTGACGGGCGACAGCACGCTCGTTCCCATTCTCCAAGAGATAGATATTTCGCGCGACGACGACGGACAAATGGTCATCACTACCGCACGTAAGCAATTCGATGTGGTGGCATCCGACAAGATTTATTATGGTTTGGAACTGCGCTATTACGACCAGAACGGAATGCTCATCAACCATCAATTCTCGGGTTATCCTTATAAAAAGGATAAAGAGGGCGTGAATGTTCCCGACGAAGACAATGCCACTTTGCTTGTGCATCAGCATTTCTTCACTGTGGGCAATAGCTCGCTCGACCAGCGTCGGGACGACGATAAAGACATCGTCCGCGGGCTTCAATTAGTCTATCCACGCACGTTGGCACAGCCTTCCACCTATTATGACCGCTACACATTTCGTGGTGCAGGCACGCAAGCCGAGCCCGCAACGAAGTATTCGGCCATCAACATCTTCGCACCACCGCATTTCACGTTGGGACAAAACCAAGTGCACTACGACGAAAACTTGTCGTGGACGGCGATTGAACGATCGGGGAAACCCGAAGCCACGCAGCCTTATGTTGCGCCCAATGGGAAGACCTACATGCTCTATCGCGTCATCGACATGATGAAGTTGAACGCGCTCACCCCCGAGATTTTCACCTACGACTATCGCGATACCGACCCCGTGGAGGAGGAATTGGGCAAAACGTTCCTTGATGCCTACAACGACGACTTCATCGATCCCGACACCGACGCGCCGCGCCAACGCTATGGCGAAACGGTGGGCTTATTGCGACAAGGGCGTAGCTTAGAAGCCGGTGCGCCATTCGACCGCTTAGGATTTAAGGGCATCATGCAATTCAAGCAAGGCAGAATGGCGTTTCAGTTGCAAATCAAAATCTGCCATATCCTCAACAAGGGGCAACAGCATGTGGGCGAAGCCGAGCGGCCGGCCAAATACTGCAACACGGAGAACAGCGAGCACGACTATCTGTGGAACTTCAACCAGTTGCAGGCCGGCTGGGATAGCTTCGACATCGACTACCCGCTGTCGGTGCGCATCTTGGCCGACACGCACGACGGCGAGACGCAATGTTGTGCCGATATCAAGCGATTTTATCCGCAGGCCGATGCTCACACGCTTTGGCGCATGCTCAATGATCCCGCGTCTTTTTTCACACAATATAGACATCATCTTGTTTTAATGTAGCACGAAAACAAAGCAAACAATGAAAAGAATCTTTCGACATATATTTATCGTTGCGGGCATTTCCGCACTTTGCACGGCGTGCGACGACTTCGTATTTGGTAACGTCCATGTCGATTATAACGAGAATCCCTTAACTGCGAAGGGACTCGCACACAGCGGCGCCGACCGCTACGTGGACAGTCTGAAGAAAATAAAGGTGACGCAGCCGCTCAACAACCCCGATCCGCAAGGCGCATTCAACAACTGGGCCACGTGCTTGGCTATGTTTAAAGAAGGTCATTCGCACGGCGACGGAATGATGCATGGGAACTTTGTCTATCGCAACGCGCCATGGCGACAGGAGCAATTTGCCATCATCCACAACAACAATACGGCCTGGCCCACGGTTGCGGTAGACCGCCAAAGCACCGTTACCTTCTTAGAGCAAAACGAGGGAAAGCGCGGTCCCGACTATATCCGCATCATTGGCGGAAGGCTGAAGCGCTGGGGCTTGTGTCTCTACTTCTTCGACAAAGAGGGACGTCTCCTCAACGACGATATCCTCAGCCACTCGGATGAGTATCAAATCTTTTTCACCGTGAGCGACGTCGACGACAAAGGGAAACCCTACACAGTGACCGATTGCCGCGGAACGTGGCATCCGAAGAAGACTTCTTATGGTGAATGGAAGCCGGGCGGAACCATCGACACAACTCCCGTGCCATCTCCCTTCTTTGCCGATAGCATTTCGTGGAAGCAACGCGCTAATGCCACTCCGAAAGTCTTTGAATATACCTACCGCGACACATGGATTCATGACGCTATGGCCGACGGAGCGCGTGAATTGTTTAATCAGCGCCTGCTTCCTCCTTTGGGACGCGCGGACGCCGACTGGGCAGTGGCGCCTTACGATCAAGACCGCGTGGGATTGAAGGGACACTTCAATTTTGATATTGAAGCCGACGAGAACGACAGCCGTCACACCGAGTGGCCACTTAAAATCACCCGCCGCGTGGACCCCGCCACAGGAGAGGCCGGAAAGTACACGCGCCCATCCTATTTGCTGCCCCGATTCTTCCTTTCGGTGCGCGTCATGAAGTGCCCGAAGGGCAGAAAGGCGCTCATTCCGCGCGACGCATACTTGCAGCGCCACTCCACCTACGAATTTCTCAGTCCCTTTATCTGCGCGGAGGCCTACAACCCCGATGAGCCGAAAGAATATGGCAACAATTCGGAGTGGAAAGAGGTGTTGCGCTTCAACATTCCCATCAAGGTGTTCTGCAGCAGCTTCGATACCGACCCTACCACCATTGATCCCAACGATCCGCTTTATTATTATTTGGGTCTTGAGATTGGTTTGACGCCGGAAGAAGCGCTCGAAGCCGCTCAAAACGTGCAAACCCACGGCGTCGGCGGTGGGCGCGGTTTAGGCAACTGGTTTCTTTAACGAATTATCATTCATCACAACAGCACAATATGAAAACGATTTCTAACATTCGATATGCGGTTCTTCTTTTGCTTGTTTCGCTCACGAGTTGTGTGCGCAATGAGCTCCCCGAGAAGCGCACCACCTCGAAAACGCGCGTCGACCATCTTCTCATCAAGGAAGTCTTCTACGCAGGCCATTATTGGGTGCGTGATTTGCGAAAATGGGGCTTTCCCAATAGTCCGGATATGTATAACGACGACCAATACATCGAGATTTATAACCCCACCGACGAGACAAAGTATCTCGACGGGCTGGCACTTTGTACAAATGCCATTGATCCCACTACTATCATTCAGTTTGCTCCTAAAGACGACTTTGTCAATCGATATTACGGTGTGGGTGCTATTTCTTATTTCCCCGGAAACGGCACGCAGCACCCCGTGCCACCACATAAGTCGGTCATCATCGCAAAGTATGCCATCGACCACGAAAAGCAGTTCATCGCATGGTTGCGCGCCAACGCCGAGGAGAATGGGGAGGAACTCGACCTTAAGGAGTACAAGGGATTGGAGGCTTTTCTCGACCTCACAAAGGCCGATTATGAGTGGACCATGCCCACGGGTAACAAAAATGACAAAAACAACCCCGACGTGCCCGATATGCAGCCCATCTATATGACGAAGACAGCCAGCGGCAAGCTTGCGTGGCAGTTCGAACTCACCTTTCTCTCTGAACACACGGGTGTGGCGCTCGTCCGATTGCCGTGGACGCCCGACGACTTCAAAAAGAATACTGACGACACGAAGGAGCGCAATAAATACAGGCATTATATCAACATCACAAGCAGCCAGTTCGCCGATTTCTATGCTATAGAGATTCCCTTCGACCACGTGATCGACTGCATGACGATATGTCCGAGAACCCGTTTCCAAATGCGACCAAGCAAATTGGATAAGGGATACAACGCAGTGACCGATGTGGGCTTCTCGTCGTTAAAGCCGAGCGACTTACCCATATATTCGGGCTTAGCGCTCACCAGGAAATGGGACGGACGCAAGTTTGTCGACGACGACAACTCAAAGAGCGACTTCGAAGTGAAGGTGGCGGCGCTATCACGACGTGATAAGAAAGGAAATCCCATCAAATGATGTAGTTTATTGATTTTTACACTTTCCGCAAATCTTTTTCTAAGCAGCATCATCTTTGCGACATGGTTCGCAAGGGTGATGCTCTCTTTTTATAACCTTATGAAATCATCCGTATCTATAGTGTAAATAGGATATAGTGCATGGCAATCACTCGCATGCAAAGCACATTTCAGCACATCGATGAAAACATGATGCGCAAGCCAAAAATCAAAAAATGACATGTTTGCGGAATGTTCCGCAAATGTGATTCCGCTCGGGAACGACTTGCGGAACTCTCCGCAAACGCATTTCCGCTCGGGAACATACTTGCGGAACCTTCCGCAAACGCGTTTCCACTCGGGAACAGACTTGCGGAACCTTCCGCAAACGCATTTCTGCTCGGGAACAGACTTGCGGAACCTTCCGCAAACACGTTTCCACTCGGAAACAGACTTGCGGAGACTTCCGCAAGCATGACAAAAAACGAAAAAACACTCAAGAGATAGCTCTCGAGTGTCTTTTTGTAGTGTGATAACCTTTATCTTTTTTACGCAAGTTTATTTCGGAAAAGCAACATGCTTTAGTCTTGAAAATAAACGCGCTTTACGCGGTTGCTGATGCCTGTGAGCACTTCATAAGGGATGGTTCCCATGATATCGCTCAATGCGGTGACGGGCAAATGGTCTCCGAACACCTCCACGCGGTCGCCTTCATGGCACGCAATGTCGGTGACATCGATCATGGCCACATCCATGCAGATATTTCCCACGTAGTCAGCTCGTTTTCCGTTCACGAGACAGTAACCTTTGCGATTACTGAGTCGGCGGTCGAGTCCATCGGCATATCCTATGGGTATTGCACCGATGATACTGTCTCGCGTGAGGAATGTTTTGCGACTATATCCGATGCTTTCTCCTTGCGGCACGCGATGTAGCTGCAAGATGGTGGTCTGCAAGGTGCTGACGTTGTTCAATGTCTTGTTGCTGCGTGGATTGATGCCATAGAGGCCCAGCCCAAGGCGGCACATGTCCATTTGTCGCTCGGGAAAGTGCTCGATGCCAGCGCTATTGTCGATATGGCGTAAAATCTTGTGGTCGAAAGCAGCTTGCAACTGGTCACTGCCCTTTAGGAAGAGCCGATATTGCTCGGCGCTGAAGCGATCGAACTCGTCGCTGTCTGACCCAACGAAGTGGCTGAACACCGAGCGCGGAATGATGGCGTTCTGTCGCTTCAATCGACTGATCAACTCGCTTATGTCTTCGCTCGGATTGAAGCCTAAGCGGTGCATGCCGGTATCGAGCTTAATATGTACGGGGTATCCGGTGATGCCCTCCTTTTCGGCGGCTTTCACAAGGGCGTCGAGCAGGCGGAAGGAGTAAACTTCGGGCTCCAAATCGTAGTCGAACATCGTCTTGAAGGCTGTCATCTCCGGATTCATGATCATGATGTTGCTCGTGATGCCATTGCGGCGCAGCGTAACGCCCTCGTCGGCCACGGCCACGGCTAAGTAGTCCACCCTGTGCTCTTGCAGGGTCTTCGCAATCTCCACGCTGCCCGCCCCATAGGCGTCGGCCTTGATCATGCAAACCAACTTGGTGTCCGCATGCAGGAAACTGCGGTAATAATTAAGATTTTTCACCACCGCATTGAGGTTTACTTCGAGCGTGGTCTCGTGTACGCGTTTCACAAGGAGGTCGGTGATTTGCTCGAAGTTAAAGCTGCGTGCCCCTTTCAGCAAGATGACCTCATCGTGGAGTTGGCTAAAGGCCGCACTGGCGATGAAGTCCTCAACGGTGGGGAAGAAGTGTTTCTCGGGCACCTCGATGGATAGCGCATGGGCACAGAGCTCGCGCCCAATGCCGATGAACTTCTCGATGCCCCGTTGGCGGCAAAGCGTGCCCACCTCGCGATAGAGCGCATCGGGCGTGAGGCCGCTCTGAAAGATGTCGCTCAGAATCAACGTGTGTCGGCGGCCCTGATGGTCGGGGCGGCGATTCATAAAGTCTAATGCGATGTCTAACGCATTGATGTCGGAGTTGTAGCTGTCGTTGATGAGTGTGCACCCATGCTGCCCCTCTTTCACCTCCAAGCGCATGGCGATGGGCTCTAACTGCGCCATGCGTTGCGCTAAGGTGTCGGGACTGATACCCAATTTGAGGGCAACGAGCGCGCAAGCAAAGGAGTTGCTGATGGAGGCCTCGTCGATGAACGGCAGCCGATAGCTGTTCGTCTCGCCTGCGTAGCGATAGGTCACGAGGGTTGCGGAGCCGCTCTTTTCCACCTTATTAATATAGAAGGGGGCTGCGGCATCTGCGCACGACCAAAACAGTTGTTCGGCATGCAAATCATGTTGCTCGCTAACGCAATGCTTCACGAGAACATCGTCGCCATTGTAGACGACAACTTGGGCATCGTGGAAAAGCTGCAACTTCTCCATGCATTTAGCTTCGCGACTGGCGAAATTCTCCTGGTGAGCGTCTCCGATGTTAGTAAGCACGGCTATCGTGGGCTGTATGATGTTGCGCAAAGCGAGCATTTCGCCCGGTTTGCTGATGCCGGCTTCGAATATTCCCACCTGGGAGTGCCGATCCAAGAGCCAGACGCTCAGCGGAACGCCCACCTGCGAGTTATAGCTGCGTGGGGAACGTGTCACCATGAAGTCGCCACTCAGAATTTGGTTTAACCATTCTTTCACCATCGTCTTTCCGTTGCTGCCGGTGATGCCGACGATCGGAATGTTGAACTCGTCGCGGTGCCGCTCGGCTAAGCGTTGCAGCGCTTCCAAGGTGTCGAGCACCAACAAGAAATTGGCGTCGGGATAATGTTGTGCGCAGTCTTGTGGCAGCGTTGAGACAACAAAATTTTGGACGCCGCGTGCATAAAGCTCGTTGATGTAGCGATGCCCATCGTTGCGGCCGCTGCGCAAGGCGAAAAATAAAGTTTCCTCAGGGAAGCAGAGCGAACGACTGTCGGAAAGGATGAAGCTAATTTGGGTGTCGCGCTCGCCAAAACGACGTGCGCCAATAAGCGTGGTTACTTTTTCAATTGAATAAGTCATCGTGCGATTATTATTTTTTATTTTTCCACAAAATTACTGCAAAGCGAGGACATGACAAAATAATAGGCTGCTAAATGCGTGGGTTGCGCGCGAGGGCAAAACGTATTTTCGGGTGTGCAGCATGCTTGTGCCGTGTCGCTGTTGAATATTTCGGTTGGGAATGATAGGAAGGCTCGTCGGATGTTGTAAGTCGCCTATCTGAAAAGGGTTGCTGCTTGCAGGTTGTTGCAAAAAACAACACGGCAAGCAGCAACTGAATGTTGTAGAGACTGTGTTTTATTTCTGCGGCACTTCAAGGAGTGCTTGCTTCAATAAGTTCCAGAATGGCAGGATGGATGCGACCTCGCACCTTTCGTTGGTTGTGTGTGGGCTTCGGATTGTGGGACCGAGACTTACGACGTCCATACCTGGATACTTGCCCAAGATGACGGAACATTCTAAGCCGGCGTGGTCAACCTGAACGACGGCCTCTTGCGCATTTTGCTCGCGATAGATTTTCTTGAGTAAGCGCAGCACCTCACTCTCGGGATTGGGGTCCCAGCCGCCATAGTTGCCGCTCATCTCGACCTTCATGCCCGCCATGTTGAAACAGCTCTCGAGCGTGGTGGCAATATACACCTTCATGTCTTCGCGGGAAGAGCGCGCAAGGATCTTGATGGCCGCCTTGCCGTTTGCGATGTTGATAATGGCTAAGTTGCTCGATGTCTCTACGACGTCGGGATAAGCCGGAATCATGCGCACCACGCCATCGTGGCATGCGTAGATAGCATTGACGAGGTTATCCTGTATCTCGGTGGGAACGACCTCGCTCGGAAGCGCCGTTACTTCGGTAAAGAACTCCAAGTTGGGCTCGATAGTCTTATATTCGTCGCAGAAACAAGCTTTGCATGCTACAACTAAAGCCTGAACCGCTTCGGCTTTATCCTGTGGCATGGTGAGCACAACCTCGGCCTTGAACGGAATGGCATTGCGCATGTTTCCCCCTTCCCAGCTGACGAGCTGCGCACCACATTCGGCAATCGCCTTGCGCATGAAACGCACCATCAACTTGTTTGCGTTGGCGCGCCCTTCGTGGATTTCCAAGCCCGAGTGACCTCCGCGTAGTCCCTTCAGCGTCACGCGAAGTGCGGTGTGGCTTGTGTCCGCAGGCGCAGGCTGGTAGCCCAACGTCGCGGTGATGTCGATGCCGCCCGCACTGCCAATGACGAATTTCCCCCACGTTTCGGAGTCAAGATTCATCAAAATGTCGCTGTGCAACTCGCCTGTGGGCAAATCATTTGCGCCAAACATACCCGTCTCTTCGTCTGCGGTGATGAGCGCTTCGATGGGGCCGTGCTGCAAGTCCTTTGCTTCCATCACCGCCATGATAGCGGCAACGCCAATGCCATCGTCGGCACCCAAGGTGGTGTTGCGCGCACGCACCCATCCTTCTTCATCGACATAAGTCTCCAAAGGATCGGTCTCGAAATTGTGTTGGCTCTCGGGACTCTTCTGTGGAACCATGTCCATGTGAGCTTGCATGAGCACGGTCTTTCGATTTTCCATACCGGGTGTGGCTGGTTTACGCATTACCACGTTGTTTCCTGCATCGACAAAAGCTTCGACACCTGCTTGCTTGGCAAAATTGAGCAAGAATTGTTGTACGGGTTTTAAATGTCCCGATGGACGGGGAACTTGCGTTAGGGCATCAAAGTGTCGCCAGACGCATGTGGGTTCTAATTTTGCAATTTCACGCATACTTATATTTTTTTATGGTTGATATGTTCTATTTACTTTGCCGCCGCTTCATGAAGAGCAGTGCAATCCAAGCATATATGCCCATCGCAACGACCAAGAGGGTTTGAATGCTGTGCACGATGAGCACGAAGTTGAGGGCGGAAAATTCGGCCACGCCATAGAGCATCAGCATCGTCTTTACGGCGAAATGCCACGGGCCGGCACCGTTGGGCGTGGGCACGATAACAGCGATGCTGCCCACGATGAACGTCACCATGGCGCACGAAAACGAAAGCGAAGCTGTGGCGGTGAAGCAGAAAAACGTGAGGTAATAGTGCAGGAAGTAGCTGACCCAAATGCCGAGGGTGTAGCAAAGGAATAAGGGCACATTGCGCACATTCTTTAACGAAACGATGCCTTGCCACACGCTGTTGACCGTCGATTTGATTTTGCTGGTCACTGCCAACCGCCGATAGAGGTAATAAACCAGCAGGAAAACAGCTGCGCCACAGGTAAAGGTTACTGCCCAGCCTGCGGCCGAAAAGTTGGTGAGAAACGTGTCGATGCGCGTGCCCGTCTTGGCGAAGAAGCGCATGAAGACGGGAATTTGCGAGAGGAACGTGATACCCGCGATGAGCATCACCAACAGCGAGTCGATGATGCGCTCCGTGACAACGGTTCCGATGGCTTTGGGAAACGACACGCCGTCGTAGTGTTTCAGCACGCCGCATCGCGTGAATTCGCCCATGCGCGGCACAATGAGGCTCACGGCATAGGAGAGGAACACGGCATAGACCGTGGTTTTGCGGCGCGGATACTCGTGCATCGGTGCTAAGGTCTGTTGCCAGCGCCACCCGCGAAAAGCCTGGGCTAAAATGCCAAAGGGAAACGACAAAATCATCCACGTCCAGTTCATTTGGTGAAACAGCACGTCGTTCACCTTGTGGAAATCAAATCCGCGATACATCCAGTAAAGGATGGCGCCGCCCAAAAGCAACGGTAGAATGATTTTGAATATGTTGGAAATATTTCTTTTCACTTGCTTGTTTTGACGAGACAAATTTAGGAAAATCACGCGGAATACCCAAATAAAACCCCGTAGATTATTTGTTGGGGAACGAAAAAAGGCCTACTTTTGCACCCACTATCGTATAGGTTTGTAATGGGTCAGACGTTTCTACCTGCTGCCGCAAACAGCAGTCTATGATAGTTCTTTTTTAATGTAGAAACAACAACAACGATGCAACATTCTTTTCAGAAGTACACGGCGCAGTATCCCGCCCTCATTCGCTTGGGCGTGCCCATCACGATAGGGCAGTTGGGCACGATTGTGTTGGGTTTTGCCGACACGCTGATGATAGGCCACCACTCGTTGCCCGAGTTAGCCGCCGCCAGCTTTGTCACCAACATGTTTACTTTGGCATTGCTTTTTGGCTTAGGATTTTCTTACGGATTAACGCCCATCATTGGCCGATTTTATGGCCAATCGAAGCCCGAAGCCATCGGCGGAGTGCTGAAAAATGGCTTGGCGGCCGGAAGTGTGCTCACGCTCATCCTGCTGGCCGTCATGACCACGCTCTACCTTAATTTAGATCGTTTGGGGCAGCCAGCCGAGCTCTTGCGGTTCATGCGCCCCTATTTCCTCATCAATTTGGTGTCGATACCCTTCGTCATCGGCTTTAACACCTTCAAGCAGTTCTTCGATGGAACGTCGAACACCGTCACGTCGATGGTGGTGATGATTACCGGAAACGTGCTCAACATCGCGGGCAACTACATCTTTATTTATGGCCATTTGGGCTGCCCCGAAATGGGACTTTTTGGGGCGGGCTTGTCCACTATGCTCTCGCGCGTGTTCATGTGTTTGGCGTTGGTCACGTTGTTTTTTGTGCATCCGCGCAACCAACGCTATCGGCAAGGCTTTTTCAGCCAAAGCGTCAACCGCCACAATTTTCTTTATCAAAACAAGCAAGGCTGGCCTCTGGCCTTGCAGATGGGCATGGAGACAGCCGCCTTCAGCTTGTCGAGCGTCATGGTGGGATGGATTGGCACCACAGCTTTGGCCGCCCACCAAGTGATGCTCACCATTAGCCAGCTGGGCTATATGCTCTACTATGGCATGTCGGCCGCCGTAGCCATCCGCGTGAGCAATTTCCATGGGCAACACGACTATCAGCGGGCCGAAACGGTGGCGCATGCCGGATTTCAGCTCATTCTCTGCATGGCCGTGGCCATCAGCATCCCCATATTCCTCTTCCGCAACAGCATCGGCGCCCTCTTCACCTCGTCTGCCGAAGTGGTAAACCTGGTTTCGTTGACCATCATCCCCTTCATCATCTATCAATTTGGCGACGGCATGCAGTCCAACTATGCCAACGCCCTGCGCGGCCTCTCCCACGTGCGTCCGCTGATGGTGGTGGCCTTTGTGGCATTCTTTGTCATCTCGTTGCCGCTGAGCTATGTCATGGGCATTTGGCTTCGCGGCGGATTAGTGGGCATCTGGAGCTCTTTCCCCGTGGGGCTCACCACGGCAGGGCTGCTCTATTGGTGGAGCTTTCGCCGCGCCATCCGCAAGGCCAAAAGTTTGACCTAAGTCAACAAAACACCTGTTTGCGGCCCCTTTTGGCCGAAAAACTTGCACTGCGCCAGCATTCGTGTTACCTTTGCACCGAGATTTTAAGGATAACAATTTAAAAAGAAAGGAAAAAAGTTATGGTAACATTAATGACATTTGCCGTTGTTGCAGTAATGGTTGCACAGGCAATTAACTTAAGCGGAAAACTTCGTTAACAGCGACCCCCCGCTTTTCAATCGAAAAGGTTTTTTTATTAGAATATTATTTCGGGCAGGCAGGAGATTTTCTCTTGCCTGCTTTTTTGTGTCTTATGTTGAAGGGGGAGGGGAGGGCAAGGGCTGCTGGAGTTCCAGCAAGGCTAAAAAATCAAAAAGACGGGCTGCTGGAGTTCCAGCAAGGCTGAAAAATCAAAAAGACGGGCTGCTGGAGTTCCAGCAAGGCTGAAAAATCAAAAAGATGGGCTGCTGGAGTTCCAGCAAGGCTGAAAAATCAAAAAGACGGGCTGCTGGAGTTCCAGCAAGGCTG
>NZ_JH114215.1:188176-223977 GCF_000224615.1 Segatella oulorum F0390
CTGCTGGAGTTCCAGCAAGGCTGAAAAATCAAAAGAGGCTGCTGGAGTTCCAGCAAGGCTGAAAAATCAAAAGACGGGCTGCTGGAGTTCCAGCAAGGCTGAAAAATCAAAAAGATGGGCTGCTGGAGTTCCAGCAAGGCTGAAAAATCAAAAAGATGGGCTGCTGGAGTTCCAGCAAGGCTAAAAAATCAAAAAGATGGGCTGCTGGAGTTCCAGCAAGGTTGAAAAATCAAAAAGATGGGCTGCTGGAGTTCCAGCAAGGCTGAAAAATCAAAAAGACGGGCTGCTGGAGTTCCAGCAAGGGCGAAAAATCAAAAAGATGGGTTGCTGGAGTTCCAGCAAGGCTGAAAAATCAAAAAGATGGGCGTCGGGAAATTCCGCAAGCCCAAATCAAGTTAAAATGGGCCGTCGGGAAATTCCGCAAGGCCAAAAAATCAAAAAGATGGGCGTCGGGAAATTCCGCAAGGCCAAATCAAGTTAAAACGAGGCGTCGGGAAATTCCGCAAGGCCAAATCGAGTTAAAACGGCGCGTCGGAAAATTCCGCAGCCCCGAAAAATCAAAAAGATGGGTGTCGGGAAATTCCGCAAGATTGAAAAATTCTATTTGCACATAGATTTTTTGAGTTGGAGGCAAAACGCAAATCGGTTAACTTTGCAAACGAAAAAAATAAAAACAAAGTTTCACGATTAAAATAAAAACGAATATGAAAATAGAAATGCCTGTTCTGCCCTATGCAGACAATGCTTTAGAACCCGTTATCAGCCGCGAAACCATCGGCTATCACTACGGCAAACATTTGCAAAACTATGTCAACACGCTGGCTTCGCTCGTGAAGGACACGCCTTGGAGCGCGAAGAGCGTTGAGGAGTTGGTGGCCGAGGTGCCCGAAGGTCCGTTGTTCAACAATGCCGGCCAGACGCTCAACCACGCTCTTTATTTCACGCAGTTTATGCCGGCCAAGGCCGACAATCTGCCCACGGGCACGCTGCTCGAACTGATTAATCGCGATTTTGGCAGCTTCGACACCTTTAAAGAGCAGTTCACACAGGCCGCTCTCACGCTCTTTGGCTCGGGATGGGCATGGTTGGCTCAGCAGCAAGATGGCCGTTTGGTCATTCGCAAAGAGAGCAATGCAGGCAATCCGCTGCGCCATCATGAGACGCCGCTGTTGGGCATCGACGTGTGGGAACATGCCTACTACATCGACTATTTCAATCGTCGCGCCGACCATGTGCAGGCCGTTTGGCAAATCATCAACTGGCAGGTTGTGGCCGACAGGTTGCAAGGCTAAAACGCAAGAAAATGATTTCATTCACGCTTTAAAATAAAAATGATTATGGCTTCAATTATCAATTCACACGTAACTGAATTCAAGGTGAACGCGTTCAAAGGGAACGACTTCATCGAAGTTTCCAACAAGGACATCGAAGGCAAATGGGCCGTGTTCTTCTTCTATCCCGCCGATTTCACCTTTGTTTGCCCCACCGAGTTGGAGGACTTGCAGGACAAATATGCACAGCTCAAGGAAATGGGCGTCGAGGTGTTCTCGGTGAGCTGCGACACGCATTTTGTGCACAAGGCATGGCACGACGCTTCGCCACGCATCAAAAACATTGAATACACCATGCTGGCCGACCCTTTGGCTGTGTTGGCAAAGGCCTTTGGTGTCTACAAAGAGGATGAGGGCATCGCCTATCGTGGCACATTTGTCGTAAATCCCGAGGGACTGATTAAAATTGCCGAGATACAGGATAACAACATCGGCCGCAACGCCGACGAGTTGGTGCGCAAAATCGAGGCAGCACAGTTTGTTGCTACGCATCAAGGTGAGGTGTGCCCTGCACGCTGGACGCGCGGAAAAGAAACGCTCAAACCGGGTGTTGACTTGGTGGGCAAGCTCTAAATCGCTCCAAAATCTTCAAAAAAAAATTAGCAACGTGCTATTTCAAATTACACGATAGAAAACAGTAGCTCGCGCATCGGTTGCAGAAAGGACATATCCGATGGCGCCACGGCTATACACAAAGTGCTGACAATTTGTTTGTCAGCACTTTTTTCATGGGGTTGAGGCGCTGCATGTCGTTTGCACGAGCTAAGGTTTCACGCTCGCTGCCAAGCGATGCCACAACAAGTCGTCGGGCAAAGGCGATGTGAGCTCTATGAGTTCCTTAGAAACAGGGTGCACAAACGACACGTGATGTGACAGCAAATCAATCTCGCCACCGGGGTTGCTGCGTGCCGCACCATACTTCAAATCGCCTTTGATGGGGCAGCCCATCTCGGCCAACTGACACCGAATTTGGTGGTGTCGGCCTGTGAGCAAGTTAATCTCCAACAAATGATAGTTCTCCGAGGCCGCAATGAGCTTGTAGTGCAAGATGGCCTTCTTCGACCGAGGCACTTCGTGGTCATACGCATAACTCTTGTTTTGTTGCTCGTTTTTGAGCAGCCAGCTCGTGAGCGTTGCCTCGGGTTGCGGCGGACAATTCTTCGTGATGGCCCAATAGGTTTTGTGCACCTCGCCCGCCCGAAACATGTTGTTCAGTCGCGTCAGTGCTTTCGATGTTTTGGCAAACATCACCAAGCCCGACACAGGGCGGTCGAGACGATGCACCACACCGAGGTAAACATTCCCCGGCTTGTGGTGCTCTTCGCGAATATATTGCCGCACAATGTCAGAGAGTGGCACGTCGCCCGTCTTGTCGCTTTGAACGATTTCGCCACTCTGCTTGTAGACAATAATAATGTGATTATCTTCGTAAACGGGTATCAAAACACGATGATGTTAAGGGCATCCTACATGTTCATACCGCCATCTACCTGGATAACCTGCCCCGAAACGTAGCTCGAGAGGTCGGATGCCAAATAGATAGCTGTGTTGGCAATGTCGTCAACCGTTCCACCACGACGCAAAGGTATCTTGCTGGTCCATTCCTTGCGCACTTCGTCAGAGAGGGCTTGCGTCATAGCCGTGTCGATAAATCCTGGTGCAATGGCGTTTGCACGAATGCCTTTGGGTCCCATCTCCTGTGCCACACTCTTCGCTAAAGCAATCAATCCGGCCTTCGAAGCCGCGTAGTTGCTTTGGCCTGCGTTGCCATGCACGCCGACAACCGAAGCCATGTTGATGATTGAACCGCCACGCTGACGCATCATGACAGGCACGCAGGCGTGGATAAAGTTGAAGGCGCTCTTCAAGTTCACAGCGATAACGGCATCCCATTGCTGCTCGGTCATGCGCAACATCAAACCGTCTTTCGTGATGCCGGCGTTGTTGACCAAGATATCGATGCTGCCAAATTCGTCCTTCACTTGCTTCACCACCTCTTCGCTCTGTGCAAAGTCTGCGGCGTTGCTGGCATAACCTTTTGCCTTTACGCCCAATGCTGCAATCTCACGTTCGGTGGCTAAGCCGCCATGTTCTTCGTCGATAAACAAATCGGTAAATGCAATGTTTGCACCTTCTGCGGCAAACTTCAAGGCAATGGCTTTACCAATGCCGCGTGCAGCGCCTGTAATCAGGGCTGTCTTTCCACTTAAAATTCCCATTTTTTATACTTAAATTTAATTCAAATAATTATCGGTTGATTGATTTCCCTAAAGCACCATACACCACCTTTGCTACCAAAGGTTTGCTCGAAGCTTCGGTCAAACCATGGCCCAAACGCCCGTAAATGAACGGCACTTCAAGTCCTTTAATGCAATAATGTGTGATGTCGGCCACCAAGTCGATGTCGTCAATGTCAAATTCGCCCTCGCTCTTCCCTTCGGCATAAACCTTTCTGAAGAGCTCTATCTCGTCTTCATCGAAATTCTTTCGCACCTTTTCCACCATCCAAATGTTGCGGAAAAACTCAGCACGCAGGTTGCCATTGCGCACGACGGTCTCGCGAATCATGCTCAGATGCGTGTAAATCAGCTCAATAATTTTCTCCTGTGGACGCATCTTCATGCTCGCCACCTCGTCTAATTTGTCTGATAAACGCTCTAACTCCGACTCGATAACAGCCGAATAAACATCTTCCTTCCGGTTAAAATAGGTGTAGAGCGTGCGCCGGCCTTTACCCGATGCCAAAGCAATGTCGTTCATTGTCGTATTGGCAATGCCATTCTTTGCAAATAAAAGCCGTGCAACATCCACCAACTTCTGTCTCGTTTTTGATATTGACATCGTAATTCTTCCTTAACAATTAATTGCACATCTCGACTCTTGTGCGCAAAAGTATAAGTTTTATTTCAGATAGACAACAAACCACCTTTTTTTTAGACCTTACGAAAAAAAAATAACGTAGATATTTGCATGTTAAAGAAAAACATACTATCTTTGCAGCCGAAATCAACGAGATTGCCTTGCAAAGGCATGTTGATTTTCTTTAAAAATGATACATATCGCGGAGTGGAGCAGTTGGTAGCTCGCCAGGCTCATAACCTGGAGGTCGCATGTTCGAGTCTTGCCTCCGCAACTTCAAAACAGGGAGTGTAGTTCTTTCTACATTCCCTGTTTTCGTTATACCCTGCTTTCCGCATCTTCAAGATATTTTCTGTCCCTCTGAATTAGAAAAGACTATTGCCCAATGGGTGGAATATTATAATGAGAGAGGGTTTTATGAATCGTTGGATCATCTTACACCAAGAGATGTATATTTAGGACAAGGGGAGGAAATTAAAAGGATAAGAGAAACAATAAAGCAAAATTCAATCAACAAAAGAATTTCTGAGCATAAAAGAATGAAATATCAGAGTAAATAACTATATTTGCAGTTGTGCACTTTTGTTTGACAACATACAAGCAAGTATTTCTCTCTTTTATAACTTTTTTTTATATCTTTGCAAGCGACTCTAAAAAAGTTATTCTTATGAAACACCAAGAATTATCATTCTTCAAATTACTAAAAAAATACTTCAATATCAATGCTGACAAGGAAGATGAACAGGCTACGATTGAGAATGTGGAAAGTTCCATTAGCTTCCATGGAGCACAGCTATGGATATTGATTTTTGCTATCTTCATTGCTTCTTTGGGATTAAATGTCAATTCTACAGCAGTTATCATTGGTGCCATGCTGATTTCCCCCTTAATGGGACCTATCATCGGTATTGGATTGGCTGTTGGTATTTATGATATTGGATTGTTGAAACGTTCGGCAATCAATTATCTGATAGCTACGGTTATCAGTGTGCTCACAGCCACCATTTATTTTTTAATTACACCTTTGAACGAAGCACAATCAGAATTATTGGCACGAACTTCTCCATCGCTCTATGATGTGCTGATTGCTCTTTTAGGTGGAGCTGCCGGATTCATAGCATTGGCTACAAAAGGCAAAGGTAATGTTATTCCGGGCGTAGCAATTGCCACTGCACTCATGCCACCACTGTGTACAGCTGGATATGGAATTGCAGTTGGAAATTTATCCTATTTCTTTGGGGCTTTCTATCTATTCTTTATCAATACCGTTTTTATTTGTCTGGCAACTTTCGTTGGAACCAGAATGATCAAATTCAGGCAGACCACCATCATTGATGCCGAAAAGATAGTCAAGGTTAAAAGATTTATTATGGCTGTCGTGGTATTGACCATGCTCCCTGCTGCATATATGACCATGCTTATCATTAAACAGAGCATTACTAAAAATAATCTAAGGAGCTTTGTAAGGGAAGAACTGACGTTTAAAGGTACACATATTTTATCACAGAATATCAATGAGCATGACAAAATGCTCAATATAGTTGCTTTGGGGAAAATAATTTCGCATGATACCATCAAGAAAGCAAGCAAGAAGCTATCCAAGTATCAGTTGGCCGACTACAAGCTCAATATTATTCAGGGAGACCAATCCGACAGCCTATTACTCATGAATAAAGAACTTTCGACAGTCACAATGTCAAGGGAAGCTAATGACAAAAAAATAATAGAACAATCACAACAAATTCATGAGTTGGAAAAACAATTGGAAACCTATACACGTTACGAGTCTTTAAGTTCTGAAGTTTCCGGTGAGATGAAACAACTTTTTCCTTCTGTTAGTCAAATCAGCATCTCAAATATCAAGGAATTTGAGACAGATTCAGCCAATCACAAAAGATATATAGTTGTAATTATAAACAGTAAGTTAAGATTTAATAGTTCAAACAGACAAAGACTACAACTCTGGCTTAAGGAACGTTGTAAAGCAGATAGTCTCAGATTGATAATAACTCCATAATCATATCTTGGTTGTGTAATTCAACTGTGTCAAGGCTCTAACCCTTTATATTTCACCTCATATGGATGACACGATTTTTAATCGTGCCGGCCAGATGAGGGGCCTTTCTTCCGAGGCAAAGTTACATAATCTCAAAACGTTCTCCAAATTTTATTGCTAATTGTTGTGATATCTGAGACCAGTTTGCAAGTGGCATCGTCCACTTCTCACGTATGTTTCGGTATGCCAGATACACAAGCTTTTCGAGAGAAGTATCGGAGGGGAAAACTCCTTTATTCTTTGTTACCTTACGTACTTGCCTGTGGTAGCCTTCAACGGTGTTGGTGGTGTATATCAGCTTACGTATCGCAGGTGTATACTGGAAGTATTCCGTGAGACGTTCCCAGTTGTCACGCCATGATTTTATGACGATGGGATACATTTCTCCCCACTTACCTTCGAGGGCGTCTAACTGTGTTTCTGCAGTCTCTTTGCTAACGGCACCATATACCGTTTTAAGGTCACGGAGGAACTCCTTTTGATGCTTACTGCCAACGCGTTTGATAGAGTTGCGTATTTGATGGACAACGCAGAGTGGACACTTGTATCGGGGAATACGCTCTGTATAGCATCAGGGAAGCCTTTCAGACCATCAACACAGCATATCAGTATATCCCGGACACCTCTGTTTTGAAGATCGCTTAGAACCTCTAACCAGAAGTTAGCACCTTCACTCTTGGAGACATACATACCAAGAAGTTCCTTGTAGCCTTCCTTGTTGATGCCTAAGACGTTGTAAATGGCACGTGAGACCGCACGTCCGGTTTCGTCCTTCACCTTATAATGGATGGCATCCAGCCAGCATATTGCGTATACAGGATCAAGCATTCGTGAACGCCATGCCTTGATTTCAGGCAGTACTCTGTCTGTGATGGAACTGATGGTTTCTGCAGATAGTTTGGTATCAAACTCACGCTCAAAATACTTGCTGATATCACGAGTACTTGTACCAAAAGCATACATGTTTATAATCTGTTCTGCCATACCTTCAGCAAGGATCGTTTCGCGCTTTCTGACGGTCTGAGGTTCAAAGGAACCGTCACGGTCACGAGGTGTCTCAACAGTGACCTCACCATAGCATGTCTGCACTTGTTTAGGTATTTTACCATTACGGCGGTTGCCTTTTGAACGCTCATCAATAGAGAGATGGGCATCCATCTCACCTTCAAGGGCAGCATTTAAAATGCGCTCCAACATTGGTGCCAAAGCACCATCCTTACCAAATAACGGTTCCGCCTTACGAAGCTGTTCCGCAGCTCGCTTGTAATCGATTTCATTGTTGTCCATAATAAATAAACTGTGTAAAACTAATTTTATTGTAGCATGACACAGTTTACTTTACACTCTCAATTTAGTCTTTATTGATTTGAGCATAGAAGTTCTCATCCTAATTATTATACTATTTATATTGAGATATTTTATCGAAATATTTCTTTTTTATCCTTGCAGATTGCAAAGGATGTCCTTCTAATACAATCCTATTATCTTTATCTAGCAAACATACATAATCTCCATTTAAATTATTCAATTTCGCAAACCTTCCTTTGATATCAATACATACTGGATAATCGAATTCTTCTGACTCCAGTAAATATTTAAGTTCCTTGATGCTACGTGGCTGAAGATAGAAAAGAAATGAAACCCTTCCATTGCTAACTTTTCGGATGTCATCTATATAGAATTTCCACATATCCAGTTGCAATTTACACCCTGTACATCCTGTAGAATCTGCATACATTACAATTTTCATGGATGTTTTTTTTAGATTAGTACTAGGAGTTTCTTTACCTAAACATACGAATTTCTCATATTTCGGGAAGCGGATTTGACGCTCCCTAGTATTTACTTGGCCATTAGTACATGATGCTAAAACCAAGTATGTAAAAATCAGGAAAACTAACTTTCTCTTCATTTGTTATTTACTATTTCTGGTTTCTTGGATTTCCATCTGTGATGACGTCATCATTTGATATACTCTTCGATGTGCGTTTCACCTTATCATGCAGTTTTCCTATACGCAGGCTGACGTTTATACCGAAGCTGCGATAGTCACGTCTTACATTCGTAAAGCGATTTGTAAAGTCGGCAGTTTCGGTAAGCTGTTCTATACGCAAATCATTTTGAAACAGATTATTTCCATAGACGGTCACCGTCAGCCTGTCGTCTTTCAAGAAAGAACGAATCAACATAAGACGGTACATCATGGAGCCTTCGGTATACCCTTGCAAATCTAAGCTTCGGCTGTTCAGCGAACAACCGGCTACCATTCTCAACCTCCATGGTAGGTTCTTCTGTAAATTGACCGAAAGACTGCTTGAATATCCATTATTATGCTGTCCCAGCTGTGAACTTTTAAGATTGGTATATGCTCCGTTTGCATTGACATTCAAGATGGTGCTCCTAGAGAGGGCCCACCGGATGTAAAGGTTCAGATAAGCATTACTTCTCTTGAGCAGATTGCCATACGTGGAGATAAGGGTGGCATTTTCCCCTGTTACTATATTGTCGGTCAGGGAGACAGGATTACCCCAATAGGAGTAGCCGATGATGCCACGATCCTGTAAGTCGAGTCCTGCCGTCATGTTTATTCCAAAGCGCCGGGCAAACGAGTTGAACGAGAGGCTCAGGTTATGCGAGGATGATGTGGTCAGGTCAGGGTTTCCTGTCTTGATGACTGTAGGATTCGTCCGGTCTACATAGGGATTCAGATTCCAGATGTTGGGGCGTGATATGCGCATGGCATAAGAGAACGTGAGCATCCGTGTCTCCCCTATATGGTAGCCGATTGACAAGGAAGGAACCACGTTATCGAATTGTGCACCGAAACTTTCATGACGCGTCAGGAGGTTATCTTCAGGATAGCTTACTTTCTGCGAAGAATGCTCATAACGCAATCCCATCTTTCCTGATATTTGCTTGTGCAGTATGGCATATTCCGCATATGCGGATGAAATGTCGGTCTTCTGCCTATAAGAAAGAAACGGACTCTGGTCTTCCGCAAAAGGTTCTTCCGTACCTGCCGTTCTTGTAGTTTCGCCATTGTCACTCTTATGGCTGCGATGGATGTATTTTGCCCCCACACTCCATGTATGCTTTCCGCCAATGGTTACGGTATAGTCTATCTGACCGGTATGTTCGTCCGTACGCAGGTCGGACGTGGTACACAGGTCCCTGAGACTTAAATCCGGCGCCTGATTTTTTTGCCAGTGATAAAGGCTGGAAGACGTAACGGTGGAGGGTACCGCCGAAAAGCGATACGACAGCGTTATGACACCGCCATGCCTGCCAAGCGTATGTTGGTAATCGATTCCTGTGTACAGGCTGTTGATTCGATTGCGTGACGCATGCTCATTGTCGAAACCGTATCTGTGCCCACCGCTGCCGTCGTACATATCAGTGTGCATGTCCGTCTGGCTTTTCCCTGTATAGTTCTCTACTCCTGCCGTCATACTGATCAAGTGGCGGCTGTCAAACTCATAGCTGCCGCCCAATTCCATGAAATGGGCGGGTACCTTGACCTGATAATCGGAGTAGGAGTGCATCTGTCCTGCTGCCGACAGCGTTTTACCTGTGCGTTCCGTCTCCTGCCATGCCTTGGGTGGTCTTGAATAGCTTACTCCGTCCGTGACTGACAGGGTTAATTTCCCGACCTTGGCCAGGCCTGACACGTTTGCGCTTTGTGCTATATTCATTACTCCCACGCCTAGACTGACGTTGTAGCCTTCCAGCTTCGAACTGCCTAACGTAATGATGTTGAGTATCCCTGCCACGCCCTCCGCATCATATTTGGCACCGGGATTCGTAATGATCTCTATCTTCCTGACGGTCGAAGCGGGGATGGTCCTCATCATCTCCGTGGGCTTGTTGCTCATCATGGTGTTTGGCTTGCCGTTCACATATAACTTGAAATCAGTACTGCCCTTTACTTTCACGACATCATTCCCCTCTACCGTAACCATAGGCACCTTCCGCAGCATTTCCAACAGCGTCATGCTCCTGCTGTCGGGATCATCGGCTACATGATAGGTTATTCTGTCGAGCTCTGCCTTTATCAGCGGGCGTGAGGCACTGACTTGTACCTCCTTCAGATGTACGGTCGAGTCTCTCATTTGGCTGAGGGTGTCATTGCGTGTCTGTGCAGAAGCAGCCCCCGTAAAGGCTATGTACAGCAGCATCATGAATATCAGCCTCACTGTCCGGCTTTCAGCTATTCTCGTCTTCATTCTTCCACGGTTTTTGATACATGAAACTCAAAAGTACCACTGCCTAACAGTCCTAGGCCATCTGTACCCTCCACGACTCCTACAAACTGCGTGTTGATGTCAGATGTCCGGAATGGCACGGTGGCATCTCCGTTCTTGTCAGTCTGTACGGAGGGACTCCATAGCAATGTATTTCTCGCATCGGGGAGCGGGGACAGCATCTCCGCGGAATCGGGCGTATAGAACTCGCGTTGGCCATAGTAGCCCTTACAACGCGTTATGTTATTCATGCGGAGCAATTCCTCATCGGTGTACAACTGCCCCTGATATACAATTGAAGTTATATCTGCAAGATACCATTCTCCATCTTCTCTTGGTAAATACTTAATCAGTTCGTATCGCTTTCCTATCTCCGGCTTTAATCTCTTTCCTCCGTAATTGGCACCCGGTGACCCTGCCGGATGATGGGTATATCCTTCCCAATAGTCATTGAGGTGTCCCACTGTTCCAGGTTCCTGCGAACCATCGGGACAAACCCAGGCAGTATTTAAATTAAATTGAGCCAGACTGTCCAGCCTCCCCATGAACTTATCTCTAAAGGGCATCCTTCGCTTTCTGGTGACCAGCACTTCGTTCAACAGCACTGTCCCTGCCGGAGTCATGATGGGTTCCACGTCTCCCTTTTCTTTCTCAACATTGTTCAAATAGGATAGGTATGATTTTTTCGACTTCCTTATGGAGTCTATCAGTACCGTGCCATCCGAGAGCGTCAGATGTGGCTTGAATTCTTTTCCCAAAAGAGGCTTGATATAGACATATCCACCCCGAAGCGTATTCATGACAGACACGGGAACAGAGAAGTTGCCCACGGAATCGGTCCATAGGAACTGGCTGTCCCCAGAAGGTCCGAACACCTGGATTACCTGCTCGCCTCCGTTGGTGGTATTTCTTTTCATCTTACGGCTTCCCACGGATTCCATCCCTATGATATTATCACATAGGAATGGTTTCCCATGATAGTCTTTCCGACTTGCCTGCCAAGTATACCGCCGCCACCCTTGTGTAAGAAGTAGCAGGTCCAAGGCTTGCAGCCTGTCCGGATTCTTACGGTCGAAGTAGTAGGCTGGATGATGAATGTTGCCACGTATCTGGGTCGAGAGAAAATTATAGGACAGCATTGTTTCCCGGTAGGCTTGGCTCATGTAAGCTTTGTCAAAGATACTCATGCATATTTCTGCCTGTACCGGTTTTCCTTCGGAATCTGTCACATGTATCCTCACCTCTCCCTTGTCACGGCGTATATAGACTTCCTTCGACGGACGGGCTGTTATCGTCAGCTGCTTATCTGGCAGAACGTAGAATAGCCTCTCGGCTATCGGGCGCTGCTGTCCATCGAAAAGGGTTGCTTCGGCAATTCCCTGTCCGGGGAACCCGCTCATAGGCAAACTGATGATGAGGCTGTCCCGAAGTATGCCGCCGGCCTGATAGCAGGGAACACCACGCATCTGCACAAACAGAGATATGCGGCGAGGCATGCTTCCCCGTGGCTGTCTCGCCGAGAACACGACATTTTTCCTGTCTGTGTGTTCCAAATGCATTACCATCCCCGAACGGAGAGATGAGGGAAGAGGAAACTCTTGCCCATTGGTTAGTTGTACCGTGTAGCGGACTCCTTCGTGCGGAACGAACGAAAGCAGCCCCATACCGTCATGACTGCTTTCTATGTTCAATATCCTTGCTCTGTTTTCGCATAGCCAGCCACTCAGAGGGACAGGCATACCTTGGTTGTCTGTTGCCTTAAATGCAACATAGTTTTTTATACCCTGAACCAAATAGCCCCCTTCCGGATACAAGCCAAGTCTGATGTTGTCTTTCTGTAGTCCTGTTCTCGTGTCTTGTGGTTCCTGTTTGTCGATTCGGTCAACAACCCATATCTTTTGAGGAAAGACGGCTTCCGTACTGTCTGCATAGAACGAAGACTGAGTATATCCCTCCACCCTGTACTCCCCGGTTTTCCAATGTTCCCCGATGAAGACGTGTCCTTCCGCCCGCCCACCGGAGATCGGATACTTCTCGTTCCACACAAGGCTGTCGGCGGAATCATAGATTCTCAGAAAGAGAGTCTGACTCCTGTTCGACAGTGTTAATAAGGAGCGGTCGAACAGCCAGGCTTTGAACCACATGTCTTCCCCCGTCTCATAGGTCTCCTTGCTGAAGAGCATGTACGGCTGGTCCTGAGGCAGTGCCGCATGGATTACCTCCAAATCTTGTGCAGTATGCGGTTGACTCTGACCGGATGCAGTCAGGAAGAACAGACCCAGCAGGAGAAATACTCCAAGATTTCTACAGGTTCTCATAGGATGCTTCTTACAATTACGAAGCAGGGAGGGCGACCGTACCCCCTACTAAAATTAGATTACTTATACGGACGCAGTCACGGTACTCCACAGCGAACACACAGACTCCTGCACCACTCAGACATTTTCCGCTTGCAAACCAGTCTGAGCCTTGTGCACACTCTGCATTCACCTCGGTCGTACTTACAAGATCAGTCAGGCTGATTCCTGAATAAGACTTTACCCTCCCATTTAGGGCAGCTAAAGCTATTGCCACTATTGAACAGAAGGCAATACCAACACTTAGAAGTTTTTTCTTCATAATTAATTGTTTTTTATTGTTAAACATATATAGCCATTTGGGCTACTTTGAATTTTCAAGAATTTGTTCAAGATCATATAGGGCGGTAGTCTGGGGCGTTTGGAAAGAGAATTTTGTCATTCTTCCATTTTCCATTCTAATGACACATGGATGTACGTTGTCAAACAAAAGTGTACAACTGCAAATATAGTTATTTACTCTGATATTTCATTGTTTTATTATCAGAAATTCTTTTGTTGATTGAATTTTGCTTTATTGTTTCTCTTATCCTTTTAATTTTCTCCCCTTGGCCTAAATATACATCTCTTGGTGTAAGATTGTCCAGCGATTCATGAAACTCAAAAGAATGGTGTTTTGAATATGCACTCGAATTGTTAAAGCAGGAAACCTATCAAGCACGAATGTTTGCAACAATGTATTGGGTAGATGGACAACAGAAGATAATAATGCACATTGCTTTCTGAAAGAGCGAATAACACAGATAGGGATTGGCGGGCGCAGGAAATGGTAGTGTAATATTTTCATCTTGCCATCTTTTTTCTTCTCACTTTTTTAGGTAAATTTGCACAGAAATAAAAAATACAAGTACAATGAAAATGATGTCTGCTGTGCATCCTTTAGAGACTCCTGTTCCTGCTCGTGCTGTGGGTCAGCGCGATGTTCTATCGTTAACGCTTCCTCCTATGCCCCATTTGCGAGTGGCTTTTGTGGGAGTTGGGGCACGAGGAAAGTTAGCTGTGACGCGCTGGTGCCATATTCCCGGATGTGAGATTGCTGCGGTTTGCGATGTTTCAAGGCAAGCGGCAGAGGAGGCAGCACAACATGTTGAGCAATTAGGGAGACCGCGTCCTGCTGTTTATTGGGGCGAAACGGCTTACCGTGATTTATGTCAGCAGCAGACAATTCATTTGGTCTATGTGTGCACCGATTGGCTTTCGCATGTGCCTATAGCCGTCCATGCCATGCAGCAAGGAAAGAATGTAGCGGTGGAAGTGCCCGCAGCACTCACTTTAGATGATATTTGGAAGTTGGTAGACACAGCCGAACGTACACAGCAATACTGCATGATGCTTGAGAATGCAGTGTATGACTATTTTGAAATGGCCGTGTGTCAAATGGTACGAGAAGGGTTGTTGGGCGAACTTGTGCATGTGGAAGGTGGCTACGCACATCCCATTGGCGAGCGTTGGACGCGTTGGCGTATGGCGTATGCTCACCTTAATGGTGGAGATATTTATCCCACTCACAGCATTGGACCAGCTTGTAGGCTGTTGGATATACACCGAACCGACCGGCTACACTATCTCATAGCGATGCAAACCAATGCATTCCAGGGTAGGCGGATGTATCAAAAGGTGATGGGCGAGCCTTGCAACAGCTTTGCCAATGGCGACCAGACGTCTACGATGATACGCACGGTGAAGGGTAAAACCATCCTCATACAACACAATGTGATGACGCTACGACCCTACAGCCGCATGTTCCAAGCGGTGGGTACACAGGGCTATGCTGCCAAATATCCTGTCGCTGAAGTGTTACTCACTGCCGAAGCTGCTGCTAAAGTTGGTATAGCATTAGACAATAGCAACATGCCTTTGAGTGCTTCACAAATAGAAACGCTGCTCAAACACTATGCACCGGCCTTTTCGTCTGAGGCCATCAACTTAGCCAAACAGCTCGATCCGCGTGGCGGCATGTCCTACTTCATGGACTTGCGATTAGCGCAATGCCTGCAACAAGGTTTGCCGTTGGATATGGATGTGTACGATTTGGCGGAGTGGTGTTGCATCGCCGAACTTTCAAAACGCTCCATAGCGAATGGCTCCATGCCCGTAATGATACCCGATTTCACGCGCGGCGCAGCCATGAGATAATGATGGTACTGAAGAACTCAGAGCCATATACAGAAGTGGTAAATTCGTAATAATAAAATAATAGTATATGGAAAGGCGAAAGTGTGATTATTTTCAGACTGGTGAATATATATATATAGCTAATGAATGGATAAATATAAATGTTAGTTATATGTTTAATAATCCATGTTGGCATATTTATACTCAGAATACTAATTTCTTAAATCTTGGTTTTCACAAAGAAGAGGATGATTATTTTGGTTTATATTTACCTTACGGAGACAATTATGATTATTCCGCCTATAGGAAAAGTTGTTTTTGTAATTATAAAGGTTATAAATTCCAGTGTTTAGGACTTACAGATGACAGGATTATAACATTAGATCCATCTATAGAATATCAAACTATGTCGGGAGACCATGCTATGCATGGATATGATCCTCATTTGGATGTAAAAGAAAGTGAATTAGATGACATTTGGGAGGAACGTACTCCAATAGAGGGATTTAAATTTGATGTAGAACCGATTGTTTATCTCAAAAAGGATGGCGTATGGTTGGTAGAGCTTTAAAAATAAATATGAAGGAAATCTTCGTAGTGCGCATGGTATAATAAAACATCAAATAAAGCACAAATGAACAACGGTAATATCCCATTTCGTTCAATAGCAATGTTGCTTTTTACAGTATTGTTATCGTCTTAAGCATCTACATTAGGCGAAGCACGTGCTGCAAAGGGGCATCTGATAAAGAACTTTGTGCAATGGAACATGCTACAAATGAATATTGTCAATACAAACAGCGTATGATTAGTGGTGTAGAACACGATTACCTCGATGCCATCAAGCATTTGTAGAGGCAAAGTAAAAAAAGAAAATAAGTAGAAGTCTTACCGATGTCTCCCCATTCGATATTCCAATGCAGACACGCCTAAATTCTTTTTGACGAACTTGCAGAAGGCGGTGTAGTTCTCGAATTGGAAGAGATCGGAGACAGCTTGCAGAGGTGTATCGGTGTATTTCAGTTCGCTCTTCACACGGTTGACGGCGCGCTCCAACAACACCTCTTGTGCAGGTTTCCCCTCGAAGCGTTTCACGGTGTATGAAAGGTATTTTGGACTGATGAAAAGTTTGTCTGAGAAGTATTTCACATCGCGATGAAGGCCATTATCCTTTGTCAGCAGAATCAAAAAATCTTTATAGATAATCTCTGCCCGATAGTGTTTTCGATTGGACGGCGTGTGTGCTTTGGGTTGTTCTTGTGGCAAGTGAAAATCGTTCAATACATCAAAAAACAACATGGCGAAGAGGTGGTAGCACAGTTCCTTTTGATATTTATCATTGTTGGAAGTGCGGTAGCGCAGTATGCTTAGGAAGTAGTCCATGCGCTGATAAATATAGCGTTGCGTGTTGTTGATGATGGGTTTCTTGGCTAATAGCGCGAATAGATGCCACATATCTTCGCCGCCGATGAGCATCGAAGCAACAGACTCGATGGAATAGCCCACCATGGAGGTAATGGTGTTTTCGGCTATTTCGAGGCGGCTGATGATGGCATAGGGTGGGCAAATGATGCAATCGCCAGTTGCCAAATGAAACGTTTCGTTGTTGAGTGAGAGTTGAACATTGCCCTGTAAGCAAAACAAAATCAGCAGGCAGCCTATGCGTATGTTGCCCGTTAATTCGGGATATTGTTCCGCAGGTGCAACGACAAAGTAATTGTCGTCGGCATAGACGGCCGGTTGATTTAAGAACGCAAAGTAGCTGATGTCGTAGGTTTTGATAACCTTTTCCATGTGTGATATTTGTTAATGGGTCGGATGTAGGACTGCTTTATAGGTGGCATTTTCAGCTGGTTTGTGCTGATGCAAGCGCACTGTTGTTGCTACAAAATGCTTGTTCGACAGGGCAAAAATACGGCTTTTTTCTGAGAAAGCCATGCGGGTTTCGTGGTTTTCGAACGAAGAACCATGCCGGAATGCCCTGTAATATCCTTATGCCAGCTGTTCCCTGTTTGGGTTGACGCGGGCATAAGGTTATGCCAGCTGTTCTCCGTTTGGGTTGACGCGAGCATAAGGTTATGCCAGCACTTCCTCGTTTGGGTTGAGAAAAGCATAAGGTTATGCCAGCTGTTCCTCGTTTGGGTTGACGCGAGCATAAAGTTATGCCAGCTGTTCCCGTTTGGGTTGACACAAGCATAAGATTATGCCAGCTGTTCCCCGTTTGGGTTGACACGAGCATAAGTTTATGCCAGCCGTTCCCCGTTTGGGTGACACGAGCATAAAGTTATGCCAGCTGTTCTCTGTTTGGGTTGGCAAAAGCATAAGGTTATGCCAGCTGTTCCTTAAACAGGTTTGTAAAACCACTTGCGAGTGGGCTAACGGATGGATTTAGGGTAAACAAAAACTGCCCTGCTGACGTAAAAACATCAAGCAGGGCTGCGGTGGATTTGCTTATAAAAGTTTGTATTCGACAAAGGCTTCCATCGCTTCATAGCAAGCTAAGCCCAATTTATCGTAGAGCTCGGCTGTTCCGCGATTGCGATCTTCGGCGCGTTGCCAGAACAAGCGTTCGTCATTGCCCAAGAACGGTGCGCTCTCCATTTGCGACTGGTGCTTGAGGATGGAGTTTCTCTTTGCACGAAGTTCTTCGGGGCTCATCGGCACGCACATTTCAATGTTCTCGATTTCCCATTCAGCCCATGCACCACGATACATCCACACGCGGCAGTCTTTGAGCCATTCGGCCTTTGCATTTTTCTCTAAATCCAAAGCGGCTAAGACGGCATCGGTGCATTTCTTGTGGGTTCCGTGCGGGTCGGCCAAGTCACCGGCTACATAAATCTGATGGGGTTTCACCTCTTGCAAGAACTTTCTTACAATCTGCACATCCTTTTCGGTCATGGGATTCTTTTCGATCTTTCCGCTCTCATAGAAAGGCAGGTCGAGGAAATGTACATGGTCTAAAGGAATGTGGTTGAAGGTGCAGGCCGTGCGTGCTTCGCCTCTTCTGATTAATCCTTTGAGTGTGAGGACGTCCCTCGTGTCTAAATCGCCCTCCTTCTTGTTCTTGAAGAAGTCTTTAATCTCGTTATATTTTTCAGAGATGGCTTTGTCCTTTGAATTGCCGAAGAGTTGGTTGAAGCCATTGATGAAGTGCATGAAGCGTGTTACTTCTTCGTCGCCTACAGCGATGTTGCCGCTGGTTTCATAGGCAATGTGCACGTCGTGTTTTTGACTTACCAAGCGTTGCAGTGTTCCGCCCATGGAGATGACATCATCGTCGGGGTGGGGAGAGAACACAATCACGCGTTTGGGATAGGGCGTTGCACGCTCTGGGCGATAGGTGTCATCGGCATTTGGCTTGCCTCCGGGCCAACCTGTGATGGTGTGTTGCAGGTCGTTGAATATTTTGATATTCGCATTGTAGGCCGAACCATAGAGTGCGAGGAGTTCGCTCAAGCCATTCTCATTGTAGTCCTTATTCGTTAGTTTTAAGATGGGTTTTTGAGTTTTCTCGCAGAGCCAAACCACGGCCGAGCGTACTAATTTGTCATTCCATTGGCAAGATGTGACCAGCCAAGGATGCTTGATGCGGGTGAGTTGTGAAGCAGCCGGCAGGTCGATGACCATTTTAGCGTTGTTATGGGTCTGCAAGAACGATGCAGGAACGCTGTCGCTAATCTTACCTTCGACAATTTCCTTCACCATCTTGGCTTTCTCATCACCCCAAACCGTGATGAAGATTTCTTTAGCTTGGAAGATGGTTCCGATGCCCATTGTGATGCAACAGGGCGGAACTTGTTCGCCGCTGGCAAAACTGTTGGTCATTTCTTCGCGCGAAAGGTTGTCGATGAGAATGAGACGTGAGACAGAGGATAGGCCGGAACCGGGTTCGTTTGCACCGATGTTTCCGCTGCGGCCAATGCCAAAGAGGGCAATGTCTAAGCCGCCAAATGTGCTGATGCGCTGTTCGTAGAGGCGGCAATAGCCTAAGACTGCATCTTGACTGATGGTGCCATCGGGTGAGAATATGTTTTGTGGTTCGATGTCTACGTGATCCAAAAACATCTTTTTGAGCTGAGAAATGCTCGTGCAGTTGCTATTCTTTGTGAGGGGATAATATTCATATCCATTGAAGACAACAACGTTTTTGAAGCTCAAGCCTGCTTTATGTTTTTTCACCAACTCGTCGTAAACGGGACGGAGCGATGTGCCTGTTCCCAAGGCCATGACGCAGAATTTTCCTTCTTTCTCTTTGTCACGGATAGTTGCCTCGATGGCGTTGGCAATGCTTTTGGCACCTTCTTCAATGGAGACGTGAATGTCGGTTGTGATTTTCTCCATGCGTGTAATTTCAGAACGCTCGAGAATGTTCTTGGGGTTGTAGAGCTCTTGTGGAATTTTATTGAGCACAATTTGTGAGCTTAAATTCAATCTTACCATTTCTTATTCGTTTTAATTGATTTGTCTTTTTAATTAAATCTTTTCTATATCCTTGAAGTAGCGATAGGTGCTTACCTTCAATTCGGCAACCGCTTGCTCGTCGGTCACGATGATACTATGTGGGTGGGTCTGCAAGGCGCTGATGGTCCATTGCTGCGTTACAGGGCCTTCGATGGCAGCTTGCAGTGCGCGCGCTTTGCCATAGCCATTGCATAGGATGAGCACCTCTTTGGCTTCCATCACGGTGCCCACACCAACGGTGAGTGCATAGGCCGGCACTTTCTCAGGAACGTTGTCGAAGAAACGTGAGTTTGCAATGCGTGTGTCGGTAGTGAGTGTCTTTACACGTGTGTGCGAAGTGAGCGAAGAGAATGGCTCATTAAATGCAATGTGCCCGTCGGGACCGATACCACCGATGAACAGATTGATGCCACCAACTTCGCGAATGGCACGTTCGTAGGCTTCGCATTCAGCTTGCAGATTGGTTGCATTTCCGTTTAAGATATGAATATTCTCAGCGGGGCAATCAATGTGGTCGAAGAGGTTGCGGCGCATAAAAGCATGATAGCTTTCGGGATGTGTTTCGGGCAACCCCACGTATTCATCCATGTTAAAGGTGATGACATGCTTGAATGATACTTCGCCAGCCTGATAGGCTTTCACGAGTTCGGCATACATTCCTTCGGGTGAAGAGCCTGTTGGTAGACCTAAAACAAAGGGATGTTCTGCAGAAGGTTGATGCTTTTTGATGGCGTCAATCACGTAACGTGCAGCCCATTTAGACAAATTGTCGTAATTTGATTGGATAATTACTCTCATATCGATTTTACTTTTATGATTAATATTCTTTATTTATGATGCGAAAAGCAACGTAATTGCTGTAACAAGCTCACTCTAATTGCTATTCGTTTGCAAAGGAATAAAAAAAACTCGACTAATAGTTTTCCCAATAGAAGTATTTCCTATCCAAACAGAATGGTTTTTGATATATGTCAAATGAAGCAATGGGCGCAGTAGACGTAATGTAAACTCGGTAGACGAGAGGTTTTATTGATCTATTGATGGAGGGACGGCGTTTAGAAAACCTTGTTGGCGAAGCGCTTTGAGCAGTCCTTTGCTGAACGCTTCGTTATCGGTTTTGGTGTAGCGAATGTCGGTATAAATCTGTGCTAAAGTTTCTTTATGGTTGATGGCCACGAAGTTTTGATTGGCGGGCAACGCCTCTTTTTCGGCATAGCAATCGTCAATGCGTTGTGGTGTATAGTCTGCATAATGGCCGTTGTGTACGATTGCACGCAGTGGCAGTCGGTCGGTTTGTTCGGGTGTTTCGGCCGGCCAACCCAACGTGATGGTCGCAATGGGGAAGACTAATGCCGGAAGTTGCAGCGTGTTGATGATGGCTTCAGCCGAATAGAGCGTTGTTCCAAGGAAGCACGTGCCAAGTCCTGCTGCTTCGGCGAGATTGCAAAAGGTTTGAGTGTAGAGCAAAGCATCCGTTGCTCCATTGAGGAACGAAAGGAAATTGTCATAGCCCGGTGTGGCTTTACGCTGTTCGGCCCAGCGCGTTGTACGACGATAATCGGCACAGATGGTCAGCACCACGGGCGCTTGTGTCACCATGGGTTGATTGAAATGTGCGGGTGCTAAGGCCTGTTTCTCGGCAGCGTCGCGCGTGACGACAACACTATAGAGTTGCAAATTACCCATAGTGGGTGTGCGTTCTGCTGTTTCGAGCAACTGATGAAGCAGTTCGTCGCTTACAGATTGTGTGGAATATTGACGGATGGTGCGTCGATTTTGTATATCTTTCATATCTTCTTTATTTTGTTTGCTTTGCACAAAGTTACAGCTTTTTCAATGGCATGCCGTCGACCTTTATACATTTTTTGCTACTTTTGTAGGCTCAAGTATTCATATAATGTGAAAAAGAAATGAAAGATTTTGCAGCCATAGATTTCGAAACAGCCAATTTTGAGCGGTGCAGTGTGTGTGCGGTTGGCGTAGTTGTGGTGCGTGGTGGCGAACTTGTCGATAGTTTTTATTCGCTCATCCAACCCGAACCCAATTATTACACCTATCGCTGTACGGCGGTGCATGGACTTACTTGTTGCGACACCGACGATGCACCTGTGTTTAGCGAAGTGTGGAAGCAGGTGGTGCCCCACATTCAAGGTTTGCCGCTTGTGGCGCATAACAGCTCGTTTGATGAAGGTTGTTTGCGTGCGGTGTTCAAGGTTTATGGCATGGATTATCCCGATTATCAGTTTTACGACACGCTCAGAGCCGCCCGACGAGCCTATCCCAATCTGCCCAATCATCAACTTCACACAGTGGCACGCATCTGTGGTTACGAGCTAAAGAGTCACCACCATGCATTGGCCGATGCAGAAGCCTGTGCGTGGATAGCGCGTGAAATATTATAAGGTGGCGCACAAGCTGATCATATAATAGGGATAAGGTCTGTTATATAGAATAAGGAGAGGCGCATAAAAAAGCAAGTTGCGAAGCGAAGGAGATGTATCCAGCTTTGCAACTTGCTTGTTTGATGTAGTGTGTCGGCGTAACGGATTAACCGTAAATCACCTTACCTTGTTCGTCCTTATAGGCGTCAAGGTCTTTGCTGTATTGGTTCATAGCGCGCAGGCTCATACCCATGTTCGAGAAACCTCCATCGTGGAACAGCGTCTGCATGGTCACCTTACGTGTGAGGTCGCTGAAGAGTGTCACGCAGTAGTCGGCGCAATCGTCGGCCGTAGCGTTGCCTAAGGGCGACATCTTGTCGGCAAAGTCCATCATGTTGTCAATGTCTTTGATGCCTTTACCAGCGGTGGTAGCGGTAGGCGATTGTGAAACGGTGTTGATACGCACGTTCTTTTCGCGGCCATAGATGTAGCCAAAGCTACGAGCGATGCTTTCCAACAAGCTCTTTGCGTCGGCCATGTCGTTGTAACCGAAGAATGTGCGATGCGAAGCTACATAGGTGAGGGCAACCACCGAACCATATTCAGCGATGGCATCGACCTTCTTAGCGGCCTGTAACATCTTGTGGAATGAGATGGCCGAGATGCCGAGCGTCTTGTTCAGCCAGTTATAATCGAGATCATCGTATGTGCGGCGTTTGCGCACGTTGGGACTCATACCAATTGAGTGGAGCACAAAGTCGATTTTTCCACCGAGCAGCTCTTGCGCTTTGACAAACACATTTTCCAATTCGTCGTAGTTGGTAGCATCGGCTGCAATGATGGGTGCATTGATTTTCTTTGCCAAACCATCGAGTTCGCCCATGCGGAGTGCCATTTCCGTGTTGCTCAACACCATGGACGCTCCTTCTTCTGCGCAGCGTTCAGCCACTTTCCATGCAATCGACATGTCGTTGAGTGCACCGAAGATGATGCCGCGCTTTCCTTTCAATAAATTGTATGACATAATTATTATTTAATAATGAATTAGGCTGCGAAGTTACTTCTTTTATGAGAAATAGCCAAGAAAAGGCTGGTTTTATTGCGGAATATGGGATGAGATTAAAGCGTCGTTTTAATCGCCCAATAGCCATTGCGCCGACCATTTTTGCGTTCTATGAGGCCTTGTTTCGCCAATTTCACAGTCATGGTTTTCACCGTCCGCTCCGATTTGCCGATATGTGCTGCAATCTCTTTTTGGGTTGCATGGGGTTTCTCTTTCATAAGGTTGAGCAGCGCCAACTCTTCTAAAGTGCAATTCAAAGTGCAATCATTGCACTTAGGAGCATCTGCCGTTGCACTTTGGGCTTGTACCGAAACATGTAGAAAACGATTTTTTAACTCATGCTGCTCGTTCAAAATCAAATTGCGGAAGAAGGCTTCCAAAAATTGCGTTGTGGCAAAGATGCCTTTGGGTATGTTGTTGTAGTTGGCGCGCACCAGTGCATTGCGAAAGTACCACGAATAATCGGCAAAGGTTTCGTTGCTGATGTCGAAGTCGAACGTGCGCAGATATTTAATGGCGAAGACGGCTGTTGTGCGCGTGTTGCCCTCGCCAAATGGATGAATTTGCCAAAGGTCTGAAATGAATTGTGCGATGTGGCTTACGGCTTCAGCTGTTCCATGCTGTTGATAATCATATTCCTTTTCACGTGCGAAGTCGTAATCCAAAGTCTCGCGAATGCTGTCAGCACCGGCATATAGCATGGTCTCGCCATCGAGTACCCATTCTTTTTTCGTGATATTGTAATCCCTTATCGTGCCTGCATGAGGATAAATGCCTTCGAACAGCCGGCGATGAATAGCAATATATTCTAATGGTTAGAACGTGAAACTTTGTTCGGAAAGCAATTCAGTAATGCGTGCCGAAACTTTATCGGCCTCTTCCGTCCTGTCCTCAACATCCTTCCGCGCGGTCTTCGATTCGTGATAGCGATTGATCAGTTGCTTTACTTCCTCGATGGTGATGTCGCCCTCGATGTGCTGGTGCGCAGTCTCTCGCAGATAGTCGGAAGTTTTTAGCCCATCGACGGCCTGCAGCCCGATAGCCGTTTGCCACGCATAGCCTTTCTCGCGTTTATACGGTTCGCTCTGTCGTATATATTCTTCAAAGTCGGTCATGTTGGTTCATTCCTTGGGCACCAGACCCTCGATGTAGTTGCGCAGAATGGAGATGCCGCGTGTGTTTTCGCCACCTTGCGGAATGATGATGTCGGCAAAGCGCTTGGTGGGTTCGATGAATTGTTCGTGCATGGGTTTGAGCACTTCCAAATAGCGTTCGACGACCATGGAGACGGTGCGGCCGCGATCGATGGTGTCGCGCTGAATGTTGCGGATGAGTCGCTCGTCGGGGTCGCAGTCGACGAAGATTTTAAGGTCCATGAGGTCGCGCAGTTTTTTGTTGAGCAGCGTCATGATGCCTTCGATGATGATGACGGGTTTTGGCTCGACGTGGATAGTTTCGGACAGCCGGTTGCATTGCAGATAGCTGTAGGTGGGTTGCTCGATGGCACGCCCCTCACGCAGGTCGTTGACCTGTTTGTGGAGCAGTTTCCAGTCGAAGGCGTCGGGATGGTCGAAGTTGATGGCGTGGCGTTCTTCGTCGGTCATATGCGACGTGTCGTTGTAGTAGGAGTCGAGCGGTACGACGGCCACATAATGGGGTGGCAAGGCCTCGACAATTTTCTTCACGACGGTGGTTTTGCCGCTGCCGGTTCCGCCAGCGATGCCAATGATGGTGGTTTTGTCTTCAAACATTTTCTTTGCGTTTTATGTTGTTAAGCGATGGCGATGCGGCGAGCGTTAGCGCAGCACATCGTCGAACATTTTCTGATAGAAAGCGGCCTTTTTCTCCACGGCCATGGGATAGGCGCGACTGCTGCTCGGCACGCGATAGAGGCGCATCGTGCGGCCTTCGAAGGTAAACTTGGCGAAGCATCCCATCTTGGGCATTTGCTTGATGCCGAAATGCTGCATAAACACCTGCGTGGCCAATTGTCCGGCGGCCAGCACGCCTTTGCACTGGGGCAGTTGGCGCAGCAGCCCGTCGATGTCGGCTTGCTCCACGATTTCGAGGTCCTTGTCGGAGGCGTTGTTCTTTGTGCGACGAATGCGCAGCCCCGTGTCGAAGATGGCCACGCCCGTTTCGGCGAGAAAGGCTTTGAGTGCCTCGAGGCGGAACGTCTTGTGCTCTTGGTCGACGAAATGTAGCTTGTCGCCGAAGAACACGTGGCCGAAGATTCGCCACATGTCATTTTGAAAGTTGGGATAATACCACGCCATGCACCAACGTTTGGGTGCCGGCGGAAACGTGCCGAGCATCAGCAGCCGCGCATTTTTGGGCAGCCACGGCTCGAAGGGGTGCGTCTCGATGGGTTGTGGTGTGGGCGTTTCCATGGGCTGCATCATTGTAGCGTTTTGACGAGGTAGACACACACGGGCAGGTGGTCGGAATAGCCGTCGAGCCACACGCCGCCGGCCGTGGTGCGCTTGGGCGAACCTTTATATTTGCCCTCGGTTTCGAAGAGATAGGGCATGCGTTGGATGCGCGCCTTCCAGAATTTCAGCGTCGAGAAGTCCTTTGTGCCTGGCGCATTGAGCAGGTTGGGCGAGAGGATAATCTGGTCGAACAGGTTCCATGCGCCGCGATATTGCAGCGTGCCCGTGCCCTGCTTGACGAGTATGTTATACCATGGGTTGTACATGTCTTGCGGTCCCACCTGCGCCTCCTCAGCCTTGGCCGAGAGGCATTGGCGCATGCTGTTGTCAGTGGGGTCGTCGTTCATGTCGCCCATCACCATCACCTTCATGGCGGGGTTGAGCGCCAGGAGCGAGTCTTTCACGGCGCGCACCTGCGTGGCACCCCATTCGCGATAGCTCGGACCGCTGAATCGGCTTGGCAAGTGGCACACGATGAAGGCCACAGGCTCGCCGGCCAGTTCGCCCGTCACGGTGAAGAAGCCGCGGGTGTAGAAGGCGCTGTCTTTGGCCTCGCGCATCACATAGGGCACCAGGCGCTCGGTTTGTTTTGTGAACAATTGCGGATTATAGAGCAGGGCGCAGTCGATGCCGCGGCGGTCGGGTCCCTCGATGTGGGCAAAGGCATAGCCACGCTCGGCCAGGGGCTGTTGCTGCACAAGGTCTTCCAGTACGCGGCGATTCTCCACCTCGCTCAAGCCAATGACGGCGCATCCCACATGCGGCAGCACGTCGGTGCCCATGTCGGCCAGTGCGCGTGCCATGTTGCGCAGTTTGTGGCCATATTTCAGCCCATCCCATTTGTAGGAGCCGCTGGGCAGAAAGTCGTAATCTTTTTTGCCGGCATCGTGGCAGGTGTCAAACAAATTTTCTTGGTTGTAGAAGCCCACAGCATAGACGCGCGCCTTTTGTTGCGCTGTGGCAACCACGGCGATGCACCATGCGAAGAGCAGAAAAAGCGATTTCTTCATTGTTGTTATCTCGATTGATGTTTTATTGTTCGAAACGAAACGTGCGCCAAGCCCTGCCGGCGCAAGTGCTTACAAAATTACGCAAATAATTTAAATAAGGTGGAGTTGCGGCAGAGAAAAATAAGATTTATCGTTGTTCCGGAGAGTCATTTCAACGAGAAATATGTTTGAAAGATGATTTTTCATATTTTGTTTTTCTCGTTTTATCCGTTCACAGGCCTACGGGTGCGCCCGTTCCGCGCCGCTGTTCCCCGCGAAAAGTAAATAATAAATGGCTTTTCTTTGCGTTTCCCACCATATTGCGTACCTTTGCAGGGCTAAACATTAGCGACTATCGTAGCAATGAGTAATCCTGATTTTACATTATTAAATCAAATTCAATTCCCCGCCGACTTGCGGAAACTGCGCATCGATCAGCTGCCACAAGTGTGCGACGAACTGCGCCAAGACATTATAGAAAAGGTGTCGAAAAACCCCGGCCACTTTGCCTCGTCATTGGGTGTGGTGGAGCTCACGGTGGCGCTGCACTATGTGTTTGACACGCCCAACGACCGCATCGTGTGGGATGTGGGTCATCAGGCCTACGGACATAAGATTTTGACGGGACGGCGCGCACAGTTTCACACCAACCGCAAGCTGCACGGTATTCGTCCCTTCCCCACACCGATGGAAAGCGAATACGACACGTTTGCCTGCGGACATGCCAGCAACGCCGTCTCGGCTGCACTCGGCATGGCGGTGGCAGCCAACGGAACGGGGCGCCATGTGGTGGCCGTTACGGGCGATGGTGCCATGAGCGGCGGACTCACCTTCGAGGGGCTCAACAATGCTTCGAGCACGCCCAACGATTTACTCATCGTGCTCAACGACAACGATATGTCGATTGATCGTGCCGTGGGTGGCATGGAGAAATATCTGCTGCAATTAGACACCACCGAAACCTACAACCGTTTGCGCTTCAAAGCCAGCAGTTGGCTGCGAAGCAAAGGTTATCTCAACGACAGCCGGCGCAAAGGGCTCATCCGCTTTAACAACGCACTGAAGAGTGCACTGAGCCATCAGCAAAACGTGTTCGAAGGCATGAACATCCGCTATTTCGGTCCGTTCGATGGCCACAACGTCGTTGAAATTGTGCGTGTGCTGCAACAGCTCAAAGACATGAAAGGGCCGAAGCTGCTTCATCTGCACACCATCAAAGGCAAAGGCTACAAACCTGCCGAACAGCAGGCTACCGTGTGGCACGCACCCGGAAAATTCAATGCCGACACGGGTGAGCGCATTGTGCAAGACAACGCCAATCAGCCTGCCAAATTCCAAGATGTGTTTGGCCACACGCTGTTAGAACTCGCGCAAAGCAATCCGCGTATCGTGGGTGTCACGCCGGCCATGCCCACAGGCTGCTCGATGACCATCATGCAAAAGGAAATGCCGCAACGTGTTTTCGACGTGGGCATTGCCGAAGGGCACGCCGTCACTTTCTCGGGCGGCATGGCCAAAGACGGGCTGCAACCCTTCTGCAACATCTACAGCGCCTTTGCTCAACGCGCCTACGACAACATAATCCACGACCTGGCGCTGCTGCGTCTGCCTGTGGTGCTCTGCTTTGATCGAGCCGGATTGGTGGGCGAAGACGGTCCCACGCACCACGGCGCCTTCGACATGGCTGCACTGCGCCCCATCCCTCATCTCACCATCGCCAGTCCCATGGACGAGCATGAGCTACGCCGGCTCATGTACACCGCGCAACTGCCCGAAAAAGGCACTTTTGTGATCCGCTATCCGCGCGGCCACGGTGTGTTGCCCGATTGGCATTGTCCGCTCACCGAAATCAACGTGGGCACCGGCCGCTGTCTGCGTCAAGGCGATCGCGTGGCCATCGTGAGCATCGGTCCCATCGGCAACAACGCCACGAAAGCTATCGCACAATCTGGGCTGAACGTGGGGCATTATGACCTGCGTTTCTTGAAACCCTTAGACGATGCGCTGCTGCACGACATCTGCCAACACTACGAACGTCTCATCACGCTCGAAGACGGTTGCATGCAAGGCGGTATGGGCAGCGCCGTGCTGGAATGGATGAACGACCACGGTTACGCGCTGCCCGTGACACGTATGGGCATCCCCGACGAATTTATTGAACATGGCACCGTTGACGAACTGCAACACATCTGTCACATGGATGTCGACAGCATCGTTGCCGCCATAAACCAAGCATACAAATGAGAATTATCATTGCCGGCGCCTACACCATTGGCACCTATTTAGCCAAATTGCTCTCGCGCAACAACCAAGACATTGTGCTCATGGATGAAAGCAGCGAGAACTTAGAAAAATTTGGCTCAGACTTCGACCTGATGATGATGCAGGCACCTTGCACCCGCCTGCAAGCGCTCAAAGAGGCGGGTGCCGAAGATGCCGACCTCTTTGTCGCCGTCACGCCCGACCAAAACAAAAACATCGTGAGCTGCACCTTGGCTAAATCGCTCGGAACAAAGAAAACCGTGGCCAAGGTTGACAACTACGAATACACCACCGACACACTCGTGCAAACGTTCGACAAATTGGGCATCGACTCCATCATCTATCCCGAAATGTTGGCCGCCACCGACATCATCAACGGATTGAAGATGAGCTGGGTGCGCCAACGCTGGGACGTGCACGACGGCGCTTTGGTGATGTTGGGCATCAAGCTGCGCGAGACGTGCGAGGTGCTCAACCAACCGCTCAAGGACATCAGCGGTCCCGACGACCCCTATCATGTGGTGGCCATCAAACGCAACGGCGACACCATCATCCCCGGCGGTAACGACGAACTGAAGCTCTACGACATGGTTTACATCATGACCACGCGGCAATATATTCCCTACGTGCGCAAAATCGTGGGTAAGGAACATTATGTCGATGTGAAAAACGTGATGATCATGGGCGGAGGACGCACCGCCGTGCGCGCTGTGAAAACCATGCCCGACTATTTGGATATTAAGATTATCGAAGCCAGCGAAGATCGTTGCACCAAGCTCAACGAGATGCTCGACGACGACCGCGCCCTCATCATTCACGGCGACGGACGCGACTTGGCACTGCTGCAAGAAGAAGGCATCCGCAACACGCAAGCCTTTGTGGCCGTCACGGGAAATGCCGAAACCAACATCTTGGCTTGCCTCACCGCCAAACGCATGGGCGTAAGGAAAACCGTGGCGATGGTGGAGAACATGGATTATGTGAACATGGCCGAGAGTTTAGACATCGGCACCATCATCAACAAGAAAGCCATCGCTGCCAGCCACATCTATCAAATGATGCTCGATGCCAACGTGCACAACGTGCGCTTTTTGATGAATGCCGACGCCGACGTGGCTGAATTCATCCCGCAAGAAGGCGCCAAAATCACGCAAAAAGCGGTGAAAGACCTCAAGCTGCCGGCCGGCGTCACCATTGGCGGATTGGTGAGGAATGGCGAAGGCATCCTCGTTTCGGGCAACACCACCATTCAAGCCGGCGACTCGGTGATGGTGTTCTGCCACAACATTTATCTGAAGAAAATTGAGAATCTGTTCAACAAATGATTCATCGCGACACCATTTTTAAAATCCTCGGCTCGCTGCTGTTCATCGAAGTAGCCATCATGCTGGCCTGCTTCGCCATGGCCATTGGTTTTGGCGAAGACGACGAAATGCCGTTTGCCATCAGCATTGTGCTCACGCTGCTCACGGGTATCGTGCTGCGCTATCTCGGGCGCCATTCCGACAACACCATGAGCCGTCGCGACGCCTACCTCGTGGTGTCGCTTTCGTGGGTCATCTTCAGTCTTTTTGGCACGCTACCGTTTGTTATCAGCGGCTACATTCCGAGTTTCACCGACGCCTATTTCGAAACCATGTCGGGGTTCACCACCACAGGCGCCACCATCTTGGACAATGTCGACGCGCTGCCCCACGGCCTGCTCTTTTGGCGCAGCATGACGCAATGGATTGGCGGTTTGGGCATCGTGTTCTTCACTACCGCCATCCTGCCGTCGTTTGTGGGTGGCTCGGTGAAGGTGTTTGCAGCCGAAGCAACAGGCCCCATCAGCTCGAAGCTCCATCCGCGACTGAGCACCAGCGCCAAGTGGATTTGGACCGTCTACTTCTTGCTCACCCTCGCTTGCGTACTGTCGTTCATGGCCTTTGGCATGGGCTGGTTTGACAGCCTCAACTATGCCATGGGCAGCACGGCCACGGGCGGATTTTCCACCCACAACAACAGCGCCGAGTTCTTTCGCTCGCCCGCCATCGAATATGTCGCCACACTGTTTTGTTTCCTCTCGGGTGCGAATTTCACGCTGCTCTATACCACCGCCCTGCGCCGCAGCCTGAAACCAATGTGGAAGAACGCCGAGTTTAAATTCTACCTTTTCGTGGTGCTGACCTTCACGCTTTTCATCATGGTTGAGCTGATGCTTTACAACGGCTACGACGTGGAGAAAGCTTTTCGTTGCGGCATATTCCAAGTCGTGTCGTTCATCACCACCACCGGCCTGTTCAACGACGACGCCGCCAAGTGGCCCCACGTCACCTGGGTGGTGCTGGCCACTTGCATGTTTCTCGGCGCCTGTTCGGGCAGCACGAGCGGCGGTTTTAAGAGCATTCGCAGCCTGATGATTATAAAAATCATTCGCAACGAGTTCAAACAAATTCTCCACCCCAACGCCGTGTTGCCGATGCACATCGACGGCGCGAGCATTTCGCAGCAAAAGCGCATCACGCTGCTGGCGTTCCTGGCCGTCTACCTGATGTTGTGCCTCGTCGCGTCGTTCATCATCATCGAGGCCGGCGTCGACAACACCAACGCCATCACCATTGTGCTGAGTTCCATCGGCAACGTAGGCCCCACGCTCGGCATTGAGATTGGCCCCACGATGAGCTGGTCGATGTTGCCGGCGGGCATCAAATGGCTCTGCTCGGCGCTGATGCTCATCGGCCGTTTGGAGATTTTCACGATTTTGGTGATTTTCACGCCCGCTTTTTGGAAAGACAGTTAAGGCAGATGAGGCCGAATCTTATCCCGAATGCGCGTAAAAATCACCTTTCATTTCGCTGCCATGTAAAATTTCCTATTCCATTTTGCATCTTATATCATTAAAAAGTATTACCTTTGCCGCCGAATTAAACAGAAAGTGTTTGTAATGCAGACGAAAAATAATTTTTCAAGCAGTGTAAGTTTTAACATCTTTTATTTGGCAGAACCAAATAAAAGTGTAACACACACACACACACACATTCTAACAACGGTCTAAGTCTCTGTACTAAGGCGATAGCGGTGCGCCCGGCGCGGGCGTCGGTTCGCCGTTTCAAGCATCTGCAAGGAGCTTTCAAAGCTCTTTGCAGATGCTTTTTCGTGTGTGTAACTGAACCTGTGAAGCAAGAAATCAATAGTAGTAAATATAATCATTTAAACAGAACAAAAATGAAGAAAAAATTGTATGAAGCGCCTGCATGCACGGTCATCCACCTTGCGACCGAGCACTATTTGTTGGGCGAAAGTGCGCCCAAGGCACGACCGGGCGGTGACCAAGGTGGTAGCGTCACGATAGAAAACCCCACCGAAGATGACGAAGACACCAACCTCTCGGGTGCTAAACGCTGGGGCGGTGGATGGGAAGAAGAGGACTAAACCTTTGTCCCACCAAAGTAGATAACAATTTAAAAAGGTAATCAATGACAAGAAAATATTTCTATAACAATAGACTGCGGCACGTCCTTCCATTCGTTGCCGCAAGTTTTACGGTCGGCCTTGCACTGTTTGCTTGTTCCGACAAAGATATTGATTCGAATGAGAACAACGGTAAGGCGCTCGTCGCTTTTAATGTTTCGGAAAAGCAAGACGAGGCGCAGGCTGCGGCCAAAGCCAACCAGTCTGTGACGCGCACAGCCTTTGCCAACCAGTTGGCATTGCAAGACCTTGCACCCGAAGACCTCACGATGCAGAAACTGCCCGTGCAAGGCAAAGCAGCAAGTAGTGACATCTGCTTGATTGAAACCACTGTTGCCGGTGTGCCCTCACAATGGGAAGACGGCGCGCCGACCCGTGCGAACATCACAACCCTGCCCAACATGGGTAACTTCTCAACCACGGCCTTCTATGGCTCGTCGGACACAAGCCTCGAGCCTTGGTTTTATGATAAGGACACCAAGAAGGATGGTAACCTTGTTACTCCCATCTATTGGGATTGGTTTAAGAACCACGGTTGCTTCTATGCGGTTTATCCGAAGCCCTATAGCAAGCTGCAACTCTCGCCGGCAAGCCATACAGGCACGCCCTACGTCAACTTTGAAGTAGAGCCCGATGTAAAGAATCAAAAAGATTTGATGACAGCCTGCTCGGGCAACGTGCATTTAGATGTGATGGGAACAGCTCCTCGCACCGATCTCACTTTCCGCCATGCGCTCACGGCGGTGCGTTTCAAGGTGGGACAAAACCTTTCTTACAGCAAGCACATCACCAAGGTGGAGATTGTTAATGCGCTAAGCAAAGGCAAATATGTGCTGCCTACCGATAAAAACCACACCGGCGCATGGGATGCTTCCACACTCTCTGCGCCTGCAACGTTTACACTCGGTGGTGATGGAACCGTGAGCGTAAGCACCTCGGAAGCGGTAAACAATGTTATCATGGGGCACAATCAAGACAACTATGTGTTCTATATGATTCCACAAACGCTTACGGGCGTGCAGGTGAAAGTTTATTTCGACAATGCCCCAACTCCCGCCATCACAGCCAATCTCACCGGCACGTGGAAGCCCGGCACAACAAAGACCTACGCGCTGTCGCAGAACACCTCGAGCTGGCTGTATGAACTGACTGCCACGCCGCCTACCCCAGCAGAATACAATGCCAATGCAACGGATAACTATAAGATAGAAAGCTATCGCGAAGACCCAGTGAGTCACACCAAACAGGCTGTGCCTTGGAAAGTGGTGGGCTATGATGCCGACAACGACGGTACGTTCTCCATGACCGAGAAGCCGACATGGATTACGGGATTGACAAAGGAAAACGGTGAAGGTTGCACCATTCCTTCGGGTGAAATCGGTCAGGCTACCTTGAAGCCCGACATTGATGACCTGGTCGCCAAGCGCAACAACGCCCTGAAATCAGCCACGGCATTAGGCTCTGCCGGCAGTCCCTACGACCTCTCCACTAAGGGCGGAAGCGTAGCCCGCAGCACCGCCAACTGTTATGTCATCTCCGCTCCGGGACACTATGAGATTCCGCTGGTATATGGTAATGCCATCAAGAACGGAACAAACAATCCCAGTTCCTATCAGACCTCTAACAGCGGTGCTTACATCCTCCAGCATTTCAAGGATCACGCCGATCAGGACATCACCGACCCTTGGATTGAAAAAACCAACAGTGGAGCCAACAATGGGGTGAACGATGCCAAGGTGGTTTGGGCAGATGAAGCCGGATTGGTGCAGTTTGGCGCAACCAAGATAGTGCGCGATGCCGGCAATAATGCCTTCGTGCAGTTCGAAGTGCCTGCCGACAAAATCAAGAACGGCAACGCCATCATTGCTGTGACAAAAGGTGGCACGGTTGTATGGTCATGGCATCTGTGGTTCGCTCCGCAGGACGTGCTGGGCACTGTCGCTTGCACGAACTTTCAAGGCCATGAATACAAGTTCACACAGGAGACGCTTGGCTGGAAATACACCGTTTGGAATACTACTACCTATTCTGCTCCCCGCAGTGTCAAGGTGAAGGTGGAGCAGACCGCCGCCAACGGCGGCGTGAAACAGTCTGCCTACATCACCATTACGCAGAATCCGGGTAACACGACGCGCGAAGGCTATAGCACGTTCTATCAGTTTGGTCGTAAGGATGCCCTGCCCGGTATAGATGCCATTGCACAGGGCAGTTATTCTTTCGATAACACCACTGGTGGCCATTCCATAGGTTATGCCATCCGGCATCCTGAGAATATGTTTAGGTGTGCCTATACTGGAACTTACTATTATGACTGGTGTAACGCCACTTATAATAACCTCTGGTCGATGGGCAATACTGTAACTGGCTACAACGACAACGCTGTCGTCAAGACCATCTACGACCCATGTCCTGCCGGTTTCAAAATGCCGGCCTCAAACGCCTTCACCGGCTTCACGACCACTGGCAACAATACCTTCGTGCAATCAGAATTCAATATAAACGGTAGATGGAACTACGGTTACAACTTCAACAACAAAATCAGCAGTCCTGATGCCATCGTATATTTTCCCGCGTCGGGCTGGCTCAACTGCGATAACGGTTGGCTGAACTACGCGAGCCGCAGCGGCTTGTATTGGTCGGCCGTCCCGATCGGCCCGAACAACGCTTGCAGCCTAGCCTTAGAACTGTCGGTCGTGCTCCCGCAGTACGACGAACATCGGGCGTACGGGTACTCTGTCCACCCCGTAGCCGACAATTAAACGAGGGATGAGCTGTAATAGGAATATGTATAGTCGCAAACTTGACGCATTTGGCACTATGCAAACGATGTATAGTCGCAAATTTGATGCGTTTGGCACTATGCAAGCGATGTATAGTCGCAAACTTGATGCGTTTGGCGCACTGCAAGCGATGTATAGTCGTAAACTTGACGCGTTTGGCACTATGCAAGCGATGTATAGTCGCAAACTTGATGCGTTTGGCACTATGCAAGCGATGTATAGTCGCAAACTTGATGCGTTTGGCACTATGCAAACGGAGTATAGTCGCAAACTTGATGCGTTTGGCGCACTGCAAGCGATGTATAGTCGCAAACTTGACGCGTTTGGCACTATAAAAAAAATACTCCCGCGCTGTTGCGGGAGCCTTTATCACTAAAACATTTAACAAATGAAGAACAATGACAATCTACCCCGCTACGTGCGGGTGAACGCTGGCATCACGGTGCATACCAGCGCGATGCATGGCGAATTGCATCAACAACTTTACAACTTGGTTGCGGCGCAGGACAAGCAGAAACTGCATCTCACCGACGAGCTGCTCAAGGCCTGGAACGACCTGATTGCGCAGGAAGTGGAGCTGAACAATGCCCAGCAGGATACCGAGCTGACGGCCAAGATGCAGCAGTTGGACGACGACCGCGACGCGCTCCTTTCGCAGCTCTTCTCGACCATCCGCAACAACCGCCGCTCGCCCGTGAAGGCGCTGCGCGAACCGGCCGAACGATTGATGAAGTTGGTCGACTCCTACAAAGGCATTCAACGGGAGGTGCTGCAGGCCGAGAGTCTGCATGTGAACGGTCTGTTGATGGATTTGGCGAAACAATCGGCCGACACCGCCGCGCTAGGGCTGACGGCGGTCATCGCGATGCTGAAAACCACCAACGATGAGTTTGAGCAGTTGGAGCTGAAACGCATCGATGGCACCGATAAACCGGGGCTTTCGTCGACGAGTGCATTGCGTCCGCTGACCGACGAGGCATTCTACGAGGTGCGCGGCAATGTCGAGGCGGCTTCTGCTACG
>NZ_JH114215.1:224105-229816 GCF_000224615.1 Segatella oulorum F0390
GAGCAGTTGGAGCTGAAACGCATCGATGGCACCGATAAACCGGGGCTTTCGTCGACGAGTGCATTGCGTCCGCTGACCGACGAGGCATTCTACGAGGTGCGCGGCAATGTCGAGGCGGCCTTCTGCTACGCCACCACCGTGGCCGACAAACAGATGATTGCCACGCTGGTGGACAACATCAACGCCGTGCTCGCCCGCTATGCCACGAGCCGCAAGGCGAGCGAGGCGCAGAAGGCCATCGCGCGCGCCATGGAGCTGGAGAGCAACCACCGGTTCATCGACCCCTTGCTGCCCACCTTCACCACGGCGGCGGGCTATGCGGCAGGCGACGTGACCTTCACCGGTCGCACCTTGAACCGCAACAGCGAACTGCGCTACGAACTGCGTGTGGCCAGCACGGGTAAGACGCTGTGGGTGCGGGTGACCAATGGCCGGTTGGTGGCCATCAAAACAAAGCCGACAGCAGGTGGCAGCGGCTCGGCCACAGTGAAACCCAAGGGCGGCAACCATGGCTCGGACGGCAAAAAGCCTTCGGATGATGGCAAGCAACCCGGTGGCGGTGCGGGTGGCAAGCAACCTTCCGGCAGCAGCGGTGCGGGCGATGGCGGCAATCCCAGTGGCAATGGTGGCAGCAATCCGTCGGGCGATGGAAAGAACGGCGGCTCGGGCAATCCTGGTGGTAACAAACCCGGCGGCGGCCAAGGTTCGGCCACGGTGACGCCGAAAGAATAACTTGTTTTAAAACAAATGACGTCATCCACGGTGACACTGAAATCATAACATACACACACTTTTTTATTTTAAGTAATGGGGGCGGGAGTGCGCGATGCATTCCCGCCCCCGATGTGTGTGTGGGAGGGTGCTTATAGTGCAAGGTCTTCTTGTTGCTCTTCCTTGGACTTGAAGATGAGGCGTAGACTTTGTTTGTAGTTGAGATAGCTCCACATCCAATTCAGCAGGACGATGGTTTTGTTGCGCACGCCCAAGATGGAGCGTAGATGGACAACGAGCCAAAGCAGCCAGGCAAAGAATCCTCCGAACTTTAATTTGCCGATTTCGACCACGGCCTTTTTGCGGCCAATGGTGGCCATGACGCCGAGGTTGTTGTAGTTGAAGGGACGCATGGGTTTGCCCTCTTGCTGCCGTTCGAGATTATGGGCCACGTTGGCCGCCTGCTGAATGGCTACTTGTGCTAATTGCGGATGGCCGTGTGGATAGGCCGCGTCGCCTTCTATCAGACATTGGTCACCAATGGCATAAACATCGGTCATGCCTTTCACGCGGTTGAAGCGGTCGACGACGATGCGGCCACCACGTCCGATGCTTGTGGCGGGGATGCCCTCGATGGTGTTGGCTTTGATGCCGCTCACCCAAATCACTGTCTCGGAAGCGATGGACGCGTGGTCTTTCAAAAGCAGTTGGCCGTTGGCATAATCAAGCGCCATGCAACCGCTCATGATTTCAACCCCGAGCTCTTCGAGTCCCTTTTCGGCTTTGGCCGACGAGGTTTTGTCCATGGCAGAGAGTAGCCGGTCGCCCGCATTGATGAGGTAGATGTGCATCTTTGAGGCATCTAAATCGGCGTAGTCGCGTGGGAGAATGGTGCGTTTCATCTCGGCCAATGCACCTGCAATTTCAACGCCCGATGGTCCACCGCCTACGATGACAATGTTCATGAGTGCTTGTCGGCGTTCGGGGTTGTCTTCGGTTTCGGCAGCTTCTAAACGTTCTAAAATTGTGTTGCGCAGATGAATGGCGTCGTCGACCGTCTTCATCGGCAGGGTGTTGTGCTCGAAATGCGCATTGCCAAAGAAGTTGGTCGTTGCACCGGCAGCCAAGACAAGGTCGTTGTAGTGCACCGTGCCGAAGGTTGTTTTGATGGCTTTTTCCTGCTCGTCGATGGCCAATACTTCGCCCATGCGGAAGAAAAAGTTTTCGCAGCCTTGGAAAATGCGGCGAAAGGGGAACGACACGTTGCTGGGCTCGATGCCCGACGAGGCGACTTGATAGATGAGGGGTGGAAACTGGTTGTAGTTGTTTTTGTCGATTAAAACCACCTGATAGCCTTTGTTTCTTAGGCTCATGGCCATCTTGAGGCCGCCTAATCCGCCACCCACAATCACTATTCTGTGCAGGAGATTTCTCCGTATGTTTGCTCTCATATCCGTTGAATGTTTTACAATCTTTTTACCTTTTCGTGCACAAAGTTACTGCTTTTTCAGCCGAAATGTGCAGCTTCTTGTCGAAAAGAATGGGTAGGATTTGTTGTGAATGGAGGGCGCGTGGGGAAGATTTGGCGGTAGAAAGCGGCGAAAGAAAACGGGGCGGAGATGTGGAGTTGCATCTTCGCCCCGAGTGGTCTGCTGTGTGTGACGGCGCCTTAGCGTCGCAAGCGCAGCTATTGATTTTCTTTGTCGATGGCCTTTATCTTTTGTTTGGTGAGTTCCATCTCGTCTTTCAGGCGTTGCACTTTGCGGTTCATCTCCTCAATGAGGCTGTTTCCTTTGCGGCTGTTGCTGTTGAGAAAACCCAAATTGTTTTCGTAGGTGATGATCTCTTGCTTTAAACTTTCATAGCGGCGGAGCAGTTTTCCGCGCTCATTGTCGAGTGTTTCGCTGCCGCGTTTCGCCATGTCTTGCAGATTGGTTTTGAAATTGTCGAGATGCTTCTTAGCGATTTCAACATGCAAGCCATCATAGAGCTTGTTGATTGCCTCGTGGTATTGCTGATAGAGCTTGTCCTTTTCTTTAAACGGCACGTGACCCACCTTGTTATATTGCTCGACCAGCGCCTGCACCTTTTCGTGCAATCCTTCGCCGGCATCGTCCAATAAGGCTTTGAGTTGCGTGATGATGGCCTTCTTTTGCTTCAGGTTTTCGCGCTCGTCGCTATGCACATCGGCGTGTGCAGCGTGGCGCGCTTCGAAGAATTTGTTGCAAGCCGTCTGGAAATCTTTCCACAGTTCGTCGCCCACTTTCTTGGGCATGGTGCCGATGGTCTTCCATTCTTTTTGCAGGGCGATGATTTTCTGTGTGGTCTTTTGCCATTCGGTGCTGTCTTGCAAGGCCACCACTTGTTCGATGAGTGCCTTCTTCTTGGCAATATTTTCGTGGGCTTGCTGCTTTAAGTTCTTGAAGAAAGCGGCCTTCTGACTGAAGAAAACATCGCAGGCAGCACGGAAACGCTCGAAGATTTTTACGTTCATTTTCTGTGGCGCGAAGCCAATCTTCTTCCAATCAGCCTGCAGCGCAATGATGGCTTTCGTCTGCTTTTCCCATTCGGAAGGTGTCTTGTTTTCGACCTTTGCAATGGCCTCTACTTGTTCGCAAAGGGCTGTTTTGCGTTGCAGATTCTCTTCTTCTTTCGCACGAAGCTCCTCGAAATGTTGCTGATAGCGTCTGTTGATGGCTGTCGATGCCGCTTTGAATCGTGCCCAAATCTCTTCGCGAATATCTTTTGCAACAGGGCCCGTCTCGCGATATTGCTGATGGAGTTCCTGTAATTGGTGGAAAGCACTGACGACGTCTTTTTCTTCGGCCAACTTCTCGGCTGCTTCGCAAAGATGCGTTTTCTTTTCTAAATTCTTTTTGAAATCATATTCGCGTGCCTCACGATTTAAGTTTAATTGGTCGTAGAAGCATTCGACATGCAGTTGATAGTTGCGCCACAATTCGTTTGCCTTCTCAGCAGGAACGGCTTTGATTTCCTTCCATTCTTGTTGCAGCTTTTTCAGTTCGTTATAATTCTTATTGGCCTCTTCGGGCGAGGCACCCATTTCTTTGATGCGCTCAATGATATGGAGTTTCTTCTGAAGGTTTTCCTGCTTTTCGGCCTCCTGTTGCAGGAAGAGCTGGGTGCGCCGTTCCTTAATCACACTCATTTCGGCCTTGAAAACCTCTTCCAACTCATCGGGCACGAAGACGTATTTCTCGGGATCGCCACCCTGTTCAAGATATTCGCGCTGCTGCGCTTCACGTTCGGCCACGTGCATTTTATAGAACGTTGTTTTGAGTTGATCGATTTCTTCTTTCGTGGGATTTTCGTGGTTCCCCACAATTTCTTTGAGTCTTTCAACCACTTCAGCTTTGCTGTGATAAGTCCGTTTCGCTGTTTCCTCCTGCGTTTGTGGCGCAGCATTCACTTCTTGCGGTTGTTGTTCGGCCGTTGACTCGTTCACCTTAACATTCTCTTGAGCATTCATCGTTTCACTGTTTTAGTTTATGATCTTCGTTTTTCATTGCATGACGCAATCAGAAATACCATGCAAACTTATATAAAAAAACTGTAAGTGCCTAATAATATCATTCTTTTTTCGGTTGTGATGCACGATTTTTACACTTTATATCAGTCGTTTTCGGCGCAGCAACCACCACGAAGCCCCCGAAACAATCACCGAGATGATGATGGCGATGATGAACCCCCACGAGCTGGTCTCCATGCCGTTGATGAGGTTCATGCCAAAGAGGCTTGAGATGAGCGTGGGAAACATCATGATGATGCTCACCGAGGTCAGCGTACGCATCACGGTGTTCATGTTGTTGTTGATGATGCTCGAATAGGTCTCCATCGTCGATTCCAAGATGTCGGAATAGATGTTGGTGGTTTCGCGTGCCTGCGTCATCTCAATGCCCACGTCTTCGATGAGGTCGGCATCGAGCTCGTCCACTTGCAGTTTGAACTTCAGCTTTTGCAGCAGCGTTTCGTTTCCGCGAATCGAAGTGATGAAGTAGGTGAGCGAGTCTTGCAGCCGGCTCAGCCCGATGAGGCTTTCGTTGTTCACCTCTTGGTCTAAGTTGTGTTTGGCTTTTTCGATGAGGTTGTTAATCTGCTTCAATCGTTTCAGATACCACACAGCGCTCGAGAGGAAGAGCCGGAAGATGAGGTCGACATAATCGATGAAGCCCTCACGGCGCTTTTGCTGATAGCTCACGAAATCAATCATCATGTTGGTTTCGAAATAGCACACCGTGATGGTGACATCCTTCTTGTGGATGATGCCCAGCGGCACGGTGGTGTAGGGGGTGCGCGACCTCACTTCCTTTACATAGGGGATGCGCAGAATGATGAGCATCCAGCCGTCGTCATATTCATAACGCGCGCGCTCATCGGTATCGCTGATGTCCGACAGGAAATAATCGGGGATGTGGAATTCCTGCTCCAAATATTCCTGGTCCTCGTCCGTGGGGCACGTCACCTGAATCCAGCAATTTGGCTGCCACTCTTTTTGTGGCGTTAAGTTCTGATTGATGTTCCAAAAAGTTCTCATTTCAGTTAATCTCCTTTTGTGATGTTAAGGTGTGGAGATTAGCTGCGTTGCGCTAAACTTCACGCCTATGAACCATAAGTTTCCGAATGATAATCGTCCATTAAATCAGTTGAAGTTTTCTATTTTGCTATGCAAAGGTAGGTATTTTTGCCGAATTGCGAAGCGGTTGCGAATGAAAATATGTCGGAGGAAGCCGTGAAACCATACGATTTTTCCCCTGTTAGCCTCCGTTGGCAGAAAACGGCCATCGTTTTTTGACTTGCAACCCTGCGGCGCAGAAAAAATCCATTTTTTTTTGACGCGCGACCCTCGGGCGCAGAAAAAACTCGTTTTTTTTTGACGCTTGACCCTCGGGCGCAGAAAAAATCCATTATTTTTGGACGTGCAACCCTGCGGCGCAGAAAAAATCCATTATTTTTGGACTTGCAACCCTGCGGCGCAGAAA
>NZ_JH114215.1:230011-346770 GCF_000224615.1 Segatella oulorum F0390
TTTTTTTTGTACGCTTGACCCTCGGGCGCAGAAAAAAATCCATTATTTTTGGACGTGCAACCCTGCGGCGCAGAAAAAATCCATTATTTTTGGACTTGCAACCCTGCGGCGCAGAAAAAATCCATTATTTTTGGACGTGCAACCCTCGGGCGCAGAAAAAATCCATTTTTTTTTGACGCGCAACCCTGCGGCGCAGAAAAAATCCATTATTTTTTGGACGCTTGACCCTGCGGCGCAGAAAAAATCCATTATTTTTGGACGCTTGACCCTGCGGCGCAGAAAAAATCCGTTTTTTTTTGACGCTTGACCCTCGGGTGCAGAAAAAATCCATTGTTTTTTGACGCGTGACCCTCCGGCGCAGAAAAAACTCATTTTTTTTTGACGCGCGACCCTCGGGGGTAAAAATTCTATTGCAAATTCTTACCAACTACCCTCGGGGGTAAAAATCCCATTGCAAATTCTTACCAACTACCCTCCGTTGGTAAAAATCCCATTGCAAATTCTTACCAACTACCCTCCGTTGGTAAAAATCCTATTGCGAATTCTTACCAACTACCCTCCGTTGGTAAAAATTCCATTGCAAATTCTTACCAACTACCCTCCGTTGGTAAAAATCCTATTGCAAATTCTTACCAACTGCCCTCCGTTGGTAAAAATCCCATTGTAAATTCTTACCAACTGCTCTCGGACGTAAAAAAAAACACTGTCGTGGGGCTGGCGACAGTGTTTTGGGGAGGATGTGCGGGCTATTTAAACGTGCGTTTGCCCTGTTGCGGCTTGGGACGTACGATGATTTCGCGTTGCCGTGCCGTGGACAGCACCTTTTTGGCCACGGCCGCCACGTCTTGTGGCGTGAGCGTGCGGAAGATGGGTGCCACCTTGGCACTTTCTTCGGGCGTCAGCTCTTCGCCCGTTTCGGCATAAATGTTGAGCAGTCCCATCCACAGCGACGGATTGTCTGTGCTCGGGTTCTGCGGTGCTTCTTCGTCGACCGCCAAGGGAATCATGGCCGCTTTAAACGCATCGGCCGAGAATTTTTGTGCTTGCATCTCGTCGAGGGTTTGACGAACGAAGGCCGTCACGCGGGCAATGTGCTCACTTGCCGTCGAGAGGTGTATGCTGAAGTCTTCGTGGGCTGTGGGCTGCACGTTGTAGTTGGCTTGCACGCCGATGGTGTAGGTGAGCTGCTCTTGTTCGCGCAACACGTCGAAGCAACGGCGTTCCACCATGCTGCGCAGCACCTCGAGGGCACTCTGCTCGCGTTCGGTGAGCTTCATGTCGTTGCGCCACGAGAGTTCGATTTCGGCCATATCGTCTTCGATGTCGGCTTCAAAAGTGTGCTTGATGCTTGGTGCTTTCGAAGCGAAATCAAGATTGTGCATCGTTGGCTTTGCCGTTTGCGATTGGCCAGGCAGCGCGGCAAGATAGCGGCAGACCAATTCGCGCGCCTGCGTCTCGGGCAAATTGCCCACAAGGCAGAAGGTGAAGCGTGCCGCATTGCCGAAATGTGCCTCGAACTGTGCTTGGAGCTTGTCCTGCTGCATCGCTTGGAAGAAGGCCTCGTTTTGCTGCGGATTGAGCGGGCTGACGGGGTAGAGCAGCTGCCGAATGGAGTCTTGCACGGCTTCCATGCCCGTAGTTGCCTTGTTGGCTTGCAAATAGCGGTTGCGCTGCAGATATTTGTCGAACACCGTGGGGCTGAAGTTTTGCCGCGTGAGCACTAAATAGGCGAAAGCGAAGAAGTTGTCGGCTTGTTGCGCGGGTGCGTTTCCGCCCAGTCCGTCGGTGTAGTCTTCGAGCGAGAGCGTGAGGTTTAAATCCTTGCCTTGCAGCCAGCTTGCCAACTGGTTGCGGTTGTAACGATAGAGCCCCGACTGCATGAGTAGGGCGCGCATGGCCGTGTAGTTGGGCAAATCGTTGGGCGCCACCATGGCTTTTCCGCCCTCGGCCGATCCGGCAAAAAGAAATTGCTGTTGGGCATTGGGCAGATATTTGTAGATGACCTTTGCGCCGTTGCTCAGCGTCCACATTTTGGCTTGCAAGGTTTTGAGCGGCTTTTCGGCTACGATTTTCCCCGGTGTGATGTTGAAATCGATGAGCTTTTGGATGGGCTTTTCGGGTGCAAAAGCAATGTCTGTTGGTTGGGGATGATGGAGCGCTGCGAGGAACGTCTGCTCGTTGAGATGCAGCTCTCCGGGGCGTTTCTCGTAGGTGACGAAAGCCAGATTGTCGTTGCTCAGCAGGCCGTGCAACCAGTTGTTGAGGTCTTCGGGCTCAAGCTCCACTAACGTTTCGATGTTGCGATTGATTTGCGTGCGGAAGTCTTGAATGGGCAATCCCCATAGGAAGTTTTGTTTCAGCAGCATCAGCACGTTGTCGGGTGTGCCCAGTCCTTTAGCCTCCAGCACGTCTTTCATGCCATTGTAGAGGTTGTTTTTCTCGGTTTCAAATTCCTCTTTCGTAAACCCTTTTTCGGCTAAGTCGTGGCGTATGGCGAGCATTTGCTGCAACGTTTGCTGCGCCTTTCCCTGATAGGGCACAGCATCCCATGCCATTTGATAATAGTTGCGCACCAAAGGCGACAGGCTTACTTCGGCGGCAATAAATGCTTCTTTCTCGGCATTTTTGAGCATTGCAAACCGTTTGGGGGCTAAGGTGTTGAAGAATTTGGCGAAGAGAAACTGTCGGGTGCGCGCTTCTTCGGGTGCATCATCCCTCACCTCGTAGCGCTGATAAAGGCCAAATGAGGCACTTTTATTTTCCTTGTCGACGAATGGCAGATAGAGTGGCGTCGCGTTGTTGGCAATGCTCCGCACATCGGATGCAACGGCTGGCGCCTGTTGGTTGGGCAGCGATTTGAAGGTGGCGATAATGGCTTGTTCGGTTTTGTCGATGTCCACGTCGCCAATAATCGCGATAAACTGCATGTTGGGGCGATACCATTTGTCGTAGAACGCTTTCACCTCTTTGCCTTTAAAGGTCTCAAGAATGGCTTGCGTGCCAATGACATTGCGCTGTGCATAACGTGAGTGGTTGTAAACGACGGGTGCGATAGCATCGGTTATCCGGCGATCGATACCCGCACGGTGGCGCCACTCTTCGAGAATGATGCCGCGCTCTTTCTCAACATCTTTGGGCAGAATCTTGATACCGTGGCACCAGTCGCGTAGCACGAATAACATCTGTTGATTGAGTTTTTCGTCGGTTGTGGGCACGTTGTGCACGGCATAACGCGTATCGTCAATGCCCGTAAAGGCTTCGAACTCGTTGAGATGATTGCTGCGCAAAAAATTCATAATGCCGTTGGGAAAGTGATCGGTGGTGTTGAAAGCCAAATGCTCGAGCACGTGAGCCAATCCTATTTCGGCATCGTTCTCCAAAATAGCGCCTACGTTTTGGTACAAATAATATTGTGCTTCCTTCGTGTCGCTTCCGTCGTTATAAATATAATAGGTCAGTCCGTTGGGCAACTTTCCCTTCCGCAATCCTTTGATGGTGGTTTGCGCTGTGAGGGTTGTGAGCACCAACAGGCAGAAGCATGTGAGCGCAAAAAGTCTTTTTAAAGCAGGTTGTGACATACGCATGTTGTCTGTTGTGTTATTTTTCGAGCAGTTCAAGTGTGGCAAGTTTTTGCTTAATGGCACCTTGCAGCATCGCTTGTGGCATCTCCATGTTTTCTAATCTCAGCGTCTCTGCAAACCCTTGGTTATAGTATTGGCGTGCCTTGTCGTAGTTTTTCAACTCACGATAAGAGTCGCCAATCATCACCATATAGTTCACACGATCCATGATGGCATCGTCTTGTGCCAGCGCTTTCTCTACCCATTGAATAGCCACTTCGTGATCTTTGGGCTTGAGAACCTTTCCTGCTGCGGCATAAAGATTTTGTGCAGCTTTTCCATAATCGGCTGCTTGAAGGTTGCTGCCCATCTTTTCGAAATAGGTTTGCATGGCTTTGATGTAGCCATCGACATCTTTATCTTTATAAAGATTGAACAAGGCGTCATTGTAGAGCTTGGCCTTCTCATAGGGATTGATAGTGGTAAGGCCGATAACATCATAGGCTTTGCCATATTTTGTTTTCACATTTTCCACATACTCCTTATACTTTGCGTTGCCTTCCTTGGCCAAATCTTCGGCAAAAGCGTCGTTGGCCTCTACAATATAATAAGCAGGTGCTTTGCCCACCGCTTTCATCCATTCGTCTAAATGGTCGTTCATCAGATCGACAATATATTGCTTGTGCACTTTGTCGTCGCTACCCTCTAAACTCAAAATAATGCGATAGTCATTCTCGTTGATGAGCTGATTGGGGGCTTTTGCTGCGATATAGTTGCGATAGAGCTTCTGCAAGCGTGTCACCCATTTGTCGGCTTCCATGCCTTCTTGTGCCTGCAAAAAAGCTGGTGCTTTGAGCAATAAGGTTTGTTGCACGCTTAAATCATTATTGTTGGCCTTGTATTGATTGTAGAGTTGTTCAAAGCTGACACTTTCTCCGGCCGCAATCTTTGCCGCTTCCAACAACTCGTTCTGATCCATTGCACCCATATTTACTGACAGCGCTTTGCCGTCTGGGGCGATGAAGGCGAGGGTAGGATAGGCTTCAACCTTGTAGCTTTTGGCAATATCCACATTTTCTTTCTTTTCGGCGTCAATCTGAATGTTGATAAAGTGCTCATTGAAATATTGCCCAACTTCGGGGAGGGTGAACACCGTCTTGGCCATTTTGCGGCAGGGCACACACCAAACGGCATAGAAGTCGACAAAGAGTGGCTTGTTTGCTGTTTTCGCTTGTGCTAAGGCTTCTGCAAAGGTTCCTTGAAAGAACTTAATACCTTCTGAAGTATTTGCTGCGTTATTCTGTTGCGATTGCGCATGAATTGTGAGGCAAAAGATAGCCATTAGCGCAGTAAAGAGATAGCATTTTGTTTTCATCTTCGTGTACTTTTAAATGTTGATTTTATGATAAGGGCAATTCATCGTCTGTAACAACCACTTTAAACACGTTCTCTAAGAGTGCCTCGTGGTCGTCATTAAAGATGCGGAATGTTAAGTAATAGTGTCCGTTGGGTAATTGTTTTGTCGCTTCTTGTGTTACAACAACCATTCCTCCAGCCACAGAAATCAGCTGCTCATGATAGAGTTTCATAAATAATTGAGCGGCTGTGGCATTGTCGGCTTTCACATGCGCCAGTTCATAATTAATGGGGTGCGTGCCTGCTACGCCTTGAATGCGTGTTGAGACAAAGGGAATTTTCTCGATGTATTGCTCACTGGTGGGATCAACATTGTGAAAGGCGTTGATGGAGTCGGGGGAAAACGAGGCTCCAGTTGTGCGCAGATAGCCCACCTTCATGTGGCTGCACGCTGTGCAACATAATGTAAATAGCAGTGCCATGCCTGCCATGTAGAGCATGTTGGTTTTCTTTTTCATTGTCGTTAAAAATCATTTAAATTGAAGTTATAATCTAAAGCGTGTACCACACCGGTTTGCGTTTCGATGTTGCATGAGCCGACATGTGACGTTCGTGTAGTGGTGGGCGATACCAAATAAATTTGTACAGGCCCTGTTCCCGGAACATTATTATAGGGTTCCTGGAAGCTATAAATCCAAAGTTTCCGCCCCGAAGCCATCGTAAACATTTCACCTCCTTTACCGATAGGTGTAGACGTATCGGTCGATTGTGTGCCACGCTTAAAATCGCCCAACATCATGTGTTTAAGAAGCACACCATTTAAAATAAATGTTTTGCAATCGTTGACGGGAATATCAGAAACCTTTTCCAAACCATTCTTCTTTAGATAGCGTCTAATGGTGTGGTTGGTAGGACCAAAGAACGTAAAATCTTTGCCATAAGGGCTGTTGCCTTGAAAGAGTGGAATGAGGTCGGCACGTTTAGCCATCACGCGGAGCGAGTCCCAGTTATACGAGTCTTCGCCGAAATAATCCCACATCGATTTCTCGTGCTTCCCATTGGCTAAGCCCGTATCTTCAAAATTATATTGGGTGCAACTTGTAGCCAACAATGTTGCTACAAAGGCTGCGAAAAGAAGTCTTATTTTTTTCATTTGATGTTGCATCTTATTTTATTCGTTATTAATTATACGCCTGCCAATAGGGTTTCTGGCGCAACCGGTTGTTAATGATATGTCCATCTTTATCTTGCCAAGCATCTTTTGGCAACGGTAAGAAGAGTGCACCATTCAGAATCTCACGATTGGTGAGCAGTTTAAACTTTCCTTGAAGCTCGTCCTTCACATAACCATTGCGAATAATATCGGCATAACGCGCGTCGTTTTCGCCAATAAACTCCTTCTCACGTTCGCGGAAAATGGCTTTCTTAAGACCTTCGGTGTCGTAGATAGAAGGGTAGGTGAGCGCACCAGCTCGTGTTCGGATGCGATTTAAATCGGCAATGGCACTGGCATCGTTGTGCAACTTCTGATAACATTCTGCCCGCAGAAGATAGATGTCGGCCAATCGCCAGTAAACATAATCGGCATCAACCGTGCGATAACTCTTTTGACCGGGAGCTATTTGATCGGGGTCCATAATGGCTACTCTGAACTTATTCATGAGGGCATAGTCTTCACCATCAACCACATGTGGCGTGCCCCAGTCGTAGAAAAAGGCTTGCAAGCGCTGGTCACTTGCATCGGGGAAAAGCTCGTCTACTGTTGTTTTGTACAGTTGATAAGTGGTGTTGGTTGGAAGATCGGCTAAAGTTTGGTCTTCTCTCACAGGCCAACTGACAAAGTTTCGTGCCACTTCATTGGGCGAAGCAACATAGGCTGACCGTGTTTTGTCAAAGAGCAAACTGAAGATAGCCTCAGGATTGGGGCTCTTTTGATTTGACAGATACGTGCAAAGCTCTTCGGGATTGCTGCATAGCTGATAATTTCCAACTTGGCCGTTAATGAGTTTTGTGGCATATTCAACCGATTTCTGATAATCGGCCTGCGCATTTCCTTGCAGGTGATAGAGTTCTGTCACGCTTCCTTTCCAAGCATAAATCTGTGCCAAAAGTGCCGCAGCGGTTCCTTTTGAAGCGGTTTGTCGATTGGTGATGAGTGCTCCGTTGATGTCCGTTAGTTTATCAAAGGTGGGCAGCATCGCAAAAGCCTTTTGTGCATGCACTACGGCAGCGTTCAGCACTTCGGTTTGCGAAGAAAGGGGATAGGGTTTAATCACCGATGAATTTTCGGTGATGATGGCTTCTCCATAGCGTTGTGCTAACAGGAAATAAGCTAAGCCTAAACCAAACTCGGCTTGTCCCATGTGATAGTTTCTGCGCTCCTCAGGCAGACCTTTTGCTCTGTCAATGTTATCAAGCAGCAAATTTGATTCGAAGATAATGTCATACAATCCTTTCCAAGAATAATCACTTGAAAGCACTGTGCGAGGATTCCATTCGCGCACTTGCGTGCCATCCAACAGTGCATCCAACTTTATGCCCGCTGTAGCAAAGACATAATTGCTGCCCACAACTGTATTGATGAAATATTGAATAGATGTGGTGGTTGCATTCACCTCTTTCTCGGTGTTGAAAGAATTGCTGTAGGTTAGTCCGTTCTCGGGTTGCAAATCGAGGTTACAAGCACAGAGGCCGAAACTAACTATTGAGAGAAGTATTATTTTTTTCATACGCCTTAAAACTTTAAATTCACGCCGAAAGTAATCTTTCGGTTCAGTGGATATTGTGTACCGTCATCTTTTCCCGTGTAGGGATTAATCACCTCTGGGTCGACTCCCGAATAATTTGTGAGCAAGAATAAGTTCTCGCCGCTGAGATAAAGGTTGACATCCTTAATGAATGTTCCCTTTAGCCATTGCTTGGGCAACTGATAACCCAGCACCAATTGTTTGAGTCTGATGAAGCTGACATTCTCAATATTGGAGTCAACATTGCCGTCGAACTGTCCAATATAATCTTTGTCGGCAAATTCTAACGATGGATTTTTGGCTTGCCTATTGGTGGGTGTCCAATAATCATGGATGTTGAAATGGTTCATCATCACGCCAAAGTCTTTTGTGAAAGTGAAGGCACTGTTTTGGTACATATTCATCACTTTGCGGCTGAGGGTGTAGCTAAACAGCACATCGAGGCTTAATCCCTTCCATTCCACGTGGCTATTGATACCACCATAGGCTGCGGGCAAGGTGCTGCCGGCATAATAAAGGTCTTTATCATCAATCACACCGTCGAAGTTTTGGTCTTTAATCTTGCGTCCGCCTACGCGCAAGGGGTTATTAACCGACTGGAAATAGAGAGGAAGCAACTTACCTGAAGCATTGCGATACATTGGAATGTCGGATGCTTGCTGCACGATACCTTCATCTTTAAAGGTATAGATGCCATAGACCGGACGCCCCAAGACTTTATCGTTCAAATCTTCGCCATTATAAGTCTTGCGCAGCATGTTGCGGTTGTGCGACAGGTTGAAGCCAACACTCCAATTTAAATCCTTGCGGCGGATGAGGTCGGCTTGCATTTCAAACTCAATACCTTCGTTGGAAATGGCCGAAGCATTGTCCCACATGCGTGAAGCTAAGAACACATTGCCCGGCAAGTAGGATTGCATCAAGAGTTTGCTGGAATACTTATAATAATAGTCTACCTTGAATTTCAAACGGTAGTCTAACAGTTGCAAATCAAGACCTAAATCATATTGGTCGCTCTCTTCCCACGTCAGCTTTTTGTTGGCCATCGTTTCGGGAATGAGACCTAAGGTGCCGTCAAACACATTGTTCTCTTCTATCACACCGAGTGCCAAATAGGGCTCTTGGAACTTCTGTCCCGACTTACCCCATGATGCACGGAGCTTGGCAAAGCTCAACCACCAATATTTTTTCATGAAGCGTTCCTCGCTGAAAGCCCAACCTAAACCCACTGAAGGAAAGGTACCCCAGCGCACGTCTTTTCCGAAAACGCTTGAACCATCCGAACGAATAGAAAGCTCGGCCAAATAGCGTTTCTTATAGTTATAGGCCACACGCCCCAACACACTCACTAAAGCTTGTTCCTGCTTGTTGGTGAGAAAGTTTTGCGCAGCCTTCACTGTGCCCGAGGCATCGTTAATCAACAAGGGCCAACCTTCACCTGCATATTTAATGGAATTCGTTGGACCACCTTTTGCCGTTCCGCTAATATTTTGCAGCAAATCATAATTATAGGTCATACCCGCCATGAGTTCTAACTTCTGTTCGTGGGGCAGGTTGAGATTATACGTGAGTATATTCTCGGTTTGAATGCCTGTCATGGCGATGTTCGAACCTTGCACCTCCGATTTCAAATCATATTTCAGATAGTCGGGCGTAAACATATAAATACGCGTGAAATAATGGTCAAGTGAAGCCGTCGAGGCAAACTTCAGCCCTTTAAGCAGCGTGTAAGTAAGGCCGCCGCTCAAGCGCACATTGTAATTCGAATTTGTTTTATCGATGTCGCGCAGCTGTTTCAATGCCTCACGTTCGGCCGTACTACCTTTTCCGGGCAAAAGGGTTGATGTGAGTTTCGGGTCGAATGTCAGTCCTTGCGCACGCCCCATGTCCGAACCGGCCTGCTGCGTGGCATACGACAAATTGATGCGTGTGAATGCGCTGAGCTTGGTCGATAAATTAAAATCAAGGTTGCTCAGCAAGCTGTATCGGCGGAAATTCGAACTAATCATGATACCCGTTTCGTCGTATATGCCTGCATTGACCATGAACCGCATGTTTTCGGTGCCGCCAGCTAATTGCACATCGCCTTTCGTCACGCGTCCCAATCGGAACGCATATTTCCACCAGTTGGTTTTATTGTTGTAAAAGCTGTTGAGCGAGTCTTGCGCGATGGCAGGCAAACGACGGTCGCCCTCAACCACTTTACCATTGCGCCACAGATAGTCGTAAGCACCATCGTAGTCGGCATCCCAGCCATAACTGTCATTGTGAGAATGCGGATAAATCAAGCGGTCGGTGAGGTAATCGTAATGCGCCGCACGCTGATGTTTGGCCAAAAGCAAGGCAATGTCACGCTCGCCTTTACCCAGAATTTGTTTAGGGGTGGCAGGCAACCACGAGAGCGATTGCGACGCACTCACATTCACTTCCGTGCGCCCGGTTTTACCTTTCTTGGTGGTAATCAAAATCACACCATTCCCTGCGCGCGAACCATAGAGCGAAGCTGAAGCTGCATCTTTCAACACTTGCACCGACTCAATGCTCGAAGGGTCTAAGCTCGACAGCGGATTGATGCCGCCCGTGAGAGTCGACGAACTGCTCGAAACCGGAATACCGTCAATCACAAACAAGGGACTGCCGTCGTTGATGCCTTGCTGATTGAGCGAACTAAAACCGCGAATGGTGATGCGCGAACCACCACCACCGGGCGAGCCCGACATGTTGGTGACATCAACGCCCGACATGCGGCCTTGCAACAGATTTTCAATGCTGGCCGTAGGCGCCTTTTGCAAATCCTCAACCTTCACCGAAGTGATGGCCCCCACCTGCTCGCGCGTGTTGCGTTTGCCATAGGCAATCACCGACACCTCGCCGATGGTATAGGCCGAAGCTGCCAGCACAATATTCATCGTCTTGCCGGCCGTGTAGTGCAAAGTTTTCGTTTCATAACCCACGCTCGACACCGTCACGTTGCCCGTCTCTTGATTGACGGCCATGGAGAATTTTCCATCGGCATCGGCTGTGGTGCCTTGCGTCGTGCCTTTGATTTGCAGCGTGGCAAACGGTACCGTCTCGCCCGTTTTGTCTTTCACCACACCTTGCAGCGTGAATTTTCCTTGCACGGCTTGTTGCATCTTATACACCTCAATGCGCTTTCCTTCCACGCGATAGGTGAACGCCGTGTTGGGCAGCAACCGTTCCACGGCACTCAACTCGTCGACATCTTCCAGCGAGATGGTGAGCAGCAGCGTGTCGTTCTTCACATCGTCGGTATAGTGGATGGCATAATCGCCCTTTTTAGCGAGAAAATCGAGGATAGCCGCCACAGGCTTATCCTTAAACGAGATGGAAAAATGTTTGCCCATCACTTGTGCCTGCGCATCGACAATAGGTGCGAGCAGCAGAGCGACAAAGCAAACAAACGCAAGGAGCAGCGAACGTCCTTGCACAATGGGTTTGGCATAATCATTCATTACGTTCTGTTTAATTTCAAATAGGAGCACTTTCGAGGTCATGTGCTGGTGTTAGCGTTGTGAGCACATCACCAAAGTGCGTTGCAAATTTAGCGATATATTTTTTATTTTGCAAGTGCATTCGTCGTTTTTTCGGGAATAAGCCATGGCCGCAACCCTCCATTTGTATCAAACCACATGTGGTGAACCATTAGCCATCGCATATTAGACGACCCCACACGTGCGGTGTGCCACCGCATCGCGGTTGTACTTTTGATAGTCCGCACATCAATCCCCGCATGGTGTGCCCTTACCCCATCGGGGTTGTACTTTCGATAGCGCAGGGTTGGCAAGTGCAACGCAGCCTACCCTGGGTTATGATGTAAGCGGGGAGGCTACCCCCTTGGGGGTTGTACTTTTTCTCATCGCACATCATTACCACACGCGGCGAACAGATGGTTTCCCACACGCAAATTGATTTTAAAAAGTACAATGCCGATGGCATAGGTTCCCCTCCACGACTTTCCCCAGGGTAGCCTCCTTTCGTCGGCAACCCTGGGCTATCAAAAGTACAAGCCCTACAGGCTTGATTTCCCCCACATCCATTTACACACGAGGATTTAACGATGGAGGCGCCCTTGTGGGGCGACACGGGCGGGCACACAGGCACCGCCCCTACCCATCTCCATCAAACCACGCGGTGTGCCATTACCCTATCACATTGTACATTCGATAGCCCACGCCAATCGCACGGTGTGCCCCTACCGCATCGCGGTTATACTTTCGAAAGCGCAGGGTTGGCAAGTGCAACGCTGCCTACCCTGGGTAACAATGCAAGCAAGGAGGCTACCCCCTTGGGGGTTGTACTCTTTCTCATCACACATCATTACCACACGCGGCGAATGATTTCCCCACACGAAAATTGATTAAAAAAAGTACAATGCCGATGGCATAGGTTCCCCTTCACGACTTTACCCAGGGTAGATTTCGCTGCGCTCAATCAACCCTGCGCTATCAAAAGTACAACACCTACGGCGTTGTTCCCTCCCTATCCATTTACACACGCGGAATAACGACATTTGCAAACATCACCCCCCAAACGAAATGCGTTGGCCATGCACAATCCATCCCCAAACGAAACCGTAGGGGCGGCGCCTGTGTGCCCGCCCGAACGTCTGCACAGCGGCGTTTCCATACCAAAAATACACGCATTGTGCGCGGGGAATTTAACGACGAATGCACCCTTGTGGGGCGATGCGGGCACACAGGCACCGCCCCCACCAAACTCCATCATATTTTTCCACGCAATCCACCCAAACACCATCAACCGCCTACGCGCAATTTTCTCAAGCAAAATGCGTAGGGGCGGTGCCTGTGTGCCCGCCCGAACGTCCGCGCAGCGGCGTTTCCATCCAAAAATATACGCATTGTGCGCGGGATTTTAACGATGGATGCGCCCTTGCAGGGCGACACGGGCGGGCACACAGGCACCGCCCCTACCAAACTCCGTTATACATCCGCGTACAATCCTCCCAAACGATATCAACTACACAAACGAAACGCGTAAACAATCCACACAACACTCGGGGGCGGAAATGCATCGCGCACTCCCGCCCCCATTACTTAAAATAAAAAAGTGTGTGTATGTTATGATTTCGGCGTCACCGCGGATAACACCATTTATTTTAAAACAAATTATGATTTTGGCGTCACCGTGGATGACGCCATTTGCTTTAAAACAAATTATTCTTTCGGTGTCCCGTGGATGACGCCATTTGTTTTAAAACAAGTTATTCTTTCGGCGTCACCGTGGCATCGCCCTGACCTTTTCCACCCGGTTTATCTTTGCCGTCGCCACCGTCACCCGGCTTTGCAGCATCATCGCCCGGCTTCTTGCCATTGGGCTTCTTCCCGCCGTCACCAGGTTTCTTCCCCTCTCCGGGTTTCTTCCCCTCTCCGGGTTTTCCACTGTCGCCGGGCTGCTTGCCGCCATCCTTTTTCTTCGCCTTGGGCAGCACCTCCTGCTTGTAGTGCTTCACCTGCTCGTTCATCTTGCTGATGAAATCGGCATAATCGGCCTCGCCCTCGACCACCGCCAAGGCATTCACCTTTTGCACCAATGCGCGATAGGCCTCGTCGGAGGCGTGTTGCGCCTGCTTCAACTGACCCACAATCTGCACCGCACGGTCGTTGGCACGTGCCCGCGTCACCTCGCGCAGCTTGTCGTTGGCCTGCTTCATGGCCTGCACCACGGGCGTCAATGCCAAGGCCGTGACGTCGGCAGCCGATTTCGTTTCCAAATCGCTGATGAGGTTGAGCAACAAGCCCGTCTCGCGGTCCAGCTGCATCTTGGGGTCGATGTTGTAATCCTTCAGCAACCGTTCCAACCGCTGAGCGGCCTTCACCTGCTCGGCATCGGGATGGCTCAGGAAAAACTTGATGGCCTTGCGCAGCGCCTTGTAGTGCTTGTCGCGCTCCGTATCGAGCGTTTTGATTTCGCCGCTCAGCAGGTTGGCTTTCGACAACGCCAGCGCATCGTCCTCGGCCTTCAGCGCCGTTTGCAGGGCCGTCAACTCGGCCGTCACCTTTGTTTTTACTTTGGCATCGGCCGTGGCGAGCCCCACCGTGTCGGTGATGAACAAAAAATGGGCGCCACTTTTCATGTCCTTCAATTTAATTGCTTCAATCTGTTTCATTGTAACTTTATTTTTAAGAATAATATCATGATTTAATGGATAAAATCGAAAATCCCCCTGGGGACTAACCCGTTTCCGTTCGGGAATTGCAAATCCCCCCGGGGACTAATGCGTTTCCGTTTGGAAATTGCAAATCCCCCTGGGGACTAACCCGTTTCCGTTCGGGAATTGCAAATCCCCCCGGGGGCTAACCCGTTTCCGTTCGGGAATTGCAAATCCCCCCGGGGACTAACCCGTTTCCGTTCGGGAATTGCAAATCCCCCCGGGGACTAACCCGTTTCCGTTTGGGAATTGCAAATCCCCCTGGGGACCAACCCGTTTCCGTTCGGGAATTGCAAATCCCCCCGGGGACTAACCTGTTTCCGTTCGGGAATTACAAATCCCCCCGGGGACTAACCTGTTTCCGTTCGGGAATTACAAATCCCCCCGGGGACTAATGCGTTTCCGTTTGGGAATTGAAAATCCCCCTGGGGACTAATGCGTTTCCGTTTGGGAATTGAAAATCCCCCTGGGGACTAACCGTGTTATTGCGCTTTCCACAAGGGCAGACCATTTCTCATATTCTGTTCATTGTTAAGTCTTACGGTTGTGCGGGTAAAATCTAATGCCCATGTATAATACCACTGGAGATTATCATAAGTATTCGAGCACATGTAAGCACCATAAGTGCCTAAACCATAAAGTTTATTCCAATCATTAGGGGTAATATACCCTCCACTCTCTCCGCCATAAGTGCCTAATGGTGGCAGGAAGAAATAGTTCTTGAGTGTTGCGGGAGAGGGAACCCCCTGCACCGTCGCTTTCCCAAACCCCGGACCACCACCATTACTGCCATCAGGATGAATCAGGTCATCTTGATTTCCATGGTGCACGCCGGGATAAGTGTTTTTAAGGGCGGCCACCGTGGTGCTGTTCTCTGCGGCTATCACGCTTTGCTTTTTAATCCATACGCCGCCATGGTAAATCTTTCCACGGAACAGAAAGGCAGCTTCATCGTCCCAATGTATATCGCCCTTATCGTAATACCAAGCCAACTCCCACACATTGGGGCAGTCCTTGGCCTTGCGTGTAGCATAATAGAATTTATTGCCGTAGCCATGTGACATGGTAAAGCCCGTCACTTCGGGAGGATTGCTATTCAGCCAACGATATTGGTCGGCTGGTATAGATGTATAGCCCGACCCCACCAGAGTTATCTTATCAGACGCAGCATATAGGCCAGAAGCATAGTCTACGGGTGTTTTGCCTTCCCACATGTCGTGTTCGGCATCCCACAGATAGTATTTTGTGTTGGAATATTCGCTGAACAGATGAGCGGTGAGGGGGTAGAGGGTGTTGGCATGGTAGTCTTTGGAATCGAGATGCTTCACGATGGTTCCGGTGTTGCCAGTGTTGGTGTTCTTCACGGTGTATTCCACGGTGAGCGTGTGCACGCCCGGTGCAATCACCATGTAGGCGCCGTTGGTGGCGAGGCTCGTGGCAGCATTGCTGATGTCGAAATTGCCCGTGTTGAGGGTGATTTCGTTTGACGAGCCCGTGCCGGTGAGCCCGGTGGTGGTGAGGGTGTAGTTGCCGGCGATGTTGTTGTTGGCTGTCACTTTAATGGCCGTCATCACCCAGCCCGTTTCGGTGACGTTGGTAGTGCGCGGCAAAAAACACAGGTAGGCAGCCTTGTGGGCCAGCGAGAAGGTGTAGCCGCCATCGCTCTGCCGATCGGCCGTGGCTACGCCGCAGTCTCCGGCATCGCCCAAATGGGTGGAACTGTTGGGTGCGGCTTGCGTCTGTGTGGTTTGAATGGTCACGGCGTTATAAGCTGTGGCGTTTTTGCCGGGATAATAAACGTCGTAATGCTGTGCGTGATAGGTGCCCGTGGTGAAGAAGAAGCTCGAGTTGGCCACGCGGCTGCTGGCTTCGGTCTCGGCGTTGTTGCCATCGTTGAGCCAAATTTTGTCGCCCGGTTCCCAATAGTAGGTCATGGTGCGTGCCGTGCGATCGTAGTCGATTGAGGTGCGGCTCACGGGATTTTCGCCCATTTGAGGGCTTGACTTGCCCGTGAAGGCCGTTCCCGTCTTGGCACCACCTTTGTCCGATGGCTCGGTTACATCATTCTGCGAGCAGCCCAGCAAAGCCAAGGCAAAGGCTGCTGCATAAAATAAGTTTTGTTTCATTTTCATTTTTCTTAATTAAAAACTAATGTTACTAAAAACCGCTTCAGAAGTTAATCGCCTTCGTCTTCCTCCACGTCACCAATGCCGTGACCGCCGCCTTGATCAATGCCGTCGTCGGCTGTTTCGCCGGCAAGGTGGCCGCCGTGGAATGAAGTCTTTCCTAAGGTGTTCTCAACTTCGAGTGCAAACACTTCAATTGCAGGCGCGATGTATGCCCGCTTTACTTGCTTTTTCATTTTCTTTCAATTTTAAATGATTCATTTTACTACTATCTTTTCCTTGTTTTTTTGTTCATTTATAGGCACGAAAAAGGTGTGCAAAAAGTTTATGAAAAACTTCTTGCACACCCTTTGTTTATAAGAGATTATGTTGTATATTACGCGCGCGTCGCGCGTACCTTTATATTGGTCTCGCTCCTGTGTGTGTGTGTGTGTGTTACACTTTTATTTGGTTCTGCCAAATAAAAGCTGTTAAAAGTCGAAATATTTTTATTTTCTGTCTTCATTTTTACACCTACACGCGTTATTGTTTTGATGATGTTTATAACGAACATCGGATGCAAAGATATAAAGTTTTGTTGGAAGCGGCAAACAATGCAGCGAAAAATGTGCCGGCGCCTGCGCTTACATGATTTGGGTCACTTCTTGCAAACCGTCGATGCCTTTTAATTGGGTGATGATGGTTCCCACTTCGTTTCGGTTGTGCACCCGCACGTCAATCTTCCCCTCGAAGATGCCTTCGTTGGTTCCGATGCTTACGTTGCGGATGTAGAGGCCTAATTGTTCGGAGAGCACTTCGGCCAAATCGCAGAGCATGCCTTAATGCCTTTGATTTGTATGGTTGTGTCGAAGAAGAGGAGGTTGTGCATGTCCCACTTGGCGTCTAAAATGCGATTACCATAGCTCGATTTGAGCTTGCTGGCCACGGGGCAGGCGCGCTTGTGGATTTCGATGTGGTTGCTGTTGTCGATGTAGCCCAGAATGTCGTCGCCGGGAATGGGGTGGCAGCAATCGGGGAACACATAGGTGTTGATGTTTTCTTCGTTGATGAGGACGGGCTTTTTCTTTTTGAAATCGGCACCCACGGTGAACAGCTGCGACAGTTTATTGGGTTTCTCGGTGGTTGCAGGGGTTTTCTTATCGTGGAGAAAGGGCACGTAGCGTCGCCAGGTGGTGGTGCTTTTTTCTTTGACATCTTTGCCCAACAGGTAGTCGAGGTCCTGGTCGCCCAAGATGATTTGCTTGTTGCCGATGGCTGCGAATAGCTCATCGTGGCGTTGTAAATGGTGCAACTCAACCAACTTGTCTAATACCGATGAGGTGAGTTCCAACTGGTTGCGCGTGAGCCAGTCGGTGAGTGTCTCTTCGCCCTTGCGCTGTGTCTCGCGCTCGTCGCGCCGCAAGATGGCTTGTATTTTGGCGCGTGCCTTTGCGGTTGAGACGAAATTAATCCACGAGGCTTGCACGTGTTGCGCCTTGCTGGTGAGAATTTCTACTTGGTCGCCGCTGTTGAGCTTGTGGCTCAGTGGCACCAACTTGTGGTTTACCTTTGCGCCGATGCAGTGACTTCCTAAGAAGGTGTGAATTTGGAAGGCGAAGTCTAAGGCGGTGCAGCCTGCGGGCATGGTTTTGATTTCGCCTTTCGGAGTGAAGACAAATATTTCGGAGGCAAAGAGGTTGAGTTTGATGCTGTCCAAAAAGTCCATCGCGTCGGGCTGCGGGTCGTCTAAGATCTCTTTAATCGTGCTGAGCCAATCGTTGAGCTCGGTCTCGTCCTCGCTGTATTCGCCTCCATCTTTGTATTTCCAATGCGCGGCAAATCCCTGTTCGGCAATTTCATTCATTCTGTCGGAACGTATCTGCACTTCAATCCAGCGTCCTTGTTTGCTCATCAAGGTTACGTGCAAAGCTTGGTAGCCGTTGGCTTTGGGGTGGTTGAGCCAGTCGCGCAAACGGTCGGGATGGCTTTTATAGATGCGGCTGATGGCCACATAGATGTTGAAACATTCGTTGATTTCTTCGCTACGCACCTTGGGCTCGAAGATAATTCTGACGGCGAGAATATCATAGATTTCTTCGAACGTTACGTGCTTGTTTTGCATCTTATTCCATATAGAATACGGACTTTTTACGCGCGCTTTAATCGTGTATTTCAGCCCCATTTGGTCTAAGGCCTCTCGAATGGGCTGTGTGAATTGTGCAAATAGCTCGTCGCGCTTTTCTTGTGTCAGTGCTAATTTGCTTTTAATCGCGGCATATTCTTCGGGATGCTCATAGCTGAAACTCAGGTCCTCGAGCTCGGTTTTAATCTTATTCAGTCCCAAGCGATTGGCCAACGGTGCATAGATGTAGAGCGTCTCGCCTGCAATCTTATATTGTTTGTTGGCAGGTTGCGAAGCCAATGTGCGCATGTTGTGCAGGCGATCGCAGATTTTTATGAGGATGACGCGGATGTCATCGCTCATCGTGAGCAGCAATTTCTTGAAGTTTTCGGCTTGTGCCGAGGCTTTGTCTCCAAAAATGCCGCCACTGATTTTGGTTAGCCCATCAACAATTTGGGCAATTTTAGGACCAAAGATGTTTTCGATGTCTTCGATGGTGTAGTCGGTATCTTCGACGACATCATGGAGTAGAGCAGCGCAAATGCTGGTTGAGCCGAGCCCCATCTCTTCGCAAGCAATTTGCGCCACGGCGATGGGGTGCATGATATAAGGTTCGCCCGAAAGGCGTTTAACACCTTTGTGGGCTTGCTTGGCAAAGTTGAAAGCCTTGGTGATGATTTCAACTTTCTTGCGATGTCGTGAAGCCAAATAGGTGTCTAAAAGATGTTGAAAGGCTTGCGTCACCATTTCTTCATCCAACATTTCACGACTTGTCTCCGTCAGTTCATGCTCACTCATGCTCTTCGTTCTTTTTGTTATTTCACTTTAAGCTTTTTGCCTGCGCGGATGTTGCTGCCTTGAATGCCGTTCAGCCGTTTTAATTTAGCAACCGAGGTGTTGTTGCGTGCCGCAATTTCAGAGAGTGTGTCGCCCTCTTTGATGGTAATACTCTTTGAAGCTGTTTTTACGCCCCTCTTATTCTTGGCATGTCTGTTTTTACCTTTTCTCGCCGAGGCACTGTGCTTGTAGACGCGTTTATAACGCACGATGGTCGGCTCTTCGTCGTTAATTTCTACTTCTGTTCGCTTGGCGTTCATGTCGGTTGGAACATAATTGTAAATCGAATCTTCATTGTCGATGAATTTTGTCACCAACATGGCCGGCAACCGTAGCGTAGAAGGACGCCAACTGCCGTTGATGATGCTGCGACGATATTGGGGATTAAGGGCAGCAACCTGGTCGATGTCGATGCCTAATCCATGGGCAATTTGCTCGAAATATAAATCGCGTTTAATTTCGACGGTATCCGTTTTTGCGGGAAGCTCGGTCATCATGGGGCATATATTATGCTCGCAATAGTAGTTCATAATATAATTGGCTGCAATGAATGCGGGCACATAACCACGCGTTTCTCGAGGCAGATAGGGATAAATCTGCCAATAGTCGTTTTGCTTTGAGCGATGAATGGCCTGATTGATTTTCTCTGGGCCACAATTATAGGCTGCTATCACCAAATTCCAATCACCGTAGATTTTATAGAGGTCGCTCAGATAGTGTGCTGCAGCATACGACGATTTCACGGGGTCGCGCCGATCATCCACCAAAGAATTTACGGTCAGACCGTAGCGCTTTCCGGTGTTGAGCATGAACTGCCATAATCCTGTTGCGCCCACACGTGAGACAGCTCGTGGATTCAAGGCTGACTCAATGACAGGCAAATACTTTAGTTCTAATGGTAAACCATAGGCTTCTAAAGCTTCTTCGAAGATGGGCATGTAGAAATTCTGTGCACCTAACATGTAGCTGACCGACCGTCGCAGTTGACCGCTATATAAGTCGATGAACTTTTGTACGACATCATTATAGGGCATTTCGATAATGGTTGGGAGCTTGCTTAAGCGAAACTTATATACCGAAGCATCATAAACCGGATTTATATCGGGTAGGTTGCACGTTGTGTCGGGACGTAGATAGGTTTTGGTGTTGTATAAGTGCATCAAACTGTCTAACTGCATTGTCATTGCCTCTGGAAGGTCGATGACTTCCTTTTTCCCTTTTGCATTGGTGACGGTAATTTCAGTTTCGTCATCATGCGTCTCATTTTCATCTACAACTTGTGCCTGCATCGTTACAACGGGGAGAGACAAAAGTGTGAAGACTAATAAATAGAGTTTCTTCATTTTAAATTATTCTTTCTTATTCTTGTGCATGTAGCGTGCCTTATTGTCTTGCCGTTTAGAAGGTTAAACTGCAATGTAATCCAACTCCTGAAGTTTGTAGTGGATTAGATGGTGCACCCGTTTTAATCACAGTGGGTTCTACACGCAAACTTAAATCATTTGAAATATCAAATTCGGACAAAGAAGCATCTACGTAAGCATCAATGACCGAGAGCGCGTAAACGCCAATCATTGTGAAGATACTTAAATCACGCCAGCGCCGATAGCGTTCCTTTCGGCTTCTAAAGAGTTCTTGATAGCGCGCTATGTTGGAGCTGTTGATGGTTGTTCCTAAATGGACAAACTGTTTATAACTGGCTGTTGTGGGGTCGTTGTCCATAATGTCCATGTAGGCTTGTGCGTAGTCACGATACATTTGGTTGTTCCATTGAATGGCGTAAGCACACCCCACCATGCCACCATATATAATAGGTAGCTTCCAAAACTTTTGGTTATAAATCTGTCCTGCGCCGGGAAGAATGAGCCCAAGCCATAATGCTCGCTTAGGATTGGGCTTCCAAGTGGCCCAATCACGTTTCATTTTTTTGCGAGGTTGCTGGCTTTTGTGCGCGAGTGTTGTGCTGTCTTTTTGCATCTGTATGGAGGCGGTATAGCCTTGTTGTTGATTAGCCACAACAGCAACCATTGCATTTTCTTGTTGTGCCCAAAGCGTTGTTGGTAGCACAAACAGCACGACGATCGCGATGACGTGATAAAACTTTATCACCAATTATTCCTTTCCTTTTAGTTGTTCGAAAATGCTTAATAAGCGCTTCAGGTCGTCATCGTTGGCAAACGGAATACTTATTTTTCCCTTTCCTTTAGCCGAATAACTCATTTGCACCTTTGCGTTCAAACAATTCGTGAGCATCTTTTTTGCTTCATTCAGCGGCTCCGGCAATTGGTTTTTTGCCACGATTTTCTTTTTCCCGCTGTCTATATCCTCGCCGTTCTTTAATGCTTGCGCCAATTCTTCAACCTTTCTTACCGAATAGTTGTGTTTCTGAATCTCTTTAAACACTTTTATCTGCAACGAAGGACTATCGATAGAAAGGAGCGCACGTGCGTGGCCCATGTCGAGTTCTTTCTTTTGCAAAGCCATTTGAATTTGTGCAGGTAATTTCAGTAGGCGCAAATAGTTGGTGATGGCTGTACGGCTTTTGCCCACGCGTTCAGACACTTTCTCTTGCGTCATGCCGCTACCTTCTAAGAGATGTTCATAGGCTAAGGCAATTTCAATAGCGTTTAAATCCTCGCGTTGAATATTTTCAACGAGCGCCATTTCCATCACATTCTCGTCTTTGATGGTGCGAATGTAGGCCGGAATGGCTTTCAGTCCGGCTAATTGCGAAGCTCTCCAGCGTCGCTCGCCTGCGATGATTTCAAACCGATTATCAGAAATCTGCCGTAGCGTTATGGGTTGGATGATGCCAATTTCTTTTATGCTGTGCGCTAAATCTTGTAGTGCTTCTTCATCAAATTCGCGGCGCGGTTGATTGGGGTTCGCCTGAATTTGCTCGATAGCGATTTCGTTAATCGTTGACGAACCTTGTGTTCTAACTGCGTCGGTTGAAATCAGGGCGTCGAGACCACGCCCCAATGTGTTAAACTTTTTATGCACTGCCATTGCTGTTCCTTCTATGATTGCGATGTTTGCTTATGCGTTTTTGTTGATAATTTCCTTTGCCAATGCCAAATGGTTTTTGGCGCCGGTGGAGTCTGCATCATACAGAATGACGGGTAGTCCGTGGCTCGGGCTTTCGCTGAGTTTCACATTGCGCTGGATAACAGTTTTGAACACTAACTCTTGGAAATGCCGCTTCACCTCATCGTAGATTTGATTGGCCAAACGCAGGCGGCTGTCGTACATGGTCAGCAAGAAACCTTCAATCTCCAACTGCTGGTTGAGCTTGCTCTTAATAATTTTGATGGTGCTCAACAGCTTGCTGATACCTTCCAAGGCGAAGTATTCGCATTGCACGGGGATGACCACAGAGTCGGCTGCCGTGAGTGCATTTACCGTGATGAGTCCCAAGGAAGGGCTACAGTCGATAAGAATGAAATCGTATTCCTTTTTAATAGGGTCTAAGAGATTTTTGAGCACCCGTTCACGATTTTCTAAATTCAACATTTCGATTTCTGCTCCCACTAAGTCAATGTGGCTGGGGATAATATCTAAGCCTTCAATATCGGTTGTGTAGATGGCATCGCGCACATCGGCGTGGTCGATGATACATTCGTAGAGCGAGCAATCGACCTCTTTGGTGTCAACCCCCAAGCCACTTGAGGCATTGGCTTGCGGGTCGGCATCGACCACAAGCACAGATTTTTCTAACGTAGCCAACGAGGCGGCTAAATTGATGGTTGTTGTTGTTTTACCGACGCCACCTTTTTGATTGGCTAATGCAATTATTTTTCCCATTTCTAAGAACGTTGTTTTGTCCGCAAAGGTACATATTTTGGGCGAGAAACACGATAAATAAACTTTTTTTTAGTACTTTTGCGGCGAATTCAAAACAGATAGAATGGCACAAAATCGCCCCTTTATTTTAATTTCGAACGACGATGGTTATCATGCCAACGGCATTAAAACGTTGGTTTCATTTTTAAAAAATCAGGCCGACCTTTTAGTGTGTGCGCCCGAATCGGGACGTTCGGGTTTCTCGTGTGCCTTCTCGGCTGCTGTTCCTTTGCGCCTTAAGCAGCGCCACAATATGGGCGAGATTGAGGTGTGGTCGTGCAACGGAACGCCGGTTGATTGCATTAAGTTAGCACTGAGCGAACTGTGCCATGCACGCCGGCCCGACCTCATTCTCAGTGGCATCAACCATGGCGATAATGCCTCTGTCAATCATCATTACTCGGGCACCATCGGCGCAGCTAAGGAGGGTTGTATGAAGTATATTCCTTCGATAGCCCTCTCTACGTGCAACGACGACGAGGATGCCGACCTCAGCTACCTGCAAAGCGACGTGCTCGCGCTGGTGAAACGTGTGATGCAGGAAGGCTTGCCCAAGGGCGTTTACCTCAATGTGAACTTCCCCGCACAGCCGCCTTTCAAAGGCATTAAGACCTGCCGCATGGCCCATGGGAGTTGGGTGAACGAGGTAGAACGATTTACGCACCCCCGCCATTACGATTATTTTTGGATGGCTGGACATTATCAGAACGACGAGCCGGCGAGCGAAGATACCGACCAATGGGCGTTGGCACATGGTTATGTGGCCGTCACACCCCTGAAAATCGATACCACCGACTATTCGTTTTTGCAGAAAATACACGGCTGGGACACCCACCTTTAACTCAACACATGAAATATTATCTCCTTGTAGGCGAGGCCAGCGGCGATTTGCATGCTGCCGAATTGATGAAAGCTCTGCGGCAATACGATGCCGATGCCCAGTTTCGTTTCTTTGGTGGCGATAAGATGCAGGCCGTTGGCGGCACATGTGTGAAGCACTATCGCGAGTTGGCCTATATGGGTTTCGTGCCTGTCTTGCTCCATCTGCGCACCATTTTTCGCAACATGGCGCAATGCAAACGCGACATTGTGGCCTGGCATCCCGATGTGGTTATCCTGGTGGATTATCCGGGGTTTAACCTCAGTATTGCAAAGTTTCTGAAGCGGCATACGACCATCCCGACTTACTATTACATCTCGCCCAAGATTTGGGCGTGGAAAGAATGGCGCATCAAAGCCATTCGGCGCGATGTGACCGAATTGTTTTCCATCCTGCCGTTCGAAGTAGATTTCTACGAGCGAAAGCACCATTTCCCCATTCATTACGTGGGCAACCCCACGGCCGAGGAGGTGGCGGCTTATCGGAAAGTCCATCACACCACGGCCGAAGCGTTTGCCGCACAGCACCAACTAACTCCCAACAAACCCATCATCGCCTTGCTGGCGGGTAGCCGAAAGCAAGAGATTAAGGACAATTTGCCCGCCATGATGCAGGCCGCAGCTTCTTTCGCCGACCGCTACCAGATGGTTTTAGCCTGCGCGCCAGCCATCGAAGCGCGCTATTATGATGAGGTGATAGCCCGCGTGACTGTGCCGAATGGGATGGTGTTGCATCGTATTGAAAACGCCACTTACGACTTGTTGCAGCATGCCACGGCCGCCTTGGTCACTAGTGGCACGGCAACCTTGGAGACCGCACTCTTTGGTGTGCCCCAGGTGGTGTGCTACAAAACGCCCGTTCCGCGGCTCATTCGCTGGGCGTTCACCCACATCCTGTCGTGCAACTACATCTCGCTGGTCAATCTCATCGCCGATAAAGAGGTTGTGGCGGAGCTTTTCGCCGATCGTTTTTCGGTGGAACAAATCACAGCCGAACTGGCGCAAATCCTACCCGGTGGTGCGAATCGCAGCGAGATGTTGGCCGGCTATCGTTTGGTGGAGGAGCGGTTGGGCGAGGAACGCGCGGCACAAAATGCTGCCCGGCAAATGATAGCACTTTTGCAACGGGGCTAACCGCAAGGCCACGTGGCCGAAATTTCTTTAAAATCTGATGATATAATTTTGGGAAAGGCTGAGACCGGCGGGAACTCCGCCACACATTCCCCAATCAGTTTGACATCGGCGGAAACTCCTCCGCATATTTCTCAATTAGGTTGAAGCTGGCGGGAACTCCGCCGCTACTTGTATTTGATGAGGATATAGACGGCGAGAATCACCAGTACGAAGCCTAACATGACGGACCACGTGAGGGATTCGCCAAACACGAAGATGCCGATGAGCATGGCCGTGAGGGGTTCGAATGCGCCTAAAGTGGCCACGGTGGTGCTGTCGATGCGCTTCAACGCCATCACGAGCGTGACGTTGCTGATGGCTGTGGGGACAAGACCGAGCAACAGCAGATGAAGCAGGATGGTGGGTTGATGGATGGGGTAGAGGCCACCTGTGGTGAAGGTGGAATAGAGCGTGAGCAGCAGCATGGCCATAAAAAAGATGAGCACGTTGGGCTTGAGATTGCCTAAGTGGGCCAAGTGCATGCGCGGATAGAGCACCATATAAATGGCATAGAAAAGTCCTGAGAGCAGTTCGAGCACTACACCTACAATCGCCCCCGTGTGCATCGCGCCCGTTGTAGCTCCCGAAAGTAGTGCCACACCCACGATGGCCAGCAGCAACGCCGTGGCTGTGACAGCGCGGAGGGGCTGATGGCAGAAGATAATTTCGATGAGGGCGGTAAACACGGGATAGGAGAAAACGAGGGTGGTGGCCACGCCACTGGGAAGGTAGCGATAGCCGCTGATGATGCAAACGGCCGAGCAGGCATAGAGTAGGGCGAGGAAAGCCAGGCGGAGCCCTTCGCCATAACCGATGCGCAGCGATTTCTTGTTGGCGATGAGCACGGCGAGCATGAAGAGGCAGGCAAAGCCAAACCGATAGACCAAAAGCGACGATGGTGGCATGCCTGCCGACAACACGGGCAGGCTGAAGAGCGGAATGGTGCCAAAGGTGGCGGCCGAAACGATGGCATCAACATAGCCACGGGTTGGTTGGGCGGAAGATTTCATGTTGCGCTGAGCTGAAAATAGCACACTACTTTCACGATGCATGGCACCGATGAAAGTAGTGTGCTTGTTGTTTGTGGATTAATGTTGCTCCATTTGGCGCGCAACCCATTGGCGTGCGTTGACAAAGGCTTCTATCCACGGCGTAACCTCGTCGGCGTGGCGTCGGCGTGGATAGTAGGCGTTTTGCCACCGGAAGATGGCGCGTTCGGGGTGGGGCATCATGGCTAAATGTCGGCCGTCGTTCGAACAGATGGCGGCCACATTGTAGTCAGATCCGTTGGGGTTACCGGGGTATTCGGCGTAGTTGTATTTCGCCACGATGTTGTAGTGTTCTTCGGGCTCGGGCAAGTGGAAATGTCCTTCTCCGTGTGCCACCCAAATGCCCAATTTCGAGTTGCTCAGCGATTTCAACATCACGCTCTCATTCTGCGGAATGGTGAGCCCCACAAAGGCACTCTCAAACTTCTTCGAAGTGTTGTGCAGCAGGTGGCTGCGTTGTGCGTGCTCGGGATTGATGAGGTTAAGCTCAATCATCAGTTGACAACCGTTGCAGATGCCGAGGCTCAGCGTGTCGGGACGTGCATAGAACTTGTCCAAAGCTTCTTTGGCCTTGGGGTTGTAGAGAAATGCGCCCGCCCAACCTTTGGCGCTGCCCAAAACGTCGCTGTTGGAGAAACCGCCACAGAAGACGATGAGGTGGATGTCGTCCAGCGTCTCGCGCCCGCTGACAAGGTCGGTCATCGTGACATCCTTCACGTCGAAGCCCGCCAAATAGAGTGCGTAGGCCATCTCGCGGTCGCCATTCGTTCCTTTTTCGCGAATGATGGCGGCCTTGATTCCCGATGGCGCTTGGCGGTTGGGCGTGATGCCATAGCTTTCGAACGTGCCGCGGAAGCTGTCGTTGAAGTGCAGGTCGAGCGGCTGCTTTTTGTAGTTCATGAAGCGTTGTTTAGCCATGCCGTTGCGGCTCTGGTCGCGATCGAGCAAGTAGGATGTGGTATACCACTTGTCGCGCAGCATGTCGATGTCAAATTCGTGTGTAAAATCGCCTTTCTTGATGGTGAGGGTGCGCTGTTTCGGTGTGGGATAACCTATCTTTGCAAAGCCGATACCTTCGTCGTCGAGGAATGTTTTCAACGCCTCTTCGTGGATGTCGCTCACTTGAATGACCACGCCGGGGTTCTCGGCAAACAGCACTTTGATGATGTCGTCGCTCGTGATGTCGTACAAGTTGATGTGCATGCCGCCAGTGGTGTTGGCAAAGGTCATCTCTAAAAGGGTGGTGATGAGGCCGCCCGCGCTGATGTCGTGGCCTGCCATAATCCATCCGCGGCGTATGAGTTCCTGAATTGTTTCGAAACAATCGGCGAAATATTCTGCATTCTTAATTGTCGGCACATCGCTTCCCACTTTGTCTAAACTCTGGGCAAAGGCGCTGCCGCCAAGATGCTGCTCGTCGAAACTGAAATCAATATGGTAGAGTGAGCTGTGCTTGTCATTCACCAAGACGGGGCTAACGGCCTTTTTGATGTCATACACTTCGCCTCCCGCACTCACGATAACCGTTCCCGGTGCGATGATTTTCTCGCCGTTGGGATATTGTTGACTGAGCGAGAGGGAGTCTTTTCCCGTCGGAACATTCACGTGCAATGCGCAACAGAAGTCGCTCAAAGCTTCAACGGCTTCGTAGAGCCGAGCGTCTTCGCCTTGCTGTGAACGACAGGGCCACATCCAGTTTGCGCTGAGGCTGACGCTGTGCAATCCTTCGCTGAGCGGTGCCCAAACGAGGTTGGTTAGCGCTTCGGCCACTGAGAGCACGCTGCCCGCCTTGGGATCGGCTAATCCTGCTTGTGGCGCATGTCCCATGGAAGTTGCGATGCCTTTCTCTCCTTTATAGTCAAGGGCTACGATGCCACAATCCGACAGCGGTAATTGAATCTCGCCTTGTGTTTGCTGCCTTGCCACCTTTCCCGTTACCGAACGATCAACTTTGTTGGTTAACCAATCTTTGCAAGCTACGGCTTCCAATTGCAGCACGCGCTGCACATAGGTATCCAATGCTTCAGCCGAATAGGTGACATTCTCGTAGGTGCGTGTGACAGTCTTGTCGCACATGATGGTGACAGGAGTGTGTCCAAACATCTGTGCCACGTCTAAATCGAATGGTTTTTTGCCATCCTCCTGCTTGAAACTGAAATGTGCGTCGCCAGTCGTTTCGCCTACAACATACATTGGTGCACGTTCGCGCTCGGCAATCTTCTGCACATAATCCAAATGTTGCTCATCAATCAAAAGCCCCATGCGCTCTTGACTTTCATTGGCTATAATCTCTTTAGCCGAAAGGGTTTGATCGCCAATCGGGAGCTTTTTCATTTGAATCTCGCCACCACATTCCTCAACTAACTCCGAAAGACAATTCAGATGGCCTGCACTGCCGTGGTCGTGAATGCTCACAACGGGATTCTCTTTATCCTCAACAAGCGCGCGGACTAAATTGTAAGCACGCTTCTGCATCTCGGGATTAGCGCGCTGGATAGCATTTAATTCAATGCCATTACTATAGCGACCCGTATCAACAGACGATACACTTCCGCCGCCTAAACCAATGCGATAGTTGTCTCCCCCGACAACAACAATCTTATTTCCTGTCTTAGGTGTCTTCTTTAGGCAGTCGCGTTTCTTGCCAAATCCAACGCCACCAGCCAACATAATGACCTTATCGTAGGCATATTTCTCTCCGTTCTCCTGGTGTTCAAAGGTGAGAACCGAACCGCAGATGAGCGGTTGACCAAATTTATTGCCAAAGTCACTGGCACCATTCGAAGCCTTGATGAGAATTTGTTCGGGGTTTTGATAAAGCCATTCTCTTAGGGGGAGAATGCTTTCCCAGTCACGTTCTGTCGCTAATCCTTCATCGTTTTGTAGGCGAGGATAGGCCGTCATGTAGCAAGCTGTCCCCGCTATAGGCCAAGAACCAACACCACCTGCCATGCGATCGCGGATTTCTCCGCCCGTTCCTGTTGCCGCACCATTAAAGGGTTCCACCGTAGTTGGAAAGTTATGTGTTTCTGCTTTCAGCGATATGACGCTTTCAATCTCTTTTGTTTCAAAGAAACTGGGCGCACAAGGGTTGCTTGGAGCAAATTGTTCTATCATGGGACCTTGCGCAAAAGCTACATTATCTTTATAGGCTGAAAGAATCGAATTGGGATTCTCCTGCGTTGTCTTTTTAATCAAAGCAAAAAGTGAGGAGGGGCGTTCCTTGCCATCAATCACAAATTTTCCACCAAAGATTTTATGGCGACAATGTTCTGAATTGATTTGAGCAAAGCCAAAAATTTCAGAATCTGTTAGTGGACGTTGATTGGCTTTCTCCAATTGGTGGAGATATTTAATCTCATCTTCACTGAGTGCCAATCCCTCTTGCTCGTTGTATTCTTCTAAGTTTTCAACATATTTAATGGCATCGGGCTGATGATTAATGGTGAAAATATCTTGATCCAAACCGTCGTACATGCGCTGTAACATCGTGTCATACTCCGCATCTTTGCTGCTGATGGGGTAATATTCCTCAATGCGTAAAATGCCATCAAGATTCATATTTTGTGTAATCTCAACGGCATTTGTGCTCCAAGGAGTCACCATTTCTCGGCGTGGTCCCACGAAAAGCCCGGCAAGTTTATCGTTGCCTTCATAGGTCGCCTCTCCGTAAAGCCAACATAGTTTGTCGATTTCTTCTTGTGTGGGTTGATGATTGAATTGTGTAGCAATAATGCTCTGTGTTGTTGTTTTGAAAAAAAGAATCATACTTTCTTTATTATAATAGGTGAAGTGTTGTGTTATGCAAAGTTACAGTAATTCTGTTTATCACACAAATGAATGTTGCTTTTTTTATAAGTCTCTGTAACGTTCCTGTTTTTGTATCAGGTATAGGGAGCCATGTTCCTATCATTTTATGTAGAATTTTTTAATGTGTTGAAGAAGTTGTAATAGAAAATCTTCTTTTGCTAAAGAGAGATATAACTGTTTATTTTTGTCAAACATAATTCGAAAAATAATCAGAAAGATTTATTTTATAGACAACATTTTTTTGTAATAGTTGTATGAAAGTTTTCCAAAATTTTTTGTAAATTACTGATAATCAATACATATTTAAAATATAATGTTTAAAAAGTTATCCAAAAATAAAATTTAATATAGATAATTTGCTTTTTTAATTGAGTATTTATTATCTTTGCATGAAGATATAAGTAATATAAAAAATAAAGGATATATGATACAGACAGTAGTTAAAAGGGATGGTAGAATCGTTGGTTTTAACGAGCAAAAGATTATGGCAGCGATTCGTAAAGCGATGCTGCAAACAGATAAAGGTGAAGATGAAGCCTTAGCACAAAAGATTACTGACCATATCACGATGCGTGGAAAGAGTCAGATGACAGTAGAAGGAATCCAAGATTTTGTAGAAAAAGAATTAATGAAAAGTGCCCGAAAAGATGTGGCACAGCGTTACATTGCTTATCGAAATCAACGAAGTATTGCACGAAAAGCTAAAACACGTGATATTTTTATGGAAATCGTGAATATAAAAAACAACGATGTAACACGTGAAAATGCGAACATGAATGCCGATACACCTGCAGGCATGATGATGAAATTTTCTTCGGAAACCACAAAACCATTTGTTGATGATTACCTGTTGTCGCAAGATGTTTATGAGGCTGTGCGTCAGAATTATATCCATATTCATGATAAAGATTATTATCCTACGAAGAGTTTAACTTGCGTTCAACATCCTTTAGACCATATTCTAGATGACGGTTTTGTGGCAGGGCATGGTTCTTCTCGTCCTGCAAAACGCATTGAAACGGCAGCAGTTCTGGCATGTATCTCTTTAGAAACTTGTCAAAATGAGATGCATGGCGGACAAGCTATTCCTGCTTTTGACTTTTATTTGGCACCTTATGTTCGTACTTCTTATATAGAAGAGGTGAAAAATGTAGAACGTTTAATGGGGCTCGATCTTTCACATCTTTATCATGCAGAGATGGAAGATTACACCATAAGTGAGTTGACTGACTTGGAAGGTGATGCACGTTGGCAGCAACATGCCGTCAATAAAACTGTAAATCGGGTGCATCAGGCGATGGAAGCCTTTATCCACAATATGAATACCATTCATAGTAGAGGAGGAAACCAAGTCGTATTTTCATCCATTAATTATGGCACTGATACTTCTGCTGAGGGGCGATGCATTATTCGTGAATTATTAAAATCGACTTATGAGGGAGTCGGAAATGGCGAAACAGCAATATTCCCTATTCAAATTTGGAAGAAAAAACGTGGTGTAAATTACTTGCCTTCTGACCGAAACTATGATTTGTATCAATTGGCTTGTAAGGTGACTGCACGCCGTTTCTTCCCCAATTTTCTGAATTTAGATGCCACGTTTAATCAGAATAAAAATTGGAAAGCTACTGATCCCAAGCGTTATATGTGGGAAGTTGCAACAATGGGATGCCGTACACGTGTGTTTGAAAATCGTTTTGGTGAGACAACAAGTGTGGGGCGTGGCAACTTAAGTTTTACCACAATTAATATCGTTAAATTGGCCATAGAATGTCGATCAATAGCCAATTCTGAAGAGCGGATTAACACTTTCTTCAAGAAGTTGGATCATATTTTGGAAATCACAGCAAAGCAATTGGATGAGCGTTATCAGTTCCAGAAGACCGCTTTTGTGAAACAATTTCCTTTGTTGATGACGAAACTTTGGATTAATGCCGACAAATTAAATCCGGATGATACGATAGAAAAGGTCATTAATCAGGGCACTTTAGGCATCGGATTTATAGGATTGGCCGAGTGTCTAAAGGCTTTAACGGGGAAACACCATGGTGAAAGTGAAGAAGCACAGGCTTTAGGTTTGAAGATTGTTCGTTATATGTGCGATCGATGTGCCGAATACTCAGAGCGTTATCAGCATAATTATAGTCTGTTGGCTACACCGGCTGAAGGCTTGTCTGGACGTTTCACCCGCTTCGATCGGAAAGAATTTGGCGAGATAGAAGGTGTCACAGATCGTGATTATTATACAAACTCCAATCACGTTCCGGTGTATTATAAATGCTCTGCAACACATAAAGCGCAAGTAGAAGCACCTTATCACGAATTAACACGCGGTGGACATATATTCTATGTAGAGATGGATGGCGATGCAACACATAATCCAAAGGCCATAGAGCGCATTGTTGATATGATGGATGCCTATAATATGGGCTACGGAAGCATGAATCATAATCGTAATCGTTGCATGGATTGTGGATATGAAAATGCAGCAAAAAAATTAGATGTATGTCCAAAATGTGGAAGCACGCATATCGATAGATTACAGCGTATTACGGGTTATTTAGTGGGAACGACCGAACGTTGGAATAAAGGAAAACTTGCAGAATTGAATGATCGCGTGACACATACAGATGAAAATTAATTCTGTTTTAAAAGATAATGAAATCTTATGGGGCAGGGAATAGTCAGCTTCGGTTTCTGAAAAAGGAGCATTATTTGTGCAAACAAATAGAATGGTAGAAGTGACTATCCCCACCTTTAATGATAATCAGTTGTTATAAAATATATGATTCACGTATTACGAGTGGTGCATGACACAATGGTTGACGGACCAGGATTGCGTACTTCGATTTATTGTGCGGGGTGTCCACATGCTTGTTTGGGCTGCCATAATCCGCAATCCTGGGCTTTTGGTCAAGGAGAACGCATGACAACTGAAACTTTGATGGATGAGATTTTAACCGATTCTTTTGCTGATGTTACGTTTACCGGTGGTGATCCAATGGCTCAGGCCGCAGGTTTCTTGGATTTAGCAAAGGTCATTCGGGAACAAACGCATAAAACAATTTGGTGTTATACGGGGTTTACTTTTGAAGATCTCTTGCAAAATTCTACACAAAGGGCATTGTTAGAAAAGCTTGATGTGTTGGTCGATGGACGCTTTATTGCATCGCAAAAGGATGAAGACCTACTGTTTCGAGGGAGTAGAAACCAGCGATTAATCGATGTAAAACGCTCTCTTTCAACACAAAAGGTTGTGCTTTGGAAAGCTGATTCAGCTATGGCGATTTAGAAGAATATACTTAGATTGTTAAGAAAATCGCTGTGATTGGGCTTTAAAAAGGTGTATATTGGTGTGAAATATAGCACACTTTATACCATAAACTATACGATATTACTGCATAAAATGGCTCATATTTATTCTCAATATGAACCATTTTTTTTATGAAAGCCATTGCACCTTGGATACATGTGCTATTCCATAAGTGATGAATGAGGACATAGTACTGTATGAAAAGAATGGAAATGATGTAGAGAAAGAAAAGGAAAAAACTGCTTTTGGAAAATGGTGGGATTGGTTTTTGGGTATGTAATAGGAGAAAAACCTTATAGTATTTCTCAAATAAGGTGTTGTATATTAAAGCAGACTTAGTGTTTATCCCATTATGTTTTGTAAAATATTTTGGTATTCCGGTATATCCTCTAAAAATAAATATTTTTTACTATTATAATCCATCTTACAGCAATAGTGTTGTCGTCCATTTGAAACTATTAAATAGTCTACATGCAGCAGCATGTTATAGACTGATATTTGGTCGAATGTCTTTTGTGTGATGGTAATATGAGGTGCTTTATATTCTAAAATCATGAGTGGTTTAAGGTCTTTAGAGTATAGAATAGTGTCTGCACGTAATCTCTTTTGGCCAACTTTAAGTTCTACTTCATTAGCCAAAAGTGTTGCCGGATATTTTTTATAGTTAATTAAAAAGTGGATGAAGTGTTGGCGCACCCATTCTTCGGGAGTGAGTGCAACATACTTTCGACGGAGAATATCTAAAATTGTTGGTCGGTTGGGAGTTCCTGCTAACTTTATATCGAAATCGGGTAGGTTTAATGGAATCATTTTATTATTTTTGCAGTAATGAGGTTGAATGTGACAATGTAAATTAAAACATTGCTTGACACATTGGCCTTTTATGCAAAGATAATAATAAAAATTGAATTCTAAAATGCCCGAAAAGAAAAATGTAAGTGCGACGTATGAGCAAATTATGCGCGACTTGAATGCAGGGAAATTTTCACCTATATATATATTAATGGGTGAGGAATCTTATTATATTGATAAGATTACGGACTATATTGTAGAGCATGGTCTACAACCTGCAGAACGAGATTTTAATCAAAGTATTGTCTTTGGGACAGATGTTTCTGCTGCGCAAGTTGTAGATTTGGCAAAAGGATTTCCTATGATGGCCGTAAGGAGGATTGTCGTTGTACGCGAGTTTCAGAATATGAAGAATACGGAAGCGTTAGAAAACTATTTTAAACATCCTGCTATTTCGACAACACTTGTACTCTGCTATAAAAATGGAACGATAGATAAACGCAAAAAGTTTTTTACCATAGCACAAGGAAGTGGTGCGGTGATTTTTGAAAGCAAAAAATTGTATGACCGAGAGCTTCCGGGATTTATTGAGGGTTATCTCAGACAGCAACAAGCAACGATTGATTGCAAAGCGGCACAAATGATGGCTGAATTTGTGGGGGCAGATTTGAGTCGATTAACTTCTGAATTGGATAAATTGCTCCTATCATTTTCTACATCCCAACGCCGCATCACACCGGAATTGGTTGAGAAGGAGGTTGGTATTAGTAAAGACTTTAATGCTTTTGAATTGCGTAATGCGATAGTCAATCGCGATGTTTTTAAAGCTAATTTAATCGTAAAATACTTTGACAAAAATCCAAAGTCGGGTTCACTCTTTGCTTTTCTGCCAATGCTGTTCTCTTATTTTGAAAATCTAATGATTGCACATTATACACCGAATAGGACAAATGAAAATAGTCTTGCACAAGCACTTGAGTTGCGGGGTGGTTGGGCTGCGCGAGATTATCTTCGAGGAATGCAAAATTACTCTGCAATGAAAACGCTCCAAATTATTTCTAAAGTTAGAGAGATTGATGCCAAAAGTAAGGGAATAAATAACCCAAATACAGAAGTCGGAGAGCTTATGAAGGAGCTTATCTTCTTTATTTTGCATTAAAAATAGCTATTTTTACCTTGTTTTGTTCTAAATGAAGTGCTCCATAAGAGCACTTTTTTTAGGCATAAATATCGGTAAATAAAGGGTTTTGTCCTATTTTAATAGCCTCATATTTTGCGCATTTATAATATTCTTTCCAATGGGCCAGAATATTAAAAATATGATGAAAAAATGCCTTTTTCAAAGAAAATTGCTTTAGGTTTTGTTTTATTAACATTCATATTTCTGTATTTTACAAAACAAAACTCGATAAATCTTGTTATAAATTTATATTTGTAAACAGGATGGTTTTGTAATATTGAATAATTCACATTTTTACAATGATAAATTATTTACCCGAATATTTATATTTATATTCTTAAATGAATAAATATGTACCCATTGAAATACCATGCAAATAGCTCATATTCTGTATTATATAGGACTTTTAAAGAGTAATTAATCCCACAATAACGATTATTTAGTGGTATAGGAGATAATCTCGTGTAGTCATCTTTTTCTATTCTAATATAATCAGCTTTTAACCAATATATTAACTTATAATGAATAAAATGATAGATAAGGTGCATTTTTGTTTGTGAATTTGTATATGCAAATCAAAATGAGGTTAATTTACATTCTTATTTTTGTTTATGCTGATTTATGTTTGTAAATGTAAATTCGCGTAATAAAAAATAGTTTAAGTTTGTTGTTTATTCAACTTTTTTGCTTTACCTTTGTAAATTGTATAGGAACAAGGTAATTTGAACATATTTTTCGATGCTTTACGTATGAAAGAGCGTATAAAACAGATTATGGAGAGTCAACACATGACCCAGCAAACTTTTGCACAGTTCATTCAAATATCACCTGCATCTTTGAGTAGCATATTTAATGATCGTACGAAACCGACTTTGGCTATCGTTGAGGCTATCTGTGCAAAAATACCGACCTTATCTTTAGAGTGGTTGATGTTTGGAACGGGGGCTATGTATAAAAATGATGTTGTAAATTCAGCAGGCAATGGTAGTAATGCATCTCAAAAAACATCTGACGGTATGCTTAACTTTGCCGAAGAACCGTCCCCTACTTCTCCATCATCTTCTTCTCAATCTGTTGTGCCAGATGGGAACAAAATCACTATGAAACCGCAAAAAGAGGTTGTGAAAATTATTGACAAAAAGGAGAGGAAGATTTCTGAGATACGTATTTTCTATGATGATAATACATGGGAAACCTTCGTTCCTGCAAAAAGTTAGTTGTTGGTAACTAACTTTTTTTTGTTATCTTTGCAAGAAACAGAAGCGCAAGCGCAAAGATGGAAAAACAGATTTTAGATTTGAGAGTGAAGTCGGTTGAGCAATTAGGTTTCCGCTATTCATTGATTAAGTTAACAAGTGACGAATCTCTTCCAACAATTTATCCGGGGCAGTTTGTTGAAGTTCGTGTGGATCATTCCTCACATACCTTTCTAAGGCGCCCTATTTCAGTCAACTTTGTTGATGTAGAAAATCGAGAACTTTGGCTTTTAGTGGCACAAGTGGGACATGGGACACGGCAACTTTCTAAGCTCGTACCAAACGAATTTCTAAATTGTTTGCTGCCTTTAGGGAATCATTTTACGATACCAACAGATATTAATGCTAAGGTTTTATTGATTGGAGGAGGTGTCGGCGTAGCTCCATTGCTTTATTATGGGAAAGTGCTTCATGATAGAAAGTATGATGTTACTTTTCTTTTAGGTGCAAAATCAAAAGATGACTTGGTTGAAAAAGAACTTTTTGAGCAATACGGGGAGGTCTGCATTACAACCGAAGATGGTAGTTTGGGTGAGAAAGGTTATGTTACAAACCATTCAATTCTCCAAAAAAGAAATTTCTCATATCTAGCAACTTGTGGGCCAAAGCCCATGATGCTAAGTGTTGCGCGCTATGCACATGCACACAAAATTCTATGTGAAGTTTCGTTAGAGAATAAGATGGCATGCGGTTTAGGTGCATGTCTTTGTTGTGTAGAGCAGACGAAGGATGGGAATGTTTGTGTGTGCAAGGAAGGTCCTGTTTTAAATATAAATAAATTATTATGGCAGCTTTAAATGTAAAAATAAATAATGTTGAATTTAAAAACCCTATCATCACTGCGTCAGGAACTTTTGGTTATGGTTTAGAATTTGCAGATTTAGTGCCGTTAGATAAATTAGGAGGGATCATCGTCAAAGGGACAACTTTACATCATCGTGAGGGAAATGATTATCCACGGATGGCAGAAACGGCTCAAGGGATGTTGAATTGTGTGGGGCTTCAAAATAAAGGTGTCGACTATTTTTGCCGTGAGATTTATCCAAAGATTAAGGATATAGGCACCAATATGTTGGTCAACGTGAGTGGGAGTAGCCCGGAAGACTATGCCGCATGTGCAGCGCGTATTAATACTTTAGAGAAGATACCTGCGATAGAGCTGAATATCAGTTGTCCGAACGTACGCGAAGGGGGGATGGCTTTTGGCGTAACTTGTTCGGGAGCTGCACAAGTTGTGAAGGCTGTTCGTTCCGTTTATGATAAGACGCTTATTGTGAAGCTGTCGCCGAATGTTACCGACATAGCTCAAATAGCTTGTGCTTGTGAGGATGAAGGAGCCGATGCAGTCTCACTTATTAACACGCTTTTGGGGATGGCTGTAGATATAGAGCGCCGAAAACCGCAGCTAAGTATTCGGACGGGTGGTTTAAGTGGCCCGGCTGTTAAACCTGTAGCGTTGCGTATGGTGTATGATGTTGCGCATGCAGTGAAGATTCCTGTGATTGGCTTAGGCGGTATAAGTTCGGCAGCTGATGCGATAGAATTCCTTATGTGTGGTGCAACAGCCATTCAAATTGGTACGGCTAATTTTGTAGATCCTACTGTTACCATAAAGGTTATCGAAGGATTGGATTCCTGGTTAGATGCGCATGGTTGTCAGAGTGTGCATGAAATCATCGGTGCTTTAGAGGTGTAATGGTTATAAGCATTGAGGTATAAATGGGCTATAAGCATTAGGGTGAAATCATAACTATATATAATAAGGTGGTAAAATGTGGGGCTATTGATGGAAAAGACCTACCTTTGCTGCCGCAATTCAAACAGTTTTTAATAAGATGGAACAAGAAAAGAATAAGTTTATATCGGTTTCTTACCGTTTGTATGATGTGACAGCAATGCCGAAAGCACTTCTTGAAGAGACACAAGATGGGCGTCCTTTTGATTTTATCAGTGGTTTTGGCATCACTTTGCCGGCTTTTGAGGCAGCTATTGTCCATTTAACTAAAGGCGAGCATTTTGATTTTACATTGTCATCAGCTGAGGCTTATGGTGATTATGTGGAAGCCCATATTGTCGATTTGGATAAATCTATTTTCATGATTGATGGTAAATTTGATGATACGCGTATTGCAATAGGCGCAGTTATTCCATTGCAAAACGAAGATGGGCAGCGATTCAATGGGCGAGTGTTAGCTATCAGTGCGGACAAAGTGAAAATCGATTTAAATCATCCGTTGGCAGGGAAAACCTTGAATTTTGTCGGCGAAGTGTTGGAAAACCGCGATGCTACAGCCGAGGAACTGGCACAATTTGCTAAGATGTTGCATGGCGAACACAGCTGTGGAGGCTGTGGTGGAGGATGCCATAGTGGCGGTTGTGAGCACGACGAATGCGGCGGTTGTGGCGGTTGCCATTAAAAAAACTATATGTTGTTTGCGCTATGCGAAATAGTTTTGGGCATCTTTTTCGGCTAACCACCTTTGGAGAGAGCCATGGTGTGGCTGTAGGGGGCGTGATTGATGGCATGCCTGCGGGGGTCGTTATTGATATTAATTTCGTGCAAAACGAGCTCAACCGCCGGCGACCGGGACAAAGTCGTGTGACAACCTCACGTGCAGAAGCTGACCGAATAGAGTTTCTTAGTGGCTTGTTTGAGGGGAAATCCATTGGCGCTCCCATTGCTTTTGCCGTATTTAATCAAGACCAACGCAGTCAAGATTATGATGCTTTGCGTACGTTGTACCGCCCTTCGCATGCCGATTTCACCTATGAAGCTAAGTATGGTATCCGAGATTATCGTGGTGGCGGGCGTGCTTCAGCGCGCATTACCCTTGCACGTTGCGTAGCAGGTGCAATCGCTAAGTTGGCGCTGCAGCAGCACAATATTCATGTTCATGCTTACACTTCACAGATTGGCCCCATCGCTTTGTCCGCAGATTACCATCATTATGATTTAAACCAGGCGGAACAAAACATCGTGCGTTGTCCGGATAGTGCCATAGCCCGCCAGATGGAAGCGCTCATTATGAAGGTGAAACAAGAGGGAGACACGCTTGGCGGCATTGTTTCTTGCGTCATTCAAGGCTGCCCTCCGGGATTAGGTGAGCCCGAGTTCAGCAAGCTGCATGCCGATTTGGGCAGTGCGATGTTGAGCATTAATGCAGCAAAAGGTTTTGAGTATGGTGACGGCTTTGCGAGCGTCGGCCATCGTGGCAGCGAGACAAACGATTGTTTTACCGTGTCGGATGGCAGTGTTACCACCTCAACCAATCACAGCGGGGGCATTCAAGGCGGCATCAGTAATGGGCAAGACATCTTCTTTCGGGTGGCATTTAAGCCCGTTGCAACGCTTCTGAAACCGCAATCCACCGTCAATCAGCATGGACAGCCGGTGACCTTTAAGGCTAAAGGCCGCCATGACCCCTGTGTTGTTCCGCGCGCCGTTCCCATTGTCGAGGCAATGGCCGCGATGGTGATCTTCGACCATTATCTGCTCCATCTAACCGGGAAGTTTTAAGAGAAAAACATTGGGCAGATGCAACTTTTGTTTCGAACTATAAGCATCTGTTTGACGTAGGTCAATAAATGTTGTCTTTCTGCCGTTTTCTGTGATAATTGCTTTGTTCTTTCTTTTTCTCGCCCTACCTTTGCATTGTCTTAAGAACAAAAAGACATTTTAAAACGAATAAAAAACAGGTATAACAGAGCGCGGCGGCAACGCATGGCACTCTTAATTTTAAAAGGTAAAAAAGATATGAAAAAGATTGTTTTGATGTTGGTAGCATTAGTGAGTATGACAACGATGGCTTTTGCCGAAGGTGAGAATGCAAAGGCAGCAAATGAGGCTGCTGCTTACGACATGAGCGTGAACTATTCTAAGTTGGCTAACGCTTTAGGTCTTTCAATCGACCAGTTGGAGAGCGTTGAAGACGTGCACAAGACCTTCTGCATCGAAATGATGAATGCGGCAAACGCTCCTAAAGACGAGCGCAAGGGCATGGTTGACAAAGCCATTGAGAAGAATTTGAAGTATATGCGTTATATCTTGAACAGCAATCAATATAGCAAGTATTTGCAACTGTTGAACGCAACAATGAACAATCGTGGCTTGAACAATTAAGCCCGTCACCATATTGAGAAGTTGTTAAAACTAAAAAGGAAGCTGCATGTCTGGCAAAACAGACGTGCAGTTTTTTTATGTTGTAGTCACCACAAACGAAAACCCAGGCTCAAATCAATCGTTAGCATCTGTTCGGGTCTTGTTTGATGGTGGGGCAGATAGGCTGCCACCTTGTAGTATGCGTGCAAACACGTTTTGTGCCTTGCAACACGATTTCGTATGCGTGCAAACACGTTTTGCGCCTTGCAACACGATTTCGTACGCATGCAAACACGTTTTACATCGTTGCAACAACTGATTCGGGGGTCAATATGGCCATTACATCGTTGCAACAACTCATTCGGGGGTCGAAATGACCGTTACATCGTTGTAGCAAACGATTCGGGGGTCGAAATGACCGTTACATTGTTGCAGCAAACGATTCGGGGGTCGAAATGACCGTTACATTGTTGCAGCAAACGATTCGGGGGTCGAAATGACCGTTACATCGCTGCAGCAAACGATTCGGGGGTCAATATGACCGTTACATCGTTGCAGCAAACGATTCGGGGGTCAATATGACCGTTACATCGTTGCAGCAAACGATTCGGGGGGTAATATGACCGTTACATTGTTGCAGCAACTCATTCGGTGGGCAGAACGGGCTTTTACATCATTGAAACACAGCATAACAGCTATGTAACTTGTGGGTATGTCGCCTGAAGCGTTAAGTTTGCAAGCATTCCTACAATCTTGCCATCAAACGCCGCCGACTTTGCTGACCTTCCTGCAATCTTGTCGCCCAAAAAGGCATGAACGCTAGCATATTTTGCCGTCATGCCAGCGCAAAAGGCCGATTTTGCTTGATGCTTTTTTGTTTAGCTTTGATAAAAACCGAGCCGTATGGACGCTAATCACAATAAATTTATTATTTTTGTGTGTCGAAAATTCAAGAAGATGAGAAAAGAAGATTTAAGAATTGTTTTCATGGGGACACCTGAGTTTGCCGTAGAAACCTTGTCAAAATTGGTTGAGCAGGGCTATCATGTTGTGGCAGTTGTGACACAACCCGACAAACCTGTTGGCCGTCATCAGGACACGTTGCAGGCATCGCCCGTGAAGCGCTATGCCCAGGCGCATGGTTTGCCCGTGTTGCAGCCCGAAAAGATGAAAGACCCGGCGTTTGTTTCGACATTAAAAACCTATCGGGCCGACTTGCAAGTGGTGGTGGCTTTTCGCATGTTGCCCGAAGTGGTGTGGGCGATGCCTCGCTTTGGAACATTTAATGTGCATGCCGCCTTGTTGCCACAATATCGTGGTGCGGCTCCCATTAACTGGGCCATTATCCACGGCGAGCGGGAGACCGGCGTTACAACGTTCTTCTTAGACCACGACATTGACACCGGGCGCATCATCTTGCAAAAGCCTTTCCCTATTCCTGAAGATGCCGATGTAGAATATGTGTATGAAGGCCTGATGCGCTTAGGGGCGACGGCAGCGATAGAAACGATTGATAAAGTTATTGCAGGCGATGGGAGAGTGGAGTCGGTTGCACAGGACGATTGGGCGCAGAAGCCTGGTGGGGCGTTACATTCGGCGCCGAAAATTTTCAAAGAAACTTGCCAAATTGATTGGCAATGGCCTGCAAAACGCATTTATGATTTTGTGCGCGGCCTCAGTCCTTATCCATGCGCTTGGACGAATTTAAATGTAGATGGAAAGGCTTCGACGCTGAAAATTTATAAGACAGCGCAAACCACGGCCGCTTATTCTGGTGCGGCTGGGCAGGTGGTTGTTGAGCAGAGTCGTTTGTTTGTCGTGTGTGGCACAGGATGTTTGGAAATCTTAGAGCTGCAACTTGCCGGCAAGAAACGAATGGCTGCGCGCGACTTTCTGAATGGGATGCGGCAGCACGATTTCTCGTTTGTCGCGCAATAACCGGCGCATGGCATGAGAAAAAGCATAGAGATTAGGGCCTGAAAGCCTATAGATTGTGGTGCAAAAGCCTATTCTTTATGGCATAAAAGCTGCGATATGGGTTAGGAGGAGCGCGGCAAAACGAAAAGAAAAACGAATAGAGAAGAAAACGATATGACACGAGAAGACGATATTAAGAATGCCGTTTCTTGTATGAGACAAGGCGGCGTAATCCTTTACCCCACCGACACGGTGTGGGGAATCGGTTGTGATGCGACCAATGCCGAAGCTGTGGCCAAGGTTTATGCCATCAAACATCGGGACGACTCCAAAGCACTTATTTGCTTAGTCGATTCGGATGCGCGTTTGCAACGCTATTTCCGTAATGTGCCATCTGTGGCTTGGGAGCTGTTTGATGCAGCCGTCAAGCCCACGACAGTGATATTGGAGCATGCCGTGAATGTGGCTGAAAACTTAGTGGCCGAAGATGGAAGTCTGGCCATGCGCATTACCAACGAGCCCTTCAGCAAGGAGCTTTGCTATCGTTTTCAGAAGCCCATCGTAAGCACCAGTGCGAATGTCAGTGGGCAGCCGGCTGCGTCAAATTATCGCGATATTAGCGAAGAAATTCTGCAAGCTGTGGATTATGTGTGTTGGAGTCGGCGCAACGAGCACAAACCCCATACGCCAAGTGCTATTATCAAATTGAATGAGGATGGCCAGGTGCAAGTCATTCGGAAATAAAAGGTATAACAGAAATTTTAAGCGTTTTGAAACTTTCACGTTTGCTTGATTGGAGAAAAGCCCATTTGTCAGACCGGCAAATGACGCTCATCTTAGCTTTTGTCATCGGTTTTTTCGCATCCGTCGCAGGTTATGTGCTCCATCATATCATTAAAGAAATACAGAATTTGCTGACAGCCAGCTTTGACATGTCTACTTATAACTGGCTTTATCTGTTGTTCCCGATAGTGGGCATTTATCTCACGTCGTTGTTTATCCGGCACGTTGTAAAAGATAATATTTCGCATGGCATCACGCGGGTGCTGAATGCTATCGCCACCAACCATTCTCGTTTGAAAGGCCATAACTGTTGGTCGTCGGTAATTGCCTCGAGCATCACCATCGGTTTTGGCGGTTCGGTGGGCGCCGAAGCACCGATTGTGCTTACCGGGTCGGCCATAGGAAGCAACTTAGGGCGGCTCTTCCACATGGATTCCCGCACGATGATGCTTTTGGTTGGTTGCGGTGCTTCGGCCGCCATCTCGGGCATCTTCAAAGCTCCTTTTGCCGGTTTGGTCTTTACGTTGGAGATTTTGATGCTCGATTTGACCATGGCTTCCCTGCTCCCCATCCTGATAGCCAGCGTCACGGCAACCTGTTTCAGTTACATTTTCTCGGGTAGCGATGCCCTGTTCAACTACCACATGGACAGCACGTGGGACATTCAGCGCGTCCCACCTTATATTCTCTTGGGCGTGTTCTGTGGCTTTGTGGGTTTGTACTTCATGCGTCTGATGACCGCTTGCGAGAATACGTTTACCCGCATGAAGCGCTATCCGGGCATGAAGATCATCGTTGGTGGGCTTTTGTTGAGTGTGCTTATCTTCTTTTTCCCGTCACTCTATGGCGAGGGTTATAACCAAGTCGATATCTTCTTGAGCGGCGAAACCATGGCCGATTGGGGGAAGGTGATGGATGGTTCGATGTTTTATGGCCATAGCGAATACCTTGTTCTCTATGTGGGCTTGGTCGTGTTGTTTAAGGTTTTTGCCACATCGGCCACCAATGGAGCCGGAGGTTGTGGCGGAACCTTCGCGCCATCGCTGTTTATTGGCGGCTTTGCGGGTTTCTTTTTCGCTCGCATTTGGAATAGCTATCAGTTGGGCGTTTATGTTCCCGAGAAGAATTTTGCTTTGATGGGCATGGCCGGTGTGATGGCCGGTGTGATGCAAGCACCTTTGACAGGCATCTTCCTCATTGCCGAACTGACGGGCGGCTATCAACTTTTTATCCCCCTGATGATTGTGTGCATCTGCGGCTATCTCACGATAAACATCTTTGAACAGCATAGCATTTATGGCATACGTTTGGCGCGTGAGGGGAAGCTTTTAACCCATCATACAGACCAGGCCGTGCTGACTTTGATGAGTTTGGACAGCATCATCGACCGGCAATTTACGTCGGTCAGTCCCGACATGCCCTTGGGAAAGCTCATCAATGCCATCAGCAAGAGCCATACGAGCTTTTTGCCGGTGTTGGATGAAGCGGGGACATTGCTTGGCGAAATCGATATTACGAAAATTCGTCATGTGATGTTTCGTTCAGAACTTTATCATCGTTTCACCGTGCGTGACATTATGACGCCCGTGCCGGCAACGTTGTTTAAAGACGATAAGATGGTTGACGTGATGCGGAAATTCGAAAATGCGAATTGCAATTATTTGCCCGTGGTGGATATAAACAAGCATTTGCAGGGCTATGTTTCGCGCACCCGGATGTACAGCATGTATCGCCATTTAGTGGCCGATTTCAGTTCCGAATAGCTGTCTTTTTTGCGAAAGACCGTCGTCCAACCCCTTGGAACGTTTGTTTTTTCTGAAAACAGTTATTCCAACCCCTTGGAACGTTTGTTTTTTTCGAAAACAGTTGTTCCGCACCTGCTGAACGCATGTTTTTTAGAAAAATGGTTGTTCCGCACCTGCTGAACACATGTTTTTTTGGAAAATGGTTGTTCCGCACCTGCTGAACACATGTTTTTTTGGAAAATGGTTGTTCCGCACCTGCTGAACGCATGTTTTTTAGGAAAATGGTTGTTCCGCACCTGCTGAACACATGTTTTTTTAAAGAAAAATTTGTTGTAGTGGTGGAAATATAATATCTTTGCTACCGCATTCTTCTATTATCTAATGACAAAAAGTAAAATCATATAATTAGTGTAGTCATGAATATAAACGAAATGATGAAGCCTTATGTTATAGGCTTAGACCTTGGAGGAACCAATTCTGTTTTTGGTATTGTTGATTCGCGTGGTGAAATTAAGGCCACGACAGCCATCAAGACGCAAGGTTACGACAAAGTGGAGGATTATGTTGATGCTGCTGTAGAGGCATTGAAGGTAATCATCGATCAGGTTGGCGGCCTTGGCACCATTAAAGCAATGGGGATTGGTGCGCCGAATGGAAATTTTTATACGGGCACAATAGAGTTTGCTCCTAACTTGTCGTGGGGACGTACGGGAATCGTTCCTTTAGCCGACATGTTTAGTAAGCGCTTGGAAAACACTCCTGTCGGGCTTACAAATGATGCCAACGCGGCAGCCATTGGCGAAATGACCTATGGCGTAGCGCGCGGAATGAAGAACTTCATCGTCCTCACTTTGGGCACGGGCGTCGGTTCGGGTATCGTGGTCAATGGGCAGATGGTTTATGGAAGCGATGGCTTTGCCGGTGAGTTAGGCCACATGATTGTTCGCCCTCACGAAGGGCGTATGTGTGGCTGTGGGCGTAAAGGCTGTTTGGAAGCTTATTGTTCTGCCACAGGTGTTGCCCGGAGTGCACGCGAGTTTTTGAAAGAGAGCGATGAACCATCCTTATTGCGCGATATTAATGCAGACGACATCACGGCGTTAGACGTAAGTATTGCGGCGGGAAAGGGCGATGCGTTGGCCAATCGTGTGTATGACTTTACAGGAAAGTTGTTGGGCGAGGCTTGTGCCAATTTCATGACATTCTCGAGTCCTGAAGCCTTTATTTTCTTCGGTGGATTGACAAAGGCCGGCGATTTGCTCATGAAACCTTTGGTGGAGAGTTACAATGAAACGGTGCTCCCTATTTATAAAAATAAGGCCAAATTCTTAATCAGCGGACTTGAAGGGTCGAGCGCTGCAGTGTTAGGAGCGAGCGCTGTTGGATGGGAGTTGTAAAAACTACATATTTAAGCAGATTGCCTTTGCAATCTGCTTTTTTTTATTTACCTTTGCAGCCCGTATGAATTTTGCATCCGCCTTTGATTACAATATATTAGAACTCGTCGTAAAGGGTGTTCTGATAGGGATATTGGCCTCGGCTCCTATGGGGCCAGTTGGTATTTTGTGCATCAACCGAACGCTGAAAAAGGGTCGTTGGTTTGGGTTTGTAACGGGTGTGGGTGCAGCTTTCAGCGATTTGATATATGCAGTGCTTACAGGTGTCGGCATGAGCTTTGTGATAGATTTTGTAAACAATCCTAACACAAAGTTCTATCTTCAGGTGTTTGGTGGCATCCTCATTCTTCTCTTTGGCATTTATAGCTATCGCAGCAATCCCATGGAGAAGGCCCATAAGAGCAGTAGCGGCAGTCGTGGCTCGTTGTTGCATAACGGGATAACGGCCTTTGTCGTAACGTTTAGCAATCTGCTCATCATTCCCTATTTCATGATGCTGTTTGCTTTGTTTGCTTTCGTTATTCCCGACCATAAGGCCGAGATGACCATTGGCTATGCAGGTGTCTTGTTAGGCGCTTTGTTGTGGTGGTATGGCCTGACGTGGCTCATCGACAAAGTTCGGGCTAAATTTAATGATAATGCCATTGTTATAATCAACAAGGTTATCGGTGGTGTGGTGATTGTTTTTGCTTTGATAGCGCTTGTCGGCACCATCTTTAATTTATACCATCTTCCTGAATTGTCGGCTTTGTAGGCACAAGGTGAAGATTGAAAAGAATAGGTAGCTATGTTTATTGCACAAGAATTAAGGAGAAAGTCTATAGCAGAGTATCTGCTTTATATGTGGCAGATTGAAGACACCATCCGCGCGATGGGGTGTTCGTTGCCGCTGATTCGGAAGGCTTATATCAATCAATTTACAAGTTATACGGAAGAGCAGCGTGCCGAGGAGTTAGATTGGTTTGGCAATTTAGTGCGCATGATGAACGAAGAAGGTAAGCGTGAACAGGGGCACTTAAATATTAATGCCATTGTGGTGCGTGATATGGCCGACTTGCACCATCGCTTGTTGCAAAGCAATAAATTCCCCATCTATAATGCCGAATATTATAAGGTGCTGCCTTTTATTGTGGAGTTGCGCAACAAGGGTGAAAAAGACATCAATGAGATTGAGACGTGTTTAGATGCCCTCTATGGTGTGATGCTGTTGCGTTTGCAAAAAAAGGATATTAATCCCGAGACCCAACATGCGATGAAGGAGATATCAACCTTTATAGGCATGCTTAGTGATTACTATTTGAAAGATGAGACCGAAGGATTGGACTTCGGCGAGGAATAAAAATATAGAGTTACGATTTAAAAGGTAGGAGCTATGAAGATTCTTGTTACAGGTGCAAACGGACAGTTGGGAAATGAAATACAAATCTGTGCAAAGCAGAGTAAAGATGAGTTTATTTTCACGGATGTTTGTGAGGGCTATACCCATTTAGACATCACCGATCTTGATGCTATTCGCAAGATGGTGAAGACGCATGATGTGAAGTGCATCATCAACTGTGCAGCATGGACCAATGTCGATGCTGCCGAAACGGCCGGAGATATTGTCGATGTGCTCAATGCTAAGGCACCCGAAAATCTGGCGCTTGCAATGAAAGAAGTTGACGGATTGTTGGTGCACATCAGTACCGACTATGTTTTCGGCGGAACAAACTATAATGTTCCGTGCAAGGAGACGCAACAAGGAGAGCCAACAGGAGTCTACGGGCGAACGAAATTGCATGGCGAACAGCTCATTCAAGCTACAGGAGTGCAGCATATCATCATTCGCACAGCATGGCTCTATTCCGAATATGGTAAGAATTTTGTGAAGACCATGTTGTCGCTCTTGCAGACTAAGCCGCAGTTGAAGGTTGTTTTCGACCAATGTGGAACCCCCACCTACGCCGGAGATTTGGCCGATGTTATCGTGCATATCATTGAGCGTCGGCAATTTGTTGGCAACGAAGGCATTTATCATTTCAGCAACGAAGGGGTTTGCTCTTGGTATGATTTCACTCTGGCCATAGCTGAACTTACCGGCAATACGACCTGTGAGGTGCTGCCTTGTCATAGCGATGAGTATCCCAGTCCGGTGGTGCGTCCAGCTTATTCTGTTTTGGATAAAACAAAAATCAAGCATACTTTTGGCTATCAGATACCCTATTGGCGCGACAGTTTGAAGAAATGTCTTGCCAACATGGGCGAATAGCATAATCCAATATCAATTTTATACAGATAAAGATTTTAGGCATGAATGAAATACAACGGCGGCGAACCTTTGCCATCATCTCCCATCCTGATGCAGGTAAGACAACGCTGACGGAGAAATTCCTCTTGTTTGGTGGCCAAATTCAGGTGGCAGGTGCCGTAAAAAGCAATAAGATACGCAAGACGGCTACATCCGATTGGATGGATATTGAAAAGCAGCGTGGCATCTCTGTTTCGACATCTGTCATGGAGTTTGACTACCTTCCCGATGGCGAAACGGGTGAGCCTTATAAGGTGAATATTTTAGACACGCCGGGTCACCAAGACTTTGCCGAAGACACCTATCGCACCCTGACGGCGGTTGACTCGGCCATCATCGTGGTAGATAGCGCAAAAGGTGTGGAGGCACAGACGCGAAAGCTCATGGAGGTGTGTCGCATGCGCAATACGCCCGTTATCATCTTCATCAATAAGATGGACCGCGAAGGGCGTGATGCATTTGATTTGTTGGATGAATTAGAAGAAGAACTGCAAATAAAAGTGCGCCCGTTGTCGTGGCCTATTGGGCAGGGACAGCGGTTTAAGGGCGTTTATAACATCTATGAGCAGCAGCTAAATCTCTTCACACCCAATAAACAACGTGTAACCGAGAAGGTGGCCGTAGATATTAAAACGGCCGAGCTCAACGAGATGGTGGGCGAACGCGAAGCACAGCAATTGCGTGATGATTTGGAATTGGTCGATGGGGTTTATCCCACTTTCGAAGAAGAAGACTATCGCGCCGGTGTGGTTGCCCCCGTTTTCTTTGGTTCGGCTCTGAATAATTTTGGCGTGCAAGAACTCCTAAATTGTTTTGTTGACATTGCTCCAAGCCCGCGTCCCACAAAAGCCGAGGAGCGAATGGTGATGCCCGAAGAGCCTAAGTTTACAGGATTTATTTTTAAAATCACGGCCAATATCGATCCCAACCATCGCAGTTGCATTGCTTTTTGCAAGGTTTGCTCTGGGAAATTTGTGCGCAATCAGCCCTATTTGCACGTGAGACAGGAGAAAACAGTGCGTTTTTCTTCGCCCACACAGTTTATGGCGCAACGCAAAAGCACCGTTGACGAAGCCTATCCCGGTGATATTGTCGGCCTGCCCGATAATGGCATATTCAAGATTGGCGACACACTGACCGAGGGCGAGCAACTGCATTTCCGCGGATTGCCGAGCTTCTCGCCCCTGCTGTTTAAATATATTGAGAACGATGACCCCATGAAAAGCAAACAATTTCAAAAGGGATTAGATCAGTTGATGGATGAGGGTGTGGCGCAGTTGTTTGTCAATCAGTTCAACGGTCGCAAAATCGTGGGCACCGTGGGACAACTGCAATTCGAAGTTATCCAATATCGTTTGGAGCACGAGTATAATGCCAAGTGCCGTTGGGAACCCGTGCATCTGCATAAAGCCTGCTGGGTAGAGTCGGATGATCCGGCTGAATTGGAAAACTTCAAAAAACGCAAATACCAATACATGGCTAAAGACACCGAGGGCCGTGATGTCTTCTTGGCCGACAGCGGCTATGTGCTTTCCATGGCGCAGCAAGACTTTGAGCATATTAAATTCCATTTCACGAGCGAATTTTAATCCATCAGATGGCGCAGGATATGGAGCGAACAACGGCCGAGAATGTTGCGGCAATCGATGAAACGGACACCACCCCATGGTATGCCATCAAGCTATACACGGTGAGGCAGCAGGCCGTAGCAGCTTATTTCGCCGAGTATGGGCTTGAAACGTTCATCCCCGAGCAATATGTTGATTATGAAGATAAAGAGCATCACATTCGGCATGGACTGCGGCCAGTGGTGCGTAACCTCATCTTCTTGAAAAAAACATTGTCCGAGAAAGAAATGCGCAAGCTTGTCATCTCTTCACCTTTGAAAATGAGTGTTGTTACCAAGGAGATGGGCTCACCTGCGTATTGCGAAATCCCAGCCAAACAAATGTTCGACTTCAAAATGATGTGCAACCCAGAGCTCACGATGAAAAAATTCCTGAGCACCGAACAAGCCCATCTCAAAAAAGGAGATAAAGTGTTGGTGCACCATGGGCCTTTGAAAGGACTAACCGGCCGTTTGGTGCGCTCGAACAAAAAATACTATTTGCTGAAAGAAATTCCCGGTATGGCCATTATGGTGAAGGTGTCGCGCTGGTGTTGCGAGGCAGCCGAGTAAATGGATGGGCACATCGGGGAAGCTGCTGAAAAAGTTTCCATATTTGAAAGATATTTTTGAAAAGTGTTTCAACTTGTAACTTGATAAGTCAGTAACTATCTGTATACCCTTAAATTCATTCTAAGAAATGAGATTTCTGCATGATTTTGAGGCCGGTTCCACTTTACTAACTTACAATCTGAAAGTCCATTTTACTTTTCAGCAATCTCCATACTGGCGCCGCCCCTGCCATTCGTCCACATTGCCCCCTGTAAGGGTGCATCCATCGTTCATTCCCGTGAATGATACGTGGTACATAAATCTATTTTGGTATGATTTTTGGAACTATTCTTGAATGCATTTGGGTTGTGAAAGTTTTCAAAAAAGGAAATTGATAAACGAAAATATCAAGGTAAGGATTTCCTTTTTTGAAAATATAATCCTAATTTTGCAACGCAGAATTCACGAATAATAATAAAATATGAACTCCAAAAAAACTTTTAGCTTCGACGAGGCTTTTCAGGCAACTTTGTCCTATTTTGGCGGCGACGAACTGGCTGCCCGTGTATGGGTGAATAAGTATGCGATGAAGGATAGCTTCGGGAATATTTATGAAAAAAGTCCTGTAGATATGCATTGGCGCATTGCCAATGAAGTGGCTCGCATTGAAAAGAAGTATAAGAATCCTTTGACGGCGCAACAAGTGTTTGATTTGTTGGATCATTTCCGTTATATTATTCCTGCGGGAAGTCCTATGACAGGCATTGGCAACACACAACAAGTTGCAAGTTTGAGCAACTGTTTTGTGATTGGTTTGGATGGCAAGGCTGATAGTTATGGTGCCATTATGCGCATCGATGAGGAGCAGGTGCAGTTGATGAAGCGTCGTGGTGGGGTAGGCCATGACTTGAGTCATATTCGCCCGAAAGGAAGTCCTGTGAATAACTCGGCGCTGACATCAACGGGGTTGGTTCCGTTTATGGAGCGTTATAGTAATTCAACGCGCGAGGTGGCTCAAGATGGTCGTCGTGGCGCATTGATGCTTTCGGTGAGCATAAAACATCCCGACAGTGAGGCTTTTATTGATGCTAAGATGGAGGAAGGAAAGGTCACGGGTGCCAATGTCTCTGTGAAATTAGACGATGCGTTTATGCGGGCGGCCATTGGTGGTAAAACCTATGTGCAACAATGGCCTATTGATAGCGATTCGCCTTTGGTGAAGAAAGAGATTTCAGCGCGCGACCTATGGCAAAAGATTGTGCATAACGCTTGGAAGAGTGCCGAACCGGGTGTATTATTTTGGGATACCATTTTGCGCGAAAGCATTCCTGATTGTTATGCAGACCTTGGTTTTGCTACCGTGAGCACTAATCCTTGTGGCGAAATTCCCTTGTGCCCTTACGATTCGTGTCGTTTGCTGAGCATCAATCTTTTCAGCTATGTCGATAAGCCTTTTACAGCTGATGCGACGTTTAATTTTGATAAGTTCAAGCAGCATGTGCAGTATGCGCAGCGTATCATGGATGACATCGTTGATTTGGAAATGGAAAAGATAGACCAAATCATCGAAAAGATTAAGGCTGATCCCGAAAATGATGAGGTGAAAGAGACGGAATATCACCTTTGGGAAAAGATAAAACGCAAGAGCAGCATGGGGCGTCGAACGGGCGTAGGAATCACGGCTGAGGGTGATATGTTGGCTGCATTGGGCTTGTGCTATGGCACAGAAGAAGCTACGGACTTCTCGGTATTGGTGCATAAAACGTTGGCGCTAAATGCCTATCGCTCCTCGGTGACGATGGCCAAGGAACGTGGCGCTTTCGAAGTGTTCGATGCGCAGCGTGAAGCTAAAAATCCGTTTGTCTTACGTTTGAAAGAGGCCGATCCGGAACTCTATGACGATATGAAGCGTTATGGCCGCCGCAATATTGCCTGCTTGACGATTGCTCCCACGGGTACCACATCGCTCATGACGCAGACAACCAGCGGTATCGAACCAGTCTTCATGCCTGTTTACAAGCGTCGTCGCAAGGTCAACCCCAACGATACTGATGTGCATGTAGATTTTGTCGATGAGGTGGGCGATAGCTTTGAGGAATACATTGTTTATCATCGTAAGTTCTTGGAGTGGATGCAGATTAATGGATATGACACGGAAAAACGTTATACGCAAGACGAGATCGATGCGTTAGTGGCTAAATCACCTTATTACAAAGCTACGGCCAACGATGTTGATTGGTTGATGAAGGTGAAGATGCAAGGTGCCATTCAGCAATGGGTAGATCATAGCATCAGTGTAACGGTTAATTTGCCTAACGATGTTGATGAGGCATTGGTCAATCGTCTTTATGTCGAGGCGTGGCGTAGCGGATGTAAAGGTTGCACCATTTATCGTGATGGAAGTCGCGCAGGCGTGATGATTTCTGTTTCGAAGGATGATAAAAAGAAAGGGAAGCATGCCGAAGGTGCAGATGTGCAAGAAGTTGCTGATAACCGTCAGCCCTGTAAGCAGCCCGAAGTGACAGAGGTTCGACCGAAGGAATTGGAATGCGATGTTGTGCGTTTCCAAAATAATAAAGAGAAATGGGTGGCTTTTGTGGGCCTGCTCAATGGTTATCCCTATGAAATCTTCACCGGGTTGCAAGACGATGAAGAGGGTATTGTGCTGCCTAAGAATGTGACGAAAGGGAAAATCATTAAATCGACCACAGCCGAAGGGACACATCGCTATGATTTTCAATTTGAGAATAAGCGCGGCTATAAAACGACCGTTGAGGGTTTGAGTGAGAAATTCAATCCAGAATATTGGAATTATGCCAAACTCATTTCGGGCGTGTTGCGCTATCGTATGCCCATTGACCATGTCATGAAGCTCGTGAGCTCTCTGCAACTCAAAGACGAAAGCATCAACACGTGGAAGAATGGTGTTGAGCGTGCGTTGAAGAAATATATTGTTGATGGGACCAAAGCCAATGGGCAGAAATGTCCTGTTTGCGGGCACGAAAGTCTTGTCTACCAAGAAGGCTGTCTCATCTGCACTAACTGTGGCGCAAGTCGTTGTGGCTGATGCGTCGCGAACAGCTCATGACGATGAAGATACAATCCGGTGAGATTATTTTGCAAAACCTGCGGTTTCACGCCTTTCATGGTGTGATGCCGCAGGAACGTTTTGTGGGCAATGATTATGTGCTCAATTTGCGGATAAGCTACCCATTGGCTGCTGCGGCCACGAGTGATAAAGTGGCTGATACGCTCAACTATGCCGACGTGTATGCCTTCGTAGCCGAAGAGATGAATCAACCCTCGGCTTTGGTCGAACATGTGGCACAGCGCATTGCCCAGCGCTTGAAGCATGCTTTTCCTCGTATTACATCCATTTCTTTGCAATTACTCAAGTGTAATCCTCCAATGGGGGGTGATGCTGATGGCGCAGGCGTAGCATTTACGTTTGTTTCTGAAGAATAGAAAGCCATTTCGGCCGTGGAAATTCGAATCCGTTGACTTTCTTGGTGGTATTCCTTCGTCGCATAACCATTCTATATTTTGTTGTTGAAATGCCTATGCCTTGTGGGGGCGAAATACACATCCTTTATAATTTATCTGCTATTTTCTTGTCGTTTTCAATAGAATTCTTTAATTTCGCGGCCATAAATTTGGATTACACGATGACATATAGTGTTTTTGAGCTGCAGAAGATTTCCTTTTTTGCATTGGATTTAGGACATCCAAATAATAGTGCAGCATGCGCGTTATAGATCAATTCTTCAATAAAATTCTTCGATGCACATTATAATTTCTTTAATAAAATAACGTATGATTCATTTTAAATCTTCATGGATGGTTTGTGCCATCCTAACAATGAGCAGTGTGCAAGCTGTTGCGCAAAAATCGTTTAAATTCACACGTGAGAACTTGTTGCCCAAAGAGATGAAGAGCTTCGTTGCTCCGGCATTGTTGACAAAACTTGCGCCCGATGACACTTATAAGTTTGAAGGTACGCAGCAAACCATTGGCGTGTTGCCCGAACAGATGAATTTAGGAAAGGGTAATGGCATTAATGTGAAGTCAGGTGCAGCTAAATTTACGATGGAAGTCTATTACACCAAGAAGCCTGTGTTTAAAAAGAAATATGATTTTCAGCAGCCCAAATATGATGGCGACCCCTATGCTGGCGTATGTATTCGCACAGAATATAGTTTAGGTGTGGCTTGTAGGATTAAAGACGCGGAAGGGAAGACCTTGGTAAATTTCACGGTCATCGATTCTAATTATGTCGACAAAAACTATGTGGGTTATGATGCTGCGGCGAAGCAGATTGTCATCACCGATAAGAATAGTGCGAAGAAATGGGGAACAGAGGAGGTTGCCGGAAGCTATTTTGCTGAGCATGCTGGTGTCATTCAAGGTTTAACGGCCAAAAAGGCTCTCGATTATGCCGGCAATAGTTTGGCACAGTATGTTCAACTCTTTTTGGTGGGTGACAAGTATAGCAAACTGCAATATACTGCTGTAGCCGAAAAGGTGCAGGCCGCTTATCCTGAAGAGGCGAAATTATCGGCCGAAGCTGCACCACTTTATACTCAATGGTTGCAAGATGTCAATAGCGAGAAACTTAATCAGCAGTTCGTTGATTTGAGCCAACGGTTTGCCCATCTCAACGTCGAAGGTAAGTCTACTGATTATAAGTATTTTGTTTACACCAATGCGGCTCTGCTTTCAGCAATGGGAAGAGATTTTAAGGCAGCCAACCAATATGGCCTTTTAGCCGATGCCAATGATCCCAATAGCTGGAAGCCTGCGGTGAGCAACACGCTGTATTGCGTTTACAATCTGTATATGTTGCGCAAACTCATGGCTGAACGTCCGACTCCCGAAACGCTGATCGATTTAGCCGGTGGTGCTGCAAGCATCTATCACAAGAGTAAGTAAATCATACTATAGCCTCTACGCGAGCCCTTCTCATAATATTTTTGGTTGATAAGGGCTCGTGTTTTTTTGTTGCGAATGTCACGTCTTATCTTTGCAGATACGTGCCCATTCTCTGTATTCATCAGGCATGCTAAAGTGGCGGCGTATTAAAAATTTTGTTTATCTTTGCAGACACGTCGGGACAAAGGGTGCTCCGCCACGTTTCTTTAGCTTGAACAAAAGCACGATTTCTAACAACAAATGGATATGCAATGAAACAAAGAACAAATTATGGGAACTGGGTTCCCGCTACAATCCTGCGCATCAGCTACGGTTGTGCTGTTGCTTTTCTACTGTTATTTTTCTTCTCCGCGTTTTGCTGGCACAATTTCTGGGCTGCCGTCATCGCCGGTCTTTTGGCACTTGCTGCAGTCGTCATCGCGGTTTTCATGCAGGTGTGTCACCACACCTTTTCCTTTAATGGCGGGGGACTGATGGGCGAAATCCACCAGTTTCTTATCGACCATCTTGATTGGGATGGGCACGGGACGCTTCTTGATATTGGCTGCGGAGCCGGCGCGCTCACCAATCGTTGTGCAAAGCAATTTCCCGAGGCCACGCTCCAAGGAATGGACTATTGGGGCATGGGCTGGGACTATGCCAAGGAGCAATGCGAGCGAAATGCCGAGATTGAAGGGGTGGCCGACCGTGTGACTTTCAGCAAGGGTGACGCTTCAAAGCTCGATTTTGCCGACGAAAGTTTTGATGCGGCGGTGAGCAACTTTGTTTTCCACGAGGTGAAGACCCAGCCCGACAAGCGAGAAGTGGTGCGCGAAGCGCTGCGTGTGGTGAAAAAAGGTGGTGCTTTTGCTTTCCAAGACCTTTTCGGCAGCAAAGCGCTTTATGGCGACATGGACGCATTTGTTGAAGAACTGCGTTGCGAGGGGATTGCAGAAATCCACTGCATGTTGCACGTTGAAAAGCAAGATTTCATCAAGCGGCATCCACTCATGTGCCTCATGTTGCAGAACATGGGACTGATTTATGGCATAAAATAGGCTGTAGAGCCGAAACAACGTGAGAAAAACGGCTGTTCCCAATGTTGGGAACAGCCGTTTTTCAGCATTTTGCCCGCTCCCAAAGTTGGGAACGTCTGTTTTTACCATTTTCATGTGTTCCCAAAGTTGGGAATAACCGTTTTTCGAGAATTTGCTCGCTCCCAAAGTTGGGAACGTCTGTTTTTACCATTTTCATGTGTTCCCAAAGTTGGGAACAACCGTTTTTATGCGTTTATGAAAGTCCGCATCCGCTCACCGTTTTGGGGTGTTCGGCTGTGAAAGTCCGCATCCGTTGACTTTTTGGGGATATTCAGCCGTGAAAGTCCGCATCCGCTCACCGTTTTGGGGTGTTCGGCTGTGAAAATTCGCATCCCTTGCTATTGCTGCGAAAGGGATGCGAGCGCCGGCGGCTACCATGTGAAAGAGGTACTGAATCTTTCTGACGAATTGCTGAAACTCTGATTGAGCGCAGTGGGATTGCCATTGCTGTCAAGCGTCCATTTAAGATTGGCTTTATCACCAGATTTTTCAGATTGCAGCGGCAGATTTTTGCTTGGCTTCCCGAGCAGTCCGGCATAATAGGCCGCCTCGAGGTAGTCGAGATCGGCATCAAGTGTGGCGCCGAAAAGCATCACACCCGTTTTGTTTTCAATCGGTCTGGTCGAAGCCGTGGCATAGGTGATGGTGGTTACTTCGGTGGGTTTGCCCGTGGCGGTGGTTGTTGTTTTCACGACGTTGCCATTTTGATATTCAAGAACGATGTGCTTCTTGTCGGTCGAGCATTTCGCGTCCTTCAGTTGGTTGTCGGCGTTGTAGGCAAAATCCCACGTTGCTTTCCCGGCGATGTGGTCGTTGCGGTAGTGGGTCTCTTTGGCGTGGGTCACAAAGCCGTTCCGGTTGAGATAAAGCTCATAAACGTGTTTGTCGGGCTCATCCGTCTCTGTTAATATCACTTGCGGTGCTTGGGTCGACCCTAAGGCAACGTCCTTATATTCAAACGTGATTCTTTCATCGTCATTAGGCTCTGCAAGCTGGATGAGCTGTCCCTTTTCGTTCTGGGTGAGCACAAGCTCTGAGATCTTCTTGGGCAATCCTAATGGGAAAACGTTGCGCGGATTAACATCCGTTCCGTTGACCATCTTTTGTTCGGGTTCGTCACTGTTGTCTTTGCTGCACGATGCCATCATTGCGATGCCCACGGTCAGGGTGACCATGAGGGCGAGTTGAAATAATTTTCTCATCTTGTTGAATTATTTAAAAAAATTGATGCTAAGAATTTTATCAAGCGGTGCAAAGGTAGCAGAAAACGGGGAGAGCGGCAAATCTTTTCAGGTTTTTGTTGTCAATCGCGGGCTCGGCCGGTGCTTTCAGTCCGAAAAACATTCGCCTCCCATGCCATGATGATGGCCATCACGCCCGAATAGCTTTTGATGCCTCCGTCGACGCGGTTGCTTTGCAGATAAAGGTCGTAGATGAAACGCTGTGTGGTGTCGATGATGGGACTGCGACGCGATAGCCAATAGTTTCGGTCGCTTTGTGCGAGGCGGATGATTTCGGGACGAATGTGCTTGATGAAGGTCTTATATTCGGATGGGCCGAGGAGGTCGTCAACTTGCTGCAGCATGTGGAAAAAGATTTGATAGTAACCGCTAAATCGCAAAGCCTTGTTGAATGCGTGGGTGCAGATGATGTAGCTGTAGAAGTTGGCCTCGCCCTCGTTGGCAATGCCGAGACTGTGGGCATATTCGTGGGCGCAAGTAGATGGGAAGTTATGTAGCCTAACGTCGGCGTTGATGGTGAATTCGCAGAAGAACGGCCCCATGCTGCCTGTTACGCCCGCCATGCTGCTGAGCGGGGAAAGGAGCATGGTTTTGGGATGCGGATGCCGGTTGAAAGGACGGTTGATGCCCATTTGGGTGCTGTTGAGCTGCCGATAGCCTTGCTGGATGCGCTCCATGGTTTCGTCTTCGTGTGGGAAGTTCAGGGTGAACGTGGCGTTTAGGCTGTCGGCATAGCGATAGGCAAAGTTGCGGAAGGCAGCAGTGTCGGGTGACATCGGAACCATTTTCATGCGCTGAAAAATGTTGGATTGCGCATAATTGAGCCCCCATGCGCAATAGAACCACGCATAGAGCCAAAGCAGAAATTCGGCCATGCGCAGCAGCGTTGCACGTTTTCTCCTCTTTTGATAAACGATGGCGTAAATGGGGTAGGCAATGAGCCATGCAATACATAACAGCACAAAAATCCCATCCATTGAAAAGGGGATGGGATTGGAGAGCGATGCCAGTGCCCGGCCTATGATGGGATAGAGCTTAGCGGTGTAAACGTCGCCTAATTTGGGGATGAAACGGATGACCGTTATGGCGACGAGAAGTGCAAAGAGGAGGAGATGTCGTGGGCGAAATGGGCCGATGTGGACGCTATCTCTTTTCATTTTAGAGATTGAGCTTGCGCTGAATGGTTTTGTTAAGCGCCTGAATTTGTCGGCTTCTGCGATTAATGCCGCGACTAAGGTCGGTCAGCTCGTTGAATATCGTCGTAGCCATGTTTTGGAATCGGTTGGGCTGGCGCAGCCGTTTGTCGGCATGAGCGTTGACGATGATATGAATTCCTTTTTCTTTCAGCACCACCTCAATGTTTTCACCCGTCAGAACAGGGTCGCCGTCGAAATGGATGTAGCCCGGCGCACTGCGGTGGATGTGAAGATGTTTACAGCGGAAAGTTTTGATTTTCGAGTTCTTGTTTAAGGTCTTGTTGAACATGTCGATGCTGATTTGTGGCGCTTCAAGTGCGCTGAATGGCTGCATCACCACAATATCCATCAATCCGTCGCTCATTGATGCTTGTGGTGCGATGTATGCGTTGTTGCCGTATTGTGAAGCATTGGCACACGAGATGAGGAATGCTTTGAGCCGTGTGGTGCCGTGTTCGTCGCGTATCTCGTAGGTCTCGGGCTTATATTGCAATCCGCCTTTGAGCACATTCTCAACATAGGTGATTGGCCCACGCTTTCCTGCCTCGGCAAACTTGTGGCTGATGAAAGCGTCGAAGCCCATGCCGCAGGTGCAGAAAAAAGGGTGATCGTTGATGATGCCATAGTCGAGCAAGTGGATTTCGCCCTCGTTAATGATTTGAATGGCTTTCGCTACGTTCATCGGTAGCATCAAATGGCGCGCTAATCCATTGCCCGACCCACATGGGATGATGCCCAAGGCCGTGTTGCTATGCACCACAGCGCGTGCCACTTCGTTCACGGTTCCATCGCCTCCGATGGCCACCACAATATCTATTCCTTCGTCTTTAGCCTTTGTGGCGAGCTCAACTGCATGCCCCGCATAGGCTGTTTGGACAATCTCATAGTCGAAACATTCGTGGTTTAAATACCTTTCTATGAGGCTTGGAATAGCCGCTTTATTCATGGTTCCCGAGATGGGGTTCATGATAAAAACAATTTTTTTCTTGTTCATTGAGAGTTATTTTTTAATGACAATAGGCAGGAAAAAGAAATATTCATCCAGCGGAAAACGTTCAACACATTTCCTTTGCAAAGATAAATATTTCAATGTTATAAAAGCTGTGACGCCTTGATTATTTGCTATTTTGAAACATTTATTGCCAAAAGATAGGCCGTTATTCATAGTTTTTTGTATCTTTGCAGCCTAAAAAAATCAAAACGTAGTTTTCTACACCTATTTAAAATGGGACAATTACAAGAAAGATATAAGCATTATCGCGAGCCTCAGAAATATATAGAGGCAGGCGTATATCCTTATTTTCGTGCCATCACCAGTAAGCAAGGCACAGAAGTTGACATGGAAGGGCATCATGTGTTGATGTTTGGTTCTAACGCCTATACAGGTTTAACCGGCGACCAACGCGTAATCGATGCTGCAAAGCGCGCACTCGATAAATATGGTTCGGGTTGTGCCGGAAGTCGTTTCCTCAACGGAACTTTAGACATTCATGTGCAGTTGGAAAAAGAGTTGGCCGAGTTCGTGCACAAAGATGCAACGCTCTGTTTCTCTACAGGTTTCTCCGTTAACCAAGGTGTGTTGGCACAAGTGGTTGGAAAAGGCGATTACATTATTTGTGATGATCGCGATCATGCCAGCATTGTTGATGGGCGTCGCTTGTCGTTTGCACGCCAGTTGCACTACAAGCACAACGACATGGAGGATTTGGAACGCGTATTAAAAGCTTTGCCGCAGGAGGCCATTAAGCTGATTGTGGTCGATGGCGTGTTCTCAATGGAAGGCGATTTAGCCAAACTTCCTGAGATTGTTGCGCTGAAGAAGAAGTATAATTGCTCGGTGATGGTCGACGAAGCCCATGGCTTAGGTGTGTTTGGCAAGCAGGGACGAGGTGTTTGCGACCACTTTGGGCTGACCGATGAGGTGGATCTCATCATGGGAACCTTCTCTAAAAGCTTAGCTTCAATAGGTGGTTTCATAGCGAGCGACAAAGATACGATTAACTATTTGCGCCACACTTGCCGCACTTATATTTTCAGTGCATCTAACACTCCGGCTGCAACGGCCGCCGCAATGGAAGCACTCCACATTCTGCAACAGGAGCCCGAACGCTTGGAAAATCTTTGGAATGTAACAAAATATGCTTTAGAACGCTTCCGTGAAGAAGGGTTTGAAATTGGCGATACAGAGAGCCCCATCATACCTTTGTATGTGCGTGACATTGAGAAAACGTTCTTGGTAACAAAGTTAGCTTTCGATGCGGGTGTATTCATTAACCCTGTTATTCCACCGGCCTGTGCGCCACAAGACACCTTGGTGAGGTTTGCTTTGATGGCCAACCACACGAAAGACGAGGTTGATCGTGGAGTGAAAGCACTCAAGAAGATTTTTGTCGAGCAAGGCATTATCAAGTAAAAATTCATTCCTCATTCATAAAAGCGGGATTGCACATTGGTTGCAGTTCCGCCTTTTTGTGTTCTATGCAAATAGCCGTGATATGCAAACCATGCTATCATCTCGCGAAGTGGATATTAGCTTTTGCAGAAAACGATAGTACTTTCCATTAAAAACGATAGTACTTTTTGAGCAAAACGATAGTACTTTTCATCAAAAATGATAGTACTTTTTAAACAAAACGATAGTACCTTTTTCAGAGCTTGATTCAACATTCGTGCGTGTTGCTACAACTATGAATGAATACAACTTCAATTAACAGCTCATGAAGCCGTCTTTTCCTGCAGATAGCGAAGCAGTTTTTCCCAGCAATGGGCATTGGCATCATGTAGAAAAAGCAACAAAACTTTGGTTGCTCCAAATTAAAATACTAACTTTGCACACGCAAAAACGAAATCGCATCTAATGCGGGGTGTAGCGCAGCCCGGTAGCGCTCCTGGTTTGGGACCAGGCGGCCGCAGGTTCGAATCCTGTCGCCCCGACTTTTTAACGATGACGTTTTGCAGCGGGGTGTAGCGCAGCCCGGTAGCGCTCCTGGTTTGGGACCAGGCGGCCGCAGGTTCGAATCCTGTCGCCCCGACGAAGCGAAATAGTTTCATGGAAGCTGTCTCGCTTTTTTTGTTGTATGCACTGTGTTAGATTACGTTGAATAAAAATCATATTTAAATTTGCATTATTCATAAGAAACACATATCTTTGCAACCCATAAAGTAGTTTATATGTATTCTCAACACATGGATTTTGTTACCGTCTAAATAGGTATTGCTGCTGCTTGTTGATTATTTCAACTCTCTGCGGCCAGCTGGTTCATGTGTGTATTGTTTCTCATTGAGTGTAGCTCAGTGAGGAGGAGGAGCATTATAAATGACTTTGTTTTATAAAAAATAAGATGTAGCTCATTTTTGTAGTAGCGTCGCAAGATTTCTTTTTGTAGATAGGATGGTTAAAAAAAATAGCAGAAGTTCAAACATTGAGTTGTATAGAATTCTTCTCATGATGATGATCGTGATGCATCACTATGTGGTTAATTCTGGGCTGTTAAGTGAAATGTGTGCAGCTCCTACATCTTTTAAAAGCATATATCTTTTCCTCATGGGAATGTGGGGAAAGACAATTATTAATTGTTTTGTGCTTATCACGGGGTATTTTATGTGTACATCGCGTATTACGTTGCACAAATTTGTAAAATTGCTATTTCAATTAGTATTCTATAATTTAGGGATAGGACTGATATTCTTGTTGAGTGGCAAGATGCCTATAACTTTAATGAACATAGTTAACATTCTTAATCCGATTCAAAGTGTTGATACGGGATTTGTAAGTTGTTTCCTGCTTTTTTATTTGTTTATTCCTTTTCTCAATCGCTTGTTACAAGGAATCTCTAAGCAACAGCATCTATTTTTAGGTTGTTTGGGAATAGGTATCTATACTGTCATAGGAACGAATCCGGTTATTCATGTTGCATTTAATTATATAACATGGTTCAGCGTATTGTATGTGGTAATAGCTTATATCCGCTTTTATGGCATATTCCGTGAACAAAGTGTAACCTTCTGGGGGGGGCTACCGTCATTTTGATATTGCTAAGTGCCTTGAGTGTATTATTCTTATTGTGGTTCCAAATGATAAGAGGACGCGAAGTGACATGGGAACATACGACGTTTTTTGTAACAGAATCGAATAGAGTATTAGCTTTTTTAGTGAGTCTATCAAGTTTTATGTTTTTTAAAAATTTGCATGTACCGCAGAATAAGAGCATTAATACAATTGCTGCTTGTTCTTTTGGCGTATTGTTAATACATGCGCACTCTGATACTATGCGTACATTTCTTTGGCATGATGTTTTCCGTAATGTAGAAATATATCATACATCTGCTATTTATTGGCAAGTGGTTCTTGTTCCAATAGTCGTATTTTGTGTTTGTGTGATGATAGATTATGCTCGTATTCGCTTAATAGAAAATGTATATCTTGATAAATTAGTTTCTTTTATTCAAAAAAACCGGCATTATTGCTGGTTAGCAAATCAATTCAGAATTAATGGATAAGAAAAATATAACCGTAACTTCTCCCTTATTGCCTGATTTAGAGGAGTTCACCAAATCATTACAAGAGATTTGGCAACGGAAATGGATTACTAATAATGGAGTACTGCATGCGCAGTTGGAGTTGGCATTGGCAGAATATCTAAAGGTGCCTTATGTGAGTTTGTTTACTAATGGTACGCTGCCGTTGCTTACGGCTTTACAGGCATTACGTATCACCGGCGAGGTTATAACTACACCTTATAGTTTTGTGGCAACGACACATGCTTTATGGTGGAATGGTATTAAGCCAGTGTTTGTGGATGTGGATTTGTCTACGGGAAATATTGATCCTGAGAAAATAGAGGCTGCAATCACGCCCCGTACAACTGCAATTTTGCCAGTCCATGTTTATGGAAAACCTTGTGATACTGCAGCAATCCAAGCCATTGCTGATAAATATGGTTTAAAAGTTATTTATGATGCGGCACATGCTTTTGGGGTAGAGGTGAATGGGAAGAGCATCCTTGAGGCTGGAGATATGAGTACCCTTAGCTTCCATGCTACTAAAGTTTATAATACAATAGAGGGTGGAGCAATGATTATGCATGATGCTAAAACGAAACAGAGGATAGACTATTTGAAGAATTTTGGCTTTGCAAGTGAAACCGAAGTAATAGGTCCTGGCATTAATAGTAAAATGGATGAAGTGAGAGCGGCTTATGGTTTACTCAATCTTAAACAAGTTGATGCGGCCATTAATGCTCGGCAACGTGTTGCAAAGGTCTATCGAGCAGCTTTAAAAGATATAGAAGGGCTATCCTACTGGGAGGATATGCCTGGTGTAAGGCATAATTATAGTTATTTCCCTATTTTTGTTGATGCAATGAAATATGGAATGACTCGAGATGAACTTTATTTCAAATTAAAGGAACAAGGCATCTTGGGGCGGCGATACTTTTACCCGCTGATTAGTGAATTTTCTACCTATCGTGGTTTAGAAAGTGCTCGTCCGGAAAATCTTCCTAATGCGCATAAGATGGCTGACACAGTAATTTGTTTACCCATGCATCATGCTTTGACGGATGATGATGTGGAGAGGGTGCTCAATGTCATCAAAAAATAGCCATGGTATTTTATCAACAATACGCACATTAATATAAATATATGAAGAACCTTCTTATTATTGGGGCACGTGGCTTTGGACGTGAAGTTTATTCTTTAGCAAAAGAGGCACAAGGTTATCATAAAGAGTTTGTGGTAAAAGGTTTTTTAGATGATAAAGCAGACGCATTGAATGGTATGGGGAATTATCCTCCAATAATAGATAGTGTGGAGCATTATTTACCGGAAGAAGATGATGTGTTTGTTTGTGCATTAGGTGATGTGATTGATAGAAAAAGGTATACAGATATGATTTTGGCTAAGTCTGGTTGCTTTATCAATCTAATTCACAACAGTGCTGTTGTCTGTGAATTTGCGAAATTAGGTGTAGGGTGCATTATTATGCGTGATGTTGTTTTATCTAATAATTCGCATATAGGTAATTTTGTTACTATGCATATAAGATCTGGTGCAGGGCATGATGTTCGTGTTGGAGATTATTGTGAAATAGAAGCCTCCGTTATTACTGGAGGAGGAGTTTCTATTGAAGATTTTGTAACGATACATCCTGGTGCAATCATAACACCACATAAGAAAATAGGGCATCATGCTGTTGTTGGTGCCGGAGCGGTAGTCGTTCGTCATGTAAAACCAGGGATAACAGTATATGGAAATCCTGCTCAAAGATTAGAATTTTAAAATTAAAATATTGATTATGGAATTGAAAGAATTTATTGAGAACTTTGCAGAACAGTTTGATGATACGGAGATTGGTGATTTGAAGCCAGATACCGATTTCAAGGAACTTGATGAATGGTCTTCTTTATTGGCATTAAGCATCATAGCAATGGTTGATGAAGAATATAATGTAACGTTGAAAGGAGACGATATTCGTAATAGCAAAACAATTGCAGACTTATTTGAACTTGTAAAGAGTAAAAGCTAACAGATGGTTGGATATAATCCTTTCACCTTAAAAGGTAAGACGATATTAGTTGTAGGCGCATCATCAGGTATAGGGCTTGCTACGGCTATAGAATGTGCAAAATTAGGTGCAAATGTCGTTTTAAATGGCAGGAATGAGCTTCGTTTAAAAGAAGGTTTATCGCTATTGGATACTTCGGAAGGGCAGCAGCACCATTGTGTCATTGCTGATATAACTTTAGATGATGTTGTGCAGACAATAGCTTCTTTAGATATTACTTTAGATGGAGTCTTTAGTAATGCAGGTATTACAAATGGGAGCAAACCAATTAAATTTGTTAGTGAGGAAGAGTTGTTAGCGGTGTTCCAAACGAATGTACTAGCACACTTTCAGTTAGCAAAAGCTGTATTTAAGAAGAAACTTTTGAAAAAGAATGGTGCTTATGTTTTTACTTCTTCAATAGGTGGAAATATAAGTTACGTTGCAGGTGCAGCAGCTTATGGTATGTCCAAAGCAGCTTTGAATTCATTCATGAAATACAGTGCAATAGAGTTTGCTAATCGTGGTATTCGTTGTAATAGTGTCTGTCCAGGCATGATACAAACACAGATGATACAGCAAGATACTTTGTCTGAGGATGATAAGGCTTCTGATAAAGAAAAGTATCTATTAAAGCGTTATGGACGACCTGAGGAAATAGCACATGTTGTGGCATTTCTTCTTTCAGATGCAGCTTCTTTCATAGATGGTGCTTCAATAGTTGTTGATGGTGGATATTCATTAAATCATTAATATGGCTTTTCTTAAAGTTAAAAATGTTTCGATAAGAGGAGTAGCATGTGCTGTTCCTAAAGACGTAAAAGAAATTAAGGATTTACCTTTCTTTGCTCCAGGAGAGGCTGAGAAAGTTATTGCACTTACGCATGTTGAGCGTTCAAGGATAGTCCCTAAAGGTATGTGTTGCTCTGATTTGTGTCAAGCTGCTGCAGAAAAATTGTTAGACTCTTTGGGATGGGAGCGGGAAACGGTAGAAGCTTTAATATTTGTTTCTCTTTCACGTGACTATATTACACCTGCTACTGCAAATATTCTACAAGAAAAACTACATCTACCAAAGTCTTGTATGGCTTTTGATATACCTTTAGCCTGTTCAGGATATGTGTATGGACTTTCTGTTATAAGTTCATTAATGTCTTCTGGGAATATCAAAAGAGCTTTACTTCTTGTTGGTGAAACGACTTCAGTTTTGCAATCGCCGTTAGATAAAACATTATGGCCATTGCATGGAGATGCCGGTTCTGCAACTGCTCTTGAATATAAAGAGGGGGTAGCACCAATGTTTTTTGACTTGATGAGTGATGGATCAGGTGCTGGTGCAATTATGCATGAATATGGCGGAACTCGTAATCCTATGAATGAAGATAGTCTAAGGATGAGAGAGAGAGAAGATGGAATTATTCGTAAAGGGTATCATGGCTATATGGATGGAATGAGTGTTTTTTCATTTTCAGTAAAAGAACCACCTGCAGCGATTAAAGCCTTGTGTGAATATAATGGGATAGATTTAAATTCGATAGATTACCTCTTACTCCACCAGGCAAATAAATATATGGATGAAAAAATAGGGAAAAAGTTAAAAATTCCATCAGAGAAGATACCTTATTCATTGATGCAATATGGCAATACAAGTAGTACTTCTATACCAATGACAATAGTAGTCGGTATTGGTGATAAATTAAGTCAGGAACAGGCAGATGTAATTATGTGTGGTTTTGGCGCGGGATTATCTTGGGCTGCAGCATATATAAAGTTAAACCATATTGTTAGTTTACCTTTGATAGAGTTAGGATGAAGAAAGTATTATTTATCACAGGTGGTAATAGAGGGCTGGGGTTGGCACTCATAAATTTATTTGCTTCAAAAGGCTATGATATTGTTGTAACAACGAGGAAGAGTTACAAAGATTTTGAAGTTCATTGTAAGTCTTTAGAGCAACAATATGGAATACTCATACACATCCTTTATATGGATTTAGAAAATCGTCAAGCTATTTCTTTGGGCTTAAAAGAGTTTTCTGCTTTGAAAATAGTTCCTACTGTGCTCATTAATAATGCTAGTATATTTTTTGATAAGACTGTCTTGATGAGTACGGTTGATGATATAGAACGATGTTTCCAGGTAAACTATTTTGCAGCAGTGCAAATAACACAACGTGTCGCAAAATTAATGCTTAGGAAAGGTGGAACTATTATAAATATATCATCTGTTTCAAGTTTCACGAAGCAGTCTGCTGTTACAGGATATGGTGCAAGTAAGGCCGCATTAAATATATTTACTACATCTTTAGCGCAAGAATTGGCTCCTTTTAATATTAGGGTAAATGCGGTTGCTCCTGGTGGAATGGATACAGATATGTTTACAGAGCTAAATAAGAAAAATAAAGAAGTTTTAATAGCGAATACTGCTCTAAAACGAATAGGCAATGTTTCTGAAATAGCAGAAGTTGTTTATTTTTTAGCTACGGAGAAATCTTCGTACATAAATGGGCAAGTGATTCGAGTTGATGGAGGATTAATTTATTAAGATAGAGTGTATGAATAAATATCAAGTCATAACAGATTGGTCGCATAAAATGCGAATACAGTGTATAGAGCAAACTTATAAGGCTGGACGGAATGGAGGTCACATGGGGGGAGCTCTTTCGTCTATAGAAATTTTTGCTGCTTTATATTCAAGTGTTGCTAATATAAATCTTGAAAATCGCTATGATGAAAATCGTGATAGAATCATCGTTAGCAAAGGACACTGTGTGCTCTCTTATTTTGCTGCATTAAATTTAGCAGGATTTATAAGTGATGACTTGTTGACAACTTTTGAAACAAATGGTACTACTTTATATGGACACCCACATCGTAATTTAGAGAGAGGAATAGAATTCTCAGCAGGCAGTTTAGGGTTGGGTATCTCTTTTGCGGTGGGAGTAGCAAAGGCTTGCCAACTTAGAAAATTCAATAATCGTATATTTGTCATTTTAGGTGATGGAGAATGTAATGAGGGCATTGTTTGGGAGTCTTTAGCGTTTGCTGCCCATCATAAACTTTCTAATCTTACAATTATCCTTGATAGGAATCATCTACAGTTAGATGCTCCGACTGTAGATATATGTGATATGGAATCTTTCGAGAAGAAATTTAGTGCATTTAATTTAGCTGTAGATACTGTTGATGGCCACAATCCTGAGTCATTGTGTAGGGCTTTAGAAAAAAGATATGATCGAACAAATGTTGTAATTGCTGATACAATAAAAGGAAAAGGGATTTCTTTTTTGGAGAATAATCCTGCGTGTCATCATATTGTGTTAACGGAAAAACAATATAAGCAAGCTTTGGAGGAGAATAAGTATGAAATTAAATAAACTTAAAGCAAAGATATTCTCAAATATGGGGGAGCCTGCCTCTATATTTTATGTGGCATTGATGGAATATATGAAAGAAGATGATAAGGTGATCGTTTTATCTTCTGATGTTTCTAATTATGCCGGGTTAGATAAATTTAAACGGACGTATCCTGATCATTTTATAAATGTAGGTATTGCAGAACAAAATATGATAGGAATAGCCGCTGGCTTTGCAAGCGAAGGCTATAAAGTCATCGTTGAAGCACAATCTTGTTTCCTAAGTATGCGTAGTTTTGAACAATTACGTCAGTATAGTGGTTATATGGGTTTCCCTATAGTCTTCATAGGTATTAATGCTGGACTATCTTTAGCTTATATGGGTAATACACACTTCTCCATTGAAGATTATGGATTAGTTCGGAATATAGCTGGGATACAAGTATTTTCACCATGTGATGCAGGTGAAGCTGTAAAGGCTTTTTATGCGGCAATGCAGTCTGATGTGCCATCATACTTACGGTTAATGGGTAGCTTAGGTGCACAAATGGTATATGATGATGATTTTAATTTTGAAGTCGGTAAACCCATCTCATTATCAGATGGTTCTGATATTCAGATTTTGGCAACAGGAAATATGGTAACTACAGCTTTAAAAGTGCGTGCGCTTTTGGAAGAAAAAAACATTAGTGTGCAAGTCATGGATGTACATACAATTAAACCATTCGATGCGACTTGTCTGTCTTTGAATGCAAAGTTAATAGTTACTATAGAAGAGCATACATTGGTGAGTGGATTAGGAAGCATTGTCGGTTTTGAGCTTGCACAATTAAAAAATACTCCCAAATTATTGCCAATTGGACTACCCGATAGCTATGGTAAGGTTGGAGAATATAACTGGATGTTGGAGGATAGAGGACTTTCCGCTGAAAATATTGTAAATAAGATATTGTCAAATATAAACTAAAATGAATATGGATATATTAAATGAAGTAAAGAACATCGTTGCAGAAGTTTGTGAAGTAGAGATTTCTAAAGTTAATAACGATAGCTCTATAGGCGATTTTGATGCATGGGATTCTATTGGTCACCTTACGATTTTATCGACGGTTGAGGAAAAATTCGGGATAGAGTTCGATCCAGAAGAGATGATGGATTTGGAAGATATAAACGATATCGTTAAAGCTGTAGAAGGAAAAGTAATGTAAAGAAGTTATGAGTATAGAAGAAGTCATCTATCATCATGCACGAGAGACCCCTGAAAAGGTAGCAATTATATCAGGGGCAGAGCAAATAACTTATGCAGAACTTTGGGAGGCTATTAAGCGAGTTGCCGGGACTTTGTTAGAGCGAATGGCTCCTGGCAATCGTATTATTCTGTCGGCTAATAAAGAGATTGATTTCATTTATACCTATTTCGGAGCTCATTTAGCACATTTGATAACGGTTCCCATTGACTCGGAAACGAATGTAACACGTTTACAACGTATCGTGGATACAGCAACTCCTAAACTTATTATTGGGAATTTGAAATACGACGGTGGAAAGAAAATCACGCCCTTTTCTGAGATTTGCAAGAGTAAAGCCCCATTAGAATCCATAATTTTTCCTGATGAAAATAATATCTCTGATATTCTTTTTACGACAGGAACTACAGGTTTACCTAAAGGGGTAGCTCTTTCTTTTCATAATCAAATGATAGCAGCTTCTAATATTAATAGTTTTATAGGAAATACAGATAGCGATATAGAGTTATTAGCTTTACCGATAAGTCATAGCTTTGGTTTAGGTAGAATGCGATGTGTATTCTTGGCAGGTGGGACTATAGTCTTGCTTAATGGTTTTGCAAGTATGAAGAAATTCTATGGCGAATTAGAACGTTGTAAAGTCACAGGATTCGGGATGGTCCCTGCAAGTTGGTCTTATATTCAAAAAATGAGTAAAGACAGGATTGCAAATTATGCACATCAGTTGCGCTATATAGAGATAGGAAGCTCGTTCATGTCCTTATCAGACAAGGAGCATCTTATGGCACTTCTACCCAAGACTCGCATTTGTATGCATTATGGGCTAACAGAAGCATCACGCAGCTGTTTTATTAGCTTTCATCATGATAAAAATGCGCTATCTTCTGTAGGAAAGGCCTCTCCAAATGTTGATATAAAGGTCTTTGATGAAAAAGGATTCCCTGTTAGTGATGGAAGTGATGGGGAAATTTGCGTAAAAGGTGAGCATGTGTGTACAGCTTATTGGGGAGTTCCAGATGAGATGTTTCATCAAGACTTTAACGGTGACTATTTTAAAACGGGTGATTGGGGACATATGGACTCAGATGGTTATGTATATTTACGGAGCCGAAAAAAAGAAATAATAAATGTAGGTGGGAAAAAAGTTTCTCCAATAGAGGTTGAAGAGCAACTTAATCAAACAGAGCATATAAAGGAAAGTGCCTGTGTTGGCATATTCGATGCTGTTTTAGGTGAAGTTGTAAAAGCTTATATCGTTAGTGAAAAACATGATATAGACTTTAACCAAGTAGTAAAACTATTGGGTAGTAAGCTGGAAAATTATAAAATCCCTGTAAAATTTGAGTATATTGATGCTCTACCTAAAACTCAAAATGGAAAAATACAGCGGCATTTATTAAAAGAGAAAAATTAATAAATATGGAAAAGGAAACAAATATAGATAAGCTCTTTACATTAGATACTTTTTCAAACGATGCAATATCAGATAAACTATTTTTTAATTCTTTAAAAGATGAACTGATATTTCACTATGAAAATAATGAAATGTATAAGCAATTTTGTATAAGGAAGAACTTTAATCCTTATACAAATTTCTCACTTGAAGATATTCCACCTGTTTCTGTCAGTGTTTTTAAAGAGTTAGGGAAATCTTTATCTTCAGTCCCCCAAGATGAAATTAAATTAACTCTTCAATCTTCGGCAACATCTGGCATTCCTAGTTCTATTGTTGTTGACAAGATAACTGCTAAACGGCAATCGAAAGCTATGATACGGGTGATAGAGGAAGTAATAGGGCATCAGAGGAAGCCTTTCCTTATTATGGATATTGACCCAAAATCTGAATTTAAACAGCTTTTAGGAGCTCGTTTTGCTGCGGTAACAGGCTATTTAAAGTTTGCAAGTAAAGTTGCTTATTTCCTTAAAGTAAAAGAAAATAATATATCTTATTTTGATATAGAGGCAATGAAGACTTTTATTGATAGTTTAGATAGAAGTCAACCAGTTGTTCTTTTTGGTTTTACTTATATTCTTTATGCAAATGTTTTAAAAGGGATTTCTTCTAAGAATATTAAAATACAACTGCCAAAGGGTAGTCAGATTATTCATATTGGAGGATGGAAAAAATTAGAGTCTGAAAAGATAAGCAAAGACAAATTTAATATTGAGCTTGCCCACTGTTTTGGAATAGAACCTTCTGACATTATAGATATTTATGGTTTTACCGAGCAGATGGGATTAAACTATCCTGATATGAAGGATGGGTGGAAGCATTGTTCTGTTTATTCAAAGGTAATAGTACGTGATGTTGTTACACACGAGGTGCTTCCTGCAGGTAAAGAAGGTATGTTAGAGTTTATATCTCCAATCCCGCATTCATATCCGGGGAACGTTATTCTAACAGATGATTTAGGAGTTATTGATCCTAATTTTACCTCTAATGAGGTAGGAGGAGAGCGTTTTAAGGTCTTAGGCAGAATAAAAAAGGCAGAAGTCCGTGGTTGTGGTGATATTTTATCTCAGAAATTAACTTTCGTAAAGAAAAGAGAGGATAAGGTGGTTGATAAGCATCTACAGGTATTATTGCATGCTGAAAGTTTAAAAGCTTCAGACCCACTATTACAACTTCAAGAATTGATTGTAAAGTTAAAGGCAAAGCAAGAATGGCTTCGCCATCAACCGACAGAAGCTCTTATTGGACTTATTGCAGAGGTAGCGAAAAAATGGTCAGACGATACTTCTTTAGCCTTCTTGAAGGATAAAGGGCTATTATTCCTTTCATCATGGTGTGATTATAATCATTTGTCCTCAATGGCTCATTTGGGTATTAAGGGGAACTATCAATATTTAGACCAATATTTGGCCTTTCCTAATTCTGAAAAGCACATGCTACGTGCTAATGCTCGTGGCTTGGTATGCCATTGGTTAGCAGGAAATGTTCAAATACTTGGGTTGTTTGCTTTGGTTCAATCTATTATCTCTAAAAATGTAAATCTTTTAAAGGTGTCTTCAAGAGATAATGGTGTTTTTGAGACCATACTCAATTCCTTTAAAGGTGTTTATTATAAGACAGCACAGGGATACACAATAACTGGAGACGAGCTGTTAGATACAATAGGTTTGATATATTTCTCTCATCATGCAGATTTGTTAGGCGAGGAGATGTCAAAGCAGGCTGATGTACGTATAGCGTGGGGAGGAAAAAGTGCTGTAGAAACAGTTTGCGGTTATCCTACTAAATTTGATGCAGAGACAATCATCTTTGGACCAAAACTTTCTTGTGCTGTTATAGCAAAAGAGATGTTGACGGATGAGTCTGCCGTAAAGAAGTTGGCACGCCGTATTTCTGTTGATGTTTCTGTATTTGATCAGACGGGCTGTGCCTCACCCCATAATCTTTTTATAGAAAAGGGTAGCAACATATCAATTGAAAAATTTGTAGAAGCATTAGCAAAGGCAATGGAACGGACGGAAAAACAAATACCCAAAGGTACAGTATCCCAGGAAGAGGTCTCTGCTATTCATTCTATTCGAGGAGTTTATGATTTTAAGGGTAAAGTTATAGGGAGTCCAACAATGTCTTGGACTCTATTAATTGATACGCAAGTGAAATTAGCTAATCCGATCTATTCTCGTACGCTATTTATTCATCCCGTTGAAAATTTAATGGAGGTGACACCTCTTCTTAATGAAGATATTCAAACAGTTGGTCTTGCAGCTCCTAATGAACGAGCAATCTCTTTTGCTGAAGCTGCAGCACAAAGAGGCGTTGCCCGTTGTCCTCAATTAGGAAGGATGCTTAATTTTGAAATGCCATGGGATGGTATTTTCCTTTTTGATAGACTTGTACGTTGGAGTACGTTAGGTGGACCTTTGCGATGATTTCCCTCCCACACAATAATTATCTGTTATAATTCATTTGTGAATTTTAAATTAAGATGGAGAAAGAATGCAAGAAAATATGTAATTTACATTGTGTCCCTGACGATAAGTTTATTGATGGATTAATTGAGGTAATGGATTATACATCCAATGCTAAGGTAAAGAATGAATTTATCTGTATATCCGAACATGAATTTACTTATAAGTATATCAAAAAGAAAGAACGAGTAAAGTGCATAACATCTTCACAACTGTTGAGTTATATTGCCCATGGCGAGTTTAATGTTATATTTCTTCATAGCTTATATTCAATTCCTCTTAATGCTATTATAACAATACCAAAGGAAATTAAAATTGTGTGGTTAGCATGGGGCTACGATTTATATTGTAAACCTACAATGTGCTCCCCTTTCATAAAAGTATCGCTTTACCATAAAAAAACTTGTAAAGCATTAAAACGAACTTCTTGTAAGGAGGCATTATATGAAGGCTATTGTTATGGCAAATATCTTTTCAATAGAAAAAAAATACAAAGGATTGTCAATCGTATAGACTATTTTTCTGGTGTAATACCAGCCGAGTATCATTTAATGTCCCGACTGCCTTATTTTAAAGCGCAAGAGGTTGTGTTCAATTACTTTAAATTGGATGCTATTATATCAAGAAAAAATTTAGATACTTTCTTTCCAATAGGACGGAATATTCTTGTTGGTAACTCAGGAGATCCCTCCAATAACCATTTGGACGCATTTGAGCTATTGAGACATTTAAATTTAGAAGGAAAAAAAATATATGTCCCTCTTAGCTATGGCGGAACAGCAGATTACCGTGGTAAAGTAAAAAAAGAAGGAGAAAAGTATTGGGGGAAGAATTTTATAGCATTAGAAACATTTCTGCCTTATGAAGAGTATTGCAGAATAATCGCATCATGCGGTTCTGTTATTATGTTCCATGAGCGTCAACAGGCTTTGGGCAATATATCTGTTGCTCTGTGGAATGGATGTAGCGTTTTCCTTTCTGAAACAAGTGAAGTTTTTAAGATGTATAAAGCAATGGGAATTCCATTATTCAGTCTACAAAGCGATTTAGTGGATGATAATCTTCAACAAGTTTTTTCTCGAGAGGAAATCATGTACACACGAGAAAGACTATTAGCGTTTGGAGCAGAAGAAGTGTTACTTGGTAATATTCGAAAATTATATGAAAAGTTGCAGCCTGATATTTTTACTTCCCCATCTAAATAATCAGTACGTGGTTTAATGAAACGATTCAGGATTGGACATGAGCTGATTTCAAAACAGAAAAGGTTGGTGCGAATTTAAGCAAGAATGACAGACCCTTGTAAGATGTTAACAATGAGTGTGTTGTGGAAGGCCTTAGCATATGGCCTTTGAAAGTAAAATACGAAATGGTGCATTTCCATCGGTTTTATCCAATAAAACAGTTTGTTTTGTGCAGAAAAAGCATTGTAATTATAAAGTAAAATGATTGGCTTTGTGGCGCGAAAGCATAGCTTTTTAGAGTAAGAGATGTTGAAGAATGAAGAAGATGCATGTTCATAGTTTGTTAGGGCGTTATTTCATTATGTTTGAAAGGATGTGTTTTGGTATTTTATTCTTATAAAACAGAGAGGGAGGTCGTTCACTCATCCGTGTTGCTTATTTTCGTTTAAGCTTTCAACCGGTTATCCAACTGCTTATCAATTAATTTATATTGATTGCACTATTTCCTGCCTTTTTATTTACTTATTAACATTTTGTTAGTCATTTCTCCTATACATAGGTGGCTATGTCTTATTGGATGATAGGACAATGCGACTAACCATCAAGTAGAATTCGTACAGGTTTTAATGGAACAATCAGAAGTTATTTAGTGAGAGACTTTTCTTATATATTGGTATTTCGAGAAGATGGAAAATAAATCTTTAAAATCTAAAACAACAAAAGGATTACTTTGGAGTAGTATAGATCGGTTTTCTAATCAAGGCGTTCAATTTCTATTCTCTATCGTATTGGCACGACTTTTAGTCCCAAGTGATTATGGAATTGTTGCTATGGTGGCAATATTCTTTATGCTTGCCCAATGCTTTATAGACAGTGGATTTGGTTCTGCGTTGGTGAGGAAGCAGGATAGGACTGAAGCTGATTTCAACACTTGTTTCTATTTTAATATTGTTGTAGGCATTGTTTGTTATTTGTTGCTATTTGTTTGTGCGCCCTTTATTGCTGATTTTTATAATCAGCCTATTCTTAGTCCCATTGTTCGGGTTTCAGGTTTAAATGTTCTTTTTAATTCATTATGTATTGTCCAAGGTGCTCAATTCACTTTTAAAATGGATTTTAAATCGACTGCAAAGATTTCTCTTTCTTGTACAATAATTTCTGGTATTGTAGGAATTGCTTTGGCTTATATCGGGTTTGGTATTTGGGCATTGGTATGGCAGGGTATAGCATCAACACTTCTTAGGACGATTTTGTATTGGATTGTTGCAGGTTGGCAACCTAAATGGATTTTTTCTTGGGAATCGTTTCGGTATCTATTTGGTTATGGTTCGAAACTATTAGCATCCTACTTGATAGGAGCAATTTATGAAAATATCTATCCGTTGGTAATAGGTAAGTTTTATACACCGGCACAGTTAGGGAATTATTCAAGAGCATTAGGATGGGCACAGCTCCCATCTTCTAATATAACGGGGATATTGCAACGTGTGACATTTCCTGTATTAAGTGAAATGCAAGGCGATGAGGAGCGGATAGCAATCAATTATCGTCGGTTAATCCGTTTGTCAGCATACATTATTTTCCCATTGATGATTGGGCTTGCTGTTGTAGCATCTCCTTTAATTAGAATTGTGTTGACAGAAAAATGGGATGGCTGTGTATTATATTTACAGATTATTTGCTTGGCATTAATGTGGTATCCTGTGCACGCTATTAATCTAAATTTATTAGAGGTAAAAGGGCGTTCAGATTTATTTCTTAGATTAGAAATTATTAAGCGAGCTGTTGGTATCGTTATAATGATTATAACAATTCCTATGGGGGTTTTGGCAATGTGTTGGGGAATGGTTATCTCTTCTTTGATAAGTCTGTTCTTGAATACACACTACACAGGAAAACTTATTAAGGTGGGTTATTTAGTTCAAATGCGTGATTTATTACCCATTCTCTGTGTTTCATGTGTTATGGGTGGGGTAAGTTTTTTAGTAGTTAATTCTGTTTCTATGGAATGGCTGAGCCTTTTGTTAGGTGTGGTAATTGGTGGAGTTCTTTATTTGACCCTTTCCTATATTTTCTTGCGTGATGAGGTTGATTATATAATGAGTATTATCCGTAAAAAATAAAATGAAGATACAACGTATTATAATCGTCAGACCGCATAGTGTATCTGGAGGAGCTTTAGTGTTGGCTGCTTTATGCCGTTTATTGCGCGAGCGCGGTATAGATGCACGCTTGTTTGATATTCATGTTGAGCCGACGCGTGGAACAAAGTTATGGAAATTTTGGTTTTCTTGGATAAAGCATGTTTTGCATTTCCTAATTTATCCTTTGTTGTGTCGCTTTATTAACAATCCAAATAGTCCACGATATAAGATTTATCAGACCTTTCTTCGAGAACCAATAGAAGGAGTAAAATTGCAATGGAACCCTTTTTTCAGTCGTAAAAATACAGTTGTATTATATCCTGAAAAGGTGTATGGGAATTTCCTTAAAGCAAGACATGTTGTGCGTTGGCTACTTTATTATAATCCTTATCCAAATGATGAAAAGGCATTTGGGAAAGATGATTTGGTAATAGCTTTTCGTAGTATATTTAACGATGAGAAGCTCAATCCAAAAGGCTATCAGGTTCAAGTTTTATGGTTTAACAATCAGCTTTACCGGCGTTATAACTATGGTAATCGAAAGGGAAATTGTTATATTATACGTAAAGGAGCGAATAGAAATGATTTGCCAACCCATTTTGATGGTCCTGTGATAGATTCTTTATCTGAAGAAGAAAAGGTGCAAGTACTTAATAAATGTGCTTATTGTTATTCCTATGATATACAAACGTTCTACTCAGCCATTGCTGCTATCTGTGGTTGTATATCTGTGGTAGTTTTAGAACCGGGTAAAGAGAAAGAAGATTATTATAGTGTTGCTGATTTAGAAAACCAAGATGGAGTCGCGTATGGTAATACGCCAGAGGAAATTAAAAAGGCTTTAGCAACTTGTGATAAACTATTGGAGAAAGTCAATTTTGTGGCACACAATGCACGAGAGATTGACATTTTCTTAGCATTGTTACAAGCTAAATTCAATTAATTGTTTGAATTTTAATGGGACGTATTGTTTACATAGATAGTTTAAAGGGATTGGCAATACTTTCGGTTATTGTTTCTCATGTAAGTGTTTTCTTACTTGTAGGTAAAATTAATTTATTGTCAACATTTGTTGGCGTTTACATGATGCCACTATTTTTTGTATTGTCAGGTTTGGTTATAACCGAGATACCTAATAGAAAGAAACTTATTTCCAAGTTGGCTCGCTTTTTATCACCTTTCTTTTGTTTTGGCGTATTCTATACTTATTTGCATGGTGACAATATTATATTCTTTTTAGTAGATAAGTATAAGTCTGGTTACTGGTATCTTTATATGCTTTCGTTATTTTACTTGTTTTTACCTCTTTTTCGTAAAAATGCTGATACCAGACATGCTGTTATTTATGATTTGACAGTTGTTGGGGTAATAATGTTGTCAGCTAAAATCTTGGAGCTTTTAGTCTCACCACGTTTTGTTGATTTATTCTGTCTTGATTGGGTTGCTCGTTATTGGTTTTTCTTTGTAGCAGGTTTTCTTATTCGGCGTTATAACTGGCTGCCAAAACTTGATAAGGGTTGGATATTGTTATTATCGTTTTTTATTGGGGTATTAAGTTTTATACAATATGTGAAAGGGATAACTGGCTATATTCATTCTGCAACATTAGGAAGTGTTATTTTTTTTATCTTATTTTTTAAACGGAACGGACTATATTTTAATAAATTAAATTTTATCTTTTCTTATTTTGGGCGCAATACACTTGATATTTATTGTCTTCATTATTATATTGTGTTGTTTCTTATCATATTGTTTCCTGTCCCTTGGTTTAAAACAGATTTAAATTTACTATGGTTGGTGGTACTTTCATGTGGGTTATCAGTTATAATAGCTTTCTTATCAATTTTAATGGGGAAGTGCTTGCATAAAATATATTGGTTCGATAATGTTGTCTATGGTAAGATATTTAGCAAATGCTTTTCTCATTAAGGTTTAAACTTAATTTCCTTTATATAATCGGTAAGGTAGAATCTTTTTAGGAGGTATCTTATAGAGATTGCAAATCGAATCTTAAAAGATTTTGAAATGATATTGATTGATGATGCTAATACAGATACTTTTATGCTAATCGGTGTGAGAAGTCCATTATACGTGAGTATATTGTGACAAGAATTATATTACTGTAACGGAGTCTTTGATAGGAAGATTTCCCTTATTAGCTTATGTGAAGAGTTGTAAGTATTGTATATTTTAATAATGATAAAATTTAGTATAATTGTTCCTTGCTATAAGGATTTATTTTTAAGAGAATGTATAAGCAGTATTCTTAGCCAGACGTATACTAATTTTGAATTGATTCTAGTCAATGATGGTTCTCCATATAATTTAGATGAGATAGTTGGAGAATTTCAAGATAAAAGGATACGATATTATAGAAGGAAACATGGCTTGGGTGCAAAAAAATTAGTTGATAATTGGAATGATTGTCTTAAATATGTTACTGGAGAATATGTTATCAATATGGGTGATGACGATAAGTTACTTCCCAATTGTTTACAAGCATATATTGATTTAATGGCAGGATATCCAAAACTTGATATATACCATATGAGGACTGAATTTATTGATGAAAATAGTAATGTAATTGGTGAGCAGTCTGAGTATCCTAGTTATGAGTCTATTTATTCATTTGTTTGGAGTATATTATCATTGCAAAAACGTCCTGTAATAGGAGATTTTTTGTATAAGGTTGATACCTTGCGCAAAAATAATGGTTATTATAATCTTCCTTATGCTTGGCATTCTGATAGAATATCGGCAATAATAATGGCTAAAGAAAAGGGTATCGCAAGTACTCAAATAATAGGCTTCCAGTTTAGAAATAGTAGATATGAAATATCTTCTGATACAGCTATAACTGAAGATAAAGTGCAGTGTTGGACAAAGATAAAGAAATGGTATCAAGATTTCCTTTCACTTGCTCCTATGGATTCCGAGTCTGTTTATTATTATAACTTATCAAGAAAAGAGCTTAATCGGTTTATAGAAAATTCAATATTGGAGGATATTGATTCAGATTTGGCAGCAAATAAGTGGCGTGTGTTTAAATGGGTTAGTAGAGTCTTTAAATTGAGGCTATCTGTTAGGGTACTGTGGATTACAATTTATAATGCCATAATAAAATTTAGAAACAAAGAAAGTGTTATAGATGTATAAAACTATTTAATTTATTTCCAAGTTTACAAGATGATAAAAGTATCTGTCATTGTTGCAGTGTATAATGTAGCCCCTTTTTTGGATAAGTGTATGACCTCTTTGAAGAATCAGACTTTAAGAGATTTTGAGGTAATATTGGTTGATGATGGAAGTACAGATAAGTCAGGACGGATATGTGATGCTTATGCTCGCGAAGATAGTCGGTTTAAGGTTTTTCATCGAGCAAATGGAGGTGTGGCATCTGCAAGAGAATTAGGAGTTGAGAAAGCTTCTGGTGAATATTTGATTCATGTAGATCCAGATGATTGGATAGAAGATGATATGTTAGAAGAATTGTATGGTTGTGCAATCTCTGAGGCTGCAGATGTTGTGATTTGTGATTTTTATATAGATACTCTCCCTGCCGCTATGGAATATTCAAGGCAGCAGCCTAGGGATTTGAAGCATTCAACAATACTCACACAATATCTTGATTCTTCTTTACATGGATCTTGTTGGAACAAACTTGTGAAACGTAGTGTTTGGAGCGCATTAGATATACATTTTCCCTTGATTAAGTTGTGTGAGGATATGTGGGTGAATGCCAAATTAGCGATGAATGATATAAGTTTTTCCTATTTAAATAACGCTTTTTATCACTATGTTCGGATTGATCGTGTAGGGAGTGTAACGAGGGGGGGGAATGTACAAGCAGGTATAAACGCTTATGAAGCGAATGTGTGTTTTCGAAATTTGCTACAAGATACAGACTATTGGGAAACTTATGTAAAGTATAGTATGCCTTGGATGGCCTATTTAGCGTTATACTACAATGCGGTATCAGTTGAAAAGTTTAAGCAGGAATTTAGAGATTTGCAGCATGTTTCGAGTGTAGGATGGATACTCAGATTATCTGTAAAATGGTATTGGTTAGGACAACTGATCTTGTTGGCAAGAAAGTGTCTTGGAAAACTACGAGATTGGCTTTATTAGGGCTCTTGATATTATTATGATGTACAAGAAATCAGTAATTTTTATTTTATAGAATATTTTAATATGCAACCAAAAGTTTCGGTTATTGTAGCAGTCTATAATGTTGCTTCTTTTTTGGATAAGTGTTTAGCATCTTTAAAGGTGCAAACTTTAAAAGAGTTTGAAGTGATATTGGTTGATGACGGAAGTACAGATTCCTCTGGACAGATTTGTGATGTTTACGCTCGTGGAGATATTCGGTTTAAGGTCTTTCATAAAGCAAATGGAGGCGTTGCGTCTGCAAGAGAGTTCGGAGTAGAGAAAGCCTCAGGATTGTATATGATTCATGCGGATCCCGATGATTGGGGGGAGCCAACAATGCTTGAAGAACTTTATGATAAAGCAGTTGAAGAGAATGTGGACGTAGTTATTTGTGACTATTATCGAGATACGGCATGTAATTCAGAATTGATTTCACAGCGCCCAGAAAGTCTCGTCCCCTCATCCATTGTGAAAGAATATCTTGATGGAAGGTTATTTGGAGCTTGTTGGAATAAGCTTGTTCGATTAGAAACATGGAGAAAATTGAATATCCACTTCCCCCACATTAATCTTTGCGAGGACGCTTTAGTTAATATCAAAATGGCTATGTCTGATATCCATTACTCATATTTAGATAAGGCTTTCTATCACTATGTTAGGGATGAAAATCCTGATGCAATTACTCGAGATAATAACCCTCGGATGGGATTAAATGCGTATAGGGCGAGTGTGAACTATCGTGCATTGTTGTATGGCACCACGTATTGGGACTATTATGTCCGACATGGCATGCCTTTATTTGCTTATTGGACACTATATTATGGAGGTATTTCCAAAGAAGAGTTTCAACAAGAGTTTGGAGATTTGATATCTTATAGCGAGTGCACAATGGTTGGTAAGGTTATCTTTGCGATACTTTTGGTTGGGACAACTCTTTTTGCATTTGCGAAAATTTGCGGGTAAGCTATTACATTAATATGATAAATCTTAGTAGTGTAACTTATGGAAAAAAGTGAGATAATACCTCATCATATCAACATCTCAATAGTGGTGCCATGTTATAAGGTAGAAAGAGTGTTAGAGCGTTGTGTTAAGAGTGTTCTTAAGCAGACATGTCAAGCGTTTGAGCTAATATTAGTAGATGATGGGAGCCCTGACCAAACGGGTATTATTGCAGATGAGATAGCGCTTCGAGATGCAAGGATAAAAGTTATCCATCAGCCAAATGGTGGAGCAATGAAAGCACGGCATACAGGAGTAAAAGTTGCAAAAGGGAAGTGGGTCACCTTTGTTGATTGTGATGACACGCTTCCTCCTAATGCTTTACAAGACCTTTATCAGGCGGCAAAGAACAATGTTTTTACAGAGATGGTTGTCGGATTCCGTGATGGCGTGAGAATAGAAAGGTTAGGGGATACTTATTGTATCGAAGATTATAGAAGGGATATGATTTCACGCAGACATCTTCATGTAGGCCCTTGCGGGCGACTGTATCGGCGCAAATTGTTTACAGATTTTATGTTTGATATTCCACAGAGTGTATTGAAAGGTGAGGATTGGTTGTTTAATATCCGTTATGCTTTTGTAATGCAGCATAAGCCGGTTGTTGTTGAAAGGTGTGTTTACAATTACATTATTACAGATGGAGGACTGCATACATCAGAAGGGACTCCTGAATCCTTGATAGTTTATGATTGCTTGAGATTAGCATCAATTCCAACAGAATATCAAGAGCAATACATGTCAGCTATCATGGAGGCTCGTTTTATTCCTTTGTTAGAATGGACTTTTGCGAATCTTTTTTGTATAAGTTGGCAGAATAATGCTTATGTGGCCTATCTCAAGAATGAAGTTAAGAAGGTTGATTATTCATTGACTTTTCAACAAAAGATGCTGTTGAGTCCGAATATCTTTTTGCGTTTTATATATTTTAATTTTTTAAGATTGACTTATCATTTTCAATAGATGGAGGAGAGTTGTAAACTTAGTATTATCATTCCGATGTATAATGCTGAAAAGTATATAACACGGTTGCTGACTTCGTGCTACCAACAAGATTTGGAAGAGTCATTATTTGAGGTTATTGTTATTGATGATGGCTCAATAGATAAGGGTAAAGATATAGTGGTAGAGTGGCAAAATGCGCATACTAATTTGATTTATCATTATCAAGAAAATACTGGACAAAGTTTAGCGCGTAATCACGGGTTGGGGCTTGCACAGGGAAAATATATTTGGTTCGTCGATGCTGATGATGAAATAGAAGTAAATTGCCTATCACGTTTAGTAAATCTATCTACATCGCATGATTTAGATATGTTACTTTTTAGTGACTTGATTCGTTATAACGATGGACGTCCTGATTTTAGTGGGGGATATGCTAACATGCGTTATAATACGGTCTGCACAGGAGAAGAGTGCTATCGAAGAGGATTTGTAGCATACGCAATGTCTTCTTGTATAGCAAAAAAAGAATTGTTGACAGATAATCATTTAAGGTTTTTACCGAAGACATTTGGTGAAGATGCGGAACTTTGTTATTGTTTAATGGCGTATGCAGAACGAGTGGAATTTATTCATTGTACGCCTTATATCTATCATGTAAACGGGAATTCCGTCACACAGACCAATATGGATAAACCTGAGGTAGTGCGTGGCAAACTTATGGATACGATTAGCGTAAGTGAGAGCTTAATTGCTTTAGCTGAGAAAATTAAAAAGGAAAAACCTTTTATTGCTTCGTGCCTTAAGTCGCGTGCAGAACAAATCGCATTTGGGGCACTCTATTCTTTATGGAGGCAGCGTAAATTCCTTGCAGGTGAGCTTCCTGAAATGATTGCAATATTGAAAAAAGATCGAGTGCTACCTTTTAAAATAAGTCCTCTACAGTGGAAACGCTTTCTTATCGCAACATTCTTAATAAATAGAATGTGAGGGGCATCTCACTTATCAATTCAATGGGAAAGGCGGTCGGCTTTATTAAAGGTATTTTTATTGATGGTACAGCATAAAATCAGAATTGCTTATATCACCGAGGGGCTGTGGCATGCTGCAGGCATGGAGCGCGTGCTTTCTTTGCGGGTAAATGCGATGTGCCATGATCTGGATATCACGTTTATCACGTTAGATGATGGAAGTTGCCCCGACATTTTTCCATTAGATCAGCGCATCGAGCGGGTGCATCTTCCAGCGAAGACCAAGGCCGAGTGTTATGCGGTATTGGCAGCCTATTTTAAGCAGCATCCGCAGGACATTACCGTTTCAACAGGAGGTTTAGAGTCTTTTGTGCTCTATAAGTTGCATGATGGAAGCAAGAAAGTTTTCGAGTTCCATTTTTCTTTCAATATCTCATGGGTTTGGATGGGGCAACATCGGCACGGATTGGCTCTGCAAATTGCAGCATGGATGCAAACTCTGCGGCGCATCCTGTTGGTCAGGAAGTATGATCAGTTGGTGGTATTGAGTCTGAGTGATGCGAAGAAATGGAAGCGTTTCGTTCCACAGACCACCTTTATTTATAATCCTTTGACTATCCATCCGCAAGCCCTCTCAACTTGTGAGCATCCCAAGGCTATAGCCGCGGGACGTCTGCACTATCAAAAAGGATTTGACTATTTGATTAAAGCGTGGCAGAAGGTGGCACAACGCTATCCGCAATGGCAGTTGGATATCTATGGCGAAGGTGAGTTAAGGCAGCGTTTGCAGCAGCAAATTGATGAGGCGGCGTTGTCGGAAGTCGTAACTTTGCGGGGGACGACGAAGGATATCGTGTCGAAATATGTCGATGCCTCGATGTTTCTATTAAGTTCACGTGACGAAGCTTTCGGATTGGTTATTACCGAAGCTGAGGCGTGTGGCTTGCCCATTGTGGCTTTCGATTGCCCCTCAGCTCCTCACGAATTAGTGTATCATGGGCAAAATGGTTTTATGGTTCCTTTGGGCGATGTTGACGATTTTGCCGATAAAATTTGTAAGCTGATAGCCGAAGTGCAACTCAGAAAGGCTTTCGGGACAGCGTCGGTTGCCGTTGCAGCGCAATTTAAAATAGAAGCCATTCAGGCGCAATGGATGGATTTGTATCAGAAAATTTGTCATTATGATGGAAGATAAGGCAACATGGAAGGGGATGAAAGCCAGCATCGCGGCCGATTTTAAGCGCAATTATGCCTACTCCTGGCTAAAGTTTCTCTTGGCCGATTTTTTTTTCCCCAATTATCACTTCCGCTTCCTTTTTTGGTTGCGTGTGGCAGAGATGGCACAGTGCAATCGGCGTTTTCAGTGGCTTTATCCGCTGGCAGCCATCTGCTACCATCATTATTCGCAGAAAGGAAACATCGAAATCAGTTTCCATTCGGTGGGGAAGGGCGTGAAAATACAGCATACGGCGGGCTTCATCATTGTGCATAGCGAGGCGCGCATTGGCGACAATGTGCATCTATCGCCGGGTGTGATTGTGGGCATTAGCTCGCTCAATCGCCGACACGAACTGCCTGTTATCGGCAACGATTGCTATTTGGCACCTAACGCCAAGGTGTTTGGCAAGTGCCACATTGGCCATCGGGTGGTGATTGCAACCGACACGGTTGTGCGGGATATGGATGTGCCCGATGATGCCATCGTTGTGGGCGCACCTGCCAAAATCATTCTGAAGGAGCATTGAAGCCTGTAGAAATGCATCATCGCGCGTGTTCAGAGCATGCGACCTTGCGGCAATGGAAGAAATCATTTTCTCGAGGGACCTAATCTATTGTCCTTCACGAGTCACGGGAAATTTTATTTCCCATGCAAACGACCCTCAGGCTGCGAAAACGAGATAAATGTATGATTGCCGTGTGACGGGGCAGCAACATGTATCGAAATGATTTGGTAAAATCGTTTGCTTATCTTTTCATAAAATATGGATTCATTGCAAAAAATAGTGTTGATATCCCTGTCAACACCCACCTATAATAATGTCAGAGCTGCCTCGGCACTGCCTTATCATCTCATTCGGGCGCAACGTGGTGAGGGGACTGCGTTCGTGGTCTATTCGTTTAACATCAACGAAATTGCGCCTGATGAAATCAAGCAGATAGAGGCCACCTTAGGCATCACCATCAGATTGCTGCCGCGTCCGCGATGGATGTTGTTCATGATGCGGTTGCGACTGCTTCTGTTGCGTGTGTTTTTGCGCTACCCTTTGGCCTCCTATTATCGCCTTCCGTTGGCTGCAACACAAGCCGTGAAGGCCGAGAAGCCCGACGTTGTGTGGATTTATGGCGAAGAGATTGCAGGCTTGGCACGCTGGTTTAGTGGTATGGGATGCGTGGTTACGATGCCCGATTGCGAATCGTTGTTCTATTATCGTTTGCTGGGAAAGACGTTTGCCACGCGCAATCTCTTTCAGATTTTAAAGTCGTCGTTTGCCTATCATCAATATCTCTCGTTGGAGCGCCACATTTGTTTGCCCCACGTGCGTTATCATTTTGTAGGGCAGGCTGATGCGTCGTTTTTCCAATCACATGCCGAGCACGGCGAGACGTTGTTCTTGCGGCATCCACTTTATGATTACAAGGGTAAGCCGATAGCGTTTCATCAACCGCGAATCAAACTGTTGATTGCCGGGCGTAATGATTTTTATATGGCCGAAGAGGTGCAAAAGGTGATAGCCTTGCTCGCGGCTCGTAATGCTGAGGCAGAGGTTGGCGCCATTAAAGTGCATTACGATATTGCCTTTTTAGGAAAAGGGTGGGAGAGAGAGGCCGAAACATTGCAGCACGCAGGGTTTGTTGTGAGCCATCAAAATTTTGCAGAGGATTACATCGAAGCGCTGCAAGCCCACGACATACAACTTACGCCGATAGCTGTAGGAACCGGAACGAAGGGTAAGGTGTTGGATGCGATTGCCAATGGTCTGTTAGCGGTGGGAACGCTGGGTGCTTTAGAAAATATTGCGGTGGAGCATGGCAAGTCGTGTTTGTTATACCATAGTCCTCACGAACTTGTCACGATGTTGGCAACTATTCCGCAGCATGTTTCCGACTATGAGCGTATGGCCGAGGCCGGACGCGAGCAGGTTTTAGCACACCACCAGTGCTTAGCCATCGTTCACAAACTGTTTCATTGGGATCTTTCATCGGCGGAATGAGATGGTATCGCTTAAAGTAGTTTCAGATTTAAATGTTCCTATATTTATTCCTTTTTATCGCTCTTGCAGGGATTTATAAGCTGACTTATCGCGGTTCGGGCTGCGACAAACGGCTTTTCTTCTTTATCGTGTTGGCATTGGGGCTCTTCGTAGGATTATCCGACATGTTAGGAGGCTATGATCGTTACATCTATGCCGAGTATTTTGACCAGGTGGCTGATGTGGGGAAGACGTCGATGCACGACTATCTTAACGATGCACAGATATTCAGCCACTGGGAGGGTGAGAAGGGGTATGGATGGTTGAATGTGGCCATCTCGCTCTTTACGAGCAATCGTTATATCTTTATTCTCGTCTTTACACTCATTGTCTATGGTCTGTTATTTGTGTCAATCAGCGAATATACTGACGATAATCTGATGGCACTCATGATGTTCATGGGACTATTGTTTTTCTTCACGTTCACCTATTTACGTCAGGTCATGGGCTTTAGCATCGGTTGGTTGGCCATTCGTTATGCTTATCAGCGCAGTTTTTGGAAATTTGTACTGATAGTATTGTTAGCTTATTCGATGCATAATTCAGGAGTGATTCTGTTTCCGCTTTATTTTATTCCCGTAAAAAAATATCCCAAGGGGGTAGTGATAACGGTCTTAATCGTCTGCTTGTTTTTAGGTGCTTTGGGTGTTGCGAATTTCTTTTATAACACTTATAGTGATGCGGCCGATGACTCGCGTGGCGAAAGTCTGAATGAGAGTACAGGTTCTTTGCGCCCGGGTTATTTGATAGAAGCCGTTATTTTTGCTGTACTCATTTTGCGAAACTATGAATATGTCTTAGATACCAAACGCCATATTCTGTTGATGAATGTAGGGCTATTCTTCTGTTGTGTATTGCTTTTATTTATTCGCTCAGAGAATGGAGGACGTTTAAGTTGGTATTATGCCATCGGTATTATGGCCACATTGGCTAATATTGCAGCACAAAAACACAGAGTGAATGCCACCCCACAATCTATTAGTTTAAGTGGTTTTCATCTTTTCCTCATTGGTTTAAGTTTCTTCTTGTATTTCCGAATTCTTCGTGGTTGGGGTGAAGGTGGTTATCAAATTTTGTATCCTTACAAAACATTTTTGACTAACGGACATCGGGATCCCGATAGAACGTATGATGAATATGAATATGACTACCGATATGACAAAGATAAATTCTATCGATAATTTAGTGCGCACGGCTGTGAAACAGCCTCGACAATCGGGGATAGAATTGTTGAGAATAGTAGCGATGCTGATGGTGATAATCGTGCATATCTATCCTGGGACAATAGGTTTTAGCTATCAGCGCATGCATGATGCTCCTTTTTCGAGCATCAATAGTTTCATGTTAGAGTCGTTATCTATCGTCTGTGTGAATGTATTTGTCTTTATATCGGGATGGTTTGGCATTAAGAAAAACTTGCAAAGTATAGGTAATTTGTGTTTTCAAGCACTATTCTTTGCTATGCTCATTTATGGCGTGCTGTGGTGCCTCTCACCTCAAACATACGGAAACATCGATGCGCTATCTACCATTTTTATGTGGCATACCGACGACTATTGGTTTGTGAAAGCCTATTTAGGATTAGTGATATTTTCTCCCATGCTGAATAGTTTTACGGAGAGATGTTCCGAAAAACAGCTACGCGGGGTGCTGATTGCCTTTTATAGTTTCCAGACGTTATATGCTTGGATGAGTATTTATGGTGCTATTTGGTTTGCAGGCGGCTACTCGGCTACTTCTTTTGTAGAGTTATATCTCTTGGCCTATTATATGCGTCATTATGCATCAGTTTGCAAACAATGGGATAAAAAAACTTGGTTAGTGTTATTCTTTGGGATAGCTTTCCTACAAGCTCTTTTGGCTTCGTGGCTGACATGGCATAATATCCTCATTGCAGGCCGTCTCTTTACTTACACCAATCCTTTAGTGATAGTGCAAACTGTAGCCTTGTTTATGTTTTTCTCACAATTGAAGATGAAGAGCAAGGTTATTAATAAGCTCGCACTTTCTTGCTTGGCTGTTTATTTGCTCCATGCACATCCTTTAGTTTTGCACACATCTTTCCGTGAGTTGATTTTAGATTTGGATGCAAAACTATCCCCTTATTCTTATGCGTGTTCTATCGCTTTACTATTTATAAGCATTTTTATAATCGCTTTTTTGTTGGACCAAATCCGACTATATCTGTATCAGCAGCTTTATAAAATAGGTTGTAATTTCTTACAGAAGCAAATGGAACGCTCATGATAACGATATTAACCCCCACATTTAATCGAGCGCATCTGTTACCTCGTTTGTTTGAAAGCCTGACACACCAAACCGATTTTGATTTTGAGTGGTTGGTGATGGATGATGGCTCTACAGATGGAACTTCTGATTTATTTGCGGGTAATACCTTCCTATCGGCACCTTTTTCCATTCGATATTATCGGCAGGAAAATGGCGGAAAGCATTGTGCTTTGAATGCAGGTGTGAAGCAGGCAAAGGGCGATTTTATCTTTATTGCCGATAGCGATGACTGGCTATTGCCACAATCTGTTGCGATAGTGGGACAGCATACGTCAGCGATTGCAGATGATAATACTTTTGCTGGTGTTGCAGGCTTAGATGTTTTTGATGATGAGCGTATTGTGGGGACAGGATTACCTCAAGATATTATCGATTGTAATGCGATGGATATTCGCTATCGCTACCATGTAGATGGGGATCTAAAAGAGGTTTTTAAGACCACCGTTTTGCAGGAGTTTCCTTTCCCTGAAATACAAGATGAAAAATTTTGTCCAGAGCAATTAGTGTGGTTTCGCATCGCACAAAAGTATAAACTCCGTTATTTTAATATCCCAATTTATGTTGCAGAGTATCAGCCCAATGGTATAACAGCTTCCATCATCCGTGTCAGAATGTTAGCACCACAAGCCACTTGTATGATGTATGCAGAAATGCTGGCCTATAAGATACCCTTTAAGGAAAAGATAAAAGCAGCTATAAATTTTTGGCGTTTCAAAGCCTGTGCTCCTTCTCGGGTGATGATAACAACCTTAAAGGGAGGGTGGCGATGGTGCTATCTCATAGGCATGCTGCTTCATTGGCGTGATAAAAAGCAGGTGGGTGCAGCATCGTTGCTAAAATAAAAGATAGGATAACAATGCAGTTTGAATCGTTTTCTTTTTTAGTTAGTTTGGCCTTAGCCTGCTTGGTTTATTGGAGTATCCCTTCTCGTAGAGGAATTTGGCGTAAATATTTATTATTTATTTTAAGCTATATTTTCTATAGTTTATTTGATTGGCGCTTTTCTTTCTTCCTTTTCTTTATAACCATCCTTTCTTATGATTGTGGGAAAAAGCTCATACAGCTAAACGATACGCACATTAAACAGCGGAAGTTCATTGTAGGAAGCTATTTGACAGTGAGTGTCTCTACACTGTTTTTATTTAAGTATCTATCATTTTTTGTTACGACGATAGCACCATTCCTCGATCATTTCACGGCTGCAGAGAGGTTGAATTCGTGGCGTTTGCTGTTGCCGATAGGTTTGAGTTTCTATCTATTTATGTCGATGAGTTATGTCATAGACTGCTATCGGCGGACGATCGCTAAGACCCCTTCTCTATTGAATTATGCTGTCTATATGAGTTTCTTCCCGCATTTAGTAGCAGGTCCTATTGATAGAGCACGACTGTTTATTCCGCAATTAGAAGAAAAAAAGCATTTCCAGCAAGATCTTTTTATTAGTGGGCTGCGGCAAATGTTATATGGATTTTTCAAGAAATTGGTCATTGCCGATAATTTAGCACTTATCGTCTCTCAGGTTTGGAACACCTATCCGCAACAAAATACTTTTGTCATCCTTTTGGGAGCCATGGCTTATTCCGTCCAAATCTATGCTGATTTTTCGGGTTATTCGGATATTGCGATAGGCATAGGACGTCTGTTTGGAATAGAGATGATGCGGAATTTCAGCTTTCCTTACTTTGCAAGAACGGTGGCAGAGTTTTGGCGTTCGTGGCATATCTCGCTCACATCTTGGTTTACAGAGTATCTTTACATCCCTTTAGGAGGTAGTCGTCGTGGAACATTTCGAACCATATTGAATACACTTATTGTGTTTACACTCTGTGGATTATGGCATGGAGCCAATTGGACTTTTATGGTATGGGGCTTTCTATGCGGTGCATTGTTTATCCCCATTCTCTTAGATGGTGGGAAAAGTAAGCAGAAATGGAAACAAACACCAGTCGCTTTTACATTCAATAATATCATCCACATGTTCACTCTTTTCCTTGCGATTACAATTTGTTGGGTATTCTTTCGGTCAGCGTCAGTAACGCAAGCTTGTGAATTGCTGGGCTATATGTTCAATAATCTCACCGTAAGTAGTTCGGTAAGTGTCGTTACGATGGTGATGCCCCCGGTATTTTTTATGCTACTATTGAGTTTCATCGGGATAGAATGGAAGGGTAGGAATGAGAACCATGGTTTAGATTTTGTGCAGAAGAAATCGCGCTTTTTCCGGTGGACAGTCTATACCTTAATGATTTTCTCTATATTCTTCTACATTCAAACAGAAGGTGGACAATTTATTTATCAAAACTTTTAAAAGATGAAGGCATTACTAATTAAGCTCTTTTCTTTTATTGTTTTCTTCTCTGTTTGGGTAGGCCTGTTATTTCTTCTCAATAAATATTGGCTTGCAACCGATCATTATAACAATGAATTTACCGTTAAAGGTAAGCTCATTCAAACGGAGACCCGCCTTCCAAAAGTTATTTTTGTGGGTGGTAGTAATGTAGCTTTTGGTATTGATTCTAAGACAATATCCGATAGTATAAAGCTTCCGGTTTTTAATGCAGGGCTTATTGCTGGTCTGGGAATGCGTTATATTTTTGATAGCTATGAGCCTTATTTCCGTCAAGGAGATATTGTGATTTTAATGCCCGAATACGATCATTTCTATAGTGATAATGCTTATGGAAATCCAGAAACTGCTGGCTATTTGCCCTATTTAAGCGATTTTAAACCATGGCTTTTGAATGGTAAACAGCTTGGCGTTGTCAGCTTAGGTTTTCTTAAAACAACATTACAGATAGCTGTTAAGGGGACTTATTTTAAGTTGCTTCACGCCTTTAAGCCGGCAGGAAATGTGTATGAGTATAAGATGAGCGGATTTAATAAATGGGGGGATGAAGTATCACATAGAACACTTCCACCTAATATTAATAATATAGGTGCCTATCCTATTTTTGGTGACTATAATGCAAGTTACATCCAACATTTGTTAAACCAAGTACATCATTTACGAGAGAGGGGTGTACGAGTCATCTTTTTCCCTCCGATAACCAGCAAGAATATGGTAGCGCTAAATCATAAGCAAATTGTTAAGATTAAGCGGAGTTTGGCCGCTGCAGGTTGTGCCTATGCGGTCTCCCCCGATAGTTTAGCTTATCCCGATAGTTTGCTTTATAACACAACCTATCATCTCAATGCACAGGGAGTTGCTGTAAATTCGCAGCGTTTAGCAGGTTATCTGAAGCTTCTGTTACATTCTTCTTTTCGTAAAAAATAATCAAAATGCGTATCTTACAAGTCATAACCTCATTGGAAATGGGAGGGGCTGAAACCTTATTGGTTAATATGATACCTCGCTTGCAGGCTTTGGAACACGAAGTTGACCTTTGTGTTTTTAATGGTAATGAAACCCCTTTGATGCAACGATTAAAGGAACAATGTCCACAAACAAACCTTTTTGTTTTAGGGACGGGCTATTATAACCCTTTATATATCTTTAAATTGATGCGGATGATGCGTGATTATGATCTTGTTCACACGCATAATTCGTCACCCCAGTTGTTTGTTGCTTTAGCCAGTTTGTGGCATAAGCCTTTTTTATGTACGACAGAACATAACACTTCAAACAGGAAACGGAATTGGAGGTGGTATCGTCCTATAGAACGATGGATGTATCATCGTTATCAGCATATTATTTGTATTAGCGATATTGCTGCTCAGAAGTTACGTGAGTATATGGGGAAAGGCTGGAATAGTTCTGCATCTTCACTTTATAAACGCATTTCAACGATTAACAATGGTATTGATGTTGAGGCGATTCATGCGGCTGAACCGTGCCAGGAATTGGTGAAAGTAAAGGAACAAAGATGTGTCCTATTAATGGTAGCGGCCTTCAGGAAACAAAAGGATCAAGACACGCTTGTACGAGCTTTAGCATTGCTTCCTAAAACAGCGTATGAAGTATGGTTTGCTGGAGTGGGTGAACGTTTAGAGGAAGTGCGAAAGTTAAGTGAGACTTTAGGTGTTGCATCTTATGTAAGGTTTTTGGGCATTCGTACTGATATTCCGCAGGTGTTGCAAGCGGCCGATATTATTGTGATGTCTTCTCATTGGGAAGGTCTGAGTCTTAGTAATGTTGAAGGGATGTCGGCGGGTAAGCCTTTCATTGCAAGTGATGTGAATGGTTTACGCGAAGTGACAAAGGATTGGGGACTATTGTTTCCACATGAAGATGCAAAACAGTTGGCTGCTCTTCTTCAGCGATTGGCAACCGATGATGCCTATTATAAGCAGATAGCCCAGCGTTGTTATGAACGTGCGAAACAGTTTGATATTAACGAGATGGTCAGAGCATACAACCAAGTATATTTAACGTTGTGCAAAGCATGACAAATAACGATAAAATAAGCAATACAGCAATGCAAAGAAACATATTAATTACATCTGCCGGTCAGCGTGTTGTGTTGACAGAGATTTTTAAAAATTCACTCGCTACTTTGCATCTTGAAGGAAAAGTGTTTACAACGGATATGAATCCGCGAATGGCACCTGCGGGATATGTGTCAGATGGTTGTTTTGAAGTAGAGCGATGTACCGCTCCTACTTACATCACACACTTGTTAGAACTATGTCAATTACATGATATAAGTATCCTTGTTCCGACGATTGACACAGAACTTTTAATACTGGCACAGCACAAAGAAGCATTTGCTGCAGCAGGCATTCGTGTGATGGTGTCGGATGAAAGTTTTATTTCAAAGTGTCGGGATAAACGAAAGACAGCCAAACTCTTTGCTGATTTGGGGATTGATGTGCCTCGAGAAATAGATAAGTTTCACCCAACATTCCCCCTTTTTGCCAAGCCCTACGATGGTTCTTTAAGTACTAACCTTCATGTCATCCGTCATCAAGAGGAGTTGACTTCGGAGCTGTTGGCTGATGAAAAGCTTATTTTTATGGAGTATATCAACCCCGAAGAGTTTAAAGAATTTACGGTGGATATGTATTATGGAGGCGATCATCAAGTGAAGAGTATTGTACCGCGGGAACGCTTAAAGATTCGTGCTGGCGAAATCAATAAAGGCATTACGCAAAAAAACAGTTTAGTAGCATTCCTCAAAAAGCGCATGAATTATTTGCCTGGCGTTGTGGGGTGCATTTGTATTCAGTTGTTCTATCGTGAGGCTGATGAGCGTGTTTATGGTATAGAAATTAATCCTCGTTTTGGCGGTGGCTACCCGTTAAGTTATTATGCTGGGGCAAATTTTGCGGAATTTATGTTGAGAGAGTATTGTTTAGGTGAGAAAATAACGTATCAAGATAATTGGAAAAACCATACGCTGATGTTGCGTTATGACCGCGAAATTATCGTTCATGAAGGATAAAGTCGTTTTTTTTGATTTGGATGATACACTCTATCATGAAGTCGATTTTCTGAAATCGGCCTACCGAGAGATAGCTTCTTTTATTGAAACAAATTATCATTTGCAAGGAATTTATGCAGAGATGATGGGCTATTGGCAGGCTAGTGAGAATGTCTTCCAGTGCTTATTAGCATCTCATTCCTTACATGATTTGACGATACAAGACTTATTGTTGCATTATCGGGCACACGTTCCACAGATTACATTAAGCATTGAAACGCAACACACTTTAGAACACTTGCATGCAAAGGGCATCAGAATGGGATTAATTACTGACGGACGAACCTTAACACAGCAAAATAAAATAGCGGCATTAGGGATAAAAAAGTATTTTGAGGAGCAAGATATTTATATCTCGGAAGCGTTTGGATCAGAAAAAACAGAGGGAAAGTCGTTCCAGGATGTGCAGCAACGCTATGGCGAAAATAGTGAAATATTCTATGTAGGCGATAATCCTAAAAAAGATTTTGCATGGCCAAATGCTTTGGGATGGATAACAATTTGCTTGTTGGATGACGGGCAGAATATCCACTCTCAGCAGTTTAATGTTGACGAAAGCTGTTTACCCCAATACAAAATACATCATATAGAAGATTTATGCAAGCTCATAGACGAAAACTCATTCGATTGACAACGGTCGACATATCGCTTTATAACTTATTGGTGGGACAGTTGAAATTCCTCAATCAATATTATGAGGTTGTGGGTGTTTCTGCCGATACAGGGGTGCTCCATGACTTGGCTAAGCGTGAAGGAATTCGTGTAATCAATGTGTCCATGGAGCGTGAAATCCGTCCCTTTGCGGATGTTAAAAGTTTGTGGTGTCTGATAAAGCTTTTTAAAAAGGAACGTCCATATATTTTGCATGCCAACACACCAAAGGGGTCTTTGTTGGCGATGATTGCTGGGAAAGTGGTGGGGGTTCCCCATCGTATATACACCGTTACAGGCCTACGTTATCAAGGTGCCAACGGCATGTTGCGTTTCGTTTTAAAAACAATGGAACGGCTTACCTGTCTTTTCGCGACGAAGGTGATTCCTGAAGGGAACGGAGTGTTGCACACATTGCAGGTTGATGGTATCACGAAGAAGCCGCTTGCTGTTTTGGGAAATGGAAATATCAATGGAATTGATACTGACTATTTTTCAGTGAGCAGGACAGAAGCGGATCTTATACATGATCATCGTTTTAGTAAAAGCATGGAAATGACGGAGCAAAGTGCACCAGATTGTGCTTCAATTCGCGCGACTTTAGGCTTCAATCTCAATGATTTTGTTTTCGTCTTTGTAGGTCGCTTGGTGAAAGATAAAGGAATTATAGAGTTGCTTCACGCCTTAAATCGATTGCATGTGAATGGTTATCAGCAGGCAAAGCTCCTTATAGTAGGGAGTTTTGAGTCGGGGGATGCTGTAGGCGAAGTGGCTGAAAACGAGATTAAAAATAATCCCCATATTGTGTGGGTTGGCTGGCAAAACGATGTACGCCCTTATCTCTTAGCAGCCGATGCTCTGGTTTTTCCCAGCTATCGGGAGGGCTTTCCCAATGTTCCTTTGCAAGCAGGTGCTTTGGATTTGGCTTCTATTGTGACCAATATCAATGGATGTAATGAAATTATCAAGGATGGTTTGAACGGGAAAATCATTGTAGCTCCACTTTCAGATGAGGGAAGACTGTTGACCAAATCCGGAGGTACAGTGATGGAAAATGCGCTCTATCATGCGATGGAGTGGTTTATAAATCATCCTGATGACGTGGGGCGTATGGCGCATAACGCACGTGAACAAATTGTTACGCGTTATAAGCGCGAGCATGTTTGGCAGGCTGTTTTGCAATGCTATCAATCACTTTAAAGAAGACTTATGTATCGGAAATTTTTCAAACGCTTTTTAGATGTGGTGATTTCGTTTTTGGTGCTTCTTTGTTTGTCACCATTGTTGTTGTTGCTTACAGTGTGGTTGCATTTCGCTAATCGTGGTGCTGGAGCATTCTTTTTACAGGAGCGTCCGGGGAAAGGGGGGAAGATATTCAAGGTGATCAAGTTTAAAACGATGACTGATGCACGCGATGCAGCCAGTCATCTATTGCCTGATGACGAGCGGATTACACGTGTTGGTGCTTTCGTACGGTCTACTTCCTTGGACGAATTATTGCAATTTGTGAACGTGTTGAAAGGCGATATGAGTTTAATAGGGCCACGCCCTTTGTTGGTTCAATATCTACCATTGTATAATGCAACACAGGCACGCCGGCATGAAGTCAGACCTGGTATCTCAGGTTGGGCGCAATGTCATGGTCGCAACGCACTCACTTGGAGTGAAAAGTTTGCTTATGATGTGTGGTATGTCGACCATTTATCGTTCCTTACCGATTGTAAGGTGGTTGCTTTGACGATAAAAAGTGTATTGAAACGGGATGGTATTGCACATGAGGGCTCGGCAACGATGGAGCCATTCAATGGGCACAATTAACCTATCAGTTGCAGGAGTTGTTGCTTTTTAAAAGCGTAAGGTGCCTAAAGTCGTGCAACGCGATGGAAACAAAATCTGTTCCCATCGCGTTGCATGAGTTATACTCGTATTCTAAACCCTCGTCCTATTCTTGCAAGAGCGCTTGATGTGCTTGCTCAAATCGTTTGGGGTAGTTGCTGATGAAGCACATGTTAACGATACAGTTGGCCAAGAGTTCTATATCACTCAAATCAACTCCTTTCTCACGCGAGACATCTTTACCGATAATCACTTCCCAGTTGCCTCTAAAGTTGGCATCTTCGGCCCCCATATATTGCTCGTCTCCGTTTCCTTTCATGATTTTGTAACGAATGCTTTTGGAAGAGTTCACGGGACGAAGCGATTCCAATATGGTATAAGCCTCCTTTAATGGTTCGCGGTATTTGGCCGTACCGGGGAACATTTCATTGATGACCGGCATGAGCTCGTCGAACGAATAAGCTTGTATTAATTGGTAGAGTTTCATTTGTTGATTAGAATTTGGCCATTTTTATCGCATCAATGGCACACTCATCTCCTTTATTCCCTAATTTCCCACCGCAGCGATCAAGTGCTTGTTGCAGGTCGTTGGTGGTGAGAAGGCCATAGATGACGGGGATTTCCTGTGTGGCATTCAAGTGGGCAATGCCTTGCGTTACACCTTGACAGATATAGTCGAAGTGGGGAGTCTCGCCACGGATTACACTCCCTAACACGATAACAGCATCATAACCGCCATGCAACACCATTTGGTGTGCGCCATAGATGAGCTCGAAACTGCCCGGGACAGTTTTCACATGTATATTCTCGGGCAGCGTACCATGCTGTTTTAGTGTTGCCATAGCGCCCGATAAGAGGGCGCCAGTAATGTCAGGATTCCATTCAGCCACCACGATGCCGAAGCACATGTTGCTGGCATCGGGAACGGTAGCTGGGTCATAATCCGAGAGATGATGTAATGCTGTTGCCATTATCGTGAAGCTCTTTCGATATATTTATCTATCTCTTGGCTTTGCACGAGCTGTGCGTTTACATAGTTAGCCTTAATCTTTTGGTAGAGTTCCAGCGCCTTGTCCTTCTTACCTTGGCTCTCCAACAGGATGCCGGCTTGCAGATAGAAAGTGGGAGCGATAGAGTTATTGACGCCGTCTTTGGCTTGCTTATCGGCCATCTCAGCAGCCTTTTCCAGGTTATCGATGGCTTTATCGAGCTGGTTTACGTGGGCATAAGCATTGCCGAGCGCCGCGATTGCTGCGGGACTAACCATGGCATCGTCTGCCGGGCTGTAGGCATCTAAATACTTCACTGCATCGTCCCATTTGTTTAAATTGGCATAGCAAAGCCCTGCATATAGGTTGGCTAAGTTCGCCGCATCGGTGCTGCTGTAGTCGCTGATGATATTCAATAGGCCTGCGTAGCCTGCGCCGTCACCCTTTAAGGCTTTGTCGAACTGCTCGGCATCAAAATACTCCTGCCCTTTTGCTAAGGCCGTGCTTGCTTTTTCCTCGCGCGGCTGTGCAACATAGGCCTTGTAGAGAAATCCGCCCACCACTGCGATGATGATGGCAGCAACTGCGATGATGATGGCTTTCCGATACTTCATAGCGAAAGCTTCCGACTTCATGAGCGCCCCATTCTCGAGTGCTCCTTGTTCTTTGATGTTTGTCATTTGTTTATTCTGTCTTTTCTATTTGTATTCTGTTCTCAGCGTATCTGCGTCCAGAAAGGTGCGCAAGAAAGGCAGTCACAAAATTACTGAAATAATCTCAATTGGTGAAATTTATGGCCTCTTTTTTTCGTTATTCATGATAAACCCATAACTTTGTACACTAATATGATATTACGTAGATTGTCCATCTTAAATTATAGGAACATCCAGACTGCAACGATTGATCTATCGCCGAAACTTAACTGTTTCATTGGTAACAACGGCGAAGGAAAGACCAACATTTTAGATGCCGTCTATTATCTGTCGTTCTGCCGCAGTGCCTTTAATCCGATTGACGCGCAGGTGATGCGGCATGATGAGGACTTCTTTGTCTTGGAGGGGGATTACCGCTCTGACCAGGGCGATGAAGAGCACATTTATTGCGGCATGAAGCGCGGAACGAAGAAGCATGTCAAGCGCAACAAGAAGGAATATAAGCGCTTGGCACAGCACATAGGGCTCATTCCGCTGGTGTTTGTCTCGCCCGCTGATGCTGCATTGATCGAGGGTGGGAGCGAAGAGCGCCGACGGTTGATGGACGTGGTGATTTCACAGTATGATCACGCCTATATGGAATCGCTCATGGCCTATAACAAGGCGTTGCAGCAGCGCAATGCAATGCTCAAGCAGGGCGAGGCGGCCGACACGGCGTTGCTCAGCATTTGGGAGGAGCAGATGGCTGCGCATGGCACCGAACTCTATCAAAAGCGCACCGCCTTTGTCGGCCAGCTGGTGCCGGTGTTCCAAGAGATCTACAGCTACATCTCGGGCGGCAGCGAGCGGGTGGGACTGCGCTACGTTTCGCATGGGCAGCGCGGAGAGCTGTTGGATACCATCCAGCGTGACCGCTACAAAGACTTGGCCGTGGGCTATTCACTCCACGGCACCCATCGCGACGATTTAGAAATGCTGTTGGACGGCTTCCCCATGAAGCGCGAGGGCAGCCAAGGGCAGCACAAAACCTTTGCCTTGGCCTTGAAGCTGGCGCAGTATAGCTTCCTGCACCGGCAGTCGGGCGAGCAGAAACCGCTGTTGCTGCTCGACGACATCTTCGACAAATTGGATGCCGGACGCGTGGAGCGCATCATCCAATTCGTCAGCGGTGAAGCCTTTGGCCAAATCTTCATCACCGACACCAATCGCACGCATCTGGACATGATTTTGGGCAAAGGAAATTTCGACTATCACCTTTACGCCGTGGTTCACGGCAACGTAACCCTCGAAAGCCATGTTTAAGCGCGATGTAAAACCCTTAGGAGATTTGCTGCAAACCTTTCTGCGCAACGAAGGGCTGGAAACTCCGTTGAAGCAGAAGCGACTGCTGGATGTTTGGCCGACGGTAGCAGGCGCAACGGTGGCACGCCTCACCGGCGAGCGGTTCATAAAAAACCAAACGTTGTATGTGAAAGTGCTTAACCCGGCACTTCGGCAGGACCTGAGCATGATGCGGCAGCGTCTGGTGCAGCAACTCAATGCCGCTGTCGGTGGCTACATCATCAGCGACATCCATTTCTATTAACCACTTCTGTTCCCGCTTTTCATCATGCTGATGCAAACGATGGCTCGAATGCTCATGCGGAGCACGGAACGCCATGCAAGCCGACACACGGTTATTATATAATAGGTGAAATGCCACGCAAACCGTCACACTGTCGGTTATATAATAGGTGAAACGCCATGCAAAACACAACACTAACAATGATGGAATAGGTGAATGGCGAAGTAAACTATCACACTTATTCGTATATTTTAACCAAAGGTAGTATCAAACGGTAGCACGAACGTGACTACCAGAGCAAAAGTAGTGTCAAACAGTAGCACGAACGTTGCCACCAGAGCCAAAGGTGGCATCAAACAGTAGCACGAACGTGACTACCCGAGCAAAAGTAGTATCAAACAGTAGCACGAACGTTGCCACCCGAGACAAAGGTGGCATCAAATGGTAGCATGAATGTTGCCACCCGAGCCGAAGGTGGCATCAATCGGTAGCACGAACGTTTCCACCCGAGCCAAAGGTGGCATCAATCGGTAGCACGAACGTTGCTACCCGAGCCAAAGTAGTGTCAAACAGTAGCACGAACGTTGCCACCTGAGCCAAAGGTGGCATCAAACGGTAGCACGAACGTGACTACCCGAGCCAAAGGTGGCATCAAACGGTAGCACGAACGTTGCCACCCGAGCCAAAGGTGGCATCAAACAGTAGCACGAACGTTGCCACCTGAGCCAAAGTAGTATCAAACAGTAGCACGAACGTTGCCACCTGAGCCGAAGGTGGCATCAAACGGTAGCACGAACGTGACTACCTTGGCCAAAGTAGTATCAAACGGTAGCACGAACGTGACTACCCGAGCCAAAGTAGTATCAAACAGTAGCACGAACGTGACTACCCGAGCCAAAGACATATCCAAACGGTAGCACGAGCGGCAATATTTATTCCGAAGATATATTCAATCGATAGCAAAAATAGTTTGCAATTTGCATGGCGTTGTGGTGTTTTTCATCGTGATGGTTGTGCGAGCAGTTGTGGAGGTTGGAAAATTTTTAGATGTAGGTTGTGCGCGTGATGCGAGCGGACGGAAAACGTTTAGGTTGATGTTGAATGCGCAGTTGGGGAGGATGGAAAACCTTTATGGAAAGGCTGTGTGCGCGATGTGCGCAGACAGAGAAGTTGTGACGGTTAGTCGTGCACCACTTCGTCCATGGCGACATCTTGTGGCGTGGTGGGCACGCGCCCAACCATTTGAAATGCAAAACAGAGGCCTATTTTGTAGGCCTGCGGCAGCTGCTCCAGTAAGCGGTCGTAATAGCCTTTACCATGGCCCAACCGACGGCCTTGCGCATCGAAGGCGACGCCGGGCACCACCACCACGTCGATGGTATCGTGCTGGGTGAACAGCGGGCCGGTGGGCTCCATGATGTGGTATTTTCCGCTTGCTTGCAGGTTTTCGTCGCCTGTGTAACGGCGCAGTTCGAGTGTTTGTGGCAGCGTCACGGGCAGCAGCACCGTTTTGTCCATCTGTTGTGCCAACAGCCGGATGAGTGGGCGTGTGTCCACCTCGTCGGGCATGGCATGATAGAGTAGGAGCGTGCGGGCTTGCCTGATGCGCGGGTGGGAGAGCAGCTGCTGCATGCAAACAAGCGACGCTTCGTGCCGCCTTTCGGGACTGAAGCGTCGTTTGCGTTGTGCCATTTCTTGTCGCAGTTGTGCTTTCTGCGTGCGTTCGTTGCTCATTTTCTGGCCGGTTGGGACTTGGGTGCAGCCTGCGGTTTTCGTGGAAAGGCCGCATGGTTTTTAAACACACGCAACGCCTTCGCAATCACCTCATCGTCCCGGTTGACGTAGGCGTTCCATGCCTCTTCGTCGAGCATGTTGTAGATGATGCGGCTTGCAACATAGCGATAGAGCAGCCTGTGGCTCTTGCGAATCATGAGGTTGCGTCGCCTTAACCCGCGCTTGTCGGCATAGGCGGCAAACTTCTCGACCAGGTTTTGCTTGGCAAGATAGCTGCTTAGCTCGGCAAGTGTGCGATATTGTGCCAGCCTGGGGCGGTTGTCGTCGGTGTAGTTGAAGGCGAATTGGAGGATGAGTCCGCTCATGGCCGCTTGCTTGAAGTAGGACGTCATGGCGAGGGTGTCTTCGGGAACGAAAATGTCGGGTGTGATGCCCCCTCCGCCATAGACGGTCCTGCCCAAGCGCGTGTGGTAGGCAGGCCCGCGGTGCTTGATACTGTCTTGCGAGAAGAATTCGCCGTGCTGATAGCGCATGAGCAGATCCTGCTGGTAGTCTTGCGCGTCGCCGCTGATGTAGGGCTTCTGAATGCAGCGCCCGGAAGGGGTGTAGTAGCGGGCGATGGTGAGGCGAATCATGCTGCCGTCGTTGAAGCCAATCTGCTGCTGCACCAGACCTTTGCCAAAGGAGCGTCGGCCAATGATGGTGGCGCGATCGTTGTCTTGCATGGCGCCGGCGAAAATCTCGGCCGCCGAAGCTGAAGCCTCATTGATGAGCACCACCAGCGGCATGCCTTGATAGCTTCCGCGACCATCCGAGCGATAGTCCTCGCGCGGGCTCTTGCGTCCTTGCGTGTAGACGATGAGCCGGTTCTTGGGCAGGAACTCGTTGGCTATCTGTACGGCACTGTTGAGGTAGCCGCCGGTGTTGTCGCGCAGGTCGATGATGAGGCCCTTGAAGTTGCTCTGCTGGAGTTTGGCCAGGGCAATGAGCAGTTCGGGGTAGGTGGTCTCACCAAAGTTCTTGATGCGGATGTAGCCGGTTGTGGCATCCACCATGTAAGCTGCCGTGATGCTTTTTTGCGGAATCTCGCCGCGCGTGATCGTGAAGGTTTTTACCGTCTTGGTGCCATAGCGGATGACGCCAATCTTCACCTTGGTGTCTTTGGGTCCCTTCAGGCGATGTTGTGCCTCTTCATTGGTTACTACCTTCCCCACAAAGGGCTTACCGTCCACGCTGACAATTTTGTCACCGGCGAGGATACCGGCTCGCTCGGCAGGTCCATTTTTGATGACGTTCTGCACGTGGATAGTATCTTCCCTGATGGTGAACTCGATGCCGACACCCGAGAACGAACCGCGCAGGTCGTCATTGGCCGCCTGCACGTCCTTGGCGTTGATATAGACCGAGTGGGGATCGAGCTCCGAGAGTATCTGGGGGATGGCATAGTCCACCAGTGAGTCGATGTTGACCTTGTCGACATATTGGTCGTCGATGATGTTCAGCAGGTTGTTGAGCCGGTTGCTGCCCGAATTGATGATGTTGAGGCGGTTGCCCGCAAAGTGGCTGGTGTAAAATGTTCCGATGAAGATGCCAAGGATGACACAAGTGGCCATGATGATGGGCATCCAGCGGTTAGTTCTCTTCTGTTCCATTGTCTTCTTTGTTATCATTGAGGTAGATCACCTCTATTCCTGCACGTTGCAGGAGTGCGACGCCGTCTTCCAAACGGTATTTCTCGGCATAAACAACACGCTTGATGCCTGCCTGGATGATGAGCTTGGCACATTCGATGCAGGGTGAAGCGGTGACGTAGAGGGTGCTCCCATCGCTGTTGTTGCTGCTTCGTGCCAGCTTGGTGATGGCGTTGGCTTCGGCGTGCAGCACGTAGGGGAGGGTCAGGTCGCGGCTATCCTCGCAAACGTTATCGAATCCGCTGGGCGTACCGTTGTAGCCATCGCTGATGATCATCTGGTCTTTCACCACCAGGGCGCCGACCTTCCTGCGTTTGCAATAGGAGTTTTCGGCCCATATCTTGGCCATGCGCAAATAGCGATAGTCTAATGTTCGTTGCTTGTTGTTGCTCATTGTTTTGTGCTCCTTATGGTTTGCCCCTCACCTTCTGCCTCCTGTTTCTCGGTGCATGGCGCGGCGATGCCGTTCCTTTCTAACAGCGCGTCGATGGTGGGTTCCTGCCCCCTGAACCGCTTATACAGCGTCATGGGATGCTCGGTTCCTCCCTTCGACAGGATGTTGTCTCTGAACCGCTGCGCCGTCTTTTGGTCGAAGATGCCATGCTTCTTGAACAGGCTAAAGGCATCGGCGTCCAACACTTCGGCCCATTTGTAACTGTAGTAGCCGGCGGCATAGCCTCCGGCCATGATGTGACTAAACTGCACGGTCATGCAGGTGTCGGGCAGTTGCTTTGTAATGATGGCCTCCCTCCACGCGGCTTTCTCGAAGGTTATGATGTCGGCATCGAAGGGCTGTTTCAGTGTGTAGTAGGCCATATCCAAAAGACCAAGGCTCACTTGTCGTAAGCAAGCATAGCCTGCCAGAAAGTTACGGCTGCTGATGATGCGCGCAATGAGCTCGTCGGGGATGGGTTCCCCTGTCTCGAAGTGGATGGCGAACGTGCGTAGGAACGCTTTCTCGACAGCGTAATTTTCCATGAATTGTGAAGGTAGCTCTACAAAGTCCCACCACACATTCGTGCCGCTGAGGCTCTCGAAGCGTGTGTTGGCAAGCATGCCGTGGAGCGAGTGTCCGAACTCATGCAAAAAGGTCTCTACCTCGCCCAGCGTCAACAGGGCTGGCTTCTCGGGCGTGGGCTTTGTGAAGTTCATCACTAAGCTCACGTGCGGACGGCTGTTCCGTCCCTTGGAGTCAATCCATTGCCCTTTAAATTCAGTCATCCAGGCACCGCCCTGCTTCCCCTTTCGCGGATGGAAATCGGTGTAGAGCACGGCCAGGTACGAGCCGTCTTTGTCGAACACCTCATAGGCTTTCACGTCGGGATGGTATACGGGAATGTCCTTGTTCTCCTTGAAGGTGATGCCATAGAGCTTCGTGGCCAATCCAAAGACCCCTTTAATGACCTTGGAAAGCTCGAAGTAAGGGCGCAGCATCTCGGCGTCGAGATGATATTTCTCCATTTGGAGGCGATGTGAATAGTAGCCGAAGTCCCACGGCTGCAAGCTGAAATCAGCACCCTCCTCCTTTCTTGCTAAGGCTTCAATCTCCGTCACCTCCTGCAATGCCGTGGGCTTGTAGGCCTTGAGTAGCGAGTCGAGTAATTGGTAAACGTTGTTGATGTTGCTGGCCATGCGGTGTTGCAACACGTAATCGGCATAGGTTTCAAAACCTAAGAGCTGAGCCATTTCGCGGCGTATGTTAATCAGGCGCTTGCAAATCTCGACGTTGTTCTCTGCATTCTTGTGGGTGCACAGCGTGTTTCTGGCCATGTAAAGCTGCTGGCGTAGCGCGCGGCTCTTGGCGTAGGTCATGAAAGGGCTGTAGCTTGGGAAGTCAAGCGTAAAGAGCCAGCCTTTCAGTTGCCTTTCCTTTGCCGCCTGACTTGCTGCTGCTATGGCCGTTTCGGGTAGTCCTTCTAATTGTACTTTGTCGGTGATATGCAGTTCAAACGCTTTCGTCTCCTTTAATAGGTTTTGTGAGAATTGAAGCGTGAGCATGCCTGCCTCTTCCGTGAGTTGGCGCAGTCTCTCTTTCCCTTTCTCATCCAGCAGAGCACCACTCCGCACGAATCCGTCATAACTTTTGTTGAGCAGCATTTGCTCTTCGGGCGTTAGTTCGCGATGATGATGATAGACATATTGCACGCGTTTGAAGAGCTTTTCGTTTAAGCTCACATCGTTGGCATGCTTGGTAAGTATCGGGCTAAGCTTTTGTGCCAATGCATCAAGCTCGTCATTCGTTTCAGAACTCAGCATGCACGAGAAGACATTCGACACTCTATCCAACAAATCGTAGTAGTGTTCGCCTTTCTCTAAATCAACTCTGGCAATTGTATTTTCAAAGGTTGGTGTGGCTGGGTCATTAATGAGCTTGTCGATTTCTTCATCATCACGGCGGATGCCCTCCATAAACGCCTCTTCGTAGTCTTCCGTTTTAATCTTATGAAAAGGAACCGTATAATGAAGTGTGCCATAATCCTCAAAGAAAGGATTTACTCTTTTGGCATGAGTGTCTGTTTTATTCATGTTGTTGTTTTATTTTAAACTGCAAGATGCTGGAGTATTTCTTCCAGTTTCTTAATCTCTATGTAATTTCTTCTTAAATTGATAAACCCCTTCTTTTGCAGGTTGTTGAGCGCCCGTGACACATCTAAACGGCTGTCATTAACTTCTGAAGCCAACTGTGTCATTTTAATTTTAATTGTTTTCGCGCCGGCAGGGCGTAGGCAGCGATCGGCAAAGAAGTATATAATCCGATGCTCAAGATTGGCCGAATGTAGGCGCAAGAGCCTACGTTCACTTCGTTGTGTCGCCGTGCTAAGGAGATTTAATAAGTTCATTCTGAAAATGAGATATTGGTCGCAAAGCTTCATCATCTCACTTTTCTCTATGCTGAGTATTTGGCATGACGTTTTACAACGAAACGACTTGGTGTAGAATTGCATCAATCCCCATAAGCGTTCGGGTTGCAACAATTCGGGTGCATGCAGTGTCTCGGTAATCGAATAGCTGTGATTGGCCGCAATGGTTTCAACCTCGAAGTCGCCTTTTAGAATGAAGATCAATTGGTGGCATGGTGCGTTTTCTTGCACGATGTATTGCCCCTCGTTATACGTTTCAAAGCCCAATCGTGTGTGCGTCACGACCTCTTCTAAGTCTCCTTTGCTCAATCCCTGGAACAAAGGCAAACTTAACAGTTGCTTGTAGAGTTGTAGGTCGTTTCCCATCGTCTTTCTATTTTACTATCTTATTCTCCAAGCTGGGTGAAAACCACACTTGATTCTTACCATCAGGTCCCACATAAATGAAATAGGCCATGAGCTCCTGATGCTGTTTGAGCACTTCTTTCGCACGTTCAACGCCCATCACCATAAAAGCTGTTGCATAGGCATCGGCTTCGGCACAGCTGTTAGCAATGACAGTAGCCGAGAGTAAACTGTGTTGAACGGGGTAGCCTGTGCGTGGATCTATGGTGTGTGCAAACTTCTTTTTCCCGCGATAATAGAAGTTGCGATAGTTGCCACTGGTAGCCATCGCTTTGTTGGTAATGTTCAAAACCGTTTGCAATTCTTCGTTTTCTTCGGTCTTATTATCGTTGGGTTTAGTCACGCCAATCTTCCAAGGCAGGCGCTTCTCATTTAAGCCACTGGCCACAATCTCTCCACCAATCTCAATCATATAGTTTTTTATGCCGTGGCGTTTCATCAAATCGGCCACAACATCGCTGCCATAACCTTTGGCAATCGCACTAAAGTCGAGCATGAGATGGGGGTGTTTTGTAGAAACAATGGTTTTGCCATCCACATGGTTTACTGAAATATATTGCATGCCCATGAACTTGCGTAGGCTGTCAACCTGTTGTTGATTGGGCAGTTGTTGATGTTTAAATCCAAAGCCCCATGCATTAACAAGTGGTGCAACGGTGATGTCAAATGCCCCATTTGTTGCTTGATGTATTGTTTGTGAAAGTTGCAATAAGTTGACAAACATGGGTGAAGCCACTATCTTTTTTCCTTCATTAAATCGAGTGACGGTCGACTTTTTATTAAACATTGAGAACTCTTCATCTACGCGGTTTAAAGCTGCGACAATCTCTTGATTCAAATCTTTATCATATTGATACGTCGCATGATAAATGGTTCCGAAGATGAAGCCCCTGTTGGTTTGATAAGGAACGTCTCGTTGCTGCCGTATGATGACTACGGTTCCTATGATTAAAAAGAGTAGGAATGCCGCCTGAAGATATATTTTTTTCCTTTTCTCATAGTTCAATGGTTATATTAAATTCGCCACCCAAGCGACTGTTTCCATTGCGTCCGAAACCCGGAACATACCAAGGTTCACCAATCTCCTGTTGCTGGTGGAAGAGTCTTCTTTTGTATCTCACGCTCCATCCCATGCGCAGTGCACCCCATAATTTAGCATCTAAGGCAAAGACCAATTCCAACCAGTGCTGCGATGCTTGTTGATGGTGTGCCGAAAAATCGGCGGGTTTCTTCCACACGGGGTCAATTACACCATGACTGTCAATGTCATATTTGAATGAAGTGTAAGCATATCTAAAGCCTGCATAAATGCGATAGCTGTCGTTCTTTTCTTTGTTGATGTTCCAATCCATACCGAGACGGCCATAAGGAGCCCCTGTCTGATAACTCAATTTTGTAGAAACATCATCAGCATATGCCTTTCCATAGCCCACTTCTGCTACCAGAAACCATTTATTTTTGAGGTTCACTCGCAGCGCAGCTTGATACTGACCATAGCTACTTATCATGAGTTGTGCAGGGCCAATGAGGTCGGCTGAAACAGCAATCCCGTTGAAAAAGGGTATGGAGTCGATTGCTGTTGCTGCTGCTTTCTTTTGCGCATGCAATGGTTCTGCTGCGCATAGGCTCAGGCTAATGGCTATGATTTTTAAAATAAATGAGGAAAGTGCTCGTTGTAACATTATTGGTTACGTTAGGGTTGTTAATGATAATCGAATCGATGGCATGCTTCGTATGGCTCACATGAGTGATATGGTGAAAAACCATAGGGTTGCAATCTACCGATTCAAAGTGTGGAATATTCGTTTTCCTGATTTTCACTGTGTCACGATAGCGGTTTGATGGATTGGCAACTTCATAATAGAACACATCTTCATCTTGTTGATAGCTCATGGGGAGTGTAAAGCTATCTGTTTTTTGGGCCTTGTTGATGATGACCGAATCATTGCCATCGTGCAAGTCGGCTGTGATGGTTAGGGTGTCATTTAATGTTGTAACATCTCCCGCAAGTTTATATTTGCAGTACACACTATTGTTGATACCACAGTCAATGGTTGAACATCCGGCGATGCAAAACAGCATTAATAAGAGTGCAAACAAGGCTTGTTTATGATGTAATCTCATCTTCTTTTGTTGGTAATCTGTTATACTTTTCTTCCCCATGTCTAAATGGTTTCTTCTATTTGGTAGTCGTTGCGGTTGGGATTCTGACGGCTAATGAGGTCGCCTATGAAGCCCGCTAAGAAGAATTGGCTGCCCAACAACATGGTGGTCAGGGCGATGAAAAAGTAGGGAGTGTCGGTGATTAAGCGTTGCGGAATGTGGTTAAGCAGCGCATAGGCCTTGTCGGCGCCAATACAAATAATAGCAATGAAGCCAATGAGGAACATGAGGCTACCCAAAAAGCCAAACACATGCATGGGCTTTTTGCCAAAGTTGCTGAGAAACCACAGTGTAATTAAATCAAGGTAGCCATTGAAAAAGCGGTTTAATCCGAATTTACTCGTTCCATATTTGCGCGCTTGATGGTGCACAATCTTTTCGCCAATCTTGTCAAATCCGGCATTTTTCGCCAAATAAGGAATATAGCGATGCATTTCGCCATAGACCTCTATATTCTTTACTACAGCCACTTTGTAGGCCTTCAGACCACAGTTGAAATCGTGAAGATTGTGCACCCCACTGATTTTTCGTGCGGTAGCATTGAAGAGTTTCGTGGGAATTGTCTTGGATAGCGGGTCATAGCGTTTTTGTTTATAACCTGAAACTAAATCGTAGCCTTCATCCCGAATCATGCGATAGAGTGCAGGAATTTCGTCGGGTGAGTCTTGAAGGTCGGCATCCATTGTGATGACAACGTCGCCTTTTGCGGCTGCAAATCCACAATAGAGCGCTGGGCTCTTGCCATAGTTGCGGCGGAATTTGATGCCCTTCACGTGTTCATCGGCTTTTGCTAAGTCTGAAATGACCTCCCATGAGTGGTCTGTACTTCCATCATTGACGAAAATAATTTCATAAGAAAAGTGATTTTCATTCATCACACGCTGTATCCAAGCGTGCAATTCGGGAAGAGACTCTTCTTCGTTATAAAGTGGAATGACAACTGTTATATCCATATTTTGAGTAAATGAGTTCAACGTTTAAAAAGACCGAATATGGCAATGAAAATCGAAGCAAACCAACCTGCAATCAAACCATAGGTTGCAAAGAGGAAAGCTAAGTTGAGGGGTGACATGGTTGCCACAAGCGTTTGTGCATCGTTGAGCACCTTTGTGTCAATACCGTGTTGTTGGTAGATGGGCGCAATGGCTTGCAGGGTTGCATGGAAGAGTGCTACAAGCTGTGTATTACCAAGTGTTACAAAATAAATAAAGAGCAACAAACCAAAGAGTAATGCAGCATAGAAAAACGCTGAAACACAGTAATAAAAGGCTCTGCGATAGGAAATTTTTCCTTCGAGGGCATAGTTCCTGAAAACGATGAGTCGCCAAATCATGAAGATGGGCGTGGCTAAAGTCAGCAGCCCGCCGATGGATGATTGTGGCATATATAAGCTGCTGGCAAAGGCTACGCACCAAAGTAGCCCCAAGAGCGCGCCGTCTTGTCGTGCAAAGGCCTGTGCCTGACGAAGCGATTGTGAATTAATCATTAACCAAAATTACGTTTATAAACGATACAAAGGTAGTGCTTTTTCGTTATAAATAGACATACGACCTTTAGTTTTTGTCTTATTTTTACTTTTTTGTTACCTTTGCACACAAAGAAAAAATCATCATGATATATCCCGATAATTTTGAAGAAAAGATAGGCTTCTCGGCGATACGTTCTATGTTGCAGAGCTATTGTCTGTCTCCTTTAGGCGTGACAGAAGTTGGAGCGATGCAGTTTTCTTCAGACGAAGCCGTTGTGAATGTGGCACATGCGCAAACAGATGAATATCGTTTGTTGTTAGAGCAAATGCCCGATTTCCCGCTTCTTCATGTCTTTGATGTGCGCGAATGTGTGCGCAAAGCGCGCATCTCAAATGTTCATTTAGAGGAACATGATTTCTTTGATTTGCGGCGTTCATTATTCACTATTCATCAAGTTGTGGGCATTTTACATCCTGATGCACCTGAAAATCGGGTGGGGGAGGCGCTCTATTCCCTGACAGATGGCATTGCAACACATCCGCAGTTGGTGCAACGCATTGATCAGGTGATTAATGCTTATGGGCAAGTTCGCGATACGGCCTCTCCCGAATTGGCACGCATTCGTCGAGAACTGGCGCAATCGTCGGGCACTGTTTCGCGTGTGCTTCATCGCATATTGACTACTTTTCAAGCCGAAGGTTTGGTTGAGAAAGATGTTACACCCGCTGTGCGTGATGGTCGGTTGGTGTTGCCTATTACGCCAAGTTTGAAGCGCAAAGTAAACGGTATTGTGCATGATGAGAGTGCCACTGGGCGCACACTTTTTGTAGAACCCACAGAAGTGGTTGAGGTTAACAATAAGATACGCACGTTGGAGAGTGAAGAACGGCAAGAAGTGTTGCGCATACTCACTAAGTTAACACAGTATATACGGCCGCATGTGCATGAGATTTTAGATGCGCTCCATTTCTTGGGACAGCTTGATTTCATTCAGGCAAAAGTGCGTTTCGCAGCAGCTTTTCATGCAATTTCACCGCAAGTCTCGTCAGAGCCTTACGTCGATTGGATTGCAGCACGTCATCCTTTGTTAGAAGAACGGCTGCAACGGCATAGTGCAAAGATTGTGCCTTTGGATATTAAACTCAGCGCGGAAAAGCGCATTTTAATCATCTCTGGACCTAATGCGGGTGGAAAATCGGTGTGCCTTAAGACGGTAGGATTGCTGCAATATATGTTGCAATGTGGGGTGCCTATCCCGGTGAGCGAGCGTTCGCAATGTGGCCTTTTCACCGACCTGATGATTGATATTGGTGACGAGCAAAGCATAGAGAATGATTTGTCGACCTATTCCTCACACCTTTATAATATGAAGAACATGATGCGGCAGGCGCAACCCACATCGCTCATTCTCATTGATGAGTTGGGCACAGGCACTGAACCGCAAATCGGAAGCGCCATTGCCGAAAGCATTTTGAATCAGTTCTATCGCAAGGGGGCTTGGGCGGTCATCACCACGCATTATCAAAATCTGAAGCATTTTGCCGACCATCATCCCGAAGTGGCCAATGGAGCGATGCTTTATGACCGCCACGAGATGCGTGCCTTGTTTCAGTTGGCCATCGGAAGGCCCGGTAGTTCGTTTGCTATTGAGATTGCTCGAAAGATTGGACTGCCCGAGAATGTGATTGCTGAGGCTTCGGAAATCGTGGGGTCGGATTACATTCAGAGCGATAAATATTTGCAAGATATTGTGCGGGATAAGCGCTATTGGGAAGGAAAACGCCAAACGATTCGCCAGCAAGAAAAGGATGTCGAACAGGTGATGGCGCAATATGAGCAGGCAAAGAACGATTTGCAACGGCAGCGCAAACAAATTCTTGCGCAGGCAAAGGCCGAGGCTGAGCAGTTGTTGCAAGAGGGCAATCGGCGTATTGAAAATGCTATCAAAGCTATCAAAGAGGCGCAGGCTGAGAAGGAAACGACGCGGAAAATACGCGAGGAGTTGCAGCTGTTTACGCAGGCGGTGAAGGAAGAGCCAGTAAAAGAGCAGGGCTTGTTGACTCATGATGAATTTGAAAAAAAGATAGAACAGCTTAAGCAACGCCGGCAACGCAAGGAGAAACGTAGCCAAGAAAAAGTACAACGCGAGCAACAAATAGCCGAAAAATTGCGCAACGCTGTCTCTGCGACCGCTGAAATAGCACCTCGCGCCTTGATGGTTGGCGATGCCGTTCGCATCAAAGGCACCACCACCGTAGGGCTGTTAGAGCGTATGGATGGTGCAAAGGGGGTCGTTATTTTTGGAGGAATGCGTTCGACCGTGGCGCTACAACGCTTGGAGCGCGTGAAAGACGGTGTGCAAACAGCCCCCGCAACGGCTGCTACACAACATTTAAGTCATGCTACACGCGCAACGATTGATCAGCACAAACAGCAGTTCCATCAGGACTTAGACTTGCGCGGTATGCGTGGAGATGCAGCACTAAATGCCGTGCAACACTTCATTGACGATGCTATTTTGTTGGGTATGCCGCGCGTAAGAATTCTCCATGGTAAGGGCAACGGCATCTTGCGCACGCTCATTCGACAATACCTTGCCACCGTACCCAATGTGGAACATTATGCCGACGAGCAGGTGCAATTTGGTGGTGCAGGCATCACGGTGGTTGATTTGTAAATAAACTTTAAATTAATGAACGATATTTTGCCGCTATCGATAAAAACTATACTTTTGCAATCGCTCAAAAAAAGCATACGGGCAAGTCCCTTACGGTCAGCTCCCTTGGAATCCCCCAGGGTGGGAACGCAGCAAGGGTACATGGTTGTAGCGACGCGATAAGGACAGCTTGCCCACCCGCCTCTTTAGCTCAGTTGGCCAGAGCACGTGATTTGTAATCTCGGGGTCGTTGGTTCGAATCCGACAAGAGGCTCGAAAACAACGCAAGGAGCGCATCAGATAGTTGGTGCGCTCCTTTTCTTTGCGACATCAAAACGCAACGTGGCGTGTCGTGTAACTCATCGGACGCAAGGCATAAATTTTTGGGGAACGGCAAACAATGGCGCAGAAAATATGGGTAGAAGAATCGGAGGCTGGCCAAGAAGCAGACTGAAAACCCGGCTGACGGCGAACGGATGGCAACAAAAAAAACGGGGTTTATTTTGCTACCCTGCAATAATTCATTACTTTTGCAGCCGAATTTTCATCCCTAATATAATATTATGGAGTGGTTAATAAATCTATTCACAACAACTGACTCGGTGGCGCATATTGCGCTGCTCTATGCCATCGTCATTTCGGTGGGCGTACTTTTGGGCAAGGTGAAGGTGGGCGGCATTTCGCTCGGCGTAACCTTTGTGCTATTTGCAGGCATCATCGCCGGACACATTGGCTTCACTGCGCCCACGAACATTCTGGGCTTTGTGCAAGACTTCGGTCTCATTCTTTTCGTTTTCTGCATTGGCTTGCAGGTTGGTCCCGGTTTTTTCGAGAGTTTCCGCAAGGGCGGCGTCACGCTCAACGTGCTTTCCACGGTCACCATTTTGCTCAACATTGCGGTGATGTTTGCGTGCTACTGGCTGTTTTTCGACACCCAAAATGCCACCAACCTGCCGATGATGGTGGGCACGCTCTATGGTGCGGTGACCAACACGCCGGGCTTGGGTGCGGCCAATGAAGCGCTCACCAACGTGTTTCCGGCAGGCAAGGTGCCCGAGATTGCGTCGGGTTACGCCTGCGCCTATCCGTTGGGCGTGCTGGGCATCATCGGAGCTACGATTGCCGTGCGCTACATCACGCGTGTGAAGCTCGAGCGCGAGGAGCAGCAGTTGGCCGAGCAGGAAGGTGAAAATCCACACGCCAAGCCCCACCAGATGGTGCTCAAAGTGAGCAACGAATATATCTCGGGTCGCACGCTGGCCGAGATATCGGGCTTCCTCAACCGCGATGTCATTTGCACGCGTTTGCTGCACGATGGCAACGTGACCATTCCCACGCGCAACACTATCTTCACGCAGGGCGACGAGGTGCTCATCGTTTGCACCGAGGGCGACGCACAAGCCATTCAGGCGTTTATCGGCCCTGAAATCAACACGCCCTGGCACACCGAAGCCGAGAAGCAGCCCCTCATCAGCAAGCGCATTGTGGTGACCAACCCGTCGGTGAACGGAAAAACGCTGGGCAAGATGCACTTCTCGAGCGTCTATGGCGTCAACGTCACACGCATCACCCGGCAAGGTATGGACTTTTTTGCCAGCCGCGACCACCGCTTTCAGATTGGCGACCGCGTGATGGTGGTCGGCCCTGAAGAGAATGTCAACCGCGTGGCCGAAATGATGGGCAACAGTGTGCGCCGGCTCGACGCGCCCAACATTGGCACCATCTTCATCGGCATCATCATCGGCATCCTCTTCGGCAGCATCCCCTTGGCCATCCCGGGCATGCCCGTGCCGCTGAAATTGGGTATCGCCGGCGGCCCGCTCATCATCGCCATCCTCATCGGCCGCTTTGGCTATCGGCTGAAGCTCGTCACCTACACCACCACCTCGGCCAACATGATGTTGCGCGAAATCGGGCTGGTGCTCTTCCTGGCCTCGGTGGGCATCAAGGCCGGCGCCGGCTTCTGGCACACCGTGGTGCAGGGCGACGGACTGAAATATGTCTACACCGGCTTTCTCATCACCATCATTCCCATCCTCATCATGGGCACGCTGGCGCGGCTGCGCTACAAATTCAATTATTTCACCATCATGGGCATGCTGGCCGGAACCTACACCGACCCGCCCGCGCTGGCCTATGCCAACAGCATCTGTTCGCGCGAAGAGCCTGCCATCGGCTACTCCACGGTCTATCCGCTGAGCATGTTTTTGAGGATTTTCACCGCACAGCTCATCGTGCTGTTCTGTTGCGGCGCATGACATTAGACTTAAAGATTATTTTTTTTGATTTGTTTTCGGGGGGAGTGTTTCTGTGACAGAAATGCTCCTCCTTTTTGCATACCTGAGCGTCTGAGGCAGCAGCGCCTTGGGATTTTCTGCGCCGCAGGGTTGTTTGGCAGTAGCGCCTTGGGATTTTCTGCGCCGCAGGGTTGTTTGGCAGTAGCGCCTCAGGATTTTCTGCGCCGCAGGGTTGTTTGGCAGTAGCGCCTCGGGATTTTCTGCGCCGCAGGGTTGTTTGGCAGTAGCGCCTCGGGATTTTCTGCGCTGCAGGGTTGCTTGGCAGTAGCGCCCGGGGAATTTCTGCGCCGCAGGGTTGTTTGGCAGTAGCGCCTCGGGATTTTCTGCGCCG
>NZ_JH114215.1:347043-501756 GCF_000224615.1 Segatella oulorum F0390
CGGCATTTTTTTCGCCGACGAGCCTTAGCCCTNTCCCTGCCTTTGCGCATGTTTGATGGCTGTTGAAATCCGTTTTTGTGATGGTGCCGCAGGTCGGGACGTCAAAAATAATGGATTTTTCTGCGCCGCAGGGTTGCACGTCCCAAATAATGGATTTTTTCTGCGCCGCAGGGTTGCACGTCCCAAAATAATGGATTTTTCTGCGCCGCAGGGTTGCACGTCCCAAAATAATGGATTTTTCTGTCGCTGCAGGGTTGCATGTCCCAAAATAATGGATTTTTTCTGCGCTGCAGGGTTGCATGTCCCAAAATAATGGATTTTTTCTGCGCTGCAGGGTTGCAAGTCCCAAAATAATGGATTTTTTCTGCGCCGCAGGGTTGCATGTCCCAAAATAATGGATTTTTTCTGCACCGCAGGGTTGCATGTCAAAAAACGATGGCCGTTTTCTGCACCGCAGAGGGTCGTTTGCACGAAAAATGAAATTTTTCATGCCGCGGGAGGGGCGATGGCTCAAATCTCCATACGGAATTTCGATACTGACGACAAAAAAGGCCGTGGCGCATCGGCGTTTCGCGAGTTTTTATTAACTTTGCTCCACATCAACCATCTTATTACATTATTAAATATGAAGAAGTTCTATGCGCTATGCTTGGCCGCGCTCGTTTCGGTAGCGCCGCTGCAAGCTGCTCAAAAACTCACGCTCAACGACGTGACCGGACAGACATTCACTCCAAAAATCATCGCGGGCATGCGCCCCATGCAAGGCACCGACCGCTATGCCAGCATCTCGAGCGACGGCAAGCGCATCGTGGAATATGCGTTTAAAACGGGCAAGCCCACGCGCACGCTCATCGACGTAGGCCACACGCAGGGCGAGCAAATTGCGCAAATCGACGGCTACATTCCTTCGCCCGACGGCCGACGGCTGCTCATTCAGACGCAGACGCAACGCCGCTACCGCCGTTCGTTCACCGCCGAATATTATCTTTTCAACATCCAAAGCAACAAGCTCGAGCGCCTCTCCACAGGCGGACCGCAGCAGGTGCCCACGTGGTCGCCCGATGGCAATCAGGTGGCCTTTGTGCGCGGCGGCAACATCTTTCTCGTGAAACTGCTCTACGACAACGCCGAGAGCCAAGTCACCACCGACGGCCGCGAGAATGCCATCATCAACGGCATCCCCGACTGGGTGAACGAGGAGGAATTCTCGACCAACAAGTCGCTTTGCTTCACGGCCGATGGCACCATGCTGTGCTGGGTGAAATACGACGAGCGCAACGTGAAGGAATATGCGCTGCAGATGTTCATGGGCAGCCATCCCGCGTTGAGCGAAAACGCCGTTTATCCGCATTTCTACACCTATAAATATCCCAAAGCGGGCGAGGAGAACGCGAAAGTGTCGGTGTGGAGCTATGACATTCAGTCCCACAAAACACTTCAAATCAACGTGCCGCTGCCCGCCGATGGCTACATTCCGCGCATCAAAACGCTGGCCGACCCGTCGAAGGTGTTGGTGCTCACCATGAATCGCCATCAAAACGAACTCAATCTCTATGCGGCCAATCCGCGCACCTCGCTGGCGCAGCTCATCATCCGCGAGAAGAGCGAAAAATATATCAAGGAAGAGGTGATGGAAGAGATGCAGGTGGGACAATCGACGTTGCTGCTGCCCAGCGACCGCGACGGCTACATGCACCTTTATCTCTACAACATGAACGGCAGCCTCGTGCGCACGGTGGCCGACGGCAACTACGACATCACCAAGGTCTATGGTTACGACGAAACCACGGGCAACATCTATTATCAGGCGGCGGCCTTAAGCCCCCACGACCGGCAGATTTTCGTGAGCCACAAAAACGGAAAGACAACGCGGCTCACGCAGACCGAAGGGTGGAACACGGCCGTCTTCTCGGGCGATTTCCAATATTTCGTCAACACGTGGAGCGATTATCACACGCCCTACGTCTTCACCGTGCGCGACCGCAACGGCAATCTGCTCTCTACCCTTGAGGACAATGCGGCGCTGCGCCAAAAGCTCGCGCCCTATCAGTTGCCCCAGCGCGAAGCGTTCTCATTCACCACGTCGGAGCAAGTGAAATTGGATGGCTGGATGATGAAGCCCGCCAACTTCAATCCCGGCAAGAAATATCCTGTCATTCTGTTTCAATATAGCGGTCCGGGCAGCCAGCAAGTCATCAATGCGTGGTCGGCTGGTTCGATGGGCAACGGCGGCCTCTACGATGCCTACTTGGCACAGCAGGGGTTCATCGTCGTGTGCGTCGACGGTCGCGGAACGGGCGGGCGCGGTGCAGCTTTCGAAAAAGCCACCTATCTGAACTTGGGGCAATTGGAGTCGCGCGACCAAGTGGAAACTGCGCTGTGGTTGGCCAAGCAGTCCTATGTGGATGCTGGTCGCATCGGCATTTGGGGCTGGAGCTTCGGTGGTTTCAACACGCTGATGAGCATGAGCGAAGGCCGCGGTGTGTTTAAAGCCGGTGTAGCCGTGGCTGCTCCCACCAACTGGCGCTTCTACGACACCATCTACACCGAACGTTACATGCGCACGCCGCAGGAAAATCCGTCGGGCTATGCCACCAATCCCATCACGCGTGCCGACAAACTTCACGGCGCTTTGTTGCTCTGCCACGGATTAGCCGACGACAATGTGCATTTTCAAAACGCAGCCGAATATGCCGAGGCGTTGGTGCAGGCCGACAAGGACTTCAAGGAGAACCTCTACACCAACCGCAACCATAGCATTTACGGCGGCAACACACGCACACATCTCTTGCGCCAAATTGCCAACTGGTTTGCCGAACAGCTCAAATAAAGCTGCTAAATAGGGTTTAAAAACTTGAAAGATAGCCCTTTTTAGGCTGCTTTACACTTTTTTTTCGTACCTTTGCGGCATTCAAATTTGAAAGTAATGGCAAAAAAAGTATTATTTATCAATCAAGAGATTACACCGTATGTGCCCGAGACTTTGCTGTCGACCATGGGGCTCAACCTGCCACAGAAAGCACAAGAAGCTGGTTTGGAAATCAGAACTTTTATGCCGAAATGGGGCAACATCAATGAGCGCCGCGGACAGTTGCACGAGGTCATTCGCCTTTCAGGCATGAATCTCATCATCGACGACACCGATCATACGCTGATTATTAAGGTGGCGTCGATTCCGCAATCGCGCATACAAGTTTATTTCATTGATAATGATGATTATTTCACCCACCGCCAAATGACTGTAGACGAGCACGGAGACGAATATGAAGACAATGGCGAACGCGCAATTTTCTTTGCGCGCGGCGTGCTCGAGACAGTGAAGAAATTGCGTTGGACGCCAGATATTATTCATTGTCAAGGATGGATGAGCGCCGTTATTCCGTTCTATCTTAAAACAGCCTATCGTGAGGAACCCACCTTTGCACATGCAAAAGTGGTAACCTCGCTCTTCAGCGAACAACCCAAGAGCGATCTCGGAAAGAAATTTAAATCGAGCGTTGTTTACAAGGAGGCGAAAAGCAAATTCATGAAAGGCTACAACGACAAATTTGATTATTTGGAATTAGGCAAATTGGCTATCGACTATAGTGATGGTATCATTGAAGCGAATAGGGGCGTTGCTCCCGAGCTATTAGCGCATACTTCCAATAAAAAAGTTCCTTTGCTCAACTTCCCCGGCGACGATTTTATGGATGCCTACGCTGCATTCTACGAGAAAATTTATCCCACCACTGAAGAATAAACAAGATCCGCAAATGAAATTTAGAAATATTGTAACGGGGCTGTGCGTTGCCATGGCTTTTATAGCTTGCGACGACAATACAGGCAACATGGGCCTTGACATTACCGATGGAAGCGACATTCTCAGCGTCAGTACCGACTCGTTTGTTGTCCATTCGCAGTCTGTGGCAGCTGGTCCTTCGATTGCTCGCAATGCCAATGGCTACTTAGGGCAGTTCACCGACCCCGAAACCAATGCGCCCATCACGGCCAACTTCATGACCCAGTTTGCAACCTTAGAAAACTTTTCGTTGCCCACAATCGATAAGATTGCATCGAAAGTTGGCGGAACGATTGTTGCAGACTCGTGTGAATTGCGTCTATTTTATGAAAATGGCGTAGGCGACAGCTTGGCACCATTGCGTGTGAGTATGTTTGAAATGAGCCAGCCGCTCAACCAAAATCAGACTTATACCACCGCCTTTAATCCCGTAACGGCAGGTTTAGTCACCATGTCTGTGCCCATGGCTACAAAAACATTCACATTGCTGGATCAGTCGGTATCTGCTGCAGAGCGGGCAAAGAAAGATTACTCACCCAGCATTCGGCTGCAACTTAATCAACCTTATCAGGATGCAAACGGGAACACCTATAATAATTATGGCACCTATCTGATGCAGCAATATTATCAACACCCGGCATATTTCAGAAACACTTACTATTTCATCAATCATGTGGTTCCGGGGTTTTATTTCAAAATTACAAATGGCACCGGCGCTGTAGCAAAGATTTATAACGCCATGCTTCAAGTGTATTATCGCTACAATGCGAATGGAAAAGTTCGTACAGGTGTCGCTACATTCGGTGGTACACAAGAGGTGAAGCAAGTGACGCAAATCATCAATCAGCCGGCTACGCTCACCACATTGTTAAATGATAACACCGGCACTTATTTGAAAACGCCTGCCGGAATTTTGACAGAACTCACGCTGCCTGTCGATAATATTATGTTAGGCCACGAAAACGACAGTATTAATGCAGCGAAGATTACACTGCAGCGCATCAATAACACATCGCCAAGTGGCTATGCACTGCAAGCTCCCCAACAAGTATTGATGGTTGAACGCGACAGCTTGCAAAGCTTTTTCGACCATCATCAAGTAACCGATTATAAGAATTCATTCACAACTACTCTAAGCAACAACGGCTACACTTTCAGCAACATTGGTTCTTTGGTGCGTAGCATGTATACCAAACGCCAAAAAGGTAGCACATCGCCCCATTGGAACAAGGTGGTCATCATTCCCGTAACGACTACTACAATGCAAGTGCAAGAAAATGGTTACAACAACTTGCTGATTACGGGTGTCTACAATGATCTTAACATTCGTAGCACGAAATTAGTCGGTGGCACTACGCCGCTACGCATCACTGTGATTTATAGCCGTTTTAAATAAGGGTGACAGCATGGCTGATAACTTTTTAGAACGTCAACGGCAAGATTACGAAGCGCGTAAGGCGGCCTGGTTGAAAAACAAAAAGCATCTCACAAAGTTCAAGCGAGTTGCTCCTCAACCACCCGAAGACGAGGCTCTATAAAAGATTAAAATATGAAAAGGGTGTATCACAAAGCGAGATGCACCCTTTTCTAATCTATTGTAATCTTGCGATATTTCAACATAAAACACTGCAAATTATATCACAATTCAGAAGATATTACGCAACAAACTCATCCATTTTATTCACTCATCACAATGAAACAACTCACAATCCTATTCCTGTCTGTCTGCATTGCCCTACCTGCAATAGCACAAAAGAAAGTCATCAACCTCAGTATTCTGGAGACCAGCGATGTGCATGGCAGTTTCTTCCCCTACGAAGTAACGCGTTTGCACGATGCAACCCCAACCATTGACGATATCTTTGCACAACATGCTGCACGAAAAGGTTCGATGGCACGCATCAGTTTCTACGTAAATCAGTTGCGCCAACAGATGGGGAAAAATGTCATCTTGCTCGACAATGGCGATATTTTGCAAGGCCAACCTACAAGCTATTACTACAACTTTGTGGCAACGAAAAAGCCTAACATCGCTGCAGAAGTTATCAACTATATGCGTTATGATGCCGAAACCATTGGCAACCATGACATCGAACCAGGACACGAAGTGTATGACAAATGGATGAAAGAGGTAAAATGTCCCGTGTTGGCTTGTAATGTCATTAACAAGAAAACGGGGCATCCTTACACCTCGCCTTACACCATACTACACCGTGACGGTGTGAAAATCGTAATCATTGGCATGCTCACTCCCGCCATCCCCAACTGGCTTACAGAAGATATTTGGGCAGGGTTGCATTTCGACGACATGGTGACTTCGGCACGAAAATGGATGAAGATTGTGCAAGCAAAAGAGCATCCCGATGTAGTCATCGGTCTTTTTCATAGCGGTCGCGAAGGCGGAATTACGACAAAGGATTATCAAGAAGATGCCAGTTTAAGAGTGGCGCGTGAAGTACCCGGCTTTGATATTGTCATGTTTGGCCACGACCATACCCGCTACAACCAAACACTTACCAACAAGGTTGGGAAGAAGGTGTTGTGCATCAATCCGGCAAATAATGCATTAACTGTGGCGCAAGCCAACGTTCAACTGACGCTTGAAAAGGGACGTGTGATCCATAAAACTATTACGGGAACACTCGTTGATGTGAGCGATTTGCCTATTGACAAAGCCTATATGACCCATTTCACACCGCATTTTGAACAGGTGGCACAATTCGTCAGTCGCAACATCGGCACCTTCACCAATACCATCACCACGCGCGACAGCTACTTTGGCTCGTCGGCCTTTAATGATTTCATCGCCAATCTCATGCTGCAAATCACCCATGCCGACATCGCTTTCAACGCACCTTTGCAATTCGATGCAACCATCAAGGCTGGCCCTGTTTGCGTAGGCGATATGTTCAAACTCTATAAGTATGAGAATCAACTCTATGTGATGCGACTCACGGGCGAAGAAATCCGTAAGCATCTCGAGATGAGCTACGACCAATGGGTCAACACCATGCAATCGCCCACCGACCACTTGTTGCTTTTAGCCAACACACGGGGCGATGCACAACGTTTAGGTTTCAAGAATTTCACCTTCAATTTTGATGCTGCGACGGGCATCGATTACGTGGTTGATGTGACAAAGCCAAATGGTGAGAAGGTAAAAATTCTGCGTATGAGTAACGGACAACCTTTTGATGAGCACGCTTGGTATAACGTAGCCATCAACAGTTATCGTGGAAATGGTGGTGGCGAACTGCTCACCAAGGGGGCGGGTATAGCCAAAGACAGTCTCAAAACGCGCATCGTTTATCGGAGTCCGCGCGATCAACGCTACTATCTGATGAAAGAAATCGAAAAGTTGGGCACGGTTCATCCACAAGCCAACCATAATTGGAAATTTATTCCTGAAGCATGGACTAAGCCTGCAGCACAGCGCGACAGCCTCGCTCTATTTGGGCAGGCCATCAACCTTAAAGACATTAAATAATGCAACCCCTTTGGTTTATATTCTATAAGGATAAGCTATTATTGGCCAAACAAGGCGAGAAATTTGCCGTTCCTGCTGGTGAAGAGGCTCCGGTTGGGCTTAGTAAATCTTCGTCTGTCATGGAAGTTGGGACGATGGATGACGGAACACCCATCAAAACGTTTGCTCTCAGCGCACCTGTCATCAATGATACTGCATTCGAATGGATTGACTTGCGAAAAAGTTTCCATCTGCTTCCGCGCGAGCACTATCTCAAAGCCGGGAAATGTCGCGAGCTGATTTATTGGGATAGCAACACGCAATATTGTGGCACTTGCGGCACGCCGCTACGCATGCATACGCCCATCAGCAAGCGCTGCCCGCAATGTGGCCGAGAGATTTGGCCCGCCCTAAGTCCTGCCATCATCGTTTTGGTGCATAAAGGCAATGAGGCTTTGCTCGTCCATGCACGCAACTTTAAGGGCGATTACTATGGTTTGGTGGCAGGTTTCGTTGAGACTGGCGAAACACTCGAAGAGGCAGTGCACCGTGAAGTGGCCGAAGAAACGGGCATAACCATCACCAATTTGCGCTATTTTGGTAGCCAGCCTTGGCCTTATCCTAACGGATTGATGGTGGGATTTGAAGCCGATTACGTAGCAGGCAATATCCATTTACAAAAGGAAGAACTGTCGCACGGCGCATGGTTCAGTAAAGAGAAATTGCCTGCTGTGCCCGATAAATTGAGCATTGCCCGTAAGATGATTGACCATTGGCGCACGCAAGATTAAACATCAAACACATGATAACTACGATTGAAAGGCTGATTGCACGCCACGCTGCAACACATCCCGATAAAATAGCGATTGCGACACCCCACGAACAACTTACTTATGCGGCATTCAACGAGGCAATTAACCGGCGTGCAGCCGCTTTCACAGCACTTGATAACAAGGCGCAACTCTTTGAAAGCAGCCAAACGCCCGACTTTCTCATCAACTATTTTGCCCTGCATCGTGCAGGCGTTGTAGCTGTTCCCGTGAGCAACAGCCTCGGTAACGACATCCGAAAAGCCCTGCAACAGCAGCTCGAACAGACTTGTTTTCCCACTAATAGTGCAGACGTGCTCTACACTACGGGCACCACAGGTCAGGCAAAAGGAGTGCTCATCAGCCACGAAGCTATCATGGCCAATGCGGAGAACTTAGTGACGGCGCAAGGCTATACGGCCGACACCGTCTTTATTATTTGTGGCCCCATCAATCATTTGGGCAGCTTGTCGAAACTCTATCCCACCTTCATGCAAGGCGCTACCATCTATTTGCTCGAGGGTTTGAATGACCTCAATGCTTTTTTCAACGCCTTCGATTATCCTTCCGACAAGTTTGCTACGTTCATGGTGCCGGCTCATTTGCGCATGCTCATTCATCTTGCGCGGCAGCAACTCAAACAAATAAGCCATAAACTCGATTTCATTGAGACGGGTGCTGCGCCCATGCAAGTTTGCGACATGGAAGAACTGTGTCGTCTGCTGCCCACCACACGCCTTTATAACACCTATGCTTCTACCGAAACGGGCATCATCGCCACCCACAATTTCAACGAAGATCAGTGCTTCCCCGGTTGTGTAGGGCGAGCGATGAAGCATGCGTCTTTTTCCATAACGCCTCAAGGCACGATTGCCTGTGCGGGGCCAACGCTCATGACTGAATATGTCGGTGATGCAGAAGCCACGCAGAAAGTGAAGCACGACGGGCAACTCTTCACCGAAGACTTGGGGCACATTGATGCCCAAGGCCGACTTTTCATTGATGGTCGTCACAGCGAAGTCATCAATATTGGCGGCTACAAAGTGGCGCCTACTGATGTAGAAGCCGCCGCACTTGCCCATCCCGGCGTCTCTGATTGCATCTGCATTGCCACTCCCCATCCCATCACCGACACAGCACTGAAGTTGCTGGTTGTGTGCAAACCTGGTGCAAAATTGGATAAACGCGCCTTAGCACAATGGCTGCAAACACGGTTAGAAACTTATCAAGTGCCCATGCAATACGAAGAAGTGACGGCCATCAAACGCACCTTCAACGGGAAACTCGATCGCAAGGCCTATCGCATGAAATCATTTCAAGAATGAAAAACGAAAGTAGTGCCCTAATAAGCCGGGTTCTGTAACCATCCAAAGATGGCGCTTTACCATTTATCTAAGCCATGAGTCACCCCAAGGCTTGAGCATTCTACCCTCCACAGTTGCATTGAAACGCATCGAGCGGACAGCCCTCAAACTGTGGTTTACATGAACTTGCAGCCTCCAGATGACACAGCCCGATTGTCACCAACCGACTGGTGGTCTCTTACACCACCTTCTCACCCTTACTCCTCGCACGCAACCCCTTCAAAAAGAGGGCGGCATCGAAAAGCGGTTATTTTCTTCTGTCATTTCCTACTGTCACCAATAGCTTCTATATTAGGAAGTGGAGCGTCCTGCGCTGCCCGGACTTTCCTCTCATACACGAATGTATCAGCGGTAAAGCTGGAGCACTACTTTCGCGTTGCAAAGGTATAAAAAAGAAAAGAGCTAAAAACAAAAGCCTGCTGATTATTTGCGATGAGGGCATGAAAAAAGATTGGTTATCTCGCGACAACCAATCTCACTTTTTAACCTTAATAATCTAATACCATGAAAAATACAGGAGCAAAGATAGGGAATTATTTTGAAAGTGCAAATCATTTTCATACTTTTATTTGCTCATTCCACCAAAAATAGCGAATATTGCACTCGGAAAAAGGCGACTATCATCAGCATTTTTGCTGAAAACGTCGTGACTTTTCAACATCTTGACAGAAAAAAAGTAGCAACATGGACATCCAATATGGCATCATTGCCCTGATTCTCATCATCGCCATCGGTTATGCGGCATGGCGCATTTACAAAAGCATCAAGCAAAATTTAGCCTGCAAAGATTATCATTGTGCCGGCTGCGGATTGTATGAGAAATGCAAGAAGAAATCAAAAAAATAAGCAATATATTTGGTCAGATTGATTATTTGCCCTATCTTTGCAACCACAAAAAAACAATGGTACCTTGGCCGATCGGTTAGGTAACGGTCTGCAAAACCGTGTAGAGCAGTTCGACTCTGCTAGGTACCTCAAAACAAAAAGCAGTCATTCCATTTCGGATGGCTGCTTTTCATTTTCCCCTCTGCATGAGGCCCGCCGCCATCCTCGCGCGGTTCTCGCCACATTTCTGAACGCTCGTAGTTGGCCTGCAAGCGTCAAAACCGTTCGGGAATGTATTTGCAGGAGCACTGCAAGCACTGAAACGGCAAAAATATCGTTTCCGCGCTGCACGGTGACGATAAAACGCAAAAATATCGTTCCCGCGCCGCACGGTGACGATAAAATGGCAAGAATATTGTTCCCGCGCCGCACGGTGACGATAAAATGGCAAGAATATTGTTCCCGCGCTGCACGGTGACGATAAAACGCGAAAATATTGTTCCCGCGCCGCACGGTGACGATAAAATGGCAAGAATATCGTTCCCGCGCTGCGCGGTGACGATAAAACGACAAAAATATTGTTCCCGCGCCGCACGGTGACGATAAAACGGCAAAAATATTGTTCCCGCGCTGCACGGTGACGATAAAACGGCGGAAATATTGTTGCCACCATCGTCTGCAACAAATTTCTGTGGCGCAAGTGAACCATTCTTCTTGAAATGTATTACCTTTGCAGCCATAGTTTCAGAAACGGAAATATTTTAATTAAAATAAATGAGACACTACAGATTAGTGGACAATGCGCTGGGTTGGCTCGCATTCTTGATTGCCGCCATCGTGTATTGTTCGACCATTGAGCCGACAGCCAGCTTTTGGGACTGTCCGGAATTCATCACCACAGGTTATAAACTCGAAATAGGGCACCCTCCCGGGGCACCTTTCTTCATGCTCACGGCCAATCTCTTTTCGCAATTTGTGAGCAATCCGTCGGATGTGGCACGCATGGTCAACACGATGAGCGCGCTGCTGAGTGCCACCACCATCATGTTCCTCTTTTGGAGCATCACCCACTTGACGCGCAAGCTCATCTTGAAAGATTGGAGCCAACTGACCCTCGCAAAATGGATCATCATTGAAGCATCGGGCTTAGTGGGCGCGTTGATCTACACCTTCAGCGACACCTTTTGGTTCTCGGCCGTCGAAGGCGAGGTGTATGCCTATTCTTCGGCCTTCACCGCGATTGTGTTCTGGCTCATTCTGAAATGGGAAGACCATGCCGACGAGCCTCACAGCGACCGCTGGCTCATCCTCATCACCTATATGACGGGCTTGAGCATCGGCGTGCATCTGTTGAACCTGCTTTGCATTCCGGCCATCGTGCTGGTGTTCTGCTATCGCAAATTCCCCAACATCGAGCTCAAAGGCTCGCTCATCGCCCTGGCAGTTTCTTTCGTTATTGTGGCCGGCGTGCTCTATGGCATCGTGCCGGGCATCATCACCGTGGGCGGATGGTTTGAGTTGTTCTTCGTCAACACGCTGGGCTGCCCCTTCAACACGGGCGAAATCATCTACATCATCCTGTTGGTGGGCATCGTGCTGTGGGCCATCTACGAAAGCTATACCAACAAGAGCAACCGGCGCAGCAACATCTCGTTCGTGGCCGCTGTGGGCATGCTGGGCATTCCGTTCTATGGCTATGGCTGGTCGGCCGTTTGCATTGGCATTGTAGTGTTGGCCGCACTGTGGTTTGTGCTCAACTATCAGCATGTGGTGGATGGCAAAAAGGTGAACTTGGTCACCGCACGCATCAAGAACACCTCGTTGCTCTGCCTGCTCATGATCATGATTGGTTATTCATCGTATGCCGTCATCGTGATTCGCTCCACGGCCAATCCGCCGATGGATCAGAATTCGCCCGAGGACATTTTTACCTTGGGCAGCTATCTGAGCCGCGACCAATATGGCGACCGCCCGCTGCTCTATGGACAAGCCTACACTTCGCAAGTGGCTTTAAAAGTGAATGGCGACCGCTGCCTTCCCGATATGAATGAGGGCGCGCCCATCTATGGACGGAAAGAAAAAGCCAGCACCAATGAAAAGGATTCTTACTTTGTCGTGAGCCACAAAAACAGCTACAAATATGCGCAGAACATGCTCTTCCCGCGCATGTATGACAATGATCCCGACCACGTTCAAGCCTATGAAGACTGGATGGGCGGTGTCGATGGGCACAATGTGAGCTATGATCGATGCGGCGAAACGGTGAGCGTGAAGATGCCCACCCAATTAGAGAACTTGCGTTTCTTCCTCACTTACCAATGCAATTTCATGTATTGGCGCTATTTCATGTGGAACTTCGCGGGCCGACAGAACGACATTCAAGGTAACGGCGAACTGGAGCATGGCAACTGGATTACGGGCATTTCCTTCATCGACAACTTGCGGTTGGGCGACCAAAGTAAGATGCCCGATGAGCTGAAAAATAACAAGGGACACAACGTGTTCTATTGCTTGCCGTTGCTGCTCGGCGTCATCGGATTGCTTTGGCAGGCGTTCAAAGGCAAGCGTGGCATCCGACAATTCTGGGTGGTGTTCTTCTTGTTCTTCATGACCGGCCTTGCCATTGTCATCTATCTGAACCAAACGCCGCTGCAGCCGCGCGAACGCGACTATGCCTACGCCGGCTCGTTCTATGCTTTTGCCATTTGGTGCGGCTTGGGCGTTGCAGCACTCTACGACCTTGCCAAGCGCTATCTGCATGTGAAAGGCACACCGGTTGCAGCGGGGCTTTCTGTGCTTGCACTTTTAGTGCCCATTCAAATGGCCAGCCAAACATGGGATGACCACGACCGCAGCGGACGTTATACTTGCCGCGATTTCGGGCAAAACTATCTCATGACCCTGCAGGATAAAGGCTATCCCATTATCTTTACCAACGGCGACAACGACACATTTCCGCTTTGGTACAACCAAGAAGTCGAGGGCGTGCGGCGCGATGCACGTGTGTGCAACCTGAGCTATTTGGCCACCGACTGGTATATTGACCAAATGAAGCGTCCGGCCTACAACTCGCCCAGCTTGCCTATCAGCTGGCCACGCTTGGATTTCTGTGCAGGAACGAACGACTATATCACCGTGCAGCCCGAATTGAAGCAGCAAATTCTTTCGTTCTACAAAGACCATCCTGCAGAGGCGAAGGCACAATTTGGCGACAACCCGTTTGAATTGAAGAACATCATGAAATATTGGGTGCGCGCAAAAGATGCCAACATGCACGTCATTCCCACCGACACGGTGTATGTAACCATCGACAAAGCGGCTGTGAAGAAGAGCGGCATGATGTTGGCTTCCGACTCGATACCCAATCAAATGGTGATTTCGCTCTCGGGAAAGAATGCCCTTTACAAAAATGATTTGATGATGCTCGAAATCATTTCACGCAGCAACTGGACACGTCCTGTCTATGTGGCACTCACCGTTGGCGCCAGCAGCTACATGAATTTGGGCAACAACTTCGTGCAAGAAGGTTTGGCCAACCGCATCACGCCCTTCACGACTACCAACAATGGCAAGAATGGAAGTGCCAAGAACTTCGACACCGAAAAAACTTATCGCAATGTGATGACGCGCTATAAGTTTGGCGGTTTGCAGAAGAAAGGCCTTTATGTGGATGAAACCGTCATGCGTATGTGCTACACCCATCGCAGGCTGTTTGCGCAATTAGCACAGGAACTCATCAAGGAAGGCAAATACGACAAGGCGAAGAAAGTGCTCGATAAATGTCTCGAAGTGCTCCCGGCCTACAATATTCCGCACAACTATGTTAGTGGAAGCCTTGACTTGGCCGAGTGCTATGCCATCTTAGGACAGCAGCAAAAGGCCGAGCAACTCTTCAATGCTGTGTGGAAGAACAGCGAGCAATATGTGGACTTCTATCTTGCCTTGTCGGGCAACAACTTCGACATATCGATGAGCGATTGTCTGCGTGAGTTCACCATCATGCAGGAATGCAGCAAAATTGCACCGCTCATCAGCCAGACGTTAGCGAAAAAGACCGAGAAGATTTTCCAAAATAAATTCGTCAATTATCGCGAGAAAGGCGGCTATGTGCCCATACAGAAAGGAAAATAAAAACACAGCGCAACCATGTTTATAGAACAACCTGCAAAATGGTTGCGCTGGCTTTATCCCAGTGCGACTTGGAGAATGGACAAAAGCGAGCATGCAGTTTATCTCACGTTCGACGATGGTCCCATCCCCGGGTCGACACCCTTTATTCTTGAAACGCTTCGCCGCTACAACGTGAGAGCCACGTTCTTTATGGTGGGTGAGAATGTGTTGCGCTATCACGATCTCTACAATCAGATTGTTGCGGATGGGCATCAGGTGGGCAATCACACTTTTAATCACATCGGTGCTTTCAAACATTGGGTCATCACCTATGCCATCAACACCGAAAAGGCCAACGAGCTCATCCACTCACACCTATTCCGTCCGCCTCACGGCTGGATGCGTTACACCGCCTATTGGTGGCTCAAACGGAAATATAGGATTATCATGTGGGACCTTGTTACACGTGATTATTCTAAATGGATGAAGGCAAAAGATGTTGTCGACAATGTGAAAAAGTACGCCCGAAACGGCTCTATCATCACCTTTCACGACTCGCTCAAGAGCATCGACAAACTGAAAACTGCACTCCCACAAGCCATCGAATGGCTCATCAAAGAAGGTTATGAATTTAAAACATTCGAATGACATAGAAGCCCTAACCCTACACATCAAAGCCGAAGCACAACGCCTCGGCTTTTTTGCTTGTGGCATAGCGCAAGCAAGACCGGTAGACGAAGAGACAGCCGCACACTTGAAACGCTGGCTCGATGATGAGAAGTTCGCGGGCATGGACTACATGAACAACAACACTGACAAGCGGCTTGATCCGCGGTTGTTGCTCAAAAATGCGCAGAGTATCATCTGCGTGGCACTGAACTATGCCCCTAAACAAGCCTTCGCCCCACATGAATATCACATTGCGAACTATGCCCTGGGGCAAGACTATCACGATATTATGAAACACAAACTGCGCCAACTGGCAGCGAGTTGTGGTTTTGAAGACGACCTCATCAGTCAAAATCCGCAAGCGAAACGCTGTCGCATCTTCGTTGATTCTGGCCCCATTTTAGAACGCTATTGGGCAGAACGCGCAGGTTTAGGTTGGATAGGAAAAAATCATCAACTGATTATTCCGCATGCAGGAAGCATGTTTTTCTTGGGCGAGATACTCGTCGACCAGCCCCTCATCTACGATGAACCGGCTAAAAATCGATGTGGAAAATGCACCAAATGCCTGCAAGCCTGTCCCACGAAAGCCATCACATCTGACAACGAAATAGATGCCTTTCGCTGCCTTTCCTACCAGACCATTGAAAATCGTTCTGATATTGCAGCGCCCTTTTCAGCCGCATTAGGCAACACGATTTATGGTTGCGATGAATGTTTAAAAGCCTGCCCGTGGAATCGATTTGCCACACCTAACAACACACCCGAACTGCAACCACGCCCCGAACTGCTGGCTATGACGCAAGAGCAATGGCAAAATTTGACCGAAGAAGAATATCGTAAACTCTTCAAAGGAAGTGCCGTGAAAAGAGCGAAATATCAAGGCCTCATGCGAAATATCAAGGCAGCCGCTTGCGCATCACAAAAAAATAAGCTATCTTTACCCCCAAAAAGGAGGGAACATGACACAGAAGATTAACTGCTATCAAGCGGCTTTTTCCTACGTGAAAGCCTTTTTCGAAGCCTTCGCAACAGGCATCCTCGATGGGAAAGCAACGGATAACAACAAAAAGAAACAATATACGCCTCAACAAGTGAAAGCGCAAATGCTTGTTTTCTACCCGCACCTCAATCCTGTGTTCATAGAACTTGTGGCGCCGGTATTGGCAAAACTCACCTATAAAGATGCAGAGACCTTGGCCGAGAAGTTGCGCAACACATTTCAACATCAAGCTCCCGATGCCAAACAATATCTAAAGCTTGTTTGTAGAACACAAAAACTTTACGAGGTCGTTATCAGCGAATATCAGCGCAATTTTGCTTTAATCTTGCAAGGTAATTTAAACACTGAAGACAGCAGTTGCACACAGCACAAGGGCATTCGGCTCGCATTCATCGATGAACCCACCGCTATTCATCTCTTGGTGAGGCTCATCATGAAGACCTATGTCAAGGCACTTCGATTGGCTAATCCACAGAAGTCCAGCCTCGACCAGGCCTCAATCTACAAACTTATTCTTACCAACCTGCACGTCATTCGTGGGGAGGTGCAAACAAAAGAACCCCCCACCGACCTCTATGAACTCTTTAAAATGGCATGCGGAAACGAGACTAACATGAACGTTACGTATAACGCCATGACTGAAATGTATCGGGAATTAGCAACCGAAGATCATATTATCGCATTTGATGACCAAGCCAACTGAGAAAGAAGCGCTCAAAAAGAGTCGACTTTACCAACAGATTGTAACGCTCACACGTCTCACAGACACCTATCAATTAGATGCAATCCTGGGGCTTATCCCTGGAGGAATAGGTGATTTCGTGGCCGCATTCTTTGCTCTTGCCCACATCTTCTTCGGGGCATTCAAACTGCGTTCTATTCCCCTCACGCTGGCTTTGCTCAACAACATGCTGCGCGATGTGCTCTTGGGGCTGCTACCTTTTTATATCGGCAACGTGATAGACTTTCTCTATCGCTCCAACAAAAAGAATATGGCGCTCATCGATGGCTTCCTCAACGACGATCCCATCATCATGCATCAAGTGAACACCAAAGCGCGACAGGCTGCATTTACGCTCGTTTTGCTCATGCTACTCATCATCTTGTTAGTGGCTCTTTTGGCTTGGATGGTAGCCAAATTGGGCTCACTGCTTTTTACTTAAAAATGCAAAGCCGAACAGCAAGCGCAGCAATCGCTACCACATCGCATAGAAAAGTAACGCAAATCGTGCCACAATCTACAGCAGATTGCAGCACGATTTGATTGCTTTTAGAACGGTGCAGATAACTTTACCCCACAGCCAGTTGCTCTAATTTCAACGACATGGGGAACACTACTTCATTCTCCATGGCCGTGTGCTCCTCTAAAGCTGCACGAAAATCGCGCAACAGCCCCAGCACCTCGCGCCAATCCTCGTCGGCTTCAGCTGGTGCCGTGTAGTTGTTTGTCAGTTCGGCAATACGTGCGTGACGGGCCAACTCATCATCATGGTCGGCCATCATCACCTGAATAGGCCCCTGAATCGAACCACAATGGAACGCTTCAACCTGCTGCCCTAAATCATGTGCACGCCACATCTCCATGATATAAGGATAAAGCACCTGCTCCTCCTTGTGGCAATGCGTGTCTAAATCATAAAGCGAATTGCGGAAATGGTCGGCCACCTTCAGCAAATTCGGAGCATCATTGCGGTGCGCCTCAGCTACAGCGAGGAGTTTATCCAAAATCGCCGGCCCCTCTTCACGAATGCCCCGATGATGCACCTTCAACACATAATCGACCAACAAATCTAATGGCCACTGCTCAAAAGCATAAATCGTTTTCATCTTTTTCTCTTTTTCGTTTATATTTTGATGCAAATTTACAACGAAACAACCACGCACGGCAGCACAAATGTGCCCAAATCGGGGTTAAGAGAGGTTAATCGAGCCTTTTTCATGCCCATTCATGCAATTTCTTCGCCACTTATTTCGCCATTCCACAAAAAACTACTACTTTTGGGAGAAACATAAACAAATTCGCCATGTGTAAAATAACTACTGAAAATTTTGATGAACGCTATGTAGACAAAATAGAGTTATCAGAAATCGACAAATTCGTTTGTAACGAAATGGGCAGGCAAATTCACCGTTACATCAAAGGGATGTCGGGAACAAAAGACATGATGCAAAAGTTTGAAGCCTCGCTGGCCAAGCTTAGCATTCCACAACGCGAAGAAGCCATTGCTAACTACATCGATCTCAACCGAAAAGCCATTAGCGGATTGGATTGGAAGATGGTTATCATGCGTGCCGCAGCCAACTATTGCGACACCTACAGCTATTGGCACAGCATGGTTAACAATCCGCGGCGCATTGTGGCCTATCTGCAACGCGTGAAAAAGAAGTATATCCGCTTCCATGAGATTTTCGAACAGAATGGAAAGTTTGGCATTCGCAACCATGAAGGCAAAATTCTCGTTCACCCGCTATACGATTTCCTGCGCACGCCCTATGTCTATATCGACGACTTGTGCCTCATGCCCGTCATTGCAGAGAAGAATAAAAAGATGGGACTCATTCTGCCCGACGGAAAAGACACTGTCATTGCCGAATTCATTTACGATGATATGCAGCTCCGTTCCGAACCACCTTACTTTGAAGGAATCATAGGCCGCAAACATATTCTCATCGATCGTTACGGCACAAAACGCACAAAAATGAAAGCATGCAAAGAAGTTTAAAACAGCATGAGGGCGATCGTGCAAACAATATAACGATATTAAAAACATCCACCTTGCATGATAATGGCAAGCTGGAACCCTTTTTAGAATCAAACTTTTAGCCAAAGTAAAGGCAATGATGCGCATTCTTTTGGGGTATTTGGCAATTTTTTTCTACAAAAAGTTTTTCCTTTTCTCAAAAAAAGGGTTACCTTTGCCGCCGAATTAAACAGAAAGTGTTTGTATGCAGACGAAAAATAATTTTTCAAGCAGTGTAAGTTTTAACATCTTTTATTTGGTAGAACCAAATAAAAGTGTAACACACACACACACACACACACACACACACATTCTAACAACGGTCTAAGTCTCTGTACTAAGGCGATAGCGGTGCGCCCGGCGCGGGCGTCGGTTCGCCGTCTCAAGCATCTGCAAGGAGCTTTTAAAGCTCTTTGCAGATGCTTTTTTGCGTGTGTGTAACTGAACCTGTGAAGTAAGAAATCAATAGTAATAAATATAATCATTTAAACAAAACAAAAAATGAAGAAAAAATTGTATGAAACGCCTGTGAGCACGGTCATCCACCTCGCGACCGAGCACTATTTGTTGGACGGAAGCGGTCCCAAGGCACGACCGGGCGGTGACCAAGGCGGAAGCGTCACGATTGAAAACCCCAGCGAGGATGATGACGACACCGACATCTCGGGCGCTAAGCGCTGGGGTGGCGTATGGGAAGAAGAGGATTAGACCCTTGTCCCACCAAAGTAGATAACAATTTAAAAAGGTAATCAATGACAAGAAAATATTTCTATAACAACAGTCTGCGGCACGCCATTCCATTCGCTGCCGCAAGTTTTACGGTAGGCCTTGCACTGTTTGCTTGTTCCGACAAAGATATTGATTCGAATGAGAACAACGGCAAGGCGCTCGTCGCTTTTAATGTTTCGGAAAAGCAAGACCAGGAGCAAGCCGGTGCCAAAAGCTACGGCCCCATCAGTCGCGCGGCTTTTACGCGCGAACTTGCCCTGCAAGACCTTGCACCCGAAGACCTCACGATGCAGAAGCTGCCCGTGCAAGGCAAAGCCGGTGCAGGACTTTGTTTGATAGAAACCACACTCCCGGGTGTGCCCTCGCAACGCGAAGCCACAGCGCAAACCCGTGCCGACATTACAACCATGCCCACGATGCAAAACTTCTCGACCACAGCTTTCTATGGCTATTCCGACACGAGCCTCGAGCCTTGGTTCTATGATAAGGACACGAAGAAGGATGGCAACCTCGTTACCCCCATCTATTGGGATTGGATTAAAAACCACGGTTGCTTCTATGCGGTTTACCCGAAACCCGACAACAACAAGATAAAGCTCTCGCCGGCAAGCCACACAGGCACGCCCTACGTTAACTTTGAAGTAGAGCCCGATGTAAAGAATCAAAAGGATTTGATGACGGCTTGCTCGGGCAATGTGCACACCGATATTGGCACGATGAGTGCTACGGCACCGCGCACCGACCTCACCTTCCGCCATGCGCTCACGGCTGTGCGCTTCAAAGTGGGACAAAACCTGTCGTGGAACAAAACGATTATACAGGTAGAAATCGTTGGTGCAAAGGGCAAAGGCAAATACACCCTTCCCACCGATAAAAACCACATCGGCACATGGAGCGAAGTCTCCACACCAACCACCTTTACTCTTAGTGGTGTGAGCGTCAGCACCACGGGAGCGGTGAACAATGTTATTATGGGGCACAATCAAGACAACTATGTATTCTATATGATTCCGCAAACGCTTACGGGCGCAGGCGTGCAGGTAAAAGTTTTTTTCTCTGACGGTTCCACGCCCATCACCGCCACCCTCACAGGCCAGTGGAAGCCCGGCACGACGAAGACCTACGCCCTGTCGCAGAACACGTCCGACTGGAGCTACGTTCTGAACGTCGTAAGCCCGACAACACCCGCAGCCTACAACCAGACCGCAGCAGGCAACTACACCATCCAGAGCTACCGTCAGTCGGGCGGCACACTGCAGCCCGTGAAATGGAAAGTAGTAGGTTATCAGGAGAGCACCGACGGTGGTGCCAACTGGTCGGCACTCAGCACCACGAAGCCCGCATGGCTTACCTCGCTAAGCAAGGAAAGCGGCGATGGCGTTATATCAGGCAGTGAAAGCGGCGCAGCCACCGTGCAGGTAGCTACCATTGTCGAGAAGCTCACTGCACGCAACAACGCATTGAAGACAGCCACAGCCAAAGGCTCTGCCAGTAACCATTACGACCTGTCGACCTACGACTACAAAGGCAACTCTACAAACCGCAACACGGCCAACTGTTACCTTATCTCTGCCCCGGGCTACTACAAAATACCTTTGGTTTACGGCAACGCCATCAAGAACGGAACCAACAACACCAGTGCTTACATCAGCACCACAATACCGGCTACCACGGTGTTTGGTTGGGACGAAGGGCTACTTCACAACTTCCAAGACCATGCCAATCAGGACATCACCACTCCCTGGATAACGCTGAACAACGGCGGTGTGAATGCTCCCGACGGTGCCAAACTTGTCTGGGCCGATGAGAGCGGCCTTGTAACCAACCTGTCAGTAACAGGCAGCGGCACCGATGGCTTTGTAAACTTTGAGGTTCCTGCCTCGGCTATCAAGAATGGCAACGCCGTCATTGCCGTAACCAAGGGCGGCACGGTGGTATGGTCATGGCATCTGTGGTTCACTACCCAGGACGCACTTCATACAATTGCCTGTACGAATGCATCCAACAAAGTCAACAAATTCACCACGGAAAACCTCGGCTGGAAATACACCTCATTGCAAGGTACAAGCTATTCAGTATCCCGCAAAGTCAGGATTAAGGTTGAACAGGAAGTTGCCAACAACGGAACCCGTCAGCATGGCGAAATTACCATCACGCAGAACGACTACAACGGTATAGGGCAGGGCTATGGTACGCTCTACCAGTTTGGCCGTAAGGATGCCATGCCGGGTAAGGATGGTATTGTTGCTCAGGGTAGTTTCTCATTTGATGCTGGCCCCCATGATGCTACTATAGGTTATGCCATTCAGCACCCCGAGAGTATGCTTAATGCTGTATATGGGGGGGGAAATTACTGGAACTGGTGCGGCTGTGATTATCATAACTTCTGGTCGGTAAACAACACGTCTTCGGCCCAAACTACCACCCCCGTAGACAAGACCATTTACGATCCCTGTCCTGTAGGCTTTGAGATGCCGGCCGGAGATGCCTTTACAGGTTTTACAGCCTCCGTAAACGGTGCCTGGGACAACGGATGGCACTTCAATAACAAAACTGCCAACCCCGATGCCACCATCTATTTCCCCGTTACGGGTAATAGACAGAATGCTATGGGTACCCCGGCAGACGGCTGGTACTGGATGGCATCTCCTGACTTCCGTGACGGTGCAGGGGTTATGCACTTCAGCTCAGGTGGCGTGAATTCGTGGGAACGGACCGGCAGGTATCTTGGCGGTGCCGTCCGTCCCGTAGCAGAATAATCCGATTGATTTGGTTCATTCGGTTTATTGCCTGTGGGCGAAGTTGGCCGTTGATTATGGGCGGATTGTACGTGGATGGATGATGCCGTTTAATGGAATGGTGCAAAAAGGTATGATGGAGTTTGGTAGGGGCGGTGCCTGTGTGCCCGCCCGTGTCGCCCCGCGAGGGCGCATCCATCGTTAAATCCTCGTGCATGATACGTGATGCGCAAATATATTTTGGTATGGAAACGCCGCCACGCGGACGTTCGGGCGGGCACACAGGCACCGCCCCTACCATTCCACTTGAGCAAACCTCGAAAAATAAAATTGGATGCCTGCTCACTTTGAGCAAACGCCAAAAAATAAATTTGAGACTTGCCCAAGGTTGGGCAAACGATAAAAAAATAATTTGAGACTTGCCCAAGGCTGGGCAAACGTCAAAAAAATAATTTGGGACTTGCCCAAGGTTGGGCAAACGATAAAAAAATAATTTGGGACTTGCCCAAAGCTGGGCAAACGCTAAAAAAATAATTTGGGACTTGCCCAAAGCTGGGCAAACGATAAAAAAATATTTTGGGACTTGCCCGAAGCTGGGCAAACGGCAAAAAAAGATTTTGAGACTTGCCCAAGATTGGGCAAATAATAAAAAAAGATTTTGAGGTGCGCAAGGCATTTGAAAGCGTACCTCACGATTTTAAAAAGATAATTTGGCCCTTCGGGACCTTTTAGTTAATGATTTAAATAAAAAGACCTATGGAGATTGAAACATTAGGATTGAAAAGCGTGAGCAACGGCGCGCATTTCGTGTTTATCGAGTCTATTTGCAAACGGCTGGACTCGGAGACGGAGTTGTTGAAAAACGAGTATTTAAAAAAGGCGGCCGACACGTTGAAAGCGGCTTTTAACGAGGAAAACCGCTACTTTGCCTTGTCGAAGAAAAATGCTTCGACCGATGAAATTTTGGCGGCCGATGCCGACCGCGATACGTTGTATTCGGCCTACTACCGAGCAGTGAAGAGTTTTTTGCGCGTATCGACGCCCGACTTGCATACGGCGGCCAAAACGCTTTGGCAAAGCCTGGTGGACTATGGCATCAAGCCTTCAATGCAGTTGGAACGCGAGACGGGTGCCATTCAAAACCTGTTGGCAGATTGTGAGCAAAAATACAGCGCCGAGGTGGCCAAATTGGGCTTGCAAACGGTGTTGGCGTCGCTGAAAACGGCCAATGCGAAGGTGAGCGAACTGCTCTACAGCCGCACCACGGAGCAGTCGAAACAGGTAGCGGGTGCGCTGCGCAAGGCACGTCAGCAATCCGACGAAGCCTTCAAGCAGGTGCGCAAGGTGGCCAATGCCATGGCTACGTTGGGCAGCGCCGAGGCCCTGAAACCCTTCGCCGATTTCGTGAATCAGCTCATCAAGCGGTATGAGGACGAGGTGCTGCCGAAAAAGAAGAAAGTGGATGATGGCAAGCAACCCGGCGATAAGCCTGGCGACGGAAAGAAACCTGGTGATGGTGGTAAAACACCCGATGGCAAAAAGCCGGGTGGTGACGCTGCAAAGCCGGGCGATGGTGGCGATGGCAAGGATAAACCCGGCGGCGGTAAAGATAAGCCGGGCGGAAAAGGTCAGGGCGATGCTACGGTGACGCCGAAAGAATAAATTGTTTTAAAACAAAAGGCGTCATCCACGGTGACGCCCAAATCATAACATACACACACTTTTTTATTTTAAGAATGGGGGCGGGAGTGCGCGATGCATTTCCGCCCCCGATGTGTGTTGTGTGGATTGTTTACGCGTTTCGTTTGGGCGGTTGGTGTCGTTGGGGAGGATTGTACGCGGATGTATAACGGAGTTTGGTAGGGGCGGTGCCTATGTGCCCGCCCGTGTCGCCCCACAAGGGCGCATCCATCGTTCATCCCCCGCGCACAATGCGTGTATTTTTGGTATGGAAACGCCGCTACGCGGACGTTCGGGCGGGCACATAGGCGCCGCCCCTACGGTTTCGTTTGGGTGGATTACGCGCAAACGGTTGATTTCGTTTGGATGGATTGCGCGTGAGTGGTTGATGTCGTTGGGGTGAATTGTGTGGAAATGGTTATTTTGTTTGTATGGAATTGTGTGGAAAAATATGATGGAGATGGGTAGGGGCGGCGCCTGTGTGCCCGCCCGTGTCGCCCTGTAAGGGTGCATTCATCGTTCATCCCCGCGCACCATGCGTGATACACAAAACCTATTTCCCGTATGGAAACGCCGCTACGCGGACGTTCGGGCGGGCACACAGGCGCCGCCCCTACGGTTTCGTTTGGGCAGATTGCGCGTGGGTGGTTTTGTTTGTTTGTTGGGAAAACGGTGCACATGAACCAACACCATCGGTGTTGTACTTTTGTCAGCCCAGGGTTGATTGAGCGCAGCGAAATCTACCCTGGGTAAAGTCGTGGAGGGGAACCTATGCCATCGGCATTGTACTTTTTAAAATCAATTTTCGTATGGAGAAATCATTCGCGAATAATCCATTCGCCGCATGTGGTAATGATGTGTGATGAGAAAAAGTACAACCCCCAAGGGGGTAGCCTCCTCGCTTGCACTGTTACCCAGGGTAGGCTGCGTTGCACTTGCCAACCCTGCGCTATCGAAAGTATAACCCCGATGGGGTAATGGCACACCACGTGGTTTGATGGAGATTGGTAGGGACGGATTGCACATGGACGGTTGATTTCGTTTGGGGTAAATTGTGCGTAAATGGTATTTTGTTTGTGTGGGATTGCGTGGAAAAATATGATGGAGATGGGTAGGGGCGGTGCCTATGTGCCCGCCCGTTTCGCCCCACAAGGGCGCATCCATCGTTCATCCCCCGCACACAATGCGTGTATTGGTTGGTATGGAAACGCCGCTGCGCGGACGTTCGGGCGGGCACACAGGCACCGCCCCTACGGTATCGTTTGGGCAGATTGCGCGTGGGTGGTTTTGTTTGTTTGTTTGTTTGTTTGTTGGGAAAACGGTGCACATGAACCAACACCATCGGTGTTGTACTTTGGTCAGCCCAGGGTTGATTGAGCGCAGCGAAATCTACCCTGGGTAAAGTCGTGGAGGGGAACCTATGCCATCGGCATTGTACTTTTTAAAATCAATTTTCGTATGGAGAAATCATTCGCGAATAATCCATTCGCCGCATGTGGTAATGATGTGTGATGAGAAAAAGTACAACCCCCAAGGGGGGTAGTATCCTCGCTTGCACTGTTACCCAGGGTAGGCTGCGTTACACTTGCCAACCCTGCGCTATCGAAAGTATAAACCCCGATGGGGTAATCCGCCCCGAAGTATGTATGGTGGATTTGGAGTTGTTGCGCAAGCGGGCTGTTGGGCTGACTGTTTGGGGCTTTCCGGCGATAGAAAAAAGCGGGGCGGTTTGCCTATGCTAAGTTTTTTTATTATCTTTGCGCCCATTAAAAATAGAACAATATTCATAATAACGATACGAAATGGCTAAGAAATTCGCCGAGCATCAAGGTTTAGATCTTGTGAAAACCAATCAAGATGTGCTGACTTATTGGCAAGAGAATAACATTTTTCTGCGTTCGATAGCAGAGCGTGAGGGGCAGCCTCAGTTTGTGTTCTTCGAAGGTCCGCCTTCGGCTAATGGTCATCCGGGCATTCACCATGTGTTGGCACGCTCGATTAAAGACACGTTTAATCGTTATAAGACGATGAAGGGTTATCAGGTGAAGCGCAAGGCCGGCTGGGACACACACGGTTTGCCTGTGGAGCTTGGTGTGGAGAAGGAGTTGGGTATTACGAAGAAGGATATTGACAACAAGGCTTCGGACAAATATATTTCGACGGAAGATTATAACCGCAGGTGTCGGGAAAACGTGATGAAATTCACGGCTGAATGGCGCGAATTGACCGAGCGCATGGGCTATTTTGTGGATTTGGATCATCCTTATATCACCTATGACAACAAATATATTGAGACGCTTTGGTGGTTGTTGAAGCAGCTTTACAACAAGGGTCTGCTGTATAAAGGCTACACCATTCAGCCTTATTCGCCGGCGGCCGGCACGGGTTTGTCGAGCCACGAGCTGAATCAGCCGGGGTGCTATCGCGATGTGAAAGATACGACGGTGACGGCGCAGTTTGAGATTGTGGATGGTAAGGCTGCGTGGGCGCAACATGGCAAGCCCTATTTTGTGGCGTGGACGACGACGCCTTGGACGCTGCCTTCGAATGTGGCGCTCTGTGTGGGGCCGAAGATTGATTATGTGGTGGTTGAAACCTATAATCTTTATGACGGAAAGCCCATGACGTTGGTGATGGCCGAGAGTCGTCTTTCGGCTTATCTAAATCCCGAGCAGGAGGTGAAGGAGGGTGCTTTGGGCACTTTCGATAAAGCGAAGAAGCAGTGCCCTTGGCGTGTGATTGAACGGTTGAAGGGTGCTGATTTAGAAGGTTTGCACTATCGTCAGCTGATGCCTTGGGTGAAGCCTTGCGAGAAGGTTGACGACTTTGCTGCTCCTTTTGTGAAGGCTTTTGCGCAGGCACATCCTGAGAACTGCTTTGACAGCGCTGACGGTCGTGAGCATTATGTGGAAATGGCGAGTGAGGCGTTTCGTGTTATCTTGGGCGATTATGTGACGACAGAAGATGGTACGGGTATTGTACACATTGCGCCAACTTTTGGTGCCGACGACGCGAAAGTGGCTAAGGACGCGCATATTCCGGCACTGTTTTTGATTAACAAGCAGGGCGAGACGCGTCCGATGGTCGACCTGCAAGGAAAATATTATGGCATCGACGACTTGGATACCAACTTCGTGAAGGCTTGTGTGGATGTTGCAGCCTATGGACATCATGCGGGCGATTATGTGAAAAATTCCTATGCGCCGAAATATAATCCAGGTGGCGTTTGGGATAAAGCAGCCAGCGAGAAGGACGAGGATTTGAATGTGGTAATCTGCATGGAGTTGAAACAGCAGGGCATGGCCTTCAAGATTGAGAAGCACGTGCACTCTTATCCGCATTGCTGGCGCACCGACAAACCTATTCTTTATTATCCGCTTGACAGTTGGTTTATTAAAGACACGGCGAAGAAGGAGCGTATGGTGGCGTTGAATAAAACTATTAATTGGCAACCGGCTTCGACGGGGACAGGGCGTTTTGGCAATTGGTTGGAGAATTTGAACGATTGGAACTTGTCGCGCTCACGTTTCTGGGGTACACCTCTGCCGATTTGGCGTGATGCAAAGAAGAACGAGAAATGTGTGGGTAGCGTTGAGGAGTTGTATGCCGAGATAGAGAAGAGCGTCGCTGCTGGTGTGATGAAAACTAATCCTTTAAAAGAGAAAGGGTTTGTGCCCGGTGACTACTCGGCCGAGAATTATGACAAGATAGATTTGCACCGCCCTTACGTGGACAACATTGTTTTGGTGAACGATGCGGGTGAACCGATGATGCGCGAAACCGATTTGATTGATGTTTGGTTTGACTCGGGTTCTATGCCTTATGCACAACAGCATTATCCCTTTGAGGGAGCGATTAATGCCGAGGGGTTGAAGGCTACGGGAATGACTGAGGCCGATTATCGTGCGCAATTGGTTTGTTCGTCATACAAGGGTGTGCCTGTTCCGCCAGCTTATTATCCGGCCGACTTTATTAATGAAGGTGTCGACCAAACGCGTGGCTGGTTCTTCACATTGCATGCCATCGCAACGTTGGTGTTTGATCAGGTTGCTTTCAAGAATGTCATTTCAACCGGGTTAGTGCTGGATGCAAAGGGCAACAAGATGAGCAAGCATGTGGGTAACGTGACCGATCCTTTCGAAATGATTGATCAATATGGAGCCGACGCTGTCCGGTTCTATATGATGACCAATTCGGAGCCTTGGGACAATCTCAAATTCGATCCCAATGGTGTGGATGAAGTGCGCAGAAAGCTTTTTGGTACGCTTTATAACACCTATAGCTTCTTTGCACTCTATGCTAATGTGGATGCGTTTGATGCTGAAACCGCACAGATTGCTTTGTCAGAGCGTCCCGAGATTGATCGCTGGATTGTTTCTAAAGCGAATTCTTTGGTTGCGAATGTTACGCGCGAATTAGACGGCTATAACCCAACGAAGGCAGGTCGTTTGATTGATAGTTTTGTGAACGATGATTTGAGTAACTGGTATGTGCGTCTCAATCGCAAACGTTTTTGGGGAACGGACATGAGCCATGATAAATTGTCAGCTTATCAGACGCTTTATACCTGCTTGATGACGGTGGCTAAGCTGTTGGCACCTTTCGCTCCGTTCTATGCGGATGAACTTTATCATGACTTGGGCGGTAAGTGTGACAGTGCGCATTTGGACACGTTCCCAACGGCTGATGTCGAAGACATTGATAGCGATTTAGAAGCGCGCATGGATGTGGCACAGAAGATTACCTCTATGACTTTGGCACTTCGTCGCAAAGTAAATATCAAGGTGCGTCAGCCTTTGGCACAAATCATGATTCCTGCTATTGATGAAGAGCAAAAGCGCCATATCGCAGCTGTTGCCGATTTAATCAAGAGTGAAGTGAATGTGAAAGAACTCACTTTTGTTGAAGGTGCAGGCATCTTGGTGAAGAAAGTTAAGTGCAATTTCCGTGTCATGGGTAAGAAATATGGTAAGCTGATGAAGCAAGTTGCCCAGCGCATGGATGCTTTAAGCCAAGATGAAATTTCTGATTTTGAAGCTCAAGGCAGACTTCAATTTGTGTTGGAAGGTCAGGATATTGTCGTTGAAGCCGACGATGTCGAGATTATCAGCGAAGATATTCCCGGCTGGTTGGTGAGCAACGAGGGAAATCTCACTGTCGCACTTGAGGTGGAATTGACCGAAGAGCTGAAGCAGGAAGGCATCGCACGTGAAGTGATTAATCGCATTCAAAATCTTCGTAAAGAATGTGGTTTGGAAATAACCGATCGCATTGTGGTGAAGATTAGCCCGAATGTGCAAAGCGATGCGGCTATCAAGACGTTTGCAGAGATGATTAAAGGGCAAGTTTTAGCAAATGCACTCACCATTGTAGATAACGATGGTGCTGAGGTTGCTTTCGACACATTTGCATTGAAAATCAGTGTGCAAAAGGCAGGCTAACATTGCCTTTGCACTCAAAATAATAGTATTAATCCACTTAGAAACATTGATCTATGGAGAAGAAAACACGTTATTCAGATGAGGAGTTGGAAGAGTTCCGCACCATCATTAACGAGAAGTTGGAGGTTGCGCGCAGAGAATATGCCGCAATGATGAGTCAAATTATGAATAGGGATGGCAATGGTGTTGATGACACGTCGCCCACCTATAATAAAGTGCTCGATGACGGCAGTGCCAATCAGGCGAAGGAAGAGCTTATTCAGATGTCGCAGCGGCAGCAGAAGTTCATCCGCAGTTTGGAGGCTGCGCTGGTGCGCATAGAGAATAAAACGTACGGCATTGACCGCATTACGGGTGAGTTGATTGCCAAAGAACGGCTTCGCATCGTGCCGCATGCTACGTTGAGTGTGGCATCGAAGAATGCACGCAAAAAATGAGAACGAATGACACGTTAAGAAATGGGTGTTTATCTTTGCTTTTAATCTTGGTTATCTTAGTGATCGACCAACTGATTAAAATCGAAGTGAAGACCCATTTTTCTCTTGGCGAATCGGTTCGCGTGACCAATTGGTTCTATCTTAGTTTTGTTGAAAACAACGGCATGGCTTATGGCATGACGTTCTTCAACAAGATTGTGTTAAGTATGTTCCGTATCATCGCGTTGTTGGCTATCGGCTGGTACATGTGTCAGGTGGTGCGGCGCAAACATTCGGTAGGCTATTTGGTTGTGTTGTCGATGATATTCGCAGGTGCTGCAGGAAACATCTTGGATTCCATGTTCTATGGGCTCATCTTCGATGCTTCTTCACCTTACACCATTTCACAATTCGTTCCCTTTGGAACGGGCTATGCTTCGTTCCTGCATGGCAAGGTTGTCGACATGTTCTACTTTCCACTCATCGTGACGACTTATCCCGACTGGATGCCTTGGAAGGGTGGGGAAGAATTTGTGTTCTTTGCGCCGGTGTTTAATTTTGCTGATGCTTGCATTTCTGTTGGAATTGTTATCTTTTTCTTGTTTTATAGGCATGAAATGGAAGACATTTCAGCTTCTTTTAAAGGTTATTTTAAGAAAAAGTCGCATGATAAGCATGCTTAAAGCGATACGTGCAGGCAAAACGCTTTGCGGGCTTTGCTTTGCACTCCTTTTCTTGGTGGCCTGCAAACCCTCTGTTCCGAGTGAATATTTGCAGCCCGACAAGATGACGGATATCCTCTACGACTATCATCTTGCGAGCAGTATGGCCGAGCTTTCGGCCAATGATTCGGCCAACACGCAGCAATATCGGGCGGCCGTATTGAAGAAATATGAAGTCACGCAACAACAGTTTGAAGCCTCTTTGGCCTATTACATGCGGCATACTGAGCAACTAAAAGCCATTTACGAGCAGCTCAACGAGCGTTTCACCAACGAAGCTTCGGCCTTGGGTGCATCGGGTATTTCGGGCGACAATAATCAGTTCTCGGCCAATGGTGATACAGCCAATGTGTGGCATGGCGATGCTGGTTATGTGCTGAGCTTGCAAAAGCCGTTTCAGCTTTATTCTTTTGCGCAGCAGGCAGACTCATCATTCCATAAAGGCGACGTGCTGATGCTTAGTTTCGATGCCAATTTCATTTTCCAAGATGGCAATCGAGACGGTGTGGCCATGTTGTCGGTGCAATTTGCCAATGACAGCATCGCCTCGCAGGTGGTGCATATCACGACGGCCAATCACTATAGCCTCATGCTGCGTGATGATGCCCGTTTGGGCATCAAGGCCGTGCGCGGGTTCTTGATGTTGTCACAGGGGCAGACTGAAGGTGAGAGTGAAACAACGATGAAGATGATGTTTATCACACGCATTAGCCTGTTGCGCATGCACACCAAGGCGCAAACGGCCGCAGCACCTGCCGATTCGATTGCCAACCGGCGCGACTCGGTTGCGCCACCTTCGCAGCCCACACCACCTCTACCAATGCCCACGCGGTGAAGCAACGTTTCGCTTTTCATGCCGTTACATGCGACGATGGAACCATTGTTTCGCCCGCGCTTGTTGAGTTGGAGGACGACTATGTGGTGGCTTGTCAACCATTCACTGCTGAGCCCGCCATGACCATTTGGGTGGGTGGAGAGGCCCTCATTCACAACCATAGATTACGATTTAAACCCCATAAAAATGAGACACACTTCTAAGCATTGCGCCCGTTTGAGTGGCGCCCTGATTTTCGTTGCACTCCTTGTGCAAACCTTGTTTCCACTTCGCAGCCACGCTTGCACCAACCTCATCGTGGGCAAGAAAGCCAGCGTTAACGGAAGCGTCATTTGTTCCTATAATGCCGACGACTACGGCATGTTCTTAGGGTTGGCACATTATCCGGCAGGCACACATGCCAAAGGCGAGATGCGCCAGGTTTATGGTTGGGATAACCACGTTTATCACGGCCAGATACCCGAGGCACCCGCCACCTACAACGTAATTGGCAATATCAACGAATACCAACTGACGATTGGCGAAACCACCTATGGCGGACGTGAAGAGATGATCGACTCGACGGGAATTTTAGATTATGGCAGCCTCATTTATATCACATTGCAGCGTTCGCGCACGGCTCGCGAGGCCATTAAGGTGATGACGACGTTGGCCAACACCTATGGCTTCAATAGCAGTGGCGAGACATTCACGCTCTGCGACCCCAACGAAGCTTGGATCATGGAGATGATGGGCTGTGGCCCGGGTAGCAAGAAAGTGGTTTGGGTGGCGATGCGCATTCCCGATAATGCCATTTGTGGGCATGCCAACCAGAGCCGCATAGGAAAATTCAATCAGCACGACAAGCAAAACGTGCTCTTCAGCCCCAATGCCATCACTTTTGCGCGTTCTAAGGGATGGTTCACGGGCAAGGATGCCGATTTCTCTTGGAAACAAGTCTATGCTGCGCCCGATTTCTCGGGTCGTCGTTTCTGCGATGCGCGTGTGTGGAGCTTTTTCAATCGTTTCTCCGACGATTTCTCGCGCTATCTGCCTTGGGCTTTGGGTAAAGATGCAGAGGCCGAGGAGATGCCGTTGTGGATTGTGCCCAACCGCAAACTCAGTGTGCAAGACGTGCAGGCTGCCATGCGCGACCATTATGAAGGCACGCCGTTGGCCATCGATTCAACCGATGTGGGCAGTGGCATTTGGCAGATGCCCTATCGCCCCACGCCGCTGTTCTATGAAGTCGATGGCAAGCGCTATTTCAACGAGCGCCCCATCAGCACGCAGCAGGCCGCCTTTGCCTTTGTGAGCGAGATGCGCGCATGGTTGCCACGCGAGATTGGCGGCGTGTTGTGGTTTGGCAACGACGATGGCAACATGGTGGCCTACACGCCCGTTTATTGCGGAAACACCGTGCAGCCCGAGTGTTACAACACACCTGGAGCCGACGCGGTGACCTTCTCGAATAGGAACGCATTTTGGGTGTGCAACTGGGTGAGCAACATGGTTTATCCGCGTTATGCGCAGCTGTTTCCCACGTTGCGCGCCGTTCGCGACAGCCTTGAGCAGAGCTATTTTGCGCAGCAACCCGAGGTGGAGCGTCGGGCGCAAGCCTTATATGCCACCAACAAGGCGGCTGCACTGCAACAGCTCAACGACTATAGCAATGAGCAGGCGCAGCGCATGCTTGAGCGGTGGAATCAGTTGGCTGTCTACCTGATTGTGAAATACAACGACATGGTGGAGAAGCCCACGAAGGATGGCCAATTTTTGCGCACCAAGGCGGGCGTGGGTGCTCGGACGAAGCGTATGGGCTTTCCCGCTCCCTTTGCCAAGAAATTGGTTGACGAGGCTGGCGACCGATATCGCATGCCCCAGCAATAGGCGTTGGAGCCACCTTTCTATCGCAATTTAGGATGAAGTTTTTGGGTCGATGTTTGTTGAGTGCATGCGTTGCATTTGCCATGGTTCTCAGCTTGTTTTTTTGTTTCGACAGCCCCAGTCTTGCCACCAATCTCGTTTGTCTTGCGGGCTGGGCGGCTCTTTGGAGCATAGCGCTTTATGCGTGGTGGCGCAGGCGTTGACACCATTGTTTGACACCATCATAAGGCAGGCGTGTTAACGTCTGCCTCATTTTTTGGCTTGCTGGAACTCCAGCAGCCCCATTTTTTTGTTTTTCAGCCTTGCTGGAGTTCCAGCAGCCCGTCTTTTTGATTTTTTGCCCTTGCTGGAATTCCAGCAGGCCATCTTTTTGATTTTTTGCCCTTGCTGGAGTTCCAGCAGCCCCATTTTTTTGATTTTTGGCCTTGCTGGAGTTCCAGCAGGCCATCTTTTTATTTTTTTCCCTTGCTGGAGTTCCAGCAGCCCCATTTTTTTCATTTTCGGCCTTGCTGGAGTTCCAGCAGGCCATCTTTTTGATTTTTTGCGTTGACTTACGCGTAAGCAGCCCTGCTTTTTGCTTTTTTGCGTTGACTTACGCGTAAGCAGCCCTGCTTTTTGATTTTTCGCGTTGACTTACGCGTAAGCAGCCCATCTTTTTGATTTTTCGTGTCGACTTACGCGTAAGCAGCCCATCTTTTTGATTTTTTGCGTTGACTTACGCGTAAGCAGCCCTGCTTTTTGATTTTTCGCGTTGACTTACGCGTAAGCAGCCCATCTTTTTGATTTTTCGTGTCGACTTACGCGTAAGCAGCCCATCTTTTTGATTTTTCGTTTAAATGCGCTGTTGCACCTGCTTCAGCTTGAGCATGTCTTTGGGAACGGATTGCTGGATTTCGGTTGCAATGAGCGCGCGCAGGTTTCGGCGCACAAAGTCTTTGGTGTTGATCATGGCGATTTCGCGCACGGGGATGGGGATGGCGAAGGGCCGAACCAGTTTTTTCTGTTCTTCGCTCAGTTGCAGCACGGCCAGCTCCGGTATGAAGGTCACGCCTTTTCCGCTCTCCACCATGCGCATGAATGTCTCGATGCTGCCCAGCGAATAGGCCTTTTGGCTCTCTTTCGCCTCTTTGAGTTGGCAAAATTTCACTAATTGGTCGCGAAAACAGTGGCCTTCATCGAGCATCCACAGGTATTCGCCTTTGAGGTCGGCTGTGCGGATGACATGGTGCTGCGCCAATGGATCGCTCTCGGCCACATAACCAAAAAACTGCTCAAAAAACAGGTGCGTCAGTTCAAATTCGTCGCGCATGCCGTCTAATTCGGCCAAAATGCCCACGTCGATGCTGTCTTTTTCGAGCGCCTCTTTAATTTCGTGCGTTTTCATCTCGCTAATTCTCACGTCCATCTCGGGGTGTTTCTGCATGAGTTGCGGAAAGAAACGCGGGATGAGATAGGGCGCGATGGTGGGCAGGATGCCGATGCGAAAGGTGCCCATGAGCGAATATTTCTCTTCTTCAACAATCTCTTTGAGCTGTTTGGCCTCTTTCAAAATCTTCCAACTCTGGTCGATGATGCGCTGCCCAATCTCGGTGGGCGTGATGGGTTGCTGTTTGCGGTTGAAGATTTTCACCCCCAGCTCATCCTCTAATTTCTGAATCATTGAGCTCAGTGTGGGTTGCGTCACTTTGCAGCTTTCGGCCGCTTTGGCAAAATGCTGCTGGCGATAGACGGCCATGATATATTCTAATTGTTGTAGCGTCATAGGGCGTGTGATGTTTTTAAATTTCACCCAAAGGTACTAATTTTTGGGGAGGCGGAGGGTGGGGCAGGGCAATTTTACAAAAAAAATGCGGCAAAATACCTACTTTTAGGTATTGCAGGGAAGCCTTTTCTACTGTGCTTTTAAGCTTTCTTATAGATTTATTCAATCGAAATATAGATGGAGGCTCTTGCGTCTCTCCATATTTTGCCATATCTTTGCACTCGTAACAAGATAACATTTATACAAAAACATTATGAAGAAAAAATTTATTTGCACCGTTTGTGGTTACGTTTACGAAGGCACTGAAGCTCCTGCAGAGTGCCCCATCTGTCATGCTAAGGCTGACAAGTTTAAGACATTCGACCCTGCAGCTTTGAAGGGTACCAAGACCGAAGAGAACTTGAAAGTTGCTTTTGCAGGTGAGAGCCAGGCACACACGAAGTATCTTTACTATGCTTCAAAGGCAAAGAAAGATGGTTATGAGCAGATTGCTGCTATCTTCGAGGAGACGGCCCGCAATGAGAAAGAGCATGCAAAAATGTGGTTTAAGTTCTTGCACGAGGGCGATATTCCTACAACAACAGCCAATCTTGCCGATGCTGCGAATGGTGAAAACTATGAGTGGACCGACATGTATGCTGAGATGGCCAAGGTTGCTTTGGCTGAAGGTTTCCCCGAGATTGCTGCGAAGTTCCGTGGAGTGGGTCAGGTTGAGAAGCACCACGAGGAGCGTTATCGCAAGTTGTTGGAGAACATCGAGGAGGGCATTGTGTTCTCTCGTGACGGTGATCGCGTTTGGCAGTGCCGCAACTGCGGACACATTCACATTGGTAAGACGGCTCCGGAGAAGTGCCCTGTGTGCGACCATCCAGAGAGTTTCTTCCAGCTTAATCCTGAGAATTATTAAGCAACGAATTGCAGGAAATAAAAGAAGGCTGGGCATGTTGCTCGACCTTCTTTTTAAAACTGGCATAGATTGTGCACCAATCTATGCCAGTTTGTTTGCAAACCACGCTGTTTTTGTTTTGTAATAGCGTGGTGTTTGGCAGCGCAGTTTATTCAGCTGCTTGGCGGTTATCAATGTTGTCGCCCTCGGTCGGTGCCAGCACTTCTTCAAAATTAGTGATGCCCGCTTTCACCAAGAGGTCATACCATTGCAGCAATTTTTTGATGTCGCTGTCGTGAACGCGGTCTTCATCGAAATTAGGAAGCACCTCGGCGAAGTAAGTGCGCAGTTCCTTTCCGTTAGCTTTCCGATAGTTCAGCGAGCTTTCCTTTCCTTCTTCCTTTTTGCAAACGCTGTCGAGAACTTTCCAAAGTGGAATGTCTTCTTCAGTTGTATAGATAGCAATGTCGCCCAGACTGGTTACACGGTCGGTTGCAAAAGCCGGAATGCGCTTGTGCGTTTCGTCCAATGCTTCAACAATCAAGTTCATTTTTCCTCGTGACACGAGTTTATACAAGCCAGGTTTCCCTGCGATAGAGAGAATTGTTTCCATATTCTTTGTTATTTTGTTGATATGATGAATAAATTTAAATCCATTGTAATAGGGAGCGAAGCTGTTGTTTCAAGTCTGCTTGCCCGTCATTTCTGATGATATAGTCGCATTGTGCGATGATTTCTTCTTGTGCCATTTGGCTTGCAATCCATGCTTCGGCTTGGCTACGTGAAATGTGGTTGCGTTGCATGATGCGTGCAATGCGCACGTCAGGCGGTGCGGTTACGCCAATGATTTTGTCGATGTGAAGGCGCCGATAGAAGCCGCTTTCAAAAAGGATAGCGCTTTCAAACCAATGCAACCCACTGCTTAGAAAATCGGCGGCAACAGCCGGATGAACAATGTTGTTGACTGCCATTTTATGTTGTTCGCTCTGCTGAATGAAGGTGGTGAGCATTTCTTTTCGCAACACTCCATCTTTAAACAGGCGCTCCCCAACCAATTGTTGTAATTGAGTTTGGATGGCGGGCTGTGTCAAAATGATGCGTTTGGCCGCAGCATCGCAGTCATATACCTCGATGTTCTCTTCGAGCAGTAGCTGGGCTACAAAACTTTTTCCGCAGCCAATGCCTCCGGTGAGTGCTATAATAGGGGTTGCGTGCATGATTATTGTTGTTCGATGAGGTAGTCGACTTGCTGAATTTCTAATGTGGGGCGCGCTACGTCTGTCGGATATTTCTTTATCCTAATGTTACATTTTTCAGCAGGATGTGCCATAATATCTTCGTAGTCGGCGGTAACAATAAATTGGTCTGCTCGCAATTTTCGGAACCTACTTACGCCAATAGTGAAATTCACTTTTACTTTCGAAGGGAATGTTCTCAACACCTTTCCCGTGGGCATATTAATAGCTGTGATGGGCACTTCGATGCTTTCTTCTGTGAGGATGTCTGGATAGATGCTCATTTTAATGCGCTCAGGAACGATTTTGACTCCTCGAATGCGCTGCACATCGATGGTTTGCATGATGGTATCGCCAACATTTTTAATAGTCAATGGTGTGGTTGTTAACCACTGAATGCTGTCTAACAAATGTTTGTTGGCGTAGATGGTGACATAGTTTGGCGAGAATTTTATTTGTGCAATATAATAGCTTTTAGCTGCTTCAATCGTGCCTAACAATTTTATGGGCACGCGTTTGGCCTGTCCGTAGTTGAAATAGAAAGTAAGCTGATCGGTCTTGATGGCTGTTATCTTCGAAGAGCCATACAAAATAGCATACAGACTGCGATGGAGATCGCTCACCAAAATCTTTCCTTGTCCCGTTGCTTTGTTTACATATTTGTTAAAGTCGACCATGATAGGTTGCAGCCTCCCGCCATAAGTATAGGCCAAAAGTGCAAAGCCTTTGTCGCGCACAGTAACGTCTAAGGTATCGTTGATGTTTTGAGTGATGACAACATTTTGGGGTATATTGACAATCTTTATGGGGATATGGATTTCCTTATCATAGTTTTGGTTGAGTGTCAAAACAAGCCAAAACATGCTACTGAGAAGGAGAAAGAAAACAAAAATGAGAAACTCCCGATTGAAATATCTCAATAGGAAGTTTCCCAAATCTTTTATATGTGTGGTGTATTTACGCATTGGGTGTGGGTGCAGAAGCATCCTCGAAAACGTAGTTCTTGTGGACGGTGACAATCGTGCCACGCGCAATTTCTAAATCAACCGTGTTATTTTCGAGGTTGACATGTTTGATGGTTCCATACATGCCACCGGCAGTTACGACCCTCGTTCCTTCTTGAAGTGCATTTTGGAAAGCCTTAATCTTGTTTTGCTTCTTTTGCTGTGGACGGATCATGAAGAGCCAAAAAATGATTAATACGGCACCCATCATGATGAAAATGCCCATGCCGCCTCCTTGTTGTTGCATGGCTGCTGACAATAGAAATGTGTTCATTGCTTATCTTGTTTATTATTATTGTTTACTTTTGCTTTATCTGTTTCTTTCGCTTTGATGGGCTTCAGCATGAGCTTATTGTTCACTAAGAAGTGTGCAATCGTGTCGAGCATGCCATTGATGTACCCACCACTACGCGGCGTACTGTAGATTTTTGCCAAATCAACATATTCATTTATTGTGACGCTCACAGGGATATTGGGACATGTTAGCATCTCAGCGATGGCAATCTGCATAATCACTACGTCCATGTAAGCTAATCGACTAAAGTCCCAGTTGCGGCTGGCTTCGCTCATATATTGTTGATATTGCTCTGCATTGAGCAGCGTTGCTCTGAAAAGTTTGCTTGCAAAATCTTTATCTTCTTCGTCTTTAAACTCAGGCAGCAACTCTTGGTTAGCACCATTCTCGGGTTTGAAACGCTTAATAGTTTTGAGCACAAAGGTGTCGACCACCTCACGATCATCATTCCAATATAAGCTCTTCTCCTCCAAAACGGCATCGATATCAGGGTTGCCTAAGATGAGTTGCTTATAAATTTTTCGCCACAATTCTTGGTCATCTTCGTAGCTGCTATCAACGATACCCATGTATTCGATATAGGGCTCGAAGGTCTCGATTTTGTCACATAGGCTACGCACTACCTCAATATTATCTTCCCAAGAGAGTTTTTGCGCTTCAACATTCTTGAGCAGTGCTTTGTTTTCTTCGAGTTGCAAAGCAAATTTATTATCAATAAACTTGGTTGAGGGCGGCACAGTTTCTTCACGCTCTGCACGTTGTGAAGCTATTTCCACGCGTTTGCGTTCTTCTTTCGCAATGGCGACAATTAGTTGTAGCAAATGATTGTACAAGTCATAAGCTTTTGATAAACTGAAGAAGAGTTCCTTTTCCGCCGTATCAATATTTCTATTTCCGTTTTGATAGAACGCATAGGTTAGTTGCACAACCTTTATTCTGATAAGTTCTCGATTAATCATTCTCTAATAATTATATGTTTTCTGTACCTAAAAAAATCTTTTCTGCAAAATTAGTTAATTCGCTTTGTCTTTGCAAATAAATGCATTCCTTTTCGATGTTTTTTAAAAGAAATTTGCATAGTCAATAAATTTACTATACCTTTGCATGGCTTTCCGAGAGCAATCTCGTGTGATGGCGAATTAATAGTAATTTTTAATTTAGAGTAACACAATTATGAAAGAGATTAATGTGGCAGGTCAGAAGCGTGTAGACCTTGGTAAAAAAGCTTCTAAAGAATTGCGTAAGCAGGGTTTTGTCCCTTGTAATTTGTATGGTGAGAAGAAGAACGATAACGGTGCTCCTGAGGCACTTTCGTTCGCACTCCCGTTCAGCGAGCTCCGCAAGTTGATTTATACTCCTCACATTTACGTGATTAATCTTGAAATCGAAGGCAATCATCACACCGCTATTTTGAAAGAGGTGCAGTTCCATCCCGTTACCGATGCTCCTTTGCACGTTGACTTTTACGAGGTGAACGACCAAAAGCCTATCACGATTGGTATTCCTGTGAAGTTGGTTGGTTTGGCACAAGGTGTGCGCGATGGTGGTCGTATGAACCTCTCCATTCGTAAGATTAGCGTGACAGCTCCTTATCAGCAAATTCCAGAGCATCTCGATATTGATGTAACTGCATTGAAGATTGGTAAGAGCATCAAGGTTGGTGATTTGTCGTTTGAAGGTTTGGAGATTGCAACAAGCAAAGACGTTGTTGTATGTTCTATCAAGATGACACGTCAGGCACAACAGGCTGCAACAGAAACAGCTGAAGCAGAAACAACTGAAGAAGAGTAAATGGACAAATATCTAATTTGTGGTTTAGGGAATCCTGGAGATGAATACCAGGAGACCCGCCATAATACAGGTTTTATGGTATTGGACGCTTTTGCTAAAGCGTCCAATATTCTTTTTACGCCCCAGCGTTATGGTGACGTGGCAACGCTGATGCTCAAGGGGCGGAAAGTATTTTTGTTGAAGCCTACAACTTTCATGAATTTAAGCGGAAATGCCGTGCGTTATTGGCTCAATAAGGAAAATATCGATGAAAGTCGTCTCTTAGTGGTGAGCGATGATCTTGCGCTTCCTTTAGGCGCATTCAGGCTGAAGGCATCGGGCAGCAATGGTGGACACAATGGCTTAGGGCATATTCAGCAGTTGATAGGTACCAACTATGCCCGCTTGCGTATGGGAATCGGTAGTGATTTCTCTCGCGGACAGCAGGTAGATTGGGTTTTAGGTCGTTATGATGACGACGAAAAAAAGCTGCTCGAACCAGCGATAGAGATAGCGACGGCCATCATCCAATCGTTTGTTCTGTCGGGCATCACAACCACGATGAATCAATACAACAAGTTAGGAAAAAATAAAATGTGTAGCCATGACGACTCAGCAAGCAAGAATTGACAAATGGCTTTGGGCAGCGCGATTGTTTAAGACACGTTCGATGGCTGCTGCGGCGTGCAAAAATGGGCGTGTGCAGGTGGGCTCCCGCACGGTGAAGCCCAGCTATCTGCTCAAAGTAGGCGATGTGGTGCAGGTGAGAAAGTCGCCCGTAACATTCTCCTACAAAGTGTTGCAATGTATTGAACAGCGCGTGGGTGCCAAGCTTGTGCCTGAGGTTTATGAAAATGTGACCGATTCCAGCCAATATGAATTGTTGGAGATGAATCGGATTAGTGGATTTGTTGATCGCGCTCGTGGTACAGGTCGTCCCACAAAGAAAGAGCGGCGTGCCCTCGATGCCTTTATTGAAGAGGACGATACCTTGTTGGATGATGACAGATTTGACTTTTAGTGCATAGATATGCTGAGACCTCTACAAAACTCCTCATATAGATAGTCACAAAAAGTCAAATGCTTAGCATTCCCATAATCGCTGGCAAACGCGCGTCCAAACAGTGAAAGCAGACGTATACTTTCTCTATGAAATGGCATAGATAATACTCGAGTTCGCAGATGGAAGCGTGCTCTTTGCGGGTGGAAATGCAACGTTTGCGGATGGCAGCACCTCATTTTGGTATGGGAACGCCGCTGCGCGGACGTTCGGGCGGGCACACAGGCGCCGCCCCTACCATTCTAACACGTGCTGCTGTTCTACAAAGATGAAAACAAAAATTTTGGTACTCGCAGTAACGCTGCAAGCAATGTATAGTCGAAAACAAGGCTTCGACGGCGCACTGCAAGCGATGTATAGTCGCAAACTTGACGCGTTTGGCACTATGCAAACGATGTATAGTCGTAAACTTGATGCGTTTGGCGCACTGCAAGCAATGTATAGTCGCAAACTTGACGCGTTTGGCACTATAAAAAAAATACTCCCGCGCTGTTGCGGGAGCCTTTATCACTAAAACATTTAACAAATGAAGAACAACAACAATCTACCCCGCTATGCCACAAGCCGCAAGGCGAGCGAGGCTCAGAAGGCCATCGCGCGCGCCATGGAGCTGGAAAACAACCACCGGCTGTGTTTTGCATAGTCCTCTTTTAATAACAGAGGCTATTTGCACTTCTTAGTGGAACTTATGGTGGTGCTAAAAAACGAAAAACATATCGATAAATTTTCATATCCGATAGAAAACTCGTATATTTGCATGCCTTTAAAGAACGAATAGGCAAATAGATATAACAAAATAAGGCAATAGAATTATGACGAAAGCAGAAATTGTAAATGAGATAGCTTTGTCCACCGGGGTGCAGCGGAAAGATGTTTCTGTTGTTGTGGAGAGCTTCATGGAAGCTGTTAAAAACAGCATGCTCAAGAAGAAAGAGAACGTGTATTTGCGCGGTTTCGGGAGTTTCATTATTAAGCATCGCGCTGCGAAAACCGCACGCAATATTTCAAAGAACATAACGATTACGATTGATGCGCACGATCTGCCCAGTTTCAAACCTTCGAAGTCGTTTGTGGCGCAGATGAATCAAGAGTAAATCAATTTAATAAATCACATAAAATTTAGAATTATTATGCCAAACGGAAAGAAGAAAAAAGGCCACAAGATGGCTACGCACAAGCGCAAAAAAAGATTACGCAAGAATAGACACAAGAGCAAATAGGCTGTTTGTGGCTATTATGCTTTAGGGACATGTCAGTGCATCACACGAAGCTATGACATGCCCTTTGTTTATCGTAAGGAAAAAACTAAGTAATAAGATAATTAAGATGAACAGCGAAGTAGTAATTGACGTCAGAGAAAAAGAAGTCTCGATTGCGCTACTGGAGGATAAAAAACTCGTTGAATATCAAAACGAGCCTCGGCAGGCATCTTTCTCTGTTGGAAATATCTATGTGGCAAAGGTTAAGAAGCTCATGCCAGGGCTGAATGCCTGCTTCGTAGATCTCGGTTATGAACGCGATGCTTTTCTACATTATTTAGACTTAGGTAGTCAATTTAATTCTTATAATAAATACCTTAAACAGGTATGCAGTGACCGTAAGAAGCTTTATCCTTTCAGTAAGGCGCAACGTTTGCCCGATATTAAGAAGGATGATACCATTCAGCAGGTGCTCAGCGTGGGTCAAGAGGTGCTCGTTCAGATTGTTAAGGAACCCATCTCTACAAAAGGACCACGACTCACCGGCGAATTGTCCTTTGCCGGGCGTTTTATCGTGCTGATTCCTTTCGGAGATAAAGTTTCGGTGTCGTCGAAGATTAAGAGCGGTGAAGAACGTGCACGCTTAAAGCAGCTCATCTATAGCATTAAACCCAAGAATTGTGGGGTGATTGTTCGCACGGTGGCCGAAGGAAAACGCGTTGCCGAGCTGGATAACGAAATGAAAGTGCTCACCAAACGGTGGGAGAAGGCCATTTCGAAAGTGCAGAAAAACGCGAAACGTCCACAATTAGTGTTTGAAGAGACGGGTAGGGCTATCGCAATGTTGCGCGATTTGTTTAATCCAAGTTTTGAGCACATTCATGTCAACAATGAAGAGGTTTACAATGAGATTAAGCATTACTTGACGCTCATTGCACCCGAAAAAGCAGATATTGTTAAGCTGTACACGGGAAAGACGCCTATCTTCGACAATTTCAATATTACCAAACAAATTAAATCAAGTTTTGGTAAAACCATTAACTACAAGCATGGCGCTTACCTGATTATTGAACATACGGAGGCGCTCCATGTGGTCGATGTGAACAGTGGCAACCGTTCAAGAGCCAAAAATGGGCAAGAGGCTAATGCGCTTGACGTGAATTTAGGAGCAGCCGACGAGCTGGCACGGCAGTTGAGATTGCGTGACATGGGTGGTATTATCGTCGTTGATTTTATCGACATGCACCTTGCCGAAGACCGTCAAATGCTTTACGAACGGATGTGCAAGAATATGCAGAAAGACCGTGCTCGGCACAACATTTTGCCCTTGAGTAAATTTGGTTTGATGCAAATTACACGTCAACGTGTGCGTCCCGCCATGGATGTGAATGTTGAAGAAGACTGTCCCACCTGCAATGGTACGGGAAAAATTCGTTCGAGTATCCTGTTCACCGACCAATTAGAAAGAAAAATTGACCGCCTAATCAATAAGATTGGCATCACGAAGTTCTATTTACATGTGCATCCATACGTTGCCGCCTACATTAATAAGGGCTTTCTCTCCCTGAAACGAAAGTGGCAAATTAAATATGGTTTTGGCATTCATGTCATCCCATCGCAGAAGCTCGCATTCTTGCAATACGAATTCTATGACATCGAAGGGAATTTCATTGATATGAAAGAGGAAATAGAAACAAAGTAACAAAAAGGACTTGCAGGTTTGCAAGTCTTTTTTTGTTTAACGCTCAATCGGCTCGCATCTTGGGCTCGAGCGTTTTCAAACAAAAACGGGTTAGTTCCCGGGGATCTAATCAATTTTTAAACAAAAACGGGTTAGTTCCCGGGGATCTAATCAATTTTTAAACAAAAACACATTAGTCCCCGGGGGATTTTTCAATTTCTGAACGGAAACGCGTTAGTCCCTGGGAGGATTTTTCAATTTCCGAACGGAAACGGGTTAGTCCCCGGGGGGATTTTCAATTCTCGAGCGGAAACGGGTTAGTCCCCGGGGGATTTTTCAATTTCCGAACGGAAACGTGTTAGTCCCCGGGGGGATTTTTCAATTTCTGAACGGAAACGGGTTAGTCCCAGGGGGGTAAGCTATTCTTAAACGGGGAAAGACTGTCCGAACCTCCGGACAGCTACATCCGGTTCGGGGGTAACCTATCCTTATCAAGCTGCGGGGTGCATCAATGCGAAGATGAATGCATTGTGCGTTTGTGTTTTTTCAGCTTTAGCAGCGGAATCTTAATTTTGTCACCAGCTTTTAGGGGCAGTTTATCGCGATTTAAAGCCTCGATATAGCATTCCATCCCAGAACCCAAGTAGGCACGACTGATGGCGTGAAGGGTTTGGCCAGCTTCGACCTTGACCATTGTTTTGATGCCAACGATGTCATAGGCGCCCGTGCGGATGCGTGCGTCACTTTGATTGATTGCCTCATATTCATTTGGAATCGAAGGCTGCTTTATGGCTGCCGTGGGCGGTTGCTTCTCCTGGGTGTCGCCTTTGCTTGCTTGCTGTTGTTGTTGCTGTGCCTGCTTAATCAACGAATCGTTTTTGGCAAATTGTTTATTCACCGTAGAAGATGCAGTCGGTGCAATCGAACGCTTCACCTCCTTTTTCGCTTGCTTTTGCTGCATCAAAGCCATGAGATTGTCGATGCGATTATTGCGCAAATGAAGCTCGCCCATGAGATAAAAGCACGTGCCCATGAGCGCAATGAGCAAACATGCGCAAATTCCTGTTGTCCACTTCACCCAGCGCTGTGTGGGCTGGGGGAAAGTGTCAAGCTCTATCCCGATTTCCGGCACGGGTTCATTGGTTGGAACTGCTACTGCTGCTTGCTTGGCGACTGTCGTTGGAGGCTCTTTTGCTATCGAAGGTTCCCCATCAGTTGCACCCGTTGTTGGCGCTGCGGTCTCGGGTGGAACTGTTGGGGAAGATGCTGGCCACGGCTCACTTTTTACTGTTCCGGCCACAGATGCACTTGCTTCGGCTTCAGAATCTTTTGTTTCAGTCGTGATAGGATGTGCAGGCTCACTCATTTTCTCTACCTCTGCAAGGGCCACCGTCGATTCGGCATTGGCAATGGAGCGTTCCGTCTTTTCTTCAGCTGAAGGAATGGCGTCTTCTACTTCAGTGTCGTCGGTTTCCATCGCTTCATCAAAAGCAACCCCTGTATTGAGCACAACAGTGTCGAATTGCGAGAACGGGCGATTAACCAAGTCTTTCATTGCATTATCGGGCGTGAAAGTGATTTTGTCACGCCCTTCGATTACAATGCGGCCTCCCGTATTCACATCTACGCTTTCACGCGCACTGATGGGGGTAAGTTTGAATGCACCGAGACCTTTTACTTTGACCAATTTCTCGGATAACACACTTTCTTGTAGCGTTTCGATAAATTGTGTAACAAAATGTTCGGCATCGGCGACCGTCAATTCATGCTTCTCTACCAAATGCTTCGCAAGCTCTTTCAAATTAATCATTTCCTTCCTCTCCACTCTTTAACCGCTCTTTCAGTGCCGTAATGGGCTTAAAACCTAAAACCAATTTGGGGGGAACGAGCATGCGCTGTCCAGTAGAGGGATTGACGACAACCCGCTCCAAGCGCTTTTTCACCTCAAAGGTTCCAAATCCTGTCATAGCCACATTTTCTCCAGACTCGAAACTGTTTCCCATCCCTTCGATAAGGGCATTAACCAATTTTTGTGTGTCAGCCTGTGTGTAGCCTGTCCGTTGCGCCAGCTCGGCAATAAATTCTTTGTTGTTCATCGAAAAATAGTTTATTTCACCACACGTCCAAACCAATCGAAGGCTTCGCTATCCGTAATCTCTACAGCGTAGAAACTACCTACACGCAAAGGTTTCTCTGCAGCAATCAGCACCTCGGGGTCGACCTCTGGCGAACTGTATTGCGTTCGGCCTATATAGTAATCGCCTTCCTTTCGGTCGATGATTACAGGCATAATCTTACCAATGCTTTGAGCCTGGATTTCACTACTAATTTCTTGTTGCACGGCCATCAACGCATCTAAGCGCCGTTGCTTTACAGCCTCCGGCACATTGTCTTGATAATGCTGGGCGCTGTAAGTTCCTTCTTCTTCTGAATAAGCGAAAGCCCCCATACGTTCAAACTTAGCCCATTTCACAAAGTCAACCAGCTCATTAAAGTCGGCTTCGGTTTCGCCAGGAAATCCCACCATAAGTGTTGTGCGTAGATAAATGCCCGGCACCTTTTCGCGTATCTGTTGGATAAGCGCCATGGTTTCTTCCTTTGTTACGTGGCGTTGCATGGCTTTGAGCATGGGGTTTGAAATATGTTGTAGCGCAATATCCAAATAATTACAAACATTAGGTTTCTCGCGCATGACATCCAACAGCTCTAAAGGGAATTGGTTGGGGTAGGCATAATGCAGGCGTATCCATTTAACCCCTTTAATATCTGCTATGTCACGAATCAGGTCGGCGATGTGTCGTTGCCCGTCAAGATCGACGCCATAATAGGTGAGTTCCTGCGCAATCACTTGAAATTCCTTCACACCTTTTGCTACCAGATCCCTCACCTCTTGCAAAATGTCTTCCTTCCGACGACTGACATGCTTACCTGTAATGATGGGGATAGCGCAATAGGCACAATGCCGATCGCAACCTTCTGCAATCTTGAGATAAGCATAATGGCGTGGGGTAGTGAGATGACGGTTGCCGTTGCAAGCGACAATATCAGCCTTGCCTAAATCATAGAGCAGTTGCTTATAATTAAATTTGCCGTAGAACTTATCGACCTCGGGAATTTCTTTCTCCAATTCGTTTTTGTAGCGTTGCGAAAGACATCCCATAACGAAAAGTTTATTCAGACGGCCTTCTGTTTTAGCTTGCACAAACTCTAAGATCGTATGAATACTCTCTTCTTTGGCCGACTCAATAAAACCGCACGTGTTGATAACGGCGATTTCGCCATCAGGATGCTTGCTGTCGTGTACGCAATGATATCCATTGGCCTCGAATTGCTGCATTAAAATCTCGCTATCAACCAGATTCTTTGAGCAACCCATGGTAATAATGTCGATTTGATTTTTCCTCATTATTTGTCCTTACAGCATGGTTAAGTAAATAGCGAATCGACAAATTCACGACGATTGAATAGCTGCAAATCATCCATCTGCTCACCCAAGCCAATATATTTTACAGGCACTTTTAGCTGGTCGCTGATACCAATCACCACACCACCTTTTGCCGTTCCATCTAATTTTGTAATGGCCAAGCTAGTAATTTGTGTAACAGCCGAAAACTGCTTAGCCTGTTCGAAAGCATTTTGTCCGGTACTACCATCTAACACCAGCATCACTTCGTCGGGGGCGGTGGGCGTTACCTTTTTCATAACCTCTTTAATCTTCTTAAGCTCATTCATGAGGTTTACTTTATTGTGTAACCGTCCTGCCGTGTCAATCAGTACCACATCAGCTGCATTCGCTTTGGCACTTTGCAATGTGTCGAATGCCACACTGGCAGGATCGGCACCCATTTGTTGCTTTACGACAGGAACACCTACGCGTTCTCCCCAAATGGAGATTTGTTCCACGGCGGCAGCTCTGAACGTATCGGCTGCGCCAAGGTACACCTTTTTACCTGCTTTTTTAAATTGATGAGCCAATTTGCCTATGGTGGTAGTTTTACCCACGCCATTTACACCTACTACCAAAATCACATAAGGCTTGTGATCGGATGGCAATTCCCAATTATCATTATCAAGAGCATTGTTTTCTGCCATCAATGCCATAATTTCTTCACGAAGAATCGTGTTCAGTTCTATTGTTGAGACGTATTTGTCACGAGCTACGCGTTCCTCTATGCGATGAATGATTTTGAGTGTTGTCTCAACACCCACATCACTGGTGATGAGCACTTCTTCTAAGTTGTCGAGCACGTCGTCATCGATTTTAGATTTCCCTGCCACGGCGCGTGTTAACTTACCGAATACACTCTCTTTGGTCTTTTCGAGTCCTTTATCAAGCGTTTCCTTGCTTTTTTTGTTGAATAGTCCGAATATCCCCATTTTGTTCTTTAAAAAAGTATTGATATTGTGCAGCGAATGCGCTTTTATTGTTGTTTTGTCTGCAAAGATAATAAAAAAGTGGGCATGCTCAAGGTTATTTTTACCAATTTATCTATCCTTCCTCTTTTCTTTCAGTGTCCTTCACACTTTCTGCTGAAAGCATTGGCTTGTGATTGAAAAACAACGTATGATGGCCCACCTTGAAAATAGCATCCATCTTTTCTAAGTAAAAGGTATAAAATGCACAAGTGTTGCATGGCTAACTGAAAATTATTGGTTACCTTTGGCGCATGAAAACAAAAAATCATTCTCGAGAAGAAAAGTTGCAGGCCTTTGCCCGCCTGTTGGATATACAAGAGCGGTTGCGGACGGAGTGTCCTTGGGATCGAAAGCAGACATGTGAGAGTCTACGTCCCTATACTATTGAAGAGGTTTATGAACTCAGCGATGCGCTGCTGCAGGGTGATGTGCAAGAGATTTGTAAAGAGTTGGGCGATGTGTTGGAACACATTGTGTTTTATGCAAAGTTGGCTGAAGAACAAGGGCAATTCGATATAGCTGACGTTTGCGATGCTCACAGCGACAAATTAATGTATCGTCACGATTTCATCGACTGGAACAAAGGAGGAACATGGCGTGTGGTCAATCCGGAAATGGAAATCAATCCGGCTGGACAAGTGATCTATCGAACTGACGAGGTCGCTGCAACACATGCTAAACCCACAACAGCATCAGCTGTGGAAGCATCCTGGGAGCAGCGTAAACAGCGTGAGCATCATGGCAATGAAACTGTGCTATCGGGTGTTCCGACTTCACTTCCATCGCTCATTAAGGCCGCACGCATCCAAGAGAAAGCGCGCAATGTGGGATTTGACTGGAAAAATAGGCGCGATGTATGGCAAAAGGTGCGTGAAGAGTTGAACGAATTAGAAGCTGAATTTGAGCAGGGCGATGCACAACATGCACAAGCAGAGTTGGGCGATGTTCTCTTCAGTTTGGTGAATGCAGCTCGCCTCTATCAGCTCAATCCAGATAGTGCTTTGGAGCAGACCAACCAAAAGTTTATCCGCCGTTTTAGCTATGTTGAAGCACAGGCGAAAGCGCAAGGTCGAGCGTTGAGCAACCTTTCATTGGAAGAGATGGATGCACTTTGGGATGAAGCAAAACGAAAAGAAGAAAAATAATTGGAGGACAGAATATGAAGAAAATAATTTTCCTGATGGTTATCGTTTTGACTGTTGCAGTTGTTAATGGTTGCAAACCTAAGAAAGCAAGTAACAATCAATCTACAAACGAGACGACACAAATGGATCAAAATGACACCACAAGCTATGGAATATGCGGGGAAGGTACATCTATGCACCATCTTGAACTTATCACCGATATGGGAGATACGTTGCATTATACATTGTTGGACGAAGGACCTGATTCGGCTGTGGTGTTAGGCGGATTGCTCTGTGGCGATCGATTGGCTGTGATTGGTCACAAAGTTGATGGAGAATCTTATGCAGATCGTGTGATAAACCTCACCACTTTACAAGGCAAATGGGTAAGCATTGACAAGCAATTTGAGATACTTGAAGGTGGTGTTGTGAAGAGCAATGTCAAAGCCGAGCAAAACCCTTGGACGGAATGGAAAATCTATAATGGACAACTGTTGCTCAATCGAGATACATTTGCCATTGATAACTTAGGTGCCGATTCCCTGTATTTAGAAAATAAGGTTGGTATTTTCGCTTACCATCGGCTGCAATAACCGTCTATCACAACGAGTGGTTGCTCATGAATGCCTTTAAAATTCACATTTTAGGTTGCGGTTCAGCCTTGCCTACACTACGCCACAATGCCTCATCGCAAGTGGTTGAAATGGGCAATAAATTTTTCATGATTGATTGCGGAGAGGGCACACAAACGCAATTACGCTACACGCATATTCATTTCGCAAAGCTGCAAGCCATTTTTATTTCGCATTTACATGGTGACCATTGTTTTGGTCTATTGGGTTTGTTGAGCACGTTTGGAATGCTCGGTCGCACGGCTCCTATGCACGTTTATGCTCCCCAAGAATTCGAAACTATTTTTCGGGAACAACTTGCATTCTTCTGTGCCACGTTGGGCTTTGAGATTGTTTTTCATGGATTAGACACCACGCAAAGCAAAATGATTTATGAAGACAGGGGATTGACGGTGACCACCATCCCACTACAACATCGAGTGCCTACATGTGGGTTCTTGTTTCGAGAAAAGCCCAAACTGCCACATATTAATCGTGCAATGATAGACTTTTATCATGTGCCGGTGAGCCAAATCAACAATATCAAGGCTGGGCAGGATTGGGTTTCACCAGCAGGAGACGTCATTCCACATGAACAATTAACAACGCCTGCCGACCCAACACGGGCTTATGCCTATTGCAGCGACACGCGCTATATTCCCACGCTGCACACTTTGCTGCAAGGCGTTGATGTGCTTTATCACGAGAGCACCTATACAGAAGATTGTGCAGCGCATGCAAAAAAATATTGGCATTCCACAGCGAAGGAAGCTGCCATGGTGGCGCGCGATGCGAGAGTGGGGCGATTATTATTGGGGCACTACAGCTCGAGGTATGAGGACGAGCGTGTGTTGCTCAACGAAGCCAAAACCGTTTTCGAACAGAGCATGTTGTCCGATGAGGGATTAGTTGTGACACTTTAAACATTCAAAGATTATTGACAGGAGAACTAATGGAGTGACTATATTTAGGATAAAAGCACAGAATGCATATCGTTTCAGGATAAACGTATTTACTTTTTTGATGGTTGTTTTTGTCGTAGCCTGTAAAGAGCGGGCCGACAATCCCAATGCAAATTTGCAATTATCGCACTATGCAACACTGCGCCAATCGAACTATGCACTAAATTCGCATCAAATACGCCGTTACATCGCGCAACTAAAGAAGAGCGATACCGACTCGATGATGCCCGACATGCGCTGTAAAGCCCATTATACGCGACGTGGAACCTTTTTGTGGATTACGCGGAATGGCGTAAATGCGCAGGCTGAAACGCTCTTAATGGCTTTGCAAAACGTGAAGCATTTGGGCTTCCGACCAGAGAAATTCCGTGTACAACAAATCACCGATGATTTGCAGCGTGCGCATAATTTAGACTTCTCGGATAGCAGCCATACCATCAACAAGGTTTTCGCTCGATTAGAATACAACCTCACCAAAGCTTATTATCGTTATGCAGCCGGCATGCAGTTTGGTTTTGTCAACCCCTACACAGCATTCAATCGCTTGGATTTGTTGAAGCCCGACTCCACATCACAGTCTTATCGCAGCCTGTTTGATGTGCCCATGAAGCGCTTGAATCGCAATTTTTTCAGCATCTGTCAACGCAAATTGGCGCACGACAGCTTGGCGATATTTCTGCAAGAGATTCTTCCGCAAAGTGCATTATATAAAAGGTATGAGGAGATGCTGCAAATCGAAACCAACCCGCAGCAACGTCTGCGCATTCTTTGCAACATGGAGCGTGCGCGCTGGCGCACAGACGACAGGCCGTCGCAGCATAGTAAATATGTGATGGTGAATATACCTGCATTCCAGCTGCGAGCCGTGGATGGCGAAGACGTGTTGGAGATGCGTGTGGGTTGTGGTGCCTTAGACACGAAAACACCCTTGCTCACGAGCCGTTTTATGCGCATGGACATCAATCCACAATGGATTGTACCGCGAAGCATCATCGAAAAATCAATTTTGCCGCAAGCAGGAAACGCTGAATATTTTGAGGCGCGCAATTTCTTCGTGCGACAGCGTTCGACAGGGCGAAAAATGCCACTCGACCAGGTAACGCCCAGCATGCTCATGAGCAAAGACTACTTGGTGATTCAATCGGGTGGGGTAGGGAACTCGTTGGGGCGCATCGTCTTTCGTTTCAACAATAAATTCAGTGTGTTTTTGCACGACACCGATCAGCGCGACTTCTTTGCCAAAAACTCACGCGATGTGAGCCACGGCTGCGTTCGCGTGCAGCATCCCTATGCGTTGGCCCTCTTTCTTTTAGGCGAGAAAGACGAGCAGTTGGCCGAGAAAATACGATATTCGATGACGGCCGATATCGGAAAAAAGAAAGCAAGGCCTGCCGATGGCGACGAAAAAGCTGTGGAGAAGCCAGATACCTTGAAGCGGCAATTACTGATAGGCTCGGTCAACATCACGCCCGAAGTGCCGCTCTTCATCACCTATTTCACGCTCTATCCCGATGCCAATGGCGTCATGCGCGCCTACGACGACGTTTACGGCTACGACCAAGTGATGTATAACATATTAAAGAATTATGGAGCACGATAACCCCCGTATGCAGCGCTATTTCATTTATTTCAGTTATGATGGCACCCGCTATCACGGCTGGCAGCTGCAACCCAATGGCATCTCGGTGCAAGCGGTGCTGCAACAGGCTTTGACAACGCTTTTGCGCACGCCCATTGAAGTGGTGGGAGCCGGCCGAACCGATACGGGTGTGCATGCCCGGTTGATGGTGGCGCATTTCGATTTTGCAGAGGTAATGGACACAGAACAGGTGGTCTATCGGTTAAATCGCATGCTGCCAAGGGACATCAGCGTGCAAAAGCTGGTGCCGGTGGCTGGCGATATGCACGCACGTTTCTCGGCAAAATGGCGCACCTATCACTATTACATCCACACCGCGAAGTCGCCTTTTCTGCGCCACTATTCGCTGCTCGTCACTTTCCCGCTCGACTTCAAGCGGATGAACGAAGGCTGCAAACTGCTACTGGCACAGCGCGATTTCGCCGCCTTTTGCAAAAGTGGCGGCGACAACAAAACAACACTTTGCGAAGTGACGACCTGCCAGTGGGTGCAAACAGCGGCGCACGAATGGTATTTTGAAATCACGGCCAACCGATTTCTGCGCAACATGGTGCGTGCCACGGTGGGGACACTCATGCTTTTGGGGCGGCACAAAATCTCGTTGTCCGAATTCCAGTGCATCTTGACGGACGGCAACCGCAGCCAAGCGGGGGAGAGCATGCCCGGCCATGCGCTGTTTTTAGAAGACATTGTTTATTAGTTGGGGGGAGGAAGAAATGAAGCGCTTAGGTCGGAAATCTGTGTTCGGGAGTCCCCGGCGGGCTGTTTTTCTCAGAAATGCTTGTTCGGGGCTCCCCGAAGCGTTGTTTTTATCAAAAATGCCTGTTCGGGACTCCCCGAAGCGTTGTTTTTATCAAAAACGCTTGTTCGGGAGTCCCCGAAGCGTTGTTTTCATCAAAAACAGTCGAAACACCCCCGGTATCTCGTGTGTTTTTCTCAAAAACAGTCGAAACACCCCTGGTATCTCGTGTGTTTTTCTCAAAAACAGTCGAAACACCCCTGGTATCTCGTGTGTTTTTCTCAAAAACAATCGAAACACCCCTGGTATCTCGTGTGTTTTTCTCAAAAACGACCGAAATACACCCCGTATCTCGTATGTTTTTCTCAAAAAGAGCCGAAATACACCCCGTATCTCGTGTATTTTTCTCAAAAACGGATGTTTCAACCCCTTGGACGGGCTTAACAATTAAAAATATATTGCAATGTGGTTACTCTTAGCATTCCTTTCGGCGGCGCTGCTGGGCTTTTACGACACGTTTAAGAAAAAGTCGTTGCGCAACAACGCGGTCATCCCCGTTTTGTTTCTCAACACGCTGCTTTCAACGCTCATCTTCCTCCCCTTCATCGTTCTGTCCGCTTCGTCGCACACCTTGGACGGCAGCATGTTTTATGTGCCGCAGATGGGGTGGGCGGCACATCGTTTCATTTTGCTGAAGAGCGTTTTGGTGCTGTCGAGCTGGATTTTTGGCTATTTTGCCATGAAGCATCTTCCGCTAAGCATTGTTGGTCCCATCAATGCCACGCGCCCCGTGTTGGTGCTGGTGGGTGCGCTGCTGGTTTATGGCGAGCGGCTCAATCTGTGGCAGTGGACGGGTGTGTTGATGGCCATTTTGTCGTTCTTCTTGTTGAGCCGAAGCGGGCGGAAAGAGGGCATTGACTTTAAGCACAATCGCTGGATATTTTGCCTGATTATTGCAGCATTGTTGGGTGCAGCGAGTGGGTTGTATGACAAATATCTGATGGCCTCTGTGCAGGATGGGGGCGTGGGACTGAATCGCATGGTGGTGCAGAGCTGGTATAACATTTATCAGATGGTTTTAATGGGCATCATTTTGTGCACCATTTGGTTTCCCAAGCGGCGACAGTCAACGCCTTTTCGGTGGGATGGCGCGATTGTTTTCATCTCGATATTCCTAAGTCTTGCCGACTTCGCCTATCTCTACGCGCTAAGCCTCCCCGGTGCCATGATTTCGGTTGTGAGCATGGTGCGCCGCGGCAGTGTCATTGTGAGTTTCATCACGGCAGTGCTCTTTTTTCGGGAACGCAATGTTAAAGCCAAAGCCATCGATTTGCTGTTGGTGTTGCTGGGCATGCTTTGCCTCTACATCGGCTCGCATTGACGGGATGGGGCAGCAAAATAATACCGCCAAGTTGGCACCGCTTTGCAAGAATAATCGTATCTTTGCCTGCACGAACGAAAAAACAAGTATTTATGGCACACAATATATTTAAAGGTTTAGGTATCGCGCTCATCACTCCATTCACATCCGAAGGGAAGGTTGACTATGATGCACTGAAGCGACTCATAGAATATCAGTTGGCAAACGGCGCCGACTTTTTGTGTATTTTGGCAACGACGGGCGAGGCACCTTGCCTGACGCAGCAAGAGCGCGATGACATCACGGCATTTATCAGAGAGCGTGTGGCAGGACGTGTGCCTATCCTTAAATATTGTGGTGGAAACAATACCGCCGCTGTGGTGGAAGAAATCAAGACGACCGATTGGACGGGGATTGATGGCATTTTGAGCATCTGTCCTTATTACAACAAACCTTCTCAAGAAGGAATTTATCAGCATTTTAAAGCCATTGCCGAAGTGAGCCCGTTGCCCATTGTGCTCTATAACGTTCCGGGGCGGACGGGGGTCAACATGAAGCCCGAGACTATTGTTCGCTTGGCCAATGATTTTGCAAATATTGTTGGCGTGAAAGAAGCCAGCGGCAGCATGGAGCAGGTGGATGAGATTATTAAGAATAAGCCCCATCGCTTCGACGTGATTAGTGGCGATGATGCTTTGACGTTCTCCATGGTAGCCAGTGGTGCAGCAGGCGTTATTTCCGTGATTGGTAATGCGCTGCCGAAAGAGTTTAGCCGTATGATTCGCTTAGAATTCAATGGAGAATATGAACCCGCACGGAAAATTCATCACAAATTCACCGAACTTTATTCCTTACTTTTTATCGACGGCAATCCTGCGGGTTGCAAAGCATTACTGAATGATATGGGGATGATTGAGAATGTGCTGCGCCTGCCATTAGTTCCCACAACGATAACGACAAAACAAAAGATGGCGGCTATCCTGAAAGAGCTTCGCATATAATGTTGTAGCAGGCAGAGGAGGGTTGAGGCCGCCCTTACCAACGGCTACTGCCGATGGCCATTTTCTTTAAATCGTAGTAGCTGCCGTTATAGATATTAAAATCGACATAACCTTTTATACCAGGAATTTTTCCTGCATCGGTGTGTTGCCAAAATTTCCAAGCACCTTTATATTCCACCTTGTCTACATAGTAGTGAGCTATCCAATAGGGATAGTCGTTGAAAACGGGTGCTGAAAGATATTGCTGCTTGAATTTGTGGTAGGTATAGAGTATGGGCTTCACGTGATATTTATCTTCCACAATGTGAAGCCAGGTGAGCACATCGCGTTGAAAATCTTCAGTGGTCTGATCGGGACGTTTGTGCTCCACGTCTAAAACGGGTGGCAAATCGCCATCATTAAGATGAACTTTATCAAGAAAATAATAGGCTTGATCGCGTGCAGACGATTTGGTGCTCCAAAAGTGGTAGGCACCGCGAATGAAGCCATAGTCTCCGGCACTCTGATAGTTTTCATAAAACGTTTCGTCGAGTTTGCCCGTTCCTTCTGTGCTCTTCATAATGACAAAACGAATGGGATTTCCCTCAATCATTGCATTGGCCACCTTCTCCCAGTCGATGTTGGTTTGATAATGGGAGATATCAATGCCGTGGATTTCGTAGCCTTCGGGATATTTAGCTTCACCATAAAGTGCACGCCAACGGAACCCCGTAGGTCCAACAAAGAAATGATAAAAGCACCAAACGTAGACCGCTATCATACCCACAGCTCCCCATGCAATGGTTTTGCGTGAGAGATTACGAAAGGGGCGAAAACGTTTACGTGTGGTTGGCTTCCTTCTTTTTCGAGTCCGCTTGTAGGTTCGTTTTGTTGTTGTCATGCAAATAAAAATATAGGGAAAGGCTTGTTTTCTGGTGTTTTTCCTTTCCCTATATATGAATTGATAATAAGTTGGATTATTTTTGTTCCAAAATCAGCGTTTTGGTGGGTTGATCACAAACTTCAGCTGGTCCCCAATATTGGATAGGACCTGGATAAACGTATGCTGTATTCTTCGCCCATTCATCGCGTTTTGCAGCAAAAGCTTTGAAAGGTTTACCATCAAGTTCAACCAATGCCTTGCGGATAACAGGCTTCATCTGGCCGTTCCTGCGTTCCATGTTCATCATCATAGTAATAGGCACACCCCCAGCTTTCCAGTTGTCAGTTGTGGCTGTGGTATTCTTAACAATGGCCATGTAACCAGTCTTTCCATTAGCAATGAGTTGAGCCGCACTGGTTCCTAAGGCGTAGCAATAGTCGGCATCGAAGTTAGATGGAGCAGCGCAACGTCCTTCGTAGCCGAAGAAGTGGTGCTGCGGCGCAAATTTTCCATTGTATTTTCCTTCCTTAGCCCATTGCTGAAGTTTAGCATCAACCATCTCTGAAAGAAGTTTCTCTGTTTCGATGAGTGATACTTGCACATTGCCGTGAGGGTCACGATCCAAACTTAATTGGCGTGCCACACCTTCAGGAAGGGTTTCGAACGTTGCAGCATTCTCCTTTGACAGATGGCTGAGAATATAAGCACGCTGTGCATCCTTGTTCAAGTCCTTGTAGTCGGCACCGTGCGCAGCAAGTAGGTCGTTCAGCTCTTGAATAAGGCGGCCGATAGCAGGAATAAACTCGATTAAACCTTCGGGAATGAGCACTACACCGAAGTTGTTGCCTTGTGCGGCACGATAAGCTACGGTGTTGGCAATGTTCTCAACCACTTCGTTCAGTGTAAGGTCATTTTTCTCAATTTCTTCTGAGATTAAGCAAATGTTGGGTTGGGTTTGCAGTGCACATTCCAACGCGATGTGTGAAGCCGAACGCCCCATAAGCTTTACAAAGTGCCAATATTTGCGTGCAGAGTTGCAGTCACGCTCGATGTTGCCAATCAGCTCTGAATAGGTCTTTGTAGCGGTGTCGAAACCGAATGACGTTTCGATTTGACTGTTCTTCAAGTCGCCATCTATCGTCTTTGGGCAGCCAATCACTTGTACACCATATTTCTTGGCTGCATAATATTCAGCTAATACACAAGCGTTGGTATTCGAATCGTCTCCGCCAATAATAACAATGGCGCTGATGTCTAATTTGCGAATGATTTGCAAGCCTTTTTCAAACTGCTCCTCTTTTTCCAACTTTGTACGTCCAGAGCCAATCATATCGAAACCTCCGGTGTTGCGATACGGGTCAATAAATTCTGAAGTAATTTCAATATAGTTGTGGTCAACCAATCCGCCTGGCCCCATTAAAAAGCCATAAAGGCGGTTTTCGGGATTAAGTTTCTTAACGGCATCGAATAAACCACTAATGACATTGTGCCCGCCAGGAGCTTGTCCACCAGAAAGAATAATACCAACATTCATCTTCTTTTGGTTGGTCTCATTTCCTGGAACAAATTCTACCAAGGGCATTCCATACGTGTTGGGAAATAAGTTCTTAATCTCTTCTTGATTGTCAACGCTTTGTGTTGGCGCTCCTTCTACAATCTTCACTGCACCCTGAAGGGCTTTGGGTAACTTAGGCTGATAAGCAGATCTTGCTTTCTGCAATGCGCTAATTTCCATCATTTCGATTTTATTTTATGATTATAAATTAATGTTATGCAATAACACGCGCAAATTTACGACTTTTCTGTGAAACATAAAAATAAATGGAATGAAAACAAAAATTATCCGAAACTTTTTAAGGTGCATATTTTACAATTACAATTTTTTGTTTATCTTTGGCAAGCATAAATATAAAAGTTACAAAGATTATGGCTAAGAAGAGAGAATTAAAACGGTCTATAGACTATGTTTGTAGCGACTTGTTTGCCGAAGCCGTAGCAGCTTCACTTTATGGTAAAAAGATTAATCAGGAGAATTTAGATGCCCTCTTAAGGGTAATCCTTTCGGTTCACAATGATTTTATCCGCCGCATTTCGCATCCGGAGCCAGGACTTCCTGCAAAAGCTTATTACAAAGTAATTATCAATGATTTCAATACACAGGTAAATGAAATTGTTGACCACATTCAGAATTTATAAAGGCGAATGCGTATACAAAAGTTTGCCAACTGGCTTCTCTATCAGAAAATGGGATGGACAAAACATGTCACCATCCCATTCCCTGAAAAGTTTATTATCTGTTTAGCACCTCATACAAGTAATTGGGACTTTATTTTAGGTCAGCTATTCACGTGGTCTGAAGGTATAAAAATCAATTTCCTGATGAAGCGCGAATGGTTCTTTTGGCCATTGGGCATGTTGTTTAGACGGTTAGGGGGCATACCCGTGTGGCGAAGTAAGCACAGCAGTATGACAGATAATTTAGTTCATACGGCTATGCGATCGTCCGATTTCAGACTTTGTATTACGCCCGAAGGAACACGTTCACCTAATGCTGATTGGAAAAAGGGATTTTATTACATTGCGCTTGGTGCGAAAATCCCCATTCTTCTCTATGGCGTTGATTATGAAAAGAAACAGATTGTATGCACGCAAACTTTTATTCCATCCGGTGATATTGAACGTGATATGCCTTTAATAAAAGATTATTTCAAGTCATTTAAAGGGAAAAAACCAGAGAATTTTGCTTATTGAGAAGAGTTTACCACATCTACGCAAAGTATTGCTATTGTTGTCACTGTTTTGGTATGGATTGTTTCTGTGGGCAGAAATGCCCACAGATTTAAACACCTATAAAGTGATGATGAATGGCTATTTTGCGAAATATTATCAAGAGAAGTTTGATTTTTCGGCTCCGATTGAGGTAAAGTCTATCACCTTAGATGCGAAAGGACGCCTCTTAGTTGAGTTCCATAATGCTCCCGATTTGCAAAATATTATGCCTAAGCAATTACATAAGCTTTATAAATCGATAAAAAAACTACTCCCTACTTTCACACAGCATTATCAGCTGGAATTGCAATGTGGCGGGCAACCCATAGCGTATCTTTTACCAGATGCCAAGCTGCCTGCAGATATTGGTCGTCAGTTTTGGGGCGATATAGATGATGTCGATGCACCGTGGGTAGCAAATGCTTCACATCCATTTGCTATTCCGCATGGTTTATTTGGTCGCCATATTTCCTTATGGGCGAGCCATGGACGCTATTACGACATAAACAAGAGTAAATGGGTGTGGCAGCGTCCTGCGCTCTTTTGCACAACAGAAGATTTGTTCACGCAAACGATCGTCGTACCTTATCTCATCCCGATGTTGCAACGAGCAGGAGCGGTTGTGTTTACGCCGCGTGAGCGTGATTGGCAAACCGAAGAGCACATCATCGATAATGATATTTCAAAAGTGCCAGCCTATCGGGAGGAAAATGTAAAAGGTGTGTGGACCACAACCGACACTCCTGGTTTCTCAATGCATCAAGGGAGTTACGAAAATGGTGAAAATCCGTTTGAACAAGGGACGGCGCGCATGGCCAAAGCCACGAGAAGCAAAAATCCGTCACTCATTTCCTATCAGCCCACATTCCAGAAGGCAGGACGCTTTGCCGTGTACGTGAGTTATCAAACAACGGAAAAAAGCGTGTCCGATGCCGAATATATCGTTTATCATCGCGGGCAGGCAACTCGTTTTTTGGTCAATCAAACCATGGGTGGTGGTACATGGGTTTATTTGGGCTCGTTTGATTTTGATGCTGGCAGTAGCTTGGACAATCGCGTTGTGCTCACCAACCACTCCGCGCATCATGGTGTGGTTACAGCTGATGCCTTGCGTTTTGGAGGAGGAATGGGTAACATTTCGCGTGGCGGAATAGTCAGTGGTATGCCGCGTTGTTTGGAAGGTGCGCGCTACTATGCGCAATGGGCTGGAGCACCCACGTGGGTGTATAATGGGAAATTAGGTGCCAACGATTATGGGGATGATATCAATGCACGTCCTCAGATGACCAACTGGCTTAGCGGAGGGTCATGCTATGTGCCCAACTTAGAGGGTAAGCGCGTTCCGATCGAATTGGCTTTAGCGGTGCATAGTGACGCAGGCTACAACGCCGATGGCAGTTTGGTGGGTTCGTTGGCCATTTGCACGACCCATTTCAACGAAGGCCAGCTGAATGCAGGCGTGAGCCGTTTGGTTTCGAAAGATTTTGCACAACAGTTGTTGGACGGACTGCAACGAGATTTGTCAGCCTCGCAGACCCCTTGGCCCATTCGTTATCTTTGGGATAAGAACTATGCCGAAACACGTCTGTCCGAAGTGCCGAGTGCCATTATTGAGACCCTTTCCCATCAGAATTTTCCCGACATGCTGTTAGGGCAAGATCCCCATTTTAAATTTCTCATGGCACGCTCTCTTTATAAGACGATTGCTCGCTATGTGAATGGTGCACATGGACGTCCCACGGTTATTGCGCCCCTCGCCCCACAAGACTTCCGTCTCACTTTTGTGCAACCGCAACGCATTCGTCTGGCCTGGTCGACCACTCCCGACAGTTTAGAACCCTCTGCCACGCCTTCTTCCTACGTGGTCTACACAGCTATGGGCGACAAAGGCTATGACAATGGTGTTGTGGTGGGCACTCCTTACACAGAAATCGACTTGCAGCCCGGCGTGCAATATAATTTCAAGGTGACGGCCATCAACCAGGGTGGCGAGAGCTTCCCAACGGAGGAACTGTCGGCCTATCATGTGTCGGGCGCCACAAAAACGATTCTCGTGGCAAATGGATTCACTCGTTTAGCCCCACCATTCGTGGTGGATGATGCCGACCGTCAAGGCTTTGATATGGACAAAGACCCTGGTGTGTCCTATGGTTTAACTGCAGGATGGAGTGGGCGACAGCTCAATTTCGACAAGACACGCATGGGCATTGAAGATGCAACCGGTTTGGGCTATAGCGGCAACGAACTTGAAGGAAAATTCATTGCTGGCAACGATTTCTCGGCTGTGCGCAGCCATGTGGAAGCACTTGCTGCCATAGGCACTTATAATGTGGCCAGTTGCACGCTCAGCTGTGTAGAGAAGAGGCTGGAGCCGCTCACCCGCTATCAGGCTATAGACCTTCTTTTGGGCTTGCAGAAAACCGACCGCTACGGTCAGACCTTCTCAAAGCCGTTGCAACAACTGTTACGCAATTATGTGGCGCAGCGTGGACAACTGTTGGTAAGCGGCAGTTATGCGGCCTCCGACCAGCGCAGCGAGTCTGACAGAAAGTTTCTTTCCGATGTATTCAAGGTTGAGTCGGTCAGCTGCGACTCGTGCCATGCAGGTGAAACCATTTACGCTGGGCAAGACAGCTTCGACATTTTCCGCACCCCCAACGCTGACCATTATGCCGCAACTTCGGTCGATGCGCTGCAACCTTTGGATGGTGCGGCCATGGTGCTGCAATATAGTGACGGGCAGCCGGCTGCGACATGCTACCGCGGGCCAAACTATCGGGCGTGGTTCATGGGCTTTCCCTTTGAATGTATTCGGCAACGTTCGCAACGCACCATGCTGATGCGCACCATCATGCAGCAACTTTTTCAATAAACGAAATCATCATTTACAATATAAAACAATGTATAAAATACAAGCAAATCCATCGGGTACGCGTTCGATAGAACTCACCGAGGAACATCTGCAAACCATTGACCGTTATCATCTGACGCGCAATTTGGTAGATAGCAATGGCATTGTCGACGAAAACGTGTTGGACAAGCTGAAATTCAATGTGCGCTCACTGCTCGAGAGCGAAGAAGGCAACAACAAACCGTTGCTGGATCTTTGCCTCGATGTGATCTACCATCCCAATATGAAGGCCTTTGGCTTGCACCAGCTGATGCTGCTATTTGCCGATTGGAAGAGCAAGCAGGCTGGAGAAGAAGGGTGCGACGCATAAAAGGATGCTTCCAGCGCACACTCTGCATGGTTTTAAAAACAAAATACCGTTTCGCGCGTTGTTTTTCCAAGGCTTTTTTCCAAAACGTCGTTTCGCGCGTTGTTTTTCCAAGGCTTTTTTCCAAAACATCGTTTCGTGCGTTGTTTTTCCAAGGCTTTTTTCCAAAACATCGTTTCGCGCGTTGTTTTTCCAAGGTTTTTTTCCAAAACATCGTTTCGCGCGTTGTTTTTCCAAGGTTTTTCAGAAAAGTGCCGCTTCGCGCGTTGTTTTTGGGAGACTTTTAGCACAAGGAGCATTTCCGATGTATCGAGAACATAGTTTAAATACGGATATAAAAAAGAGATAAGAAGATTGGATTCATCGCATTATCAACTCACCGATTTTCTTCCAACTACGAAAAAGGAGTGTATGCTCCGTGGTTGGGACGAGCTTGATGTCATTCTTTTTTCGGGCGATGCTTATATCGACCACCCCTCTTTTGGTGTGGCCGTCATCGGCCGCTCTTTAGAGGCTGCAGGCTATCGCGTGGCCATCGTGCCGCAACCCGATTGGCATGGCGATTATCGTGATTTTAAAAAGTTAGGGCGGCCGAGGCTGTTTTTTGGTATTTCGCCGGGCTGCATGGATTCGATGGTGAACAAATACACGGCTAATCGGCGTTTGCGAGCCGTCGATGAATATAGCCCCGACGGTCGACATGACTGCCGTCCCGAGTATCCGACGATTGTCTATTCACGAATTTTGAAGCAACTTTATCCCGATGTTCCCGTCGTCTTGGGAGGCATCGAAGCCTCTATGCGCCGCCTTACACACTATGATTATTGGCAAGATCGGTTACGCCCGAGCATTCTTTGCGACAGCAAGGCCGATTTGATACTCTATGGTTCGGGGGCAAAGTCCATTCTTCAGCTTTGTCAGGACATTGATGCTGGCCGTCGCATTGCCGACATTCACGACATTCCGCAGACGGTTTATCTGACGCCTATTGCCCAATTTGCCAATGAAATCAAGGCCGACGATATTGTGTTGCATGCTCACGAAACTTGCTTGCACGACAAACGTGCCGAGGCCGAGAACTATCGGCATATTGAGGAAGAATCAAACAAGATTCATGCGCAGCGGCTTTTGCAGCAGGTGGGCAAACAATATGTGGTGGTCAACCCGCCTTATCCCACGATGACAACCGATGAGGTGGATGCGCTTTTCGACCTTCCTTATACCCGTTTGCCCCATCCAAAATATAAAAATAAGCGGTTACAGGCCTACGACATGATTAAATTCTCCATCAACATGCACCAAGGCTGTTTTGGTGGCTGCGCATTTTGCACCATCTCGGCTCATCAAGGCAAGTTTGTGGCTTGTCGCAGCCAGCGTAGCATTGTGGAAGAAGCACGAAAGGTGACGCAGATGCCCGATTTTAAAGGCTACATTTCTGATCTTGGCGGGCCGTCGGCTAACATGTATGGCATGCGTGGCCGTAACCTCAAAGCGTGTGAGCATTGCAAACGTCCATCGTGTATTCATCCAGAGATTTGTCCCAATTTGAATGTGGACCACAGTCAGCTGTTAGAAATCTATCGTGCCGTAGATGCACTTCCTGGCGTAAAAAAGAGCTTCATTGGGAGTGGTGTGCGTTATGATTTGTTGCTGCACAAGAGCAAGGATGAGACACTTAATGCGGCAGCAAAACAATATACACGCGAACTGATTGTTAACCACGTGAGCGGACGCTTGAAAATTGCCCCCGAGCATACACAGGATGAGGTGCTCCAACTTATGCGAAAGCCCTCGTTTTCGCAGTTTTATGCGTTTAAAGAAATCTTTGACCAAGTGAATAAAGAGGCTGGGTTGAAGCAACAACTCATCCCTTATTTCATCAGTTCGCATCCTGGATGTCGAGAAGAAGACATGGCCGAATTGGCCGTGATTACTAAAAAATTGAACTTCCAGTTAGAGCAGGTGCAGGATTTCACGCCTACGCCCATGACCATTTCAACCGAAGCCTGGTACACGGGCTACAATCCCTACACGTTGGAGCCTGTGTTCAGCGCTAAGACACCGCAAGAAAAGTTGGCACAACGCCAATTCTTCTTTTGGTATAAGGCGGAGGAACGTAAGGGTATTGCGCGCGAATTGCGGCGCATCCACCGCGAAGATCTCATTGCAGCCCTTTTCCCTAAAGGGCAATCAGCAAGCTTTTCAAAGTCGCATACAGCACATTACGATGACCGTCCTATAGGAAGTACGTACACGCCTCCGACGCATGAAGCGCCGATAGCCAAACGGCACGAGGGGTCGCAAAATACACATCAGAAGGCAACTGCCACACAAGGATCTCCAAAGGCTAAGGCTAAGCCCAAGAGTTTTAATCCCAATTTTAGACGGCGTAGAAAATGAATGGCAGGAAATCTCTTTCACAATCCTTTAAACATAACAGATGATGAATCTAAATTCACTTACAGATGAAGAGTTGGCGTTGCGCTATGTTGCCGGCAATAATCGCGCTTTTGATGAATTGTTGCGACGCAATCAAAGTCAGCTCTTTACATATATTCTCTTCGTGGTTCGCGACCGACATGTGGCTGACGATGTCTTCCAGGAAACTTTTGTGCGAGCCATTAGCAAATTGCAGAATAACGCTTATCGGGCGAATGGAAAATTTGGTGCATGGCTCACGCGCATCGCCCACAACGTGATGATAGATTTATTTCGTTCGCAAAAGCATAAGAACATCATTTCTATTGAAGATGATACGCTCACGCAACTCTCGGCAAGGGCGCTTTTGGCTAACAATATTGAAGCAGAGTGCATCAATGCACAAGTACTAACCGATGTAAAACGCATGGTAGATTTGCTTCCTCCCGTGCAACGTGAAGTTGTTTTCATGCGTTTTTACCAACAAATGCCGTTTAAAGAAATCGCAGAGCGGACCAATGTAAGCATCAACACGAGTTTAGGACGTTTGCACTATGCCATCCGCAATTTGCGAAAGATGGCACGAATATACAACATCTCTTTGCAACTTGCTTGACCTTCGAATCGGCATAATAACCATTTGAGCTAAAACGCCTACTACATATTTCTAACGTGCTTTAAGGCAGCGATGGTTTCAAGTGGGTTCTGGCTTCTAAAAATATAACTCCCACTCACTAAAACGTCAGCACCTGCTTGAACAAGTGCCGGAGCTGTGTTTGCATCAACACCCCCATCTACTTGAATTAGTGTGCTGGTGTGTGCAGTTTCTATCAGCTGTTTTAGCCGCTTAACTTTTTCTACTGTATGTGGAATAAATTGCTGTCCGCCGAAACCTGGGTTAACACTCATGAGCAACACCATGTCAACCACATCAATCACATCTTCCAACATGCTTACAGGAGTCGAAGGATTAAGCGTGACACCCGCTTTCATCCCCGCGGCATGAATTTGCTGAATAGTGCGATGCAGATGCGTACAGGCTTCATAATGCACATTCATCATCATTGCTTGCAGGCGAGCAACTTGCTCAATATAGCGCTCGGGCTGCACAATCATGAGATGCACATCTAAAGGTTTTTTACAAATCTTTTGTACAGCTTCAATCACTGGAAATCCAAATGAGATATTGGGTACAAAGACTCCATCCATGATGTCCAAGTGTAACCAGTCGGCTTCACTCTGGTTAACCATCTCGATATCTTTCTGTAAGTTCAGAAAGTTGGCCGATAAAAGCGAGGGAGAAATGAGTGTTTCCATATTGTTGTGTTTCTTTTAATTCAAATAAGATGAAGTTCTTTCGTGTTTAAACTTTACCAATTGATAGGTATAGGCCACTTGGCGAATAATGTGTAATGTTCGTTCTGAAGGCTGTGGCCCTTCGTTTTTTTGAGGCTTCATACGTTGCTGCTTAATGAATGGTTGTCTATTTCTCTAACGCAGCTTAGCAAGTAATATTGCATTTTCCTAAAATCTTTAATGTTTTATTCATAAACTAATTGTAAATTTGCAGGCAATATGGCGCATTTTTCCCGCGTAAATAGTACACTTTCTGTAAACATTGAAAAATGGTTATGAAAAATCGACAACTACCTTTGCAAATAAAAGTTTGTGGCTTGTGCAGTGCCCACAATATTAAAGAGGTTTCAAACCTTTCGGTTGATATGATAGGATTTGTTTTTTCTCCGGAGTCTTTCCGTTTTATTCGTTTGCAGCCGAGTGGGGCAGGGCTTTTACCTGATTATGCAAAGCCACATCATAATATATTGCTGAAACAGACATCTCAAGCACTTCAACCACCCAAACGCGTCGGTGTATTTACGAATGCCATGCCCCAGCAAATCATCACCTATATTTATAACTATCAGTTGGATTATGTACAGCTTGACGGTTCAGCCTCTCCTGTGCTTATTGATAATCTTCGACGCAGTGTTGATCCTGATATTCGCCCCAATATAAAGTTTATAAAGACTATTTATGTGGCAGATAAGGCTGATCTTTCCTGCTGTCAACAATATGAAGGGCATGCCGATATGCTTTTGTTTGATGCAAAGCATAATCAAGCAACAGATGCTGATGAGCCTTTCGATTGGAGTATTTTATATGCCTATTCCGGCAAACTACCTTTCTTGTTGGGTGGAGGAATTGGGCCCAATACGGTGGCTGCTATCCGACAATTTCATCATCCACAATGTGTTGGTATCAATCTGAACAGTAAATTTGAAAAGTCTCCAACCATAAAAGATATACATCTGTTGCAGAAATTCCTGGAAGCAATCCGACAGGATGACATTTAGCGAGGAGTGTCTTAATTCAAAATTGCAACATAGCAAAGGTGTTGATGTGATTAGAATGGCTGCGAAAGTTTGGTAATATAATGCAAAAAAACTTTAAACACCCGATAAAATCACTTAACTTTTGTATTTTTGCACTCCATATAATACTTTAAAAGAAGGAATTATGAAGAAAGGTTTAATGATAGCCATCCTTATGATAGCATTTGTTTCGATGGCCTTTGCACAGAAGCAAGCAGAAATTAAATTTGATAAGACAACTCAGGATTTAGGTACTTTTACAGAGAAAGAAGCCGTGCAACAAGCTATCTTTACTTTTACAAATGTAGGCGATGCACCTTTAGTTATCAATCAAGCAATTGCAAGTTGCGGTTGCACAATCCCCTCTTATACTAAGGCTCCTATTCAACCTGGCCAAAAGGGGCAGATTAAAGTAACCTATAATGGAGAAGGAAAGTTTCCTGGACATTTTAAGAAGAGCATCACAGTGCGCACAAATGCAAAAACAGAGATGACACGTCTCTATATTGAAGGTGTGATGAATGAAGCTCAGAAGTAGATGATTTTTTATCTTTCTGGCACAGGAAATAGTAAATGGGCTGCGCAAAAATTAGCACAGTTCACACAAGAAACATTATATGCAATCCCCGAAATTATGGATGGGGATTGCAATTTTGCGTTAAAGACAGATGAACGAATAGGATTTGTTTTCCCTGTCCATGGCTGGCGTCCTCCAAAAATAGTGCGCACATTCATGCAGAAATTACAGCTGCGTGCAACACATTTAGAACAGCATTTTTGCTATCTTTTGTGCACAGCGGGCAACGATGTAGGGCTAACGATGGATTATGCACAAAAGGACTTAGAAAAAGTGGGACTGCATGTGCAGGCCATGTTTTCGCTCCTTATGCCAAATACCTATGTGGGACTCCCTTTTATGGATATAGACAGTAGAGCTACGATGCTACGAAAAAAGCATGAGGCAGAAAAGGCATTGAGAGATTATGCGAAAGCTATCTTTGATTGTAAGAGGGGAGAGGTGCATTTACATTTAAGTAAATGGCCTCGCATCAATAGCTATTTCTTGGGGAAAGTATTCACGAATTATTTCATAACCGATTCACCTTTCCATGTTGATGTGAAAAGGTGTGTAGCATGTGGTATTTGTAAAATGGTCTGTCCTGTAGATGACATCGTGGGCGGATTTCGGCAAAAGCCAGCTTGGAAGCACAATGAAAGATGCTTAGCTTGTTTTGCATGCTATCATCATTGCCCTCAACATGCTATCGATTATGGCTGGATGACACGCAGAAAAGGACAATATTATTTTAAATAAACTCAAAAGAAAACAAATGGATAACTTGAACCGCATGCAACAATGTTGCAAATTTTTTCTTAAGAAGCAAAGTCTTATCCTGTTCTTTGCACTGATAGCTTATGTGCCAAATCTGTCCGCAACGAACAATGACACTACTTTTGTGCGGTGCAATGATGGAAAAATTATTCCAATGCCTGCATGGGATAGCCCGGAAGCTGCATTTATCACACCCCGCAAGCACCCAGACAACAAGTTGTTACAAGGGCAAGGCACACGCGTTGTAAATCCCATAGTACATTATACACCACACACAGGATCGCCACGAATACTGGTGATTTTAGCCAGCTTTAAAGACAAGAAAATCAGCGTTGACCAACCTAAGGTTGCATTCAATGATTTTTTTAACGCAACTGGGAAGTTACAGAATCGTGGTAATGGAAACCATCGCAATTTCAGCAGTGTCGCACAATATTTCAAAGCATCAAGCAATGGTGCGTTTACACCCATATTTGATGTTTATGGTCCAGTAGAACTTCCACACAACATGAGCTACTATGGTGGAAACGATCCTGACGATAATAATGATGAGCGTCCTGAGGAACTTACCCGTGATGCATTTGAATTGGTTAAAGGACAAATAACAAATGTAAATCAATATGACAGCAATCATGATGGCTATTTTGATTGTGTCTATGTGATTTATGCAGGATTGGGGCAAAACAATGGCGGTTTAGGTGAAAATGTGTGGGCTTGTGCTAGCTACATGACAGGCACTACACCTGAGCTTAATGGTAAAAGGGTCTTCCGATATAGCATTGGTGCAGAGCTTTTTCCACGCGTGGCTGACAAGCATACAGGAAAAACTCAGATTAATAGCATTGGCGTAACGTGCCATGAATTTTCTCACACAATGGGACTTCCTGATATTTATCCCACAGTGAGTTCGGCACATGTTCACAACCAGGAAATGGAGTTGTGGGATTTGATGGATGGTGGCGAATATGCAGGAAACGGAGGTTTTATTCCAATGCCTTATACTGCCTGGGAGCGGAAACAAATGGGCTGGCCTGTAAATATCCAACCTTTATTGACTGATCGGCAGGCTATCACGATGGATAAAACGCTGAATGAGGGTGGAGCAGCCTATCAGATTGTTAATCCCAACGACAGTCGTGAATATTTCTTGATGGAGAATATTAAGAAAGAAAATTGGTATGGTGGATTGCCCGCCGCGGGATTATTGGTTTATCGCATTACAGATGTCGACAATCTTGACTTCTATTATCATCCCAACAATATAGCCAATAAACCCACTATCGCGGTTGTTCCTGCAGACGGTTTGCTGTTTTCATCCTATCTGCAGCCTTCTACGAATGGACAGAAGGTTTATATGAACCAATTGAAGGGCGATCTCTTTGCGGGACCAAATAATGTTGATAAACTCAATGACGATTTAAAATTGCCTAATTTCTGGTGGTATACAGCCGGCAGTACACTTGACCGGTCAGAAGCTAATGCAAATTATTACAAAGTAAATCAGGGATTAGGCAATATCCAGCGCGACCATAATGGCACTATCACATTTACCTATTATGCCGATATAAAAAATAATCCACCATCAGCTATTCATCATGCAACAAGTCACTCGAAATATGAGAACCGAATATACACAGTAAATGGACTATATATGGGAACATCTATGGAGCATCTTCCAGCTGGCGTGTATATTATTAATCATAAAAAAGTAGTTATAAAATAAGCATTGATCAGTTAAAATAGGGTCTCATGCTCCATATTTCCATCAAAATCAACAATTTTTGAAAATATTTCGAAGAAAATTTTGCTAAAAGTTTTTTTTATTCAAAAAAAAGTATTACATTTGTCAATGTTATCCTGAAAACAATCTTTTTGCCTTAAGAGAGACTAATACCTATTGAAGATTTGGAGCGATTACCTGTGAAGGTCATCGCTTTTTTATTGCCGTTTAATGGAGTTCTTTACTTATTTCGGATAATATGGATTATGATAAATAAAAAGTAGACTCATTATAGCATGACACAGTTTACTTACTCGCTCAATCACTCCTTTAATAAACGGAAGAACAACTCATTAACCTCTTCGTCAGCCTCTCGAATAGTTTTCTTTATCGAAAGTTGTGAGTCAAAATATTCTTCTTTATCTGCATTTTCTTTTGATACATAAGCAATCCTGTTAGCAGGTCTACATATAGCGTATCCACAATGCGAATTCGCAAGAGTGAATGGTAGTTCTCTGTCAATCTTATTTTTTTGACAATCATCCCAAGCAGCAATACCTGATCCATCCCAATAACTCAATAGCAATCCATATTTTTCAGCCCAAAGTACTTTTGCTGTAAGCCATAGTTTCAGGTAAGCTATAGAATTGAAATTATCATCATGAATATTTGGTAAGTTGTTACTCACAATGTTAGATTTTAAAATCGATTTTCTAACCTCTTCTTTTAGACATACAAGCAAATCTTCATTGGATTTAGACCTTAATACACGTACTAATGCTGGATCAAGTAAATAGTGAAAATAAGGAGGATCCTCATCTCTCCATGAAAACCAAGCGCCATTCATATTTTTAGTATAGTCAATGTGTCCTGGAGCAAAATATCCCCTCAATACTCTGAAAAGACGATAATAATTAGCAATATTAAGAGTTAATGGTTCACTACTATTCCTTACATATTCCTCATTGCAGAAACACTTCAATAAGAGATTAAAGTTGTTATACACTTTTTGTGCAATATCCCATTGGATAGAAGTGTTGATAGTTTTCGATATAATAGATAAATCCCCCATCATATCAATATTGTCTTCCCATTTCTGAACTTCGTTTTCCCTTTCGGCATTCTTTGCAATAAGGTTTTTCTTAAAGATCTCATCTTCATTATTCCATTGATTCAATTTTATATTAGAAATTAGTCTTATTGAATCTATATTCTTCTCAGTATCATAATTCAGCACATCTTCCTCTGAAGTTGAATTACTGATAATCTGTAAAATATACCTCCAATCCACAAAATATGTGTTAATGTCGTCAATCATATGACGTTTGCGAATTGAATCAAACCAATTACGCCTAATTCTTCTCATAAAGACATTCAGCTTCTGAGGCCTTTTGAACTTCTGTATGTATCCAATTAGTGGAAGGACAATGTTGTAATCTTGTTCTCTTAGCCATGAAAAAATTCCAATATATTTTTTTTTAGGTGATTGTATATAGCTGAGTTGTCTTTTGATTTCTTCGTTTTCATCAAGTACGTCTACTAAGTATTTGAGTGCTATAAAATAAGAATTAACCTCATCTAAAATTTTGGTATACGAATCTTTACTAATGTTGAGAAACTCTTTTTTGGAATCAATTGGATATTCCTTATCACCCTTATAAGTTTTTTCTTGTAATAGCCTTGACTGCCAAAACCAAATGAAAAATTGTTTCATTCCATCGTCAGCACAGAGATCACTTCCTCTGTTCTGCCAAAACCAGTCTTCTCGCTCCTCCCATTGTTCATTGTAGAGCTTATTATCGCTAATGTTTCCTAATAATATTGGCTTTATGTTCTCTGTTGACGACAATGGTTCGCCTGTTGTATTGATTACGATATATGTTTCTTCGCCTCTAGCACGGTTTTCCATATCATAATATATCATTTTAAGGTTGTTGAGAAGGAATTTACCAAAAGATTTATAGTCGATATCCTTTTCATTTACGAGTATTTTCTCTATTATTCCCAAGGCTGCCAACATGCTTTGTACAGTCGCATCTCTTTCATATTCATCAAAGTACCAATTTGATTCTTTGATTAGAGAAACACCTGATAAAAAGTTGTTTATGAAGAAGTTTAGTGAAAGATCACTCAGGAAATACAATGTACTTTCTCTAATTGAGTAGAGAAGGTGTGGCTCATAATCATCTTGCATTTCCACAGACGAAATAATGAATCCATTAAATTCTCCATCAGAGAATCTATTAACCATTCCCAATAATAAGAATAAAGTGGTGATACGTTGTTGTCCATCACAAATATTGAAACAATTTAAAGGCTCTTCATATCCATAAACAAGGCCAAGTAGAAGGTCGCTGGTTGGAGAGGATTGCTCCTTAAAGGAAGTCAGTAAATAGTCACCAACGAAGCTAGAAACAAGTTCCTTTTGGACTTTTTCTTGTTTGATATATGCGTTGTTACCCCAACAATAATCTCGTTGCAAATCAGGGATGACTATCTTGTTGTCATGAGAGAACAATTCACTAAGTGAAAATTCTTCTCCATTTCTTAAATTACTCATATTATAAATTGATATTATATGTTTTCTTAAAAATCTCAATAAACTCATCTTTCTGTTGCTGTATTTCAGTTACGCCCCAAGTTGACTTTGCAAAGGCGTACATTGAATGTAAGAGGCTTCTACTTTTAAAGTTTAATCCTTCACATTCTGCATTAGGGTTGAAATACAAAGCTTTTTTTGATTCAAAAGACTTCGCTCCAAACTTAGAGTTATCCCCGCCATATAAGAGAACGAGATTACCAATACAATGTTCACTGCCATTATTCTTAAAGAGTTTTCTATCAAGCATTGCGTCTGATTTCTCTTTTATCAGAAGAGTCAAATCACTCTCTGAAATTTCCGTTCCGTCTCCCCTTTTGTACAACAATTTACCATTGACATATATTGGATTCTCATCTTTGTCCAACGCGATATGATATACTCTTGATTTAGGGAAGATATGTTCCAGTGATTTATTTTTCCAAATCGAAAAGTCGAATATATGTCCTCTCCCATCATGAAGTCTATTGTATTCTTCAACATTTAATCGAAGTAATTGTTTAAAGGCTAAACCATCCGATTTGCCATATACTCTATTCTCAGATAGGGAATCAAGCACGTTTTCTGCTTTTGCTTCCTTTGTTTTTTCATCATCTTTCAAGCTCTCTGGGTGACAATATTCTCTATGCGTAGTTCCTACCAGTCTCCAATTAGCATAATCTTTTAGAGCGGCAATATTATGCTTATTAGAAATAAAAAAGAGTAGAATGTCCATCATATCTTCCTTACCTGTGTTACACAATAAAGACATTTTTAGATAATTATAGATTTTTGGGGTTGAAAACAGATCCTCGAAGGACTTTTGTAAATCTCGCAAATCCTTGAAAATCTGTTTTGCCTGATAGCCATTTCTCCCACTACTCAATAACTGCTTAAACTCTTTGTAGTCTAATGTTTTTAAGGATTTTCTTCGGAGGGCATAGAATTCCAGCAGTAGTCCCATTGGTTTTGATGTATTAAAATAATCCTTTACATCTTTTCTATTCCACCAATACAACCATTTATCCCATTCTCTTGCATATTTACTTCGTAAAGAATTCCCCTCCCATGATTGTGCCCAAATTTGCATCAACTGTTTCTCTGGTGACATGTATTCTGTCAATGTAAGTTGTTTACTCGACACAGCATGGAGCATCCCCGCCTTTATTAACTCTTCTTGGTACATTGTTGCTTTATTACCATTCATCATGGAAAACGTCTTAACGGCCTTGTCTTCATTCACAACAATATATAGCAAACTAACTTTATCCAACAGAAATTTCTGAAAGCTCTCTTTGTTTATATCTTTAAGAATGTGATGGATTTGCCTAGTTGCTTCAATAAAGTAATAAGCATCTTGATTCATGTTCTTCTTTATCTTTTCTGAGTAGGAACTTAAAGATGATGATGAACACAAGTGTGTTTTCAGATTCTCTATTCTTTCAGAAGGTATCTCTTTTAGTTCATAGAGTAACAATTGCGAACATTCTCTCACATCATAAGACAAATCAAACGATTCATGTCCATTGGATTTCTGAAGGTTTGAGTTTGAAAGATACCATAATATTAGATATATACTTGTTGTTCTTTGTTGCCCATCAATAAGAACAACATTCTTTCGACCGTCTATAAATCTTTCAGTTACGGTTACCCCTTGTAGAAAATAGTCGCTATTAGGATTTTTGCCGAATTCATCTACTAAGTCAAGAAGTAGATGCTCCAGAGATGATTCTTTGCCTTTTGACTTAACAGACCATTTATATCCCCTTTGATAATTTGGTATAACAAACAAGGGATGATTCTCGTATATATAATTTCTCAACCGCTTAAATTGTGTTCTTTGTTCCATATTAATTAAAACTTCTTGAAAAATTATTATTTATATGTTATTTTTTATTCTATTTATCTCAATTCTAATGAAAAAACTATGCGAGTTCGGGATAGGAAAATTGCTTAAAAAGTTGGTAAATCTCGCTATTATTTTGTAACTTTATAGTTAAAAATCAGCAACTTATATAACAAATATAGCGATGATTACCAAGGACAAAGTTACAGAAATATTCTGTATTATCAATGAGTTTGACAAAAATTTGGATGGTGAGCTGAAGAAAAACCTGCGTTTACCCAACCAGGATGGTAATGGAAAACGTTACAGAAATCGTAAAGGAAGGCTTTCCGAAAGTGAGGTGATGACGATTCTTATATGCTATCATTTCGGTACCTATCGCAATTTTAAGGAGTATTATCAGAATTGTATCCGCGGCTGCTTCCACAAAGAGTTCCCCAATGCGGTATCCTATAACCGCTTTGTAGAGCTCATGCCTCGTGTATTCTGCAAAAAGATGCTCTTCATGATAACAGGGTGTTGGAGTGTATTTACAAAGGTGCTTTATGGAAAGGTCTTTGCTAACAGAGTGTTTATGTCGAAGAATCAAAGCAGTTAGAACTATTTACATACTAAGCTTATTCTATACTTGTGCATATGAAATTAAATAGTATTTATCTTCATAAAAAAGTTAATTAAGGTAATATTGTTAACAATTAATTGTTAATCGGAAATAAAATCATTATCTTTGTCACTATGAAGAAAAGAACGATATGGACTATTGCCGCTATTATGGGGCTTTCGTTTATGGGATTGTTGTTTTTGCAGCTGCGCTATATACAGGAAATGGCAAAGATGAAAAAGGAGCAGTTTGATGAATCGGTCAATCGTGCACTCTATCAGGCTTCCCGCAATTTAGAATTAAACGAGACTTTGCGCTATTTGGAAAGAGATGTGAAAGAGTCTGAACGTCGTTCTTTTACAGTTGATTCAATGGGAACACGCTCAGGACGCCCCAATGATGGAACGATTCAACAAAGTCATCAATATGCCACTATAGGCAAGGATGGTACAATATATTCTTCTTTCGAATTGAAAACAATCGCCGTAAAGCCATCTTCTATGCCTAAGGCGATGATACTCAAATCTGATAAGAACTCCATTTCAGAAGCATCAAAGTCGTTACAAGAAATTATAAAAAACCGTTATGTCTATCAAAAGGCGCTTTTAGACGAAGTCGTTTATTCCATTTTGTATTCTGCTTCAGATAAACCTTTGAAAGAACGTGTAAATTTTAAACTTCTGGATCAGGATTTAAAAGCAGAATTGATGAATAACGGTATCAACATACCTTATCATTTTACGGTATTAACGCAAGATGGGCGTGAAGTATATCGATGTCCTGATTATTCTGATGATGGTGAGGAATACTCCTATTCACAAATGCTGTTTCGTAATGATCCACAATCAAAAATGGGAGTCGTCCGTATCCATTTTCCGGATATGAATCATTATATATTTTCGAGTGTGCGTTTTATGATTCCCAGCATTGTCTTTACATTGGTGCTTTTGGTTACATTTATTTTTACCATTGTCATCATTTTCCGCTCAAAACGTTATAGTGAAATTAAAAACGATTTTATCAATAACATGACGCATGAGCTAAAGACTCCTATTGCCAGTATATCACTTGCAGCGCAAATGCTGAATGATCGTAGTGTTGCAAAGAGTGAAACAATGCTTTCACATTTAGGTGGTGTTATCAATGATGAGAGCCGTCGCCTTCGTTTCTTAGTAGAGAAAGTGCTACAGATGAGCATGTATGACCGTAAAAAAGCTGTACTGAAGCAAAAACGAATTGACTTAAATGAAATGATAGAAAGCATCGGTCATTCGTTTACCTTGCGCGTTGAACATACGGGTGGAAAAGTGTATATAAACATTGAAGCTGTTGATTCTGAAATATATGTTGATGAGATGCATTTCCAAAATATAATTTTTAATCTTTTGGATAATGCTGTAAAATACAAAAAGGCAGATCAGCCTATAGATATTTATCTGCATACTTGGAATGAAGGCAATCGCGTATGTCTGTCTGTGCGTGATACAGGATTAGGTATAAAAAAAGATAATCTGAAAAAAATATTCGATAAATTCTATCGTGTTCATACTGGTAATGTGCACGATGTGAAAGGATTTGGGTTAGGTTTAGCCTATGTCAAAAAGATGGTCGATTTGCATGGTGGAACAATCCAGGTTGATAGTGAATATGGTGTGGGAACTTGTTTCACCATCAAGTTACCATTTTTGACTACATAAGTGAATTCAATACATAATTAAATATTAAAAAATAAGAGTTATGGAAGACAAGTTAAAAATTTTATTGTGTGAAGACGATGAGAATTTAGGTATGTTATTGCGTGAGTATCTGCAGGCAAAAGACTTCTCTGCAACGCTTTGTCCTGACGGTGAAGTGGGATACAGAGAATTTATGAAGAATAAGTTTGATATTTGCGTGCTTGATGTAATGATGCCTAAGAAGGATGGGTTTACGCTGGCACAAGAAATAAGGCAAGCCAATTCTGAAGTGCCTATTATCTTTTTAACGGCAAAAACGCTGAAAGAAGATATATTAGAAGGCTTTAAAATTGGCGCAGATGACTACATCACAAAGCCTTTCTCTATGGAAGAGCTCGTGTTTAGAATTGAGGCTATCTTGCGTCGTGTGCATGGTAAAAAGAGCAAAGAGAGCACACTCTATCATATTGGCGAGTTTACTTTCGACACTCAAAAACAACTTTTAGTTATTGGAGAAAAGCAAACAAAACTAACGACCAAGGAAAATGAGTTGTTAGCACTGCTTTGTTCACATGCCAATGAAATTCTTCAGCGTGATTATGCTTTGAAGACCATTTGGATTGATGATAATTATTTTAATGCGCGTTCTATGGATGTCTATATCACCAAGCTGCGCAAGCATTTAAAGGATGATCCTCAAATTGAAATTATTAATATTCATGGTAAAGGGTATAAGTTAATCACACCTGAAGAGGATTAAGCAACTTAAAAAGGCCATTTCATCGCATGAAATGGCCTTTTTTATGCACTAATATCAGCGATATTAGGCCACAAAAGCTATGCTATTGTGACGAACCTTGTAACGATAAGGGTTATTCTTGTGGCGTGCAACTATAAAAGTAGCCCGCAATCCCTGCAATAATGAGTAATAAGCCTATTCCTAACAACGAATTATGATGTTGCAAAAAAGAAATCCTTGTTGAGGCCAAAAATAGTACACCCGTATACACAAGCGGTAAACTTATTTTACCAAGTAGTATTTGTATTTTGCGTAATTTATTTTTTTTCATAACCATCTATTTCGTGACAAAGTTACAAAAAAATTTGTTTATGTCGCAAAAAGGCAGTACTTTTGCACCGCATTTTGGGTACGTGGCAGAATGTTCACAAAGGCTTAGGTGCATTTTTATATACAATTAATTAAATCAATTTAAATTTGTATGAATCAATACGAAACCGTTTTCATTTTAACTCCCGTTTTGTCTGATGAACAGATGAAGGAAACGGTCGCTAAATTCAGAAATTTACTTACCGACAATGGTGCTGAAATTCTGAATGAAGAGGCTTGGGGACTGAAAAAGATGGCTTATGCCATTGACAAAAAGTCTACAGGATTCTATTGCTTAATAGAATTCAAAGGCGAACCCACAATTGTGAATACACTCGAAACAGGCTATCGCCGTGATGAGAGAGTAATTCGTTACATGACAACTCGCTTGGATAAGTATGCTGCACAGTATGCTGAAAAGCGCAGAAGTAAATATGCTAAAAAGGCGGAGGCTTAATTATGGCAGAACAAAAGAAATCAGAAATCCGTTATTTGACAGCTCCTTCAATTGATACACGCAAGAAGAAGTATTGTCGTTTTAAGAAGAGTGGTATCAAGTATATCGACTACAAAGATCCCGAGTTCTTGAAGAAGTTCTTGAATGAGCAAGGCAAAATCTTACCTCGTCGCATTACAGGTACTTCATTGAAGTATCAGCGTCGTGTTGCACAAGCTGTTAAGCGTGCACGCCAAATCGCATTGCTCCCCTATGTAACCGATTTGATGAAATAATGAAGGAGGACTCGTTAGTATGGAGATTATTTTAAAAGAAGATATTATCGGACTTGGATACAAGAATGATATTGTAAATGTAAAGAGTGGCTATGGCCGCAATTTCCTTATCCCCACAGGCAAAGCTATCATCGCTTCAGCTTCAGCAAAGAAAGTTTTAGCTGAAGATTTAAAGCAGAAAGCACACAAGTTGGCTGTCATCAAGGATGAAGCTCAGAAGAAGGGCGCTAAACTCGAAGGTGTTGTTCTGACGATTACTGCAAAAGTTAGTGCGACGGGTGCACTCTATGGCTCTGTAAATGCAGCTACCGTTGCTGAAGAATTGGCTAAGAAGGGTATCGAGGTTGATCGCAAGATTATCACCATGCGTGATATTAAGAAAGTGGGCGAAGGAGAGGCTACGGTTCACTTTCATAAGGATGTTGAAGTCAAAGTGCCTGTGATTGTCGTTGCAGAAAATGCACCAGTTGAGGCAGCTCCTGTTGAAACAGAAGTGGTAGAAGTCGTAGAAGAACCTACTGCAGAATAGACTATATTCAGTATTGCACTGTAAAGCAAATCTATATAGATCCCGAGACCGACTGTTGGTTCTCGGGATTTTTGGTATTCTGTGCCTAAAATTCTACTTTTTTTTGTACTTTTGTGCAATCAATCAAAATCAATAATAATAAAAAAGATATGAAAGCATTTGTGTTTCCTGGGCAAGGTGCCCAATTTGTTGGTATGGGAAAAGAGCTTTATGAAACGAATTCTAAAGCGAGAGAGTTGTTTGATAAAGCTAATGAACTTTTAGGTTTTAAGATAACCGATATCATGTTTGCTGGGACCGATGAACAGCTTAAGGAAACAAAGGTCACACAGCCTGCTGTTTTCTTGCACAGCGTTATTCAAGCATTGTGTTTGGGTGATGACTTTGATGCCAAAATGGTAGCGGGGCATTCTTTAGGAGAGTTCTCAGCCTTGGTGGCCGCTGGAGCTTTAAGTTTTGAAGATGGTCTGCGTTTAGTTGCAGCACGTGCGAATGCAATGCAGAAAGCATGTGAACAAAACCCCGGCACAATGGCTGCAATCATTGGGCTGCCAGATGAGAAAGTCGAAGCTGTTTGTCAAGAGGTGAGCAGTGCAGGGAATATTGTTGTTGCAGCAAACTTTAATTGCCCGGGGCAATTAGTTATCTCTGGAAATGTTGAAGCAGTGAATGCTGCTTGTGAAAAAATGAAAGAAGCAGGGGCAAAACGTGCTTTACCTTTGAACGTTAGCGGGGCATTTCATTCACCCCTGATGCAGCCTGCAAAAGATGAATTGCAAGCAGCGATTGAAAAGGTTCATTTCCATGCGCCCAAATGTCCTATTATCCAAAATGTAGATGCAAAGGCTCATACTGATGCAAATGAGATTAAAGCGAACTTAATTGCGCAATTAACAAGTTCAGTTCGTTGGACAGCCAGCGTTCAAGAAATGGTTGCTATGGGTGCAACTGAGTTTGTTGAATGTGGTCCAGGTAAGGCCTTGCAAGGAATGATTGCTCGCATTAACAAGGAAGTTAGTGCTCATGGTTTAGCGTAATGCAACATAAACTCCTTGTTTATCAAGTATTACCACGTCTTTTCGGCAATATGAACCCAACTCGTAAAGAGTCAGGTTCTGTTGCCGAAAATGGTTGTGGTAAGTTTTCCGCTTTTACTTTAGCACGGTTAAAAGCGCTCCGTTCACAAGGCTTTTCTCACATTTGGTATACTGGAGTATTACGGCATGCTACACAAACAGACTATAGTGCATTTCGTATTCCACGTCAGCATGCAGACGTTGTAAAAGGCAAAGCAGGCTCACCTTATGCCGTGGTGGATTATTATGATGTTGATCCTGATTTAGCGGATGATGTTCCGTGCCGTATGCAAGAGTGGCAAGCTCTGATAGCTCGTACACATGCAGCTGGTTTGAAAGTAATGATAGATTTTGTTCCTAATCATGTAGCACGCGAATATCAATCCGTTGCTAAACCTACAGGTATATCTGATTTGGGTGAAAAGGATGATGTCAGTAAGCATTTTTCTGTGCAGAACAACTTCTATTACTGCTGGGGACAGCCTCTAAATCTTGAAAATATCACCAAACATTCATCTTATATTGAGCAGCCTGCGAAAGCAACTGGAAATGATTGCTTTCATGCAACGCCACAGAAAAGTGATTGGTATGAGACCATTAAACTCAACTATGGCATTGATTATTGCGATGCAGGTGGACGAAGTGAACATTTTTCGCCAATGCCTCGCACATGGATGATGATGCTTGATATTCTTTTGTTTTGGGCTTCAAAGGGGATAGATGCTTTTAGATGTGACATGGCAGAAATGGTTCCGGCAGCCTTTTGGCAATACGCGACGTCTGAAGTGAAACGACTTTTCCCGCATGTTAGCTTTATTGGTGAAGTATATAACCCCTCACTCTATCGTCTTTACATTCGTAGCGGATTCGATTATCTCTATGACAAGGTTGGCATGTACGATTGTTTGCGGAGTGTAGTACGTGGTGAATGCGATGCAACCGCTATCACACAAGTTTGGCAAGCAACCGATGACATTCACACCCACATGCTTTATTTCTTAGAAAATCACGATGAACAACGCATTGCCAGTGATTTTTTTACCCATGATGGACAACGGGCTTTGCCTGCAGTTGTTGTGGCTTTGCTGCTGAGGACCAATCCTTTTATGCTTTATTTCGGGCAGGAATATGGTGAACGTGGTATGGATAAGGAAGGATTTAGTGGAGTCGATGGGCGTACAACTATTTTTGATTACTGGGCATTAGACACGCTTTTGCGCGCACAGGCCGTTCCACAGCAACTTACATCAACCGAGCTGCAATTAAAAAAGTGTTATGAGAAGCTATTACGAATAGCAGCAGAGGAGAAGGTTATTCAGGAAGGAGAGTTTTTCGATTTGATGTACGCTAATTTAAATCGTAGTGATTTTGATACGCATACCGAGTATGCTTTTATTCGTCACACAGAGCATGATAAACTTCTCGTGATCGTGAATTTTGCTTCAGAAGATAAATTTACGGGCGTTTTCCTGCCTGCACATGCCTTTGATTGTTGCCGGCTTTCATTGTGCAATGTCAAGGCTTGTGATTTGCTGACGGGTGCAGTGGTAGAACTCCCTCTCAGGCGTGATGCAGCATTATATGTCGATGTTCCAGCTTTTGGCATGCGTATTCTGAAATTCAGCGTGTGACAAAGCACCATTTATTTGATGATTAAATTAAATATTATAACAAGAAGATGAAAGAAGTTAACCAACAAGAATTAAATCGCAATTTAGCACAGATGCTAAAAGGCGGAGTGATTATGGATGTCACCACTCCAGAGCAGGCAAGGATTGCCGAGCAAGCGGGTGCGTGTGCAGTGATGGCTTTAGAGCGAATTCCGGCAGACATTCGCGCCGCAGGAGGAGTTTCTCGTATGAGTGACCCCAAGATGATTAAAGGAATTCAGGCGGCTGTATCCATTCCCGTGATGGCAAAGTGCCGCATTGGTCATTTCGTAGAGGCGCAAGTACTGCAGGCTATCGATATCGATTATATTGATGAGAGCGAAGTGTTGTCTCCAGCCGATGGCGTTTACCACATCGATAAGACAAAATTCAAGGTTCCTTTTGTCTGTGGTGCAAAGAATCTTGGAGAAGCGTTGCGCCGCATAGCCGAAGGAGCAGCAATGATTCGTACAAAGGGCGAGCCAGGAACAGGTGATATTATTCAGGCGGTAACCCACATGCGTGCAATGCAAAGTGAAATTCGCCGCATAGCAAGCATGGCCACCGACGAACTTTATGAAGCAGCAAAGCAATTGCAAGTACCCTATGAGTTAGTGTGCTACGTGCATGATAACGCAAAACTCCCTGTCGTAAACTTTGCTGCAGGTGGAGTTGCAACGCCTGCTGATGCTGCACTCATGATGCAATTAGGTGCTGAAGGAGTGTTTGTGGGGAGTGGTATCTTCAAGAGCGGAAACCCTGCTAAGCGTGCGGCAGCCATTGTGAAAGCTGTCACTAACTATCAGGATGCTGCATTAATAGCTTCACTCAGTGAGGATCTCGGCGAGGCCATGGTGGGTATCAACGAGCACGAGATTGAACTCTTAATGGCAGAACGAGGCAAATGAGAATAGCTGTATTAGCTTTGCAAGGAGCCTTTGCCGAACATCGAAAAATGTTGCAGACATTGGGTGTAGAGAGCTTTGAGGTGAGGCAGGCTGTCGATTGGGAACAACCCAAAGATGGATTGATACTTCCTGGCGGTGAGAGTACGGTGCAATCAAAACTATTGAAAGAGTTGTATCTACTCGATGCGCTGCGGCAGGATATTTGCAATGGTTTGCCAGTGTTTGGCACTTGTGCAGGACTCATACTCTTGGCTCAGCATGTGGAAAATGATGTGCGTGAGCGCCTGGGCACGATGCATATCACAGTGAAGCGTAATGCCTATGGGCGGCAAACAGGTAGCTTTTTCACCGAAGATAATTTTGCGGGACAGACTATTCCGATGTCATTCATCCGTGCACCTTATATTAGTGAGGTGGAAAATGATGTCGAAGTGCTTTCTACAGTCGATGGGCACATTGTGGCAGCCCAGCAGGGCTGCCAGCTTGTGACGGCCTTTCACCCGGAATTACTCACTGACACCACGGTGCATCGACATTTTCTATCAATAGTGAAGGAGACAAAGATAGATTAGAACCATTTCAATGATGGTAATTTTCAATAACGAAATAAACCCGGGAGTTTGATATAACTTCCGGGTTTATAATGAAGCAAAACCTCCAAAAAGAAAAGGTTAGCAACTTTTTAGGCAAATTTCTTACCTTAGAATCACGTAGATATACAAAAAAATAGGCGAGCCATATAACTCGCCTATTCTATATAAACAACTATTTATTCTACTTTTTCTGCCAATTCTTTTTCGTGGGCTGCAATCAAAGTTGCCTGAAGTTCTGTGGGAACAAGCTCATAACTTGCAAACTTTGTTGTGAAAGAGGCTCGTCCTCCTGTCAAAGAACTTAACGAAATGCTATAGTTACTGAGTTCTTTTAGAGGTATTTTAGCTTGTAGTTTCTGGTAACCTGCTTCAGTATCCATACCCACAATCAATGCTCTTCTACCTTGTAAATCACTCATAACATCACCCATAAAATCAGCAGGCACATACACCTCTAAATCATAAATGGGTTCAAGAATCTTTGGTCCAGCCTCTTTGAAAGCATCAGAGAAGGCATGGCGTGCTGCCAACATAAATGAAAGCTCATTACTATCAACAGGATGCATCTTACCATCAACCACGACGACTCGTACATCCCGCGCATAACTTCCTGTCAGTGGGCCATGTTCCATACAATCCATTACACCTTTTAATATAGCAGGCATAAAGCGTGTATCTATAGCTCCTCCCACAACTGAGTTTATAAACACGAGGCGACCACCCCACTCCAAGTCAATAACTTCTTTACTTTTAAGGGTAACTTTAAATTCCTGTCCATTAAAATTATAAGTAGTAGGATCGGCCATTCCTTCAGCATAAGGTTCAATGATAAGCTGTACCTCACCAAATTGTCCGGCACCACCACTTTGCTTCTTATGGCGGTACAGCGCCTTTGCCTTTTTGGAAATAGTTTCTCGATATGGAATTCTGGGCTCAGTAAAGATTACTTGTAGCTTCTCGTTGTTTTCTAAGCGCCATTTCAATGTGCGCAGATGGAACTCACCTTGTCCATGTACAATAATTTGCCGTAGCTCTTTACTTTGTTCTAAAACCCAAGTTGGATCCTCTTGACTCATGCGTTGAATAGCAGCAACCAGCTTTTCGGTATCTTGGCTGTTAACAGCTTTCACCGCACGACTATACTTCGAGTTGGGATATTTTATAAAATTATAATGCCAGTCACAGTCCTTTTCATTCAAAGCATTTCCCGTCTTTACATCCTTCAATTTCACAGTGCAACCAATATCACCCGCTTGCAAGCTGTCAACAGGTAACCGAGTTGCACCTGCACAAACATAAATCTGCCCAATGCGTTCCTTACTTCCACGGTCAACATTCGTTAGATCCATTCCGGCAGATACGGTTCCACTCATCACTTTAAAATAACAAACTTCACCTATATGTGGTTCCATTCCCGTTTTAAAGAAGTACAAACTTGTTGGACCAGAAGCGACAGGAACGACTTCCTCACCACGTGAATTATGCGGGACAGGCATTTCGTTTACAAAAGGAACAACATTACCCAAGAATTCCATCAGGCGTTGAACTCCCATATCTTTTCCTGCACAAACACAGAATACAGGGAAAATGCCTCGTGTAACTAACCCTTTGCGGATGCCTTCGCGCATTTCATCTTCAGAAAGTGCTTCTGACTCAAAGAATTTCTCCATCAACACTTCATCATGCTCTGCAGAAGCTTCAACTAAAGCCTTATGCCAGGCTAAAGCCTTAGGCATTTCCTCTGAAGGAATATCTTCTATGATGGGGGTACCACCTTCTGCTTTCCACGAATACTTCTTCATGACAAGCACATCGATTAATGCATGGAATTCTGGTCCTGTCTGCAACGGATACTGGACGGGGACACATTTTTTTCCATAAATTTCTTGCATGGATGTGATAATAGCATCGAAATCACATTTATCACTATCCAACTGATTAACTAAGAATATAACAGGTTTTTTTAGCTTCTCCGTATAACGGAAGTTATTTTGTGTTCCTACTTCCGGACCATATTGTCCATTAATTAAAATAACAGCTTGGTCTGTTACATTCAGGGATGTTACCACACCACCCACAAAATCATCGCTACCCGGGCAATCGATAATGTTAAGTTTCTTGTGATTCCATTCCACATGCGTAACCGTTGGAAAAACAGAATAACCATACTCTAACTCTACTGGGAAATAGTCGCTTACCGTATTCTTTGCGGCTACACTCCCTCTACGCTTGATAACACCTGCTTCAAACAACATGCACTCGGCCAAAGTTGTTTTGCCACTACCCGAACTTCCGAGTAAGGCCACATTCTTGATTTCATTCGTCTGATAGACCTTCATATACCAATTAGATTTAAAAAAATTATAAATTGTTTTGCTGTTAGAATGCAAGATAGACCTACATTTTCGTGGTCTAAGGTAGAAAAAATATTATAATCCACAAAAGATTTGAACAAAAAATGTACTTTTGCAGGAAAATAGATACATGCAAGGTCTCTATATCCATATCCCATTCTGTATAAATCGTTGTATTTATTGCAACTTTTATAGTACGACACAACGACAGCTACAACAACAATATGTTGATTCTCTGTGTCAAGAGATGCTGCTTAGAGCAGATGAAGCACAACACCTCTCTACTATATATATAGGTGGGGGGACTCCAAGCGTGCTGACCATTAAACAATTAAAACAGCTCTTCGCACAAATTGAATCCCTTTGGGGAGGAAACTGGAAAGAAGTGACTCTCGAATGCAATCCTGATGACCTTACCCCATCTTTCATAGAACAGCTTACAATGCTTCCTGTGAACAGAATAAGTATGGGGGTACAAACATTTGATGATAAGCTGCTACAATTTCTTCACCGCAGACATACAAGTCAACAGGCACTATATGCTATTGAACTATTGCATCAAGCTAAGCTACACAATATCAGTATTGATTTAATGTTTGGACTACCTAACCAAACTTTAGTACAATGGATGAACGATATCAATATCGCTTTACAATGCGACGTTCCACACATTTCAGCCTATAGCCTAATGTACGAGGCTGGAACAACCTTATATAAATGGCGTGATAGCGGAAAAATACATGAAATTAACGACCTGTTAAGCCGAAACATGTATACAGAACTATGCCAACGCTTAAAAGCAGCTGGCTATGAACACTACGAAATCAGTAATTTTTGCAAGCCCTATCATCGTAGCTTGCATAATAGTAGTTATTGGCACGAGATACCTTATATAGGAATAGGTGCAGCAGCTCATAGTTATAATGGGGAACAACGTAAATGGAATGTATCAAATGTCATGCAATATATGGAAGCTATAGCACGTCAACAACTGCCACAAACGATTGAGATTTTAGATCTTTACACACGTTACAATGATCTTGTCACTACGGCACTACGCACACAAGAAGGTATCGATCTCGCTTATTTGACACACGAATACGGCTCCCAGTTGGCAAATTATATGAAACAAGAAGCCCAAAAACATTTAAAAGATGGTAATCTTATCCTAAAGGATAATCATCTGCGTATTAGTGAACAAGGATTATTTGTCTCGGATGATATTATGAGTGACCTCATCTATCTTACCACTTAATCCATAAATATTTTATGATTACTCCTCCTATTGTATTTGTCATTAGAACTTGGCTATACTGCAATAGTTCCCAAACAATCTGGGTTAAGGAATATTAAAATACGGCATTTCTGCAAGCAGCTTAAATAAATTCCATGAAAATAGTGTACCTTTGCAGGCGATTTATCCCGTTTAGGCTCAAAGAAGTATTGGTAAATGCCAATCGCCTATCGGAGGAAACCCGTTTAACAATAAAATATGTACGCAATTGTAGAAATTAACGGTCAACAGTTTAAAGCAGAAGAAGGCAAAAAGCTTTTCGTACATCACATTAAAGATGCAGAAGCAGGAAAGACTGTTGAATTTGACAAAGTATTGCTCATTGACAACAATGGCGCAGTAAAAGTCGGTGCACCTACGGTAAGTGGTGCGAAAGTAGTAGTAGAGATTGTTAACCCTCTTGTAAAAGGTGACAAAGTCATCGTTTTCAAGATGAAGCGTCGCAAGGACTATCGCGTAAAGAATGGTCATCGTGCACAATTCACAGAGGTTACAATTAAATCAATTAACGCTTAAAACGAAGGAGGAACAAGAAATGGCACATAAAAAAGGTGTAGGTAGTTCTAAGAACGGACGCGAGTCAGCTTCACAAAGATTAGGCGTAAAGATTTGGGGTGGCCAAAAGATTATTGCTGGCAATATCATCGTTCGCCAACGTGGTAACAAGCACTTCGCAGGTGAAAATGTAGCTCAAGGAAAAGATGATACATTATACGCTTTGACGGATGGTGTAGTTTATTTCCACAAAGGTAAATTCAATAAGAGTACGGTATCAGTTCTCTCACCCGAAGTTTACGCAGCTAAAACAAAAAGCGAAGCATAAATAAAGAAAAAGATTTATTCCAAACAAACCATAAAATCCAATTGCATAGTGCAATTGGATTTTTTATCATTTAGGATAGCTCCCCTTTATGTGGTTAAGGAAAGCGCAAAATAATATTTTCCACTTCAAAAAAAATAGTAACTTTGTGCATCAATAAAATCATCAAACAAGAAAGAAATCAATGCTTACACTCAAATTGATTAGCGAAGAAACAGAACGCGTTGTTAAAGGACTCGAGAAAAAACATTTTCAAGGGGCACGTGAGGCTGTTGAAAAAGTACTCGAATATAACGAGATACGCCGTAAAGCACAACAGAAGCTTGATGCTAACAAACAACAACAAAATCAGCTTTCCAAGCAGATTGGTGGCTTGATGAAAGATGGAAACAAAGCAGAAGCCGAAAAAATAAAAGACCAAGTGGCTGAACTAAAGGCTGCAGACAAGGCTTTAAATGAGGTTATGGAGAAAGCACAAAAGGACATGACTGAGGTGCTGCTTTCTATTCCAAATATTCCTAATGACGAAGTGCCCGAAGGTAAAGATGCTAACGACAATGTTGTTGTGAAAGAAGGCGGCACGAAGCCCGACCTTGGCGATGAAGCTTTGTGCCATTGGGATTTGCTGAAAAAGTACAACTTAGTTGACTTTGATTTGGGAGTAAAAATCACAGGTGCAGGCTTCCCTATTTATTTAGGTAAGATGGCGCGGTTCCAACGGGCACTCGAAGCTTTCTTTTTAGACGAAGCGCGCAAGGCGGGCTATTTAGAAGTGCAGCCACCTTACGTTGTCAACGAAGATTCAGGCTACGGCACGGGGCAGTTGCCCGATAAGGAAGGTCAGATGTATCATGCCAACTTAGACAATCTCTTCCTCATCCCCACAGCAGAAGTACCTGTGACCAACATCTTCAGAGATGTTATTCTTGACGAGAAAGAGCTCCCTATCAAGCGATGCGCTTATTCAGCATGCTTCCGTAGAGAAGCCGGGTCTTACGGGAAAGATGTGCGAGGTTTAAATCGCTTGCATCAATTCGATAAGGTCGAAATCGTAAGAATCGACAAGCCCGAGCACTCTTATGAGTCGCTCAACGAAATGCTTCAACATGTAGAGGGTTTAGTAAAGAAGTTAGAACTTCCCTATCACATTCTTAAATTGTGCGGTGGCGATATGAGCTTCACATCTTCTATTTGCTATGACTTTGAGGTATGGAGTGCCGCTCAAAAGCGCTGGTTGGAGGTTTCCTCGGTATCCAATTTCGAAAGCTATCAGGCCAACCGCCTGAAATGCCGCTATCGCAAACAGGAAGATAAGAAGATAGAGTTGTGTCATACACTTAACGGTTCTGCCCTCGCCCTACCCCGCATCGTTGCAGCCATCATAGAGAACAATCAGACGCCCCATGGCATCCGCGTTCCAAAAGTTTTAGTGCCCTATTGCGGTTTCGAATACTTAGATGATAAGAACTTCGATTAAAAATACAGATAAGAAGCAGATAGAAAGCCAGCACAGAGTCCCTATGCTGGCTTTTTGGTGTGAAAATACAAAAGAATCTGGTTTTGAAACTGTCACAACCGAATACCCCAAAAAAGTCAACGGATGCGGACTTTCATGGCTGAATACCCCAAAAAAGTCAACGGATGCGAACTTTCACGGCTGAATACCTCAAAAAAGTCAACGGATGCGGACTTTCACGGCTGAATACCCCAAAACGGTGAGCGGATGCGGACTTTCACGGCAGAATACCCCAAAACGGTGAGCAGATGCGGACTTTCACGGCTGAATACCCCAAAAAAGTCAACGGATGCGGACTTTCACGGCAGAATACCCCAAAAAAGTCAACGGATGCGGACTTTCACGGCAGAATACCCCAAAATGGTCACCATTTTGAAGTGTGTTGGAAAAATAGCCCTAAAAATAAAAGGACATTCGGCGCAATCAGCCAACCCAATGTCCTTTTTATGCGGAAAGGATAGGATTCGAACCTACGAAACGCTTTAGGCGTTTACACGCTTTCCAGGCGTGCCTCTTCAACCACTCGAGCACCTTTCCTCGTTTTAAAGCGTTGCAAAGCTACTATTTTTATTTGGAAATCCGGCACATTCCATCAAAAAAGTGCAATCAAGATATCCGATTTCCTTGCAAACTTATTTTTCGCTGAGCAAGGCTTCGAGCCTGACGATTTCGTCACGATATTGTGCGGCTTGCAAGAAATCGAGTTCCTTGGCAGCCTGCTTCATTAGCGCTGTGGTGTTGGCAATGCTCTTTTTGAGCGCTTCTTTGCTCATGCTGCGGCTGATGGGGTCGGCCACAAAGGCTTCGCCCACGGGGGTGAACAGTGCATATTTTGTGTCAGGGGCTTCCTTTTTCTGCCGTGTATCGTCATTGCCGGTAGTTTGCTCCATCAGCGACGAGCCAATTTTCTTTTCAATGGGTTGGGGCACGATGTGGTGGGTTTCGTTGTATTGCATCTGGATGCTACGGCGGCGTGCCGTTTCATCGATGGTGCGTTGCATGCTCTCGGTGATACTGTCGGCATACATAATGACCTTGCCATGTACGTTGCGTGCCGCCCGCCCGGCCGTTTGTGTCAAGCTGCGATGGTTGCGCAGAAATCCTTCTTTGTCGGCATCCAAAATGGCCACCAACGACACCTCGGGCAGATCGAGCCCCTCGCGCAACAGATTAACACCCACTAAGACATCGTAGACACCGGTACGCAGATCGTTCATGATTTTCACACGGTCTAACGTGGCCACGTCGCTGTGGATGTAGTTGGTTTTGATGTCGTGGTTTAAGAGGAACTCGGTCAACTCTTCAGCCATTCGTTTTGTGAGTGTAGTCACCAACACGCGCTCTTGCAGGTCGATGCGATGGAGTATTTCGGCCATGAGATCGTCGATTTGGTTTTCAGATGGGCGCACTTCGATTTCGGGATCTAACAGCCCCGTCGGACGGATGATTTGCTCTACGACTACGCCTTCGGCCTCTTCGATTTCGTAGTTGGCGGGTGTGGCACTGACGTAGATGATTTGGTGAATGAGACTGTGGAACTCATCGAACTTCAGTGGGCGGTTGTCAAATGCAGCAGGCAGTCGGAACCCATATTCCACTAAGTTTTGCTTGCGCGAGCGGTCTCCACCATACATGGCGCCTATTTGTGGAACGCTCACGTGGCTTTCGTCAACGATCATGAGATAGTCTTTTGGGAAAAAATCGAGCAGACAGTAGGGGCGATCACCAGCCTGGCGTCCGTCGAAATAGCGTGAATAGTTTTCGATACCGCTGCAGTGGCCGAGCTCTTTAATCATCTCCATGTCATATTCCACGCGCTCTTTGATGCGCTGCGCCTTGACTTTGTCGCCAATCGATTCGAAATAGGCAATGCGCTCGGCCAAATCATCTTGTATGGCGCGAATGGCATACGTGGTTTGTTCGGGTGTGGTAACAAACAAGGTAGCAGGGTAGATTTCATATTGATTGAAACTGTCGATGCGATGAAACGTGTCGGCTTCTACTTCCTCAATGCTGTCGAGCTCATCGTCCCACCATGTGAGTCGCAACACATTGTCGCTGTAGGTGGTGAAAATATCGACCGTATCGCCTTTCACGCGAAACATGCCTCGTCCGGGAGTAATGTCGTTTCTCACGTATTGCGCACTCACCAATCGACGTAGAAACTCGCTCATCTCTATTTGCTTTCCCTTTTGAATGCGAATGATGTTTTCTTCCATTGCAATGGGCGCCCCCATGCCATAGATGCACGAAACGGACGAAACAATAACAACATCTTTCCGCCCTGAAAGTAGCGCAGAGACGGCACGCAATCGCAACTTGTCGATTTCGTCGTTGATAGCTAAATCTTTTTCAATATAGACGTCGGTCGTGGGAAGATAGGCTTCGGGTTGATAATAATCATAATAGGATACATAATATTCCACAGCGTTGTGTGGAAAAAAGCCTCTCATCTCTTCATAGAGCTGCGCAGCCAATGTCTTGTTGTGGCTCAAGATAAGTGTGGGCTTATTGGCTTGTGCAATGACGTTGGCCATAGTATAGGTTTTGCCCGAACCCGTAACACCAAGCAGCACTTGCGCAGTTGTCCCGTCGTTAATTCCATCGACTAACTGTTGTATAGCCTGCGGTTGATCTCCCGTAGGCTTATAGGGTGAAGTAAGTTCAAATTTCATTTGTGTATCCTTATTACAAGCCGCAAAGTTACCTTTTTTTTAAGAAATAGCTTGCGGAGGCGGCATAAAAAGCATGGTCGCATAGCGAAAGTACTAAAAAGTGTTTTCGTTACTTTGTAGATTATGAAAAAGTAGCTACCTTTGCGCTAAATTATCCAATATGAGAAAGAACGGAATACTTTTGTGCTGCATGGCAATCTTGTTTGCGGGTTGTGCACAAGAGTTTACAAAGGTCTATAAAACAGAGAATACTCAATATAAATATGAGTATGCCAAAGAGTGCTATGCGGAAGGGAAGTTCGCACAGGCAATTACTTTGTTGACAGGACTCATCAATATAGAAAAAGGCACCGATAATGCGCAGGAAAGCCTCTACATGTTGGCCATGGCCGAATATAACAGCATGGATTATGAGGGTGCAGCGCAAGCTTTTAAGCGTTATTACCAGTCATATCCCAAAGGTTATTTGGCAGAAATGGCACATTATTATGAGGGGCAAAGTCTGTATATGGGAACGCCTGAGCCACGTTTAGACCAATCGATGACTGTTACTGCAATAGCTGCATTCCAGACCTATTTGGATCTCTATCCTGATGGGAAATTGAAGGATGAAGCACAGAAGCGACTTTTCGAATTGCAGGATAAGTTGGTTTTGAAAGAGCTTTATTCTGCAAAGTTATATTTTAATCTTGGAACGTATTTTGGTAATTGCACAGAAGGGGGAAATAACTATGAGGCTTGTATTGTTACCAGCCAGAATGCATTGAAAGATTATCCATACTCTAATTTGCGTGAAGACTTCTCTGTACTGATTATGAAGAGCAAGTTCGAGTTGGCTGAACAGAGTGTTGAAGCAAAGAAGTTAGAGCGTTATCAAGATGCGGAAGATGAATGTTATGGCTTTATCAATCAATATCCTGATTCAAAAGAAAAGGCTACGGCAGAGAAATATATCGCAAGATGCAAGCGGTTTACAATGCGTCATTCTAACGAAAATCAATTATAAAATCATATAAATAATATGGACTATAAGAAATCAAAAGCGCCTGTGAATACAGTGACACGCAACATTATGGACTTAAGTCGGGAAACAGGAAACATCTATGAAAGTGTTGCTATAATTGCTAAGCGGGCAAATCAAATTTCAGTAGAGATTAAACAAGACTTAAATAAAAAGCTGTCAGAGTTTGCTTCATATAATGACACCTTAGAAGAGGTTTTCGAAAATCGTGAGCAAATAGAGATTTCGCGCTACTACGAAAAGCTCCCCAAACCAACACTTTTGGCCACAGAAGAGTTTATAGAGGGAAGTGTTTATTGGCGTGACCCCACACGTGACAATTACAATCAAGAGGGTTAATGATACAGCGCAAGCAAACTTTATATCTGCTTATTGCATTAGTTCTAACATTTGTCTGCCTTTCCTTTCCTTTGGCAACATTTGTTGGCAACGATTTGCACATGGATACGTTGGTAACCAATCTGTGTGAACGTTTGGGGCGTGGAATTCCCAACTTTAAGACTGTTCCACTATTTGTGTTGCTTTTGCTCACACTGCCACTCAATGTGTGGGCAATATCCGCATTCAAAGCGCGTAAATTTCAAGCAAAGTTGTGCTTGATAAACGTTATTTTATTGGTGTTGTGGCATGTCGTTGCAATTTATTTCTTATTCTTTAGCATTGAACGTCAAGATACAACATTGGAAATTCGTTTCACAGCTTTCTTTCCATTGACATCTTTATTGCTCTATGTTTTAGCACGCCACGCCATTTTAGCAGATGAAAAATTAGTTCGTGCGGCAGACAGAATTCGATAATGTATCACATACATAAAAATAATCCTCTATGGCAAAATCAGTCATGGAGGATTTTTTGTATTTCAAAGATTATCATTCAAAGAACTTAAAATAAACAGGAAATCAGAGCAAGAAAAGCAAAAAACATGCAATAGCGGTTGGCTATCTAAATGAAAAATGGTATATTTGTGCACCAATAATAGAGCAATGAACAACATTAACGTAATGAATCACGCAGCAGACAATATTCGTATTCTTGCTGTAGCAATGGTAGAAAAGGCGCATTCCGGACATCCTGGTGGTGCGATGGGTGGCGCAGATTTTATCAATGTCCTTTTTTCTGAATATTTAGTTTATGACCCTCAAGACCCCGCATGGACTGGGCGTGATAGATTTTTCTTAGATCCGGGTCACATGAGTCCGATGCTTTATGCAGCATTGGCCTTGCGCGGTTATTTTTCTTTGGGCGAGCTTCAAGCCTTTCGGCAATGGGGGTCTGTTACACCTGGACATCCCGAAGTTGATGTTTTACGTGGCATTGAAAACACCTCTGGCCCATTAGGGCAGGGACATGCGTTAGCTGCCGGAGCCGCCGTAGCCGAGAAGTTCCTTGAGGCGCGGTTAGGTTCGGTAATGATGCAGCATAAAATTTATGCTTATATCAGCGACGGTGCCGTTCAAGAAGAGATCTCTCAGGGCGTCGGGCGTATTGCAGGTAATTTGGGTTTGAACAACTTGATTATGTTTTATGATGCCAACAATGTACAGCTTTCCACACAATGCGATTTGGTCAGTACCGAAGATACAGCCATGAAGTATAGAGCATGGGGGTGGAAAGTGGTTACGATTGACGGGCACAACGTAGACGAAATTCGCCATGCACTTGATGAAGCCATTGCCGAACCACAACGCCCGACGTTGATAATCGGTAAAACAATCATGGCAAAAGGTGCATTGAAAGAAGATGGAAGCAGCTATGAGCACAGCGTGAAAACGCATGGTGCGCCACTTGGTGGAGATGCCTATGTCAACACCATAAAGCATTTAGGAGGGAATATTGACCAACCTTTTGAGATTTTCGATAATGTGGCACAGCTTTATGCACAGCGAAAAGAGCAATTAAATCAATTGGTTGCAGAGCGTCGGACTGCTGAACGTGCATGGCGCGAAGCCAATCCTGATTTGGCACAGCAGATGGACGAATGGTTTAGTGGCCGCGCTCCAAAGGTTGATTGGAGCGGGCTTACGTTGCAAGAAGGTGCTGCCACACGTGTGGCCAGTGCCGCATGCTTAGGAATTTTAGCGGAGCAAGTGCCCAATATGATTTGTGCATCGGCCGATTTGAGCAATTCTGACAAGACCGACGGCTTTTTAAAGAAAACAAAAGAGTTGGTGCGTGGCGATTTCAGCGGCGCATTCTTTCAGGCCGGTGTGGCCGAGCTGACCATGGCCGATATGTGCATTGGCATGATGCTTCATGGCGGTGTGGTGGCGGCCATGGGAACATTCTTCGTTTTCTCTGATTACATGAAGCCCGCCATTCGGTTAGCAGCCTTGATGCAGACACCGGTGAAGTTTATTTGGAGTCATGATGCTTTCCGAGTTGGAGAAGATGGCCCAACCCACCAACCCATTGAACAAGAAGCTCAGATAAGGTTGATGGAGAAGCTAAAAAACCATGCAGGCTACGATAGTGTGCGGGTGTTCCGTCCCGCGGATGTCTACGAGACGGCCGAATGCTGGAAACTGGCTATGGCAAATGTAGACACACCGACAGCGCTTATTCTCTCGCGACAAAATGTGGACATGCTGCCAGCAGATAATCCTTATGCGGATGTTGCGAAAGGCGCTTATATTGTGAGCGGATCGGATGCGCAACCCGATATTATCTTAGTGGCCAACGGTTCTGAAGTATCGACATTGGTAGCTACGAGCGAAATGTTGCGCCACGATGGCGTGCATGTGCGCGTGGTGAGTGCTCCTTCCGAGGGATTGTTCCGCAGACAGCCCCAAGCCTATCAGGAAGTCGTGCTCCCTGCCGACGTAAAGAAATTTGGGTTAACGGCCGGCCTACCGGTTACATTAGAAGGTCTGGTTGGCATAGGCCCCAAGAGCGCCATTTATGGCATGTCGTCCTTTGGCTTCTCGGCACCCTACAAGGTGTTAGACGAGAAATTAGGCTATACAGCCGAGCATATTTACAAAGAAGTAAAAGCATTTTTAAATCGATAAAAATTAACAAGGGATGGCCGTCTCTGGCTATCCCTTTCACCTTTAAATATACAAGCCTATGGAAGTTAAAACGGTTGGAATAGCTTGCGATCACGCCGGCTTTCCTTTGAAGCAATTCGTAGTTGAATATCTTAAAACGAAAGGTTATGCCTTCAAAGATTTCGGTACGTTTAGCGATGAGAGTGTTGATTATCCCGATTTTGCCCACCCCTTGGCCCAGGCCATTGAGGACGGCGAAGTTTATCCCGGCATTGCCATTTGTGGCAGTGGCGAAGGGATGGCTATCACGCTTAACAAGCATCAAGGTGTGAGGGCCGGATTGGCGTGGAACAAAGACATCGCGCAGCTCACGCGTCAGCACAATGATGCCAATGCAATCGTGTTGCCGGGACGATTTATCGACAACCGAACAGCTGCCGAAATTTTAGACAGCTTCTTTAGTGCCACCTTTGAAGGCGGGCGCCATGAGCGTCGTGTAAAGAAGATTGCGAAATAAAATCCATTCTTGGCGCTTTATTGAAGCACGCTCTCCCATGCAGACTTCCGCTTTCGCCCCATTTTAAAATCGGGTGGACGGCAAAGAAAAGTCTTGGTAATTTCATTGCAATATGCATCACTTCATCCCAAAAAGTGATGCATATTATTGTTTTCTTTGCGCTATATCATCAGACTACCAAGGCGGTTGCACCTAAAAACGAACCGGAAAGATTAGATCCCCGGGAACTAACGTGTTTTTTCTTTGAAATAGATTAGTCCCCAGGGGACTAACGCCTTTACGTTAATGAAATTGAAAAATCCCCCGGGGGCTAACGTGCTTTTGTTAAAAAAATAATTAGTCCCCCGGGGACTAACGTATTTTTTCTTGAAAACAGATTAGCCCCCCGGGGACTAACGAATTTTTTCGCTGAAACAGATTAGTGAAGCAGTAACTAACGTGTTTTTCCGCTGAAACGGATTAGATACACTGTATCTAACGTGTTTTTTCGCTGAAACGGATTAGATACACTGTATCTAACGCATTTTTTCGCTGAAACAGATTAGTGAAGCAGTAACTAACGTGTTTTTTCGCTGAAACAGATTAGTGAAGCGGTAACTAACGTGTTTTTTCGCTGAAACGGATTAGAAACACTGTATCTAACGTGGTTCTGCTCTGAAGCGGATTAGAAACACTGGCGGTGGCGTTGTCCGCCAAAAATCTAAACGAGTTCTTTGTATCCGCTGGGCACTTTCCGCTTCAACACCTCTAAAGCAAAGTCTACCCCGGCGATGATACCATGGCTCTTGAGAATATCTTCAATGGTTTTTTGTGCCAACACCGGGTGATTGTTCTCTTCGCTCAAATGGCAGAGCCAAACCGCCTTCAACGCTGGTGTGGCAAACTGAGCGAGCGCCTCGCCACAAGCGCGGTTGCTGAGATGACCATTGGGACTCGAAATTCGTGCTTTCAGATGTTGCGGATAGGGGCCTTGCTGGAGCATGGCCTCGTCATAATTGGCCTCTATCACAAGATAGTTGGCTTCGCTGATGTGCCGCTGCATATCGGGTGTGACCTGACCGGCATCGGTTATGAGCACGAACGTGATGCCGTGGTAAACAATTTTATAACCCACGTTGTCGGCGCTATCGTGAGGCACATGGAAGGGCGTGATGCTGAAGTCGCCAATGTTGAAAGTGGCATTCGTCTCGATGATTTTCATGTGTTCGGGGACAACTTTCTTCCGCACACAATAGTTGCGCTCTATGCCTTGATGCACTTTATGGGTTGCATATACGTTTATTCCCGGCTCGAGACTAAGATAGCCGGCCGATTTGATGTGGTCGGCATGGTCGTGGGTGACGAGCAAATGATGCACTTTGTCTAAAGAAAGTCCGTAGTTTTTAACGTGTTTTTTCAGCGTTCTAATGCCAACTCCAGCGTCGATAAGCAAACCATCCTGTTCTGTATAAAGGTAGTAGCAATTACCACTGCTTCCACTACCAAATGAAATAAACTTCAGCATTTTTCCTGTTTCTTTGCGGCAAAATTATTAAGAAAAGCCGAGTAAACCAAGGAATTTCACTAACTTTGCGCCGATAACGAGCTTTATTTCATTCAATTTAATTTGTTGTTTGTGCATAAATTTATTTTTTATTTCGCCTCTGCATGCTTATGGTTTTCAACCTCCTCATGCCAGCATTTCACAGATGAAGGCGCGGCTGATGCGTGTGTCGATTCTTTTGCACTACATTATTTCAACTGGCAGTACGAGGCGTGTGTGCCTTATGTGACGGCCGACTCGAAACGCTGGTTGGAATATGCCGCATCGCAAGTGCACGAAGAAGATGTTGAAGCGCTGCGTACTATGACATCGGCAGCAAAATGCGAAGTGGTGTCGCTGCAATATGGTGAGAACGAACAACAGATGAACGCCAAGGTGGAAGTCTCCAGTTTCTTGGCGATGGACACGCTTGGCACGGTGGCGCATCAGGTTGAGAAAGCTGTTTATGCCATTGCCCTTAAACAGCATGACAACCGTTGGTTGGTTGATTTGAATCGGTTGCCGCAAAGAGTGAAATGAGATAGCCTAATTTATAGCTCTTGAAAACATTCAGATTGGGAGCCTTGCTGCACAGCTGAGCTTTCCATGCCTGTTGCTTTCGGCGCCAATAATTAAGATAAATCCAATCAACGTGCCACGCCCGCATCGTTTTCGCAGTGTTGAGCAACTGCGAGAAATCACCTATGCGTTGACGCAACAAGAAAAGATTTCGCAAGCTTTCCTCGGTCTTCCGCACAAATTGCGCATTGCTTTCATAACGATAGAAAAGGACGGGATTTTCAATGTGCACGATAGGAATATTGGCCTTTTGTAGTTGTACTCCCAAGAGCATGTCCTCATAGCCATATTGATGCAGGTTCTCATCGAAAGGACATTGCTGCACCACCTCACGTAGAATAAAAAGATTAGAAGTGCGCAGCTTGCGGTAGGGCTGCTTGACGCGTTCCTTCAGCTGATTTTTTGCACTTGCCGCGCGCTCATAGCAATATCTTAAATTTCTTTCATCCCCCTGCGCTAAAAGGTAACCGCCATAGGCCACACGCGTAGAGTCGCTAAGCTGCATGTAGTTCAAAATATAATCAGCACGTGGGACGACCATGTTGGCATCAATAAACAACAGTGTAGGATATTGCGCCTGCTGAGCAAGAAAGTTTCGGATGCGTGCCCTACCGACATTCTCCTTGCGCATGAGATAAACCACATAGTCAAGTTCTAAGATTTCTTTATTGCGCATGCGGATATGTTCGTCGCAACTGCCATCGTCGGCAACGATAATCTCATAGTGCAAGCCTTCAATGTTTTCGCATTGTTCGGCAAGTTGGCGCACCAATTCCACACAATAGGTGTTGTAACAGGGAATGAGTATGCTAAGCGCTTTCTGCATCCGATTATGCGTGTTTATAGTTTATCTTTCAAATATTTTGCAGTGATGCTGCGTTTGCATCCCATCATGGCCTCTGGTGTTCCTTGGAAAACCAGTTCACCACCTTTATCTCCGCCATCAGGTCCGAGGTCAATTACATAATCGGCACACTTGATGACATCCAAATTATGCTCAATGACAAGAATCGTGTGCCCACGCTCAATAAGTGCATTGAATGCCGTTAGCAGACGTTGAATGTCATGGAAATGGAGTCCCGTCGTGGGTTCATCAAAGATGAAGAGCGTGGGGTCTTGCTTTTCTTGTCCAATGAAAAAAGCTAACTTCACGCGTTGGTTTTCACCGCCCGACAGCGTACTCGAGTTCTGTCCCAACTTGATATAGCCCAAGCCGACATCTTCCAAGGGACGCAAACGGTTAACAATCGTCTTTTGTTTGTGTGCGTCGAAGAAGCTAATGGCCTCGGAGACGGTCATGTTCAGCACATCGTTGATATTCTTGTCGTGGAATTTAACCTCTAAGATGTCACGCTTGAAACGTTGTCCATGGCACGATTCACACTCCAACACAAGGTCGGCCATGAATTGCATCTCTACATTGATGACACCAGCGCCCTTGCATTCCTCGCATCGTCCGCCATCAGTATTGAATGAGAAATATTGTGGAGTGAAGCCCATTTGCTTTGCTAATGGTTGTTCGGCAAATAATTGACGAATAGCTTCGTAGGCTTTTACGTAAGTAGCAGGATTGGAGCGTGTGCTCTTTCCGATGGGGTTTTGGTCGACAAATTCAATGTGCCTGATTGCCTTTACATCTCCCTCTAAAGCTGTGAATTCTCCAGGCGCATCAGCAACTTCGTCAAGTTGTCGTTTGAGAGCTGGGTAGAGAATTCCTTTGATGAGGGATGATTTTCCTGAGCCCGAAACCCCTGTAACACATGTAAACACATTCAGCGGAATGGTTGCATCAACACCTTTCAGATTATTCATGCGTGCACCTTTCAGCATAATGGATTGATTCCAAGTGCGCCGAGAGTTGGGAACAGCGATGGTCTCGGTATGGGTGAGATACTTAATGGTATAGGATTGGGGATATTCTGCAGTGAGTTCTGCTGCTGGTTTTTGCGAAAGCAGGTTCGTGCTACCTTGAAAAACAATATTTCCTCCTAAGTTGCCTGCACCAGGGCCGACATCAATGAGATAATCGGCTGCACGCATGATCTCTTCATCATGCTCAACCACAATCACAGTGTTGCCAACTTCCTGCAGCTCTCTGAGCACATGAATGAGCCTATCGGTGTCTCGGCTGTGCAAGCCAATACTGGGTTCGTCCAAGATATAAAGTGAACCGACAAGCGATGAACCGAGCGAGGTTGTGAGGTTGATACGCTGACTCTCGCCGCCACTGAGCGTGTTGGAAGGACGATTGAGTGTGAGGTAGCTCAGTCCCACTTCAACCAAATAGTTTAAGCGATTTTGAATTTCGGTGACTAAGCGTTTGGATATATCGGCCTCTTGCGGCGAAAGATTTAAATTGCAGAACCAATCTTTCAACAATCCTACAGGCATCTCGACCAATTCAGTGATACTTTTTCCATTTACCTTCACCCAAGTAGCTTCTTTCTTTAGTCGCATACCTTGGCAATCCGGACAAATTGTTTTTCCGCGATAGCGACTCAGCATCACCCGATATTGAATTTTGTACTGGTTTTCTTTTACCATTTGAAAGAACGCATCAATACAAATCTTCTCATGAATATCCATGTCTTTTTCGCTATCAAGACCATGCCAAAGCATTTGTTTATACTTCTTATCCAACTTGTAATAGGGTTCGAAGATAGGGAAATCGTCTTGGGCAGCTCGACGAATAAATTCGCTTTGCCACATCCCCATGCGCTCACCATGCCAGCATTGTACGCAACCTTCATAAACACTCAAGGAAGTATTGGGAATGACTAACTTTTCATCAATACCAATTACGGTTCCAAAACCTTCACAGGTGGGGCAGGCACCTAAAGGAGAATTAAATGAAAACATGTTGTCGTTGGGCTCTTCAAACGTTATTCCATCAGCTTCAAACCGCGTAGAGAAGTCAAAGGCAATATTACTTGGCTGAATGCTGAGACGAAGATTTCCATCACCCTCATAAAAAGCCGTTTCTGCAGCGTCTGTCATGCGCGTGCGGGTATCTTTAGTATGATCAACACGTATGCGTGAAATAACCAAGAAAAAATCTCCAACAGGCTGCTGAAGCAGTTGTGCATTATCTAAAACATCCTCGATACGCACAACTTCTTGGTTGATGAAAACTCGCGCATAACCTTCTTGCATATACATTTCAAGCTGTTTTTCAAGCGTACGATTGTCGCCAAGATGCAAGGGCGCTAAAATGAGAATGGCCGTGCCGTCGGCGTATTCTAACATTTGGTTAACTACATCTTCGGGCGTGTGACGTTTTACCTCCTCACCACTGATAGGAGAAATGGTGTGGCCGATACGTGCATAGAGCAAACGAAGGTATTCGTAGATTTCTGTACTTGTACCCACTGTTGAACGTGGATTGCGCGAAATAACTTTCTGCTCAATGGCAATAGCTGGTGGAAGTCCTTGAATAAAATCACACTCCGGTTTACTCATGCGCCCCAAGAATTGGCGTGCATAAGCCGACAGGCTTTCCACATAGCGACGCTGTCCCTCGGCATAAAGCGTGTCGAAAGCCAAAGACGATTTGCCCGAACCCGACACACCGGTAATCGTAATGAGTTGATTGCGAGGAATACTGAGTGAAATATTTTTGAGGTTATTTACACGAGCCCCTTTTATATCGATTGTTTCATCCATAAAAAATTATCCTTTTCGTGCACACAAAGTTACGCTTTTTCTTTTAAAGGTAGTCACCCTATTGCAGCGAAATGTTTTTTATAAACTTCTTGCATGCCCTTTTTCTTACCAATAATAGGGTCATTTGCGTTCAAAATTATATCTATTTTACGACGCAAAGTACGGAATATCGGACTCTGCGAGCTATTGTGCGCCTATAGTGAGGACAAAACGGATCGAACAAAAGAGTTGAGCCGCTGCAATGTAGAGCACAAATAGGGGCGACAAGGTGTCGAACTTCGAACAGAGCATGGAAAAGGTTTGCACAAGTGAAGTGATGTGCCCCGACAAAAACGCATAGCTTACGCCCATGATGCAAGCCGAAAAGGACAGATAGGGAATAATACTATCTGAGAAACTGCTGGGAAACAAATGGCCGTCAATGTTGAGCAACACGGCATGGGGCAGCAATGTGAGCAACACAAGCACGGCGATGAGTACAACCAATTCGGAAACAACGAAGCGCAAGGCCAACCGCTGTCTGAAGTCTAAAGGACGTTTTAAGTGCAGCAATCCGCTCGTGGTGATGCAGCCATACCCCATTGTGGCCACCAGCATCCACACCATGATAGGCGAAGCGAGATTATAGGAGAATTGGCCAAAGAACCAACGGATGCCTTCGCTGCTCAGTAGGGAGTGCAACTGCAAGCTGGGCAGGATGGCCGTGATGAGCCATGAACCCAAAATAACCAGCCCTTGTGCTACGAGCAACAGCAACATTATCACGGCAAAGAGGCGCTGCCCTCTCCTACTCTTCATCGGCATGCAGATTATCAATGTCTAAAATGCGCAGTTCAATGGCACGCACCACCAAGCGCGTGGCATTGATTCCTGTACCGCTGCTACTCTCATGAAATAACTTCTGCACCAATTCGTTTTGCCTTTTCTCTAAACTCTTCACGCCAAAGGGCATACCACGCAGATTGGTGATTTGCTCTTTGGTATAGCCCAAGGCCAAATGGCGCAAGAAGCGCTCATCGTATTCGTCGATTTCATAATTCACCAAAGCCTCCTGCTGCATGAGTTGATTGGTAACTCCTGTTTTAAAACGCGCCACGATCTTCTCTAAAATGGGCTGATTGAACACCAAGCGCTTGCCATCCATGACACTGGCAACATCGCTACGGGTGAGCATTTCGCCACTCTTGAGAATAATACCGTCGCAGCCTGCATCAAGTGCATCGACCCACAGCTTCTCGTTGAGAATTTCACCCGTGAAGATAAGCACTTTCACATGAGGATGCATCTCTTTAGTGTGCCGGCATAACTCAACGCCAATGGTGGTGCTGCCACCCAAGCCTAAATCAAGCAGCACTAAGTCGGGCACCTCTTGTTTCAGGCATTTCCAATAAGCTGCTTCGTTATCGGCAGTCCCAATGATCTGCGCCTCGGGAATGTCATTTCTAAGTATTCCTTCTGTGCCTTTCAGCTCGAGTGGCACATCTTCAACAATAATTACTTTGAATGGATTCATATTTCAATTAATTTTTTAATTCTGCGAGGTAAAGTGATTTCGACAAGTGTCCCACCGCCGACTCGTTGGCGCGCCTGAATGCCACAAGCACGCAAATTTGTGGCATCGCCTATCTCACGCACTATTTGCCGACACACCATGTATTCAATATTGACCGACGATGGCGTGAAGAGCAATGCACGCTCATCGGCCGACAGTTGTAGCGTGGGTAGTTCTGCCTCAACCACAATGTAGCTGGGATCTTTGTCCACCATGCGGCAATGCATATCGGTTTCGTGGCTGATTTTCTTCAGCAACAGCAATAAGTATTTTATCAGTTCGGGTGTCACCTTGAGATTTTTCTCGATCTGCAACATGGCTTGCCGGCTCAAAACAGCATAGAGCTGCTTGTAGTAGCGAGCCACTTCGCTGATAGAGGCTAAATTTTTCTCTTCGGCATCTACCAATTGCTTAATGCGCGACGGATAATACATGGTTTCATGCTTCAGTGTCGAAAGGCAATTATCGAGCACATTGTTGCTCACGTGCAGCTGCTGACTTTCATATTCAATGCGGTGGAGCTCATCGTGTGCCAGCTCCAAAGCAATGCGCTTTTGCTGCCCCGAAGCCATGCTGCTCTTCAAGGCAACTCGAATGCGATCAACCACCTCATTGAGTCGTGGGTCGGGCGTTTTCAATAAGAAATTGCCCTTGTTCCAAAGTCTGTCAATGGCACGCAACTTCTCTTCAATCGGCAAATCGGCCGACAGCACTGCATTGATTTTCCCCACACGTTCCACAGCCAAACGATAATAAAGCTGGTAGCGATAATACAAGAAATAATAGGCTGGGAAGATTGAAATCAACAGCATAATGAGTAGCACAACCGCCACATTTTTGCTATTTTCCGATTGTTGCATCACGTGCACGTATTCGTCTAAAGAGTTGTCGGCCGAAGTCTCCTTGAACAACTGCGTATAGGCTCTGTTGTTATAATGATAGGCTGCCCATTGGTGCAAAGCCAAATCGGCAACGGCCGTCTCGTTGCGCATGTCCAAAATGATGTTATAATCCATTTTCACTTGCTGACGAAACCAATTGATCTCGGCTGGCACCACTTCCGTGCCGACATAACGCAACGTGTCGACAGCCTTGGGATGAGCAAGGCGGTAATAGCGGTTCAGGCATTGACGACAACTGTCGGCGTAAGCCAATGTTATGGTGTAGTCTCTGCGGAGATTAGAGAAGTAAGCGCTATCGGCAAAGCTGGCTGCTTGCTTGAGCAAATAGTGGGGTGCAGCCCACGAAGAAACGGAACTCAGCAGAACACCCAACAGCAATAACACACGCTGCATGCCCTGAGGCAGTCTAAACTTGAAGCAGCTTCCTTTGCCAAGTTGGCTCTCTACTGTGAGCGAGCACACCGAGAAAATCTTGCTCACTTTGCGATATTTCTCGATAATGCCTTTGCAATTCATCAAACCGAAGCCATGGGATTTTTCAGTCTCCATCTGCTCCTGTCCTTGCAAACATTCGTCTACAATCACTTTATGCTCGAACAAATGAGCCACTTGTGCGGGCGACATGCCTTCGCCATCGTCCCGAATTGCAATTTCAACAGCACCTTCTGCTTCGAGCACTTGGCTCGCAATCCACACATGCCCGCCCGAAGGCGTATATTTACGTGCATTGTCGGCCAGCGTGTTGAGCATAAAGAGTGTGAGCGCCCGATCGGCTTTTACAACGGCTTTCGAAGGCTCTACTATCAGCTGAATGCCTTTGTTTTTGAAACTAAAGCTGCTTTTTTCAACAATGGCAAACAAATCTTGCAAAGCAAAGCGCTCGATGTTGAGATTGAGTTGCCCTTGCTTCAACTGAATCCACTGCGTCAGCGCATTATTATATTCATTAATCTTGCCGGCCAACTCGCCAATATAAGTATAACGTGCGGCACGCTCTGCCGGGGACTCATGTCGATGATTCAACACATCAATCTCGTGCAAAATGCGATCAATAAGCGGAGTGATGACGTTCACCAAAGCCACCTTAGCACGCTGCTCAATGTTGCGACGCAAATTGTCCGACAAATGAAGCTCGGCCACGTGGCATTGGTCTTCCACAGCTTGCAAAGCCTCATCGATTTGCGCCAGCCGCTCTTCTTCCTCCACTTGCCATTGCTCTAAAGGCGCAAGCAATTGCTCTACCGAAAATTGTTTGTCACGACGGCGACGCATTTGGTCGAATATGACCAATAAAACCACCACCACAACAATCATGGTGGCCACGGCAATGAGCATGCCGTTGAGCTGAGCCGCCGATTTGTTGAGCTGGTCGGCACGTGCCTCGAGCTGCTTGTCTTGTCGGGTTTGCTCTTGCAAATCTAAATAAACATTTCGGTTATAATCGCTTTGTGCCTTGTCGTCAATGGCCGCAAAGACCAATGACATTTGCTCGCGGATAGAAGAAACCAAGTCGGGCGCACGATTAATAATGGTGTCGCTCAAAGCATTGTCTAAGCACATTCGCGCCGATTTATAATCGCCAAGTTGCCAATAGCATTGTGCCAAGGTGCGATAGGAACCGGCTATTTGATAGACATCGCCAAACTGCCGAAACATGTTGAGTGAACGTTGCGCCAAGTTGCCTGCCAAAAGCGAGTCGGGCAGGTTGTCGACGTTGAGGTGCTGAATGAAAGGAATGTTGTTGCGAATAAGGAATTTGCGATCGGAAGGGTCGATTAAAAGCTCGCTGATGGCTTGCATGGCATTGGCTTCCCAAAACACATAACCGTTGTGGCGTGCCAATTCGTAGCAGCGCATCAAATAATCGAACTCTTTTTGTGCAATCTCTTGGCTGCTCCCTTTATCGATGATGCTTCCCGTACCCAAGTTATAATAATAGGAAAGCAGCTGTGCCGTGTCTTGTTGAATGGCTCCATAGGGGTCAATCTGCTTCAGCGCCTCGATGGATTGCCGCTTCAAGCCCACATAATAATAATAGGTGGAGGTGATGATGTCAAATTCCGTTTCGGCATAAGTAAACCGACGTCGTTGCGACGAGGTCAGGTATTTCCACTCTTCACGAATGCGACGCAAACGGCGCAATGCCAATTCCCGATACGTGTAGAACGATTTGTTGCGCGATTGGCGCTGACAAAGGCGCATGGCTTGCACGTCACTCACAAACAATTCTATTTGATTGTCTGTTATCTTCTTCACCTTGTGCAACAGCGCATAGGCCGTCTGATAATTCATGCGCATCGTGGCTACGAAAGCTAAATTATTGAGTGCTTCAGCTTGCCCCTCGTCATCGTGCCGGCTCAAAGCCAACGCTTGCTCCGCATAATGTTTGGCCGAGTCTAAATTGCGGTAGTGAAAAGCATAAGACTTGCCATTGAGCGCATCAATCCTTTGCTTCGGAGCCGACGCACAACCTCCCAACAGCAAGAGCAGGCTCAAGCCGGTAAGCATAAGCAACAGCCTATTGTTCAAGCTGCAACAAATGTCAGGATGTAAAGGAATAGCACGTGCCAATGCAATAATGATTTTGTAATTAGCGAGACAAAAATAGCAAATTTCACTGAAATGCGAAAACAAAACGCCCAATTTAAAGGCGAATAGAGCCATTACGATGCTACACAAGGCCTCAAAATTATTTTTTTACGGCTGCTAAGTTGTTAGCAAGCCTCAAAATCATTTTTTTTGCCCTGCTAAGTTTTTAGCAAGCCTCAAAATCGTTTTTTTGCGGCTGCTAAGTTGTTAGCAAGCCTCAAAATTATTTTTTTGCCCTGCTAAGTTGTTAGCAAGCCTCAAAATCATTTTTTTGCCCTGCTAAGTTGTTAGCAAGCCTCAAAATCGTTTTTTTGCCCTGCTAAGTTTTTAGCAAGGCCCAAAATCGTTTTTTTTGCGCTGCTAAGTTTTTAGCAAGCCTCAAAATCGTTTTTTTTGCCCTGCTAAGTTTTTAGCAAGGCCAAAAATCATTTTTTTGCGTTTGCTAATTTGTTAGCAAGCCGCTTCCAAAGAAAAATGGTGCTTGCTCAACCATCGGCAAACACCAAAATCCTTTTATACTATTCCATGCGCGGCGTTAGAAGGGCACATCGCCACGTGTTTCTTGGAATGGAGCGTCACTTAATGGATAGCTCTCCGGCGGATTACTCTCACCGCCATTCATTCGTGAGCCAACGATTTCGCCGCCATCGTGCATCGAATGATAAGACTCTTCGGGATTGCGAAAACTGGTAAACTCACCTTTAAACGTGAGCAACACGTCGCCCGTCGCACCCTTTCTGTGCTTGGCAATGATGATTTGTGCCATGCCGCGCAAGTCATTTTTATGTTCGTCTTCGTAAATATGATAATATTCGGGACGATGCACAAAGAGCACCATATCGGCATCTTGCTCAATGGCACCCGACTCACGCAAATCACTCAACACGGGACGCTTGCCCTCCAAGCCTTCACGACCTTCCACATTACGGCTTAATTGCGACAAGGCCAAAATGGGAATGTCCAATTCTTTAGCCAATCCTTTGAGCGAACGCGAAATGGTTGACACCTCTTCCTGACGACTGCCAAACTTCATTCCGTTGGCATTCATGAGCTGCAAATAGTCAATCATAATCAGCTTCACACCTTTCTCGCGCACCAGTCGGCGCGCTTTCGTGCGCAGTTCAAAAACCGAGAGACTGGCGGTGTCGTCCACATAAATAGGCGCCCCGGTGAGCTTTCTCAAATTCTTGTCTAAACGTTCCCATTCATCGGGCGTGAGTTGTCCACTCAAAATCTTGCTACCTGCCACTTCACACGTGTTGGAAATCAAACGGTTTACCAACTGCACATTGTTCATTTCGAGCGAGAAAAAAGCAATGGGCACTTGGTAATCAACCGCAATATTTTTGGCCAAACTCAAAGCGAATGAGGTTTTACCCATGGCCGGCCGACCGGCAATAATCACCAAATCGCTCTTCTGCCAGCCACTCGTTATTTCGTCTAATTTTGTGTAGCCTGTCGCAATACCCGTTAAACCATCTTTGTTGGCCGAAGCTCTTTGCAAGATATCGATGGCCTCTTTCACCACAGGGTCTATCTGGGTGTAATCTTGCTTCATGTTGCGCTGCGAAATCTCGAAGAGCGAACCCTCGGCCTCCTGCATCAACAAATCTACATCAACCGTGTCGTCAAACGCCTTCTCCTCTACCCTACTGGCAAATTGAATTAACTGCCGCGCCAAAAACTTTTGTGCCAAGACATGCGCATGATAATCGACATTGGCCGACGATGCCACACGGTCGCTAATCTCCATCAAATAGGGCAAGCCGCCCACCTCTTCGAAAGTGCCATTGCGTTTCAGCTCCTCTGTCACCGTCATGATGTCAACGGGACGCTCAGTCATGTTCAAATTCTGAATCGCTTGATAAATCTTTTGATTTCGAGGCTCATAAAAAGTCTCGGGACAAATCACTTCCGAAACCACCGAAAAAGCATCTTTATCAATCATCAGCGCGCCAATCACAGCCCGCTCGATGTCGGTGGCTTGTGGCTGCAAATGCCCATAGGTGGTGTCTATCTGTTGTGTTCCCTTTCGGCGCCGGGCACCGTTAGTACTACTTTCTACCATAAAATTTTTTGATTTTCGGCAAAGGTAATCATTTTTTTAGGTATAAGCCGCCTCGCTAAATCTATTTTTTGTATTTTTGCAACCTATAAAAATAAGCATAAACACATGATTTTATTTCCTACCGCAAAAATCAATCTCGGGCTCAACATCGTCGAAAAAAGAAGCGATGGCTATCACAATATTGAGACCATTTTCTACCCCATTCCATTGTGTGATGCACTCGAAATTAAAAACATGGACGAAAACTTCCCGTCGGCAACCGATTGCGATCTTAAAATAACGGGAAACAAGCTGGAAGGCAACGAACAAGACAACCTTGTGGTGAAAGCTTATCAACTGCTGAAACGCGATTTCAAATTGCCGCGTATCCACATTCATCTCTACAAACAAATACCCTCACAGGCAGGATTAGGTGGCGGGTCAAGCGATGCTGCATTTATGATAAAATTGTTGGATGAGCGTTTCCGCCTCAACTTAGGCTATGCAGAGATGGAACGATATGCTGCAAATTTGGGCGCAGATTGTGCTTTTTTTATCCGCAATGAAGCTGCTTTTGCTGAAGGAATTGGTAGTAATTTGTCGCCCATGGATGAGCTCCAAGATCTCTTGCAATCCTATTACATTGGCATTGTAAAACCACCGGTTGCTGTTTCTACACAAGAAGCCTATGCTCATGTTTTACCACAACGACCCGCAACATGCTGCAAAGACATCGTGAAACAACCTGTTGAAACATGGAAGAATGAACTGACAAACGATTTCGAGACATCGGTATTCAAAAATTATCCGCAGCTGAAAGAAATTAAAGAAGAACTCTATCGGCAAGGTGCATGCTACGCTTCGATGAGCGGCAGTGGCAGCAGTCTTTACGGACTCTTTAAGGAGAGTCCCAAAGATTTCTCATCCTCATTTCCCAACTGCTACACTTTTGCTGGCAAATTATGACGCAGAGCCGTATAAAGTTGAAAAAGAAATCATACATTCTTTTTTCTAAATTATATTATCTACCTTTGTAGCTATCATTTTTCATTAGATATTTTTCATGAAACCATAACAACATTAAGTTTTTCAAAGCATGAGTTTAATTGGCTACAACAACATAGACATTTACCAAGAGGATAATCTCGTCTTGAAAGATGTGAATTTTCAGGTTGAAGAAGGAGAATTTATTTATATCATCGGCAAAGTCGGATCTGGAAAGACAAGCTTGCTCAAAACATTATATTGCGAACTTGATTTATACAAGGATGCTGAAAAGGACGAACAGAAAGCCGAAGTCCTGGGGCGCGACATGCTGACTTTAAAACGAAAAGAAGTGCCGGCCTTGCGCAGAGAGCTTGGCATTATCTTTCAAGATTTTAAACTGCTGCACGAAAAAAGTGTACGAAAAAACCTTGAGTTCGTCCTAAAGTCTACGGGATGGAAAAATGAGCAAGAAATAAATGAGCGCATTGAGACAACACTTTCTGATGTGGGCTTGTTGGATAAGATCGATAAATATCCACATGAATTATCGGGAGGAGAGCAGCAACGTGTTGCTATTGCACGAGCAATTTTAAATGAGCCCAAGATAATTTTGGCAGATGAGCCGACAGGTAATCTCGATCCTGAAACAGCAAGTGATATTATTCATTTACTAAAAAACATCACAAGAGCTAATACGGCCGTCGTGATTACCACACACAACATAACGTTGTTAAACAAAATCCCGGGTATCGTATATCGCTGTGAGAATAGCATTCTTACAGAGGTCACAAAAGAATATAATCACATAGCTCTCGCAGAAGATGCCGAGCGTGTCAACAACCCAAAGCCATAACAAAATAACAAATACAAGGATGAGTATGGAAGTTATGAAATTTGGTGGTACTTCTGTTGGTACGGTTAGCCGCATGCAAGAAGTCGCATCATTAGTTACAGCATCTTCAAAACCCACATTTGTTGTTCTCTCGGCGATGAGCGGCACAACAAATGCGTTGATAGAGATTGCTGATTACCTCTATAAAAAAAATCCAGAAGGCGCAAATGAAGTGATTAATAAACTTGAAGCAAAATATTTGCAACATGCGCAAGATTTATATTCTACAGAAGAATACAAATTAAAAACGAAAGCGTTCCTATTAAAGGAGTTTGAATATCTGCGTTCATTTACAAAAGATTTATTCACCAGTTTTGAAGAAAAAAATATTGTTGCGCAAGGAGAAATCATGAGTACCAATATGGTTGTGAACTATCTCAAAGAAAAAGGGGTTAAGGCCATATTGCTCAATGCCCTCGACTTTATGCGTACAGACAAAAATGGTGAACCCGATTTAGAATTTATAAAAACGGAATTGGGGAAAATCATGGAGCATCATCAAGGCTTTCAAATATACATGACGCAGGGTTTCATTTGCAGAAATGCCTATGGAGAGGTAGACAATCTTTTGCGAGGAGGCAGCGATTACACGGCTTCACTCATTGGTGTAGCGCTTTCTGCAAGCGAAATCCAAATTTGGACCGACATTGATGGGATGCATAACAATGACCCCAGAGTGGTAAAGAAAACAGAAGCATTGCACCAACTTAATTTTGAAGAGGCAGCCGAACTGGCTTATTTCGGTGCAAAAATCTTACATCCGACATGTATACAGCCTGCCAAATATGCAGGAATACCTGTGAGATTGAAAAACACAATGGAGCCAGAAGCTGAAGGTACCATCATTGATAATACAATTATTAAAGGAAAAATAAAAGCTGTTGCCGCTAAAGATAATATTACAGCTGTTAAAATTAAAAGTAGTAGGATGCTTTTAGCAACTGGTTTTTTGCGCAAAGTATTTGAGATTTTTGAAAGCTACCAAACCCCCATAGACATGATTACGACAAGTGAAGTCGGCGTGTCTATGAGCATAGACTCAGAAGTTCACTTAAATGAGATTGTAAATGAATTAAAGAAATATGGCACAGTATCCGTAGATCATGATATGTGCATCGTTTGTGTTGTAGGAGACTTAGATTGGAAAAACTTAGGGTTTGAGGCATTAGTACTCGAGGCCATGAAATCAATTTCCGTTCGCATGATTTCTTATGGCGGAAGTAACTACAACATTTCATTTCTCATCAATGCGCAAGACAAGCAGCGCGCACTGCAACAACTTAGTGACGTGCTTTTTCAGCATCAATAGCTTTTTATTAAAAGAAAAATAAATGCTTATAGATCAAGAAAACATCCTGAGGTTTAAAGAGGTACATACGCCATTTTATTTCTACAATACAGCGCTATTGAAGGAAACGCTTCAAAAAATAAAAAAAGAGATTTCTGCGCATAAAAACTATATTGTTCATTACGCAATTAAGGCAAACGCAAACCCAAAGCTACTCCGCTTAATAGCGCAAGCAGGTTTCGGTGCTGATTGTGTAAGCGGTGGAGAAATAGAAAGAGCTTTGGATACAGGATTTCTGGCATCAAAGATTGTATTTGCCGGTGTAGGGAAAAGCGATTGGGAAATAAATTTAGGCTTAGACAATGATATATTTTGTTTTAACGTAGAAAGTGAGCCCGAATTAGAAGTTATCAATGAATTAGCTAAAGCAAAGGGAAAAATCGCATCCGTAGCTTTTAGAATTAATCCCAATATTGGTGCACATACACATGCCAACATTACAACAGGCTTAGCTGAAAATAAATTTGGAATAGCTATGAAGGATATGGAGCATATCATTCAAAAAGCTGAGCAACTTTGTCATATCCGTGTTTTAGGACTGCACTTTCACATTGGAAGTCAAATTTTAGAAATGGATGATTTCATAGCACTCTGCCAGCGCATCAATCAGCTTATAGAACAGTTAAGGCAAGCTCATCATCAGGTTGAGCATATCAATGTTGGTGGCGGCTTAGGAATTGATTATGAACACCCTGACAAGCATCCCATACCCAACTTCTCATTCTATTTCAACACCTACGCAAAATATTTAAATTTGTCTGATGGACAACAGTTACATTTTGAATTAGGGCGAGCTGTTGTTGGACAATGTGGTAGCCTTGTTACGCGGGTGCTCTATGTGAAACAGGGAGCTACAAAACAGTTTATCATTGTTGATGCAGGGATGACCGATTTAATTCGTCCGGCACTCTATCAGGCTCAGCACCAAATAGAGAATCTCAACAGTAGAGAAGTATTAGAAAAATATGATGTAGTTGGGCCTATTTGCGAATCAAGTGATGTCTTTGCAAAGGATATTCTATTGCCCAAGACGCATCGTGGAGACTTGATAGCACTTCATAGTGCAGGAGCGTATGGAGAAATTATGGCCAGTCAATATAATTGTCGAGCATTACCTCAAAGCTATACTTCAGAGGAACTCCCAGACATAAAATCATAGGTATGGATAATTTAAATCTATTTTTTAATCCTATCATCATCGGTATAAGTGTTACTATCATATTGATAGCAATACTTGCTGTGCTGACAAGTCCTTTTTTGAATAAGCTAAAAATGGGGAGAACAGAAGATATTCAAAAGCAGAAAGAAAATCTTCCCCCAATTAGTATTGTTCTATATGCGCATGAGCAGACAACAACTTTAGCACAAAATTTGCCTGTTTTGCTCGAACAAACATATCCATCTTCCTATCAGGTTATCGTTGTTACAGATAAAGATAATCTTGGGACAGAGGATTTAATGAAACAATTATGTTCGAAATATCCTCATTTGTATGTCATCTATTTGCCAACTTCTTCGCGCTACATGAGCCGTAGGAAATTAGCGATAACACTTGGAGTGAAAGCAGCACAAACGGAATGGATAGTGATAACAGAACCCACATGTAAACCTCATCATACGAACTGGTTGACTGCAATGGCATATCATTTCAATGACTCTGTAGGCTTTGTTATGGGATATGCAGCCTTGTCTAATGATACTCCTAAGTTCTGGCAGTTTGAACATGCCATGCAAGCCTACCATCGTTTATGTGCTGCAAAGCACCAGCACGCTTGGAGTACAAATTCACCCAATATAGCGTTGAGGAAAAGTATGTTTATGGAGAATGATGGATTTAGGAATAATCTCCGATTTGCTCGTGGTGAATATGATTTCCTTGTAAACGAATACGCATGTAAAACCACGACAGACATTGCTATTGCCAAAGAGGAATGGCTATACGAAGACGAACAAAGCAAAGAGGAATGGAGAAATCTCCATACAAATTTCTTGGCTATCCGTTCCAAACTTCATGGACATGTAGGATATTGCACAAAGATGTTTTTTTATAGTTTGTTGCCATATATCAGCATCATAACCTCATTCTTGGGAATTGCAGGTGGAATTATGCGGCAGCAATGGATACTTTTATGTGCTTCTGTCTTGGCATTACTTCTGCTGATCATTCTACGAACTCTATTAGCTAAACGCGTGAATAAACTTCTTGAAAATTCCATCGGAACAGCAAGTTTATTCTTTCACGAGATAGCCTATTGTTGGCATAGCATTAGCTACCGCTTCCAATATTGGCGTGCAGACAAGGTTAGTTTCAGCAGCCACAAGCTTTAATGCAAATATGAGAATAAAAATCTTAACATCATTGCAACAAGATGTTTTGCAAGAGACATCTTTCTTTAATCTCCTTGAAGAAAGGTGGAAAGATGGTAATGTTACGATTGTTACAGATGGATATTATGATCTTCTTCATGTCATAGGGGTATCAACTCCTACGGTCATACGCAACTTACAACAAGAGAAATCGAAGCTTATTCCTATAGCTTATTCTCCATTAGGCACAATCGCCCCATGGAGTAAAGCCTCATTTCCCAAGACGCTGGGTAAATATGTTGCTTGGCATGCTTGTGGTAAACATGAATATGAATATTTACAACAACAGTTTACCCCAACAACCATCACATGGTTAAAAAACCCTGTGACAACAACAGGCCTTACTATGGCAGAGTTTGCTTCTGCCATGCAGGGATTTTATCAGGAAGTATTGGATCACCACGAGGAATATGTGTGGCACATGATTCATCAACGCATGAGCCAATTACATTTGCAAGAAGAGCAACATACGCTCTGTTTGGTGCTACAACAAATTCTCTATGTGGAATATAAGTTCAAGCGTAAACAAATTCTTTCGTCGAATATAGAAGAGTTGGGGCGTTTGATGCACGAAACAAATTATGATGAAGACGAATTGGCTAAAAACCTTCAACTATTAAAAGTTCATGGTTTTATGGCCAGCTTAGAACAGGTTATGGAGGAACGACAACTGCTTTCCGAAGGCTTTATGCCCATTCCGCCTCTACAAAACCGCCTTACAAAGAATATAAATAAAACTATCATATGAAGAAATATAATATAGAGAAAGACATTCGCTATCTGCAATTACTGTCGAACTCCTTCCCTACAATTGCCGATGCAAGTACAGAGATTATCAATCTACAGGCAATTATGAATTTGCCTAAAGGGACAGAGCACTTTTTAGCTGACATCCATGGTGAGTATGAAGCCTTTCAACATGTGCTCAAGAATGCTTCAGGAAACATCAAGCGCAAAGTGAATGAACTTTTTGGAAATACTTTGCGCGAGCAAGAGAAACGCGAACTTTGCTCGCTGATTTATTATCCTGAGCAGAAACTTGAATTGGTGAAAGAGACAGAGACTGACATCAAAGACTGGTATCACATCACACTCCACCAATTAGTAGCTGTCTGCCGCACCGTTTCAAGCAAATATACACGCTCGAAAGTACGTAAATCATTACCTACAGAGTTCTCGTATATCATTCAGGAGTTGCTCCACGAACACACGGAGAACAACTCTAACAAAACGGCCTATGTGAATGTTATTATTGACACCATTATCTCTACAGGCCGCGCAGACGATTTCATTATTGCCATCTGTAACGTCATTCAGCGATTAGCGATTGACCAGCTCCACATTTTAGGTGATATCTACGATAGAGGCCCCGGCGCACACATTATCATGGACACGATGGCTCACTATCATAGCTGGGACATTCAATGGGGCAATCACGACATCTTATGGATGGGAGCTTGTGCAGGCAATAACGCTTGCATCTGTAATGTCATCCGATTGAGCCTGCGCTATGCCAATCTCACTACCTTAGAAGAAGGCTATGGCATCAATCTCGTCCCATTGGCCACTTTCGCCATGGAGGTCTATAAAGACGACCCATGCGAAGAGTTTATGCCGCGGTTGAGTGGAGGTGCAAAGAAGGTTGATGAGAAGACGATGCGCCTGACAGCACAAATGCATAAAGCCATAGCCGTGATACAATTTAAGGAAGAAGCACAACTCTATGAGGCGCATCCTGAATGGAACATGCATGACCGTGAACTGTTTAAGCACATAGACTACGACAAGTACACAATTCATGTCGACGGAAAGGACTATCCACTGACCAGCTGCCATTTCCCAACCATCGACCCCAAGCATCCCTGTCAGCTTACTTTCGAAGAAAAAACGCTCATGGGCAAGCTCCACCACTCATTCCACGTGAGCGAGAAACTCAATAAGCACATCCGCTTACTCCTGCAACATGGTTGCATGTATGCTGTGAGAAACAAAAATCTACTCTTCCACGCCTCCATTCCGCTTGACGAAAAAGGAGAATTGAAAGAAGTGATGGTCACACCAGAGAAATTTTACAAAGGCAAAAAATTATTCGAAAATATAGGCATGATCATACGTTCGGCATTTCAAGACGACAGCACGCCAGAAGAGCGGAAATATGCCATTGACTATTTTCTTTATCTGTGGTGCGGCCCAGACAGTCCACTCTTCGACAAAAGCAAGATGGCCACTTTCGAACGCTATTTTATTACCGATAAAGCAACACACAAAGAAGAGAAAGGAAACTACTTTCTGCTACGCGACGACGAAGCTATTGTCGACCACATCCTCGATGCCTTTGAGGTGACTGGAGACAATCGGCACATCATCAATGGTCATGTGCCGGTGCATGTGGCCAACGGAGAAAACCCCATCAAGGCCAATGGAAAACTGATGGTCATTGACGGAGGATTCTCACAAGCCTACCATAAAGAGACGGGCATAGCCGGCTACACACTCGTATTCCACAGTCGTGGATTTCAACTGGTTCAGCACGAGCCTTTCACTAGTGCAGCCGATGCCGTGTTACGCGGAACCGACATCAAATCAACCATTCAGATTGTTGAAATGAGCAGTCATCGTATGCTGGTGGCCGACACCGATAAAGGTGCAGAGTTGAAAAAGCAGATTGCCGATTTGGAGGAATTGCTCTATGCCTACCGCCACGGCATCATCAGCGAACAGGAACAGAAAAAATAGCTTCTTTTTCGCTGCGCCCACATTCCTAATCCCTTGTGAGAGATTACAACTTTTCTTCGTTTTGTCTGATAAAGCTAAATTCAGTGTATCGCATCACAAAATCACTTCATGGAGCCATCAGCGCACATAAAAGTCATTCGTGAGTGTCGCATACCAAGGCGAACGTTGGCCGCCAGTCATCATGACCACCGTTTCTTCGGTCAAGGGGTGAGCGGCCTTGCGGCCAAACTGTAACAGATAACGTTTCACAGGCTTGTATTCTGACGTTTTTATACCGCATCGCCGCGTGGGCACCAAACCATGATGATAGCCCTCAGCCACAAAAGCTACGGCACAATCGGCTGGGATAATGGCCGAAAAGTATCCTGCTGCAGACAGTAACCGAACCACACCCGCAAACAAATCGGCATAAGATAGTGTATCGGTATGGCGCGCCACACAGCGGCTCGTTCCCGAAGCCCGTAATGCATCGACAAAGAATGGTGGATTGCTCACAATGCTGTCGAACGTTTCGTCGGACGAAAACTGCTGCAAAGCCTCGTGCATCACCGTTACGCGTGAAGCAAACGGACTATCCATGACGTTGCGTTGTGCCTGTTGAAACGAGGCCTCATCAATCTCAATGCCTACCACGCGCGACTGCTTGTAGCGTTGTGCCAACATCAACGCCACCAGACCCGTGCCCGTGCCGATGTCTAACATGCGCTGTCCGCCTTGTGCCCATGCGCCCAATAACACACCATCGGTGCCCACCTTCATACCACAAGCCTCCTGATGAACCGTAAACTGCTTGAATTGAAAATAAGAATTGCTCATATCTAATTCCCTAACGCCAAAAACGGCCGATTATTTTATACTTTTGTCGTATTTTGCCAACCGACGCAAGGAAAATCATTGTGCGCAAGCTGAAAATCTAATTAAAATACGTACCTTTGCACGCAATAGTTATTTTAATCACGAATGAGCAATAAAAATACATTGATACAAATGATTGCCGATTATGATGGCGACATTTCAAACCTTCTCAACACCGAGATAACAGGAGAGATTCCTGTGCTGACCACGCGCAATCTTATCGTCTTCCCCGGCGTTGTAACGCCAATTTTAGTGGGGCGCGAGTCAAGTGTGCAATTAGTGAAGTATTTAGATAAACACCCCGATGCTGTTTGTGCCATTGTGTGCCAACGCGACTCCAATGTCGACACTCCCGCCTACAAGGATGTTTACCACACGGGTGTCTATGGAAAGCTCGTGAAGCTCATCGATATGCCTGGTCCTGGCGGCAACTTTACTGCTATCGTTCAGGCTTTAGGACGCTGTCATTTGGCTTCGCTCAACAAAGGAAAAAAGTTCTATTTGGGCGAAGTGGTGCCCTATGCCGACCAAATGCCCACCCTCAACAAAGAGTTCAATGCGCTCTATGAAACCGTGAAGAAGAGGGCCAGCAATTATATCAGTCTCAATGACGAGATGCCCGACGAAGCACAATATGCTCTCTCAAGCATCCGGCACAGCGTGATTGGCATCAACTACATTTGCTGCAATCTGCCGCTCCCCATCAAAAACAAAATTAAACTGCTCGAGAAAGATGACATCGCTGAGCGTGCATTCAGCTTGCTGAAAGCCCTCGAACGAGAAATCCAACTGCTGAAGCTCAAGCAAGATATTCAGCAGAAGACGCGCATGGATCTTGACGAGCAGCAGCGCGAATACTTCTTGCAGCAGCAAATTAAAAATATTAAAGAAGAACTTGGCCACGGTGAAGGGTCACCCGAAGTGAAAGAGCTGCGTGAGAAAGCTGCCGAGAAAAAATGGAACGACAATGTAGCAACTATCTTTGAACGCGAACTCGACAAGTTGGAACTCTACAATCCACAAAGTCCTGAGTACAGCGTGCAGCTTAACTATCTCCAAAACATGGTCAATCTGCCATGGGGCATCTACACCAAAGACGACCTCAATATTAAAAAAGCTACCAAAGTACTTGACCACGACCACTATGGCATGGAGAAAGTGAAGGAGCGCATCCTCGAATACATCTCAGTGTTGAAGCGGCGCGGCGATTTGAAATCGCCCATCCTCTGCCTTTACGGTCCTCCAGGTGTCGGCAAAACATCATTGGGCAAGAGCATCGCAGCTGCCATGAACCGCAAATATGTGCGGGTGTCATTGGGCGGCGTGCACGATGAGGCAGAAATCCGCGGACATCGCCGTACATATATCGGTGCCATGCCAGGCCGCATCATCAAGAGCATACAAAAGGCAGGAGCAAGCAATCCTGTTTTCATCTTAGATGAGATTGACAAAGTGAGCCAGAACACCATCAACGGCGATCCCTCGTCAGCCTTGTTAGAGGTGTTGGATCCTGAGCAGAATAACGCATTCCACGACAATTACTTAGACGTAGACTACGACCTCTCAAAGGTGCTGTTCATTGCCACCGCAAATGACCTTAACACCATCCCGCGTCCCTTATTAGACCGTATGGAACTGATTGAAGTGAGTGGTTACATCACCGAAGAGAAGATTGAGATTGCTAAGCGCCACCTCATACCCAAAGAACTCAAAAACACAGGCTTAGATACTTTCGTACCACACATCAAATTCAACAAAGCTGCATTGGAATTTATGATTGAACGCTATACCCGTGAGAGTGGTGTGCGCCAATTAGAAAAGCAAATCAATAAGGCGTTGCGTAAACTGGTTTATGAAGGAGAAGTGACGAGTTCCATTGGTAACACAAACATTGACCCCACTCGTGTCGAAGCTCTTTTAGGTAAAGCTCCCTTCTATCGCGACATCTATCAAGGCAACAGCGACGCGGGAGTTGTGACAGGCTTAGCTTGGACCAGTGTCGGCGGTGAAATTCTGTTCATCGAAACATCGCTCAACCAAGGGAGAGGCGGCAAACTCACACTCACAGGAAATCTCGGCGATGTCATGAAAGAGTCCGCCATGATTGCCTTGCAGTATGTGAAAGCCCACGTGGCACAACTCAACATTGATTACCGGCTGTTTGACTATTGGAATATCCACATCCACGTGCCCGAAGGTGCTACGCCTAAAGATGGTCCTTCGGCCGGTATCACCATCGCAACGTCTATTGCTTCGGCCATCACGCAACGTAAAGTACGCAAGAACTTGGCCATGACGGGTGAGATTACATTGCGCGGGAAGGTGCTTCCTGTGGGTGGAATAAAGGAGAAGATTTTAGCCGCAAAGCGTGCGGGCATCACCGACATCATCATGTGCAAAGACAATCGAAAGGATGTTGAAGAAATTCCTGCTAAATATTTGGAAGGACTAACGTTCCACTATGTCGACACCATTCTTGAGGTATGGGACATTGCATTGACTGACGAACGCGTGGAGAATGCCGTGGCCTTCACCGTTCCCGACGAAAAAGAAGAGAAGAAATGACATTTGATGTCCAATACAGCGACTCATCAAGCAATGCCAGAGCTGGTGTTATCACTACGGACCACGGGCAGATTCTGACCCCAATTTTCATGCCCGTTGGTACAGCGGGCACCGTGAAAGGAGTACACTTCAGCGAGCTCATCGAACAAGTAAAGGCACAAATCATTTTGGGTAACACCTATCACCTTTACCTACGCCCGGGGCTTGACATCTTGCAGAAAGCCGGTGGTCTACATGGTTTCAATGGTTGGCAGTATCCTATCCTAACCGATAGTGGTGGTTTTCAGGTGTTCTCGCTCACTGGCATCCGCAAGTTGACCGAAGAGGGGTGCGTGTTTCAATCACACATTGATGGAAGCAAGCACTTCTTCACACCCGAGAATGTGATGGACACCGAACGCATCATTGGTGCCGACATCATGATGGCTTTTGATGAATGTCCTCCTGGAAAGAGCGATTATCACTATGCTAAAAAGAGCTTACAACTCACACAACGCTGGCTCGACAGATGTTTGAAAAGATTTCAAGAGACCCAACCTCTCTATGGTCACCAGCAGAGCCTCTTCCCCATTGTACAGGGATGCACTTACAAGGATTTGCGCCAAGAGGCTGCAAAATTCATTGCTGACAAGGGTGCCGACGGTAACGCCATTGGCGGATTAGCTGTTGGTGAACCTACGGAAGTGATGTATGAGATGATAGAAGTGGTGAACGACATCTTGCCAAAAGATAAGCCACGTTATCTCATGGGCGTGGGTACGCCACAAAATATCTTAGAGGCTATCGAACGTGGTGTTGATATGTTTGATTGCGTTATGCCCACACGAAACGGACGGAATGCGCTACTCTTCACCTATGAAGGGACGATGAACATGCGCAACAAGAAATGGGAAGAGGACTTTTTGCCACTTGACGCCAATGGTTGCGACATCGACAAATGCACCTCCAAAGCCTATCTTCACCATCTTTTTAAAGCAAAGGAATTGTTGGCCATGCAGATTGGTAGCATCCACAATTTGGCATTCTATCTGCGCTTAGTAACCGACGCACGCCAGCACATCCAACAAGGCGACTTTATCAATTGGAAGAAATCGGTTATTGAGCGTCTTGGGCAACGTTTATAGACAGACATGATTGATTTTAGCGAATTAAGAAAACATCACAAGCGTTATCGTATGTTGCGTTGGATTGGACAACGCACTGCATGGACGCAACACCTCATAGCCTGGTTTAAGCAGCATTTGCCATGGCTTTTCAGGATGATGGCTTTCGTTGCGCGCCACCTCTCACGGTTGTACTTTATCAACCCGTTACGCTACATCAAGCGGTTAGATTGGTACATCATCAAGAAGTTTATCGGCACCTACATCTATTCGATTGCGCTCATCATTAGCATCTCCATTGTTGTCGACGTCAACGAGAACTTAGCAAAATTCACCGAGTATCATGCACCGCTCAAAGCGATTATCTTCGACTACTATCTTAATTTCATTCCCTACTTTGCCAACCTCTTCAGCCCACTATTTGTCTTCATTGCCGTCATCTTCTTCACATCAAAATTGGCTGGCAACAGCGAAATCATTTCAATGTTGGCTGCAGGCGTTTCATTTAAACGGCTCATGCGCCCCTACATGCTCTCGTGCATCCTCATCTCTGCCGTTTCGTTCTATCTCAGTGGCTACGTTATTCCTCACAGCAACATTATCAAACAGAACTTCGAGTCGCTCTATAAGAACAAAAAGCTCAACACAGCTGCCGACAACGTGATGCTGCAAGTGGGACGTGGTACGGTTGCCTACATCCAACACTACGATAACAACGCCAAACGTGGTTACGGTTTCTCGCTGGACAAATTTTATGGCAAGAAACTCATCAGCCACCTGACGGCAATGGAAATTCAATACGACACCATCAGCGATGCCAAATATCACTGGACATTGCAAAACTATAAAATCAGGAAGTTCAACGGCTATCGCGAAGTGATTGAGAGCGGTGCTAAGAAAGACTCACTCATTCTCATGGAGCCCACCGACCTGATTTATTCAAAAGGACAGCAAGAGACGTTCACCAGTCCACAATTAAGTGATTACATTTCAAAACAAATAAACAGGGGTTCCAGCAACGTGGTGCAATATCAAGTGGAATATCACAAGCGAATAGCAGCCAGTTTTGCCTCATTCATTCTCACCATCATAGGGCTTTCGCTCTCGGCCAAGAAACGCAAGGGAGGCATGGGCTTGTATTTAGGAATCGGTTTAGCCCTAAGCTTCATTTACATCATGCTGCAAACCGTTTCCTCGACATTCGCCATCAACGCCAACCTTCCACCCATCATTGCGGCCTGGATACCCAATATTATTTTTGCTGTCGTAGCCTATTTTTGCTACCGACATGCACCCAAATAAACAAAATTATGTATTTCGACGAATTAAATTTAAACAACAATGTACTCGATGCGCTCTATGATATGAGGTTCGAGAAATGCACGCCTGTACAGGAAAAGTGTATACCAGAAATTTTAAATGGCAACGACATTTTGGGCGTTGCACAAACGGGAACAGGAAAAACAGCAGCCTATTTGCTGCCCATTCTAAGCAAGCTCGACGATGGCGGCTACCCCGAGAGAGCCATCAACTGCCTCATCATGAGTCCCACCCGCGAGCTGGCACAACAGATTGATCAGGCCATGCAAGGCTTTGGCTACTATCTCAACGGCGTGAGCAGCGTGGCTGTTTATGGCGGAAACGATGGCAACCGCTACGACCAAGAGCTCAAGAGCCTGCAGTTGGGAGCTGACGTTGTCATCGCCACACCGGGCCGTTTAATTTCCCATATTAGTTTGGGCAACGTCGATTTGAGCAAGGTGTCGTTCTTCATTTTAGACGAGGCCGACCGCATGTTGGACATGGGCTTCTCGGACGACATTCTGAAAATCGCTAAGAAACTGCCCAAGAATTGCCAAACCATTATGTTCTCGGCCACGATGCCCAAGAAGATTGAAGAGCTGGCCAAAACTTTGCTCAAGCAGCCCAAGGTGATTAAATTGGCTGTGAGCAAACCGGCTGAAAAAATTCATCAGAGCGCCTACGTGTGCCATGAAGGACAGAAGATTGGCATCATCAACCAGCTGTTCAAGAATAACGATTTGCAACGCGTCATCATCTTCTGCGGCAGCAAAATGAAGGTGAAACAAGTGGCCGGAGCACTGCAACGCAAGCACATCAATTGTGGCGAGATGCACTCAGACCTCGACCAAGCCACCCGTGACGACGTGATGTTCAAGTTCAAAAGCGGCCAATTTGATGTGCTCGTGGCCACCGACGTGATTTCGCGCGGCATCGATATCGACGACATCACCATGGTCATCAACTACGACGTGCCCCACGATGCCGAAGACTATGTGCACCGCATTGGCCGCACGGCTCGCGCTGCCCGCACCGGCACAGCCATCACCTTTGTTTCAGAAGACGATGCCCACTATTTTCAGCAAATCGAAAAATTCTTGGGCAGCGAGGTGGAGAAGCTGCCCCTGCCCGAAGCACTCGGACAAGCGCCCGAATACAACACAGAGGAGCGTCCGCGGAAAAACAACTCGGCCAAGAATCGTCGCCGCAACGACCGCAACCAAACGGCACACAAGGACAAGAAACAGCAAAACAGGCGACAGCGCAACCAGCAGCAAGAAGCGCAAAACAGGCCGGAACAGCGCGAACAGCATGAGACGAAGGACGAGAATAAGGCTCCGTCAACAAACAATCGCCACAGAAATCAGCCACGTCGAGACAACAACGCGCAAGCGGCAACAGCCGAAAACCAGCCTCACAAGCACAACGAGCGCAAGGCAAATGCTGCCGAGCGCCAGCCTAAGAACGGTGAACAACGCCCGCGCAACAAGCGTCGAGGCAACGTTGAAGGCAACTACAAAAAGCGCAATGCAAGGCCCAATGCCACGGTTGAACCCAAGAAGGTGGCAGCTAACATTGCCCCCAAGCCTGTGAGGAAAGAGAACATCGTGCGCAAATTCATCAAGCGCCTGCTCAAGCTCTAATCACAGTCAGAACAGGCATAAAATCATTTTTAGATACGACAAATAGTTTGCCGGGCAGAACGAACCCTTGTTCTGCTCGGCAGATTATTTTCTCCCTACCCCCCGAGAGTGCATGGAAAGCCACTCGCCACGAAGAATCGCATTCGGGAAACGGCTGTCCGAACCTCCTGACTGTATTCCCGGGTGCGGAACAACCATTTTTGAGAAAAATATGCGTTCAGCAGGTGCGGAACAACTGTTTTTGAGAAAAATATACGTTCAGCAGGTGCGGAACAACTGTTTTCGAGAAAAATATGCGTTCAGCAGGTGCGGAACAACCATTTTTGGGAAAAATATAGGTTCAGCAGGTGCGGGACAACTATTTTGAGAAAAATATGTGTTCAGCAGGTGCGGAACAACTGTTTTTGAGAAAAACAAGCGTTCCGGGATCCGGGAACAGTCATTTTTGAGAAAAACAAGCGTTCCGGGATGCGGGAACAACCGTTTTTGAGAAAAACAAGCGTTCCCGGGGTCGGGAACAAGCATTTTTGAGAAAAACAAGCGTTCCGGGATACGGGAACAACCATTTTTGATAAAAATATCCGTTTCAATGTATGGCACAGATCAGTGGAAAGTCACTCCCACACACAAATTATGCACACAAACGTGGCGTTTCTGCACATTTTTCACTAACTTTGTGCTTCACAGAAAAAGAAATGAAACAGCAACGTTTATTCATTGTAATCCTCGCCATGGCCATGGTTTGCCTACAACCAGCATGGGCACAGAAACGCGGTAAAGCGCAATTACCGAAAGGTGGTAAAAGCACCGGTACGAAGCAACAGCCCTCGCCAGAGAGCCTGCTCTACCAAGAACTGCTGCCTGCCACGGCCAAACTCATGTTCATTGATAGCTTAGTGGTCGATAAGGCCACTTTCTTGCAACACATTCCGTTCAACGAAGAAATGGGCACGATGGGCGCCACTGCAACATTCGTGAAGAAGAAAATCGATGAGTCGTTTACCACCTTCGTCAATGGCTTTGGCAATTATGCCATTCTGGCGCAGGGCGATTCTACTCATTCCGCCCTGTACAGCAGCGATAGACTTCAAGGAAAATGGACTATTCCAGAGCGGTTGGCGGGCGTCACCGACGAGTTTTTGGTGCCCAACAATCCTTTTATGCAGAGCGATGGGGTGACACTTTATTTTGGCGCCAAAGGCAGTAAGAGCGTGGGTGGATATGACCTGTTCATGACGCGTTACAACCTCGATGAACAAAAATTTATGCCACCCGAGAACATGGGGTTTCCCTACAATTCTAAAGCCAACGACTACCTGCTGGCCATCGACGAATTTCACGAGTTGGGCTGGCTCGTCACCGATAGAAATCAGCCGGCCGACAAGGTGTGCATCTATGTCTTCGAACCGAAAAGTCAGCGGCTCACCTACGCCGACATGCAGCTACCCAAAACAAAATTGGAGTCGTTTGCGCAAATCGCATCGATTAAAGACACTTGGATGAACGGCAATCGCAACGCTGCACTTTTGCGGCTGAAGAATTTAATGAAATCTAAAAACAAAAAATAAAAATCATCACTTATGAACAAAAAGACTTTTGCACCCTCAGAGCTCATCATCAACGAAGATGGGAGCATTTTCCATTTGCATCTGACATCGCAACAGATTGCCGACAAGATTATGCTTGTGGGCGATCCGGGACGCGTGAGTTTAGTGGCTTCCTACTTCGATGAGAAAGAATTTGAAGTGGAAAGTCGCGAGTTTAAAACCATCACGGGTACTTATAAAGGGAAACGGCTCACGGTGTTGAGCACAGGTATCGGCTGCGACAACATCGACATTGTGATGAATGAGCTTGATGCCCTGGCCAATATTGATTTCGAAACGCGCACGGAGAAAGACGAGCATCGCACACTCACACTGGTGAGAATTGGAACCTGCGGCGGATTGCAGCCCAACACGCCGACGGGCACTTACATCGCCAGTGTGAAAAGCATTGGTTTCGACGGTCTACTCAACTTCTATGCCGGCCGAAACGAGGTGTGCGACCTGCCCTTAGAAGAGGCATTCAAAGCACACATGAACTGGAGCCCATTGCTGGCTGCACCTTATGTCATCGATGCCAATGCCGAACTGATTGACCGCATCGCTGCCAACGATATGGTGCACGGAATTACCATTGCATGCGGAGGTTTCTTCGGACCGCAAGGACGCGAATTGCGCATTCCACTCGCTGATCCCAAGCAGAATGAGAAAGTAGAATCGTTTGTTTATCAGGGACTGCACATCACAAACTTCGAAATGGAAAGTTCGGCCTTGGCAGGTCTTTCTGCCCTCTTGGGGCACAAAGCCATGACATGCTGCATGGTGATTGCCAACCGATTGGCAAAAGAAGTGAATGCGAATTACAAAAATAGCATCAACGGACTCATTGAACTCGTTTTAGACCGAATTTAAAATGAACGACACCATCTGTGCCCTCGCCACACCTGCAGGAGGAGCCATCGGCATTATCAGAGTGAGCGGCGATAAGGCCGTCCGCATCACCGATGAGCTTTTTAAAGCAAAAAACAAAAAACATCTTTCCGACGCTAAAGGAAACACATTGCACTATGGAGAATTCTGTGATGCAAAACAGCAGCCCATTGATGAGGTTGTCGTTAGCGTCTACAAAGCTCCGCACAGCTATACGGGTGAAGATAGCACAGAGATTTCGTGTCACGGTTCGGCCTACATCCTCAAGCGAGTGATGCAAGCTCTCATCGATAAAGGATGCAGGTCGGCACAACCTGGTGAATACACGCAACGAGCCTATCTCAATGGGAAGATGGATTTAAGTCAGGCAGAAGCTGTTGCCGACTTAGTTTCCGCAAGCAACAAAGCCTCTCACCAACTGGCACTCAGCCAAATCAGAGGACATTTCAGCAATGAGCTATCCCAACTGCGCAACATGTTGCTCCACATCACATCGCTACTCGAACTTGAACTGGACTTCTCTGACCACGAAGAATTGGAATTTGCTGACCGAAAAGAGCTCAAAAATCTCGCCGAAACAATTCACCAACGAATAGCAGCCCTCACAAAATCCTTCGAGACGGGAAAGGCCGTAAAGGAAGGTGTTCCGGTGGCCATCGTCGGGAAAACAAACGTTGGGAAAAGCACGCTACTCAACTGTTTGCTTCATGAAGAAAAGGCTATTGTGAGCGATATCCATGGGACAACGCGGGATGTGATAGAAGACACTACCGAGATAAATGGAATAACGTTTAGATTCATTGACACTGCGGGAATTCGTCACACCGACAACACGATCGAACAAATGGGCATTGAGCGCACCTACATGAAGCTCAACGAGGCGGCAATCATTCTGTGGATTGTCGACCAGACTCCAACAAAGGAAGAGTTTAAGCAGATGCAGAGCCGCACGGAAGGAAAGCAGCTCATCATGGTGCACAATAAAGCCGACCTCAATCCGCCCCACAGTCAGCCGAATCCACCAACAGACATCGCAATATCGGCAAAATACCAACAAAACATTCAAGCATTGGAACAGCTCATTTTTCAGGCTGCCCATCTGCCAGAAATCAACGAAAATAGCGTCATCCTAACCAATGCGCGCCACTACGAAGCACTCACTCGATCCGACGAAATGATTATTCGGGTCATAGAAGCCCTCAACACAGGAATCAGTGGCGATCTTATCAGCGAGGATTTAAGAGTGTGCCTGAGCCAATTAGCCGAAATAACTGGTGGCCAAATCACACCCAACGAAGTGCTTGGCAATATATTCAAACACTTCTGTATCGGTAAATAGCCCCTACCCCAACGGTCCAACAGCCTCTTATCACGCCCATATCTCTTGCATTTTTATCAAAAAACAGTCGAAACTCCCCCGGCATCTCGTGCGTTTTTATCAAAAACAATCGAAACTCCCCTGGTATCTCGTGCGTTTTTACCAAAAACAGTCGAAACTCCCCCGGCATCTCGTGCATTTTTATCAAAAACAATCGAAACACCCCCGGTATCTCGTGTGTTTTTATCAAAAACAGCCGAAATTCCCCTGGTATCTCGCATGTTTTTACCAAAAACAGCCGAAATTCCCCTGGTATCTCGCATGTTTTTACCAAAAACAGTCGAAACTCCCCCGGCATCTCGCATGTTTTTATCAAAAACAAGCGATTGTCATTCCCCCAACAGGGAGTTTACGTCCGGTTGGGCTTCGCATCAAATTCGGAATGACGCAGAATGGTTTAAAGCAGACTTTTATAAACAAGAAACTTTGTAACTTTTCGCATTTTCAAATGAATGTCAAATCCTACGATAATTTCTCTCTTTTTGTCCGTTGAATGAAAACAAAGAATGGGTGCACCGATGTGTTGGTGCACCCATTCTTTTCGATAAGGTTTGCAGGATTAATCCTGCGGAATATTCTTCAAAACATCCAACAAATGATCCCAAACCATTTGCACCGTTGGAATGAGCAAACGCTCGTCAGGAGTGTGGACGTAGCGCAGGGTAGGGCCAAAGCTAACCATGTCTAACTCGGGATATTTCTCGGAGAACAGACCGCACTCTAAGCCAGCATGGATGCCACGCACGACGGGCGTTTTGCCAAACAGCTTTTTATAGGAATCGACGGTTACCTTAACCAATTTGCTGTTAGGATTCATCTTCCAAGCGGGATAGCCATCGTTTTGCAACACGTCAGCACCGCCCAATTCAAACGCGGCTTTCACGGTGTTGGCCATGTTTTTAAGGTTGCTCATCACGTTGCTGCGCTGGCTGGCTACGATCACCACCTTATTTTCTTCGCTTTGCACACTGGCCACATTGCTTGAGGTTTCGACCATGTTTTCGAGCGCCTTGTCTTGGCAGAATGTGAGTGGACCGTTGTCTAAAGCCTGCAAACTGCGGATGAGGTTTTGTGAGACGGTAGCTGGCAAAACGGTTTGTGCTTGTGTCTCGGCCAAATTCCAGTGCATAACGGGATCGGTCACATGGAATTCTTCTTCAACACCTGCAATCAGCTTTTTCCACACTTGCTCCACTTCGGCCCTTTGGTCTGTGGGCACGGCAAAGATAATCTTTCCGTCGCGCGGAATCGCGTTGTGCATACGCCCCGAATTCCATTGCGCTAAACGCAGTGGCATCTGGCTTTGCAGCAAATAGAGGAAGCGCGCCATGATTTTAATGGCATTCGCACGCTTCTTGTTGATGTCGTCGCCCGAATGTCCGCCAGTGAGTCCCTTTAGCGAAGCCTCCATGAATGTGTAGTCTGCAGGAGCAGCTTCGCGCGTAAACGTGAACGTAGCTGTTGTATTAATACCACCAGCACACGATACAAAGATCTGACCTTCATCCTCTGAATCGAGATTGATGAGATATTTTCCGCTCATAAAGCCGGCTTTCATGCCAAATGCACCCGTAAGCCCCGTTTCTTCATCACGCGTGAACACACACTCGATGGGACCATGGGCGATGTCGTCGCTGTCCAAAATGGCCAACTCAATGGCGCATCCAATACCATCATCGGCACCCAACGTCGTACCTTTTGCCTTCAACCATTCGCCATCAACATAGGTTTGGATTGCATTGTTGTGAAAATCGAATTCGACATCCACCAACTTGTCGCAAACCATATCCATGTGGCTTTGCAAAATGGTTGTGCCCATGTGCTCCATTCCTTTCGTAGCGGGTTTACTGATTAGGATATTACCCGTTTCATCTTCCTTGCATGCAAGGCCCCGATTGGCGGCAAATTTCTTTAGATAAGCAGCCATCTTTTCTTCGTGTTTCGAAGGACGAGGTATTTGATTAATGGCAGCAAACTGCTCAAACACCCGTGCTGGTTTTAATTCTACATTACTCATTTTAATATCTTTTTATTTCGTTTTGTTTTGTCCTTTATTCGATTTATATTACCTTTGCTCGCGATAAAATATCAAAAAAGGTACGCACAAAAGTAATAAAAATGATCAAGACTCTTCTCTTGTCTATGTTAATAATTGCAATAGCTTTCGCATTATTGGGAATTAAGTTGCTTCTTCGGAAGAATGGTAAGTTTTCGTCGCAACATATTCACGACAATGCCGCACTGCGCAAACAAGGCATTCATTGCGTCATTGACCAAGATAAAGAAGCACGTCGTGCGGGGAAAGCCTATTAATAAAATGTTGAATTTAGATTTATAAATGAAAATATGAATAAGAAAAACATTCTGAAAGTGTTGACGATAACGGCTGCCACCATGGCTGCGTTGTCAAGTTGTAACCAGTCTGCGCCAAAGGTAGATGCTAAATCTGATACATCGCAAAAAGTGCCTGCGTCGCTGAAAATTGCCTACGTTGAGGTGGACAGCATCATGAGCCAGTATAAATTTTGCAAGGATTATTCGCTCATTTTGCAGCGCAAGGGTCAAAATATCAAGAGCACATTGGCTGCTAAACAGCAGCAATTACAAGCCGCTGCCGCCAATTTCCAACAAAAGATGCAGCAAAATGCCTACACGCGCGATCAAGCTGAAGCGATTAATGCGAATTTGCAAAAGCAGAATGCTGACTTGCAAATGTTGGATCAGCGCTTGACAAACGAATTTCAAAACGAAACCGAGAAATATAACAATGCATTGCGCGACAGCATACAGCATTATCTCAAAATCTATAATCAGGACAAGCATTATAGTTTGATTTTGAGTAAGGCCGGCGACAATTTACTTTATGCCGACAAGGCATTTGACATCACGAACGAGGTGGTTGCAGGTTTGAACAAGGCCTATAAACCCTCAGCTAAAATGACCGCAGCTGCAGCTAAGAAGTAATCGCATTGCAACAAACGATTTCTAAATCATGCTACTATCCGGCATCGCGTTGGGTAGTAGCATTTTTTCTTCACACGGACGACGCTTATGACAACAGATAAGATTCAGCAAATGCGCGAGTGGGTCGAACAGCTCAATCAGGCAGCCGATGCCTATTATAATGGACAAGGCGAGTTGCTTACCGACTATGAATGGGACGCGCGCTTCGACCAGTTGAAACGCTTAGAAGAGGAAATAGGAGTTGTTTTGCCCGACTCACCCACCAATAAAGTTTCTGCCGATAATATCAGCGGCGCAAAAGAGGCACACGAGTTTCCTGCTCTATCCTTAGCCAAGACAAAACAGCCTATAGATTTGGCGAAGTGGGCTGAAGGCCGCCCTATTTGGATGAGCTGGAAACTTGATGGATTAACCCTCGTCGTGACATTCGATGCAGGGAGATTGACCAAGGTTGTCACGCGCGGCAATGGGCACATCGGCACCAATATCACGCATTTGGCCAATGCCATTCAAGGCATCCCAGAAACCATCCCCTATCAGGGGCACGCAGTGGTGCGCGGCGAGTGCGTCATCAGTTATGCCGATTTCGAACAATTCAATATCGAGAGTGACGAAGAATATGCCAACCCACGCAATTTGGCTTCGGGATCGCTCACGCTAAAAGATGTGGACGAAGTAAGGTCACGCCATTTACAATGGATTCCATTCACCTTGGTGTACACCGACAACGAAATTCGTTCTTGGGGTGCGCGCATAGAATGGCTGCGCCAAAACGGAATGCACCCTGTTGCGCACGAAGAGATTCTGAACCCGACGCTGCAAAATATTGAGCAAACCATTGCGCATTGGACAGAACAGGTGACGCAGAAGATTAACCCCTACCCTGTCGACGGCTTGGTAATTACGTATGATGACACGCAATATGCACAAACGGGCAGCGTGACAGGACATCATGCCACCCGCGCCGGCTACGCATTTAAATGGCAGGACGAGCATGCCGACACCACCTTAGACCATGTGGAATGGAGTTGTGCAGCCAGCACCATCTCGCCCGTGGCCATTTTCTCGCCCGTAGAGCTTGAGGGAACCACCGTGAAGCGCGCATCGCTTTGCAATATCAGCGAATGCGAGCGATTAGGCATCGGCGAACAGGGTACGAAGCTGCGTGTCATCAAGGCGAATAAGATTATACCCAAGGTTATCGAGGTGATTGAAACGGTGGGCACACTTCAAGTGCCGTGTACATGCCCAGTTTGCCAATTGCCCACCCAAATTTCAGTGAGCGAGGTCAGCAACACCAAGACCTTGCATTGCACAAACAAAGATTGTCCGGCTAAACAGTTAAAAAAGTTTGCCCGCTTTGTAAGCAAGGAAGGAATTAACATTGAAGGAATGTCCGAGCAAACCGTCGTGAAGTTTATGAATTTAGGCTGGATTAAGACCTATACCGACCTGTTCCTGTTGAAGGATTATGCTGAAGCGATGGCACAATTAGATGGCTTTGGCTTGCGCAGCACGCAGAAATTGCTGGCCTCCATCGAACGGGCACGCACTGTCGATGCACAGCATTTTCTCTTCGCCTTGAGCATTCCGCTTTGTGGGCAAGACGTTTGCCGCCGCCTATTACAGGCTTATCCGCTAACCGATTTGATGGCTATCGCACGCCAACCGAATGCCGAGCCGGGCCATTCTCTGTTGGCCGAGATTGCAGGCATTGGTCCCGAAAAGAGTAGCCAGTTCGAGCGTTGGTTTCGCGATGAAGAGCATTTCAACATCGTAACTCGTCTGATGCAACAGCTGCACATCTCACAGCCACCTGTGACACAGCAAGGCAACCGTTGTGCCGGGCTCACCTTCGTCATCACAGGCGATGTCGTTCATTATAAGAACCGCAATGCGCTCAAGGCCTATATCGAAAGTCAGGGCGGAAAGGTGACGGGAAGTGTGAGCAAATCAACGCACTACCTCATCAATAACGACGCAACGTCGACCAGTGCCAAAAATCAAAAGGCCCACCAGTTGGCTATCCCCATCATCACCGAGGACGAATTTATGGCGAAGTTCACGGCAGCCGACGAGCACGACGACAACGTATCGGCATCCCTTCAGTATTCAAAATAAAACGAAATTCTTGCAAACATGCGAATCGATATTATCTCCGTTCTGCCCACCATGATGGAGGGCTTTTTCCAAGAATCCATCTTGGCGCGGGCACAAAAGAAAGGGCTCGTCGACATTCAGTTGCACAATCTGCGTGACTATTCCACCGACAAATGGCGCCGCGTTGACGATTATCCCTATGGTGGCAGCGCCGGCATGGTGATGCAATGCGAGCCCATCGACCGGTGCATCTCGGCCTTGCAAGCCCAGCGCCACTATGACGAGGTGATTTACATGAGCCCCGATGGAGAAACCTTCAATCAGCACATCGCTAACGAGCTCTCGCTCAAAGGAAACCTCATCATGCTTTGCGGTCATTACAAAGGCATTGACCAGCGCATACGCGAGCACCTCATCACACGCGAACTCAGCATTGGCGACTATGTGCTCACGGGAGGCGAACTGGCTGCGGCCGCTATCACCGATGCCATTGTGAGGCTCATCCCGGGCAGCATCAGCGACGAACAAAGTGCGCTGAGCGACTGTTTTCAAGACGACCTCTTGGCCGCTCCCATCTACACGCGTCCTGCAGACTATAAAGGATGGCGCGTGCCCGAGATTTTGCTGAGTGGCAACGAAGCCAAAATACGCCAATGGGAATTTGAGCAAGCCATGGAGCGAACCAAACGCTTGCGCCCCGACTTGCTGAAATAATCTTCCTCTCCGCATTTCGGTTGAAGGTGGCATAAGGTTATGACAGCCGTTCCCCAAACAGGATGAAGCTGGCATAAAGTTATGACAGCCGTTCCCCAAACAGGATGAAGCTGGCATAAGGTTATGCCTACCATTCCCCAAACAGGATGAAGCTGGCATAAGGTTATGACTGCCGTTCCCTAAACAGGGTGAAGCAGGCATAACGTTATGACAGCCGTTCCCCAAACAGGATGGAGCAGGCATAAGCTTATGCCTATTGTTCCCCAAACAGGTTGGAGCTGGCATAAGGTTATGACAGCTGTTCCCAAAACAGGATGAAGCAGGCATAAGGTTATGACAGCTGTTCCCAAAACAGGATGAAGCAGGCATAAGGTTATGACAGCTGTTCCCAAAACAGGATGAGCGCGGCATAAGGTTATGGCTGGCGTTCCTCGTTTTGGGAGAAAGCGTTTCTTTGCAAATCTACCTCAAAACGAATGCGGTGCAACAGAAACTCGTGTAGAATGGAAGGTATCGAATGGCGGTTGTGCACCATTCAAGATTTAATTTTGTAGCGCGCAAATTTCAGCAAGAGCACTTTTCGGCCTACGTTCTCAAACGTGACAGTGGCTTTCAAGTTGTCGCCTTCACCCTCTAAAAAGTCAACCGTGCCAATGCCAAATCGCTGGTGTTCGATGATGCTACCACTTTTCAGGTCATCGCTTGCAACAACAGCGTTGTTGCCGCCCGATGAAATGGTGGTTGAAGGCGTGTGGAGCGCTTGCAACCTGCTGTGCGATTGAAGCGGTGAGGGAGAGATGCGAGCCACAGGACGTTCGAAATCTGCTGTTTCGGTTTCATTGAATAAGGTGTCGTTCTCGTGCAAAGCCATATAGCGCGCATCGATGTCGCGAATAAAACGGCTGGGCGAGCTAAACACCAATTTGCCATAACGCCATCGGCTCTTGGCATTGGTGATGAAACAGCGCTTTCCGGCACGCGTGATGGCGACATAGAGCAATCGGCGCTCCTCTTCTAATTCGCGTGCTGTGGTGGTGCACATCGGACTGGGAAAGATGTTTTCCTCTAAGCCCACGATGAAAACATTGGCAAACTCCAATCCCTTGGCCGAGTGAATGGTCATCAACGAAACGCGGTTGTTGTCATCGGGATTGTTGCGGTCTTGGTCGGTGAGCAGCGACACCTCCTGCAAGAAGTCCACCAGATAGATTTCGTCGGCATTGCCTTCCTCCTTTTGCGAGGCCACAAAATCTTGCAAGCCGTTGAGCAACTCCTTCAGGTTGTCTTGCCTGTCGAGCGCTTCTTGGTCTTTCGACGAGAAGATATCGGTGCTGATACCCGATTCCTTGATGATTGTCGTACCCAATTCGTAGGCATCTTTTTCGGCTACCTGCGCCATGAACGACGTGATGAGCGTTGCAAAGTTGTGCAGTTTGGTAGCCACGCTGCCGCTCACATCCAAATTGTAGGCCAGCGGATTAACAATCACATTCCACAGGCTCGTTTGGTGGGTTTGTGCACAAACAGCGATTTTGCTCACGGTGGTGTCACCAATGCCGCGCTTCGGATAGTTGATAATTCGACGCAGTGCCTCTTCGTCGTCGGGATTGGCCACCATGCGGAAATAGGCCAGCACGTCCTTGATGACCTTGCGCTGATAGAAACTCATTCCGCCGAAGATGCGATAAGGAATTTCTTGCTTGAGCAGTTCCTCTTCCAAAACTCTGCTCTGCGCGTTGGTGCGGTAGAGAATGGCAAACTGGGTGTAGTCGCAATGTTCCTGCCGCACGATGTCGGCAATGTGATGCCCCACGACCGTAGCCTCTTCCCGATCGCTGTGCAGCGGCTCATAAATAAGCTTTTCGCCGAGGGCATTTTCGCTGAACGATGCTTTGGGAATCTGCCGCTCGTTATGGCGAATGAGGCTGTTGGCCGCTTGAACAATATTTTGTGTCGAACGATAATTCTGCTCCAACTTAAAGAGCTTGCACTGAGGATAGATGTTCTGAAAGTTAAGAATGTTATCGATGTTCGCACCACGAAAACCATAAATGCTCTGCGCATCGTCGCCCACCACACAGATGTGTTGCTGCTCACGGGTGAGTTGCGTGACAATCTCTTGCTGCACGGCATTGGTGTCTTGAAACTCATCGACCAACACATAGCGGAAGCGCGCAGCATATTTCTGCCGGATGTCTTCGTGTTCATGAAACAACTTCCAGGTGAGCACCAGCAAATCGTCGAAATCCATTGCATTGGCTTGCACACATCGCTGCTCATAAACCTGATAGATTTTATAAAGATAGCTCTGCTTATTCATGTTGTCGCGCTTGCGCAGATTCACACGCGTGGCATAATCACTGGCCGAGATAAGATGGTTCTTGGCCATGCTGATGCAGGCGTGCACCGACGATGGCTTATAGACTTTCTCATCAAAGCCAAGCTCCTTGGTGATGTTTTTCAGCAACGAACGACTATCCGACTCATCGTAAATGGTGAAATTGCGTTGATAGCCCACATGCTCGGCCTCGACACGCAGGATGCGCGAAAAGATGCTATGGAAGGTACCCATGTAAAGATAGTGCGCGCGATTCTCGTCCACCATGGTGGCTATGCGTTGACGCATTTCGCCCGCCGCTTTGTTGGTGAACGTTAAGGCCAAAATGCTCCAAGGTTCATAATGCAACTCCTCCATGAGATAGGCAATCTTATAGGTGAGCACACGGGTCTTGCCCGAACCCGCACCGGCTATCACTAATTGTGGACCGTCACAATATTTTACAGCTTCGAGCTGACTTGGATTTAAATCTAACTGCATGTCACTTTGTTTTTATCGCGCATAAACCCCACCCGATGCTGTTCGTGGATCATAATCTTCGCCCTCTTTCGGAAAGGCAGGCATGAAACGCATGTTTTGTAAAATTTGGCCGCGCCGCTTGAAAACATAGCTATCGGGCTGCGCACTATTAAAGCGAATGGGATTGGGCAACGTGGCGGCAATCGTGGCACAATCGCGGCGCGACAAATCGAGTGCGTCTTTCCCAAAATGATATTCGGCCACGGCATCGGCACCATAAATTCCTTTGCCCATCTCGATTGAATTGAGATAAACTTCCATGATGCGCTGCTTGCTCCAAAGCACCTCAATCAAGGCCGTGAAATAAACCTCAAAACCTTTTCTCACCCACGACCGCCCCGGCCACAAAAACACATTCTTGGCCGTCTGCTGACTAATGGTGCTGGCACCGAGCTTGCGCTTGCCACCTTTCATGTTGCGCTTGGCCGCCTTTTCAATGGCGTCATAATCAAAACCATGGTGCAACAAAAAGCGCTGGTCTTCGCTGGCCATCACCGCCACGGGGAGATGGGGCGAAATTTCGTCTAACGGAACCCAATGGTGATGCCAAACCACCGACTCGCCACTGCCTAATTGTTGAAAGGTGCGAATGAACATGAGCGGCGTGACATAAACCGGAAGGAAGCGCAACAGGATGACAGAAAGGATGGACGAGGCGAAAAACAAAGCCCCACCCCATCGAACGACTTTCCAAATGATGCTTTTTAGTGCCATTTACAAGCGTTTTTTGTTTTATATCGTTTGCCCAGCCGTGGGCAAGTCTCAAATTATTTTGTTGACGTTTGCCCAACCCTGGGCAAGTCTCAAATTATTTTTTTGACGTTTGCCCAACCCTGGGCAAGTCTCAAATTATTTTTTTGACGTTTGCCCAACTTTGGGCAAGTCTCAAATTTATTTTTTGCCGTTTGCCCAACTCTGGGCAAGTCTCAAATTTATTTTTTGCCGTTTGCCCAACTCTGGGCAAGTCTCAAATTTATTTTTTGACGTTTGCTGGAACCTCGGCAAGGCTCAAATTTATTTTTTTGCATTTGCCGGAATGTCGGCAAGTCTCTTTTACTTCAAAAAGAGAGGGAGCCTGCCTTTCGGCATCCCCTCTCCACTATTATTTTGAAATAAACGGTGCGCTTAGAGCGTTCCCTTATTTGCTTTTTCAACCATGGCTGGTGAAGCATACAAATAAACTTCAACACGACGGTTTTGTTTGCGACCGGCTGCGGTTGAATTGCTTGCAACAGGATTTTCGCTACCCTTGCCTTCTACATTCTTAAATTGCGAAGAAGAAACGCCACAGCTCTTTAAATAGCTCACTACGCTGTGGGCGCGATTATTGCTCAAAGGAATGTTGATGCCATCGTTGCCCGTTGAATCGGTGTAACCATAAATGTCTACGTGGCAATCGTTGTTGTTCTTCAACACGGTTGAGAACTTCGACAAATCGTTCCTTGAACCTGCCGTCAAATCAGCTTTGTTGGTAGCGAAAAGAATGCCGCTATCAAACGTCACTCTGACAGCCTTCAAACCATTAGCATCGGTCACCTCGTCGACCTTAGCATTCTTGATTTGTGCAGCTTGCGCCGCAACTTTATCCATGTGACGGCCAATGAGTGCGCCTGCACCCGAGCCAATGGCTCCGCCAATAGCTGCACCAATAGCCGTGCTCTTTGTGTCCTTACCGATGATGTTACCCACAATACCACCTAAAACTGCGCCAGCACCGCCGCCGGCCAAAGCTCCTGTGCCTTGCTTGGTTGCACAACCAAAAACGGAAAGCACACATAATCCTGCTACTACTGTTTTTAAATTTTTCATATCTCTAATAATTTTTGATGAAATGTTATCGCTGCAAAGGTAGTTGTTTTTCCAACACGAACGATTGCAAACCAACTATTTTTTTGTAATTTTGCAGGCAAATTTAGAATTTCTTGGGAGCATTTCTCTGTGGAATGCACCTATTTTAATTAGGGGTTTCCCTAAGTAGAACGCAACAAAATTAGAAGAAAGATAATGGCAAAAGAACTCAAAGAACTTACCAAACGGGCTGAAAACTACAGCCAATGGTATAATGATTTAGTGGTGAAAGCTGATTTGGCTGAGCAGTCGCCCGTGCGCGGTTGCATGGTAATTAAACCTTATGGTTATGCCATTTGGGAAAAAATGCAGCAACAACTCGATAAGGAATTTAAAAAGGCGGGTGTGCAAAATGCCTACTTTCCACTGTTAATTCCAAAAAGTTTCTTTAGTCGTGAGGCCGAACATGTGCAAGGCTTTGCTAAGGAGTGTGCCGTGGTGACGCACTATCGTTTGAAAGAGAACGAGGATGGTAGCGATGTTGTAGTCGACCCGTCGGCTAAGTTAGAAGAAGAGTTGATTATTCGGCCTACTTCGGAAACCATTATCTGGAATACCTATAAAGGATGGATTAAATCGTGGCGCGATCTGCCCATCATGTGCAACCAATGGTGCAACGTGATGCGCTGGGAAATGCGTACACGCCCATTCCTTCGCACATCAGAATTTCTTTGGCAAGAAGGCCACACGGCACACGCCACAAAAGAAGAGGCCGAAGCCGAAGCACAGAAGATGCTCAAGGTTTATGCCGACTTTGCAGAGAAATGGATGGCTGTGCCCGTGATACAAGGGGTGAAGAGCGAAACAGAACGCTTTGCCGGTGCTCTCGATACTTACACGATTGAGGCGATGATGCAAGATGGCAAGGCATTGCAAAGCGGAACGAGCCATTTCCTTGGTCAAAACTTTGCCAAGAGTTTTGATGTCACCTTTTTAAATAAAGAGAATAAGCCTGAATATGTTTGGGCAACGTCATGGGGGGTGAGCACGCGTTTGATGGGTGCACTTATCATGGTGCACAGCGATGACAATGGTTTGGTGTTGCCACCCAACCTCGCACCTATTCAGGTGGTGATGATTCCCATCTACAAGAACGACGAACAGCTGAATGCCATCTGTGAGAAGTTGCAACCCGTCATTCGCGAATTGCAGGCAGCAGGCGTTTCGGTGAAATTAGATGATTCGGACAATAAACGTCCTGGATTTAAATTTGCTGACTACGAATTGAAGGGAGTTCCCGTGCGTTTGGCTATGGGTGCGCGCGATTTAGAAAACAACACCATCGAACTGATGCGACGTGACACACTCGAAAAAGAGAATGTGAGCTTCGATAACATCGCTCAACATGTGACAGAACTGCTGGCAGACATCCAAAATAATCTTTTCGAGAAAGCACGCCGTTATCGTGATGCTCATATTTACGAGTGCGATAACTACGATGAGTTTAAAACAAAAGTAAAAGATGGTGGTTTCTTCCTTTGCCATTGGGATGGCACTGCAGAGACCGAAGCAAAAATTAAAGAAGAAACACAGGCTACCATTCGCTGTATCCCGTTTGGATATGAACAAACAGAAGGCGTAGACATGGTGTCAGGGAAACCTGCAAAATGTCGTGTCATCATAGCACGTAGTTATTAATGAATGGATAGGATTGACCCATAAAGAAAGAAGAATATGAGAAGTAGAACAGCAACTTGGTTTGAAACCAAGATACGTTATGAGAAAACCATTGACGATGGTTCGCAAAAGAAAGTTTCTGAAAGTTATGTTGTAGATGCGCTGAGTTTCACAGAAGCTGAAAATACAATCATAGAAGAGATGAGCGCATACATCAGCGGCGACTTTAAAGTGACCGACTTAAAACAAGCCAGCTATGGTGAGATTTTCTTCAGCGATGCAGATAGTGACGATAAGTGGTATAAATGCAAGTTGCAATTTATCACCATTGATGAGAAAACAGAGAAGGAAAAGCGCTCCAACGTAACCTATTTGGTACAAGCCAACAACTTGCCTGTGGCCGTGAAACATGTCGATGAGGTCATGAATGGCACAATGATCGACTATGCGATTGTTACTGTGCAAGAAACACAAATTATGGATGTGTTTGAACACAATAGCACCAAAGCAAAGGGCGAGGCGCACAATGATGTTCCCGAATACGAGGCTACTTCGACGAGAGAAAATCAATAAGCAAGGAAAGTATGGAAGTTGATGTAGCGAAAAATCTTAAGACTGTATTGCAAGCATTGCCAAAGCAAGTGCAATTAGTAGCCATCAGCAAATATCATCCTGTAGAGTATATTGAAGCAGCCTATGCTGAAGGGCAGCGTGTTTTTGGTGAGAGTCATGAACAAGAGCTCAAACAAAAGGTCGCCACACTGCCTAAGGATATTAAATGGCACTTTATCGGGCACTTGCAAACCAATAAGGTGAAATATATTGCCCCCTATATTTCGATGATTGAGTCGGTAGACAGTTTGAAACTCCTCAAAGAGATTGATAAACAGGCAACTAAACACGACCGTACAATTCAAGTGCTTTTAGAGCTTCATGTGGCTGAAGAAGAGACGAAATCTGGCCTATCTTTCGACGCATGTCGTGCGCTTTTAGATGAAGGGGAGTGGCGTCAACTGAATCATGTTCAAATTTGTGGCATCATGATGATGGCCACCAATACCGATGATGCTGTCAAGATAGCACAAGAATTTGATGCCGCCTGGCACTTCTTCGATGAGATAAAGCAGCAATATTTTGCCAATGACGATGCCTTTTGCCAACGTTCATGGGGAATGAGCCACGATTATCAGATTGCCGTTCAGCATGGCTCAACAATGGTACGCGTTGGAACGAACATCTTTGGCCCTCGTGTTTATTAATAGTCTCATAAAATGTATCATCACAAAGTAGCGGTTGATCAACTGCTACTTTAATTTAAAATAAATATGCCCGAAATATCTGTTCGTGGTTTGGAAATGCCTCAATCGCCCATTCGCAAATTAGCTCCATTGGCTAATGCTGCAAAAGAAAGAGGTATAAAAGTTTATCACCTGAATATTGGTCAGCCCGATCTCCCCACTCCACAATGTGGTTTGGATGCCCTCAAAAAGATAGATCGCACCATCCTTGAATATTCACCAAGCCAAGGCTATTTGAGTTATCGCAAGAAATTAGTGGGATATTATGAGAAATATAATATCCATGTCTCTCCCGATGACATTATCATTACATCCGGTGGAAGTGAAGCTGTTTTATTTGCTTTCATGAGCTGTTTAAATCCTGGTGATGAAATCATTGTTCCAGAACCGGCTTATGCAAATTATATGGCTTTTGCTATCAGTGCAGGTGCGCGCATTCGAACAATAGCAACAACGATAGAAGAAGGTTTCTCTCTTCCGAAAGTTGAAAAGTTTGAAGAGTTGATAAACGAACATACACGAGCCATCATGATATGCAACCCTAACAACCCTACAGGTTATCTTTACACGCGACGGGAGATGAATCAGATTAGGGATTTAGTCAAGAAGTATGATCTTTATCTGTTCTCGGACGAAGTATATCGTGAATATATCTATACGGGGTCACCCTATATTAGTGCCTGCCACTTGGAAGGTATCGAAAACAATGTTATTCTCATAGACTCTGTCTCGAAGCGTTATTCTGAATGCGGCATTCGAATAGGTGCACTTATTACGAAAAACGAGCAAGTAAGGAACGCTGTTATGAAGTTTTGTCAGGCACGATTATCTCCGCCTCTGATAGGTCAAATTGTTGCTGAAGCCTCTTTAGATGCGCCAGAATCTTATTATCGTGATGTTTATGATGAATATGTAGAACGCAGAAAGTGTTTAATTGATGGATTAAACCGCATCCCTGGCGTATACTCTCCCATTCCAATGGGTGCATTCTACACTGTAGCCCAACTTCCTATCGACGATAGTGAAAAGTTCTGTCGTTGGTGCTTAGAATCATTCAATGATAATGGTGAAACGGTGATGATGGCGCCTGCGTCTGGATTTTACACTACGCCCGGTGCAGGACAAAATCAAGTGCGCATCGCCTACGTATTGAAAAAAGCCGATTTGGAACGGGCTCTTGAGGTGCTTAGAAAAGCACTTGAGGCTTATCCCGGAAGAACGCTACAAGAAAAATCGCTGTGAATTTACCTCTGTTTTTAGCTAAACGAATAGCACATCATGCTGGAGATGGCAGGACAGTATCACGACCTACTATCAGAATTGCCATGGCCGGTGTTGCCATTGGTTTAGCTGTGATGATGATTTCAGTGAGCGTTGTTTTAGGATTTAAGCATACAATCCGTGATAAAGTAATTGGCTTTGGCGGACAAATTCAGGTAGCTAATTTCCTAACACTACAGACGGGCGACAACTATCCCATTGAGATGGATGACTCTATGATGGCTGTGTTGCGTGCCACAGAAGGGGTAAAGCATGTGCAGCGCTATACCTATATACAAGGCATTCTCAAAACGAATCACGACTTTTTGGGGGTGATGCTGAAAGGGATTGGGCCGGAATACGACACAACTTTCCTTCAGCATTACTTGAAAGCAGGCGAGCTACCCAAGTTCTCTGATCATCAAGGCAGCAACAAACTTGTTATCTCACAAAGCATAGCCAACAAGTTAGGTATAAAAGTTGGCGATAAGCTCTTCGCCTATTTCATTAATCAAGGTGGAGTGCGCATGCGACGGTTTACAATCTGCGGCATCTACCAAACCAACCTCGCACAATATGATGATGTGACCAGCTTCACTGATTTGTATACCGCAAGGAAACTTAATGGATGGAACGATGACCAAGCGACCGGAGCCGAAATCAGTTTGAAGGATTTCAAAGATGCCGACTTGGTAGAGAGCCGATTCGTGAAGTATGTAAATCGGACGACCGACCATTATGGCGAGACTTATTCATCAAAAACGATTCGTGACATTGCGCCACAACTATTCTCCTGGCTCGACTTGTTAGACCTCAATGTTTGGATTATTTTGGCATTGATGATGGCTGTTGCGGGCGTGACCATGATTTCGGGATTGCTGATTATTATTCTCGAGCGCACCGTAATGATAGGCATACTCAAAGCACTTGGTGCACGGAATAAAACCATTCGCCACACCTTCATTTGGTTTGCCGCATTCATTATAGGACGTGGCATGCTGATAGGCAATCTCGTTGCTTTAGGCCTCATTAGCCTGCAACGCTTCACAGGCTTAGTGAAATTAAATCCGCAGACCTATTATGTAAGCACCGTGCCTGTTGAATATAATTTTGTGCTGTTCGCACTGCTCAATCTTGCCACCTTACTCATCTGCGTAGCGGTGCTCATTGCGCCGAGCTATTTCATATCGCACATTCATCCGGCAAAATCAATGCGCTACGAATAAAACAGCCAATTAAGTGCACATAAAGTTTTGGAATGTGCAAAGAATGCGCTATCTTTGCACAGAATTTTTGGATTTGTGCAAGGTGCTTCACAAAACACATCCCAGAAGAACCTACACGCAACAATAAACGAATTAAAAGCATAAAAGCAAAAACAAGATTATGGATCAAACACAGCATTTCAATAGTCTGATACAACAGTCGATTATAGACAACTGGGACAAGGATGCCTTGACCGACTTTCAAGGTGCAACACTTCAATATCACGACGTTGCACGGAAGATAGAGAAACTCCACATCATGTTTGAAAACAGCGGCATCGTGAAGGGTGACAAAATAGCGCTCGCCGGTCGCAACAGTGCACACTGGGCCGTAGCATTTCTTGCCACACTCACTTATGGTTGCGTGGCCGTTCCCATTTTGCATGAATTCACACCCGACCAGATGCACAACATCGTCAACCACAGCGAAGCACGCCTCCTGTTTGTGGGCGACGTGGTGGCTACGCAGATCGACGCAACAAAGATGCCCCAACTCGAAGGCATCATCTACATCCCCGACTATTCATTGGTGCTTTCGCGCACGGAGAAACTAACGTTTGCACGCGAGCACCTGAATGAGATGTTTGGTCAGCGCTTCCCGAAATATTTCCGCAAAGAACATGTGAACTACCATATTGAGCAAAGCCCCGACGAGTTGGCCCTCATCAACTACACAAGTGGAACGACGGGCTTCTCGAAAGGCGTGATGCTGCCCTATCGCGCCCTTTGGAGCAATGCCTATTTCGCACAGAGCGTGTTGGGAAGCGAGGTGAAAAGCGGCGACCGCATCATCAGCATCCTCCCCATGGCCCACATGTATGGCATGGCCTTCGAATTCATCTTTGAATTCCTTACGGGCTGCCACATCTATTTCCTCACGCGCATTCCGAGCCCGGCAATTATTGCGCAGGCCTTCAGCGAAATCAAACCGAGAGTCATCATCAGCGTGCCCCTCGTGATCGAGAAAATCATCCGCAAACGCGTGTTCCCCAAACTGCAAAACAATGCCATCCGCCTGCTCATGCACATGCCCGTGATTGCAAAGAAACTGGGCGACAAAATCTGTCAGCAAGTGAGCGATGCCTTTGGCGGCCAGTTCTACGAGGTCATCATCGGCGGTGCGGCTTTCAATCAAGAGGTCGAGAAGTTTCTCCATCGCATTGGCTTTAAATACACCGTGGGTTATGGTGCCACGGAGTGCGCCCCCATCATTTGCTATGCCGACTACCACACCTACGTGCCGGGCAGTTGCGGCCGCCCCGTGGTCAACATGCAAGTGGAAATCGACAGCCCCGACCCCGAACGCATCCCCGGCGAAATCTTGGCCAAGGGCATGAACGTCATGTTGGGCTATTACAAAAACGAAGAAGCCACGCGTCAGGCGCTCGATGCCGAGGGGTGGTACCACACGGGCGATTTAGGCACGATGGATGCGCAAGGCAACGTGTTCATCAAAGGCCGTTCGAAGAACATGCTGTTGGGTGCCAGCGGGCAAAACATCTATCCCGAGGAAATTGAAGATAAGCTCAATTCGATGGAATTGGTCAGCGAGTGCATCGTCATTCAAGAAGGCGACAAGCTCGTCGGCTTGGTTTACCCCGATTATGATGAAGCCCAAAGTTTAGGCCTCTCCAACAGCGACATTGAGAAGGTGATGGAGCAAAACCGCGCCGAGCTCAACCAATCGCAACCCGCCTACTGTCGCCTGTCCAGCATACGGCTGCGCAGCGAGGAGTTTGAGAAGACGCCCAAGAAAAGCATCAAACGCTACCTTTACCAAAAAGCTTAGTCGGCACGAATTTCCTTAGAATTTTCTGCGCCGCAGGGTCGATTGGCAGTAGCGCCTCTGGATTTTCTGCGCCGCAGGGTTGCACGTCCAAAAAAACCGAGTTTTTTCTGCGCCGCAGGGTTGCATGTCCAAAAATAATGGATTTTTTCTGCGCCGCAGGGTTGCATGTCCAAAAATAATGGATTTTTTCTGCGCCGCAGGATTGCATGTCCAAAAATAATGGATTTTTTCTGCGCCGCAGGGTTGCATGTCCAAAAATAATGGATTTTTTCTGCGCCGCAGGGTTGCATGTCCAAAAATAATGGATTTTTTCTGCGCCGGAGGGTCGCGCGTCAAAAAACAACGAGTTTTTTCTGCACCGGAGGCTCGTTCGTCAAAAGATAATGGATTTTTTCTGCGCCGGAGGGTTGCACGTCAAAAAACAACGAGTTTTTTCTGCGCCGGAGGCTCGTTCGTCAAAAAACAACGGTTTTCTACTGCGCGCGGAACAGCTGCCAACCGAAAATATTGATTATAAATGATGTGGGTCTCGAATATATGTTGTATTTTTGCACGAGTTTAAAAAGCAGGATATGAATTTCAAGAAAAAAAGATGGCACTGTCTTCCGGGACAGCCCATTACAGCGCTTGATAAGCAGGTGATGTACTGGGAAAACAAGGGAAAGTTGGTGCCCACGCGCGATATGATTAAAACGCCCGAGCAGATTGCCGGCATTCGCATTGCCGGCAAAGTGAACACGGGCTGTTTGGATGCTGTGGCAGCCATCATCCGTCCCGGCATCTCGACCCAAGATATCGATGACGTTTGCATGCAATATTGCAAGGATAACAACGCGGTTCCGGCCTGTCTGAATTATGAAGGATTTCCGAAGAGCGTGTGCACGAGCATCAACGAGGTGGTTTGCCACGGCATTCCCAAGAAAGAGGACATCTTGCGTGAGGGCGACATCGTGAATGTCGACATGACCTTGAGCGTGAACAATTATTTTGGCGATGCTTCGCGCATGTTTATCGTTGGCGGAAAGACCACGCCCGAGAAGGAACAGTTAGTGCGCGTGGCTAAAGAGTGCTTGGAAATTGGAGCCGAGGCAGCCAAACCCTATTGCTTTGTGGGCGACATTGGACATGCCATTCAAAAACATGCCGAGAAATATCATTATGGTGTGGTGCGCGACCTTTGCGGCCACGGCGTGGGATTGGCCATGCACGAGGAGCCCGAAGTGCTGCACTATGGTCATCAAGGCACGGGCATGCTGCTGGTGCCGGGCATGGTGTTCACCATCGAGCCGATGATTAACATGGGCACGTGGAAAGTGTTTATCGATGCCGACGACCCTTATGGCTGGGAGGTGATTTCGGGCGACGAGAAACCCAGCGCACAGTGGGAACACACATTCCTCATGACCGAAACCGGCGTTGAAGTGCTTTCGTATTAACAATGATGGAAAAGGATATATATATATTAGGTATAGAGAGCTCGTGCGATGACACCTCTGCCGCCGTGCTCAAAAATGGCGTCATCCTCTCCAATGTCACCGCTTCGCAAGATGTGCATCGTGCCTACGGTGGTGTAGTGCCCGAACTGGCCTCGCGTGCCCATCAGCAAAATATTGTTCCTGTGGTCGATCAAGCCATCAAGCGGGCAGGCATCACCAAAGAAAAGCTCAGCGCTGTGGCTTACACACGTGGCCCCGGCCTCATGGGCTCGCTGCTGGTGGGAGTGAATTTTGCCAAAGGTTTTGCACGTGCGCTCAACATACCCTTGTTAGACGTGAACCATCTGCAAGGCCACGTCTTGGCACATTTCATTAAAGAAAGCGACGACGACACCAGTGCGCCACCCCTACCCTTCATCTGCCTGCTCGTTTCGGGCGGAAATTCACAAATCGTGCAAGTAAATGCTTACAACGACATCAAAGTGCTGGGGCAAACCATTGACGATGCCGCGGGCGAAGCGATTGACAAATGCTCGAAAGTTATGGGCTTAGGCTACCCCGGAGGGCCTGTCATCGATAAATTAGCGCGACAAGGCAATCCTCACGCTTATCAATTTGCAGAGCCACAGGTAGCCGGCTTCGACTATTCGTTCTCAGGGCTGAAGACTTCGTTTCTCTACCATCTGCGCGATTGGGTGAACGAAGATCCCGACTTTGTGGAGCACCACAAAAACGATTTGGCCGCCAGCTTAGAGCATACCATCGTAGACATCTTGATGAAGAAACTGCGCTTGGCTGTAAAGGCCACAGGCATTACCCACGTGGCCGTGGCGGGTGGGGTGTCGGCAAATAACGGACTGCGCAACGCTTTTCACGAGCATGCCCGGAAGTACGGCTGGACCATCTATATTCCAAAGTTCAGCTACACCACCGACAATGCGGCCATGATTGCCATCGTCGGCCAATTTAAATATGCACATCAAGAGTTTGGCACGCTTAATGCGCCTGCCTTTTCAAAAGTAACATTTCAATAAATTCAAACGTTATGGAATTAGAAACAAAAATATTAAGCAAGGATATTCAGCAATATCTCTACGACATCAAATGCACTGTGGCAACCGCTGAAAGCTGTACGGGCGGCCGCATTGCCACAGCTATCATTGCCGTGCCCGGAGCAAGCGATTATTTCAAGGGCGGTGTGGTCTCCTACACCAATGAAGTGAAAGAAAATCTGCTTCACGTGAGTCATGAGACATTGGAACAAGAGACTGCTGTGAGTGAGGCCGTGGCTAAACAAATGGTCGTGGGTGCCTGCGAGACGCTTCACACCGATTATGCGATAGCTGCTACAGGCTGTGCAGGACCATCCGGTGGCACACCCGATATTCCTGTGGGAACTATTTGGCTCGCATGCGGAAATGCTGACGATGTGCACACCTTGAAGCTCGAAGCCGACTATGGCCGAGACATCAATTTGGCGGTTGCAACCAATCGCGCCCTACGTCTGTTCATTGACTACCTCAAGGAAAAACATCCCCACGAGCAGGCTGAAAATTAAAAAAAATGCTTAATTCCAACCATTCTTCATTTGATTATTTTGTATAATTCAAAAATAATTGTAATTTTGCAACCTGTTTGGAATAAGTATCATAAACGAAAACAAAAAGTTAAAGATAGCAATGTCTAAGATTTGTCAGATTACAGGTAAGAAGGCACAATTAGGTTGTAATGTGTCTCACTCAAAGCACCGCACAAAGAGAAGCTTTGATGTTAACCTCTTCAGCAAAAAATTCTACTATGTAGAAGAAAGTTGCTGGATTAGTCTTAAGATCAGTGCAGCTGGTCTTCGTCTCATTAATAAAGTTGGTCTTGACGCAGCACTGAAGCAAGCCGTTTCTAAAGGTTATTGCGATTGGAAAGACATTAAAGTCATAGGAGAATAATTATCATGGCAAAGAAAGCTAAAGGCAACAGAGTGCAGGTAGTGTTAGAGTGCACCGAAATGAAAGATAGCGGAATGCCAGGAACAAGTCGTTACGTTACAACAAAAAATCGTAAGAACACTCCTGAGCGCCTCGAACTGAAGAAGTATAATCCCATCTTGAAAAAGATGACACTTCACAAGGAAATTAAGTAAAATCACCTCTTAAATTCGATAAGAAATGGCAAAGAAAGCAGTCGCTACCCTCCACGAAGGTTCTACGGATGGTCGCGCATATTCAAAAGTTATCAAAATGGTTAAGAGCCCAAAGACCGGTGCCTATGTTTTCGATGAGCAGATGGTTCCGAATGAGGCTGTAAAAGATTTCTTTAAGAAATAATTTTTCAACTATATAATAAAAGAAGGTTGCGAATTCCATCGCAACCTTTTTTATGTTCTTATCTCAGATAAATCTACAGCTGAAGCTATCGTGATGCTGAATACTCCTCCGCTTCCCTACTATTTTTCTTAAAACACACAAAAAATGCAAGCTCTACCTTACAAAAACAGCCCAAAAAGTTGGGGGGCTTTCCATAAATGTGTATATTTGCAACTAATTAAATAAAACAATATAAAACATTTTTATACACCTAAGCTACTATGAGCGAGAAAAGAGTTTATACGTTTGGCAACGGCAAAGCTGAGGGAAGAGCCGACATGAGAAATCTGCTCGGTGGAAAAGGCGCTAACTTAGCCGAAATGAATTTGATTGGCATTCCTGTTCCTCCAGGATTTACCATCACAACAGATGTATGCAACGAGTATTTCGAAAAAGGAAAAGAAAAGGTTGTTGCGTTATTGAAAAACGAAGTCGAACAGGCTGTAAAACATGTTGAAGGCCTCATGAAATCAAAGTTTGGCGACGTTGAAAATCCTTTATTGGTGAGCGTGCGCTCAGGTGCACGAGCCAGCATGCCCGGCATGATGGACACCATCCTAAACCTCGGTTTAAACGACAAAGTGGTTGAGGGCCTGGCACGCAAAACGGGTAATGAGCGATTTGCCTACGACAGCTACCGCCGTTTCGTGCAGATGTATGGCGACGTTGTTCTGGGTATGAAACCCGTGAACAAAGAGGATATCGATCCCTTCGAAGCCATCATCATTGATGTGAAAGGCATGCGTGGCATTTCCCTTGACAATGAGATGAATGTTGACGAACTCAAACTGCTGGTGAAACGCTTCAAAGAGGCTATCAAACAGCAGACAGGAAAAGACTTTCCCACCGACCCCATGGAACAATTATGGGGAGCAATCTGCGCCGTGTTCGATTCGTGGATGAACGAGCGTGCTATTCTCTACCGCAAGATGGAAGGCATCCCTGCAGAATGGGGAACGGCTGTCAGCGTCATGGCTATGGTCTTTGGAAATATGGGAAACACGTCGGCAACGGGTGTTTGCTTCAGCCGTGACGCCGCAACAGGCGAAAATATTTTCAATGGTGAATATTTGGTTAATGCACAGGGTGAAGATGTCGTGGCGGGCATCCGCACACCACAGCAAATCACCAAAGAAGGTTCTATTCGTTGGGCACATCTGCAAGGCATTGACGAAGAAATTCGTGTAACGAAATATCCCTCAATGGAAGAAACAATGCCCGAGATTTTTGCACAGCTCGACAACATTCAAGCAAAGCTCGAACGCCACTATCACGACATGCAAGATATGGAATTCACCGTGCAGGAAGGTCACCTGTGGTTTTTACAAACCCGTAATGGCAAACGTACTGGTACGGCCATGGTGAAGATCGCTATGGACTTGTTGCATGAAGGCGAAATCGATGAAAAGACAGCTTTGGAACGCTGCGAGCCCAATAAATTAGATGAATTGCTCCACCCTGTGTTCGACAAAGAAGCATTGGCAAAAGCTAAAACTCTGACGCGCGGTTTGCCTGCCAGCCCTGGTGCTGCTTGCGGTCAAGTGGTATTCTTTGCTGACGATGCTGAACGCTGGCACGAAGAGGGCAAGCAAGTGGTGATGGTGCGTATAGAAACCAGTCCTGAAGATTTAGCAGGCATGAGCGCTGCCGAGGGAATTTTAACAGCACGAGGTGGCATGACAAGCCATGCAGCTGTGGTTGCACGTGGCATGGGTAAATGCTGTGTGAGCGGTGCTGGAGCACTCAACATCAACTACAAAGCACGCACGGCCGAAATCGATGGTAACGTCATTCACGAGGGCGATTATCTCTCCATCAATGGCTCTACGGGAGAAGTTTATTTAGGAGAAGTAACGACAAAGCCTGCCGAAGTTACGGGAGACTTCGCACAACTCATGGATTTATGCCACAAATATAGCCGACTCAAAGTGAGAACCAACGCCGACACGCCACATGATGCTGAGGTGGCGCGCAACTTTGGTGCAGAGGGCATTGGTCTGTGTCGCACGGAACACATGTTCTTCGAAAACGAGAAAATAAAAGCGATGCGCGAAATGATTCTTGCAGACAGCAAGGAAGGACGTGAGCGAGCACTCGAAAAGCTACTCCCCTATCAGCGGCAAGACTTCTATGGCATTTTGAAAGCAATGGATGGCTATCCGGTAAATGTGCGCCTCTTAGACCCCCCTCTTCACGAATTTGTGCCCCATGATTTAGAAGGTCAACGCGTCATGGCCGATGAAATGGGTGTTTCAATTGAAGAAATTCAACGGCGTGTCAATTCACTAAGCGAACATAACCCGATGTTGGGACATCGTGGCTGTCGATTAGGTAATACTTATCCCGAGATTACGGCCATGCAAACACGCGCCATTTTGGGTGCGGCCATCGACTTGAAAAAGGAAGGCTATAATCCGAAACCGGAGATCATGGTGCCGTTGATTGGTATTGTTAATGAGTTCGATGCACAGGAACAAGTCATTCGTGCTACGGCAAAAGAGCTATTCGAGAAGGAGGGAACCGAGATTCCGTTCAAAGTCGGAACGATGATTGAAATTCCCCGTGCAGCTCTTACCGCAGAAAATATTGCCAAGAAGGCCGAATACTTCAGTTTTGGAACAAACGACCTCACGCAGATGACCTTCGGTTACAGTCGCGACGACATTTCCAGCTTCTTGCCCGTTTACTTAGAAAAGAAAATTCTAAAGGTCGACCCCTTCCAGGTTTTAGACCAAACAGGCGTTGGGCAATTGGTAGAAATGGCTGTGAAGAAAGGTCGCTCTACCCGCCCCGACCTCAAATGTGGCATCTGTGGTGAGCATGGGGGGGAACCCAGCTCGGTGAAGTTCTGTCATCGCGTGGGACTCGACTATGTAAGCTGTTCGCCTTTCCGTGTGCCCATTGCGCGCTTAGCGGCTGCCCAAGCAGCTGTTGAAGAGTAACCCATCACCTTTATTAGGAGTAATAACAGGTTAGCGGAATACCATTTCATACAATGGTATTCCGCTATTTTCCTTATATGGATACGTACCCACCATCAATCTTAGTGTCCTCGCTGCAACATTTAGGTATTGTCCTAAAAAATGTGTAACCATAATTTTCGGCGTAATGGACATTTGGTAGGCTGAAAACCTCTCTGCATCCTTTAATTTACTACCTTTGCAGCATTTGAAAACCTATGAATAAAAAAACTGTGTCTTCTGTAATAGCTCAAATGTTAAAAAAAATGGGCATCGACGTACTGTTCAGATGTATTTTTGCAAGGATTGTGGTAGACAATTTCAAGGTGATCTGCGTATAAATAATATTTCTCTATGGAATGACTATCTGACGGCAAATCGAACGATTTCTGATCTATCCACTCTTTATAAATGTTCAAAGCGAACCATACGACGTAGGTTGAGCTTAGTAGTAGATAGCTTTACTGCTACTTACCCCAAATCTGCAGTAATAATACTGGATACAACATACTTTTCCAGGACATTTGGTGTGATGCTGTTTCAGGATGCTTCATCAGGCAAATACTCTATCGCAAGTTTGTCAAAAACGAACCAACAGAGATTATCTTGACGGACTTCGGTATATTGCGG
>NZ_JH114215.1:502002-504103 GCF_000224615.1 Segatella oulorum F0390
CCAAATCTGCAGTAATAATACTGGATACAACATACTTTTCCAGGACATTTGGTGTGATGCTGTTTCAGGATGCTTCATCAGGCAAAATACTCTATCGCAAGTTTGTCAAAAACGAAACCAACAGAGATTATCTTGACGGACTTCGGTATATTGCGGAGCGTGGAACTATGATAAAAGCAGTGGTGTGTGATGGGCATGTAGGACTTTTACAATCTATACATTTCTGTCCCGTACAAATGTGTCAATTTCACCAATTTCAGATAGTTAGAAGACTCCTTACTAACAACCCACATTTGCCTGCAGGCGTTGAACTATTGGCATTAATGAGAAGGATGTTCTCTATGAGAAAAGAAGAGTTTATAACAGCTTTTGATAAATGGTGTGAGAAATGGAAAGAGTTTCTGGCTGAACGAACTCTCCTAATCTCGGGTAAGACAACTTATACACACAGAAGACTGAGAACGGCAAGACGTTCTGTTAAGACACATCTGCCATGGCTCTATACGTGTGAGGAGCATCCGGATATACAAATACCTAATACAACAAACCTGTTGGAAGGATTTAACTCACAACTTAAAAGAGCACTACATAATCATAATGGATTGAATGAAGCTAACAAAAAGAAGTTTATAGATGGGCTCATAAATACAAAAAAGTAGGCTGGAATAACCAGCCTACCAAATGTCCATTACTAAAACCCGAGAGGTTTTCAGCCTACCAAATGTCCATTACGCCTAATTTTCTATATCTTATCCCGAACTCGAGTATGGTATAGTAGGCTTCCTTGGATACTTGCTGATCCCTCCGGGTAGCGATAAAGGTGGCATCAATATAGATAGCCAGATAGTGGGCTGAGAGTCGACGATTGAGCCATGCTTCAACGTCTTCCCGACAACTGTTGGCCAAGTAAGAGATTTGCCGTTTGCTATAAGCCCGACCATAAACCGTTTCTATCACCTCACTAATCTGCTCGGTGGTGAGTCCCTTGGTATAAAGTTGATAAACCAAGGCAGCACGCTCTTCACATTCGCTACGAATAATCCCTAAAAGTACGGGATAGAAATTGCCGCTACGGCTACGTGGTATGCGCAAGACGAACGTATAGCCCTTACAATACCAACGGCGAGGACGAAAGCCATTGCATTGCTCATTCTTATTCGCTTTGACGAATAATTCGGTAGTGTCTAAAAAAGTGTGTAAGCTCGACATAATTCTTATCTTTGCATTAAGTAATAAAAAACAACAAGAATATGGAACTTACACAAGGACAAATTTCGGAAATTATTTCGAATTACACAAGTAGCAGTGAAGGTTTTCTCACACTTCAATCGTTGATTATGAATTCTTTGATGGCCCATGAGCGCGAATTATTCGTCAAAGCGAATAAGAATGAGCAATGCAATGGCTTTCGTCCTCATCGTTGGTATTGTAAGGGCTATACGTTTATCTTGCGCATTCCACGTAGCCGTAGCGGCAATTTCTATCCCGTACTTTTAGGGATTATTCGTAGCGAATGTGAAGAGCGTGCCGCCTTGGTTTATCAACTTTATACCAAGGGACTCACCACCGAGCAGATTAGTGAGGTGATAGAGACGGTTTATGGTCGGGCTTATAGCAAACAGCAAATCTCTTACTTGGCCAACAGTTGTCGAGAAGATGTTGAAGCATGGCTCAATCGTCGACTCTCAGCCCACTATCTGGCTATCTATATTGATGCCACCTTTATCGCTACCCGGAGGGATCAGCAAGTATCCAAGGAAGCCTACTATACCATACTGGGCGTGTTGGAGGACGGAAGTCGGGAAGTGCTTACCATTGTGAATTATCCAACCGAAGGTGCATTATGCTGGAAAGAAGTGCTTAACAGTTTGAAAGAGCGAGGGGTTGAGCAGATTGATTTAGTGATATCTGATGCCCTTCAAGGCATTGAAAACGCCGTATGTTCGGCTTTTCCGCAAGCAGCCCATCAATTTTGTGTTGCCCATGTCAAACGGCAGATATTAAACAGTGTCTCACATAAAGACAACCCCATAGTTAATCAAGAACTCAATGAAGTATTCACCTTGGAGAACAAAGAGCGCAAATCTTTGCAAGGTTATGA
>NZ_JH114215.1:504481-588726 GCF_000224615.1 Segatella oulorum F0390
GAAGTATTCACCTTGGAGAACAAAGAGCGCAAATCTTTGCAAGGTTATGAACATTTTATTACTTTTGTAAACCGATGGGAAAAGAAATACCCCGTGTTACGCAAATATAAAGCCGAGCGTAATATTGCTTATTTCACCTATATGGACTTCCCTGTAGAAGTACAGAGATGCATTTATACGACGAATTGGATTGAGCGGCTCAACAGAAAGTATAAAAGAACCATCAAGATGAGAGCTGCAATGCCGTCAAGTCAATCGGTTTTATTTCTATTGGCATCTGTTGCAATGGAAGAAACACAGACGACATATCGAAGGAAAGTCTATCAATGGAGATGCTGGAAAAAGAGTGAATAATTTTGAACAAAATGGAAGATATGGGAAATTATGGTTACACACTTTTTAGGACAATACCAATAATTCGCGCTCGTGGGCCATCAAAGAATTCATAATCAACGATTGAAGTGTGACAAAACCTTCACTGCTACTTGTGTAATTCGAAATAATTTCCGAAATTTGTCCTTGTGTAAGTTCCATATTTTTGTTGTTTTTTGGCTTATATGACAAAAGTGTGCTTATTTTAGAGACGTTTTGTTTTATATGACAAAAGTGTGCTTAAAAAGTTTCATTCCCCTTTTATCTATTAGGGGAATGGGACTTTATAAAGTCTTGAATGAAGACCTTTCTTCTTTCCGTACTAATCCCCTTATGTAGGTTCAATTTTGTCTTTAAATCTGCATTAAGTGATTCAATTCCATTGTTGGTATTTGGTATGTCCAACTCAGGGTGATCGTAGAAAGTCCACAACCATGGCATATTTCTTTTAAGACTCAAAAAAGCACTACGCAGAGTTTTATGAGTATAGTGAGATTAGCCATCTTCTGTTATTGTGCATTCCTTAAGGAATCCCTCCCATTTAGTGTACCACTCTTCTAAAGCCTCGATAAAAGAATCTTTGTTTGTATGGCATAACATCCTGGATATTGCAAGTAGTTCTTTAGAAGCCTCAAGTTTTGGTCTTGAGGTTAGTTTTGTCTTTATAGTCATTACTTGATGAAACTGGCATAATTGGGATTTATAATTAGGGAATGCTTGCCTAAGTACCTTAAAACCATCGCATACAATGGCTTGAATTGTATATCCAAGTGAATCCAAATAGATTATGTCCTCTTTGTAATCTTCAAGCTGTTCATGCCTGTTGATAAACTTATACCAAAGCACGTTACCAGACAAAGAATCCTTCATAATAACAACACCAAAATTACGTCCCCAATATGTAACATCCATTAGAACCACTACCGGACGAATGAGAAGGCTGGGTAGTTCTTCTTTATAAGATTTGGTAAGCTTCCGATAAATAGTCCTGGTTGATACTCCATATTCTTCTGAAAGATCTTTGATAGTAAGATTACCTTTAGAATAACGGATGTTAACCATAGCATTAGTGAGTCGCTTATGTCCAACAAAAGTTCTCTTACAGGACTTACAATACCAGCGTTGACTACCATTGAGATGGCCGCGCTTTATAGTCGATTTTGAGCCACAATAAAAGCAGATTTTTTGCCATAAAAATATAAATAGAACAAAGATAATGACTATTAGTGAGTTACAAGGGTTTTAAGCACACTTTTGTCATATAAGCCAAAATATTCATTCTTTTAAGAGTATATAGGGGAAATTGAGAGGGTGGTGGGTTTTGCAGAGGTCTCAGCCTACCAAATGTCCATTACGCCACTTTTTAGGACAATACCCATTATTCCGGTAGTCCATATGAAAAAAGGTGTATCAAAATCTTGATACACCTTAATCTTTTGATAAGAAATTTATACGCAAGAGGTACGGTAATAATAGCGTATATCGTTGTCTTTTAATTTCACGCTCCCGATGTTAAGAAAATGTTTACCATTATCTTAAATCCTTAAGCTGATTTCCGACCTCATCATTGATACGTTGTGCAAAGTCTTTGATAGTCATTGTAGCTTGCTCACCGCCACCTTGTTGACGCATAGAAACCAAACCTTCGGCTGCTTCTTTCTCGCCGACAACCAACATGTAAGGGATACGCTTCAACTCACTATCTCGTATTTTACGACCAATTTTTTCATTACGATCATCAATGATAGCACGAACATTTACTGTGTGGAGTTGCTGTTCTACCTCATGCGCATAATCATTATACTTTTCAGAGATGGGAAGTATAACCACTTGGTCAGGCGTTAGCCATAAAGGAAAATGTCCTGCCGTATGCTCAATCAGCACAGCTACGAAACGTTCAAGCGAACCAAATGGTGCGCGATGAAGCATAACGGGTGTCTTCTTGCTGTTGTCGTCGGCCGTATATTCCAATTCAAAGCGCGCTGGTAGATTATAATCTACTTGGATAGTGCCCAACTGCCATTTACGGCCAATAGCATCTTTTACCATAAAGTCTAATTTTGGACCGTAGAAAGCAGCTTCCCCAACTTCTTCATGTGCTTGTAAGCCTTTTTCTTTGCAGGCTTCTCGAATTGCATTTTCACTCTCGTCCCAAATCTCATCAGAACCAATATATTTCTCTTTATCTTTAGGATCTCGTAGCGATATCTGTACTTCGTAGTTGTCGAATTTGAACGTCTTAAACACTTTGAGAATAATATCAATATTATTCTCGAATTCGCTTCTCACCTGATCTGGACGTACAAAGATGTGTGCATCATCTTGTGTAAACGTACGTACACGTGTTAAACCATGTAACTCACCACTCTTCTCATAACGGAAAACAGTACCAAACTCTGCTATTCGCAATGGTAAATCTTTGTAAGAGCGAGGTTTACGTGCATATACTTCACAATGGTGAGGACAATTCATAGGCTTAAGCATGTACTCTTCATCCTCTTCTGGAGTATGAATTGGTTGGAAAGCATCCTTCCCATAATGAGCATAGTGTCCTGATGTAACATAAAGACTCTTGCTACCGATACCTGGTGTAATCACTTCTTGATAATTGTAAGGACGAAGTAGCCCACGTAATAACTCTTGCAAACGAAGGCGTAATTGAGTGCCTTTGGGCAACCAAATAGGAAGTCCCTTGCCCACGCGTTCAGAGAACATGAACAATTCCATGTCCTTTCCAATTTTGCGATGGTCGCGTTTTTTGGCCTCTTCCAGCAAAAGTAGATATTCATCTAATAGTTTCTTCTTGGGGAAAGATATGCCGTAGATACGTGTCATTTGCTCACGTTTTGCATCACCCCGCCAAAAAGCACCTGCAACATTTGTGAGTTTCACTGCTTTGATGAGCCCTGTTGACATCAAGTGTGGTCCACGACAAAGGTCTGTAAAGTGTCCTTGCGTATAGGTTGTTATAGTGCCATCCTCCAAATCTTGGTCGATGTGTTCGTACTTATATGCTTGTCCATCGGCTTTAAAAGCTTTCAGCGCGTCTGCCTTTGAAATCTCTTTACGAATGACAGGCTCATCTTTCTTAGCCAATTCCAGCATCTTAGCTTCGATTTTTGGAAGATCATTTTCAGAAATCACCTGACCTTCAGCAGGCATAACATCATAGAAAAATCCATTCTCAACCGAAGGCCCAAAGCCAAACTGAATGCCAGGATAGAGTTCTTGCAAAGCCTCGGCCAACAAATGGGCAGATGTATGCCAAAAAGTCTTTTTCCCTTCTCCGTCATCAAATTTATAGAGTGCAATGGTTGCATCTGTATTGATAGGCCGATTTAATTCTACTATTTCCCCATTAACACTACATGACACTACACTACGCGCAAGAGCTGGTGAAATGCTCTCTGCAATTTGGATTCCCGTTATACCCTGTTCATAATTGCGGACAGAGCCATCAGGAAAAGTAATTTTAATCATATTGAAATTTGTTTTATCCATCTTTATACCATGCAAAGTTACGTAAAAAGGGTGATATAGAGAAACATGTGCTTGACAAATTCTACTTTTTACTCTATTCTTAATCTACAATCTCCCTTTATCGTCTATTAAAAAAATCTATTTGAAATCGATTATAACCATCCATTTTGCTTAAAGACCTCATAAAGCGGCTGAGCTATAGCCTTTGCATCTGGATGAGGTGCACCCGTTGTTCCTAAGGCTCGTAAATTAAAAAAGTGTTGCCAGTCATGTAAGAATGCCGTGTGAATAAGCTCTGTGTTTACATCTAAAGGCAATACTGCGCGAGCCTCTTGTGGCTTTCGTCCCAATGCAATGAGTTGCATGTAGGCAAATTCGGCAGCAAGATTAGCAAACAGCCAGGCATCGAAGTCCGTCCAATTTGTGTTACCATTACTATCGGCTATAGAACGGCAGTAGTTTATAAACTGCATATTGAAATTGCCTGCTTGTTCTATCGCAGAAAACTTCTCACAGGTGGTAATCCATTCTGGTACGTTAATATTAATTTCACCCCCAAATTTATCTTTGCTATAATTACAATAGCGTGTAGACTGCTCTGCCATAGAGTGTGAGCGATGACGATTAAATTCGCGTGTAATGGAAACTTGCGTGGTAAAATGAACTGTGATGCGTGGTTCATGCTGAGGTTGTTGCTTATAAAGATATTTCAAATCGTTCATCCACCCCTGCTCTACCAGTACACGGAGGTTGGTTGTAATATAATTTTTCGTATTAAATGTATGGACAACGGAGAATGGATTTTGGATATACCGTTCAGCCAATTTTGCTTGATCTGTAACCAAATATACCGTCCCATGTTCGAGCATGGCTGTGTGTTTTGAAGCTATGAGCCGCTCAACAAAGGGACGTGCAGACTGATTATCTACGTGATTTTCACTTTTATAGCACACACGCCCAGCTCGTTCTATCATGCGGTAGATACCGTCAATTCCAGCCTCTTGCTGCCATATTTCAAATGAGGGTTGTAGAAATTTCATGTTTTATCTATTTATCTTTTTACAATTCTGTTATTGTTGTTATGATTTCCTCTTTATTCTTTCGAAAAAAGGCTTTAATGCCATTCTGGGAATACCTAAAGTTATTAATTTTTGTAAATCGTTCTTTGCCTTTTCATATTGTCTTAAAGTAATCCAAATGTCTGCGCGAGCCAACAGATAGTCTGTATTATCAGGCGCACGCTGAATAGCTTCCGTATAATCAAACGCAGCCAAATCATATTGTTGATGGTCACGCTCTAAATTTGCACGTGCAGCATAGGCAAGTGAACTATCAGGAAATTGCATCACTAAGCGGTTGAGCCCATCTAAAGCTTCTGTATGATGCTTGTCCCTTTCATTGAGTAATGCTAGCCCTAACTGTGCTTCAAAATTTCCAGGAACAAGATAGAGCAGGTGCTCGTAATCTAAGCGGGCGAAAGAATAACGATGGAGCTGTTCATTGACAAAAGCACGGAAATATAACGCTGCCAAATTATTTGGCTCCCGCGCAAGCACTTGATCGTATTCACCTTTGGCATAGTCCCATTCGCCAAGTTGAACATTCCATGAGGCTTTCTTTAGCTTTAAATCAAGGCTATCCGGATGATAGTTAAGAGCTTCTGTTGCCACTTTTAAACTATCCCGTAGGGGGGTATGTTGTGCATAAGCGCAAAAGTTATATGCTAAAATGAAAAGAAGTATAAAACTCTTATTCATAAACCTCATCAATTTGATTACTGCTTGAGTCATTATCCTGATTCTTACAAGGATCAAATCCATCAGGCAAGTCAAACTTAACCTTACTGCTATAACCCAGTGTGCGATCATTATAAACCTTACGCATGAAATAGGCCCAAATGGGTAATGCCATTGTTGCACCTTGTCCCATGGCCATATTATCGAAGTGAATATCCCGATCTTCACCTCCTACCCATACGCCAGAGACTAATTGGGGTGTAAAACCGATGAACCAAGCATCACTATTGTTATTGGTTGTTCCGGTTTTCCCACCAATTTCACCTTCAAAGTTGTACTTATAGCGTAATCGGCCTGCCGTACCACCATCAACCACACCTTGCAACAACACCAACATTTTATTAGCACTTTCTGCGCTGATAACTTCGTTCATGCGTGGCTGAAACGTTGCAATAACATTACCTTCATTGTCCTCAATACGCGAAACAAATAGAGGCGCCGTCCGAATACCATGATTGGCAAAAGTAGAATAGGCGCTCACCATCTCGGCAACACTCACATCACATGGGCCTAAACAAAGCGACATCGATGGATAGATATTGGGAGTATTAATACCAAATTCGTGTAGTGTGGAGACAAATAGACGTGGATTCAGCTTGCTCATAAGATAAGCTGAAATCCAGTTATTACTGTTTGCTAATCCCCATTTCAGCGTAACCATTTGGCCATAGCGTGCACGCGAGGCATTACGTGGTGTCCAAGGCCTACCTGCTACAGTATAAGTCTTTTGAACATTTGGGGCAACGTCGCAAGGTGAAAATCCATTTTCCATAGCCAAAGCATAAAGGAAAGGTTTAATGGTTGACCCCACCTGCCGACGTCCTCCTGTTACCATGTCATACATAAAATAATTATAGTCTAATCCACCTACATAGGCTTTTACAAATCCCGTCTTAGGATCCATACTCATGAAGCCTGCACGCAAAAAGCTCTTATAGTATTTGATGGAATCCATAGGAGTCATTGTTGTATCAATATCGCCATGATAGGTGAAGATTGTCATGCCAACAGGCCTATTAAAAGCGGCCTTAATTTCTGCCTCGCTTGCTCCTGATGCCTTCATATCGCGGTAGCGTTCACTTTGAAACATGTTGCGATTGAGAATTGAACGCAATTGTTGTGGTGTTAGCTTCTCCGTAAAAGGTGCGTTTTTTTTACTCTTATTCTCGCGATTAAAAGCCGGTTGAAGGAACTTTGCGACATGTCCATATACAGCTTCCTCCGCATAAAGTTGCATGCGGCTATCCAATGTTGTGAAGACTTTCAGCCCATCCGTATAAATATTATAGGGGCTTCCGTCTTTCTTGAAATTCTTATTGCACCACCCATAAAGTGGGTCTGTTTCCCAAGCTAAAGAATCTAATGCATATTGCACGCGATTCCATGCTGGATAACTTTCTAATTTGGGCTTTTCTGCCATCATATATTGGCGTAAAAACTCTCTAAAATAAGTCGCATTTCCATCTTTGTGATCTGTGCGATGGAAATTTAATGCTAAAGGCATTGCGCAATATTCTGAGTACTCACTATTACTCAGATAACCTGCTTTCAACATTTGCCCCAAGACAATATTCCTACGATCACGCGCGCGCTCAGGAAAACGAACCGGATTAAACAATGACGGATTCTTACATAATCCCACCAACATAGCAGCCTCTGTTGTCGTTAAGTCGGCTGGTTCTTTGTTGAAGTATGTGTTTGCTGCAGTCTTAATCCCGACAGCATTATGCAAAAAGTCGAAGTAATTGAGGTATAAAGCAATAATTTCCTCTTTGGTATAGTAGCGTTCTAATTTCACCGCTATAACCCACTCTATAGGCTTTTGCAAGAGACGCTCTAAAGAACTATGTACCTGTATAGAATATAATTGTTTGGCCAATTGCTGGGTAATGGTTGAACCTCCACCAGCTGATGCCTGGCCAAATAGACCTCGCTTTATCAAAGCGCGCCCTAAGGCAATGAAATCTATACCGCTATGTTCATAGAAACGTTCGTCTTCTGTTGCCACTAAGGCATGAACCAAATGTTTCGATATTTTATTATAAGGAACGACAATGCGATTTTCTTTATTTAAATTATAGGTTCCCATCACTTTTCCATCCGCCGAATAAACTTGCGTTGCAAAACGATTGATAGGGTTTTGTAAATCTTCAATAGCGGGCATATAGCCAATCCAGCCATTCCAAATGGCTGTGAAAGCTAATGCTGTTCCTGCTATTGCACATAACAAAATCGTCCACAATGCGTGGACAAAGACTTTTCTCATCTCATTTAATTTTGGGCAAAAATACAATTTTTCTCCGAAATACCATAGTATAATCAGAATTTATCCCTACCTTTGGACTGGTTTTCAACATCAATAACATAACAATATGCACAATTTTGTGACCATTGCCGATTTGACAAGAGAAGATATATTGTATCTCATTCAAATGGCACACGAGTTTGAAAAGAATCCTAACCGAGAATTATTAAAAGGGAAGGTCGTAGCAACATTGTTTTATGAGCCATCCACACGAACACGGCTTAGCTTTGAAACGGCGGCCAACCGATTAGGTGCTCGTGTTATTGGTTTCAGCGATGCCAAGGCTTCGAGCGTGTCAAAGGGCGAAACGCTGAAAGACACCATCCTCATGGTGAGCAATTATGCCGACGTCATTGCCATGCGACATTACATAGAAGGTGCGGCACAATATGCTTCAGAAGTGACGCGAGTGCCTATTATCAATGCAGGAGATGGTGCGCACATGCACCCTTCACAGTGCTTGCTTGATCTCTACACCATTTATCAGACGCAAGGAAAATTAGAGAATCTTAATATCTATCTTGTCGGCGACTTGAAATATGGGCGCACGGTGCATTCCCTTATCACGGCAATGCGCCATTTTAATCCTACATTCCATTTCATTGCACCTAAAGAATTGAGTATGCCACAGGAATATAAACTTTATTGTAAACAACATCACATTGTTTACCATGAGCATACAACATTCGACGCAGAAACCATTGCCGATGCCGATATTCTGTATATGACGCGTGTGCAGAAGGAACGATTTTCCGATTTGATGGAATATGAACGTGTGAAAAACGTGTATATTTTGAGAAATGACATGCTGCAACACGTGAAAGAGAATATGAAGATACTCCATCCCCTTCCGCGCGTAAACGAAATTGCTTACGATGTGGATGACAACCCACATGCCTATTACATCCAGCAGGCGCAGAATGGACTTTATGCACGCGAGGCCATCTTCTGCCATTGTTTGGGAATCACATTAGAAGATGTCAAAAACGACAAAACAATTATTCAGTCAAAATTCTAACATTATGGCGAAAAAAGAAATGCAGGTGGCAGCCATTGAAAATGGCACGGTAATTGATCATATTCCGGCTGAGAAAACCTATTTAGTGGCCGACCTCCTCGATTTAAAAGCTTCGACGATGCCTGTCACCATCGGCTATAATCTTCCATCAAACCGCATTGGGAAGAAAGGAATCATTAAAATTACAAATAAATTTTTCACCGACGAAGAAATTAGTCGCCTCAGTGTTGTTGCGCCCAACGTGGTGCTCAACATCATTAAAGACTATGAAGTGGTGGAAAAGAAAATGGTTGAAACGCCCCAAGTGCTGCGAGGCATTGTGCGCTGCAACAATCCTAAGTGCATCACCAACAATGAGCCGATGGCCACGCTTTTCCATGTTGTCGACAAAGTGCACGGTGTAGTGAAATGCCACTATTGCGACAAAGAGCAAAATATGAATGAAATCAAGCTCGTATAAGAATTGTCATTTATCCGTAAAACATAAGGTAACAAATATGAGAAGAGACCAAGAAATCTTCGATTTAATCGAACAAGAGCATCAACGACAACTCAAAGGCATTGAACTTATTGCTTCTGAAAATTTTGTCAGTGATGAAGTCATGGCGGCCATGGGGTCATGCCTCACTAATAAATATGCCGAGGGACTTCCCGGAAAGCGCTATTACGGCGGTTGTCAGGTAGTAGACCAAGTTGAAACTTTGGCCATCGAGCGGGTGAAGAAGCTATTTCATGCGGCTTATGCCAATGTGCAACCCCACTCGGGCGCACAGGCCAATGCAGCAGTGTTGCTGGCGGTGCTGAAGCCCGGCGACACGTTCTTAGGCCTGAATTTAGAACAGGGCGGCCACCTTTCACATGGCAGCAGCGTCAACACCTCCGGCCTACTCTATCATCCGGTGGGTTACAATCTCAAACGCGAAACAGGCCGCGTAGATTACGATGAAATGGAACAATTAGCGCACCAACACAAGCCCAAACTCATCATCGGTGGCGGTTCAGCCTACAGCCGCGAGTGGGACTATGCCCGCATGCGCAAAATCGCCGATGAAGTGGGCGCTTTGCTGATGATTGACATGGCGCATCCAGCAGGACTCATCGCTGCCGGCTTGCTGGACAATCCTTTAAAATATGCCCACATCGTCACCAGTACCACCCACAAAACATTGCGTGGTCCGCGCGGCGGCATCATCCTCATGGGCAAAGATTTTGAAAACCCATGGGGGCTGACCACCAAGAAAGGCGAAGTGAAAATGATGAGCGCCCTGCTCAATTCGGCCGTTTTCCCCGGCACACAGGGCGGCCCGCTCGAACATGTCATCGCTGCTAAGGCTGTGGGCTTTGGCGAGAACCTGCTCCCCTCTTGGAAGACCTATGCGCAGCAGGTGAAAACCAATGCTGCAACATTGGCTGCCGACCTTATAGAGCGTGGCTTCACCATCATCAGTGGCGGAACCGACAACCACTCTATGTTGGTGGATTTGCGCAGCAAATATCCCGAGCTCACGGGTAAGATGGCTGAGAAAGCGTTGGTTGCGGCCGACATCACAGCCAACAAAAACATGGTGCCTTTCGACACACGCAGCGCGTTCCTAACCTCGGGCTTGCGCCTTGGCACAGCAGCCATCACCACCCGTGGCGCGAAAGAAGATCTGATGCATCTCATCGCCGCGCTCATTGAGGACGTGCTCAATCATCCTGAAGATGACCGCGTGATAGCTCAGGTTCGCGAGAAGGTGAATGCCACGATGAAAAACTATCCGCTGTTTGCCGATTAAAGGCACCGTGGCGTTTGCATGCGCAGTCATGTAGACACCGCACAATGGGATGCAGAAACAAGGAAGGAGCACACAAAGGCTTCTTCCTTTTTTGATAGCATAGCAGCATATTTTTTCAAGAAAACACCCCAACTACACCCCGTATCTGCATGGTTTTTGGGTGTCGGGAAGCGGCATCGCATCTGTTTAAAAAAGCGGATGCGACGACTTCTTATTGCATTGGATTTGTAAATGGGGGAAAAGAGGCGACCGGTATCTGCTACAAGCCGTCGACATAGTGTTGCGCCATCTCGGCACAGCGTTCGCCATCCATACCCGCAGAAACGATGCCACCGGCATAGCCTGCTCCTTCGCCACAAGGGAAAAGTCCCCGCAGGCGCACGTGCTGCAAGGTTTCGCGGCTGCGTAAAATGCGGACGGGGCTCGATGTTCGGGTCTCGACGGCCATCATCACCGCTTCGTTGGTGAGAAAGCCATGCGCTTGCCGCCCAAAGGTTTTAAAACCCTCTTGCAAGCGTTGCACGATGAATGGTGGAAGCCAAAAATGCAGGGGACTGCTCACCAATCCGGGGGCATAAGAACTTTTGGGCAAATCATAGCTCAGCCGACCATTCACAAAGTCGGCCATGCGCTGTGCCGGTGCGGTTTGCCGCATGTTGCCTTGTTGCCAGCAGAGCCGTTCTACATGTTCTTGAAAGCGCATCACGCACAAGGCATCATCGCCAGCTTCGGCAAAGGCCTGCTGACAATCTTGCGGTTCCATCTGCACCACCATGCCACTGTTGCTCCATGCCGTGCCGCGGTTGCTGGGACTCATGCCGTTCACCACAATCTGCTGTTTGTCGGTGGCGGCAGGAATAACAAAACCGCCCGGGCACATGCAGAAACTATAGACGCCACGGCCTTGCGCCTGGGTCACAAACGAATATTCGGCTGCAGGGAGATAGCGGCCACGACCATTTTTGTTGTGATATTGAATTTGGTCGATAAGCTGGCTGGGGTGCTCCAAACGCACGCCCACGGCAATGCCCTTGGCTTCGATTTCGATGTTGGCATCGTGCAAATAGCGGTAGACATCGCGTGCGCTGTGTCCCGTAGCCAAAATCACCGGTCCGCGGAACGTGCGTTGTGCATCGTTTTGCAAGTCATGAGCTTCCACCCCCACCACTTCGTCACCTTGTATTAGTAGCTGCGTCATTTGCGTGAGGAAATGCACTTCGCCACCACATTGCAAAATGGTGTTGCGCATGGCCTCAATTACACGTGGCAACTTGTCGGTGCCAATGTGCGGGTGCACATCCGAGAGAATGGCTTCTGAGGCGCCGTGCTGACAAAACACTTGCAAGATTTTCTCCACGCTGCCACGCTTTTTGCTGCGCGTGTAGAGCTTGCCATCGCTGTAGGCTCCTGCCCCACCCTCACCGAAACTGTAATTGCTCGTGGCATCCACCTGCTGCGTCTTCGTGATGAGTGCCAAATCTTTCTTGCGGTCGCGCACATTCTTTCCACGTTCCAGCACAATAGGACGCAACCCCAATTCAATCAGCCGAAGCGCTGCAAACAAGCCTCCGGGGCCGGCACCCACTACGACAACCGACGGTTTGCCCGAAACATCGGGATAATCGACACGCGCAAACGGCTCGTCTTGCGGAAACTCATTGATGTAAACGCGCACTTTGAGATTGACAACAATCTGCCGTTGCCGTGCATCAATACTGCGCCGCAACACACGCACCTGCTGAATGGTGCGCACATCAATGCCATGCGTTTCTGCCACATAGGCCTTGATGCTGTCTTCCGTAAATGCTACGGCAGGTGTAACTCTTATTTGCCATTCTTGAATCATGCGTGCAAAGTTACCCAAAAATGGCTACACCCTCGCAATCTCTCGTTCTTTTTGTTGGGTATGCGCGCAATAATTCGTATTTTTGCAGCGCTCTCTTCGGGGGTAACATCATTCCCAATTTAAATGTGTTTTTCATGAAAGTATTAAAATTTGGTGGAACATCCGTAGGCTCTGTAGAAAGTATTCAGAGCCTAAAACATATTGTTGAAAATGAAGCGCAGCATGGCGATGTTGTCGTGGTGGTGAGTGCTTTGGGTGGCATCACCGACCAGCTGTTGGCCACTTCGCTATTGGCGCAGCAGCACCGTGACGAATGGAAAGCATCGTTCGACGCCATGGTTGCGCGACACCACAAGATGATTGATTGCATCATCGACAACGCAGACGCTCGGCAACAGTTAGCGCAGCAATTAGACACCTTGTTCGAGCAACTGCGCAGCATCTATTTCGGCGTTTATCTGGTGCACGACCTCAGCGAGAAAACCACCAACACCATTGTGAGCTATGGCGAACGTCTGTCGAGCCTCATTGTTGCCACGCTCATCAAGGGCGCGCAATGGTTTGACAGCCGCACGTTTATCAAAACCGAGCGCGCCAATCACAAAAACCTGTTAGACAACGAACTCACCAACCAATTGGTGAAGCAGACATTTGCTCGGCAGCCCCACATTGCCTTGGTGCCGGGCTTCATCAGCACCGACCGCGACACGGGTGAGATTACCAACCTCGGACGCGGAGGGAGCGACTACACAGCCGCCATCATCGCAGCGGCTTTGGATGCTGAGGTGTTAGAGATTTGGACCGACGTCAACGGCTTTATGACAGCCGACCCACGCGTCATCAAAGGCGCCTACACCATTGCCGAGCTCAGCTACATCGAGGCCATGGAGCTGTGCAACTTCGGCGCCAAGGTGGTCTATCCGCCCACCATCTATCCCGTTTGCGTGAAAAACATTCCCATCAAAGTTAAAAACACCTTCAATCCCACCAATCCCGGCACCACCATCAAGGCCGAGATTGCCAACGACCATAAGCCCATCAAAGGCATCAGCTCCATCAACGGCACGGCGCTCATCACGGTCACCGGCCTCTCAATGGTGGGTGTGATTGGCGTCAACCGCCGCATCTTCACCGCCCTGGCCAATCGGGGTATCAGCGTGTTCATGGTGGCGCAGGCATCGTCGGAGAACTCTACGAGTATCGGTGTACGTGACGAAGATGCAGAAAAAGCCGCACAAGTGCTCAACGAAACCTTTGCCGCCGAAATCGAAGATGGTGCCATGTTCCCCATGCACATCAAGCGCGGTTTGGCCACCGTGGCCATCGTGGGAGCCAACATGAAGGACTTGCCTGGAAGCGCCGGCAAACTGTTCGGCACTTTGGGGCGAAGCGGTATCAGCGTCATCGCCTGCGCACAAGGGGCGAGCGAAACCAACATCTCGTTTGTGGTGAAGAGCGAGAGCCTGCGCAAGGCGCTCAACGTCATCCACGACTCGTTTTTCCTCTCCGAATACAAGGTGCTCAATCTGTTTATCTGCGGTGTGGGAACCGTGGGCGGAAAGCTCATCGAGCAAATTCGTCGGCAACACGAAACGCTCAAAGCGCGCAACCAACTGCAATTAAATGTGGTGGGCATCGCCAGTTCGAAGCGCGCCATCTTCAACCGCGAGGGGCTCGACCTTGCCCATTATCAAGAGGCATTGCAAACAGCTCAACTTAGCACGCCCGAAATATTGCGCCGCACCATCACCGAGATGAACATGTTCAACAGCGTGTTTGTGGATTGCACCGCCAGCCGAGACATTGCCGCGCTCTATCAGCAATTTCTCGACCACAACATCAGCATCATCGCAGCCAACAAGATTGCAGCTAGCGGACCATTCAACGCGTATGCCGCGCTCAAAAAGACGGCGCTGCAACGCGGCGTGAAATTCCGCTACGAAACCAATGTGGGCGCCGGCCTCCCCATCATCAGCACCATCAACGACCTGCGCAACTCGGGCGACCAAATTCTGCGCATCGAGGCCGTGCTGAGCGGCACACTCAACTTCATTTTCAACGAAATCAGTGCCGAGGTGCCCTTCTCTGAAGCCGTGCGACGTGCCCAAGCAATGGGCTACAGCGAGCCCGACCCACGCATCGACCTCAGCGGCATCGACGTGGTGCGCAAGTTGGTCATCCTCGCCCGCGAGGCCGGCTACGCCGTTGAACAAGCCGACGTCGACAAGCAACTTTTCATTCCGCAGCGCTATTTTGAGGGCACGCTCGACGAATTTTGGCAGCTGCTGCCCCAGTTGGATGCCGAATTTGAAACCCGTCGCCGGCAGCTCGAGCGCGAAGGCAAGCGTTGGCGCTTCGTGGCCACGATGGACGGGCAGAAAACGTCGGTGGCCTTGAAGGCCGTTCCCCGTGGTCACCCGTTCTATCAGCTGGCCGGCAGCAACAACATCGTGCTGCTCACCACCGCGCGCTACAAGGAGTATCCCATGCTCATTCAGGGCTATGGTGCAGGAGCCAGCGTCACGGCGGCCGGCGTGTTTGCCAACATCATGTCGATAGCCAACATCTGACGAGCCGTTTCGCCCGTTCCACCTCCCAATTTTCAAAAGAAATGGAACCGGACAGAGCAAAAGCCTCCCAATTTTCAAAAGAAATGAAACCGGGCAGAGCAAAAGCCTCCCAATTTTCAAAAGAAATGAAACCGGACAGAGCAAAAGCCTCCCACTTTCCAAAGGAAGCGAAACAGGACAGAGCAAAAATCTCTCACTTTTCAAAAGAAATGAAACAGAACAAGGCAAAAAATCGATGCGATGTTAACCCAATTAAAAGTAGGTTAACAATGTTGCTTGCTGCAAATAACCCAATTAAAAGTGGGTTAACAATGTTCCTTGCTGCAAATAACCCAATTAAAAATGGGTTAACAATGTTGTTTACTGCAAATAACCCAATTAAAAGTGGGTTAACAATGTTCTTTACTGCAAATAACCCAATTAAAAGTGGGTTAACAATGTTCTTTACTGCAAATAACCCAATTAAAAGTGAGTTAACAATTCGCACTGAGACAGACCCGTCTATGGAATTGAACACTTAAAAATCTTTCATAAAATGACAAATTCAGATGGAAATCGCCACAACGTGCTGAAACGGCACTATTATCACAAGTTTGAGAGCGACCGTGCGCCCTACAGCAGACGTTCCTCAGGAGAGAACACCGCACAATTCAGCTTTGACGAGCTTTATTTGCTGCCGTTTACGCACCAATATTCGGAGGACGAGCAAGGGCGTGGCGGATTTGTGCCGCTCGAACAAAATCTCCACCCCACGGGCATCAACGTGATGGATGAATATTTGCAGATGCTGCATCAAAATTGTTTTAGTTATGATGCTTTCCGCCAGAAATATCATGCCCACTCGTCCGACCTTAGCGGCTTGGTGTTTATGCTCACCGGGCTCACACAGGAACAATTCCGCCTGCGATGGATTTTGCGCACAGCCAGTCTGCTGCTGCGCTACACCGATATGCCCATGAGCGAAGTGGCTCGGCGCAGTGGGGCCGGCTCGCGCACCAACCTTTATTATATGTTTCAACGCGACTACAACTATCCGCCTTCACAAGAACGCGAAAATGCCGAGCGCGACCGCCTGTGGAAATACAGAATCATAGAGTGAAAACGCGCGAGAAAGGGTGTGCTTGCAAAAGCAAAACCATCGTAAAGGCAACGAACAGCTGGGAAAGGGCTGCTTTTAGCAAAAAAAATGTACAAAACATTTGATTTGTTGATTATTTTGCCTATTTTTGCGAACACATAAGAAATCAGTTAAATTTAGTATTATGGCGAAGTATAATATTACCGAGAAGCGGGAGAAAGAAGCTGCCTATCGTACTTTGGTCAGTCCGAAATTGATGGACGAATTGAAAGAAAAAATCCTCGATATCATCCTTATTCAAAAGAAATATAAGGACAGAGACTATTCGGCCAAGCAATTAGCAACCGATTTGGGCACTAACACCCGCTACGTCTCTGCCGTTGTGAATGTGAGGTTTCACATGAACTACACGTCGCTGGTCAACAAGTATCGCATTGAAGAAGCGATGACCTTGCTCGTCGACCGACGTTACAAACACCTGAACATGGAGGAAATCTCAGACATGGTGGGGTTTGCCAATCGTCAATCGTTTTATGCGGCTTTTTTCAAATTCAATGGTTGCACGCCGCGGGAATATAAGTTGGCCAACTTTCGCAGCCATCCGCGCTTGAATGCCGAACCGAAGAAACGGGGCAGAAAGCCCGGAACGAAAAACAAAGTCAAAACGCATGCTCCTGAGGCGTAAACGCTATTCAAAACAAGAATGTCCACAGAAGAACATGAAAAAAATCTTGCTGTGGACTTTTTAATGCTCAACACACAAAGCAATGAATTATATTGACGAAAAATTTGCCGACATACAGATGTTGCGCTATGAACTGACGGGATTTGAACAGCTCACACCGCAACAAAAAGTTTATATTTACTATCTGTCGCAAGCAGCCTTGGCCGGCCGCGACATCACGTTTGACCAATTCGGGCGCTACAATCTCATGGTCAGGAGGGTGCTTGAGCGCATTTTCGAGCACTACACGGGGCCGCGCGACACCGAGGCGTTTCAGCAGCTTGTCGTTTATCTTAAGCGCATTTGGTTTTCGAGTGGCATTTATCATCATTACAGCTATGACAAGATGGAACCCCGGTTTAGCGAGTCGTTTTTCACTTCGCTCTACGAAGCACTCCCCTTCTCCACCTTAGGCTTTCAGACAGCGCACGAGAAAGATGCGACGCTGCCACTATTGCGACGGTTGCTCTTCGACAAAACATTCATGCCCAAGCGTGTAAACAAGCGTGATGGTGTGGATCTTGTCCGCACTTCGGCGTGCAACTTTTATGAAAACCTGACGCAGCAAGAGGTGGAAGCCTATTATGCTGCCGAGAAAAAGCGCACGGGAAACAATCGCATTTCGTATGGCTTAAACACACGGCTCATCAAGAAGGATGGCGAGATTGTGGCGCAATGCTATCGTGCGGGGGAGTATTATGGCGATAAAATAAGCCAAATCATCCATTGGCTGACCTTAGCCAAAGACTGTGCCGAGAATAATCGGCAACGAAAGGTGATAGCTCTTTTAATCCGGTATTATCAGACGGGCGACTTAGAAGTGTTTAATGCCTATACCATTGAGTGGCTCAAGGCGCAGGCGGGCGATGTCGATTTTATTAATGGTTTTATTGAGGTCTATGCCGATCCCTTGGGATTAAAAGGCTCCTGGGAAGGGTTGGTGGAATATAAAAACCACGAAGCAACCCAACGCACGCAGCTTATCAGTCAAAATGCGCAATGGTTTGAAGACCATTCGCCTGTCGATGATGCCTTTAAAAAGAAAACGGTGAGGGGCATTACCGCGCAGGTCATTTGTGCAGCGATGCTCGGTGGCGACGAATATCCATCGACAGCCATTGGCATCAACCTGCCGAATGCCGACTGGATCAGGGCTGAATATGGTTCGAAAAGCATCACCATCAGCAACATTACAGATGCCTATAACAAGGCCTCGCGGCATAGTGGTTTTATGGAGGAATTTGTTATCGATGCGCCAACGTTGCAGTTGATACGGCAATATGGCGATTGCTGCGACGATTTGCATACCGATTTGCACGAATGTTTAGGGCATGGCAGCGGACAAATGCTACCCACCACGCCATCGAATGCCCTCAAAGCTTATGGCAATACGATAGAAGAAGCGCGCGCCGATTTGTTTGGTTTATACTACATTGCCGATGAGAAGTTGGTGGAATTGGGGCTCACTCCCAATCAAGAGGCTTATAAAAGTCAGTATTATACTTATATGCAAAATGGGCTGCTCACACAGTGCGTGCGCATCAAGCTGGGCGAGGACATTGAGGAAGACCACATGCGGAACAGGGCTTTAATAGCGAATTGGGCTGTCGCTTTAGATGCAAATCACGAGATCGTAGACATCGTAGAACATGGAAACAAACATTTTATAGCCATAAAAGACTACACAAAATTGCGCGAGATTTTTGCTTTCCAACTCAAAGAAATACAACGCATAAAGAGCGAAGGAGATTTTGAACAAGCGCGATGGCTTGTTGAGCAATATGCTATTCATATTGACAAGGCACTCCATCAAGAAATGCTCGAACGTTATCAACGGCTCAACATTTCGCCCTATAAAGGTTTTATTAATCCCTGGATGAAGCCTGTCTATGGAGAAACAGGGCAGGTTGTAGACATCACGATTGACTATACTGAAAGTTATACACACCAAATGATGCGCTATTCAAGCGAATTTTAAAGAGAACAAAAATGAACACAACAGAAGCATTGCGAGAGATAAAACAATCTTTCCGACTGTATATGAATGGACCTGCTGCGCAATCGATGCGGCAAAAAGGGCTGAATTATAAACTAATTTGGGGCGTTTCGCTGACCGATTTAAAAGAGATTGCTAAGGAATATGCACCAAATGCCGAATTAGCTCTGGCTCTTTTTCAAGAACCAATCAGAGAATGTAAAATACTATCGATTCTCTTGATGCCCATTAAAGATTTGCAAGAGCATACCGCAGAAGTGTGGATGAATCAGATAGAAACGCAAGAATTGGCAGAGATTTTTGTGTTGCATCTACTACAGCATGAACCATACGCCAACACGCTGGCTTGGCACTGGATGGAAAGTAACCGGCCATTGACGTTACTATGCAGTTTTAATCTTGTAGGAAGGTTGTTTACACAAGGCGTACTGCCGACAGAAGCGCAATGCGAAAGTTTCATCCATGCAGCACAGCAAGCACTCTTAACAAACGATATTTCTCTGCAACATACGGTGGCAAATGCCATTCTAAGTCTATATGAAGCAGATGAAAAATTTGCAGAGACAATGCGTCGGCACTTCCCACAGATTGTAGAATGGTAGAGCCAAATAAACGACGTTATATTTTTATCTTTAAACTATAATGCTTACCTTTGTGCGAAGATAAATTCAATGGTATTTCAAGGATGGATGTTTATAGAAGCAAGTGTACATCATTTTAGTGCCGAACGTTGGTTTCTTAAGACTATCACAAGAAACCATCACAAAGTGAAATTAAAGTAATAAGAGAATAACTAATTTTCTATCAAACGATATGAATACGATAAGTAAAATAGACGTCTTGCTGGGATTGCAATGGGGCGACGAAGGAAAAGGTAAGGTCGTTGACGTGTTGACCCCCAACTATGATGTCGTTGCTCGCTTTCAAGGTGGCCCCAATGCAGGTCATACTTTGGAGTTTGAAGGTCAAAAATACGTACTCCGGTCTATCCCATCAGGAATTTTCCAAGGCGGAAAGGTCAACATCATTGGCAATGGTGTCGTGCTGGCGCCAGATTTATTTATGAAAGAAGCCATTGAGTTAGAAAAGAGTGGACATCCTTTGGAAACACGGCTACATATCTCGAAAAAAGCTCACCTCATCATGCCTACGCATAGACTATTGGACAGAGCCTATGAAGCACAAAAAGGTGATAAGAAAGTGGGGACTACAGGAAAAGGAATCGGCCCTACCTATACAGACAAAGTGAGTCGAAATGGCCTGCGTGTAGGCGATATTCTCTCTGGTTTTCAGGAAAAGTATCTGGCTCACAAGCAACAACATTTAAAAATGTTAGCCACATTGGGTTGGACAGATTTCTCAACCCTTGAGGCCGAAGAGAAAGTGTGGATGGAGGGTATAGCGTATCTTCGTCGTTTTCAGTTAGTCGATGCTTCGCACGAAATAGATAGCATGCTCAAACATGGGAAGCGTGTGTTGTGTGAAGGGGCACAAGGCACGATGCTCGATGTTGACTTTGGCTCCTACCCTTTTGTTACATCTTCTAACACGATTAGTGCGGGTGCCTGCATCGGACTGGGTGTTGCTCCTAACAAAATCGGCGAGGTTTATGGTATCATGAAAGCCTATTGCACGCGTGTAGGATCAGGTCCTTTCCCCACAGAATTGTTTGATGAAACAGGAAAGAAGTTGCGTGATTTAGGCCATGAGTATGGTGCTGTAACGGGACGTGAACGGCGTTGTGGCTGGGTAGACTTGGTACAATTACGTTATTCTGTGATGTTAAATGGTGTGACCCAACTTATCCTCATGAAAAGTGATGTGCTCGACACGTTTGATACCATTAAAGCGTGTGTGGGCTATCGGCTGAAAGATGGAACAACGACAACCGATTTCCCATACGAGATAGACGATGTTACACCCATTTATCAAACGTTCGAAGGTTGGAAGACAGATTTGACCCACCTCACATCTTCCTCGGAATTTCCAAAAGCATTTAGAGATTATATTGCATTCTTGTCGGACTTTCTTTCTACACCAATCAAGATTATATCATTAGGTCCCGACAGAGCACAAACCATTATATTATAAAAATAAAGACAATTATGGCACAGAAACCATCCATTCCAAAAGGTACAAGAGATTTTGGGCCTGTGGAAATGGCAAAACGAAATTATATTTTTAACACTATCCGAGAGGTTTATGCACGCTATGGCTTTCAGCAAATTGAGACACCTGCCATGGAAACGTTGCAAACCTTAATGGGAAAATATGGCGAAGAAGGTGATAAACTGCTCTTTAAAATTTTGAATTCGGGCGATTATCTCAAGAAAATAAGCGATGAAGAGTTATTGGCTCGTCAGCCTATTCATTTGGCTACGCTATTGGCCGAAAAAGGATTGCGCTATGACCTGACCGTACCATTTGCACGCTATGTAGTACAACATCGTGAGGAATTGCAACTTCCATTTAAGCGTTATCAAATACAACCTGTCTGGAGAGCTGATCGTCCTCAGAAAGGGCGCTATAGAGAATTCTATCAATGTGATGCAGATGTGGTAGGGTCTGATTCACTTTTAAACGAAGTTGAGTTAATTCAAATTATCGACACTGTATTTACTAAATTTGGAATCCGCGTACAGATAAAGATTAACAACCGTAAAATCTTAACAGGAATTGCCGAACTTATAAATGAAGCAGAACGTATTACTGACATTACAGTAGCTATTGACAAAATAGAGAAGATTGGGGTTGAGAAAGTAATAGAAGAGCTTCAGGCGTTAGGTATCTCTGATTCGGCTATCAATAAGCTCAGACCAATCCTCATGCTCACGGGAAGTAACGAAGAAAAATTGGAGACCATGGAGGGGCTCTTGCAGGTTTCTGAAATCGGGAAAAAGGGACTTGACGAGACACGCTTTATCCTCAATACACTGAAGGCTGTAGGATTGAAAAATGAAGTGCAGCTCGATTTATCCTTAGCGCGTGGTTTAAATTATTATACGGGAGCCATTTTCGAAGTAAAAGCCTTAGATACCCCAATGGGAAGTATCACGGGCGGAGGACGCTATGATAATCTTACGGGTATATTTGGCATGTCGGGGTTGAGTGGAGTTGGCATCTCATTTGGTGCTGACCGCATTTATGATGTGCTCAACACCTTGGATCTCTATCCCAAGGAAGCCATAACCACAACCCAACTGCTTTTCATAAATTTTGGCGAAGCTGAAACTGCCTACAGCCTTCCATGTGTGGCTAAAGCGCGTGAAGCAGGTATACGGACGGAAATTTATCCTGATTCAGCAAAAATGAAAAAGCAGATGAGTTATGCCAATGCAAAAGAAATCCCCTTTGTTGCATTGGCTGGTGAGGAAGAAATGGCTGCAAATAAATTCACACTCAAGAACATGCAAACAGGTGAACAAGTCACACTCACAAGTGAAGCACTTATTCAAACCGTAGCTATGCATCAACAGCATTAAGATGATGAGTGTACTTTTGACTGGCAGGGCATGAAATAAGACAAAAGCTATTTCATCACGTTTAATCTATCGTTCAATGTATTTGTAACGGACGAGAAGGTATTTAACGCTACACATCTAAAAGTAGACCTTATTAAAAATTAATGTATCAAAAGGATAATGAGAACTTCTCCATATTGATGAGGTGAAGTAAAGTGTGTAAAGGGATGCGTTCTGTTTAGATTGTGTATGAAAAAGTACGATGGAATGGGTGATTTTATGAACAGATGGTATCTCGAGCACTATTTTTAATCAGCGGATAAGACAATGCAAAATCAATTTTCACGTACACAGCTTTTAATTGGAAAGCCGGCTATGGAGACCTTAATGGGGAGCAGAGTTGCTGTTTTTGGTTTGGGTGGCGTAGGTAGTTATGTGGTAGAAGTATTGGCACGCAGTGGCGTAGGCGAATTAGATATTTTTGATGATGATCGTGTCTGCCTCACAAATGTTAATCGCCAGCTTTATGCTGTGCTTTCCACCGTAGGCAAACATAAAGTTGATGTAGCCGAAGCCCGAATTCATGATATCAATCGTCAGTGCATTGTACACAAATATCAAATGTTTTATTTGCCTCAAAACGCCGATTCCATCGATCTCTCACAATACGATTACGTAGTGGATTGTATCGACACTGTCTCTGCCAAGATTGAACTTATCAAACGTTGTCATCAGCTCAATATTTCAATGATTTCATCGATGGGTGCAGCTAATAAGCTTAATGCTACGGCCTTTCGTGTTGCTGATATTAATAAAACGAAGATGGATCCGTTAGCAAAAGTTATTCGTAAAAAACTGCGCAAACTAAATATTCCACATCTCAAGGTTGTTTATAGCGAAGAAGTGCCACTCAAACAAATTGATGACCCAACGATTAGCTGTCGCTTTCATTGCATCTGTCCCGATAAAGATATGCGTAAATGTACTGACCGACGTGATATTCCTGCCAGCAATGCATGGGTTCCTTCTGCTGCAGGTTTGATTATTGGTGGCGAGGTAGTGAAAGATTTAATCGCGCATGCTGGCACAATGCGTATTCAATCCCAAGATATAGAGAGTAGCACAGCAGCGCAGTATGCTGCACAACGAGCACAGCAAGCGCATGAAAAATATAGAAAGATTGTTGCCGAAAAGAAAGCTGGTACATGGGTTGACGATAAAGTTGTGATGAAACTTCCCGAAGGATTCTAAATGGGGCGTCGAACAATTCACATCTTTAATCCTGGGCACGAGTTTGCCTTAGCTGAAAATAAATCTTATGTTACGCTACCTCGGGCAGCTCAACAATTACAAAATGACTTAGCCTTTCTGCCTGCTTTGTGGGCAAAAGCAGATGATTTTGTGTTAGTAAATCATGCGCATTATGCCCAAATCCCCTCCGATTTACATCCTTATGTAAAGTGTAGTAACTTCATTACACCATCAGAAATCAGCTCTCTCCCACTCGATGATGTGCAATTTGAGCCATGGGGATGGGATAAGCCTCTGTGTCAACAGCTCATATTGTTGCTTGCAGAAAAAAGTGAAAGACTACTCCCAAGCGAAGATGCACTTGATGTGTTACGAAAAATGAGTAGCCGTCAGTGGGCTGCACGATACTTGCTCCCAACGATAGTGATGCAAAATAACAATTTAGTAGGTTGGGCACATGCGTTTGATCATGTACAAGATATACTGGCGGTGATGGATAATGCCTCTCAAAATTCTCCCTATCAGTTTGTGTTAAAAGCACCATGGAGCAGTAGTGGGCGAGGATTGCGTTACGTAGATGTGCATGGCGAAGGAATCACAGAACACTTAAAAGGCTGGATTAAAAATGTTATCCGTCGGCAAGGCTGTGTGATGCTTGAACCCTTTTATCAAAAGGTGTGCGACTTTGGAATGGAGTTTTATGCACATAACAATAGTGATGTTAGCTATATGGGGCTTTCGCTTTTTAATACGACAAATGGAATTTACACAGGAAATTGCTTAGCTTCAGAGCGAGAGAAAATAAAACTGATCACCAAACATGTCGGGGTGGAATGTTTAGAAACTATTCGTCAGCAAATTCAAAGTGTCATGCGTATCCAACTTCATGGTAACTATGTAGGGCCATTTGGTGTGGATATGATGGCGTTGCCTGATGGAAAAGTTCATCCGTGTGTAGAATTAAATTTGCGAAGAACGATGGGGCATGTGGCATTGAACATCAGTAAAAAGATAGCTGAACCTGGGATGATGCGTATTATCTTTCAATCCGGACACTATGCGCTGCACATTACTCATGATGATAAGGTTCTCCTTTTATGATAGTGCAAGCCCGATAGAGCTGTTCGGTGAAAATTAAACGAATCATTTGATGGCTAAAAGTCATCTTCGATAGGGAAAGTTTTTCCTGGGCACGATTATAAATAGCTGAAGAAAAGCCATAAGGGCCACCAACAACAAACACTAAACGTCGTGTTAATTGTTGCTTCTTTTGTAGCCATGAAGCAAATGCTGTGGAACGCCATTCTTCGCCATGCTCATCTAAAAGTACAACGGTATCTGCAGGTTGTAGACTTTTAAGGATTAATTCTCCCTCCCGTTCCTTTTGTTGGCTTTCGCTCAAACTTTTGGTATTCTTTAATTCGGGAATGACTAAGAGTTCAAAAGGCATGTAGTGATTGATACGTGAACTGTAATCAGCTATGCCTGCAATAAAGTGTTTGTCAGTGGTTTTACCAACAACAATAAGTATACTCTTCATTACCTTTGCCTATCAGCATCCTCTGATGAACATTTTTTCTTTCGCTTAGGAAACCAGCCTTTTGCTACGCGCTGCTTTTGTTCGAACAATTCACCAATGCTCCACAAGAGGGATGCACCCAAAACTCCCAAAATAGAAGATGCGATAATATCCTCAACACAAAGCGACGCAATGACCGAAATGATGCCAAAGGTGAGAAAAAGAAACCATGGACGTGTACCAAAATAATATTCCGTCTTAATTACAATGGGATGAAATATACCTATAATGAGAAAGGTTGACAAGGCTATGATAATACCTGTAAAATACATAAATGAAATTAATAATTTGCGGGCGAAATTACAAAAAAAAAGTATTTAATGTCGTTTTTCCACGAAAATGATTAATTTTGCCTTGTAAGCTAATAACAAAAGTAATATAATATGGCACATAATGCAGAACTTATCGCACAATGCGAAGCAAAAGCAAAACAGTGGCTCACACCGGCTTTTGATGAAGAAACGCGTAGGGGAGTAGAACAAATGCTCGCATCTACGGACAAAACAGAGTTGATAGAAAGTTTTTACAAGGACTTGGAGTTTGGAACTGGCGGGTTGCGAGGCATCATGGGTGCTGGAACAAACCGCATGAATGTTTACACTGTTGGGATGGCGACACAAGGCTTTGCTAACTATCTTAAAAAGAACTTTAAGGATCGGGCAACTATTTCGGCTGTTGTTTGTCACGATTGCCGCAATAACAGCCGCAAGTTTGCAGAGACGGTGGCAAATGTTTTCTCTGCAAATGGCATCCATGTGTATCTGTTTGAAGACATGCGCCCCACCCCTGAATGCTCATACGCCATTCGACATTTAGGATGTCAAGCTGGTGTTAACATCACAGCCAGTCACAATCCCAAAGAGTATAATGGTTATAAGGCATATTGGGAAGATGGTGCGCAAGTGCTCATGCCTCACGATGAAGGAATTATCAATGAGGTAAATAAAGTGACCATAGACGATGTTAAGTTTGCTGGAGATGCAAAATTAATCCAACTTATAGGAAAAGACATTGACGAGGCCTATCTTAAAGAGATTCATACATTAAGCATTGATCCGGAAGTGATAAAGCGACAACACGATTTGAAAATTGTTTATACACCACTTCACGGGACAGGCATGATGGCTATTCCGCAAAGCCTGAAGCTATGGGGATTTGACAATGTGCATTGTGTTGCCGAGCAAATGCAGCGCAGTGGTGATTTCCCAACCGTGAAAAGTCCCAATCCTGAGAATGGAGAGGCTTTGGCTTTGGCCATACGAGATGCAAAAGCACTCAATGCCGACATTGTGATGGCATCCGACCCCGATGCCGACCGCGTGGGCATGGCTTGCAAGAATGACAAAGGCGAATGGGTGCTCATTAATGGCAATCAAACTTGTCTTCTCTTCCTATACTATATCATCACTAATCGTAAAGCAAAGGGGTTGCTCAAGCCCACAGACTATATCGTAAAGACAATAGTTACCACAGAGGTAATAAAAAAGGTTGCAGATAAGGCAGGAATAGAGATGCGCGACTGCTACACCGGCTTTAAATGGATTGCGCGTGAAATTAGAATTACGGGCGACAAACAAAAGTATATTGGCGGTGGTGAAGAGAGTTACGGCTTTATGGCGCAAGACTTTGTGCGCGATAAAGATGCTGTCTCGGCCATGTGTTTGCTTGCTGAGATCTGCGCTTGGGCAAAGGATCAAGGTAAAACCCTCTATGACGTGCTGATGGACATTTATATCGAATACGGTTATTCCAAAGAGTTTACCGTGAATGTTGTACGTCCGGGAAAAACCGGTGCAGAGGAAATCAAACAGATGATGACCAACTATCGAAATCATCCTCCAAAAGATTTAGGTGGCAGTAAAGTAACACTCTATAAGGATTATCAAAGTTTAGAAGCAACAACATGGGATGGAACAAAGACAAAATTAAACATGCCCACCACCAGCAACGTGTTGCAATGGTTCTGCGAAGATGGTACAAAAGTGAGTGTCCGCCCCTCGGGAACAGAGCCTAAGATTAAATTCTATTTAGAGGTGAAAGGCGAGATGAAGTGCGCACAAGACTTCCCCATGCTCGAGGAGAAAGCCATGATGAAGATAGAGGCCATCAAAAAGAGCCTCGGATTAAATCAATAAATTGTATCTGATGAATAAATTAGTAATCAACTCCTACGATGAATTCGCATCACATTTGGGAAAAGAGTTAGGAACATCTGAATGGCTGAAAGTAGATCAAGACCGTATTAATCAATTTGCTGATGCCACTCTCGACCATCAATGGATTCATATCGATGTGCAGCGTGCCAAAGAGGAGAGTCCTTATAAGAGCACCATTGCACATGGCTATCTCACCCTCTCGCTCCTGCCCTATATGTGGAACCAGATTATCGATGTGAGAAATCTAAAGATGATGGTTAATTATGGCATGGACAAAATGCGCTTCGGTCGGCCTGTCATCACTGGTAGCAGCATCAGATTGGTCACCTCGCTTAACGCAATTGAAAATCTCAGAGGCGTATGCCGTGCGCGCATCGGGTTCAAGATAGAGATTGAAAACGAAAGGAAGCCTGCGCTCGAAGGCGAGGCAACATTCCTCTACTATTTTGAGTAAAGCATACAGCGCCACATATTGAAAGAAGGAGACGGGATCAACCGCCTCCTTCTTTTGGTTTTTATAATTCTCTTACTAAAGGTCTCGAACGACTATGTAACATAGTATAGCCATTCGAGCCATCTTTTATACTCACTTTCATCACCCCCAGTGGCTCAGGTTATCGCTTGCGCCCAATCATTTTTTACACTAAAAGTTAGGAAGACAAAGGTGAAATCTATTAGCTTCGCAATTTCAAAAGCAAGCTGTTGAGTTGATTTTCGTCCTGAATGAGCACCTCACGCGGTTTACTTCCCTGCGCGGCGCCCACAACACCTACTTGCTCAAGCTGATCCATTAATCTCCCGGCGCGATTATAACCAATCGAAAAACGGCGCTGTATCATGCTCGTTGAGCCTTGTTGTGAGAGCACAACTGCATGGGCAGCCTCTTCAAAAAATGGGTCTAAACTGCCCACATCGGCCGTAGCATTGCCCACACCGCAACCTCCCGTGTCTTCAACCGGTTCTGGAAGCTCCAAGGGCTCTATTGGTCCTGGCTCGTTTTCAATATAATCATTGATGCGCTCAATCTCAGGCGTATCGACAAAAGCACACTGCACACGCACCGGCTCGTTGCCATTCAGGAAGAGTAGGTCACCTCGTCCTACCAACTGATTTGCCCCCGAGCGATCGAGAATGGTGCGTGAATCGATTTGCGAACTTACTCTGAATGCCATTCTACCTGGGAAGTTGGCCTTGATATTTCCCGTTATGATTTTTGTCGTTGGCCGCTGTGTGGCAATGACCATGTGAATACCTACGGCACGTGCCAACTGTGCAATGCGCGCGATGGGCAGCTCGATTTCTTTGCCAGCAGTCATGATTAAATCGCCGAATTCATCGATGATAACCACAATATAAGGCATATAGTCATGCCCTTTGGTAATATCAAGCCGATGGTTTATAAATTTATCGTTATATTCCCTGAGATTCTTTGCACCTGCATTTTTGAGCAAGTCATAACGATGATCCATCAAGGCACACAGACTATTTAATGTGCGCACCACCTTGGTTACATCGGTAATGATTGGCTCTTCGTCGTTCTCGGGCAGGCAAGCCATAAAATGGTCTGATATTTTATGATAGATACTGAACTCGACTTTCTTGGGGTCGACCAATACAAACTTAAGCTCATTGGGATGCTTCTTATAGAGCAAGGAGGTGATGATAGCATTTAATCCTACTGATTTTCCTTGCCCTGTAGCACCAGCAACCAACAGATGAGGTATCTTGGCCAAGTCTACCATAAATACTTCATTGGTGATGGTTTTACCTAAAGCTAAGGGTAACTCCATCTTTGTTTCCTTGAACTTCTTCGAATTCAAGATACTCTCCATCGACACAATTTGTGGTTTCTTGTTGGGCACCTCAATACCAATCGTCCCTTTCCCAGGAATGGGAGCTATAATGCGAATGCCCAATGCTGAGAGACTGAGGGCTATATCATCCTCTAAATTACGGATTTTTGAGATGCGAACGCCCTCTGCCGGAGTTATTTCGTATAGTGTGATAGTAGGACCGACAGTAGCTTTAATCTCGCGTATTGACACTCCAAAACTATTGAGCACTTCGACAATCCGGGCATTATTGGCCTTGATTTCATCCATATCAACGGTGGGCTTATCGCCATTATCATACTTCTTCAATAAATCAAGGGTTGGCTTCTTATATTGGGTAAATGGCTCAAGTGGGTTTATTGGTGTGCGGAGTATTTCGTCAATATTCACCACTTTCCCATCAGCCTTTTCTTCGTTCTTAGCCACTACCACCGTTAGTTTGCCTTCAGCCGAAGTCATTTTTCCGTCGATTTCATCGGAATTTTGCACACGGATCGGTGTCATTACGTCTTCCTTAAGAGATGAAACCGGTGGTGCATCAAAATTAGTTAGATCCACAACCGGGGCAGGTAAATCCTCTGGCAGTCCATTGTCCATTTGCACTATCTCGTCTTCTGCAACGTCTTCTTCGTCATCTGCATGCTGCAATGAGGCATCATTTTCAGCTTCGTCATCATTTAAATGATTCGTAACCGTCAGTTTCACGCGTGAAGTAACATACTTCACAGGATTCATAACATATCGCACATAGGTAATCGTCTTAGCACTTAGATAAGTGAGAAATGTCAATGCCGTGAAGGCCAAGAGAATGATTAGACCTGGTGCTCCAACAACATTTTCAATGGTTTGCATGCAATATAGTCCATGTGCCCCACCAGGATTGAATGATAGATTGCTACACAATGGGGTTAGGAATTTGGCAAACGAAATAGAGCACCATTCCATGACAATCATTAGGTAGAAGAACCATTTCCAAAGGTTAGGCTGATAAATTCTCATCAGCTTTAGTCCTGCTAAAACAACGAACACAGGTATGAGGAATGCAGAGATACCAAAAGTTAATGTGATAAGCTCATACGACAAGATAGCACCGATGGAACCACATATATTTGTAAACATTCGGTTTGAATTCAACCATTCTCCCGCACGCAGACTCTCTAATATGCTTTGGTCGGCCTGCCCTGTAAAAAGGAATGAAACCATTGCTATGAGTAAATAACCTGCAATGAAAAAAAGGATTAACCCAAGAAGAAAGTCTGTTTTCTCACTGTTTAAAATATCTTGAAAGCCAACCACCTTACCCAGCGTATTGGATTTGCGGTTAGATTTTTTCTTTCCCATACCTACTCGTTACCTTCAAATTTCTTGCAAAATTAGCGTAAAAATCCGATATGGGGTGTTCTTTTCACAACTTTTTTCTAATTTTGCAGCGCAGCAAATAAGGCAAAATGAAGAAAACGATATACAGTCGATTTGACAAGAAAGCAATTACAGAATTGCCACAAGTCCTCTTTCCTGGCAGGATTATTACCATCATAAACGAAAGCGATGCGGACAAAGCCGTAGACTATTTGCTCTCTTGTGACATTTTAGGCGTAGATACGGAGACACGTCCTACCTTTAAAAAAGGACAGCAACATAAAGTTGCACTATTGCAGGTTGCTACACACGATACATGCTTTTTGTTTCGATTGTCAGATATAGGTTTACCCAAGTCCGTTATCCGCCTGTTAGAAGATAAACAGATACCTAAGGTAGGACTCTCTTGGCACGACGACCTATTATCGCTCAGCAAGCGAGAAAAGTTCACACCTGGTTATTTTATTGACTTGCAAAATCTTGTTGGTACGCTTGGCATTAAAGATTTAAGTTTACAAAAGATTTATGCTAACTTGTTCCATCAGAAGATAAGTAAGCGGCAACGTCTTACTAATTGGGAAGCCGATGTGCTCAACGAAAAGCAAAAACAATATGCTGCCACAGATGCATGGACGTGCATCAATCTATATGAAGAAATCGTTAGGCTCACCCGAACGAAAGCCTATCAGCTCATTGACAATTCAGAGAGCATCACTAAATAGACAACAATAAAAAGGATAAAAACAGAAGCACAGATACATGTATAAGACAGTCCATCTAAAAAAAGGAAAGGAGGAATCGCTCAAACGGTTTCATCCCTGGATTTTCTCGGGTGCCATTCACCATCTTGACGAAGATATTTCAGAAGGCGAAATTGTGCGCGTAGTTACATTTATGGGCGATTTCATCGCTATCGGCCATTATCAGATTGGTTCTATTGCAGTGCGAGTGCTCTCTTTCCAAGACATTCATGTTGATGAGACATTCTGGGAAGCGCGTTTAGGCAGCGCCTTAGCTATGCGAAGAGGCATTGGTATGGCCGACAACCCACAAAACAACACTTATAGGCTCGTTCATGGTGAAGGCGATAATCTGCCAGGGCTGATTATCGATTGTTATGGGAAAACAGCTGTCATGCAAGCGCACAGTGTAGGCGTGCACAACAATCGGTTTGACATCTGTAAAGCACTCATTAAGATTATGGACGATAGAATCGAGCAGGTCTATTATAAAAGTGAAACAACCCTCCCCTATAAAGCCGAATTAGGACAGGAAAACGGGTTTATCTATGGTTCTACAGAAGAGGATGTTGCCATCGAAAACGGGCTTAAGTTCCATGTCGATTGGCTAAAGGGCCAGAAGACCGGCTTTTTTATCGACCAGCGAGAAAACAGGAGTTTATTGGAGCACTACGCTAAAGGGCGCAGTGTTTTGAACATGTTTTGCTATACAGGAGGCTTTTCTGTCTATGCCATGCGTGGGCAAGCAAAATTGGTACATTCAGTTGATAGCAGTGCTAAAGCTGTTGAACTTACCAATCAGAATATTGTGGTGAACTTTCCGCAGGACACACGCCATGAGGCCTTTTGTGAAGATGCATTCAAATATTTAGATACGCATGATGGCAAATACGATTTGATTGTGCTCGACCCACCAGCCTTTGCCAAGCATCGATCCACATTGAGAAACGCGCTAAAGGGCTATACTCGCTTGAATGTGAAAGGCTTTCAGCAGATAAAAAGCGGCGGAATTCTTTTCACATTCAGCTGTTCGCAGGTCGTAACGAAAGAGCAATTCCGCAATGCTGTTTTCACGGCTGCTGCACAGGCTGGCCGAAAGGTCAGGATACTTCATCAGCTGCATCAGCCGGCAGACCATCCCATCAACATCTACCATCCTGAGGGTGAGTATCTAAAGGGGCTCGTGTTGTATGTGGAATAGCTATCTTCTGCGCGTAAAAGACTTTATTGAAAGCCAACAACTACTGCAACGCGATAAGCTATATATCGTTGCATTGAGTGGCGGAAGCGACAGTGTTGCACTGTTATGTATGATGCGCGAATTAGGCTATCGCATCGTTGCTGCTCATTGTAATTTTCAATTACGAGGAGAAGAAGCGTACAATGATGAACGATTTTGTGAAACGCTTTGTGCTCAATTCAATATTCCTTTCCACCGCATTCATTTTGACACCCAGACTTATTCGCAACTCCACCATGTGAGCATTGAAATGGCAGCGCGGGAATTGCGCTATCAATATTTTGAAAACTTGCGTGAAGATGTAGCCGCAGAAGGCATTTTAGTGGGGCATCATCAAGATGATAGTGTAGAAACAATTTTGATGAATCTCATTCGTGGCACAGGAATAGATGGATTGCTGGGCATACAAGCCAAGAAGGGACGCATCATCCGTCCGCTTTTATGCCTGACACAGAATGAAATCTACGATTATCTAAGGGCAAAGCGACAAGCCTACGTTTTAGACCAAAGTAATCTCATCGATGACGTGGTGCGCAATCGGATTCGCTTAAACATCATTCCGTTACTACAGGAAATTAATTCGTCGGCAAGCCAAAACATCATAGCCACGAGCAAACGATTGTCGCAGGTTTCAGAACTATTTCATCAAGCTATTCTGCAAAACATTGAAGCGGTGACAAAAGAAAAGACCGACGATGCTACCCTACTTGATCTTGAGCAATTACAACATCTCACAGCCCAAGAGTACACCCTCTTCTATCTGCTGCGCAATTTCAATTTCTCACCCGAAACCATCGCGCAAATCTCCTCGCATCTGCATGCTCCAACCGGCAAACGATGGCTTTCGAAAACGCATGTTGCCAGCATCAATCGCTCTTATTTAATGATTGAGAAACGTTGTGTTGCTGATTTGCAACAAGCACTGGTAATCCCCGAGGAGGGGAATTATATTTGGAATGCAAACTTGAAGTTCACATTCACCCAACAGCCAATCTCACCAACATTTCAACCCAGTCGTGCGGCTAACGAGGCCACTCTCGATGCTGACAAAGTGAGGTTCCCTCTAAAAATTCGTTATGCACGCCAAGGAGACCGCTTTACCCCATTTGGGATGCAAGGAAGCAAATTGCTCAGCGATTTTTTAACCGAGAAAAAGTTCTCGCTCAATAAAAAGCAACAACAATTAGTCATAGAGGACAGCGCCGGGACGTTGGTTTGGATTGTAGGACTGCGCACAAGTCAATGTGCATGCATCCATCACCAGACTCGCAAAGTTCTGAGAATTTGTTGCATCCATGCCGATTAAAGTGCTCTTCAATGTGTCCTGCGCACGCCATATCGAATCTAAAACAGACGTTCCCGACCTCGGGAACGAACAAAATGATTTAAAAACGTTGTTCCCGACCTCGGGAACAGCTGAAAATGACAAAAATCATCGTTCCCGATGTCGGGAACGCCCAAAAATGAAAAAAACAGCTGTTCCCAATGTTGGGAACACGCAAAAACATCAAAAATGGTTGTTCCCGACATTGGGAAACCACAAAAATGAGAAAAACAGTCGTTCCCAAAGTTGGGAACACGTTTTTTGTGTCCTTTACAGGGTATCATGACAGAAAATATTAGAGCAGATGCACCCATTCTAAATTTATTTTACTATATTTGCAGCCGCATTCTTACATTTAATAAATTATATGATGGAGTTTACAGCGAAACAAATTGCCCAGTTTATTCAAGGTAAGATTGAGGGCGATGAAAATGCTAAGGTTAATACATTTGCAAAAATAGAGGAAGGTGTTCCTGGCGCTATATCTTTTTTAGCCAGCCCAAAATACACACACTACATATACGAAACGCAATCGACAATCATTCTTGTCGATGAAACAATTGCTATTGAAAAGCCCGTTAAAGCCGTATTGATTAGGGTGAAAAATGCGCGCGATTGTGTGGCAAAACTGTTGCAATTATATGATGCTGCTACCCACCCCAAAAAGCAAGGTGTTAGCGAATTGGCATTTGTTGCGCCTTCGGCAAAAATTGGGAAAGACGTTTATATAGGCCCCTTCGCTTTTATTGGTGAGAATACAATCGTTGGTGATGAATGCCAGATTTATCCAAATGCAACGATTGGCGACAACGTCACACTCGGTAATGCCTGCACCATCTATCCCAATGCGACCATCTATGCAGGCTGCCGGTTAGGAAACCGCGTAACCCTTCACGCAGGAGCAGTCATCGGAGCCGATGGCTTTGGATTTGCTCCCAATGGGACCGATGGTTACGATAAGATACCACAAATAGGCATTGTAGAGCTTGAAGACGACGTGGAAGTGGGTGCAAACACTTGTGTTGACCGCTCGACCATGGGCAGTACTAAGATACATCAAGGGGTGAAATTGGACAACCTCGTGCAAATCGGCCATAATGTAGAAGTGGGTTCCAACACGGTGATGTCTGCGCAGGTGGGCATTGCCGGCAGCACGAAAGTGGGTCAATGGTGCATGTTTGGCGGCCAAGTGGGTGTTGCAGGACACATAGAAATAGGCGACAAAGTGTTTCTTGGTGCACAGAGCGGTGTACCCGGCAGCATCAAGTCTAATCAAGTTCTAATCGGTACGCCTCCTATGGAGCGCCGACCCTACTTCAAATCACAGGCAATATTTCAGCGGCTCCCTGAAATCTACCAAGAACTCAACGCATTGAAAAAGGAAGTTGCACAATTAAAAGAAAATAGAAAATAAAATATGGAAGCTAAAAAGCAAACAACACTCAAAGGTAGTTTTTCTCTCTTTGGGAAAGGATTGCACACAGGATTGAGTCTAACGGTTACTTTCAATCCTGCCCCAGAGAATACAGGATATAAAATTCAGCGTATAGATTTAGAAGGGCAGCCCACGATTGATGCCATCGCCGAGAATGTGGTTGACACACAACGTGGAACTGTTTTAGGTAAAGGCGATGTTAAGGTTTCGACGATTGAGCATGGAATGGCAGCGCTTTATGCATCGGGCATTGATAACTGTCTGATACAAGTTAATGGCCCCGAATTCCCTATTCTCGACGGTTCAGCGGCCATGTTTATCGACCATATTAAGAAGGTGGGTATTCAAGAGCAGAACGCATCGAAAGATTATTATGTCATTCGCCATAAGATTGAGGTGAAAGATGAAAATACGGGGTCTGTCATCACCATACTTCCCGACGACCAGTTTAGCTTGACGGCCATGTGCTCGTTCAATTCTAAATTCATCAATAGCCAATTCGCCACGCTTGAGGACATGTCGACTTTTGACACCGAGATTGCGGCAGCGCGTACCTTTGTCTTTGTCAGAGACATCATGCCCCTGTTGGAAGCCAATCTCATTAAGGGTGGCGATTTAGACAACGCGATTGTCATCTATGAGAAAGAAGTGAGTCAGGAGAATTTAAATCAATTAGCAGACATCCTCAAAGTGCCTCATATTGATGCAAAGAAGATCGGTTATATTCAGCATAAACCCCTCATGTGGGAAAACGAATGTACGCGGCATAAATTGTTAGATATTATCGGTGACATGGCTTTAATCGGTCGTCCTATCAAAGGAAGGATTGTTGCTACTCGTCCCGGGCACACCATCAACAACAAATTTGCACGCCTCATGCGAAAGGAAATTCGCAAACACGAGGTACAAGCTCCTAATTATAATCCCAACGATCCTCCTATTTTGGATAATAAACGGATTAGAGATTTGCTTCCGCATCGTTATCCTATGCAGTTGGTTGATAAAGTCACTGCAATGGGGCCAACCAGCATTGTCGGCATTAAAAACGTAACAGCCAATGAACCTTTCTTTCAGGGACATTTCCCAACAGAGCCTGTAATGCCAGGTGTTTTGCAAATCGAAGCAATGGCGCAGTGCGGTGGTTTGTTGGTGTTGAGCCAATTAGAAGAGCCCGAAAAGTATTCCACCTATTTCTTGAAAATAGATGATGTGAAGTTCCGACAGAAGGTCGTTCCTGGCGATACGCTGCTATTTAAAGTAGAATTGTTGGGACCTGTACGTCACGGCATCAGCTCGATGAAAGGCTATGTATTCGTGGGCGATCAGGTTGTTTCGGAAGCCACATTCACCGCGCAGATTGCAAAAAATAAATAAGGCATAAAGAATATGAATCAAATCAGTCCCTTAGCTTTCGTTCATCCAGAAGCACAATTAGGCGATAACAACATCATAGGTCCCTTCTGCTATATTGATAAGAATACGGTTATTGGCAACAATAATAACTTTCAAAACAGTGTGACGATTCATGTTGGAGCGCGCATTGGTGACAACAACGAAATTTTTCCCGGTGCAAGCATTTCGACGAAGCCACAAGATTTGAAATTTAAGGGTGAAGCTTCAACTTGCGAAATTGGAAATAACAACAGTATCCGAGAGAATGTTACCATATCGCGCGGAACGGCGTCTAAAGGAAAAACGATAGTTGGGAGTAACTGTTTGCTGATGGAAAACATGCACATTGCACATGATTGTGTTGTAGGTAATAATTGCATCGTCGGCAATTCCACCAAATTTGCCGGCGAAGTTACCATTGAAGACAATGCCATTATTAGCGCCGCTGTGCTCACCCACCAATTTTGTAAGATAGGAGGCTATGTCATGGTGCAAGGTGGATGCCGATTTAGTCAGGACATTCCACCTTATATTATTGCAGGAAAAGAACCGACACGCTATTGTGGAATCAATTTGGTGGGGCTACGTCGACGAGGTTTTAGCAACGAAACCATTGAGCGCATTCATGAAGCCTATCGCTTACTCTATTCAAAAGGTGTTTTGAAAGAAGGGATTGAGGCCATTAAAAACAACTTGGAAGTAACGCCCGAAATTCAATACATCATAGAATTTGTAGAGCATTCAAAGCGCGGAATTATACGTTAATGTCTACACTGATTGTTCTTGTAGGCCCTACAGGTGTAGGCAAAACAGCAGTAAGTATTCAAATTGCCCAGCATCTGAACTCTCCGATAATGAATGTTGATTCACGCCAGCTCTATCGAGAGATTCCCATTGGTACAGCTGCCCCTACAGCGATAGAACAGCGAACGGTGAGACATTATTTTGTGGGAACGCAGACCATTACCGATTACTATAGTGCAGCCCAATTCGAGACCGAAGCGTTGCGTGTTGCGCAAACTTACTTTGAAAATGGCGGGAAAATGCTACTTGCTTCGGGGGGTAGCATGCTTTATATTGACGCATTGTGTAAAGGTATTGATGACATTCCTACCATTGACGCGGAAACCCGTGAATTGTTGCGACAAAAATTAGCTCGTCAAGGCTTAGCAGAACTGACAAAAGAACTCCAACAATTAGATCCCGAATATTATGAACTTGTGGACAAGAAAAATCCAAGGCGTGTCATGCATGCCTTAGAAATTTGCTATATGACCGGTCGTACATTTACCTCTTTCCGCAATCAAACGAAGAAAGCACGCCCTTTCAACATCCTCAAGATTGGATTAAATCGTGACCGCGAAGAGATATACACTCGCATTAATCAGCGCGTTTTGGACATGGTTCAAAACGGGCTTTTCGACGAGGCACTCGCCGTTTACGCGCATCGTGACGAAAATGCCCTCAATACCGTTGGGTACAAGGAATCTTTTCTTTATCTCGATGGGCTTATCACGCGCGAAGAAGCGATTCGACAGATACAGTCCCACACACGTGAATATATGCGTAAACAACTCACCTGGTTTAAGAAAGATGAGCATATCAAGTGGTTTCACCCCGATAACATACAAGAAATTTTAAAATATATTGACGAGAATAGCTAAGCAGCAAGAAATTCGTTATTTTTGCATAAACAAAAAGAAAAGATTGGCGTATGGATAAGATAAAACAGTTTTTCAGATGGTGTATTAAGAAATTGCGCCGTTTTTGGCCGTGGTATAAATCACTCTATCAAGGCAAAGCTTGGTACACGAAAGCACTCATTGGTTTTTGCTCATTCCTCATCTCGTTTATCGTTTATTTAGGAATGGTCGACATGAATTTCCTCTGGCTCTTCGGAAAATCGCCTGGCTACTTCTCGGGTATCATGGATCCACAGACCAGCGAGGCTTCAGAAATCTACAGTGCCGACGGCAAGTTGATTGGTAAATTCTTTAATGAAAACAGAACGCCTGTGAAATATGAAGAAGTAAATCCCATCTTCTTCAAAGAACTCATTGACACTGAGGACGAACGCTTTTACAAGCATTTCGGCATTGATCCTATCGGCTTGTTTGCCGCCATGAAAGATGCTGTAGTACATCGCGGTGGACGTGGCGCATCAACCATCACGCAACAGTTAGCCAAAAATATGTTTCGCGTGCGCTCACAATATTCAACCGGACTCTTGGGTAAGATTCCCGGGTTGAAAATCTTGATTGTGAAGAGCAAAGAATGGATTATTGCTACCAAATTGGAAACCGTTTATTCGAAGAAAGAAATCATAACAATGTATGCCAACACGGTAGATTTTGGTAACAATTCGTTTGGCATCAAAACGGCAGCCAAGACCTATTTCAACACCACCCCACGCGATTTAACAGCCGAGCAAGCCGCCGTTTTGGTGGGCATGCTGAAGGCCACGTCCTATTACAATCCCAGGAATAATCCCAAGAACTCGCTGGCACGCCGCAACGTTGTTTTAGACAACCTTTACCATCATGGCGACATCTCGCGTCAGGTGTGCGACTCGCTGAAGAATATTCCCATCAAGCTTGATTTCAAGGTCGAAGAGAACTATGACGGGCAAGCAAAATATTTCCGCGAGGCCGTGGCTAACTATCTCAAGGATTGGTGTCAGGACAACGGCTACGATTTGTATTCGAGTGGGTTGAAAATCTACACCACCATTGACACGCGCATGCAGAAATATGCTGAAGAGGCGGCGCGCAAACAGATGAAACAGGTGCAGCAGAATTTCAACAACCATTGGAGCATCTACCGCAATCAATCCACCAACTGGCTACGACAAGAGCCGTGGCAAGACGAAAATCACAAGGTCATTCCCAACTTCATTCAGCAAATTGCCGAGCGACAGCCATTCTACAAAGCGTTGCTCGCCAAATATCCCAACAACATTGACTCGGTCAACTACTATTACAAAGAGTGGAAGCACCCTGTAAAGCTCTTCGATTATGACAAGGGAACTATCGTGAAGGAGATGACTTCGGAAGACTCCATTAAATATATGACCACCTTCATGCACTGTGCATTCCTTGCTATGGAGCCTCAGACTGGTGCCGTAAAAGCATGGGTAGGCGACATTGATTTTGCATCGTGGAAATACGATAAGGTCACGGCCATGCGCCAGCCGGGTTCAACCTTTAAACTCTTCGTCTACACAGAAGCCATGAACCAGGGGCTCACTCCCTGCGACAAGCGCCGTGACGAGTATATTTCAATGCAAGTATTCGACAAGAAGAAGAACAAAGAAGTTACCTGGACACCGGGCAACGCCAACGGCTCATTCAGCGGCGACTCCATCCCGTTAAAAGGGGCTTTCGCCCGAAGTATCAACTCCATTGCTGTGCGGTTGGGACAAGAAATGGGTATCCCGAGAATCATTGAGACGGCCAAGCGCATGGGCATCACCAGCCCACTTGACGATGCCCCCTCATTGGCTTTGGGTTCAAGCGACGTCAGCCTGTTAGAGATGGTGAACGCTTATTGTGTTATTGCCGACAATGGCCACCACCACGATCCCGTGCTCGTGACGCGCATCGTCGACAAAGACGGCAATGAGGTGTATGTTGGCCCCACGAAGAGCGAAACAGTCATCCCCTACAAGAGCGCCTTCCTCATGCAGCAAATGTTGCAAGGAGGATTGAAAGAGCCAGGTGGAACCTCGCAATCGCTGTGGGGGTACATAGGTAACTACCGCGACACCGAGTTTGGCGGAAAGACTGGAACGAGCAACAACCACTCCGATGCATGGTTCATGGGCGTGAGTCCCAAGTTGGTTGTCGGCGCATGGGTCGGCGGCGAATATCGCAGCATTCACTTCCGCACAGGTGCCCTCGGACAGGGTGCACGCACGGCATTGCCCATCTGCGGCTACTTCTTGCAGGCACTGTTCAAAGACCCGGCTTTCAAGCAGTATCATGGCAAATTTGACAAACCCCACGACTCAGACATCACGAGCGATATGTACCTTTGCCCCAGCTACTATCAGGCGGCGAAGCGTGACACCACGGCTGCCGATAGCACTGTTATGGAAGAGGAGGTGATGCTCGACGAAGATGGAAACCCAGTGAACAGCAATGCAACCGAAGTGGGTGAGGCAACCAACAGAGAACCGAAAGATGGCCACGAAAAGGCCAACAAAGAGGCTACTAAACCGCAAGAAGGCAAGAAAGAAAAGAAACGCAAAGCTACAGAGCAACAAGTGAATTTAGACGACATTTAAGGTCAAAATCTCAATATTCATTACGGCGGGTGGGTCTCCAATGGCTCACCCGCCGCTGGCTTTGTCCCCAACTCCATCAGGCGAGACCAATCTCCACCAAACCATACGGTGTGCCATTACCGCGTAGCGGTTATACTTTCGATAGCGCAGGGTTGGCAAGTGCAACGCAGCCTACCCTGGGTAATGGTGCGAGGGAGGAGGCTACCCCCTTGGGGTTGTACTTTTTCTCATCACACATCATTACCACACGGTGGCGAATGGATTATTCGCGAATGATTTCCCCATACGAAAATTGATTTTAAAAAGTACAATGCCGATGGCATAGATTCCCGCCCGACGACTTTACCCAGGGTAGCCTCCTATCGTCGGCAACCCTGGGCTGACAAAAGTACAACACCGATGGTGTTGGTTCTTGTGCACCGTTTTCCCAACAAACAAAACCACCCACACACAATCCACCCCAAACGAAATCACCCATTCCACGCGTAACCTGCCCAAACGACATCAACCGCCCACGCACAATCCACCCCAAACGAAATCACCCATTCCACGCGCAACCTGCCCAAACGACATCAGCCGTCCACGTGCAACATCCAAACGAAACCGTAGGGGCGGTGCCTGTGTGCCCGCCCGAACGTCCGCGTAGCGGCGTTTCCATACAAAAGAATACACGCATTGTGCGCGGGGATGAACGATGGATGCGCCCCTGCAGGGCGACTCGGGCGGGCACATAGGCGCCGCCCCCACCAATCTCCACCAAACCGCACGGTGTGCCCTTACCCCATCATATTGCACATTCGATAGCCCACGCCAACCACGCGGTGTGCCCTTACCGCATCGCGGTTATACTTTCGAAAGCGCAGGGTTGGCAAGTGCAACGCAGCCTACCCTGGGTAACAATGCAAGCGAGGAGACTACCCCCTTGGGGGTTGTACTTTTTCTCATCGCACATCATTACCACACGCGGCGAATGATCTCCCGCATGCAAATTGATTTTAAAAAGTACAATGCCGATGGCATAGGTTCCCCTCCACGACTTTACCCAGGGTAGATTTCGCTGCGCTCAATCAACCCTGGGCTATCAAAAGTACAACACCGATGGTGTTGGTTCATGTGCACCGTTTTCACCAACCAACAAACAAAACCACCCACACGCAATCCACTCAAACGAAACCAACCGCCCCACGTACAATCCACCCAAACGAAACCGTAGGGGCGGCGCCTATGTGCCCGCCCGAACGGCTGCACAGCGGCGTTTCCATACAAAAAATAGGTTTATGCACCACGCATTGTACGCGGGGATGAACGATGGATGCGCCCTTATGGGGCGACACGGGCGGGCACATAGGCACCGCCCCTACCCATCTCCATCATATTTTTCCACGCAATCCCATACAAATAAAATAACCATTTACGCGCAATCCACTCAAACGAAATCAACCGTCCATGTGCAATCCGTCCCTACCAAACTCCACCAAACCACGCGGTGTGCCATTACCCCATCGGGGTTATACTTTCTAAAGCGCAGGGTTGGCAAGTGCAACGCAGCCTACCCTGGGTAATGATGTAAGGGATGAGGCTACCCCCTTGGGGGTTGTACTTTTTCCACCACATTGCTTTTTAATGTCCTCCCCCCCCCACATACATCGGGGGCGGAAATGCATCGCGCACTCCCGCCCCCATTCTTAAAATAAAAAAGTGTGTGTATCGTTATGATTTCGGTGTCACCGTAGATGACGTCATTTATTTTAAAACAAATTATTCTTTGGGTGCCCCGTGGATGACGTCATTTGTTTTAAAACAAGTTATTCTTTCGGTGTCACCGTGGCATCGCCCTGACCTTTTCCGCCCGGCTTGTCTTTACCGTCGCCGGGTTTATCTTTGCCATCGCCACCGTCGCCCGGCTTTGCTGCATCACCGCCCGGCTTCTTGCCATCGGGAGTCTTCCCGCCGTCGCCCGGTTTCTTGTCACCCGGTTTCTTCCCATCGCCAGGTTTACTGTCGCCCGGCTTCTTATCCTCCGAAGGCTTTTTCTTCGGCAGCACCTCCTGCTCATTGCGCGTGATGGTTTCGTTGAGGTAGAGGATAAACGTGTCGAAACCTTCGGCCATGCCCAACGATACCAATGCGTTAATCACCTCGGCCACACGCCGATAGGCCTCGTCCGACGCACGCCGCGCCTGTTTCAGCGCACCAGCCACCTGCGGAGCCTTGGCCATGCTGCGCGCCTTGATGAGCGACTCCACCTTCGCGTTGGCCGCTTTGAGCTGCGCCACATAGTCCGTCAGGTTCAGCAATGCCACCGCCGCCGCATCCTTGCCTTCGCAGTCGGCCACCAAGTTGGTGATGAGCCCCGTCTCGCGCTCCAACTGCATGTCGGGGTCAATCTTGTAATCCTTGATGCGCTGCATCAGCGTTTTCGAGGCTTTAGCCTTCTCGGCCACGGGGAACTTGACGTAGCTCCCCACCGCCTTTTTGTAGCCCATGAACAGGGCATCGCGCAACGCATCGTTCTCGGCGATGGCATCGCTCTCCGCATTTTTCTGCGAAATCGACAGACACTCGTCTTCCGCCTTAAACTTCGCCGCCAACGCCTCGACAGCCGCTTTGGCCACCGCATTTTTGTTGATTTCCGTTTCCGTGGCCAACTGCTCGGTCACCGCTTTCATAAACTGAAAATGCGCGCCGTTGTTCAGGCCTCGCAAGTCAAAACCTTTGATTTTCTTCATCGTGATTAATTTTTTTTGATTATGAATGAAGGCCGAACCACCCTCGGCCCATAGGTTCTTCTTTGGGGAACGGCCGTCCGGAACACAGGACAGCCCTATCCCGTTTGGGGAACGTCTGCCCGGAACACGGGTTAGCGCCATCCTGTTCGGGGAATGCCTGTCCGGAACACGGGTTAGCTCCATCCCGTTCGGGGAACGCCTGTCCGGAACACGTTACAGCGCCATCCCGTTCGGGGAACGCCTGGCCGGAACACGGGCTGGCTCCATCCCATTTGGGGAATGCCTGTCCGGAACACGGTACAGCGCCATCCTGTTTTGGGAATGCCTGTCCGGAACACGGTACAGCTCCATCCCGTTCAGGAAATGCCTGTCCGGAACACGGTACAGTCAATTCCATATTAGCATGATTCCACATCAACATCATTCTTCGTTTAATTGTCGGCTACGGGGCGGACGGGGAACCCGACCGACCGAGCGCCGGTGTACTGCGGGTACACGTTCCACTGGCCGAAGTACAGGTTGCAACCGTAGCCCGTGCTGTACGGGACTGCCGACCAATAGTAGCTGACGTCGCCCACGCTGATCAGCGAACCTTCGTCGTAGCGGCGAAAACCCGAAGCGGGGAAATATACGGTGGCATCGGGAGAAGTGATTTTGTTGTTGAAATTCCAACCCCAATCCCAAGCACCGCTGACATTCTTCGTACCTGTTTTCTGCCCATTTTTCGTGAAGCCGGTGAAGGCATTGGAGGCAGGCATGTGGAAGCCTGCGGGGCAGGGATCGTAGATGGTCTTGACCACAGAATTGTCGTTATAACCGATATCGGTGTTGTCCATCGACCAGAGGTTGTTGTAAGAGTAACCTGTTGGAGGATTATTATACCAACTTTCCCCATAATTGTAGAAAGTCTCCGGATGTTGGATACCGTTCGTGACGGACATATTATCGCCGCCGTTCTTGGTAAATGAGCCTTCGGCTGTAGCATCGGTGCCGGGGAAGGCATCCTTGCGACCGAACTGATAGAATGTGGAGGAAATCTCCTTGACGCTGCGGGGATTCTGCGTGATAGTGACGTAGGCAGACTGCTTTGTGCCGCCGTTGGCGCTGGTCTGTTCCACCTTCACGCGGGCCACGCGCGGCTTGTCGTAGGCGGAACCCTCCCACTTGAGATAGGCAGAACCGAGCGTCTGCTTGGTGAAGTTGTAGGTGTACCCTTGATAATTGGTGCAGGCGATGGTGTTCAATACGTCGCTGTGGTCGAACCACAGATGCCATGACCACATCACGATACCCGAGGCGTTCTTGACAGCGATGACGGCATTGCCGTTCTTAATCTTGTCCTGCGGTACGCGGAAGTGAACGAAAGCGTTCGTTCCACTGCCTTCGATGCCGAGGCTACTTGCCTCTATGATGCCACTTTGGTCGGTCCAGACGATGTCGGCCTTGGTAGCAGGATCCGAGGTGTTCTGCACGTTGATGTAGGGAGAGTTGATGTCCACACCGGCGTGGTCCTTGAAATGCTGGAGGATGTAAGTACCACTGTTAGAGGTCTGATAAGATTTGGTATTGGTTATACCGTTCTTGATGGCATTGCCATAGACCAGCGGGATGCGATAGTAGCCCGGAGCGGAAATGAGGTAACTATTGGCGGTGTTCTGAATGGCAGCTGCACCACTGGGATTGGCCAAGTTGTAGGGATGGCCGGACGAGCCTTTGGGCGTAGCATCCTTGAGCACTTGGTTGTAAGCGGCGAGTTGGTCGGTAACAGGAGCGGCTTTCACAGCGGTGTTACAAGCTTCAGCTGCTGTGCCACCATTGCCATGGTCGGTGATATTGCCGAGCCAAGTAGGCTTCGTGGTGCCACGGTCTACCCAACCGCCAGTGCCGCCGTTGAGGGTGTAATCCCACTCTTCGTATTTTGAAATCTTCCAAGGAACGGCTTGTTGCGTTCCGCCACCTTGGCGATAGCTCGTGACGGTAAAAGTCGCACTGCTGATGGGGTTAGCTTGATAGTCGAAGGTCTTGTTATTATCTGTAAGGGTTAATTGATAGCCCCATGAGGAGTTTTTCTGCGAAAGTTTATATTCCGTTGTCACGCCAGCTTTCCAATAAGAATTTTTTATCTTAAAAGTAATAGTCTTGTCTATGCCAGCTTCCTCATAGTGGATAACGATGGGGCGACCCAAAACTTGCTGCGGGGGCAACAGGAAAGTGTATTTATCGCGACCATCTCGGTTGTTGGGGTTGGTGGCAGGATCGAGTGCGCCGGCCAACATCGTGTTGGGCATTTCGGCTGCATTCAAATCAATGCCGTCAAGATAAACGGTTTTGAAACTATTCTGCACATAGTCCCAATCCGCATCGCTTCCGTCGGCCTTGGTGGGCAACTGATAGCGACCTTCAGTGCGTATGCCCTGCATTTCAATTTTCTTAATGCGAATGGGCGAGAGATTGCTGCCAATGGAAAATTTGATGGCGGCTAAGGCATGACGAAACTTGAGATTGCTCGTGGGGTCGTTGCCATGAATGTAGTGCACCAAACCTGAGCAGGCCGTCATCAAATCGACCTGCTGCCTCACATCCAAATTAGCTTTGAAGTAGACGTATGGAATGTTGTTCCAGTTACTCGGTGAAAGGGTGACGCCATTGGTGCCCGTGGCTTCGGGATAAACGGCATAGAAACGGGCGTAGACGTTGACCGGCCAATCCCAATCGTAGCGATGGTTGACGATGTTGCCGTCCTTGTCGGTCTTTTCGTTGTGGAACCACAGCAGTGAGGTACCGGGAACGAGCGGTGCATTGGGTTGTGAGGCACGAAAGCCAATAGATGAGAAATCGCCGAGGGTGGCCGTCTTGATGATTTCGGCGCGTGTTCCTTCGGCCGGTTTCACGGGGTTGATGCCTTCGACAGTCGACTCAATCAGGCAGAGGTCGTGGGGATTATCGCCCGTAGCTTCAAATTTGCGCGGGGCAAGGTCGGCCGACGAAAGGGGCTGTGGGCTCAAACCGCGGGTTATGCCCTTGGCGCCGGCTTGTGCCAAGGTTTCCATCTGTGCGTCGCTCACATTGAAGGCTACCGTCGTCCTTGTGTGTTTGCCGGGCTGTTCGTTGGCCAAATCGTCGTCGGCACAAGCACCGAATAGAAGGGTGGCACCGAGGACAAGTAACAGACAGCCATTGAACAAGCTGCTAAAGTGTTGTTTTCGAAATGTATGTTTCATCTTCTTTTTTCGTTTTGTTGTTTACTACTTGCGATGGACTGCGCACGTCGTTTAATCTTCGTCTTCGACTTCTTCGCTGCCGCCATCTTCAAAATCACCTACGCTGACGCTGCCTTTGTGACCTGTTTCACCGCCGCCACCTGGACGTGCCACGGGACTTTTTGTTAATAACAAATGCTCAGCTGCCAACGGAATGACCGTGCACACAGGCGTTTCATACAATTTTTTCTTCATTTTCTTGTTCTGTTTAAATGATTATATTTACTACTATTGATTTCTTGCTTCACATATTCAGTTACACACACGAAAAAGCATCTGCAAAGAGCTTTGAAAGCTCCTTGCAGATGCTTGAAACGGTGAGTCGACACCCGCGCCAGGCACACCGCTATCGCCTTAGTACAGAGACTTAGACCGTTGTTAGAATATGTGTGTGTGTGTGTGTGTGTGTGTGTGTGTGTGTTACACTTTTATTTGGTTCTGCCAAATAAAAGATGTTAAAACTTACACTATATTTTGTTGCTATTCTATTCATTCTTGTTGCTTTGAAAACGAACATCGGGCGCAAAGGTATAAACTTTTAACGAAAGTGCAAAATCTTGGATAGAAAAAGTGATTATAGCTGCAATTTCATCGCTACTGCCACTTACTCCGGTTGGCACGAATGTAACCAAACACCGGTGACCATCGGCACTACGCCATCGGAGAAAATGAGGAAGACGATAAAAACAACAACAACGATGACCGAAAATGCGGTGGCATGGCCTCCAATGACCGTCGCCAGCACATTTTTACGTTTAAGATGAGTTAAACCATTAACGAAAAGTGTTAAATGCGAATAAAGATTTAAGGAAATCAACTTTGATAAATGATTTTGGTTGTATATTTGCAACCAAATAAAAACAAAACAAAATATTGAAACATTAAACTTACATTGTTATGAGAATGAATAGTAAATATCTTTTCAGCGCCCTGTGCGTAGCGGCTTTAGGCCTCTCTGCAGGTGCATTTATCAAAGCAAATGCAGCACCCGAGGTTGCAGCTGTAGCCCAAGGGCAGCCCATCGATTTAACTTATGCGGCCGAGAAAGCACTTCCCGCAGTGGTGCACATCAAGTTTGTGCAAAATTCGAAAGTGCAAACCGTTGAGACCGACGACGACCCCTTTGGAGGTTTCTTCGATCCCTTCGGCTTCTTTGGTAATCCCAATCAAGGCGGAGGTTCGCAGCGTCGCAAAGTGCAGACACCTAAAAAGGAGGCCACGGGCAGCGGTGTCATTATCAGCAGCGACGGCTACATCGTAACCAATAACCACGTGGTGAATGGTGCCGACGAGCTCACCGTGACGCTCAACGACAACCGCGAATATTCGGCACGTATCATCGGCACCGATCCGCAGACCGATTTAGCGCTCATCAAAATCAACGGCAAGAATCTGCCCACGCTTCCCATTGGCGACAGCGACAAACTGAAGGTGGGCGAATGGGTGCTGGCTGTGGGCAATCCCTACAACCTCAGCTCTACTGTCACAGCAGGTATCGTGAGTGCCAAGGCACGCTCCATGGGTGGCGACGGCAGCAACGGTCCGCAGATTTCGAGCTTCATTCAAACCGATGCGGCCATCAATCCCGGCAACTCGGGCGGTGCCTTGGTTAATGCGCAAGGCGAATTGGTGGGCATCAATGCCATGCTCTATTCGCAAACGGGCGCTTACAGCGGCTACGGTTTCGCTATTCCCACAACCATCATGACCAAAGTGGTGGAAGACCTCAAGCAATATGGCACCGTACAACGTGCTGTGCTGGGCATCCGCGGCGGCGATGTGCTGAACTATATCAACGCGCAGAAGGAAGAAAAGAAAGAGGTTGACTTGGGTACCAACGAAGGAGTTTATGTGGCCGAAGTGGTCGAAGGCAGTTCGGCCGAAGCTGCCGGCATCAAGAAAGGCGACGTGATTGTGGCTGTTGATGGCAAGAAAGTGACGAAGATGTCTGAGTTGCAGGAACTGCTGTCGAAGAAACGTCCGGGCGAACAAGTAAATCTCACCTACTTGCACAACAAGGCCAAGCACAGCAAGTCGGTCGTATTGAAAAATGCACAAGGCAATACCAAAGTGATTAAGACAGCCGACCTCGATGTGTTAGGCGCAAGTTTCCGTCCCGTGACCGAGCAACAGAAGAAAGAATTCAACATCAACGTTGGTTTGGAAGTAACGAAAGTGGGCAAAGGTGCCATCAAAGACAGCGGCATCGACACCGGTTTCATCATGCAATATGCCAACGACACGCCCCTCAAAACCCTCAACGATTTGCAGGAGCTTGTGAAGAGCGCGTCGACCAGCCAAGATCCCGTGCTGATTGTGAAAGGCATTTGGCCTACGGGCAAACGCGATTATAAAGTAGTGAAGATTTCGGAATAACGCAATTTTGCGCTATCCACATCAAAAGGCAGTCCGCTTGGGCTGCCTTTTTTCTTGCATACTTGGCGTAGGCATGGTTCTAGTCACGGGATTATCCTCCTCTCAACCATCACCCATGACAGCCTGGAAACAACAATCGTTTATCGGCTGCAATGGCTGGTTCTGCCCATGCTTTGGGCACAAATTGCCAGTTGTTGTGGGGTTCTGGCGCTATTGTACCTTTTGCGTGGATGTAATCCATAATGATTTGGCGCTGGTCTTTACTGCTCATCCACACAATGCGCCGTGGAAGTTCTTCGAAGGGAATGCCTGCACCACGTGTCAGCAACTCGCCTCCACCATTGCCGCGATAGCTGTTCATCGCCACACGATAGCTTTGATTGAGCATGAAAGGAGCCCCATTGCTCAACCGAAGGATGTTGATTTTCCGTCCGATAGGTTGCCGCACATCGACTTCATAATCAATGCCGGCCACCGTGTCGAAATTAAATGCTAAGTTCTGCCACCGCCAATGCCCATCACTCCCCTGCTCCATGCGCATGAGATGGTCTGTAGGTTCATGCATCGTTTGTGTCCAAAGGGCGTAACTGTACTCCAAAAATTGCTTGATTTCTTGCCCCGTCAAGCGAAACACATACAGTTGGTTTTCGTAAGTGTAAAGATTAAACAGGTCGTAAACATGAATGTCACCCGGCGCAATGACTGCATCAAACTTCAGCGGCGCATTGAATGAGAGTGTGGCCGGAGCGACAGCCAGCTGTACATCGTGAATAAAATCGCTGAAGCGCGACGAACAGAAGAAGCTGTCTCGCGTGCGCAAAGCATGGGTGGTGCGGCCAACGACTTGCTGCGTATAGCTTTCCACCTGCTGCTTATCGGCAGCAAAATGTTGCATAAAGTCATTGTCGAGCGGTTGTTTTTCGAGCGAAACAAGCTGCGCCGTGCAATCAACTTTCTGCACTTTCCCTTCACTAATTTCTATGTCAAGCGTGGCTTCAGCCATCAAATGAGCATTGCTCGAAGGGTTGAGCAGCGTGGTGAACGAACCATCTGCATGACCAACTACTTCCTGCTTTTGCTGGTGGTCGTGTCCGAAGAGGATGAGATCTATTCCCATCGTCTGCTGTGCAACGGCTTTCACTTCATTCTCAGGATAATGTGCATCCGCTATTCCACCCGCATATCCCGAATGAAATAGTCCTATAACAAAATCTGCCTGCTCGCAGCTGCGCACATGATTAACCCATTTTTGCAAACATGAGGCAATGCTTTTGAACTGTATGCCCTGCCACAAACTCTCGTGTAACCAATAGGGAATTGCAGCTGTGAGCATACCGATAACCGCAATGCGCACGCCATCGACAACAAATAGTGCGTAAGGTTTAAAATAAGGTTCGCCAGTCTGTGCATCCACAACATTAGCCGCCAACACAGCATAGTTTGCCTCACGGATATATTTATCGTAAACCGCATGGCCCGTTTCAATGTCGTGATTGCCTATGGCCTGCGCATCATATCCCAATTCGTTGAGCACGCGCGCCGCCATGTTGGGCTGCTCGGGTGCCACGAAATTGCTGTAATAACAGGTGGGCTGACCTTGCAACACATCTCCCCCATCAAGCAACAACAACCGTTCCCCGTAATGTACACGTTGGGCTTTGATGTAGCTTGCTGCCCGCGCAAGACTGCCTGTGCACGGCTTTCGCTCAATAAAATCATAAGGAAAAAAGCTGCCGTGAATGTCGGTTGTGTAGAGAATCTTAATTGTGGAGTGCCTGCTCATAACAATGAAGATATTGTTGTGCCACCTTTATATAATCATGGTGAGCTTTTACATAATCTATACTTTGCTGTTTCAACGCATTGAGTCGTTCGGGATGCTGAATAAATGGCATGAGCTGCTGATAGCAATTTTCCTCGTCGGGCTGCACATTGATCACCGGACGCAACAGCTTTTCACCTAATAGCTCATAACTTTCAGGTTCGCCCCCGCCCACGCAAACCACACCATAACTCATGGCCTCCAAGGCATTCATGGCAGGTGTGTAGCTATAAAGTTGGTCGAAAAGCAAATCGCATGGCTGCATGGCTGCCACATATTGTGCAAAAGGCATATCACGCGCCACACGCAGACTGAATTGCTGTGGAAAATCACGCTGCAATTGCTCGGCTACGCGCAACATGCGGTCGGTTCCTTTGTAAGCACTGCGCGCCTGATTAATGCCGATAAAAGCCTTCAAAGCTCCCGAAACAGGGGCTGGGCGAACGGCTTTTGGGATGATGGGCAACGGACAGAAAACGGTTTTTTGAGGATAAAGCGATTGATAGCACACCCAATATTCATAAAGCCCTGCTATGATTAAGTCGCAATCCTGGGCAATATATTGGTTGAGTGCAGCTTTCGCCGTTCCGCTCCATTCCGCGATATGACGTTGCGCCTCAGCATCCTTGCGAAGTGCATTCCCGATATTAAAATCGCTATAGCGCAGCGGAAAGCGCGTGATATTCTCGTGCACCCAATAATAATCCATGCCAAATGCGCCCAAGATAACACACCTATTGTGGCGGCGCAAATAACGATAGAAGAAAAAAAGACGCTCGGCTTTTAACTCAAAAAACATGGGATTGATGAGCTGCACTATGTCAAATCCGCGCCACTGAGGCAACAATCTCAGAAGTTTTGCATAAAGTCGCAAGCCGCTCAAAGTCCCGGGATGCCGGCTCACATCCACATCGCGTGGATAGTTTTTCCAGAAATCCCCATTCGAAACCACCACCACCCGATGCCCCAAAGCACGCAAACCTAAGGCCAGCGTATGGTGCACATTGCTATATTCGCCCAATAATAAAATCTTCATTTCAACATTGTTGCAAGGATCACCTTTCGCCCCCAACTATAATTGATGAGGTTTCTGAAAAGCGAATATTTCTTGGTGTAATGCTTATTGGGCAGCGGAAAAAGTCCATATCTGCGCATCCGTTCGCAAGCATCGGTGAGCCGTTCATAGCTATGGGTGAGGCGTGCTGTGAGATAAAGATAATCCATCGTGAGTTGCAAGATACGCCGCTCCAACGCCTTTTGTTCAGAATGCGTAAGCGTTTTCTTTTTCTCCAATAGCACAAGAATCACTTCCTCGGTGTCTTGCAATCGAAGCAACTTATTTTTAGGCTGCTTTTGATGCAGAGCAGAGGCTGTATGTTGCCGATAGAAATAGGCTTTGGCCGAGGTGGAAAACAAATGCTTCGATTGCAAAATAAGTTGTGCCGTGAACTCTTCATCTTCAGCATAATGCCGCATGGTTGTGAAACGAAGGCCATGCAACAAATGCTTGCTAAACAGATAGCCACAAGCTGTGCCTCGCAAATTGTGCGTCTGCATATATTCAACACCTGCGCAAGGCCCCTCATAGTCATCAGCAAGTGGCACCTTAGGCGAAGTCGACAGCTGGAACAAGACCAAATCGGGCTGATGATAGCGCACCAAATCCAAGCAATGTTCATAGGTGGATTGCAACAAATAGTCGTCGCCATCAACAAATTGCAAATACTTGCCCTGCGCCATACTGATGCCACGATTACGCGCCATGCTCAGCCGCAGGTTGGGCTGCCGCACATAAATCAACTCATCGCAAAAGTCGAGCAGCACATTGATGGCAGGCTCGCGACTTCCATCATCAATCACTATCAGCTCACGGTCATTGTGGCTCAACGAGAGTTTAAGAACGCTTTCAACACATGCGCGCAGCTGCCGCGCGTCGGTGTTGCAAGTGACAATGATGAAACTCACCAACGGTTTGGCTGCAGGGTTTTGTAGATTTTGTGAATGAAGCATAGGCCTTGTATTCCGATTAATGAATAAATGTAGAGTTTAAACGTGCCGCGAAAAGGCGGCCGATGGGGCAAGAGAATGGGACCGCCTTGCCGATAAACATCTAATTGCACATTTAAGATGCACGCAAAGTAGACTTTGTCGCAAACCTTTTTCATCGTGTTTACATGCCAATGCAGCAGACTTTCTAACTGAAAAGATGATGCATTGGCCGACAAACCATGCGGGTTTTGCTGGTAGTGATAGCAGCCCTCGTTCATGGTGGCGATGCATGGACAAGACGGGAGCAAGCGCATCAAAAATTCGATATCCTCGAATGCTGCACCTATTTTAAACGGATGATGCATCACCTGCTCGCGGCGGTAGATTTTATTCCAAGCATAGCCATGAGCATAGGCTCGCGTGCGCAGCCAATAATGCCGCCAATCGGTGTAAAGCCGTGGTGCGAAAGCCAACCGATGCGCCTGCACACTCCCCTCACCCACAAGGACGGGGAACTCTAAAAGTGCTATCTCTGGATGCCGCTTCAACATTGCAAACGCTGCCGCATAAGTACCAGGCGCCACGGTGTCATCGCTATCCACAAAAGTAATATATTGCCCTTTTGCCACTGCAACACCCGCATTTCGAGCACTGCTCAATCCCTGATTGTCCTGGCTGATACAGCGCACATTCTCATGCCCCGCAACGATGTCAGAGGCAATCTGCCGCGCATCGGCCGGCGCACCATCATCAACCAAGATAATTTCCATCTCATCCACCTGCTGCACCAGCACAGAGGCCACACTTTGACGAAGCGTGGTGGCCGACTGATAGAACGGGATGACGACGGAGAGTAACATGGTTGCAAAAGTAATAAAAAACCCATGAAGGGGAAAGGCTTGCCCGCATATTTTGTGCTGCCAACCCAAATGCACAAGGAATGTGGCCTTGCGACCCTCCGGTGGCACGGGATTTTTTTTCGCATGCAAACGACCCTGTTGCCGCAAAAAGATTAAGAAAGCAATAAACAAAGCAAGTGTTTTGTCTATTGCCTGAAAATTGCTACTTTTGCAGCAAAAGAAAAAGAAATATGAAAGAGGTGAAAATGGATGATAAGGTGTTGCAGATGGCCGCCGAAAAAGGTTATGACGAGTTTGTTTCAACCATCACACAGGCCATATTAAATGCTATTGGTGGCGAGCTGAATGGTGAAAACATGGCGCAACTCAACGCCGACCAAATCACCCTGCTGGCCTATCATTATTTGTACGAAGAAGTGATGGAGGGCGGCTTTGTGCAGCTCATTCACAATGGTTTGGGCAGTTTCATCTTCCTCAACCCCACAGGCAAGGCCTTTCGTGAATGGGGCTTGCAAGAACTCTTTAAAATCTTGGGCAAAACGCATCGCCTTTATTCAAAATACCACGCTGAGATAGAGCGCGATTGCGATGACGAAACGTTTATGGCAATGTATGAGCAATTTGCCGAGTTCGACGAATTCGACGAACAGTTTGTTGAAAACGAAGAGCTTTTCACGCGGCAAATTGCACGTTATGTTGACCATCATTTAGATCATTTTGTAGTGATAGCACATGAGTAAGCAAAATAAAGGTGGCAGCAAAGGCGGCCCCATTCAGATAAGGAATAAGAAAGCTTCGTTTGAATATTTTTTCACCGACACCTACACTGCGGGCATCGTGCTCACGGGAACCGAAATCAAAAGCATTCGGGCCGGCAAGGCTTCGCTGGTAGATTCGTTTTGTGTAGTCTACAAAGGTGAGTTATGGGTGAAGGGCATGAACATCAGCCCCTATTTTTATGGTTCGTATAGCAACCACGAAGCAAAACGCGACCGAAAATTGTTGCTCACCAAACAAGAATTGCGTCGCTTGGCCGATGCTGCGGCACAAATAGGCTTTACCATCGTCCCCACGCTGCTCTTTATCGATGAGCACGGACGCGCCAAAGTCAATATTGCCGTGGCAAAGGGTAAAAAGGAATTTGACAAACGGCAGACCTTGCGCGAAAAGCAAGACCGAAGAGAAATGGATCGTATGATGAAACATTATTAAATATTTCGCACTATCCGTTCACGATGCGTTTAAATTTATGAAGAAATTACAAGATGTTATTCAGGATAGAATCTTAATCCTCGATGGCGCTTTGGGAACAATGTTCCAAACCTATGCGCTTTCCGAGGAGGATTATCGCGGAACGCTGTTTCAAAACTGCCCGCAAAAGCAGTTAAAAGGCAATCACGATTTGCTAAACCTCACCCGGCCTGATGTGGTACTTGATGTGCACCGCCGCTATCTGAAGGCCGGAGCCGACATCATTGAAACCAACACTTTCTCAGCACAACGTATTTCGCAAGCCGATTATGGCTTGGAAGCGGATAGCTATAAAATAGCACTCGAAGGCGCTCGCTTAGCCAAAACGGCTGCGATGGAATTCGCTACCGAAGAGAAACCGCGCTTTGTCGCAGGCTCCATTGGTCCGACAAACAAAACCTGCTCGATGAGCCCAGATGTCAATAGTCCAGCCACACGCAACCTCACGTACGATGAATTATATGAAGCTTACGCCGAAGAGATACGAGGATTATTAAATGGCGGTGTGGATGCCTTTCTCATTGAAACGATTTTCGACACGCTTAATGCAAAGGTCGCTATTGATGCAGCTATCGCAATAATGGCCGAATACAAAAGAGAGCTCCCCATTATGATTAGCGCTACGATTAGCGATTTAGCCGGTCGAACGCTGAGCGGGCAAACGTTAGAAGGCTTCTTGGGCAGCCTCAGCGGCTATCCCATCTTCTCCGTGGGACTGAACTGCTCGTTTGGGGCGCGGCAAATGAAACCTTTCTTAGCTTCATTAGCCCACAAAGCTCCCTATTATATCTCGGTTTATCCCAATGCCGGTCTGCCCAATTCGTTGGGACAATATGACGAATCGGCCGACAGCATGGCACAACAAATTGAGGAGTACTTGGACGAAGGCTTGGTGAACATTGTGGGAGGATGTTGCGGCACAACCGATGAATTCATTGCTAAGTTTTCCCAATTAGCCAAAGGCAGGAAGCCTCACCGGATAAACGCGAAATCCGATGCGATGTGGTTGAGTGGCTTAGAGCTGTTGGAACTCACACCCGATATACGCTTTGTAAACGTGGGCGAGCGATGCAATGTTGCCGGCAGTCGCAAGTTTCTGCGTCTCATTGAAAACAAACAATATGATGAGGCGCTTGCCATTGCGCGCAAGCAAGTGGCCGATGGTGCCATGGTGATTGATGTCAACATGGACGATGGCTTGTTAGATGCAAAGAGCGAGATGGTGAACTTCCTAAACTTAGTGGCTTCTGACCCCGACGTGTCGCGCGTGCCCATTATGATTGATTCCAGCAAATGGGATGTAATCCTTGCAGGGTTGAAATGCATTCAAGGCAAAAGCATCGTGAATTCCATTTCACTCAAAAACGGTGAAGAGGTGTTCCTTCGTGAGGCACGAGATGTAAAACGCTATGGTGCTGCCGTGGTAGTGATGTGTTTCGACGAGCAGGGACAAGCTACATCCTATGAACGCAAGATTGAAATTGCCGCACGTTCCTATCGTTTGCTGACGGAGAAAGTTGGTATTAATCCGCAAGACATCATCTTCGACCCTAATATTTTATCAATAGCTACAGGCATTGAAGAACACAACAACTATGCTGTAGATTTTATTAAAGCTGTCGGTTGGATAAAGAAGAACCTTCCAGGAGCTCACGTCAGTGGTGGTGTAAGCAATCTTTCGTTCTCTTTCCGTGGCAATAATGATATCCGCGAGGCCATGCATGCCGTGTTTCTCTACCACGCCATCCAGCAAGGAATGGATTTCGGTATCGTTAATCCTGCTACCAAAATGGTTTACGCTGACCTGCCTAAAGATTGGCTTACAACCATCGAAGATGTGGTGCTCAATAAAGATGCAGAGGCTAGCGAACGCTTGATTGACTTGGCCAATCGAGTGAAAGCAGAGCAAGAACAACGGAAAAATGGTGCTCGGGCTGTTGCTGAACAGCATGAAGCATGGCGAGAGACAGACGTAGCGCAGCGATTGGCCTATGCCTTGCGAAAAGGAATCAGTGATTATTTAGAAGTCGATTTGGCCGAAGCACGCCAACAATATCCACACGCTGTAGACATCATCGAGGGACCACTGATGGCTGGCATGAATGAAGTGGGAGAACTCTTTGGTACGGGTAAGATGTTCTTACCCCAAGTGGTAAAGACCGCTCGCACCATGAAACAGGCTGTGGCCATTTTGCAACCTTTCATTGAAGCCGAAAAAGCCGAAGGCAACTATGTGGCAGGCAAAATTTTGTTGGCCACCGTCAAGGGCGACGTGCACGACATTGGTAAGAATATTGTAGGCGTGGTGATGGCTTGCAACAACTACGAAGTGATTGATTTGGGCGTGATGGTTCCTGCAGAACAAATCGTGGCCGAAGCCATTGCACACCGTGTCGACATGATAGGATTGAGCGGTTTGATTACCCCTTCGTTAGAAGAAATGGTACATGTGGCGCAAGAAATGGAGAAAGCCGGCCTGCATATTCCAATTATGATTGGCGGCGCCACTACAAGTCAACTGCATGTGGCACTAAAGATTGCTCCCGCATATAGCGGTCCTGTAGTTTGGATGAAAGATGCCTCACAAAACGCATTGGTTGCCGCACACTTGCTAAACGATGAAGCGCGCGAACGGCTGAAACACGAGTTAAACGCGAAATATGATGAGTTGCGCCAGCGTTTTGAACAGCGCCAAGCCAAAACAATTTCACTCGAGGAAGCTCGCGCCAATAAATTGAATCTGTTTCCTACGCCCAATGCATAATTCCACATCACGCATAACTATTCAAACAAAATGATTGATTCTTCAGCTTTTCAAGGAAAGAAAGCAAAATACTATACGCTGGGCTGCAAACTAAATTTCTCAGAGACCTCCACTTTTGGCAAAATGTTGTCCGACATGGGTGTGCTCACGGCTGAGAAAGATGAGCAGGCTGACATCTGTCTCATCAATACCTGCAGCGTGACCGAAGTGGCCGACCATAAATGTCGACAAGCCATCCACAAAATGGTGCGCGAGAATCCTGGGGCATTCATCATCGTCACAGGCTGCTATGCACAGTTAGAGAGTGAAAAAGTGAGCCAAATCCAAGGCGTCGATTTAGTGTTGGGTTCCAACGAAAAAGCCAACCTCATTCAATATCTCAACGACGCATTCTTGCACAAAGATGACGATGCCCTGCATCAATACCACAGTGTCAAGACAAAGGATATTAAAAGTTTCCAACCATCGTGCTCACGAGGCAACCGAACACGCTATTTTCTAAAGGTGCAAGACGGCTGTAACTACTTTTGCACCTATTGCACTATCCCCTATGCTCGCGGCTTTTCGCGCAATCCTACTATCGCCTCTCTTGTGCGGCAGGCTGAAGAAGCTGCTGCCGAAGGCGGAAAAGAGATTGTGCTCACGGGGGTAAACATTGGCAATTTTGGTGAAACTACCCATGAAAGCTTCCTTGATTTGGTAAAAGCACTCGACGAAGTAGATGGCATTCAGCGCTATCGCATCAGCAGTTTGGAGCCCGACTTGATTGATGATGCGCTCATTGATTATTGCAGTCGCAGCCAAAAGTTCATGCCCCACTTTCATATTCCTTTGCAGAGTGGCAGCGACGAAGTGCTCAAGCTTATGCATCGGCGCTATGATACAAAGCTCTTTGCGGAAAAAGTGATGCGCATCAAACAACAAATGCCCGAAGCTTTCATCGGCGTTGATGTGATGGTGGGTAGCCGTGGCGAGCGTCTAGAACACTTTGAAGCCTGCTACGACTTTCTCAACAGCCTGCCCGTGACGCAGCTTCATGTGTTTCCCTACAGCGAACGCCCGGGCACACAGGCGCTCAACATTCCTTATGTGGTGGACGAAAAAGAAAAGAAACGCCGCGCCAAACGGTTGCTCGCCTTGAGCGATGAGAAAACACAAGCCTTCTATGCACAATTCATTGGTCAAGAAAAACAAGTGCTTTTCGAAAAGGCGCCACGCGGAAAAGCCATGCATGGGTTTACGGACAATTACATTCGCGTGGAACTTGCCCCTGCGATGGCGCGTGAAGAATATGATAACCAGCTCATGACTGTCCGGTTGGGCGAATTCAACCACGATCACACGGCACTCAGAGTACAAAATATTGTTGAGGAATGAAGACTGTAGCCATTGTTATTTTAAATTGGAATGGGCGGAAAATGCTCGAACGATATCTGCCCGCACTCGTGCGCAACACCCCACAACAAGCTCAAATCATAGTGGCCGATAATGCCTCGACCGACGATTCGATGGCTTTTCTCGCTGCCCACTATCCCAACATCCGTTGCATCGAACTCTATCAAAACTTAGGCTTTGCCGAGGGATATAACCGTGCATTGCAGCAGGTGGAGAGTGAATATTACGTGCTGCTCAATTCAGATGTCGAAGTAACCGAGAATTGGCTCCAGCCCCTACTCGACTACATGGAGCATCATCCCGACGTGGCAGCATGCCAACCCAAATTGCACGCGGTGGCACAACCCACACAATTCGAATATGCCGGTGCGGCCGGCGGTTTCATGGATTGGTGGGGATACCCCTTTTGCCGTGGGCGCATGTTTGAAACGGTGGAAACCGATCATGGCCAATACGACCGGCCTGCTCACACATTTTGGGCTACGGGCGCCTGTTTGTTCATTCGCGCTACAGACTATTGGGCCGCAGGAGGTTTGGACCAACGCTTCTTTGCCCACAGCGAAGAGATTGACCTTTGCTGGCGGCTCAACATTCAAGGGCGCAAAATAGCGTGTGTGCCTGGCAGCACGGTTTACCATGTTGGAGGCGGAACGCTGCCCAAAGGCAATGCACGGAAGACCTATTTAAATTTTCGCAACAACCTCACCATGCTCTATAAAAACCTTCCATCAGACCAACTTCGGCCCGTCATGGCCATGCGCTGGCTGCTGGACTATGTGGCAGCTTGGCAGACGCTCATTACCCAGGGGAACATAGCCGACTTCAAAGCTATCTATAAGGCACGGCACGATTTTTGGGCTTGGCGAAACGAGTTTAAGGACGACCGCCGGCGAATTCAGTCGTGGCGCAGTGAGAAAAGTTGCGATAAGCGCTATCGGCACGCCATCTTGTGGCAATATTATATTCGCCATCGCAGGACTTTCGCCTCACTTCCTCAACACAATGAAGCCTAAACAAGCCGTAACAGAGTTGGTGCCTTCCAACTTCTTGAGAGGCAATTCATACTAAAAACAAGGTTGCGGGAAATTCCGACGGGCCATTTTAATCAAAAACAAGGCTTCGGAAAATTCCGACGGGTCATTTTAATCAAAAACAAGGCTTCGGAAAATTCCGACGGGTCATTTTAATCAAAAACAAGGCTTCGGAAAATCCCGACGAGCCATTTTAATCAAAAACAGGGCTTCGGAAAATTCCGACGGGCCATTTTAATCAAAAACAGGGTTGCGGAAAATTCCGACGAGCCATTTTAATCAAAAACAGGGCTGCGGGAAATTCCGACGGGTATTGTCCTAAAAAGTGTGTAACCATAATTTCCCATATCTTCCATTTTGTTCAAAATTATTTACTCTCTTTCCAGCATCTCCATTGATAAACTTTCCTTCGATATGTAGTCTGCGTTTCTTCCATTACAACAGATGAACCGATTGACTTGACGGCATTGCAGCTCTCATCTTAATGGTTCTTTTATACTTTCTGTTGAGCCGCTCAATCCAATTCGTCGTATAAATGCATCTTTGTACTTCTACTGGGAAGTCCATATAGGTGAAATAAGCAATATTACGTTGGGCTTTATATTTGCGTAACACGGGGTATTTCTTTTCCCATCGGTTTACAAAAGTAATAAAATGTTCGTAACCTTGCAAAGATTTGCGCTCTTTGTCCTCCAAGGTGAATACCATGTGCTAAATCAACAAACGAAAAGATGGGTTGAAAGAGTATTCGACAGCCTTATAAAAGTTCTCTGAAAACGGGGTTAGAATGGTGGCGGGGGTTGCCGCTTATAAAAACTGCTGACAACACAAAATAGTTGCCAGCAGTCGGGTAATCAAAGAAAAGAAAATCGTTTCGTTATTTTACTAATTGGTCGAGAACGGGAGTCGTGCCGCTACTTAATTCGGCTTTCTTTTCGTCATTGAGTTGCTCGAACACCACAATGTCGTTTTTCCCTTTCTTGAGGAAACAGCCCGGCAAATAAAGTGTTTGTTGCGGACCAACCTTCCAGTAGCGTCCCAAATTGATGCCGTTTACAAAGACAATGCCTTTGCCCCATTTCGCCATGTCGAGGAAAGTGTCGCCGACTTTGTCGAGTGTGAAGCTGCCGCCATAGAGCACGGGCATACCCGCTTTGTAGCCTGCGGCTAACTTGGTCATATCGGGCATTCTATCCATGGGCAACGAATACATTTGCCAATTACCCGTAATCTCATTGCCTTCAATGGTGACGGGCTTCGTAATGCCTTTGAAGCTCTCAACAATGCGTGCACCATAGTTGATGCGTCCCATGTTTTCAACGAGGATATCCAACACGCCATTGAAGGGGACATTCACCTCCATGCTATCGACATCGGTCACGCGGCTCAATTCGCCCACCTTTGTGCCATTCACATAGACCACAGCATAGTCGGCTAATCCTTTGATGCGCATCATGCCCGAAATGGGCTGGTTGAAGTGACGCCGATACAACACATAGCCCATACCTTGATTGAGGTCTTCGAAGGTCATGGGCGTGTCGTTCTCAACGGCCTTCATTCCTACTACCATTGTCATCACATCGACCGTCTTGTTCAACGAAATCTTGGGTATGGCAATCACTGGAATGCGGGCAGGAACAGCGGGCACTTTGTAGGCAACCGACTTCATCATCAACGCACGAATGGCATTATATTTCTCGGTAGCCCAACCCGCTTCGCTGATGGGTGCGTCATAATCGTAGCTCGTCATGTCGGGTTGCAGATTGGTGGCGTTGCTATAGTTAGCACCGGTCGTGAAGCCGAAGTTGGTTCCGCCATGCACCATGTAGTAGTTGAAGCTCACACCGTTATCTAAATATTTCTTGGTTTGCTTCACTACACTTTCGGTTGAAACGCGTGGGAACGGTTCCGCCCAATGGCTGAGCCAGCCCGGATAGAACTCGGCAACCATGTATGGGCCTACTCCTCCATGATATTCGTTGACCACTTGCTTCAACTTCTCAATATTGCCTTCGCCATTTGCCGTGGGCAATGCGCCCTCGATGCTTCCTCCCTTGAAGAGCCAGCTTCCATCCGACGTGAACATGGGAATGTCAAATCCTGCATCTAACAGTTGCTGACGAATTTGAGCCGCATATTTCTTGTGCACTTCCAACGGAATATCTTTGCGTTGTGCCACGTAGGAGCCAAATTCGTTCTCGGCTTGCACCATCACCACCGGACCTCCTTTTGTGATTTGCAAATCGCGCACCTGATTAGCCAGTTGATTGATGTACACACGACAAGAATCTAAGAAGGGTTTGTTGTCGGTGCGAATAACTAAACCTTTGGCTTTGGGCAGCCACCATGGATAACCCCCGAACTCCCATTCCGCGCAACAATAAGGGCCTGGGCGCAAAATCACCATTAAGCCCTCTTCGCCTGCAATCTTAATGAAATTGCGGATGTTGTGGTTTCCCGTCTGCCAATCCCAAACACCGGGACTGGTTTCGTGATGGTTCCAAAACACATACGATGTGACGGCATTCAGTCCCATAGCTTTCATCATTTGCAGACGGTGACGCCAGTAAGGAGCCGGAACGCGCGCATAGTGCAACTCACCCGAATGGATCTGCGTTGGTTTTCCGTCATAAAGGAAATTTCCATTCGCGATTGTAAACGTGTGTTTGGTTTGCTTTGCAGCTGTAGCTGAACCCACAACCAACAAAAGTCCAGCTAAAAGCAGTAGTTTTAATTTGTTCATTATACTTAAACGATATATGGATTTAATAAATTGTCTGCCAAAGGTCTTAAAAAAGACTGAATGGAGCAAGACTTTTCTTAAGAAAATTCATTTTGTCTGCAAAATAAGAACTTTATTTATGAAAACAGGTCGCCGCAGCGATGTAAAAGGTCATATTGACCACCGAATCAGTTGCTGCAATGATGTAATGGCCATATTGACCACCGAATCAGTTGTTGCAACGATGTAATGGTCATATTGACCACCGAATCGTTTGCTGCAATGATGTAATGGCCATATTGACCGCCGAATGAGTTGTTGCAGCTATGTAATGGCCATATTGACCACCGAATCAGTTGCTGCAACGATGTAATGGCCATATTGACCCCCGAATCGTTTGCTGCAATGATGTAATGGCCATATTGACCACCGAATCAGTTGCTGCAACGATGTAATGGCCATATCGACCACCGAATGAGTTGTTGCAACGATACCTTCTATCAGAATTGTGGTGCACATTTTACAGTTGTTCGTGATGCAGCTGATAATAATACATCCAATAGGTGTTGCCAAAAGTGTCGCGCAACGCCGTTAACTGCTTCTTTGGGTCGGGATTGTTGTGCATGATGGTTTGGAAATCGGCAAAATCGGCATCCACTACATTGTCGTGATAAAGCACGAAAGGTGCAGAACGCAGGTGATTATAGAGCACCAGCGCTTCACGATAATGCTTGGGCAACGAGGCTGTGATGGCATAATAACTGCCAATCGTGTGAGCAAAAGCATCGAGTTTTCCCTGCAGCAGATAGCCGCAAAGCAAATAGTCGTGCGCTGCAGGGGTAGCCATTTTATGCTGATGGATCAATTCCAAATAATGCATGGGTGACAGGTGCTGTTTAAACACAGCGCCTAAATGTTGGCCAACAGAAAGCATCGGGCACATGAAAAATCGTACGCTTCTTCCATTAGGCAATAAGGCATCGGCACCTCCCACTATGGGATAATGAAAAAGTCGATGAGGCAACTGCCCCATGAGCGATAAATTGTAAATGCGCAGACAGGTGAGTGAGGAATCGGTTTGCAAACTATTTTCACCCACTTTAGCTGCTGCGCTATATTCATGCTTCAACATGTGCTGTTCCATGCTGAGCTGATAGTGCAGCAACTTATCATGATTTGAAAAACAGCTTACGAAGGCAAACAGCAGCAACATGCCCACGTAGTTTGCCAAGGCTCTCCCACTCAACCAAGGAGTCATCTCGTGAACATCATTCGTTTGCCATTGCTTAGCTTGCTGCATCATCCACAACGAAATGGCTATGAGTATTGGAGTTGCCCAGCACCACCAGCCCCAGCTGACTCCCTCTGAAGGATTGATGCGCATAGCTGTGACAGATGTGAGTAGCAGAAATGAGGGAACATAACTGAGCACATAGATACTGCCACGCAGCTTGAAATAACCATTGATTGCAAGCTGGAATAGTGTGAGTAAAGCCGTGATGAGCAACCCTCCCCAAAGACGATGATAATGCGTCTGGCCATGCGACAGTATATACTGTGCCGTAGCCAGAACATCGTTTTGGTAAAAATAAAGGTAGCAGAATGAAAAAGTTACAAACAAGGTGAAACAACACAGACGATAGCCCACACTGCCGTGCGGAGTGCCATCTTGATAATTGGTATCCATGGGCATTTTAATTTTTATGCAAGACGAAAGCGGTTCGTGCAGGCAGGTATAATTTTATCCATGCCTTATGCTCTGCAGCATAAACAGGGTCGAGACAAGTGAAATGAACCATGGCGTCGTCGTTCAGTCCGTTACCACCGAAAGCAGGAGCATCACTGTCAAGCACCACTTTATAACTGCCTTCAGGCACCAAAAAGCCATAATCCGTAAACGACTTTGCAGGTGAGAAATTGAATACAAAGAGCAAATTGCCCCGCATAAAAGCTAAAACTTGGTCGCCATCGTTATGCCATATCTCTTGCACCTTCGTGCGAATGAAATTACGTTCCATTTTCAACACTTGCAACATGGCTTTATCAAAATCGCCCAAATAATGGTAATCAAGCTCTTGATTGTCTACCAAATTCCACTGTCTTCGTGCATATTTGTAACTCCATCCATTTCCTTCACGTGGAAAATCAATCCATTCAGGATGCCCAAATTCGTTGCCCATGAAATTGAGATAGCCCCCGTTGATGGTTGAAGCCGTTACCAAACGGATTAGTTTATGCAGCGCTATTCCACGGAAAGCAACCTCGTTCTCATCCCCTTTCTTGAAATGCCAATACATATCGGCATCTATAAGTCGGAAGATGAGCGTCTTGTCGCCTACCAACGCCTGGTCATGACTTTCGCAATAAGAGATGGTTCGCTCGTCGGCACGCCGATTCTTCACTTCCCAAAAGATGGAACTGGGTTTCCAATCTTCATCCCTTAATTCCTTAATAGTCTTAATCCAAAAGTCTGGAATATTCATCGCCATGCGATAGTCGAAACCGTAACCTCCATCAGAAAACTTGGCTGCTAAACCGGGCATACCACTCACCTCTTCGGCAATCGTGATAGCCTGTGGATTTACTTCATGAATCAGCAGATTGGCCAGCATGAGATAGCAAATGGCATTGTCATCTTCATGTCCATTGAAATAATCGGCATAACTTGTAAATGCCTCGCCTAACCCATGATGATAATAGAGCATAGATGTGACTCCATCGAAACGGAAACCATCAAAATGGAACTCTTCCAACCAATATTTGCAATTAGAAAGGAGAAAATGCAGCACATTGTCTTTTCCATAATCAAAGCATAAGCTGTCCCAAGCGGGATGCTCGTGGCGGTCGCCCGGATAGAAATATTGGTTGGGATCGCCGGCCAAATTACCTAAGCCTTCGACTTCGTTTTTCACCGCATGAGAGTGAACAATATCCATAATCACGGCAACACCTGCTGCATGAGCGGCATCAATAAGCGCTTTCAGTTCTTCTGGAGTTCCGAAACGACTGGAAGGTGCGAAAAATGAACTCACATGATAGCCAAACGAACCATAATAGGGGTGTTCCTGAATGGCCATGATTTGAATGCAGTTATAGCCGTCTGCCACGATACGCGGTAGCACATTTTCCTGAAACTCACGATAGGTGCCCACACATTCGGCATCCTGCGCCATACCGACATGGCATTCATATATCAGCAAAGGTGACTTGTTGGGATGGAAACTTCGCTTTTTCCATCGATAAGGCTCCTCGGGATTCCACACTTGTGCAGAGAAAATCTTGGTCGTTTCATCTTGCACTACACGTGTAGCCCAGGCTGGAATTCGTTCACCTTCTCCCCCATCCCATTTCACGTGCATTTTGTAAAATTGTCCGTGTTGCAACAATTCTTCAGACAAGCAGAGCTCCCAGTCATCCGTTCCAGCAATTCGATGGGCCTGATAACGTTCTTGCTCTTCCCAATTACTGAAATCGCCTACAAGATAGAGCGCAGTAGCATTGGGTGCCCACTCTCTGAATACCCATCCATTTGGCAACTTGTGAAGGCCATAATATTGGTAACCATTACTAAAATCGGATAATGTTTGCTTCCCATCGTGCGTGAGTTGCGCTAATTTCCATTGTGCATGGTCATGCCGACCACGAATGGCATCTTCAAATGGTGCTAAATAGCTATCGTTTCTCACAATCCCGATGTGTGCTTGTCTTTTTGTAACAGCATTCTTTGCCTGCGAACCTTTTGCCATTATAATTTCCCTTTCTTTTATTCATTTGATGTACCCCGCCGAAGAGTATCATAGCATGGGTATTTCTTTGATAACACTTTCCTCTTTAATCTTCAAAACGACGTCCCGATTCGTAATGCCCTCGCTTCACCACATTGCCGTTGCGATCTTTCTCTACGAACCCTCCATCTCGCCGGTCGTCTACATAAGCACCTTCAAAGCGGTTACCATTTTTGTCTTCTTCAATGGCAACTCCGTTGCGCATACCGTTCTTATAAGTTCCTTTGAAACGACTACCATTGGCATAATAAATGATGACATTCCCATCTATCTTTCCATTCTTAAAATTTCCTTCGAACACGTCGCCCGCTTTTTTTGTTAGCTTTCCATGACCATTTTGCAAGTCATTGCGCCACAATCCCACATAAACATCGCCCGAATGCCATTCAAATGTTCCTTGCCCATCCTTTGCACCTTCAGAGAAATGCCCGGTGTAACGGTCTCCATTGGCATATTTAAATATGCCTTGCCCAGTGCGTTCGCCTTGTACATACTCGCCCTCATAGACATCGCCATTTTGGAATTTATAAATGCCACGTCCATTCTGAATATCATCTGCCCAATTCCCTATATAGACATCGCCGTCGGCATATTTATTCGTTCCTTTTCCCGAACGTTGATTATTGGCCCACATACCATCATAGGTTGTTCCATCCCCCCAATTAAAGAGTCCCTTACCATGCTTTTGATCGTCTTTCCATTGGCCGTCATAATAAGCGCCGCTGGAATAGGTGTAACGTCCCTTTCCCTCACGCTTATCCCGCACCCACGAGCCTTCATATTTATCACCATTATAATAATACATGGTGCCTAAACCTTGCTGGTAGTCACGAAACCATAGGCCCACATACTTATTATTGTTCGCGAAATAATAAGTACCGCGCCCATGCTGTTGATCTTGAAACCATTCTCCCTCATAGCGTTCCCCATCAGAGAATGTATAAACACCATAACCCTCGCGCTTTCCTTTGATATATTCACCCACATAAGTATTACCATTTTTAAAAACAGTGCTACCTTTCCCGTTGGGTTTACCATTCATCATCTGCCCTTTATAGGTTCCGCCATCTTGCGTGGTGCAGGTGCCCAGCACAATCTTTTGTGCCGACAACACGAATGGAAGCGCCAAAAGCGCAATGGATAGTGATAGTTTTTTCAATGTATTGCTTGTTATTTGATTGCACGTCAAAAGTAAGAAAATTATGGTGCCCCACAAAATTAGTTAGTATTTTTTATTACTTTTGCGACAAATCAACAACAAAAGGAAAGAAGAATATGAAATTTATTGGATTAATTCCTGCGCGTTATGCCTCGACGCGTTTCCCCGGAAAGCCTCTTGCCCTATTGGCAGGAAAGCCCGTCATTCAGCATGTTTATGAACAGGTTGCGCCCGTATTAGATGCCGCATTTGTGGCTACCGACGATGAACGCATCTATCAAACGGTGCTTGATTTCGGCGGAAAAGCCATTATGACTTCGGCCAACCACCCTTCAGGTACCGATCGCATCGCCGAGGCTTTAGAAAAGGTCGGCGAAGAATTTGATGTAGTCATAAACATTCAGGGTGACGAACCTTTCATTCAAAAGGAACAAATCACAAGCCTTTGCCGTTGTTTTAAAAATAGTCACACGCAAATTGCCACACTCGGCAAGCCTTTTGAAACCATTGAAGCCTTAGAAAACCCCAATTCGCCCAAGATTGTAACCGACAATCAAGGCTATGCACTTTATTTCAGTCGCAGCATCATCCCGTTTATACGTAACGTGGAGAAAGCCGATTGGCTCAATCACCACACGTTCTTAAAGCATTTGGGCATTTATGCTTATCGCAGCCACGTGCTAAAAGAAATCACGCAATTACCCATGTCATCGCTCGAACGTGCAGAGTCATTAGAGCAGTTGCGCTGGTTGCAAAACGGCTACAAAATACAAGTTGTGACGACCGATTTCGAAACGGTGGGCATCGACACGCCCGACGACTTGCAGCGTGCCGAAGCTTTTATTCGTAATCGTCGATGACACTATTCATGAAGTCCATGGCGGGTTTGCCCACCTTGAACACCTCGCTCATCGTGCGGAGCCAGCCATCGCCTTCAAAGAAATCGTCGGGCACATGGTGCCAGCAACAATAATCTTTCATCCGCAGATATTCCACATGGGCATAATCCTTGGGAAAACCTTTGGGCGCCGTCTTTAGCCCCGCCAGCCCAAAGCCATTGGCACCCGATCCATCCCAACTGCTTTCATTGGGGCGGCCAAAAAGGCGGATAAACTCGGGCGACTCAACACATTGCTGCCATTCACCAATACGTGCCATGATTTCATTGCGGCAAGCCGTGAGAACATGGGTGGGCAGCCAATAGCCACCCACAGCCAACAGGCATTTCCCTGGTTCCAAATGCACATAATAACCACCCCGCAGCGACTTCTTGCCCTTAGCATTGATATAAGCGCCCAAATGATTTTTATAGGGACTTTTATCTTCGCTGAAGCGCGTATCACGATTAAAACGATAGCACGAATCCTTCACCGTCACATGTGCCACCTCGGGATCAAACTGTGCGATGGTTGCGATAGCCTGTTCAATGCCATGTTCGAAATCTGCCCGACATGCATCATACTCATCCTTATGTTCCTGAAACCACTCGCGATTGTTGTTGGCAGCGAGCGTGCGCAGATAATTCAATATTCGTTTTGCGTTCATATTATCCTGTAATTTTTTGCAAAGATAGTATTTTTTTCTACTTTTGCAGCCATGACACGAAAAGAAAGATTTGATTACATTCTCCAATATTTTGCGCAGAAAGAAGGTCACGTCACCACCGAACTTCAGTTCGCGAGCGCATTTCAACTGCTCGTAGCCACATTGCTCAGTGCCCAGTGCACCGACAAGCGCATCAACCAAATCACCCCCGAACTGTTTCGCCATTACCCCACAGCCAAAGCCATGGCCGCAGCCACATGGGAAGACATCTTCGAGCTGATTAAGAGCGTGAGCTATCCCAATGCCAAAGCCCATCATCTCAGCGAGATGGCGCGTATGCTGGTGGAGCAGTTTCAGGGCGAAGTGCCCGACACGCGTGAAGCACTCACCTTGCTGCCGGGAGTAGGTCGCAAAACGGCCAACGTGGTGCAGGCCGTATGGTTTGGCAAACCCACCTTAGCCGTCGACACCCACGTCTTCCGTGTGAGCCACCGTTTGGGATTGGTGCCCGCCACAGCCAACACGCCACTGAAAGTGGAATTGGCACTGCTCAAACATATTCCTACCACCCAAGTGAGCGATGCCCACCATTGGATTCTCCTGCATGGTCGCTATATATGCAAAAGCCAGCGCCCGCAATGCACCGTGTGCCCCTTCAATTGGTTTTGTCCGTCAAGCACCATTAAAAAGGAGACATTACCACCCGCAACGAACGGATGATTTCCCCGCACGCAAATGGATTTTAAAAAGTACAATGCCGATGGCATAGGTTCCCGCCCACGACTTTACCCAGGGTAGCCTCCTATCGGCGGCAACCCTGGGCTATCAAAAGTACAAGCCCTACAGGCTTGATCTCCCCTCCATATCCCGTTCACACACGCGGGGTAGCGACATTTGCACACATCACCCACCCAAACGGAATACGTAGGCCATGCACAATCCATCCCCAAACGAAATCAACCGCCCACGCGCAATCTGCCCAAACGGAACCGTAGGGGCGGTGCCTATGTGCCCGCCCGAACGTCCGCGTAGTGGCGTTTCCATACCAAAAATACACGCATTGTGCGCGGGGATTTAACGATGGATGCGCCCCTACAGGGCGACACGGGCGGGCACATAGGCACCGCCCCTACCAAACTCCATCATATTTTTCCAGGCAATCCCATACAAACAAAATTCCATCCATGCGCAATTCACCCCAAACGAAATCAACCGTCCATGTGCAATCCGTCCCTACCAATCTCCATCAAATCGTACGGTGTGCCACTACCGCGTAGCGGTTATACTTTCGATAGCGCAGGGTTGGCAAGTGCAACGCAGCCTACCCTGGGTAATGGTGCAAGGGAAGAGGCTACCCCCTTGGGGGTTGTACTTTTTCTCATCGCACATCATTACCACATGGTGCCGAATGGATTATTCGCAAATGATTTCCCCACACGAAAATTGATTTTAAAAAGTACAATGCCGATGGCATAGGTTCCCCTCCACGACTTTACCCAGGGTAGATTTCGCTGCGCTCAATCAACCCTGCGCTATCAAAAGTACAACACCGATGGTGTTGGTTCATGTGCACCGTTTTCCCAACAAACAAAACCACACACGCAATCCACCCAAACGGCATCAACCGTCCACGCGCAATCTGCCCAAACGAAACCGTAGGGGCGGCGCCTATGTGCCCGCCCGAACGTCCGCGCAGCGGCGTTTCCATACCAAAAATACACGCATAGTGCACGGGGAATGAACGATGGATGCGTCCTTGTAGGGCGACGCGGGCGGGCACACAGGCACCGCCCCTACCAATCCCCGTAATATTTTTCCACGCAATCTTACACAAACAAAATAACTATTTACGCGCAATCCACCCAAACGAAATCAACCGCCCATGTGCAATTCGTCCCTACCAATCTCCATCAAACCATGTGGTGTGCCATTACCCCACCGTATTGCACATTCGATAGCTCCAAACGATGCGGTGTGCCCTTACCGCATTGCGGTTATACTTTCGATAGCGCAGGATTGGCAAGTGCAACGCAGCCTACCCTGGGTAACAATGCAAGCGAGGAGGCTACCCCCTTGGGGGTTGTACTTTTTCTCATCGCACATCATTACCACATGGTGCCGAATGGATTATTCGCAAATGATTTCCCCACACGAAAATTGATTTTAAAAAGTACAATGCCGATGGCATAGGTTCCCCTCCACGACCTTACCCAGGGTAGATTTCGCTGCGCTCAATCAACCCTGCGCTATCAAAAGTACAACACCGATGGTGTTGGTTCATGTGCACCGTTTTCCCAACAAACAAACAAACAAACAAAACCACCCACACGCAATCCACCCAAACGGCATCAACCACCCACGCGTAATCTACCCAAACGAAATCAACCGTCCCACACGCTATCTGCTCAAACGAAACCGTAGGGGCGGCGCCTGTGTGCCCGCCCGAACGTCCGCGTAGCGGCGTTTCCATACCAAAAATACACGCATGGTGCGCGGGGAATTTAACGATGGATGCGCCCCTACAGGGCGACACGGGCGGGCACACAGGCGCCGCCCCTACCAAACTCCACCAAACCACGCGGTGTGCCATTACCTCATCACATTGTACATTCGATAGCCCACGCCAACCACGCGGTGTGCCATTACCTCATCACATTGTACATTCGATAGCTCCAAACCACGCGGTGCGTCATTACCCCATCGGGGTTATACTTTCGATAGCGCAGGGTTGGCAAGTGCAACGCAGCCTACCCTGGGTAACAATGCAAGCGAGGAGGCTACCCCCTTGGGGGTTGTACTTTTTCTCATTACAACATAACGATTGCAACTACCCCACACACTCGGGGGCGGAAATGCATCGCGCACTCCCGCCCCCATTACTTAAAATAAAAAAGTGTGTGTATGTTATGATTTGGGCGCCACCGTGGATGACGTCATTTGTTTTAAAACAAACTATTTCGTCGGCATCACCATGGATGACGCCATTTGTTTTAAAACAAGTTATTCTTTCGGTGTCACCGTGGCATCACCCTGACCTTTGCCGCCGGGTTTATCCTTACCGTCGCCACCGTCGCCCGGCTTTGCAGCATCATCGCCCGGCTTCTTGCCATCGGGATTCTTCCCGCCGTCACCGGGTTTCTTCCCGTCACCGGGTTTGTCGCCATCCGACGGCTTTTTGCCGCCCTTCTTTTTCTTCGGCAGCACCTCGTGTTTGTAACGGTCGATGTGCTCGTTGAGGAACTTGGCTAAGGCATCGTAATCGGTGGTGCCCGAGACCATCGCCAACGCATTGACAAACTTCACGAGGTGACGATAGGCGGCATCGGTGGCCAAACGCGCCTGACGGAGTTCGCCGGCTATGACGGCCGATTGCGCGGTAGTGCGGCCAACGATGAACTGCTCCACCTTGGCATTGGCCTCCTTGAGCGGCGCAACAAACAGCGTGAGCCCGAGCTTCGTCACCTGAGCGGCATATTTTGTTTCGAGGTCGGCAATGAAATTGTGCAGCAAACCCGTCTCGCGGTCCAACTGCATCTTGGGGTCAATGCGATAATCTGCCAAACATTGCTGCAGCTCCTTGGCCGCCTGCACCACATCGGCCACGGGCGCATCCGTCAGCCCCTTAATCGATTTGCGCAGCCCGCGAAAAATATTGTCGCGCTTGTCGTCGGCCGCCTTGATGTCGTCGGTGATGAGGCTCTTTTGCGAAATCGCCAAACAGCGGTCCTCCTCCTTCAACGCAGCCGCCAACGCCTCCATCGCCTTTTTCGCCGCAGCATTTGTGCTCAGCGCCGTCTCCGTTGCGAAACGGTCGTTCACCACCTTCATAAACTCGTAGTGCGCACCGTTGTTGAAGCGCACTAAATCGATAGGTTGAATGTCTACCATAACTTGAATATTTTTTATGTGATTAATATAAAAATTGCCTGTACCAAAGTGTTATTCCACTTTTTCGAACGCTTGCAGCGTTTCTGCAAATGCATTCCCGAACGGTTTTGCGCTTGCAGAGCTTCTGCAAATGCATTCCCGAACGGTTTGGCGCTTGCAGAGCTCCTGCAAATGCGTTCCCGAACGGTTTGGCGCTTGCAGAGCTCCTGCAAATGCGTTCCCGAATGGTTTTGCGCTTGCAGAGCTCCTGCAAATGCATTCCCGAACGGTTTGGTGCTTGCAGAGCTCCTGCAAATGCATTCCCGAGCGGTTTGGCGCTTGCAGAGCTCCTGCATGCGTGCCCACCACTGCATTGGACATCGTCCACCATCTTTTTAATAGTAGATGAAAGGCCGAACCGACGCTTCGTTTTTATTTTTCCTTGCATTAAAATAGAATACTTCTCGGTAGGGTCGCACCTCATCTTTTGAGGCGCAGGTAATAGCTGCATCCTTACTATATTCAGTGCTCGTCCAAAAATTATAACCAAAAGTTCCTCCTGCATTGATAAAGCTTGTTTCCAGTGGGTCGATTTTATAGATACCACTACCAAGCTTACTTGGATTATTCTCAGCAGACATATTGCCCTTTCCTATTTTCAGCACAAGATGGTGCACTTGTCCTAAACTGGGCAAGAACCATTTCCCCGTTTTACCACCCGAGAAGGTCAACGGAACCCCGGCATTATAATGAATAGCTTGATAAAAGGCATTATACTTGCCATCTTTCACGGCAACATCAGCCTTTGCGATGTGATCTGCACTTCCGTCGCTCTCATAAGTCCAGCGATAACCATCCATATCGGCAATTGCAGCATCAAAATTAGTGAAAGCGTGTGGGTTTACGATTGTTGTAGCATCATCATTCCACATGCAGCTGCTGCTTGTACTCTTCAGGGCTACAGCTAATCCGTCTGTGGTTGTTGTTTTCTCGTCTAAGACAACAGCAATTGGTGTGCGCGAACCGCGCTTGGCCAACGAACCGATGGTGCCATCGCTGTAGAGATACCATGGGTCTTTGTTTTTGAGCTTCAACTTCCAAATGTAACTGTGGTTCTTCTGAAGGGTGCCGAAAGAAACAGACTTATTCGAGGAAACGGTACGACCATAGAGCGTGCCTTTAATGGTGTAATAGGTCACACTTCTATATTCCGGCGAGCACAGAATATAATCGGTGGTGTAGGTGTATTCCTTGGTGATGGAACTGGGCTGATAGGCCTGGTTGAGGTGGAGTGCACCACTGGTATAATTAATCCATGCAGGGTAACTTCCATATCTCAGTATGTTACCTTTTAAATCGAAATAGGCCGAGCCGACATTATACTCTGTGTTGCCATAGAGCCCAGTTAACAATGGCGATTCTATCGGTTCGGTGTAGGAGACAAATTGATAGCGAACGCGTGCCTGCTGATGGCGCATGACAAACGACACGAACACATCAAACGGATTGGTGACCGTGACGGGGTCGGAAACACCGATGAGGGACATGCCATCTTCTTCATTCAATTGCACATAAAGTTCGTTGCCATTGTCGGTCACAGCACTGTTGATGCACACAAAGGTGTAGGTGCCTGCTTCTAATTCCCAATGGCCGGAGGGGGTGAACACGCCACCGGTCATGTTGCCCGTCAAACCATCGTGGCGTGTGCCGCCGGCATCGATGGCATAAATCTTATAGGTGCCGTCGGGAACGGGGTTGCCGGCACGGGTCTGTGCGCAACCGGTCGTGTCGGGCTCGAGCGTTGCTTCGGCAATGATGCCGTTGCCTAAGTCAATCTCTTGCGGCTCGGCCAGGGCGCGTGTGCCTTGTTTGGCGGCAGCAACTTCGCCGGGTTCGAAACCCTCTTCGGTGAATTGAAAGCGAATGCCTTTCGCCACATCAATCTTGTTGCCTGTGTCGGCCATGTTCTCTTCGCTGCTGCAAGCACTCAGCAACAGCAGGCCGGCAAGGCAGCCCATCATCAGGATGTTTTTTCGTTTCATCTTCATTTTTTTATACCTCCTCTTCTTCTCCGGGCACTTCTTCGTCGGCACCCCATTCTTCTTCGGTTGAACCTTTCTTGATAACAACACTCGATTTTGCAATCATAATCTCGTCCATGAGAGAAATGACTTCGCACCAAGGTGCGACATAAGTTTTTTTCTTCATCTTTACTTAAATTTATTGTTGTTTTGAGTTACTGCAATGCATAACTTTTGAGCACAAACGGCTCGATTTTTTCCACAAAAAAGGGCGTGCAAAAAGTTTATAAAAAACTTCTTGCACACCCTTTGTTTGTAAGTGTTTATGTTGTATATTACGCGCGCGTCGCGCGTACCTTTATATTGGTCTCGCTCCTGTGTGTGTGTGTGTGTGTGTGTGTTACACAATTATTTGGATTGACCAAATAAATGGCATAAAAAGATGCAAAGAAAGAAGATTTTCTTTGCAACGTCTGCATGCTATATGTAACCGACTTTACGTTCATGGGCGCAAAGGTATAAACTTTTTCGGGAAGTGAAAAACCTTTGCACCCATTTTTTGTATTGTCTGATGATTTTTTACCGTTTATAGCCCACGTTGCAAACGCGAGGTGTCAATCGCTGGCTGCTGCTTCTCGGCGTAATCGCCTAATTTGATGGTCAGCGACACACCAAACTGGCGATAGCAGGAGCAATCGAAATGCAATGAATAGCCATGTTGTTGGAAACGCGGATGGGCAATGGCTGTGCGAAACAGGTCGTTGGCAAAGGCATGAAGGTGGGCACGTTGTTTCCAAAAATCCCAGTTCATGCCTACGTCAACACTTCCTGTGGCAGGAATATCCCAAGTGCCTTGTTTGGTTTTAGTTTGCACAGATGCATCGAATGTCAGCGCAAGATGATGTAGGGTGGAAAGTGTGACCACATTCTTGAGTGCGGCTACGCCATAGATTGCCACTCGATTGAATGCCACATAGCGCACGGCATGATTGAAATCGCGTTGCCAAATGCCCATCAATGTGAGCCGGCTGTCAATCATCTGCCCCACCTTTTGTGGGATCACGGCTTGCAAGCCAGCCTGTTCTCGATATTCTAAATTGACTGGCAGCAGCGCGGCACTTGCTGCTGGAGATAAACTCACAGTGGCTTGGCGCATGATGCATTCGTCGGTATAAGTATACCATGCAGTGAACTGATAGCGTTGTTTCAACAAATAGGTTAGCTGCGTTTGATAGGATGTGGCGGGATGCAAATCGGTATTTCCCACCAACAGATTAAAGTTGCCTCGAGTTGGCATCATGATGGGCTGCATCGCCCAATAATTGGGATATTGCAAGCTTGAACTTAAACTCAACAACCACATGTGGTTGGCGTGCGGCATATAGGTTACATTCAATGTGGGAAGGGGACGCCAGTCATTGAGAGCATCCAATCTTGGCAGGTGATAATATTCGGCCGCCAACGAAGCATCAACGCTCAACTGCTCGCTAAACCGCTTGCTAAATCCTGCATAGGTATTGACAAGCGTCTCTTGGCCATCATGGTAGTAGTCTTCGCCATAGGGTCTGCTTGGAGGGGGCAATTTCATAGCCATGGCGTGATTGACTTCATCGTGGGTTGTTTTCAGCCAAGCTCCATAGTGTAGCTGCCAACCACGGCTCAAAGTGTGGGTTTGCTGCGCATAAAACCGCCAGCTTTGTACATTCATCTTGCTTTCGATGCCCTCATAAAGTGTTCCCGACGACAAACTCGCTACAAAGAATTGGTCGACCGGTGAGCGAAACCATGTTCCTTCAACACCCACTTTTAGCCCAAAGGGTGCTTGATAGTCAAGGCGCACGTCATGAAGCCACGGACGATATTTTAATCGGTCATTGCCCAATGTGTAGCCAGCAAAATTGCGCTCAAACTTTTGATGATTGTAATCGCCTTGATATGCAAACGACAACTGGTTGTTGGTTGCAAACCGATATGTTGCACCCAATTGGTAGGTATGAGCAAAGACATGCTCACAGGTTACTTCGTTGCTCATGACGGTGGAGAGTGAACCTGCTGTGCGATAACCCAAAGTTTCGTTTTCGAAACCAAAACGGAGGCCATGCGAATGCAGATAGAATGCGTCCAAGCTGAACTTTCCTTTGTGATAGCGGCCAGCTATCCGCTCTCCGAATAATGCGTCATGGTCTTGATGATAAGCCAAATTCACTTCTCCTGAAAAGGTTTTACTCAAGTCTTCACTGCGTTTCAAAACAAGATTGATGAGCCTGCCATGCACCTGATATTGTGCAGGAGATGCATACATCACATCTACTCGCTCAATGCTACTTGCTGGCATACTCTTTAGCTGTTGTGCCACTTGCGCAAGTGACAAGGAAGAAACTTGCCCATCGATGGCAAACGAAACGTCTTGCCCCAATAATTGTAAGGTGCTGTTCGTTTCAATGACTCCAGGTAACAACTTTACAGCCTCCCAAGCATTATCGGCTCCTCGCCCTTGGAGAAGACGTTGCAAATCATAGCTGATGGTGGCACCTTTAACCTGTGCAATGGGTGCCGCACCTCGAACCATGATTGTTGGAAGTGTCTGGGCAATGCTATCCATGCAACTCAATCCCATTGATGTTTGCGCTCCGGCACTGAAGCTAATAGTAAGGGATAATCCCAGCACATAAGCTTTTCTTTTTGTGTTCTGCTTCATAAAAGTAATGTTTAAAGGATATATTAAAAGTTTGAATATTTTATTGATTAGTCCTCTGCTCTGCGTTATTTTTTGCGCAGGCCAAAGCAAAGCCAAACTACTAACGCAGCAATCATTGTGATGTTGACCAGCAACACCACACCTAAGCGATTGATTTCAGCTTCTACCATGGGGGTGATGACAGCATCAGAGGAAGCCATGTTACTGGCGAGAAGCAAATGCTCCTTGGCTAATTTCCAATAATGGAAATCAACCATCATCAAACCATGGAAAACGATTAAGAGGATGATCTTTGCGAGGCGGTTCATAGGATTATCTGAAAAAAGAGTGAAAAAATTAGAAGTGCTGCAACTCTTCATAGACACGTTGCACGGGAAGTCCCATCACATTATAATAACTGCCATTCAAAGCGGTGACACCAATATAGCCTATCCATTCTTGAACGCCATAGGCACCCGCCTTGTCAAGCGGTTTATAGGTGTCTACATAATAATTGATTTCTGTTTGCGAAAGCGCTTTGAACGTGACATCGGTGACAACTTTAAATGCCACTTGTTTGTGCTGTGTAGTCAAACTAACGCCTGTCACCACCTGATGTGTGCGACCACTGAGCAAAGCCAGCATAGTTTTAGCGTCGGCTGCATTTCGAGGCTTCCCTAAAATCCTATTGCCTACAACGACAATCGTGTCGGCAGTGATAAGCAGTTCTTCGGGCTGTAGTTCTGCGCAATAGGCTTTCGCTTTCAATTTCGACAAATAGAGTGGCACCTCTTCTGCCGGCAAATCGTCGGGATAGGTCTCATCGATACCCGCCTTCACCCGCACCTCGAAAGGCCAATCTAATCCTTTTAAAAGTTCTTGTCGGCGAGGCGAATTGCTCGCCAAGATTAAATGATAGTTCATACGCTCCTGTTTTACCAGCCAAACGCTTTTTCATCAGCGAGCCATTTGCCTTGTGCACGCAACACTTGCTCTATGACATCGCGCCCTACTCCTTCACCTCCACACCGTTGACTCACATAGGTAGCAATGGCTTTAATATCTGTAGCCGCGTCGGCCGGACAGCAAGCGCAACCACACTCGCGCATCACTTCGTAGTCAGGAATATCATCGCCCACATAAATCACTTCATCATGGTTCAGCTGATGCTGGGAGAGAAACTCATGATAAACCGTTCGTTTGACCGACGCTCCCATGAACATGTCGGTAACACCTAAGCTTTCATAGCGTTTTCTCACAGCCGCTGTGTTGCCACCCGTGAGAATTGCAATGCGCAATCCCATCTTAATGGCCAATTGAATGGCATATCCATCTTTGATGTTGATGGTTCTGAGCGGTTCACCTGTGGCCGAAAGTACGATTGTCTCGGCCGAAAGCACGCCATCGACATCAAAGATGATGGCTTTTATTTTCGACAAATCATAATTAATCATGCGCTTCTTGATTTTGTGCGACAATGTGTATAGATTGGCTCATAAGCTCATAAATCTTTTGCAAACGAGGACGATGGCGCAGCAATTCGAGCTGCTTGTGAATGATATTCTCATCGAAACGAACGGCAGGTCCGGTTTGTGCGATTTGCGGTGTCAGCGTGTTTACCTTGCTTGCCGTCTCATTGATTAGAGGCAACAGGATGGAAAATGGAATCTGCTCGGCTTGCAACACCTCGTCGGCCAACGCATAACAATGATTGGTAAAGTTGCAAGCAAACACCGCCGCCAAATGAATGGCTTGGCGTTGTGACGAACTCATCCAGTGAATTGTCGAAGTAAGTGTTTGTGCAAGCTGTCGAAGTGCTGTAGCTGTTGTTTTATCTGATGCTTCTAAGAAACAAGGTGTACGGCGAAAATCAACCCGTCTTTGCTTCGAAAACGTTTGCAGAGGATAGAGCACTCCATAATGCTGCGCATGCCCTTTGAACACATCCATGGCAACACTACCTGCTGTATGCACAAAAATCTTATCCATTTTACCTGCACAAACCATAGTAATTGCATCGCATAATGCGCTATCTTTAAGCGCAAAAACATAGAGATTGGCTGCATCGGTGATAGCTTCCCATGCAGAGACGGGCTGCGCTTGCAGTTGCGAGGCTAAGGCATTGGCATGCGCTTGCGTGCGGCTATACACTTGAATGATGTGATGACCAGCGGCCTTCAATGCCAAGCCCAACTGGGTAGCCACATTCCCGGCCCCAATTAATGTTATTTTCATTTAAAGAAATTGATTTTTGTTTCGAGCAACGCTATCCCCTTTTCTGTGCAGATGCTACGTATGAAGAGCAAAAGCACATTGTGAAAGACGTGCCGCACACCATACTTTTGATACAATTTTGCCTCCATCACATACCTCATCACAACCTGTTCGATATCACACATCAGCATAATATTGGCATCAGCACAAAAATATCCTTGCTTCACGCCAGCATCAAAAAAATCCTTCATCTGCACGGAACGCTGTGCATGCAACTGCATTAGATAGTCGAGTATTCGGTGATACTTGTGCAAATCTGAAAAGAATGTAGGATTTAAATTCTTCACTGCATCCATTCGCAACCTGTAATACAACGCCATCACATCGATTACAGTAACAATCTCTTCTGTCATATACTTTTTTATTTGGTGGTCATAAGCCTCTTCCCTCTGCTTAACCCCCTCAAAAAGCAAGGTCTCTTTATTTGCATAAATCTCGTAAAGCGTACGCTTTGAAATGCCTAATTTTCGAGCTATATCATCCATTTTCACTTGTTTGATGCCCCGTGCACAAAACTCTTTCATGGCCGTTTCTAAAATGCGTCCACGCAATTGCTCGCGATATTCAGTTGGTGTATTTGTCTTATACATGTGCCACTACAAAATAATAATTGTCTGATAATTTTGCTGCAAAGTTACAAAAAAACATAGAAAGCTATTAGGGTGTAGGTCGTTTTTAGTAACTTTGCACACACAGCAAATAAGCATACGACGATAAAAACAATAGTATTTTTAAAGATATGGTAAAGATTACAAAAGAAGCAGCACTGGAATACCATTCAAATGGTCGCCCAGGCAAGATTGAAGTAAAACCCACCAAGCCCTATAGTACACAAACCGACTTGAGTTTGGCCTATTCACCTGGTGTGGCTTTCCCCTGTCTCGAGATACAAGCCACTCCCGACGACGCCTATAAATATACTGATAAGGGCAATCTTGTGGCAGTCATCAGCAACGGAACAGCCGTGTTGGGATTGGGCGACATTGGTGCCATGAGCGGCAAACCCGTGATGGAAGGCAAGGGACTGCTATTCAAGATTTATGGCGGAATAGACGTTTTCGACATTGAAGTGGCCGAGAAAGACCCCGAAAAATTCTGTGAGGCCGTGGAAAAGATTGCGCCCACTTTTGGTGGTATCAACTTAGAAGACATCAAAGCTCCCGAATGTTTCTACATTGAAGAGCGCTTGAAGAAAACGTTAGATATTCCTGTGATGCACGACGATCAGCACGGAACGGCTATCATCTCGGCAGCAGGGCTACTCAATGCACTTGAAGTGGCAGGCAAAAAAATCGAGGATGTGAAGATTGTTGTGAATGGTGCAGGGGCTGCAGCCATTAGTTGCACAAAGCTTTACGTTGCATTAGGTGCAAGGCTCGAAAATATTGTGATGCTCGACTCACACGGCGTCATCAACACTGAGCGCAAGGACTTGAATGAGCAGAAAAAGCAATTTGCCACCCATCGCACCGATGCGCACACGTTAGAAGAGGCTATAAAAGGTGCCGATGTGTTCTTAGGCTTGAGCAAAGGCAATATATTGACGCAAGACATGGTGCGCAGCATGGCCAAGAATCCCATCGTGTTTGCTTTGGCCAACCCCGTGCCCGAGATTTCTTATGAGGATGCTTTAGCCAGCCGTCCCGATGTGCTGATGAGCACGGGGCGCAGCGATTATCCCAACCAAATCAACAATGTCATCGGCTTTCCATACATTTTCCGCGGTGCGTTGGACGTGCATGCCAAGGCTATCAACGAAGCCATGAAGCTGGCTGCCGTGAAAGCAATTGCCGAATTGGCCAAACAGCCTGTTCCTGACGTGGTGAATGAGGTGTATCGTGTGACCGATCTCACCTTCGGACCGAAATATTTCATCCCCAAGCCTGTCGATCCTCGCTTGATTACCGAGGTGAGTGCGGCCGTGGCTAAAGCCGCTATCGAGAGTGGCGTGGCACGCACTACCATCACCGATTGGGAGGCTTACAAGCAGAATTTGCGTCAGCTATTGGGACAAGAAACGGCTCTCACACGCAAGCTCCACGACACGGCGCGCCTACATCCACAACGTGTGGTGTTTGCAGAAGGTGGACACGCCACCATGATGAAAGCTGCGGTGCAAGCCAAGCAAGAAGGCATTTGCGAGCCTATTCTGTTGGGTAATCCCGACCGACTCAATCGTTTGGCCGCCCGTTTGAAGTTGGACCTTACAGGAGTAGAGATTATCGACATGCGCGCCGACCAGGAACAAGGGCGTCGTGCCACTTTTGCCAAGCAATTAGCCGAGCGACGTGCACGGCAAGGATACACCTTTGAAGAGGCTTATGATAAGATGTATGAACGCAATTATTTTGGTATGAGCTTAGTTGAAAACGGTTATGCCGACGCCTTTATTACCGGCCTCTACACCAAATATAGCAACACGATTAAAGTGGCCAAAGAGGTGATTGGCATCAAAGATGGTTACAACACCTTTGCCACGATGCACATTTTGAACACCAAGAAAGGCGTCTATTATGTGGCCGACACGCTCATCAATCGTCATCCCGATGCCGAGGTGCTCACCGATATTGCCAAACTGAGCAAGCAAACCGTGGAGTTCTTCAACGAAGAGCCCGTGATAGCCATGCTCAGCTATTCGAACTTTGGTTCCGACGAGGTGGGTAGCCCCACGAGAGTGCATCAGGCTGTGAAGCAGATGCAAAACGAGTTCCCCAATTTGGCCATCGATGGTGAGATGCAAGTGAACTTCGCTCTTGACAAAACGCTGCGCGACGACAAGTTCCCTTTCAGTCGGCTGAAAGGCAAAGAGGTCAACACGTTGGTATTCCCCAACATGAGTAGTGCTAATTGCAGCTACAAACTGTTGCAGGCTTTAAATCCCGATTGCGAAATCATCGGCCCCATTCAAATGGGTTTAAATCGCGCCATCCACTTCACCGACTTTGAAAGTTCGGTGCAAGATGTGGTCAACATCACGGCCGTTGCCGTGATTGATGCCTATGTGGAAAAGCTGAAGAAAGCATAAACCAGTCGAACTGCTGGCCGAATACATGCTCGGGCACGGCTACTCCCCCAATCGGTTCATTAGAAACTGGGACGATTTCCATTCTAATGAACCGATTTTCGCATTCCCCTCCCCTACGCCTCGTGCGCAGACTTCTCGGAACAAGTTATTTTTGGACGCACGACCCTGCGGCGCAGAAAACGGCCATCGTTTTTTGACGTGCAACCCTCCGAGGTAAAAATCCCACATAGAATTCTTACCAATCGACCTCGGGGGTAAAAATCCCACATAGAATTCTTACCAATCGACCCTCGGGGGTAAAAATCCCACATAGAATTCTTACCAATCGACCCTCGGGGGTAAAAATCCCACATAGAATTCTTACCAATCGACCCTCGGGGGTAAAAATCCCACATAGAATTCTTACCAATCGACCTCGGGCGTCAAGAATTCCACATGGAATCTTTGACAATCGACCTCAGGCGTCAAGAATTCCACATGGAATTTTTGACAATCGACCTCAAGCGTCAAGAATTCCACATGGAATCTTTGACAATCGACCTCAGGCGTCAAGAATTCCACATGGAATTTTTGACAATCGACCTCAAGCGTCAAGAATTCCACATGGAATTTTTGACAATCGACCTCAAGCGTCAAGATTTCCACATGGAGTTTTTGACAATCGACCTCAGGCGTC
>NZ_JH114215.1:588979-681398 GCF_000224615.1 Segatella oulorum F0390
ATCGACCCTCGGGGGTAAAAATCCCACATAGAATTCTTACCAATCGACCTCGGGCGTCAAGAATTCCACATGGAATCTTTGACAATCGACCTCAGGCGTCAAGAATTCCACATGGAATTTTTGACAATCGACCTCAAGCGTCAAGAATTCCACATGGAATCTTTGACAATCGACCTCAGGCGTCAAGAATTCCACATGGAATTTTTGACAATCGACCTCAAGCGTCAAGAATTCCACATGGAATTTTTGACAATCGACCTCAAGCGTCAAGATTTCCACATGGAGTTTTTGACAATCGACCTCAGGCGTCAAGAATTCCACATGGAATTCTTGCTAATCGACCTCGGGCGTAAAAATTCCACATAGAAGTTTTACTGTGATCAGTATTAAAGTATATCCGTAGCACTACATTTTGCTTTTTTACTGTGATTTTGCCACGCGAAGCATGCACATTAGCCGCCGTGACGGAATCTTGTCACGCACACACTATTTCCCGCCAAATTCAGGGTTATGACGACACTTGTTTGCCTTGCTACCCTTTCAAGGCAATATTATAGTTGTAGTAGTGCGCATCGCCCGTCACGTCTTTCACCACCTTGATGAATGGTGGAAAGTTCACGGCCTCTTGTTCGGTAATACCTTTCGTCTCTAAAATCATCAAGCCGCTGACGGGACGCTGAAAATTGTCTAATCCAAAATATTGTCCTTTCCAAATGAAACTCTTGCGCGTCTTTTGAATCTCCTGCCGATAGGGATCGGCCTGTTGTAACAACGATTGATAGAGATTGCTGCGAATCTGCCGCTCGGTCACCAACTCTTCGCCATTAGCCAGATTTTTCTTCGTGGTGTGCACATAGACATTCTTCCCCTGCCACGCTCGCCGGCGTAGACGAACCTCGCAACCCGGCTCGGCAACGAGATAGGTTTGGGTGATTTCGCTCTCAATGCAATGGGGAATTTCGCCCACCAACTCAACCACATATTTCCGCTCCTCGACAATGGGTTGCGGAATGCCCAAGACGCTCGAAATTTCTTTCAGCACACGATGCAGCTTGTTGTTGAAGTCCTCGTGGTTGTTGATTACGCGCAGATGGGGATGCCCCGTCCAGGCGTTAATCACCTTCTTATCCACCTCGCGCGCCATCTCAAGCCCCTCTGTGCGCTGTCTGTTGTTGGCCGTGGTGTAGTATTTCTCGGCACCATCGGCCGCCGAAACCAAATGGAGCACGGCATCATAGCGATGATCGCGCAGTTCGGTTGTCGAAGTTCCCACCGCCGTGGTAATGTCTTTCCACAGCTGCGGCTGCATATAGGCCGATATATCCATGGCTCCCCGGTCGCAGATAATCACCGTGGGCTCATCGCATTGCTCTGCCATGCGCTGAAACTTGTCTTCCAAAGCTAATTGCACTTCGAGCGTGGCCTTCTCGCCTTCATAAAACAAGGCACGGTTCTTCGTCAAGTAGTCCATACCCGATTGGCTGAACATCGTGGGCACTTCGGGGATGGTAAAGACCTTATAACCCAAGCTCGAGAAATGCTCTATCACTTTCACTAAAGCAGTGGTCTTGCCTGCACACGGTCCACCGGTGAGTACAATTTTTTTAATTTTATTCATGCGTTAAAAAGCAGGATTGAAAAGCAACAGGCGTGCTTCACTTGCGGAGTGAAGGCACAAAAGCACCAACATCACACCTTTTTTGAGGTTTGGGCGGGCTTATTGTCCTTCCGATATTGCGCGGGTGTGGTTTTTTCGTGTCTGAAAAACGCACCGTAAAAGCTCTGCCGATTGTTGAATCCCACCAGCTCGCCAATTTCTTCGGCTGTGCAGCCTGCATAGTCTTCGGTGGTTAGCAAGACTTTTGCCTCGCGAATGCGCTCTGCATTCACCAAACTGCAATAGTTGGTGTGGAATCGTTCGGAACATACTGCCGAGATATAACGCGTATTGGTACCTAAATCGAGCGCCAAACGTTTGAGGTTATAACCCGGTTCCTTATATTTTTTCTCAACCACAATGCATTGATAGATGCCCTTCTCTAACTCATCTTTTACTACGGCACGCATCAACACAGGGTTAGCCTGAACTTTATTTTTCTTTTCTGTAATATTATATTTTGACATCTTCTTGAATTAACGTCATGTGATGGACAAGGTTTAAGTAAGTCGAAAAGGTTATATCAACCTGCTGAGCAAGTGTCAAGGCCTCGTGAATACCCATTTTTCAGTGGACACACAAGATGGTTGCTGCCACAAATTGATATATTCCCTCTTCACACTTCATCGACGATTACTGCCACAAGATTAATCTTCGGCGGGTGCGTCTTTCTTCTTTCGTGTTGTGCGTTTAGCGCGCTTGGGCTTCTCTTCCGTAGCTGCAGGGCTAATCGTTACGCCCGCTAACTCCGGATCGACCAAGATGCGACCACAATATTCGCACACGATAATCTTTTTGTGCATGCGGATGTCTAACTGACGCTGAGGCGGAATCTTATTGAAGCAGCCACCACACGCGTCACGTTGCACATAGACAATGCCCAATCCGTTGCGTGCATTCTTGCGGATGCGCTTAAAACTTGTCAGTAAACGCGGTTCAATTTTCAGCTCAAGTTCTTTTGCACGTGCCTTAAGCTTATCCTCTTCCTCACGCGTCTCCTGCATAATCTCATCTAACTCTTCACGCTTCTCATCCAAGTCAATCTGCCGCTCTGAAATCGTTTGCTGTGCCATTTCCAAGTCGCGTTTGCGCTCGTCAATCGCCATGGCAGCCTCTTTAATCTTCTTATTGGCCAACTCAATCTCCAACGATTGATATTCGATTTCTTTCGTCAGCGTGTCATATTCTCGGTTGTTCTTCACCTCGTCGAGCTGATGTTGATAGCGCTCTACGCTCTTTTGCGCCTCTTGAATGAGCTGCTGATTGCCATGAATGGCATCTTCTGCATCGGCGATGTCGTGCTTGATTTTATCCACACGAATATTCAAACCCTCGAGTTCATCTTCCAAATCTTGAACCTCCAAGGGCAACTCTCCGCGTAAAGCCTTCTTTTCATCAATGCCACTCAATGTTGTTTGCAATTGATAGAGCGTCTTCAATTTCTCTTCCACTGACAAGTCAGCTGCTTCTTTCTTTGCCATATCTTTTATAAATAAATAATGGGATTAGTGTTAATAGCGCTTTGAACACATCGCACACCACGACACTGCTCCGTTATGATTGTTTGAAATATTTCTGTCGTATATTGCTCGCTTTGATAGTGACCGATGACGGCGATTTGCAGTTTCTGGTCGTAACCAAAATATTCATGATAGTGCATCTCGCCCGTAATAAAGGCATCGGCACCCCATTTCCACGCTTGTTCTAACAAAAAAGAACCAGCACCACCGCAAACAGCAACACGCCGAATGGGACGACGCAAAAGCGCATTGCACTGCACACATTCTACATCGAATTGCCTTTTAAGTTGCAAAACAAAATCGTCTGCAGCTAAGGGCGTTGGATATTCACCTATAATGCCATCGCCTCCATCCACACCATCAACGGTTTGTTGATGCCCAAAGAATTGCGTTTGCGTTAGCCCTAACTTCTCGGCAATCTTAAAATTCACGCCACCGCGCACACTGTCAATATTGGTATGCATTGCATAAACCACAACATGTTGTTCGATAGCTTTTCGCACAACACACTGCACTTCATTCTCATCGGCAATCCGCTTCAGTTTGTGAAAAATCAAAGGATGATGTGCAACCACAAGATTACACTGCTTCTCAACGGCCTCATCTATGATTGCAGGCGTCACGTCAAGACACAATAAAGCCCCTGAAACTTCCACTTCTGTTAATCCAACTTGCAAGCCTGCATTGTCATAGTCGGCTTGCAAGGGCAGAGGTGCAAATCGCTCAAGGGCACAAATCACTTCCTTAATTGTCATGCTATGCATAAAATTGAGTGGCAAAGGTAGCTATTTTGCTACGCTTTCAGCCATAACCTCATCACGGTTTAACTTTTTTTATTAATCATTCAGTTACGCCACTTCCTCGTCTTTTACGATTTTTTCCTTAGGAAGTAGACGTCCATACGCATCAAAAGCATAACGCCGAGTCAAGAACAAGCTAAAAATAAGTGCTAAAGGAGCCGCTGCAAGCATCGTCGCAATAGCAATAAGTTGCACAAATACGGCATCATAGACACTCGCGCCAGCCAACAACATCGTCCACAACACCATGGGAGTTGTGCTCACAGCTATGTAAGACATGCACCCGATTGAAGGCAAGAGTGAACGGGTTATGGCGCGCTTCATGAAAAAATGAACTGCTCGTGGGTGAGAAACACCGTTGCCCAACAAATAGTCATAAAGTGCATGGTGATGGTAAAGCCCCATATAATAAGTATCTAAAGCTTTGCCATTGCTCTCAAGAATACCTCCCACGCAGAACCCAAGCATAGGCAAAAAATAGTGTGCACTAAGCAAATTTCCCATGGGTGACACGGCACATACTGCCACCATGCTGACCAAAACCGACACACATAACGTAGCAATCAACACAGGAACAAAATGATATTTCACTTTCCACCGGGCCCGATGGACAACCATGAACGATGCCAAGGCGACAACAACCAATAGGCAAATGAGATTCAAAACGACAGCGTCTTGTTGTATCAGGAAACCAAGCAGTAGCCAAGCTGCCAACATGCTAATGGCCATTTTCCCAACTGCCAGAAAATATTTCCGTTGCAAACGAAGACGAAACAAAGTTGCAATTACAACAGGAACACTGAATAGCAAAAGCAAAAGAAACCAAGATAAAAACATATTATTCAAAATGATGGAGGGTTGATGTGGTGCCAATAGGGCTTGATAACGTGCACGTACAGAAATTTTTCATGCTCTCATGGTTTGAGGCCATGATGATTGCGCCACCTGAATGCAAATAGCCTTGCAAATAGTTTAATATCTGGCCCGGCAATAGCACATCATCTCGCAAATCCAATACCATGTAAGTGCGTTCCAATAACACTGCGTTTATAATCAGTAATGTTTGTAAAACGTTGCGCCCCAACTCATCTAATGGCTTTTTAAAAAGACAGTCTCCAAAACCAAATTTCAGCCATTCCGCCTTAATTTGTTCACATGTCAGGCGATGATCCACCGACAACATGTAATCCAATAATTCATCAACTGTTTCTAATGGAAAATCAAGTTGGCGAGGCACAAAAGCAAACTTTTGGCGAAAATAGGCAACGGACTGTGCGTCAATCAAATCTCCATCCATCGTGAAATATCCTTTTTTCAAAGGACGCAATCCAACAACCGTGTCTACAAGTGCTTGCCCGAGGGACTGTTCCCATGCATAAATGCACAAAGAGTCACCCGCATTGAGCTTGAAGTTTATTGGCGATGTAAGGGTTGAAGATAAGACTCCACTTAATTCCCCGTCTTTAATTTCTAACATCTCGCATCTACATTAGTGGGGCAAAGGTAGGGATTTTTACCTTAAAATCTGAACAATTCAGAAAAAATAGCTAATTTTGTGCACAAAATATGTGCGATTTCAGGCGATAATTTGCACGACATTGCACAACCATTCAGCACACTTTAATCAACAAAATGTATGGAATTACGCCACAACGATTACAGACTCCCGGCAGAGAGTGAACCACAGCAAGCCCTGATGTTGACATGGCCCCATCAAAACACCGATTGGAAAGATTGTTTAGATGAAATAATAGCGGTTTACATTGCGATGGCAGATGCCATTACAAAACAGCAAGACTTGTGGATTGTTACGCCCCAAAAGCAGGTCGTCGGCCAGTTACTCGCGCAGCACTTAACTGTGGAACAATGCCAACGAGTGCGTTATTTCGAAATAGAGACGAACGACACTTGGGCACGCGATCATGCTGCGCTAACGCTGAAATGCGGAGAAGAATTTAAATATTTGGATTTCAAATTCAATGGCTGGGGCGAGAAGTTTGCATGGCAAAAGGACAATGCCATTACTAAGAAAATGGCCGAGCAGCAAGCCTTTTCGGGCGTAGTCGAAGATCATAACGATTTTGTATTGGAAGGCGGAAGCATTGAGAGTGATGGCAAAGGGACCATTCTCACGACCTCTTTTTGCCTGCTCGCGCCACATCGCAACCAACCACTGACACAGGAAGAAATTGAACTGAGACTCAAAAATATGCTGCATGCTGACCGAATTCTTTGGCTCAATCATGGTCGTCTCCTTGGTGATGACACCGACGGGCACATCGATACGATTGTGCGAATGGCACCCAACAACACGCTATTGTACGTGACTTGCGAAGATAAGACAGACGAACAATATGGGGAATTCAAAGCTATGGAAGAAGAGTTGAAACGACTGCGCACACGCAAGGGAGCACCCTATCGGCTCATTCCCCTCCCCTTCCCCGACGCTATCATTGCCGATGGCGAGCGATTGCCTGCCACGTATGCAAATTTTGTCATTCTCAATGGTGCCATTCTCTGCCCCACCTATGCACAACCGGCTAACGATGCAAAAGCAATGGCACAACTTCAAAAGGCTTTTCCCGACAGAGAAATTATCGGTATCGATGCCCGTACGGTCATCCGTCAACACGGTTCACTACACTGTTTAACAATGCAATTTCCAAAATAAGCACATGAAAGAAATTAAAATAGGTTTTTTACAACAACAGAACACGGCGGTGCCCGAAGACAACATGCAACGGCTATCCAAGGGCATCGCCGATTTAGCGAAACAGGGTGCACAACTCATCGTGTTGCAAGAACTGCACAACTCGCTCTATTTTTGCCAGGTGGAAGAGGTGAACAACTTCGACTGGGCAGAGCCTATCCCCGGTCCATCAACACAGTTTTATGGCCGGTTGGCTAAACAGTTTGGGGTGGTCATCGTCACGTCACTGTTTGAAAAGCGGGCGCCTGGCCTCTACCACAACACAGCAGTAGTAATAGAATCCGACGGAACCATTGCTGGAAAATATCGCAAGATGCATATTCCCGACGACCCTGCTTATTACGAAAAGTTCTATTTCACCCCCGGAGATTTAGGTTTTCATCCCATAACAACAAGCGTGGGCAAATTGGGTGTGCTGGTTTGTTGGGATCAATGGTACCCTGAAGCCGCCCGCCTCATGGCCTTGCAGGGAGCCGAATTGCTCATCTATCCCACGGCCATTGGTTATGAAAGCAGTGATACGCCCGACGAACAAGAACGCCAGCGCGAGGCATGGACAACCGTCATGCGCGGCCACGCCGTAGCAAATGGACTGCCTGTGGTAGCCGTTAATCGGGTGGGATTAGAGCCCGACCCCAGCGGAAACACACAAGGCATACGGTTTTGGGGCAGCAGTTTTGTAGCAGGTCCGCAAGGCGAGCTCCTCTATCGTGCCAGCAACAGCGATGAAGAGAACGTTATTGTGCCCGTCGATTTGCAACACAGCGAGCAAGTCAGGCGCTGGTGGCCGTTCTTGCGCGACAGGCGCATTGATGAATATGGAAACATCGTCCGCCGATTCATAGATTAAATTGAGACGCAGACGCACCATTCTACCGCTCAAAAAGGCTTCAAAAGGTTGTAAAGTGCGTTAAATATCGCAAAACCCCAAGGGCTTATTTCGCCATCTGACGGCTATCTATTATATTTGCAACATTAAAATTTTGCATACCAACGAAAGGAAAAGTATATGAAGAAAAGTGTATTTCTACTCACATTTGCTACCGGAGCACTGCTGTTGAGCAGCTGCGCCAGCAAAAAAGATTTAGAGAATTGTCAGAATGAAAATCGCGAACTCACGGCTAATTATCAGCAGGCACGCGAGCAATTAGCCGCCAGCAAAACACGTGTTGCCAGCTTAGAGGAACAGTTGCGCCAGCAAAAACGCGACTATGCAGCCTTGCAGCAATCGCTCAACAAGAGCCTCTCGAGCGCCAACACCAACAACATCAATATTTCGAAATTGGTCGATCAGATTAATGAGAGCAACCAATATATCCGCCACTTGGTTGAAGTGAAAAGCAAAAGCGACTCGCTCAACATGGCACTCACCAACAAGCTCACACGCTCGTTGAGCCGTGAGGAGATGAAAGAGGTCGACGTGCAGGTGCTGAAAGGTGTGGTTTACATCTCGTTGGCCGACAATATGCTCTACAAAACGGCCAGCTACGAGGTGAATGACCGGGCGGCAGAGACGCTGAGCAAGATTGCAAAAATCATCACCGACTATAAAGATTACGACGTGCTCATTGAGGGTAACACGGACAATGTGCCTGTAAACGCAAGCGCTCCCGCAATGAAAAACATCCGCAACAACTGGGATCTCTCGGCTTTGCGCGCCTCTTCTGTGGTGCAATTCCTGCAAACCCACTATGGCGTAGACCCCAAACGGCTCACCGTTGGCGGGCGTGGCGAGTATAATCCCGTTGCAACGAATGCCACCGAGGTGGGCAAACAGCGTAACCGCCGCACGCAAATCATCATCACGCCAAAACTCGATCAGTTTATGGACTTGATTGATAAAGCCCCCGAAAAGAAATAACACGGAGCGAATGGGGGTATGCATCAGGCTGCTTAGAAAGCTGTGCACAGACACCCAATCAGTATAACGAGGATAGTTTGCCACCGGCCACTATCTTCGTTTTTTTATTTTCATGGCACAACCTCGGGCTTGCAGGCCGAAATGCTCAAAAACAAGTGTTCAGCCATGGCAGAGCAACAGAAAATCTCAAAAACGCCCTTTCAACCCCACCGAATCAGTTGCTGCAACGATGTAATGGCCATTCTGCCCACCGAATCAGTTGCTGCAACGATGTAACGGTCATTCTGCCCTCCGAATCAGTTGCTGCAACGATGTAACGGCGATTCTGCCCCCCGAATCAGTTACTGCAACGATGTAACAGCGATTCTGCCCTCCGAATCAGTTGTTGCAACGATGTAACGGTCATTTTGCCCGCTGAATCAGTTGCTGCAACAATGTAACGGTCATTCTGCCCACTGTAATGGGGGCTCAAATCTCAAAAAATCCCTTTCAGACCCTCTGAATGGTCGTCTAATTTCGAAAACAGCCCTTTCAGACCCTCCGAATGGTCGTCTAATTTCAAAAACAGCCCTTTCAGACCCTCTGAATGGGCGTCTAATTTCAAAAACAATCCTTTCAGACCCTCTGAATGGTCATCTAATTTCAAAAACAATCCTTCCGACGCGTCAGAACACGTTTTACATCCATGCAACAAGGCTTCGAACGCGCCGTAACACGTGATTTCCACAGGAACAGGGAGCAAGCGGAATGCTATCTATTAATTATCGTTAAGTTTGGGTTGTCACCACAGCCGTTTGCCCCCGCACTCCTCCTTTTTTATTACCTTTGCGAAAATAAAATTTTAATTTCCCACGAAATGAGAATATTTCTACTCACGATAGTTTTTTTGATGCCATTGGCTATGCCGGCACAAACCGACACAATCATGCAAAAAAACAATATTGAAGTATTAAAAGCCGAGGCAGCACGAAAAGCGGCTGAAGCGAAAGCTGCCGCTGAAAAGGCGCAACGCGCTGCAGAAGAAGCCTTGGAGGCGGCGAGGAAAGCCGAGCGGGCAGCACAAGAACAGCGCAAGGCAGCGAAGGGATGGACGATTCCTGCAGAGACACCAACTAAGACGAAGGAAAGCAAAACTCCATCAACCCAAAAAGTAAACGAAGACGAGGCTTACTTGGCGGGTGCGGTGCCCGAAGTAAACGGAAAGGTGGTTTTCAACGAACGCTTTGCCCTACCCGGAATGACAGCTGCCGAAATCTATCAGAAAACCTATTCGTTATTAACGGCGCAGACGCACGATGAGCACCAAGCTACGGGAAGCCGCATCGTGCTGGTGAACGAGAATGAGCATACGATTGTGGGGAAATATTGCGAATGGCTTGTGTTTAACAGCAGTCTGCTGTCGTTGGATCGCACGAAATTTGACTACACGTTGATTGCACACTGCGAAGACAACGCGATAGCATTGACGCTTTGCCGCATCAGCTATGCGTATGAGGAAAATCGCTCGTCGGGATTTAAAGCATCGGCTGAGGAACTGATTTCTGATAGCGTGGCACTGAATAAAAAGCGCACAAAGCTGTTTAAAACAAACGGGAAATTCAGAAAGAAAACGATTGACCGGGTAAATGAAATATTCAAAACACTTCAAACAAATTTAAAATAATGATGGAACAAGAATACAACACGGGAAAAAATAAGCCCGAATATGCAGTGAAACCACATCATCGACTCAAACGCTTGGGCGAAGGTGGTCCTTCGATGTTGAAGGTGAGAAACATTTTAAATCTGGTGTTTATGGCCTTGGCAGTAGTGGGCGTAGTCCTTTATTTGCAAAGTGAGCAGCACACCATCGCAACCATCATCCTGATTGTCGCTGTGGTGATAAAGTTTGCCGAAGTAGCCATTCGAATGTTTCGTTCATGAAGAAAATTCTCGTAGCCACCGCTTTCTTATTGCCTGCCCTGCAAGGTTTCGCTCAATTTGATGATGGATTTAATCAGATTGACGAGATGGGCAATATCACCCAACGCAATAATTTAGCAAAAAAAGATTCAACCAACGCACATCATGAGATTCCGATGGGGCTCAAAGTGTGGACAATCGATTCGCGATTTGGCGATAGGAAGGCCGCTGTACCCGACACCTTGTCCTACATGTACATGAATACCATTTTCACTATGGGTCTCTACGGGCAATATAACACCACGGGGAACTTAGGTGCGCCACGCTTAAATCGCATTTTCATCGACAGGCAACCTGCGCAACAATTCATTTTCACACAGCCCTATGACTTTGTCATCACGCCCGTTTCGCAATTCCTTTTCACCAATACGCTCTCTCCCATTACCAATCTGAGCTATAACAATACAGGTAATCGCAACAATGGCGAAGACCATCTCACGGCAAAATTTGCAGTAAACGCGGGCAAACGGCTCGGCGTGGGGTTCATATTTGATTATCTGTATGGGCGCGGATACTATCAAAATCAAAGCACAGCACATTTTAATTACACCATGTACGGCTCCTACTTAGGCGACCAATATCAAGCCCATCTGCTGCTTTCCACTTATCACCAGAAGGTGGCCGAGAATGGTGGCATTACAAACGACGATTACATCAAGCATCCCGAGAGTTTTAATGAGAGCTATAGCACAGACGAGATTCCGACAGCCCTCACACGCAACTGGAACAGAAATGATAATCAGCATGTCTTTTTCACACAGCGCTATAACGTAGGATTTCATAAAAAAGAACCTATGACCGAGGAGGAAATCAAGGCAAAAAAGTTTGCGATGGCATCGAAAAAGGAAAACGAAGAAGCGAAAGATAAAGATAAAACCGGAAAATCAAGGCAAGATAAAACCATCATGACTGCCGGTCGACCTGAAGATGCAAAGATTGCCGGGACCGAACCTGTTGATGGGAAAAAGGCTGCACAACGCATGGTGATGGATAAAGCTACTGCCGATAGTTTGCTGCAGGCAGAGAAAAAAGCGCAGCAAGATACGGCATGGGTGAAAACGGTGTTTGTTCCTGTCACGAGTTTCATCCACACCCTAAGTTTCGACAACTATCGCCGCATTTACCAAGCCTACGAAACGCCTGCTAACTTCTACGCGAACGCCTATACGATTGTTCCGCCTTATGGCAACGCTGATATTTACGATAAGACAAGGTTTTACGAGCTAAAGAATACGTTTGCAATCTCGCTCTTAGAGGGATTTAACAAGTGGGCAAAGTCTGGACTGAAAGCCTTTGCCACATCTGACTTCCGTCATGTTACACTGCCCGATGTTACGGATTATAAAACCTATAACGAGCACAATCTGAGCATTGGTGCAGCGTTAAGCAAGCAGCAAGGTAGTGTTTTTCATTATCAAGTCTTGGCAGAGACTTGGCTGACAGGGGTTGATGCGGGGCAACTGAAGGTAGATGCTACTGCCGACCTGAATTTTAAGCTTTTCGGCGATACACTCAGCTTGGCTGCAACAGGTTTCTTCCATCGCTTAAACCCAACATTCTATTATCGGCATTTTCATGGACGACATGCTTGGTGGGATAACAACAGCCTGTCGAAAATGCTGCATAGCCGCTTAGAAGGTAGTTTGTCCTATCAAAAGACACGCACGACATTACGCATCGCTTTCGATAACATCAAGAATCATACGTATTTTACTTCAGCATATACCGTGAGTAGCGGTAATCGGGTTAATCATGCATTTGACGTGGTGCAACACGCCGGGGGCATCAGCCTTTTCACAGTAGCTCTGACACAAGACTTCACAGTTGGACCGTTAAACTGGGAAAACAGGCTCACTTATCAGAAATCAAGCAATGCAACCGCTCTCCCACTGCCCGATTTCAATTTTTATAGCAATCTCTACCTGCGTTTTAAGATTGCGCGGGTGTTGCATTGCGATTTCGGTGCCGATATTCGCTATTTTACCCGCTATTATGCTCCTGATTATGTTCCAAACATCGGGCAATATGCCGTGCAAGTAAATACCAACACGTCGGGTGGTGACAGCCGCGTACAGGTAGGCAATTATCCCATAGTGAATGTCTATGCCAACTTCTTTCTCAAACATGCTCGGTTCTTCATCATGATGAGTCACATCAATGCAGGCATGGGTAACAAGGATTATTTCCTCACGCCACATTATGCACTCAATGAACGCATCTTAAGAATTGGGCTCAGTTGGAATTTCTTCAATTAACGATGCAAAACTCCACAGTTACAACCAATTCCTTCCGTGCTTGGTGCTTGGCCATGCGCCCCAAGACCCTCGTCAGCGCAATCGTCCCAGTAGCTTTGGGGGCAGCATACGCTTTTAGTCAAACCAGCATAGAACAGTTCCAAAAACTTCCAATTCTGCTCTGTTTCGCATTTGCCATCATCATGCAGATTGATGCCAACTTCATTAATGATTACTTCGACTGCCTGAAAGGAAACGACAAGCCCGAAGAGCGATTGGGACCGAAGCGCGCATGCTCTGAGGGATGGATTACGCTTGCAGCCATGAGGAGAGCCATCATCATCTGCACCATTATTGCCGCTATAACAGGGCTACCACTGATTATCTACGGCGGTTACAAACTGATTTTTGCTGGATTGGCCTGCATCCTGTTTTGTTTTCTCTATACAACGAAACTTTCTTATTGGGGCTTAGGAGATCTCCTCGTGATTCTCTTCTTTGGCCTCACGCCAGTCTGTCTCACCTACTATGTTGCTATGCCGCCGGCGTTGCAAGCCTTTCCCTTAGAGGTTATTCTGCTGGCACTCGCGTGCGGCCTCGTTATCGACACGTTACTCATCGTGAACAACTACCGAGACCGAGATAACGACAGGAAAAGCGGAAAAATCACCCTCATTGTGCGGGTTGGTGAGCGGTGGGGCGCAAGATTATACCTGCTCGCCGGAATCATCGGCGAACTTTTGCTGTTCTACGTCGTTTATGCACAGAACGAAAGCAAAATCGGCTCGATGCTCCTCATTTTGTATTTACTCGCACATTTTTATGCTTACGAAAAGATGATTCAGCTGCGTCAAGGTAGGGAATTGAATAAAATCTTAAGTTTAACCGCGCGCAACATCTTTATTTTTGGCGCACTGTCAGTTTTTGCACTACTCATATAAAGAACTTCGCAGGATGCAACAGCCCAACTTAGAACTCATTCAGTTTATTGAGACAAACATTCTTCCCCGCTACAACTCCTTTGGAAAAAGTCACGGATTGCAACATGTCAGCCATGTCATCAAGGCATCCATCACTTTAGCCAACCAAATTGGCGCAAACGTCGACATGGCTTATGTCATCGCTGCCTATCACGACTTAGGCATGAGCGGTCCTCGTGCGGTTCACCATCTTACAGGCGGGCGTATCCTAAATGCTGACTCGCGCTTAAAGAAATGGTTCAGTACCGAGCAGATAAAAATCATGAAAGAGGCTGTCGAGGACCATCGCGCCAGTGCAAGCCGTGCGCCACGCTCGATTTACGGCAAAATCGTGGCAGAAGCCGACAAAGATCTCTCGCCCGATGTCGTGTTCACCCGTGCCATTCAGTACGGCTTAGAGAATTACCCCAACTTAGACGAGGATCAGCAGTGGACACGCTTTGTTCAGCACATGAACGAAAAATACTCTGCTCGCGGCTACATTCACAGCTGGATACCGGAGAGTTCAAATGCAGAAAACCTCAAAAAAATACAAAACATCATCGAACAACGGGAGAAACTGCATCAAATCTTCAAAAAAATTTATGTAAAAGAAAAGCGCCAATAAATTTGGTACGTCTAAAAAAAAAATATACCTTTGCAACGCATTTGCAAGCGCAGATGTTCATGTCCGCCGATATGGCTCAGTTGGTAGAGCAATTCATTCGTAATGAATAGGTCCTCGGTTCGAGTCCGAGTATCGGCTCTAAAAGCGGAATTAGCACATCGGTAGTGCGCGAGCTTCCCAAGCTTGAAAGGCGGGTTCGACTCCCGTATTCCGCTCAAATGCTAACACAATGAAAACACAACACAACATTTTTCTGACAAAAATCCTCCCTCAACTTGCGCTGTCCATCGGTGCCTGACAAGTCACGCATTGGGAGTAGGCAAAAAAATACTGAGCGGGAACACATTGCAAGCAGTAATGCACTCCGGCTCAAAGATTTTGCAGAAAACGTTAGAAGCGAAAGTCAAGTTCCACGTCGACGAGGTTAAAATTGTGCTTTGACAATCTCCGATCGTTCACGCGCGCGTATTCCACATTGAGTTGCACGTTTTTATGAAACAGATAATCGGCGCCCACCTCATATTGTGTGCGCGCATGATTCCATTCTGCATTGGCACGATAGAGATCGTAGCGCGCCTTCAGGTGAAATTTGTTTTTCACTACCGGTGCAATCACCAAACCATAAAATCCGTCGGCTTTACCACCCAGTGCACTGATGTTACAGTTCTTAAAGTTGGAATCTTGCGCGTTAGTGTTCGTAATCGCGGTCGAAAAGGCCTTTCCCGTGGAGTGAACATACTCGGAACGCACCGTCCAGTCGTTTACCTTGTATTCACCGCTCAGCGCATAGCGATGTTTGGGCAATGACCGCACGCCACTGTGCGGAACACCAGCTGCATCGTTCCATGTTCCTCGGCGCGCGACAGAACCTTCCCAGCCAAACACACCTACGCGCAGACCTTTGACTGGCATCACCCAAATGCCGCCAATCACGTCCTTACGTTGGTCAACATCCTTGGTGTTTATACCTTGTCCGTTGAAGATTCCCACCTGATAGTGCAGCAACTTGCGACCTTCGGCATTGGAAAGCACATCGCCTTGCAATTGCAGACCAATGTCGCGGCCGTTACTGGGCTGCTCACCGCTGCGGTCGCTAAACCCAGCGAGTTTTAGCACCGCCTGACCAACGCTCATGAAACCCTGGTCGATAGGATGCAGGGGATTGTCGAAAGTGAACGGACGCTTAAACTGACCCACCTTGACGTGGGCAAAATCATACTTTTGCCACTCGGCAAAGAGGTCGACCAAGCGTGGGCTGCTGCCCAACGTCGAGGTATTGCCATTGATTTGCATCTGCGCCTTCCAGTAAAAGTCGTTACTCACGCGACCTTCCAACGACAAGCGCAGTAACCGCAAGTTAAAGGTGTTGCCCTTCGCGTTCTGCTGATTAGAATACTGGTACTGTGTCATGCCATAGCCTGACAGCTTAATACTCTTCACCCACTCGGGTGTTTCGGCCTGTGCCGATAGTGTAGCGAGCAATAACATGCTCGCCAGGATGTTTTTTGTCTTCATGCGTTCATGAATTAGTGAAAGATATGTTATGAATTACTTTTTTTCTAAAAGCACCACGTTCTCCACGTGCGGTGTATGAGGAAACATGTCGACGGGTTGCACCTGCACCACCCGATATTGCGCATCCAATAGTTGTAAATCGCGTGCCTGAGTGGCTGGATTGCAACTCACGTAGACTATTCGCTGCGGCGCGGCGTTCAGGATGACTTTCACCACGTCGGCATGCATGCCAGCACGTGGCGGGTCGGTGATGATGACGTCAGGGCGTCCGTGCTCGGCAATAAAGTCGTCTGTCAGGATGTTTTTCATGTCGCCCGCATAAAACAGCGTGTTGTCAATGTGGTTAATGGCGCTGTTCACCTTGGCGTCTTCAATAGCTTCGGGAACATACTCAATTCCGATGACTTTCTGCGCTTTCCGCGCTATGAAATTGGCTATCGTGCCTGTGCCGGTGTAAAGATCATAGACTAATTCGCTGCCCGTGAGTGCGGCAAAGCGGCGCGCCACGTCATATAGGTGAAACGCCTGCTCGGTGTTGGTTTGATAGAAACTTTTTGGGCCGACCTTGAATTTCAAGTCCTCCATCGTCTCGTAAATGAAGTCGGTGCCTCGAAATGTGATTAAATCCAAGTCGGAAAAGGTGTCGTTGCCCTTTTGATTGTCAACATACAGCAAGCTACTAATCTCGGGGAAGGCCTGCGCGACGTGTTCCAATAGTTTTTCTGCACGCTCGGCATCGTCGGGCGCATCATAGTGGAATTGCACCAACAGCATGAACTCGCCCGTGTTAGAATTGCGCATCATCAAGCTGCGCAACAGGCCATGCTGCGCTTTAATGTCATAGAAACTGAGCTGCTCGGCCACGGCGTAGCGATAAATCTCGTTGCGAATGCGGTTTTGCAGGTCGTCCATCAACCAACACTTCTCGATAGGGTAGATTTTATCGAATGCACCCGTGATGTGGAAGCCTATTGCGCTGTCGTTCAAATGTCCTGCACCATCCTCAGTGCGTGGTGGCAAGGCTGCGAGCTCTTCTGCCGTGTACCAACGCTTGTTAGCGCAGCCAAACTCTAATTTGTTGCGATAACCCAGCACTTTCACGCTGCCCAGGATGGGGCTGACGAGTGGCAGCTCGACTTTTCCTATGCGCGTGAGTTGGTCGACAACTTGCTGTTGTTTCGCGGCTAACTGAGCCTCGTAGGGCAGATTCTGCCATTTGCACCCGCCACAAACGCCAAAATGCTGACAAGTAGGTACTGCGCGCACGTCACTATAGGCCTTGAATTGCACAACAACGCCCTCCATATAGTTATGTTTCTTGCGGGTAATCTGAACATCGACCACGTCACCTGGCACACAGAACGGAATGAACACTACGTGCTCGTCGACATGGAACAAACTCTTTCCTTCGGCTGCAACAGCCTCGATGACCACGTCTTGCAACAGTGGCAATGGCTTATGTTTTCTTGTCATTCGTCAAAAATGTTTTTATTCAAAGCAATGAAGCCCACAGATGGGGTGGCCGCGGTTGCGTTCTGCTTTTCACAGCATGCAAAATTAGCAAAATATTCTCTAAAAAAGCCATCTATCTCTACTGACTGGTGTAAATCAAGTGAAAAAGTGGTACAACCACAAAGACATGGATTAAACGCATAAAAATAAAGAAACACACCATGAGATTCTGCATTTTCTAGTGAAACATGTCAAATCCCTGAAGATGATTCTTTCTGAATTTCGGCAGTGAGCGTATCCTTATCAGGGTTTTTATGAATTGTGATAGCATCGCCATCATCCAAATTGCCTGACAGAATCTGTTCACTCACAACATCCTCAATGTAAGTTTGGATGGCACGCTTCAAGGGACGAGCGCCAAACTGCACATCATATCCTTTCATTGCTACAAACTCTTTGGCAGCCTCTGTGATATGTAGCGGATGGCCTAATTCCTGCATCCGCTGTAACAATCCCCTTAGCTCAATATCGATTATCTTTTTAATAGCTTCCAAATCTAATTGATCAAACGTGATGATCTCGTCTAAGCGATTGAGAAATTCTGGTGCGAACTGCTTGCTCAGGCTCTTCTGAATAATACCACGCGCATATTCCTTATCTGACGCGGTCATATTCACGCCATTCAGACGAGTAGCCGTGAAACCAATTCCCTGACCAAAATCTTTCAGTTGGCGCGTTCCCGTGTTAGAGGTCATGATGATAACCGTATTACGAAAATCAACCTTTCGCCCATTACCATCGGTAAGTCGTCCCTCATCAAGCACCTGCAACAGCAGATTATAAATGCTGGCATGCGCCTTCTCGATTTCATCTAAAAGTACGATAGAATAAGGATGACGGCGAACTCGTTCGGTCAGCTGACCACCTTCTTCATAACCCACATACCCCGGGGGAGCACCAATGAGGCGTGAGGCGTTAAAACTCTCAGCATATTCGCTCATATCGATGCGGATGAGTGCATCATCAGAGCCAAACATGTAATGGGCCAGTTGCTTTGCCAAATAGGTTTTGCCCACTCCTGTCGGACCTAAGAACATGAACGCACCTATGGGATGGTTAGGGTCTTTGATACCTACTCGATTGCGTTGAATGGCCTTCGCCATCTTTTCAATAGCTGTATCTTGTGCTATCACATACTGCTTCAATTGCTCGGGCATTTGCCGCAGGCGTACATACTCGTCCTCACTGATACGCTGCATGGGAACGCCCACCATCATTGACACAACATCTTCTACATCGTGTTCTGAAACGCCATGCCAGTTTTCGCCATCTTCATCAGCCCACTTTCGGTTCAACATCTCTAACTCTCCCTCCAACGCTGTTTGCTGATCACGACAGCATGCTGCCAATTCAAAATCCTGACTTTGCACTGCCTTCTTTTTCTTGTCGATTACATCAGCCAATTCGCGCTGTTTGTCAGTAATCTCAGTAGGTATCTTGGCATGTTGGAGATGTACGCGTGAACCGACCTCATCCAACGCATCTATAGCTTTATCGGGAAAGAAGCGGTCTGTAATGTAGCGTTGCGTCAATTTGACGCAGGCAGCCAGCGCCATTTCGTCGTAACGCACATGATGATGCTGTTCGTAGTGGCCTTTTATATTATGCAGAATAGCAAGTGTTTCTTCGCTCGTCGTCGGCTCAACCATCACCTTTTGGAAGCGGCGCTCCAACGCACCATCCTTCTCAATGGAGTTGCGATACTCCTTAAGCGTCGTGGCACCAATAAATTGGAGTGTCCCACGTGCCAGGGCTGGTTTCAAAATATTTGCAGCATCCATACTCCCCGATGAATTTCCTGCACCAATAATTGTGTGTATCTCATCTACAAATACTATCACATCGGGATTTTGTTCTAACTCATTCACAAGAGACTGGATGCGCTCTTCAAACTGTCCGCGATATTTCGTTCCTGCAACAACCGAGGTGAGATCAAGGCTCACCACACGTTTATTAAACAAAAACGGGGTTGTTTCGTGCTTCACAATGCGCTGTGCGAGTCCTTCTACAATGGCACTCTTCCCTACTCCCGGCTCACCAATTAAAACAGGATTATTCTTTTTGCGTCGACACAAAATTTCAATCACTCGCTGAATCTCGGATTCGCGCCCTACCACTGCGTCTAATTTGCCATCTGCAGCAGCCCGTGTTAAGTCGGTTGTAAAATGATCAATGAAAGGTGTTTTACTTGCTTCTTTATTATTTTGCAACACTTTGGTTGTCTGCGCTTGACTGCTACCACCTTTATCATCGGCCAATTCCTCCTCGGCCTCATTGGGCACGTCAAGGCTATCGGCAGGCACTTTATCTTTTTCATTCTCGGCTTTGATAAAAGTCAGTACGTCTACATATTCCATCTTGTTTTTTTCTAATATCTCCTTAGCGCCATTATCCGAATGGTCGTGTAAAATAGCTAAAATCAAATGCTGCACTTCCACAATCTCTTCATGCAAAACGCGCGCTTCCAACACTGCTAAACGCAGGATGTTACTTGCTTGCTGATCTAACACTATTTCTGAATCCACCTGCGTTGCATCAGTATCTCCTGTCTTTACCTGTGATTCGAGTGCACGTTTCACGGACGATTCATCTATTTTCAAGCGTTCAAAAAGTACATGAAGTAAGTTATCATCATCCTTGAGCATGCCTAAAACCAAATGTTCGGGCTCCACTGATGGACTGGAGAGCCGAAGCGCTTCCTCACGACTAGATGCCAAGACCACGGAAACATTATGCGAGAATTGAGTTGTCATGTTGTTATTCCTTTCTTCCTTTCGAGACCCAGGCCTCTCTTGTTTCTATTAAACTTCCCTATTATAATTATTTCTAATTCCTGCATGCCATTCTTACAAAGGCTATGCCAAAAGTGCCATATTGGGCACGCTTTTTGCATTATCAGCGCGAAAGTATAAAAAATAAACGATAAAAGGAGATGTAAATTATGGCATTTATTGATTACTATAAGATATTGGGTGTTGATAAAAACATTCCACAAAAAGATGTAAGAGCGGCCTATCGAAAACGGGCTAAACTGTTTCATCCTGATCTCCATCCAAACGATCCGAAAGCGAAGGCAAAGTTTCAAGCGCTCAACGAAGCCTATGACGTGATTAGCGACCCCGAGAAGCGTGCCAAATATGATCAATATGGCGAGAAGTGGCAGCAGGCTGATGCTTTTCAAGGGCAAGCGGGAGGCAATGCGGCAGGAAATCCTTTCGAAGGATTTGATTTCAGCGGCTACGGTGAAGGAGGCGGTGGATTCTCAAGCTTCTTTCAAGATTTATTCGGTGGTGGAGCACATTTCCGCTCGTCGGGTTTTAACTATGGCACACAGAGTCGCCCAGACAGCGGGCAGATGGAAGCAAAAGTGAATATAGACCTCTATACAGCCTTGTTGGGTGGCGAGATAATGATTCAGCTCAGCAATGGCCAAAAGCTAAAGCTAAAGGTTAAACCTGAGACGCAGAATGGTACAAAAGTACGCGTGCGTGGCAAGGGATATAATCGTGGCGATGGCACTTTTGGTGATTTGATTATTAACTATCAAGTAAAGTTGCCTACAGGACTCAATGAACGTCAAAAGCAACTTCTGCGTGAAATGCAACAAGCATAATACTGACATAATGACTTATAAAAAGGGAGGAGCAGCAAAATACTCCTCCCTTTTCGTATGTCAATTTGACAGATTTTGGTCTACTGTCATCCGAACAGCATTAGTTCTTAATTTATTACTGCGCGATAAAAACGGATTGAAAACTAAAAATAATGTCCCTATTCTAACAGCGTTGTGGCACGAACACGGCTCAGTGTCTCGGGGGTCATTTGCAAATAGCTGGCTATATAAAGTAGCGGTGCACGCAAAATAACCTGTGGCATGAGTTTGCTCATACGTTTATAACGGTTGCTAGCCGACTCAAAACGCACCAAATCAGCATGCACTTGCGAGAGGATAAGACTCTCCTCCAATATCTTGCGATAAAGAATCTGAATGTTCACGTTGTGCAGTGCCACCTGCTCCAAACGTTTTTTAGGCAGTGCATAGATGATGGAAGTCTCTAAAGCATCGACTTGAAGATGGCTGGGAATCTCCTTAAACAAGCTTTCAATGCACATAAAAATCGACCGATCGGCACCTAAATGCTCGGTCATATCCTTACCATTTTTGAAATAATACTGGCGAATGAGGCCTTTGTCGATGTAGTAAATGTTTTTACACACATCGCCATCTTTTAGGATAGCTTCGCCTTTAGCAAACTTCATCGGCACCAGCACGCTCTCTAAAATGTCTAATTCATCGTGTGTCATTGTGCTATACTTTCGCGCGAGTTCGCGTGCTATATCACGCGGTGTATTCATCAATTCTTTCATATAATAAGGCTCCTTCAAAAAGTTAATTATAGGGGGTTACTTAATCTAATTTCAATACAGCTAAGAAAGCTTTCTGCGGCACTTGCACGTTGCCCACTTGCTTCATGCGTTTTTTGCCTTGCTTTTGCTTTTCCAAGAGTTTACGTTTTCGGCTAACGTCGCCGCCATAACATTTGGCTGTAACATCCTTCCGCACTTGCTTAACCGTTTCACGAGCGATAATTTTAGCTCCAATCGCTGCCTGGATAGCTATGTCGAACTGCTGCCGAGGAATAAGCTCTTTGAGTTTCTCGCACATCCTGCGCCCAAAGGTCACGGCATTACTTTCATGAGTGAGCGTCGAGAGTGCATCAACGGGCTCACCATTGAGCAAAATATCTAATTTAGCCAACTTCGACGGACGAAACGAATCGATGTGATAGTCGAACGAAGCATAGCCTTTTGAAATGCTTTTGAGTTTGTCGTAGAAGTCGATAACGATTTCGCCAAGCGGAATATAAAAGTGCAGTTCCACCCGATTGCCGCTCACATATTCTTGCTTAATGAGCTCGCCACGCTTATCCAAACAGAGGGTCATGATGGAACCAATATAGTCGGCTGCCGTGATGATGGTAGCGCGAATGTAGGGCTCCTCAATATGGTCGATAAGCGTTTGTTCGGGCAATCCCGATGGATTGTGCACCTCCTTCACATTGCCCTGTTTATCGTAAACCATATAGGACACGTTGGGGACGGTGGTAATGACATCCATATTAAACTCTCTATCCAAACGCTCTTGAATGATTTCCATGTGCAGCAATCCCAAGAAGCCGCAACGAAAGCCAAAACCTAAAGCCACAGAACTCTCTGGCGAAAAAGTCAGGGCGGCATCGTTAAGCTGCAGTTTCTCTAAAGAAGCCCGCAAGTTCTCATAGTCGTTGGGATCGATGGGATAAACACCTGCAAAAACCATAGGCTTCACCTCCTGAAATCCGGCAATCGCTTCGCGGCAGGGATGAGCAACAGAGGTAACCGTGTCACCCACTTTCACTTCAGTCGCCGTTTTAATGCCGCTGATGATATACCCCACTTCACCCGTTGTGAGCGCCTGCTTGGGCATCATATCCATCTTCAAAACACCCACTTCATCGGCCGTATATTCCATCCCCGTGTTGAAGAACTTCACCTTTTCACCCTTCTTGATGCAGCCGTTAACCACCTTGCAAAGCACGATGACGCCACGGAAACTATTGAAAATAGAATCGAAGATTAAAGCTTGGGCAGGCGCTTCGGGGTCGCCGACAGGTGCGGGAATACGCGCGATAACAGCCTCTAAGATGCGCTCCACGCCCTCGCCCGTTTTGCCCGACGCACGAATAATTTCTTCGCGCTTGCAACCGAGAAGCTCGATAATCTCGTCTTCCACCTCGTCGGGCATCGCATTGGGCATGTCGATTTTGTTGATCACGGGGATAATCTCCAAATCGTGCTCAATCGCCATATACAAGTTGGATATAGTCTGTGCCTGCACACCCTGCGTGGCATCAACCACGAGCAATGCACCTTCGCAAGCCGCAATCGAACGCGAGACCTCATAAGAAAAGTCCACGTGTCCCGGCGTATCAATCAAGTTTAAAATATAATCCTTGCCATCCTGCGCTTTGTAACCCATTTGAATGGCATGGCTCTTGATCGTGATGCCGCGCTCACGTTCCAAATCCATGTCGTCCAGCATCTGGCCTTCTGTGATTTGAATCGTTTTTGTCTTCTCCAACAAACGATCGGCAAGTGTGGATTTGCCATGGTCTATATGTGCAATGATACAAAAGTTTCGTATATTATTTATCGTTTCCATTCGGCTGAAATTACTTTTACGCGCAAAGTTAACGAAATTCCTTTAATAATTTAGTAACTTTGCGTGAAATAAAATAGCCAAACAATGAAAAAAGCATTATTCCTAAGCGCAGTAATTTCACTGCTTGCAGGCTGCCAGCACGAGACCGTTGACGACAGAGCTGCCCGGGAGGCTGCCGAATATACGAAGCAGATGTGCCCCACACCTATTGAAAACTTCACGCGGACAGACAGCTTGGTCTTCAACCGGGCGACGCGCACCCTCATCTATTACTGCGCATTTAGCGACAAGATGGACGACGAGAAAATGGTGGCCATCAACCGAAACAAGCTCGTTGAGGGTTTGAAGGCCGGCATTAAAAACGACATCGGTCTCAAAACCTATCTTGAAGCGGGCATACACGTGATGTATGTTGTGCATTCTACAAAAGAGCCTCAGAAAGTGCTCTTCAAGGAGCAAATCCACTAAACCTTGCAGAAGCCTTGCCCATAAAAGTACTCAGCCATGCGTTTATCGACCTTCCAAGGGGATAAAATTAATTTCCGAAATGCTTGCGGAGCTTCCGCAAACGATAAAACAAAAATTTTGGCGCTTGCGGAGCTTCCGCAAATGGCAAAACAAAAAAATTGGCGCTTGCGGAGCTTCCGCAAATGATAAAACAAAAAATTTAGTGCTTGCGGAGCTTCCGCAAACGTCAAAACAAAAATCTTAGCGCTTGCGGAGCTTCCGCAAATGACAAAACAAAAATCTTAGCGCTTGCGGAGCTTCCGCAAATGACAAAACAAAAATTTTAGCGCTTGCATAGCCTATGCAAATGACAAAACATAAAAAATAGTGCTTGCATAGCTTATGCAAATGGCAAAACATAAAAAATGGTGCTTGCATAGCCTATGCAAATGACAAAACATAAAAAATGGTGCTTGCATAGCTTATGCAAATGGCAAAACATAAAAAACGGTGCTTGCATAGCTTATGCAAATGGCAAAACATAAAAAACGGTGCTTGCATAGCTTATGCAAATGCCAAAACGTAAAAAACAGCGCTTGCATAGCTTATGCAAATGCCAAAACATAAAAAACAGCGCTTGCATAGCCTATGCAAATGCCAAAAAAAGATTTTGAGACTTACTCACAGTTGAGCAAACACCCAAAAGCAAGACGCTTTAGCTAACAAGTCTATCGTTTAAAGGCTGCAACAATCTTTTGTGGCAATCCACGCCAAAGCACAGCTCTATTTTCAGTGGGCGACAGGCGATAAAAGCGCATATAATGGTACAATTTAATTTTCATGGTCTCCACATAATAGGCTAATCCCGACCGAACGGCATGTTTGCGTCCGTGCATGCCAAAGTTGCCACGAGCGAAAACCACGTGCAAGATGTCCTTGACATAGGCTTCGTCCGCCGAAGAAAGCAGAAAAGGATAATCTGCTTTCGGCAGTCCCAATGCCTGCACGCAAACGGCACCAAAGGCATTAAAGCCCGGAAGAAAATCTAATCGTTGCAACAGCTGTTGTAATCGACGGGCGTATTCGGGTTGAGACAACAGGCTTGCATGTGCATGAATCAATAAGGCCATGTCGCAAAGTTGCCGCAGCCCTATGCCCAACTCCACGAAATGATGATAGAGATGTAGGAAAGTAAAAATGAGATTTTCAACAGGAGGCAATGTGGGCACGGCACATCCGGCAACGTCAATAGAAAAAGGTTGGGCTTCGTTCAACATCTTGTCAAATGCCATTTGAACACGCTCCGAACAGAATTTAAGCAAGCAAAAATGCAATTCAAAGGGCACGTCCTTGTAATCGAAAGCAATATGCTGTTCGCTCTCATCATCCTCGGCACTGAAAGTCACGCCCCACGCCGACTGAATAACTTCTTTTGCACGCACAAAATTTCTGGCATCGCAATAGAAGTCTATATCACCCGACTGACGATGCTGCGGATGAGGATAATATTGCGCCAACAGTTGTCCTTTCACCACAATAAACTCAATAGCATGTGCCCGCAACAATTCACACAATTCCACCAACACCTGATTAGCACGCTGATTTTGTTTTGCAATCGTTTGTTGGGCCACAAGCAGTTCTATCACCGTTTGCCTATCCAACTGGAAACTATTTTCAGGCGCTAACAAAGCATCCGAAAGAAGTCCCAAAACCGTTTGTTTCTTGGCTGCGGCTATCATGGAACGACAGACAGGATGAGCTATTACTCCCCCTGCAATGGGCTTTTGCCAAAGCGATGCGCGAAGCAAAGCCAAAAAATAGTCTTTATGATTCATGCCAACAACAGCACTACAAACAAATTAATGAGCCGAAGGAGCAGGCTGCTGATCTAAAACAGAATAAACAGAATTCTTCGAAATAAACTCAGGCACAATAGCTTTCATCTTGCGAACAATAGCCATATTATCAAATCCGTGTGCCAAAAGAATAAGCTCATCGATGTCATGCTTCACCTGTTCAAAATCATACTCTTGCACCTTGGCTACTCTAATCTTCTCATGGAAACTGGGCAGCGTGTCTTCTTCTGTGCCCAAAACTTCCTCATAGAGCTTTTCGCCGGGGCGCAACCCCGTGTAAACAATCTTCACATCTGTGGCGCCGCTTAGCTTAATCATGCGTTTAGCCAAGTCGAATATCTTCACGGGTTCGCCCATGTCAAACACCAATATCTCGCCCCCCTTTCCTTGCGTGCCCGCCTCGAGCACCAACTTGCAGGCTTCCGGAATCAACATAAAGAAACGAATGATATTAGGGTCGGTCACCGTAACAGGGCCTCCTGCCTGTATTTGTCGTGTGAAAAGTGGAATTACCGAACCTGCAGAGCCCAGCACATTGCCAAAACGTGTGGTGACAAATTGTGTAGGTGGTGCGCCTGCCGAACCATTCGCCTGATACTGCTGCAAGAGTTTGGCGTTCAATGATTGAGTGTAAATCTCGCAAATACGTTTCGAACATCCCATTACATTCGTGGGATTCACCGCCTTATCCGTACTCACCATAACAAACTTCTTCGCACCATATTTCACGCTGAGGTCGGCTATCACCTTTGTGCCATAAACATTATTCTGAATGCTCTCGCTGGGATTATCTTCCATCATCGGCACATGCTTGTAGGCTGCCGCATGGAACACATAATCGGGTTTAAACGATGCAAACAATTTGTCCATGCGCTCCTCGTTCGCAATGCTGGCTAAAATCACCGAACACTCCACTGATGGGAATTTATTTTGCATCAACAACTTCATGTCGTGCTGCGGTGTCTCTGCTTGATCAATCAACATCATAGCCGAAGGGGCAAACGAAGCAATCTGCCGCACCAATTCGCTTCCAATACTTCCGGCTGCGCCCGTAACCAAAATGCGCTTGCCCGTCAGCATGTTGGCCACCTCATCCATATCAATCGTGATTTCATTGCGCGGCAAGAGGTCGTTAATGCTGACTGGCTTCAAATCGTTCACCGTGCCATCTTGTGTCCACTCCTTTGTCTCAGGCAGCATCAAAATTTTCACACCCTGCTCAATCAACAGGTCTTGCAACTTCGTGTCATGCCGGAAACGGTCATTTTGTATAGGCGAAACCAACACCGTCTTAATGCCTTCACGCACAATCACATCCTTCAGATGGGCATCAACAGGATACACCCTTTCACCCATCAACAACCGTGTTTTATAGGCGGGATTATGGCTGATGAAACCCTTTAATAAATAGCGCGTGGGCTTTTCATTGATGATGTTTTTTGCCAATGAAATACCTCCGTCGCGAACACCATAAATAAGCGTCTTACTGGCACCATCATTGGCAAACGAAGCATCGTAGACCGACTTAATCAACACACGACAAGCCCACATCACAGCTGTGGCCAATAAATAGATGACGGCTAATTGGCGCGCCTGATAATGCACAAAGTATAAGCCAAAATTCTCTGAAAGATAATTGCTTGAATAGTAAATGATGTAATGGAAAATCTCTGTCAAGACCAATGCCATCCCCATAGCATAGCCCACCTTCTTCAAATCAATGAAGCTCGAATAGCGGATAATGCCCGAATAGGTGTGGAATATTTTAAACGCGATGACATTGAAAATCATATAAAACGACAGGGTCGTCAGCAACGGAATGATACTGCCCAAGATACGCGCGCCATTCCAATAAAGCCATGTTACATAGATTCCCGACAGATAGCAAATCAAAATATCCATGCCCAAAATAGCCCAATAAGGCAGTGAGCGGCGCGAGAAATACCAATTAGAAAGTTTCTTTAAGAATTCCATTTTTCGTTTGTTTTTGGTTCATCTATTGGATTGCTTCTTTTATCAAGCCGATGATATAAGCCACATCCTCTTCCGAAACCATCGGTCCACTCGGCAAACAAAGTCCTTGATGGAACAGCTCTTCGCTCACACCATTCACATAAGCGGGATTATTTTGATAAACGGGCTGCTTATGCATAGGTTTCCAAAGCGGGCGGCTCTCCACCCCATGCTGATCTAAATAAACGCGCAACGCCTCAACATTGGCATTCGGTTCGCAATCGGTATGCAGGGTCTTTGCCTGATGCACTGTGCTGCCTGCACCACCAATAGCCCCCGAAACCATCGTCGAATAGGCGTTTTCCTGCCCTTTCACCTTCACTTCGGGCGAAAGCAAAATGGTGTTCAACCAGAAATTACTATCACATTCGGCCGTGGGATTATCATGGAACGTCGCGCCCTCCACATTCTTAAATGCCTCACGATAGCAAGCAGCCAAACGCTGATGATGTGCAATATGCTCGTCTAAGATAGTCATTTGTCCACGACCGATGCCCGCACAAATATTGCTCATGCGATAGTTATATCCCACATCGGTATGCTGATAATAAGGATAAGACTCTCGCGCTTGCGTGGCAAAATACATAATGCGGTTGCGCATTTCCACGTTGTTACAAATCAAAGCGCCACCACCCGAAGTGGTAATTATCTTATTGCCATTGAAGCTCAGCACGCCAAAAACGCCGAATGTGCCCACCACTTTTCCATCATAACGAGAGCCAAAACCCTCGGCAGCATCTTCAATCACCGGAATATCATACTTTGCGGCAACCTCCAAAATTTCTTTAATCTTGCCCGGCATGCCATAAAGATAAACCGGAATAATAGCCTTGGGTTTGCGACCCGTCTTTGCAATGCGATCTGCAATCGCCTTGTCTAACAACACAGGATCCATGTTCCATGTGTCGCGTTCTGAATCAACAAACACTGGCGTAGCTCCCAAATAGGTTACAGGATGCGAAGAAGCACAGAACGTGAAGCTCTGCACCATCACCTCGTCACCAGCCTTCACGCCACACGCAATCAGCGCCAAATGCACGGCGGCTGTACCCGAAGAAAGAGCCACAACCTGCTTGTTTTGACCAACAAAAGCCTCGAGATCATGCTCAAAGCCATCTACGTTTGGACCCAATGGAACCACCCAATTAGTGTCGAACGCCTCTTGAATGAACTTCATTTCATTGCCACTCATGTGCGCCAAACAAAGTAAAATACGTTTTGCTACTATCATTACAGCTAATTTTTTAAAGTCATTTTTGAAGTCACAAAGATAACTATTTTTATAATTAACTCCAAGTATATCGCAAGAAAAGCCATCAAACAGCCCATTTCCATGACTTTTATTCCTAACGAATCAAGTTCTGTCGTTAGCAGGATATATATTGTGCACTCTCCGCCCCCCACTCTTTAAAACAAGTTTTTTTATGATGCTTTCGGTGTCACCGTGTCCCAACCACGCTCACCACTATTGGAATTTACTACGCCAGGAAGTGCGGGAGCTGATGGCGGTAAATCTTTTTAGAACCATAGTATTGTGAATAAGGTTAGTGATTAAATCATAAACAAGGCTTCCCGCAGTTGAAAATGTTGTTCCCAACTTTGGGAAGCCTTGTTTTTGCTGTTTTTCGTCGTTCCCAACTTTGGGAACGACTATTTTTATGATTTTTGGCTGTTCCCAAAGTTGGGAACACCCGTTTTTTTCATTTTTCCTCGCTCCCAAAGTTGGGAACACCTGTTTTTGTGAAATCCGGTGCGTCCCAAACTTGGGATAAGGCATATCTAAAGCATCTAATTCCTTTTTATGTTAAAGCAACTGCCGTCCCACCTATTTAAACCAGGTTGGTTCGGCAGAAGCCCCCTCAGATTTTATGTCCGCAATAGATACAGATTACCATAACTGCAAGCGCTCGGCCTCGGGGAGATAGAGCTTGTCGCCAGGCTTCACATTCCATGCCTTGTAGAAAGCATCGATGTGGGGCAATGCACCATCTACGCGCCATTTGCCCAAGGAATGGGGATCGCGCTTCACGCGGTTGCGAATTTCCTGATCGGTGATATTGCCAGCCCAAACGCCAGCATAGGCTAAGAAGAAACGCTGGTCGGGCGTAAAACCATCCTTATTCTTCAGCGGCTTCTTGGCTGTGGCGTTCTTAAACGCATGGTAAGCCACTTGCAGGCCACCATGGTCGGCTAAGTTCTCGCCCAAGGTGAAACGACCGTTGGCATGCAATCCCGGCAACACCTCAATCTTGTCGAAGAAGTTGGCATAGAGGTCGGCGCGCTGGTCGAAACCTTTGGCATCAGCGGGTGTCCACCAATCGCGCATGTTGCCCTCGTCATCATATTGGCGACCTTGATCGTCGAAACCATGCGTCATCTCGTGACCAATGACCACACCGATGGCACCATAATTAAAGGCTTCGTCGGCCTTGGGATCGAAGAATGGATATTGCAAAATGCCTGCAGGGAAGCAAATCTCGTTGGTCGTGGGGTTGTAATAAGCATTCACCGTTTGCGGTGTCATGCCCCACTCATCTCTGTCGACGGGCTTTCCGGCTTTCTCGGCAATCTCTTTGTCGTGATTGAATTTCCTCACGGCCATCACGTTGTCATAGAAACTCTTCCGCGGGTCGATGGTCAGACGGCTGTAGTCGGTCCACTTGTTGGGATAGCCAATCTTCACATAAAACTTGTCGAGCTTCTTGTGGGCGTTAGCCTTAGTAGAATCGCTCATCCAGGTTTGCGCATCAATGCGTTCGCCAAGACTGATTTGCAAATTCTTCACCAACTGCTCCATCATCTTTTTCGACGACTCGGGGAAATATTTCTTGGCATAGATGCGTCCCAGAGCTTCGCCCAACTGACCGTCAACCTGATTGGTCGCACGCTTCCACAAGGGATAATCTTCCTTGCGGCCGCTCATCGTCTTACCAAAGAAATTGAAGTTGGCCTCGCGAATTTCGTCGGTGAGATAGCTTGCGCTACTGGTGATGACATCCCATTCCATGAGAGCCTTGAGCTCGTTGACCGTTTGCAGCGCCATGAGCTTGTCCAATCCTGCCATGAATGCAGTTTGTCCAACCACCACGTGCTGCAAATATTTAGAATCGATGCCCTCAGCATTGGCCCATTGTTCGATGGGGATGTGGGGATAGTCGGCGCGCAGCTCGGCCAGCGTCATCTTGTTGTAGTTGGCCTGCGGATCGCGCAATTCGGTCATGCTTTTCGAAATCAGCGCCACCAAAGTCTCCTGTCGGAACAGTTCTTGTGCACGCTGCTGCGCCTCTTGTGCGCTAAACCCATAGAGGCGGAACATCTGGCCGACGTAATCCTTGTAGGCCTTGCGAATGGCCACCGTAGCCGAGTCGTTATTGAGATAATAATCTTTCTGCCCCAATGTTAGCCCGCTTTGATAGATGTTGAAAATATTGTTCTTCACATCTTTCTCGTCGGCGGCAAAAGCAGCACCATATTGCACGCCATAACCTTGCACAGCATACTTCAGTTGCAGTTTTCGCAAATCGGAAATGGTTTTAGCCGCTTCAATCTCGTCTAAAACGCCTTTCACGGGCGCAATTCCCTCTTTGTTGCGGCGCTCCACATCAAGTGCGAGCTTGTAGAAGTCAGAGAGCTTCTGCTCTATTGTCCCTGTCTTAAACTTTCCTTTCTGCAACTCCGAAAGAATTGTGTTAATACGCTTGTTGTTGTTCTCTTGCAACTGGTCGAAACTGCCGAAACGGCTGTAGGCTGCAGGCAGCGGATTATTTTTCTGCCAGCCGCCGGTTGCAAACTGATAGAAGTCGTCTTGCGGCTTCACCGAACGGTCGAAGTTCTTTTCAAAAAGTCCTGAACCGTCTTGCGCCATGCCCACTGTAGGGAGCGTGGCCATCATAACCATCGGAATAATTTTTTTCATTTTCATAGGCTTTTCCATTTTTATTGGGTTGAATCATTCTATTCGTTTATAATTGTTTTTGCAAATCGGACAGGGTTTCCGAAAGGCTGAACCACCTCTCGTTATCGCTGTCCAAGCTGCGTTGCAATTCGGTATACTCGTTCACCAACTGCATGTCTGAAGCCTTGGCGGCATCCATCAAGAGCGCGTCCAATTCTTTTTGCCGCACTTCCATCGAAGCAATGCGCTGCTCAAGGGTTTTCATTTGCTTTTCGGTCTTCGAAATGTTCTTTTGCAGTTGCTTTCGCTCGGCATAATCCACGTTGTTGCTGCGCTTCTCGGTCACCTCATCCACAGCGGGCGAAACGACTTTCTCGGCCGATTGCTTCTCTAACGCCTCGTGAATGGTGCTGGCTTGATGGGCTTGCAGATAGTCATAGATGCCACCCAAATGCTCGGTGACGCGACCGCCTGCAAATTCATAAACCTTATCGACCAAACCATCGAGAAACTCACGGTCGTGGCTCACGATGATGGCCGTTCCGTCGAAAGCCTTAATGGCTTCTTTCAGCACATCTTTCGAAGGCATATCCAAATGGTTGGTAGGCTCATCGAGAATGAGCAAATTTACGGGCTCGAGCAGCAATTTAATCATGGCCAATCGGCTGCGCTCGCCTCCGCTCAGCACCTTGACGCGCTTCTCAGACGTTTCGCCACCAAACATGAATGCCCCCAGGAGGTCGTTGATTTTGAGCCGCATGTCGCCCGTGGCCACACGGTCGATAGTGTCGTAGATGGAAAGGTTCTCATCCAACAACTGTGCCTGGTTCTGTGCAAAATAGCCAATCTGCACGTTATGTCCCACCTTGAGCGTGCCCGTGAAAGGAATTTCGCCCATGATGCATTTCACGAGCGTTGATTTTCCTTCGCCATTCTTGCCCACGAACGCCACTTTCTCGCCGCGCTTAATGGTGAGCGAGACGTGGCTGAACACCACGTGGTCGCCATAACGTTTCTCCACGTCGTCGCAAATCACGGGATAATCGCCGCTGCGCAAACAAGGTGGAAACTTCAGGTGCATGGCGCTGTTGTCGATTTCGTCGACCTCTATCGGAACAATTTTCTCTAATTGCCGAATGCGCTGCTGCACCTGCACAGCCTTCGTAGCCTGGTAACGAAAGCGATCGATGAAGGCCTTCGTGTCGGCAATTTCCTTTTGCTGGTTTTCATAGGCGCGCAGCTGCTGTTCGCGTCGCTCTTGGCGCAACACTAAATATTCGTTGTATTTCACGCGGTAGTCTTCAATGTGCCCGCAAGTAATCTCAATCGTCCGGTTGGTGACATTGTTGATGAAAGCACGGTCGTGGCTCACCAAAACCACGGCACTCGCACTTTGCACCAAGAACTGCTCCAACCACTGAATGCTCTCAATGTCTAAGTGGTTGGTGGGCTCGTCGAGCAACAGCACCTTGGGCTTGCGCAACAATATTTTGGCCAATTCAATGCGCATGCGCCAGCCGCCCGAGAACTCTTTCGTGGGCCGCTCAAAATCCTCGCGCGAAAAGCCCAAACCCGTGAGCGTGCGTTCGATTTCGGCCTCATAGTTGTCACCCCCCAACAGCAAATAGCGTTCGTTCTCCTGCGTGAAGCGCTCCACCAACTGCGCATAAGCCTCGCTCTCATAATCGGTGCGCTCCACCATCTCCTTTTGCATGGCTTCCAACGCCGCGTGCAGTTGCGTTTGCTCGGAAAAGGCTTTGCGGGTCTCCTCGCGCACGGTGGTGTCGTCTTGCAACTTCATCACCTGTGGCAAATAGCCCACCGTCACATCGTTGGGCACAGCAACCGTGCCCGACGTGGGTTGCTGCAACCCGCATAATATTTTTAGCATAGTAGATTTTCCCGCGCCGTTTTTCCCCACAAGCGCTATCCTGTCTCGGTCGTTAACCACAAAGCTAACGTCTTTGAACAAAGGGCGGGCAGAAAATTCTACACTTAAATTCTCTATTGATATCATCTAAAAAAACGTCTTTTCGTTGCGCAAAGGTAAACATTCTATGCAAGACAGCCAAACCATGGCTCATTTTCTTTGTGGAACAGGGTGCCCGCAGGTGGGCGCTCTCTCGTTTTTGAAGGAAAACATGTTCGCCCCCCCGGGGGATTTTTCAATTTTCAAACGAAAACGCGTTAGTCCCCGGGGGGATTTGCAATTCCCAAACGGAAACGCATTAGTCCCCGGGGGATTTTTCAATTTCCAAACGGAAACAAGTTAGTCCCCGGGGGGATTTGCAATTCCCAAACGGAAACGCATTAGTCCCCGGGGGGATTTGCAATTCCCAAACGGAAACACGTTAGTCCTCGGGGGGATTTTCAATTTTCAAACAGAAACGCATCAGCGAGCCGCTCGCTAACCATTTTTTGAATGAAAACACATCAGCGAGCTGCTCACTAACCATTTTTTGAATAAAAACACATCAGCGAGCCGCTCACTAACCATTTTTTGAATGAAAACACATCAGCGAGCCGCTCACTAATCATTTTTTGAATGAAAACACATCAGCGAGCCGCTCACTAATCATTTTTTGAATGAAAACACATCAGCGAGCCGCTCGCTAACCATTTTTTGAATGAAAACACCTTAGATACACTGTTTCCTAAGCCGTTTCGAGCGTGATTTCGCCTGCCAACGACTGGCAAAGCTTCGCTCTGATGGTGGCAACGTCGGTGTGCTGCCCATAGAGCACCATCAACTTGGTGACGGCCGCTTCGACCGTGCTATCCCCTCCGCTGATGATGCCCGTTTCTTTAAGTTGGAAACCGGTGTCATAGCGTTCCATAGCCACCGCACCCGCAACGCATTGGCTGATGTTAACGATGGTCACGCCGCGCTGTGTGGCCCGCTTCAGAATGTCGATGAGCCAGGGCTGTTGCGGTGCATTGCCGCTGCCATAGGTGCGCATCACCACGCCTTTCAGCTCGGGCGTGTCGAGCACATGTTGGAAAATGGGCGGCTGCACGCCCGGAAAGAGCGACAGCACCATGACGTTTTGGTTGAGCTGCGTGTGGGGCACCATGGGACGCCGGTAATCGGGCTTCAATATATGATAAGGTGAAAACTGGAACGTAATGCCCGCCTCGCCCAAATGGGGATAGTTAAACGAGTCGAACGCATTGAAACCATCGGCATTCTGCTTCGTCGAACGGTTGCCGCGCAGCAGTCGGCCGTTGAAATAAATGCACACCTCGGGCACCATGGGGCTATTGTCAGCGTGATGCAGCGTGGCCAGCTCGATGCTCGAAATGAGGTTCTCACGCCCGTCGGTTCGCAGTTGTCCAATGGGCAACTGGCTCCCCGTGAGGATGACGGGCTTCGTGAGATTTTCCAACATAAACGACAACGCCGAAGCCGTGTAGGCCATAGTGTCGGTGCCGTGCAAAATGATAAAACCATCATATTGTGCATAGCGCGCGGCAATAATATCAACCAATTGCACCCAAAAGGCCGGCGTCATGTCGCTCGAATCGATGGGCTGCGCAAACTGGTAAACATCAATCTGCGTCGACAACAATTTTATCTCGGGAATGTTTTGCAGCAAATGGTTGAAATCTAAGGGTTCCAACGCCTTGGTTTTGGGATTGATGCCCATGCCTATGGTTCCGCCCGTGTAAATGAGCAACACACGATTGTTGCGCACAAGTTTGCTAATTTGCTCCATGATTTCTATCGTTGTTTTGTTTCAAAAAAGGGATGTTTTCTGCGCGAAAGGCATAGCTTTTCGGCTTAAAAACGGTGCAAATTTAAAAGATTTTTTGTGGAAAGCCAAAGATGTAGCCATTATTGTGGCATAACTGATGAAAATGGCCTACCTTTGCAGCGATAAATTGAAAACGATAGGCATGCATTCCATTCATCACGAGATATTGCGCTTGGCCCTCCCATCCATCATCTCCAACATCACGGTGCCACTCTTAGGTTTGGTTGATTTAACCATTGTGGGGCATTTAGGGTCGGAGGTTTATATCGGCGCCATAGCCGTGGGCACGATGATTTTCAATGTGCTCTATTGGTTGCTGGGCTTCTTGCGCATGGGCAACAGCGGCATGACGTCGCAGGCTTTCGGCCGTCGCGATGGGCAAGCCGTGCGCACCATTCTCGTGCGTTCGCTCCTCATGGCCACGGGGATGGGTGTACTCTTCATCGTGTTGCAACGCCCCTTGTGCGATGTTGCTTTGTGGGTGATGCATCCGTCGGCCGAAATCGCCGCCGCCGCTCACACCTATTTCGCGATTTGCATTTGGAGTGCTCCTGCCGTGCTGGCGCTTTATGCACTCAACGGCTGGTTTGTGGGGCTGCAAACCACGAAGGTTCCCATGTTCATCGCGCTGTTTCAAAACGTTGTTAACATTTTGCTTAGCGTGGGTTTCGTCATCATGATACACATGAAAATCGAGGGTGTGGCCTGGGGCACCATGTTGGCACAGTGGGCCGGAGCACTATTGGCGGCCCTCCTGGCCTATCGAAAGTTGCGCAAGCAGCCCCTTCCCCAACAGCCCCACAAAATTGCTTTGCGCTGGATGGATTTCTTTGTGGTCAACCGCGACATTTTTTTGCGCACGCTATTCTTGGTAGCGGTCAACCTGTCATTCACATCGTTTGGTGCACGCAGCGGCGATGTTGTCCTCTCGGCCAACACGTTGCTGCTAACTTTCTTCACCCTCTTCTCGTATGTCATGGATGGATTTGCCTTTGCCGGCGAAGCATTGTGCGGCAAAAGTTTCGGTGCAGCCAACGTCCAACGCTTTCAAACCTATGTCGTGCAACTCATGAAATGGGGCTTGGGCATGGCGCTGCTCTTTTCGATGGTCTACTTCCTCGGTGGACACTTGCTGCTGCGATTGCTCACCAACAATGAAAGCGTGCTCGGCATGGCTACACATTTTTTAGGTTGGGTGGTGCTCATTCCGCTGGCCGGCTTTATGGCTTTCGTTTACGATGGCGTATTCATCGGTGCGACAATGACGCGCCACATGTTGTTATCCACATTGCTGTCGGCGGCCATTTTCTTTGCCACCTACGCACTCCTCTCGTCCACCCTGCACAACCACGCCCTGTGGTTGGCGTTTATTTTGTTCTTACTCACCCGAGGTCTTGTCCTGCAAGGGCTACTGCCTCGCATTCAACATAAAATCATTGCATCATGACCATTCTATTTTTTGCGCTGGGACTGCTGTTAGGTGCCGGCATTGTTTATTTTCTATCCACCAAGTCGTTGACGGCCGCCCGTTTAGAGACAGCCACATTGCAAGCACAACTAACGGCCGAACAAGAGCAACATACACGTGAAATGACGGCCAAAGATGAACAGCACAACCGCGAGATGGCGCTGCGCGATGCTCAAAACGAAAAAGAGACGCTGTTGCGCCAAGAACAGTTCGAAAAGCAAATTGAAACGGCTAAAGAACAGTTTCAAAACTTAGCGAATAAGGTGTTGGAACAGACTTCGACAAAGCTCAAAGCCGACAACCTTGAGTCGATGAACCACATCACGCAGCCGCTGAAAGACAATCTCACGCAGTTGCAACAAGCTATCGACAAAACCAACCAAGAGAGCACCAGAAACACGGCTTCATTGGCACAGCAGTTGAAGCTCATGGCCGAGCAAACCGACAAGATTGGCACCACAGCCACGCGATTGACCAACGTGATGCGCGGCGGCAATAAAACGCAGGGTAACTGGGGCGAGCTCACACTCATGAACCTATTGGAGAGCCAGGGCTTGCGCGTGGGCATTGACTACGACGTGCAACAAACCATTGCCGACGAGAAGGGAAACATCGTGTTGAACGAAGAAAGTGGGCGCCGCATGATTCCCGACGTGGTGCTGCACTATCCAAACGGCGAAGATGTGGTGATCGACTCTAAAATGACCATCGATGCCTATGCCAACTACATGAATGCAGAAGACGACGTGGCGCGCAAGAAATATGCCGACGATGTAGTGCGCAGCATTCGCACGCAATTTACCTCCTTGGCCAAAAAAGATTACAGCGCCTATATTCAAGCACCGCGCCGCGCCATCGACTTTGTCATCATGTATGTGCCCTTCGAGGGTGCCTTGCAGCTGGCACTCTCCCTTGATCCCAAACTATGGAACGATGCGTTTGAACGGAAAGTGTTTATCACCGGGCAGCAAAACTTGATGGCGATTTTGAAGATCATTCAAATAGCGTGGCGGCAATATGCGCAGAGCGAAAATCAGAAGCGCGTTTATGCGTTAGCCGAGGAATTGCTCAAGCGCGTGGGCGACTTCGTGAAACGATTCGACAAAGTGGGACGCGACATCGACACGCTGCAAAAAGACTACGACGAGGCCTACAAAAAGGCTTATACCGGGCGGCAGAGCATCGTGCAGAAAGCCAACGACCTTAAAGCGTTGGGGGCGAAAGAGAATGCCAACAGTCCCATCCCCACAGCCGAATTGCTGCTCGATGAACAAACTGCATCGGACACAGAAAATGATTGAAAACAAAACAACGCATTGTGAATAAGAAAAAAGGATTTCTCGCCTTATCGCCCCTCTTGGTGCTCATGGCATTCATCGTCATGTTTACCATCTATTCGGTTGACAAGGCCGCATCGGCACCAAACCTCTCGCTCACCGTGGCTTTTATGATGGCCAGCATTTACGCCGTGATTATTTCGGGCAACATCCCCATGAAGAAGCGCATCGACACCTTCAGCAAAGGTGCCGGAGCGAGCAATCTCATGCTCATGCTGTGGATTTATGTACTGGCGGGCTCGTTTGCGGCTTCGGCCAAAGGTATGGGAGCCATTGATGCCACCGTGAACTTTGCGCTACACTATTTGCCCAGCAATCTGCTCATGCCCGGATTGTTTTTGACGGCCTGCTTCATCTCGCTTTCCATCGGCACCAGTGTGGGCACCGTGGTTGCTTTAGTACCCATAGCATCGGGCATCGCCAACTCCATCGGTTTCTCCACACCCCTCATGGTGGCAGTGATTGTGGGAGGTGCCTATTTCGGCGACAACCTCTCGTTCATCTCCGATACCACCGTCGTAGCCACTCAGACACAAGACTGCAACATGAAAGATAAATTTCGCGTGAATGCCATGATTGTGGCACCGGCCGCGATGATTGTGCTGGCCGTTTACGCCGTGCTGGGGGCGCACACACCGGCTCCACACGCCACGCCCCCTATCGATTACCTCAAGATAGCGCCCTATTTGCTGGTGCTCATCACGGCCATCGTCGGGCTCAACGTCATGGCCGTGCTCACCATCGGTTTGGTGCTGTGCGGCATCATCGGTCTATGCGCGGGCGACTACACCCTCTACGGCTGGTTTGCCATCATCGGCGATGGCGTGCTGTCGATGGGCGAATTGATCATCATTGCCATGATGGCCGGCGGCATGTTGGAAATCATACGCGAGAATGGCGGCATCGATTTCATCATCAACAAGCTCACCCTACACATCAACGGCAAGCGCGGTGCTGAGCTATCGATTGCCGCCTTGGTGTCGCTGGTCAACCTGTGCACGGCCAACAACACGGTAGCCATTCTCACCGTGGGCGGTATTGCCCGGAAGATTGCCGAACAATATGGCGTCGACCCGCGCAAATCGGCCAGCATCCTCGACACATTCTCGTGCGCTGTGCAAGGGCTCATCCCCTATGGCGTGCAGATGCTGTTGGCCGCAGGCTTAGCCCACATCAGCCCCATACAAATTCTTCCCTATTTGTTCTATCCATTCGGCATCGGCATCTGCGCCCTGCTGGCCATTGTGCTGCGCTTGCCCCGCCGATTTTCATAACTCCTGACGCACGATGAATATCATTTACCGCAACCTTTTTGCCAAGCTCCGCAGCGACAATTTCGACACCCACGAGCAGTTGGAGCCCATGTCGGCCTTCAAAATGCAAAAGCTCATGAGCTTGATGAAGAACATTGCCGACATGCCCGCTGGCGAGGTGAAACTGAACAACAGCATGCTCAACACGCGTTTCAAACGCATGCAGCAGCGCGCCGCAACCCAGCACACCACCTCGCGCGAAACCATCTACCTGGTGCGCATCATCATCAGCAACCTCAACGCCACGCTCACCCACGGCATCCCCGTGCGCGGCATCATTCAATTAGGGCAATACCTGCGCTCGCGCCGCGAACAAATCGATGCCAACGAAGCCGCTCAATGGCTGCGACGGCTCCACATCAGCCGTATGGCACAGTTGCAAGGCAGCGTGCTCATCAAGTTCTTTGGTTTTAAGGCCGAAGAGATTCCGTTTTTAAAGCAGGTGGATTCGGCTGCCGAAAGTCTCACCCTGCGCTCCATCAACCGCATGGAGCTGGCGGCACAAGCGTGGCTCTTCAAACAAGGAAAAAGCGTATTCGTGCACAACAACCAAAAGGCCTTGCGCCGCAATCTCAGCCACTGCATGCGCTATTTTCCCTACGCGCCCATCGAAACCACCAGCAGTTTCTTCGTGAATTTCTCCAAAGGGCTGGCCGAAATCGAAGAATAACCGCGCGGCCAAGCTCGAAATAGAATGTAAGCCTGCACGCGTGCAAAAGACCCCAGTTTCAACAAATGTAAGGTTACACGCGATGAAATTGAGCTGTGCCCATCGAAACCCCGTGTGCGTGTGGGTTGAATAAAGCAAAATAAAGCTAATTTATTTGGGGCTTATGCCGTTTTACACTAATTTTGCACGCATGAGTCGGATAAAACTATACTTCATCCTGTTTTTCACCCTCTTTACATTTCCCACGATTGTCGGCCAAAACATTGTGCAATGCGAGGACACTTGCACCCACATCCACGGCATTGACATCAGCCATTATCAGGGCAATGTGTTTTGGGAAATCATCGGCGACAACACCAACATGGCCTATGTTTACCTGAAAGCCTCGGAAGGTGGCGACCGCATCGACGAGAAGTTTGAGCACAACATCCAACTGGCACATCAATATGGGCTGAAAGTGGGCGCCTACCATTTCTTTCGGCCGCGCACCGATTTAAACAAGCAGTTGGTGAACTTCATGGCGCAATGCCGCTCTAAGGAGCAAGACCTCGTGCCGATGATTGACATCGAAACAAAGGGCGGACTGTCGACTGAGGAGTTTTGCGACTCATTGCTGAAATTCATCAAGCTCGTGGAAACGGCCTACCGACAAAAGCCGTTGCTCTACACGTTCACGAATTTCTACAACCAAAACCTCATTGGAAAAATCGACGGCTACCCACTCATGGTGGCACAATATACACAGCGCGAACCAGTGCTGGCCGATGGACGCGACTTCACCATGTGGCAATACACGGGTAAAGGACGCATCAACGGTATCAACGGCTATGTGGACAAGAGCCGATTTATGCGCAATCATGGACTGCGCGAAATTAAATTCCGACATTAACGCTTAAAACATAAAAAGAATATGGCAATCATCAAATGCCCCGAATGTGGAAGGCCGGTCAGCGACAAGGCCCCATTTTGCCCCAACTGCGGCGTGGAAATAGCAGGAAAAGTAGCAACCACACAGCAACAACCCACACCGTCTCAGCCGCAACCCGCACCTGAGACGGCGACAACACCTCCCGACACACCCAAAGAAAAGAAGAATGGCACGCGCAACATCATCATCGTTTGCCTGGTACTCATCGCTGTGGCCGTTGGTGTCATCACCTATTTTTATCGCGATGCACAAAGTGCGAAAGAACAAGAGGCCTACGAATATGCCATGACGGCCAACGATCCGGCCATCTTGCAGGCTTATCTCGACAAATATACCGATGCGCCAGAGGCTCACGTCGACAGCATTCAGGCTCATTTGCAACTGCTCATGCAAGGCGATAAAGACTGGACCAACGCCATGGTGAGCAACTCGAAGACAGCATTTGAATCCTATCTGCAGGCGCACCCCAACTCTCCCCACAAAGCCGAAGCTGAACATCTCATCGATTCTATCGACTGGTCGGCGGCACAACGCGCCAATTCGGTGGATGCGTTCAACAGCTATTTGGAAGACCATCCCAACGGCGAGCACGTGGACGAGGCTCAAAATGGCATCCGAAGCGTTAATGCCAACACCGTGCAGCCCGATGAGCGATCCATGGTGAGCAGGGTCTTCAACAACTTCTTCCAAGCCATCAACACGCGCGATGAAGGTGCGCTGAAAGATGGATGCGAAAGCATTCTTACTTCATTCTTAGGCAAATCTGATGCAACAAAGAGCGATGTGGTGACTTTCCTGCACAAAATATGGAAAGACGACGTGAAGAACATCACCTGGCAGAGCAATCGTGACTATGCCATCACGAAGAAAGAAGTGGGCGATGGCGAATATGAATACACCGTGAAGTTCTCGGCCTTGCAGATAAGGGAGTTCAACGATGCGTCGAAGAATGACAAAACCGTTTATAAGATTACGGCAAAGGTGAGCCCCGATGATCTCATCAGCACGTTCAACATGGCGAAAGTGGTGGAATAACCCCGCAAGCGAACGAACAGACGAAAGCGGCAAGTTTGGGTGTTGAAGCCTAAACTTGCCGCTTTCGTTTTATTGATCCCTATGAGATAGCCCTAATAACTGGCTTTTCCTTGAAAGTCTATCACCATATTCAAAATGTAACTCGTGGGACTATCGGGCACACTTACATTCGCCGCAAAATGAAAACCTTTTGGTGTAGCACCCGTATAAACAATATCACTCAAAATGCTTTGGCGCAACACACCTGCCGGAATATGCTGACTGAAGTCACGCTTGCGGAAATCTCGGCTATAAAGTTTCGTCGGCCCCCTAAACAAACTCACATGCACAATATTGTCATAATAAATATTGTCCACCTCAACCCCATCATCATTATACGTGGGTTTCGCCACCTTGTACGAGGTCGGGTTCACCTGAATATACCAATGATAACGGTCGTTTCCATAAATTATGACTGAATCTCTCTTAATAAGTTTGCCCTGATTGAGTGCCTGCGGCCGAGATGTCTCGAAATAGTTCAAATAAGACTTGTCTGTTGTCTTAACACAACGCACCACATCACCATTCTGGTTCTTAAACACAAAAAGATGTGGCGCCTGCTTCACAATGATGTATTTAGCAAGGTTGGCACTATGCAGCATCAACGTGTCATGAACAATTTGGAAATAAACAGGCTGCGATGTGCTATCGGGATAGAAAATCGTGTCGCCGACAACCCTAAAAGCAGGCTCATCCTCATCGTCGTTAAGCCAAACACCTTGCAACATTTTCTTAGCTGCAATGTCTTCTGTTACGCGATTATTCTCAGGAGAACGACTACTGGGCTTACAAGCAAACAGAATACCCAAAAGCAGCCCACTCCATGCGAACTTAAAAAGAATATGTTGCATCGATTAAAACAATTCGGCCGCTTTAAAAGTACTGGCTTTTAAATCCTTCTCTGACGTCTGAATATCCTCTGCCGCAATGGGCCACTCAATATTCAGATCTTTATCATTCCACAAAATACTGGCTTCTTGCTGAGGCGCATAACCGTTGTCTACTTTATAAGTAAAAACCGCCTCATCGCTCAACACCAAGAAACCATGTGCGAAACCGCGTGGAATGAAAAACTGCCGTTTGTTTTCATCTGAAAGTTCAACCATAACATACTGTCCAAAGGTTGCACTGTCACGACGCAAGTCCACAGCAACATCGACAACACGACCTTTCAGCACGCGCACTAATTTAGCTTGCGCATAATCACCCTTCTGATAATGCAATCCACGCAAAACACCATAAGAAGACTTCGATTCGTTATCCTGCACAAAATGTACATCACCCACATGCTGTTTAAAATCGTCTTCCTTCCAAACCTCGTAGAAATAACCACGGGCATCATTAAAAATACGCGGTTCAAGGATGTAAACACCAGCTAATTTGGTCTCTTTATATTCCATTTTATATGTATTTAGTCTGTAATTTTTCACAAAGGTACTATAATTATAAGTGTTCGCAAAACAAAAAAACACAAATAAATTTATCCGTATAATTTTTCTCTGAAACAGAACTTTCTTCAAAGAAAAATATTAATTTTGCAAACGTGATAGAACTGGAAAGACATATAGAGATATTATTGCTTACAAATGATTGCGTCATTATTCCGGACTTTGGGGGATTTATGGCACACCACATGTCGGCGCACTATGACGAGAGAGACCACTCTTTTCTCCCGCCAACACGCTCTATTGGCTTTAATCCCCAACTAAAAATCAACGATTCGTTATTGGCACAATCCTATGTCGAGGGTTATGATATTAGCTATCCGGAGGCCATAAGACGAATTGAATTGGAAACAGAAGAGCTGAAACAAATCCTAAATCAACAAGGAAATTACGTGCTCAATGATTTAGGAACACTTCGCTTAAACGGTGAAAATAATTATGTTTTCGAGCCTTGCGAGGCAGGTTTACTCACTCCAGAGCTCTATGGTTTAGGCCGATTTGAACTTCCGAAACTAAATGAGGTTACAGACATTGAGGCCGAACAAAATGCAGAAAAAGATATTGAACAGCCATTCGCACAACGCAATAGTAAATTAATCCCCTTATTTGAAGAAGAAGAACAAGATGAGAAATCCTATATCATAAAGCGTAGTGTCGTGCGAAATATTGCTGTAGCATGCATCGCTCTCCTAATATGTATGTTGATTCCGATACCATTAGGGAATAGCGGAATAAGAAATATTGCAGGCAACAATATTGATACGAACTTGTTGATGCACATTGCACCCCACGATATGGTGAAGAAATATGCCGCTTCAAACATACAAAAACAGCCCTCTCATCGTACAGATCTGCCAGAAAAGGCAATCTCGCAAAATAAGAACGAAGCAGCTTTAACAAAGCAAGAAGATTATTATGGCATCGTGCTCGCAAGTAGGGTAACACATAAAAATGCTATCGCCTATACGCATTTTTTACACCAAAAAGGCTTTACAGACGCACAGGTTATGAAAACCAAAAGGAATGTAAAGGTAGTTTTTGGGCAATACCCTTCAGAAATCGCTGCACGCCAGGCAATGAATCGTCTACGAAAATATCCAGAATTCAAAGAAAGCTGGATAGCACATTTCCAGTAAACTTTTTCCATTGAAATGAAACGTGTTAGATGTCCTAAATGTGACAATTATATCACATTTGATGAAACAAAATATCGTGATGGGCAATCGCTTGTCTTTCAATGTAGCAACTGTGGCAAAGAGTTTGGCATTCGTATAGGTGTTTCAAAATTGCGCAATCTACAAAAGCAAGAAGTGCATGATGAATTTGCGAATGAAACCGGGTGTGGTGCAATCGTTGTCATTGAAAATGTCTTTCATTATAAACAAGTTATTCCATTGCAAATGGGCGACAATACGATTGGCCGCTATATGAAAGGCAGTAAAATCAATTGTCCCATTGAAACCAACGACCCCAGCATCGACATGACCCATTGCACCATTAATGTTGCTAAAGATAAAAAAGGGAAGCTCGTTTATACGCTAAAAGATGGTCCAAGCTATACAGGAACCTTTGTAAATAACGAGATTTTAGGAGACAAGGAGCGTCGGAGAATTGAAGATGGAACCCTTTTTACAATTGGTGCAACCAGTATTATTCTTCGAGCAGGAGACAATTCTAAATAAATCTATTAACCCCTAAAGTTGAATCAGCTGTTTGGTTATATCCTCATTCCAGCTCTTCAACCAACCTTTATTTCCCATATTGCTTCATGAGGCTATAGGCTTCATAACACCCTTCCTCACCAGCTTTACTCAAATCAGCAAGTCCTTTGGCCTTCTGGTTAGATAAAATGTATGACAATCCTCGATTATAATAGGCTTCAGCCATCTTATTATGCGTGGAAAGCACTTGCGTATAAAGACTTATCGCCTGCCGATAATCTCCCAATTCAGCATAAATGTTAGCCAAGTTGTATAGGATATAGGATGAGTCCTTACACCATTTTTGAGCCATTTGCAATTGATTAATGGCCGCTTTCCTCAACAAATTTTGATCACTGACAGCAGTAGACTTCAATCTAAGTTGTTTCATTGTACACACAGCTTGTTGCCAATATGCTAACCCCATGGTAGAGTCGGCCACCAAACACGAATCTAAATCACGATGTGCCGCAACATAATCATAGGTATCCATGTAAGCAACAGCACGCTGTAACAGCAATATGCTTGTTTCCTTAGCCGAAGGATGGCGATTCAGTTGCTGTGTCAACTTAGCCTGAATGGCAAAGATCAATGAAGACTTCTCTACCGAACTACTATCCCGTTTGTAAGAAATATAAAGTGGATTCTGTAAAGAATGATGCTGGTTAAAAACTTCCACATCCCTATTTTCTAATGATAATTCCGTAAGACCATTACGATATTTATAATAAGACAAGGCAAACATAGGCATCAATTCCGTGCTTCCTTTCATATTTTGCACAAAGCCTCTTGTCTTGCTTGAATATTCAGTTGTCGACACTTCATCTGGCAGTTCTATCCATTGGTCATATTTCTCAATATCAAAATCATTCAACTGACGCACACGACGCAACTTTGCTTTGCTCCAACGTTGCTGCACCCCATTCTGCTTATCCAACTGCGCTTTGAGCAAATGGAATTCGTCCATCTCAGCTTTTGCTATCATACCAATTCGCCGATAGCAACGCGCTCGGCTCTGTAATCCTATCCAAAAATTAGGAAATTGCTTTAAAACAGCTGTATAATCAGCTATTGCAGCCTTATACTCCCCTACTCTATCCAACAAAAGAGCACGATTATAACGCGCTTGGAGATTTTGTGGTTCATGACGAAGAACGAAGGTAAAATCTTGAATGGCACGATTATCATCGCCCACAGTAATGCGCAATAAGCCACGGTTGTAATGAGCTAAAAAGCTATTGGGATCCATATCGATGGCCTTGTCGAAATCTTCCATTGCTAAACGTAACTGATTAAGATTTACACGACACATGGCACGATAAGTATAATTGTTGACAACTTTAGGAAGATAGTGTATGGCCTGCGAAAAAGCTTCATTACCTCGCGCCCATGCACTCCGCTGTAAATAAATCCTACCCAATACAGACCATGAGCTACCATCATAAGGATTGCGTTTCAACGTGCGCTCCAACCACAACTTTGCACTATCTACCTTGTTCTCTTTGAGATAGGTCTCGGCCATCAGCGAATAGCTATTGGGCAAGTCTGGCCAGCGCTTTATGATACCATTCAAGTCTAATCGCGACTGCTTGATTTCACCGTTATAGAACTTTGCCAAAGCACGATTAAACCAATATTCACGCTCATCAGGTTGCAAGCTGATGGCCTTGGTATAATCTTCGACTGCTGACTCATACTGCTTTAAATTCAGAGAATTGGCTGCACGTGCACGAAATAGCTCATGAACATAAGGATTGAGTTGTATGGCATGATTATAATCATCTGCTGCCCCCTGATAATCACCCAAGCTTTGTTTCGCAACACCTCTATAAAACCATGCACGATAAAGATTAGGGCGATTAGAGATAATGTTGTTACAATATTGGATAGCAACAACATAATCTTGATAACCTAAAGCCGTTTCACAAGCTTCCAACAAACGCTCAATGTTGTATTGAGCACGAATATTAGCAATAAAGGTTACAAGTAGACAGCAAGTGAGCAGAATTTTTCGCAAATGAATATCCCTTATTTTTTCGCTACCTTTGTGCGATAGTTACAACGAAATTTACCTTTCAGCATCGCTTTTAATTTGCCTGCAATCATTTGTTTTCGCAATACGGGCAAATGATCAATGAACATCTTCCCCTCTAAATGATCAAACTCATGTTGCATCACACGAGCAAGGAAACCTTCAACCCATTCTTCATGCACCTGGAAATCTTCATCTTGATAGCGCACTTTGATACGAGTATAACGCTCAACACGTTCTGTTAAACCCGGCAAAGACAAACATCCCTCATCCATGATCTCGGTAGGTGCCGTTTCATCAAACGCTAAAATATGTGCATTGATAAAAACTTTTCGCAAGCCCGCATACTCCGGATAATCGTCTTTCATCACATCTAAGTCCATTACGACAACGCGAATATCACGACCTATCTGAGGTGCAGCTAAGCCTATGCCGTTACTTTCAGCTAAAGTATCAAACATATCTGCAATGAGCTTCTTTAAATCCGGATAATTCTCATCAATATCCTGTGCCACTTTGCGCAACACAGGTTGTCCATATATATATATAGGTAATACCATCCTTTTATTTCTTATTCTCTTTATGGCAAGAAAAACACATGCTTTTGTGCCATAATATGTATGACTTTACGGGCAAAAACATACGCTTTTAATAGCCAATAACAATGCTTTTTGCTAAACCTATAGATGCAACCTCAACAATGTGCCTGAGAGAATTGCTTATATTGCAAATAATCTTGTAAAAGAATTGTTGCAGAAATCTCATCCACTAACCCCTTGTTTTCACGGCGAACTTTCTTTCGTACGCCACTCTCTATAATTGCTCTATGCGCTAATACCGAAGTATAACGCTCATCATAATAAACAATGGGGATGGTCGGTTGCAGCTTTTGCCACCGTTTTACAAACTGTTCTACCCGTTGAAGATTTTCACTCGGTGCGCCATTGGGTTGTGTCGGACGCCCGATAACAATCTCTTCGACTGTCTCTTTTACAATATACTGCAAAAGAAACGTCACCAAATCTGCTGTTGCAATAGTGACTAACCCATTTGCAATAATTTGCAATGGATCAGTCACTGCTATACCTGTACGCTTCTTACCGTAATCAATGGAAAGGATGCGTGCCATTCTTATTGTTCAGACTTCTGTTGGATAGCTTCTCACCTACTTTTTATAAAGTAACCATGCATCAGCATACTTTGCACGCAAAGTATTGCGACTATTCACAGCATCAGCTTTGCTATCATAAGAAGCGGCAACAACCCGATAGAGATTTCGTTCCTGATTAAAAACGATAGAGGGGTTATAGCCTTCATTACGCAATGTGTTTTGTACTCCCTCGGCATTTGCCTTCAATGAGAATGAACCCACAACTACACCGAAGTTTTTAACTACAGGGCCAGAAACCACACTATAATTTTCCTGACGAACAACAGCATTATCAACATTGTCTACAACGGTTGTCTCTGTAGAACTCTTTTGTTCTAAAGGCGTTACCACTGGAGCTGTTGTCTGAGGCTCTTCTGATTGCTGCGCAGCCTCTTGCGCCTTTGCTTTCTCATAAGCCTTCTTATATGCACTTTCACTGGAACCACAACTCGTAAATGCAGCTAATGCGCATACGCTTAAACAGAATACAAGAGTTTTTTTCATAATCTCTTATTTGTTAAATAATTCAACTTATAATCTCTAATTATACTGTGCGAAAGTACAAAATATCTCACGAAAAAATTACGGACACGCGCATAAAGTTTGTTAAATAAGATATTTACGCCATATTTAACAAAAAATGAGCAGTAGGAACTTGAAGATATTAGAAATATATTGTATATTTGCTTCAGATTTTCGATGCCGGTTTGAAACAGCATTTGGAAGTTTATTGTTGAACATACATAAAAAATTAGCTTATGAAGACTTTAGGTTACATTTGTGCTTTCTTAGGTGGAGCAATTGCTGGTGCAACATTAGGTTTGTTAGTAGCCCCCGAAAAGGGAACCGACACACGTGAACGCATCGCTGAAACATTAGACGATTTTTGTAAAAAGCATAACCTCAAACTATCAAGAAAAGAGGTTAATGACCTTGTTGCCGACATCAAAGATGCTTCGGCCGATGCTATAGTTGACTAAATTCTATGTTCTCAAACGACAGAAATATAGAAACGATAGGACAACTTATTGAATCGCTGAAACACTACATCGGGCTGCAACAACAATTTTTAAAGCTCGATGTAGTGGATAAGATTGTCCAACTGATTACTGCAATAACAATTGGAACCATCATTGCCGTGTTGTTAATGTTGGCCTGCATTTATGTAAGTTTTGCTGTAGCCTATGCCCTATCGTCTATTGTTGGAAATGTTTTAGCTTTCAGTATCGTTGGTGGAGGTTATCTTCTACTGCTCCTTATTTGCTTTATCTTCCGCCATCAGTGGATTGAGAAACCTTTAGTTAGATTTCTCGCAAATTTACTTTTAAACAAAAAGGTATGAAAACGGTACAAAAATATAATTCATTAGAGGATATTCGTTTGCAAAAAGAAATGTTGCAAACTGATTTGCATCAGAATGAACAACAGATAGCTTTGCTTTGGAAAGAGTTGCTCAAACCTGCAGAAGCTTTTCAAAAGAATGCTTCGACCTCTAAACGCCTTATCGGCCTTTTTAACGTAGGAGCAAACATTCTTGATGGAGCTATCTTAGGTTGGAAACTGTATAAAAAGTTTAGATAATAATCTCTTCACCATCATATCCAAAATGCACATGCGGCGGTAAATGCTGTTGTGCATTGCAATGTAGCCCCGCATCGTGTGTCAAATGGGTGATATAGATTTCCTTTATATCGGGGAAGCGCTTTGAAAAGGCAATAGCATCACCTATGAGCTGGTGACTATGATGAGAGCGTTTCCAGCGTAGCCCATTAATAAGCAGTAATTCGATACCTTCCAATAAAGGATATTCTGTTTCATGCATTGATTTCATATCGGTGATATAAGCCATGCGATTTATGCGAAATCCTAAAATCGGTAAATCACCATGCATCACTTGAATGGGCATAATTGACACCTCACCAACGCTAAAAGCTTGATGTGCGACGATGGTATGTAAATGAAGATCCGGTGCACCAGGATAGAGCATTCCTGATTTTGGAAAACAATAAGGCATCGTTTGATGCAAAGCTTCAACAACATCTTGCTGCGCAAAGACATCAACAGCGCTTACCCAACAAAAGGGACGCAGGTCATCTAAGCCTGCAACATGGTCATAATGAATGTGTGTAAGTAGCACAGCATCAAGTTTTTTAAAAGGCAATCTCAACATTTGCTGACGGAAATCGGGACCACAATCAATTAAGATACGTGTCTCTCCAACTTCCACTAATGCAGAAGTACGTAGACGTTTGTCATGGCTATCATTACTTCTGCACACGTCACATTGGCATCCTAAAACCGGAACCCCTTGCGAAGTCCCTGTCCCTAATAATGTTATTTTCATACAATGTTTACTTCCGGATGGATAGAGATGCCAAACTTTTTTTCCACATCATGGATAATTGCATCACTCAAGGCTATAATATCGGTTCCTTTTGCTCCACCTAAATTTACCAATACAAGTGCTTGTTTCTCATAAACACCGGCACGACCTAAATGTTTCCCTTTCCAACCACATTGTTCAATAAGCCATCCGGCAGGAATTTTATACAGTGCTTCGCCAACCTTATAAAATGGCATGGCAGGATATCGTGTAATAAGCCGCTCAAAAGTATGTGCCTCTACAAGCGGATTCATAAAGAAACTCCCTGCATTGCCAAGCACTTTGGGATTGGGAAGTTTCTTTTCCCGAATGGCAATAATGCTTTGACGCAACTCTTTTGCAGATGGTGTTAGAATATGATTTTCGGCCAAAGCCGCTCGGATATTACCATAATCTAAATGGGGTTGGAATGTCTTCGATAGCCGATAAGACACATGCGTAATGAGGTAATGATTTTTCCATTCATGTTTAAACTTGCTATTCCGATACGAATAACCACAATCAGAGCCTGCAATTGTTTCGACTTCACCAGTCGCGAGATTAACAGCTTCAACAGATTCGATTACATCCTTCACCTCACAACCATAGGCACCAATATTTTGTACAGCACTTGCCCCTACCTCACCCGGTATTAAAGACAAGTTCTCTACACCATGATAGCCATGTGTAACACAGAAATCGACAACGTCATCAAAGATTTCTCCCGAACCACAACGTACAATTACATCATTATCTATAGGGGCGACATCAATTCCTTTGATTGCAGAATGAACGACAATACCGTGGAAGTCTCCTTTTAATAAAAGATTGCTCCCTGCACCAAGCAGTAACAAAGGCGCTGTGGAAGCACGTAAAAAATGAGCAATGGCTTGTGCTTCTGCTATAGATTCGTATTCTAAAAATCGATCACACGCAGCAGGAATACCAAATGTATTGTGTGCTAACAAACTATAGTTTTTCTCGTCAATCATTGAGCATGTATTACATTGAAAGCTTCATCAACTTCCATTCTTTCCCTATCTTTTTAAATGTTAACTCTGTTTCCAAACCATTTGCAATGCCACGGATGACAAAAATCTTTTGATTGCTCTCCGTATATTTCTGCCCATAGATAATATTATAAATAAGTGCATGTGGCAATTCTGGGGCAAATGAAGGCCACTGCTCTGGCAACAATGTCCCAGAAGTGTTACTAAAGTCATTATCAGGATCAGGCCCAACAAAGTGCAATGGATCATGCACACTACGTGCTTGGAAAGCGGAATCTGTTGCAAAACGCTGATAGAAATGCAGAAATGATGCATTGCTGTTTTGTCTTATAGGATGAACATTCAGAGAAGTTAACATCCATTCTCCATGGATACGATTGAACAGATATTGTTTAACCGAGTTATTTGTTAAGTAAATTTTTTCTACTACAACATGATTAATGGTTGTATCCTTCACAACTTTCATTTGCTTGGCATTGTCAAATATCAACGTATAGAAATCTTGACGCATAAAGAAATTGTCAATCTTCCACTTATCCTTTGCTATCGTTCGTACGACCTTTCCATTCTCATAAACCGGCAAAGGAAAAAGAATACGCTTACGCTGCAATTTTCTGTTGGCTGCGAAATTGAAGAAAAAATCGTCAAACAACTCATCTGCTGCTTTTGGCATGGGCTGCTCACTAAGCAATGTTTCTAATGTATCGGCAGAAGTTGAATCAACATTCCCTGTATCAACCGCTACACTATCGTCCTTTATTGGCTTTTTATCTGTACATGCTCCTGTTGAAAATAAGATCGACAACAGAATTAGTAATCCCGAACCATAGAGTAATCCTTTTCTCATAACAATATTTATTGCTTTCTTTTGCTATATTTTCGTGCAAAAATACAACATTATTCCGACTACAACAATAAAGCGATTAAAAAAAAGAAATCGTTGGAATTTTACAAACTAACATTCGCAAGTATCAAGTAAAATACGTAACTTTGCATCAATAGTTTTTAGAACAACAACGATATACAACAATATGCTTTTAGAAAAAATAGCATCACTCCTTGAGGAGGTGAATCAATTAAAGGCTAAGAATGCCGAAGATGTGGAACAACTGAGACTGAAATATCTTAGTAAAAAGGGTGAGATTAATGGCCTTATGGCAGATTTTAGAAACGTAGCTGGCGATGAGAAAAAGACTATAGGCATGAAAATCAATGCGCTTAAGCAGTTGGCTACTGAAAAAATCAATGCATTAAAAGAGGCTGTTGCCAGCACTGACTCGCAAGAAGACACACTTGACCTCACACGCACCCCTGCTCCTATAGCTTTAGGAACGCGGCATCCTCTCACTATTGTGCAAAATGAAATCATTGCTATTTTTCAACGTATGGGATTTGTTATGGCAGATGGGCCAGAGATTGATGATGATAAACATGTGTTTACCATGCTTAACTTCGCTCCTGACCATCCTGCGCGAGACATGCAAGATACGTTTTTTATCGAACAAAGTGATCCTAACGATGTAACGAAAAATATCTTGCTGCGCTCCCATACATCGGGCGATCAGTCTCACTATATGGAGACTCATCAACCGCCTTTCCGTATACTCTGTCCCGGCCGCGTTTATCGTAACGAAGCTATCAGTGCACGTGCACACTGCTTCTTTCACCAAGTTGAGGGACTTTATGTTGACAAAAATGTGAGTTTTGCCGATTTAAAGCAAGTTTTACTTACTTTCGCACGCGAAATGTTCGGTAAAAATACCAAGATTCGCTTGCGCCCAAGCTATTTTCCTTTCACTGAACCCAGTGCTGAAATGGATATTACTTGTAACATTTGCGGTGGCACTGGATGTGGATTTTGTAAACACACAGGATGGGTTGAGATATTAGGATGCGGCATGGTTGATCCCAATGTGTTAGAGGCATGTGGCATTGATAGTTCTATTTACAGTGGTTATGCTTTCGGTATGGGTGTAGAGCGCATAACAAATTTGAAATATCGTGTAAATGACTTGCGTCTGTTCTCCGAAAATGATGTGCGTTTCTTAAAACAATTCACTTCTGCTCGATAGTCTCTATCATTCATATAACAAATTCGTCGGCAGAAGGATTGCCGACGAATTTGTTATTTCCCTTTTATAACAATCCCACATCGGATCTCTGATAGTGATAAAATCCTATTACTTACAACAGACAACTGCAAGAAAAAGGCTCAACAATAAATTATTTTTTAAATTATTTTATCAAACCCTTGTATAAAATAATACTTATTAGTATTTTTGCAAAAGAATTGAAACGCATTTTTATTGTTGAAAGCTATAAAATACATATTATTTGCTTTGATTTTACTCTGCACGGCTTGCAACTGGGTGTTAAAGAGTAATTCCACAGAAAAAAAGCACATAGAAGTCGTTCGTTATGACCGATTAGAGAGCCGCTATCTTACAACGGGAGACTTTTCGGCCTTGCAGGAAATGAATACAGAATACGCTATTGAAACAAAAACACTCATAGAAAATGTTTTAAATTTAGGTGCAGTCTATGAACCTGACATCAATAGCACCCTGCTCAACTATTATCAAGACACCACGCTGCAAAAACTTATAGCTGACATAGAGGAGCAATATAGTGATATGGATGATGTTAATCAAGATCTCACAAAAGCATTTACAAAAGCTAAAAAGGAGATTAAGGACATTACTATTCCTACCATCTACACCCAAATCGGAGCTTTTGATCAAAGTATTATCGTGGGCGAACAGACGATTGGAATATCATTGGATAAATATCTTGGAGCAGATTATCCACTTTATCAGAAATATTATCATGCAAATCAGCGGACGACAATGACACGGGAATATATCACTCCAGATTGTCTGTTTTTCTATCTCATGAGTCTTTACCCCATGAAAAATGCAGAAAACAGCAGCCAACAAGCCAAAGATATGCACACAGCACGCCTTATGTATGTTACGAATCAACTCGTCGGACGTGAGGCCTTCAACACAAATGGTGTGAAAACAGTAGAAAAATACATGAAGCACCACGATAAGCTTACGCTGAATGGGTTGCTCATACAATAGACAGTGGTGCCTTTTCCTCTCACTTTTCGTGATGGAGGAACTACTTATATACCCCTAATGAATTATGCCATACACCATAATATATAAGGAAAAGGAAAGTGATACACATTACAAATTATTAAACGCCTCGTTTATAATAACCCTAAGAACAAATTTATTGTGTAAATTTTGCAAAGCGGAGTTTGCAAATAAGAAAATAATTACTATCTTTGCAGCACATTTAGAATAAACAAAATAGTGGCAAGATAATGGAAGCTTTCTTTCGCACACATACTTATTTGGTAGAGCATACCCGCGATTCTGTGAGGCGTTCACTCATGGATGAGATTGATTGGAATGATCGCCTTATAGGAATTAAAGGTACGCGCGGCGTCGGAAAGACCACTTTCTTACTACAATATACAAAAGAGAAATTTGGCGCAACAGATCGTCGGTGCCTTTACGTAAATATGAATAATTTCTATTTTCAAAGTAAAGGTATAGCAGAATTTGCTGGCGAATTTGTAAATCGTGGTGGAGAAGTCCTGCTTATAGACCAAGTATTCAAACAGCCAAATTGGAGCAAAGAATTGAGACTTTGCTATGATCGATATCCACAACTGAAGATTATCTTTACAGGTAGTAGCGTGATGCGCCTGAAAGAAGAGAACCCAGAGCTGAACAATATTGTAAAGAGTTATAACCTCAGAGGCTTCTCTTTCCGCGAATTTTTAAACCTCCGTACAGGTAAGACATTTCATGCTTATACGTTGGATGATATTCTACAACAGCATGAGCATATTGCAAAAGAGATTTTACAGACCACACCTTCATTAGAATACTTTAAAGAATATCTTCATCATGGTTTTTATCCGTTCTTTTTAGAGCAACGAAACTTTTCTGAGAATTTGTTAAAGACGATGAATATGATGACGGAAGTGGATATCCTACTCATCAAGCAGATTGATTTAAAATATCTCACAAAAATAAAGAAACTGTTTTATCTTTTGGCACTTGAAGGAGCAAAAACGCCCAATATTAGCAACTTGGCAGAAGAGATTGATACCAGTCGTGCGACAGTGATGAATTACATTAAGTATTTAGCTGATGCACGTCTTATTAATATTATCTACCCTGTTGGTCAGGACTTCCCTAAAAAGCCAAGCAAGGTGATGATGCATAATCCGAATTTGCTTTATGCTATCTATCCATTGTTGTTTGATGAACAAGAAGTAATGGACACATTTTTTGTGAATTCACTGTGGAAAGATCACCGCGTAAACCAAACTTCACACGATCACTATTTCACGGTTGACAATAAATATAAATTTAAAATCCAAGACATGCAGAACGAGCAAAAGCATCGTTGCCACTCTGATACGATTTATGCACGTTATAACACCGAAGTCGGACAAGGGAATTGTATTCCCCTATGGTTGTTCGGCTTTCTTTATTAAGTAACAACAAATAGATTTTAGATATACAAAAACATTCATTAATTTAATAATAAAATGGCTAAAGAGAAAAAGTTTATCACATGTGATGGTAACACAGCCGCTGCACATATCAGCTATATGTTTACAGAGGTAGCTGCCATCTATCCTATTACTCCGTCGTCTCCGATGGCAGAGCATGTTGACGAATGGTCGGCAAAAGGTCGAAAGAATTTATTTGGTCAGACCGTTTCTATCCAAGAAATGGAATCTGAAGGCGGTGCAGCTGGTGCCGTTCACGGTTCTTTGCAAGCTGGTGCCTTGACTTCAACCTATACAGCCTCGCAAGGTTTGTTGTTGATGATTCCCAACATGTATAAGATTGCCGGCGAATTGCTTCCCTGCGTATTTAACGTATCGGCGCGTACATTGGCTTCTCATTCGCTCTGTATTTTCGGCGATCACCAAGACGTTATGGCATGTCGCCAAACAGGGTTTGCAATGTTCTGCTCAGGTTCCGTGCAAGAAGTGATGGATCTTTCTGCCGTGCCACATTTGGCATCGTTGGAAAGTTCTGTTCCGTTCGTTAATTTCTTCGATGGCTTCCGCACCTCTCACGAATACCACAAGATTGAAGAGATGGATATGGAAGACATCCGTCCATTGGTAAAGCAAGAGTTTATTAAGAGATTTCGTGACCGTGCATTGACGCCTGAACGGCCTGTAACACGCGGTACAGCCGAAAATCCGGAAACATTCTTCACCCATCGTGAAGCATCGAACCAGTATTACGATCGTATTCCTGGAATCGTAGAAAAGTATCTTGGTGAGATTTCAAAGATTACAGGTCGTGAGTACCATCTCTTTAATTATTATGGTGCAAAGGACGCAGAGAATATTATCATCTTGATGGGTTCTGCAACAGAACCTGCACGCGAAGCCATTGACTATCTTGTTAAACAGGGTAAGAAAGTGGGGATGGTTGCTGTGCACCTCTATCGTCCGTTCTCGGTTGAAGCTATCCGTAAGGCTATTCCTGAAACTGTGAAGCGCATTGCCGTGCTCGATCGTACAAAGGAGCCAGGTGCAGAAGGCGAGCCTTTGTATCTCGATGTGAAGAGTGCACTCTACGAAGATCCACGCAAGCCCCTGATTGTTGGAGGTCGTTATGGTTTAGGCTCTTCAGACACAACGCCTGCAAAGATTATCTCTGTATTCAACAACCTTGAGTTGCCTATGCCAAAGAACCACTTCACAGTGGGTATTGTTGACGATGTCACCTTTACCTCACTTCCCGAAGTAGAAGAAATCCCTCTGGGTGGCGAAGGATTATATGAGGCAAAATTCTATGGTCTTGGTGCAGACGGAACCGTTGGCGCAAATAAGAACTCGGTTCAGATTATCGGTAACAACACTAACAAATATTGTCAGGCTTACTTTAGCTACGATTCTAAGAAGTCGGGTGGTTTCACCTGCTCACACCTCCGTTTCGGAGACGAGCCTATCCATTCAGCTTATCAGGTAAATACGCCTAACTTTGTAGCTTGCCACGTTCAGGCCTACCTCCACATGTATGACGTTACACGCGGTTTGCGCGATAATGGCACATTCTTGCTGAATACCATTTTCGAAGGCGAAGAGCTCGTTAACTTCATTCCCAATAAGGTGAAGGCTTATTTTGCAAAGCACAACATCAAAGTTTACTATATCAATGCAACCAAGATTGCGCAAGAGATTGGGTTGGGTAACCGCACCAATACCATTCTTCAATCGGCATTCTTCCGCATCACGAAAGTTATTCCCACCGAACTTGCCGTTGAGCAGATGAAGGCTTTCATCGTGAAGTCGTATGGGAAGAAAGGACAAGATGTGGTTGACAAGAACTATGCAGCAGTTGACCGTGGTGGCGAATACAAAGAACTTGCTATTGATCCCGCATGGGCTAAACTGCCTGCTGACGAAGATAATGATGGCGATGTTCCCGCATTCATCAAAGAAATTGTTCGTCCTATCAACGCACAATCGGGCGATTTGCTGAAAGTTTCTGACTTTGTGAAGAACGATACCGTCGACGGAACGTGGAAAAACGGCACAGCAGCTTTCGAGAAGCGTGGTGTTGCAGCATTTGTTCCCGTTTGGAATGCCGATAATTGTATTCAGTGTAACAAGTGTGCTTACTGCTGTCCCCACGCAACCATCCGTCCGTTTGTTTTGGATGATAACGAAAAGGCCGGCTTTGAGGGCATGACCATGGACATTCTTGCACCCAAACAGCTCAAAGGCATGCAATTCCGTATTCAGGTTGACGTGCTCGATTGTTTAGGTTGTGGAAACTGTGCAGATGTTTGTCCAGGTAAGAAGGGCGAAAAAGCTTTGGTTATGGCTCCGTTCAACGTTGACGATCCTAACATGAAAAAGGAAGAAGCCAACTGGGAATACATGGTGAAGCATGTCAAGAGCAAGCAAGATCTTGTAGACATCAAGCAGAGTCCTAAGAATAGCCAGTTTGCTCAACCATTGTTTGAATTCTCTGGTGCATGCTCAGGTTGTGGTGAGACACCTTACGTGAAGTTGGTTTCACAGCTCTTCGGTGACCGCGAAATGATTGCCAACGCAACTGGTTGTTCGTCTATCTATTCAGCTTCCATCCCTTCAACACCTTATACCACGAACGAAAAAGGACAAGGACCGGCATTCGATAACTCGCTGTTCGAAGACTTCTGTGAGTTTGGTTTAGGTATGGCTATGGGTAACAAGAAAATGCGCGAGCGTATTACCGTGTTGCTCAACAATCTCATTGCTGACGATAAGACAGCTGCCGATTTCAAATCAGCCGCACAGAACTGGATTGATAACAAGAACGATGCCAACGGGTCGAAAGTGGCGGCAGCTGCTTTGAAGCCATTCATCGAAAAAGGTGCAGCTGCAGGTTGCGACGTTTGCAAGGAACTACAAACCCTCGACCACTATCTCGTGAAACGCAGCCAATGGATTATCGGCGGTGATGGTGCTTCTTACGACATCGGCTACGGCGGTCTTGACCACGTGCTCTCAACGGGTGAAGATGTAAATATCCTTGTACTCGATACCGAGGTCTACTCTAACACGGGTGGCCAGAGTTCTAAGTCTACCCCATTGGGTGCCATTGCACAATTTGCTGCACAAGGTAAGCGCATTCGCAAGAAAGACCTGGGCTTGATGCAAACCACCTATGGTTATGTTTACGTAGCACAAGTGGCTATGGGTGCCGATAACAATCAAACCCTCAAAGCCATTCGCGAGGCAGAGGCCTATCCCGGACCATCGCTTGTCATTGCTTATTCTCCCTGTATCAACCACGGTATTAAGGGAACGAAAAACATGAAGCGTAATATGGGACGCAGCCAAAACGAAGAGAAGCTCGCTGTAGATTGTGGCTACTGGCACTTGTGGCGCTATGATCCACGCTTGGCTGACGAAGGCAAGAACCCATTCCAATTGGATTCTAAAGCACCGAACTTTGCCGACTTCCGCGAATTCCTCATGGGCGAGGTGCGCTACTCTTCAGTAGCAAAGGCTTATCCGGCCGAGGCAGAGGAGCTCTTCTCAGAAGCTGAGAAGATGGCGAAGTTGCGCTATCAGACTTATGTTCGCAAGAGCAAAGAGGACTGGAGCGAAGAAGCTTAAAACGTAGGCATCGGAAGGATGCTCAACATCATTTTAAGGGCTTGTACAAACCATGTACAAGCCCTCAATTTTTGTTTTATCATGTGCAGCCTCAAAAGCAGCAATACGCTTTTTAAAGATTTATCGCTGTTATTACCCCATCGGGGTTATACTTTCGATAGCGCAGGGTTGGCAAGTGCAACGCAGCCTACCCTGGGTAATGATGTAAGGGGTGAGGCTACCCCCTTGGGGGTTGTACTTTTTCTCATCGCACATTATCACCACATGCGGCGAATGAATGATTTCCCCGCATGCAAATTGATTTTAAAAAGTACAATGCCGATGGCATAGGTTCCTGCCCGGCGACTTTACCCAGGGTTGCCGACGATAGGAGGCTACCCTGGGCTATCAAAAGTACAAGCCCTACAGGCTTGATTTCCCCCACATCCATTTACACACGAGGATTTAACGATAAATGCGCCCCTGCAGTGCGACACGGGCGGGCACACAGGCACCGCCCCTACCAACCTCCATCATATTTTTCCACGCAATCCCACACAAATAAAATAACCATTTACATGCAATCCACCCAAACGAAACCGTAGGGGCGGTGCCTGTGTGCCCGCCCGAACGTCCGCATAGCGGCGTTTCCATACCAAAATACACGCATTGCGCATGGGAATGAATGATGGATGCGCCCCTGCAGTGCGACACGGGCGGGCACACAGGCACCGCCCCTACTAAACTCCGTTATACATCCGCGTACAATCCTCCCCAACGACATCAACCACCCAAACGAAACGCGTAAACAATCCACACAACACATCGGGGGCGGAAATGCATCGCGCACTCCCGCCCCCATTCTTTGAAATAAAAAAGTGTGTGTATCGTTATGATTTGGGCGTCACCGTGGATGACGTCATTTGTTTTAAAGCAAGTTATTCTTTGGGCGTCACCGTGGATGACGTCATTTATTTTAAAACAAGCTATTCTTTGGGCGTCACCGTAGCATCGCCCTGACCTTTGCCAACCGGTTTGTCTTTACCGTCGCCTGGTTTGTCCTTGCCGTCGCCACCATCGCCCGGGTTTCCACCGCCCGGCTTCTTGCCATCAGGTGTTTTTCCGCCGTCACCGGGTTTCTTTCCGTCACCCGGTTTGTCGCCATCCGACGGCTTTTTGCCACCCTTCTTTTTCTTCGGCAGCACCTCGTGTTTGTAGCGGTCGATGTGCTCGTTGAGGAATTTGGCCAAGGCATCGTAGTCGGTGGTGCCGGAGACCATGGCCAACGCATTGACGAACTTCACGAGGTGACGATAGGCGGCATCGGTGGCCAAACGTGCCGCGCGCAATTCGCCGGCAGCAATGACCGATTGTGCCGTGGTGCGGTCGACGATAAACTGCTCCACCTTGGCGTTGGCCTCCTTCAGCGGCGCAACATAGAGCGTGAGCCCCAACTTTGCCACCTCGGCAGCATGCTTTGTTTCCAAATCGGCGATGAAATTGTGCAGCAAGCCCGTTTCGCGGTCCAGTTGCATCGCAGGGTTGATGGCATAATCGGCCACACACTGCTTCAGCACCTTTCCCGCTTTCGCCACATCGGCCACGGGCGCATCCGTGAATCCATTAATCGCTTTGCGCAACCCGCGGAAAATGTCGTCGCGCGCCTTGTCGGCCGCGCGGATGTCGTCCGTGATAAGGTTCCGCCGCGAAATCACCAGGCAGCGATCCTCCTCCTTCAACGCGGCAGCCAAAGCCTCCATCGCCTTTTTCGCCGAAGCATTCGTACTCAGTGTTGCCTCTGCTGCGAAACGGTCGTTCACCACTTTCATAAATTCGTAGTGTGCACCGTTGTTCATGCCCACTAAATCAACTTTTTGGATATCAATCATCATGAAATGCTTTTAATGTATTAAATAAAAAAAATTGTTCTTTGATCGTTGTTATTTTTGATTTCAATGCTTGCAGCGTTACTGCGAGCACTGTTTTTTACGTTTTGGCGCTTGCAGCGTTACTGCGAGCACTGTTTTTTGCGTTTCATCGCTTGCAGCGTTACTGCGAGCACTGTTTTTTACGTTTCAGCGCTTGCAGCGTTACTGCGAGCACTGTTTTTTGCGTTTCAGCGCTTGCAGCGTTACTGCGAGCATTGTTTTTTGCGTTTTATCGCTTGCAGCGTCACTGCGAGCACTGTTTTTTACGTTTTATCGCTTGCAGCGTTACTGCGAGCATTGTTTTTTGCGTTTTATCGCTTGCAGCGTCACTGCGAGCACTGTTTTTCGCGTTTTATCGCTCGCAGCGTTACTGCGAGCATTAAAATTTTTATTTTCACCTTTGCAGAACGGCGGCGTGTGTTGGAATGGTAGGGGCGGCGCCTGTGTGCCCGCCCGAACGTCCGCGTAGCGGCGTTTCCATACCAAAGTAATACATTTCCATCCGAAAATGAGGTATTGCCATCCGCAAACGTTGCGTTTCCATCGGCAAAGGGCACGATTCCACGTGCAAACGCCATGTTTCCATCCGTGAAAGGCACCGCCTAACGATGGATGCGCCCTTGCGGGGCGCGCTGGCCGGCACACAGGCACGGCCACTACCCTTGCTGCAACGTAATTCTTCATTCTATGATTATTCAAATGATTGCACCACCATGCCATCGGTGCGTGGTGAGTTGCGACTCCAACTATGTCCACAGGATACCCATGTGGGGCTAAACCAAAAGGCATCTGCGGTGATTCCCCATCCGTCGTACAGCCATCCCGTGGCGTTGGAAGTCCAATAATAACCAGCTTCACCAATTCCACCTGTTATGTTAAAAGCATAGGCTCCATAAGCCGGCAGATAGAAATAGTCGGCCATTTCGTTGAGCGGTGGAAGCCCCTGCGTGGGTACAGTGTATGCGCCAAAACTAAAATTGGCATTCTCTGTTCGCCAATCCTTGGTAACTGGGTTACCCAAATAATCCTTGATGGTTGCCGACGATTCCATTTGGGTGGCAGTGATGCCTTGGTCGAGCAGGATGCGTGCTTTTTTCTTCAGCCACAATCCACCGGCATAAAGATGCCCCATGGAGGTCCACAGCTCTCTATCGTAGTGTGCATCGCCTTTTTGAACATACCACATCGCCTCGTTCAAGTTGGGGCACACTGCACAGGAATTGGTGGCTGCAGCAGGAGTAGAGTAAGGATATATGCGCGGACCAACCTGGCTCCATTCGGGGTCAGTGTCTTTATACGCATGGGTTGACTTCCCCCGTGGTACTGCAGGCTGCCATGGGTCGGCAGAATTCCATTCGTGTTTCCACCAATAGTTTTGTTTGGCATCCCAAGTATAGTATCGCTGGGCGCTATAGTCCTTAACGGTGAGGTTGGCGGTGACATCGTGGATTTGGCCGGGACGGCAATCTAATGTAACAATTTTGGTGACGGCACCTTCTACAGGTGTGGGCACTCCCAATGGGGTTGCTATACCGGGGGTACTGTTTAAATGGTCGACATCGTTTTTCATCCAATAGCGAATGCGCATGGTGTGGAGCCCCGGTGCAATGACAACATAGACGCTATTTTTATGGATGTCTGTGGTTGCATTGTCGAGGGCAAAGTTTGTGGTGGTTAGGGTGATGGTTTTAGAACCGTTTGAGGCGAGGGCGAGGTTGCCGTTGGATGCAATGTTATAGATGCCGGCAATGTTGTCTTGTGCGATAATCTCAATTTTGGTGAGCTTGCTGCGATTGACATAGGCATTGCTCGAACGCGGAAGCAGGCAGAGATAAGAGGCCTTGTGGTCGAGCGTAAAGAGATATTGATTGACGGCTTCCTTGGTAGCATGTGCTACGCCGATGTCACCCGAGACACCTGCATGGTCAAAATTGTCAGGAGCCGACTGGGTTTGCTGTGCCTTGATTTCAACTTGTGGCTGTGTGCCAGAAATGGGCATATTGGTGTAGATGACGTCGTGCGTAGCATTGCTATACGTACCATTCAATATGAAACTGGCGTGCGATTTATTGTTGGATTCGGGAAAATCCGCAGCGTTGCTCTCTTGCCAGGTATTGGTGTTATCCTTTACCCAAATTTTGTCGGTAGCCAACCATTCAACCCTGGCACCGCCATTCTGCACATGGTCGGTGATGGTGGTTCGAGTGACGGGCGAAAATGTTTCTCCGCTGAACTGAATTGCATGGGTAGAGATGTTGTCGTTGCCTGAGTCTTTATCTTGCGCTTCACTGTCGGCACAAGCTATGATTGATAATCCCATGAAACTGTAGGCTACAAATCGAAGCCATTGTTTTATGGTTTGTTGGTTTACTATTGTTTTCATTTTCGAATGTTGTTTTAATTGATCACTGTTTAATCTTCCCATAGGTCGGAACTTCCGTTTCCGGATGTTTCTGTGTCCTCATCCTCTTCATCCATAAATCCGTTCCACCGTTTGGCGTCGCCGACACTTTGGCCTGGAGCGATTGTTCCCGCATTTCCACTTGCTCTTTCGAGCAAACCTTCACTTTCTACATGAATGAGAATAGACTCTGGACGTATATACGCCCGTTTTTTTCTTACAATTATCATTTGCTTCATTATTAATTAAAATTATACCTAAAAGTTTTATTATCGATTTCTATTTTTGGGGTGCGTCGTCTCCGAAACGGAATAAGCATACGCATGCCAAATGCGTTCGATTTATGCACACAAAAAGGGCATGCAAAAAGTTTATGAAAAACTTCTTGCACACCCTTTGTTTATAAGTGATTATGTTGTATATTACGCGCGCGTAGGAGCGGACGTTAGAATGTGTGTGTGTGTGTGTGTGTGTGTGTTACACTTTTATTTGGTTCTGCCAAATAAAAGCTGTTAAAAGTCGAAATATTTTTATTTTCTGTCTTCATTTTTACACCGACACAAGTTATTGTTTTAATGATGTTCACAACGAACATCGGGTGCAAAGTTATAAAGTTTTGTTGGAAGTGGCAAACAATGCAGCGAAAAATATGCATGTGCCCGCGTTTACACGATTTGAAGCAGCTCTTGTATGTCGTCGATGGCTTTTATCGGGCTTGCAAAGCGGCAACATATAAAAAGTCGCTCAGCCGATTGATGAATTGCAGGCAACATGAAGAAATTGGCTGCGTGCGCTGCAAACTCCACAGGCGGCGCTCACAAGTGCGCGTTTTGGCACGTGCATAATGTAGGTGGGCAGTGAGCAAATTGCCTCCGGGACGCACAAAGCAAAAGGCATGGCGCGGACTATTTGCATCAATATAACGCTCCATTTCACGGACTTTCGCCTCGAACGCAGCGTTGTCAACCGTGCGCGTGTCGTCGGCAACATGAGCCATTAATTGCATCAAGAGCTGTTGCACGTCCATCAACTGCTGCTGTAACACCGCGTCATGCGCGGCATACTCGGTAACAATTCCCAGGAGCGAGGTCAGCTCGTCGAGCTCACCGTTTGTTTCAATCCGCACGTCATCTTTGGCTACGCGCAAACCGTTTCCCAAAGAGGTTTCGCCGCCATCGCCGCGTTTCGTATACACAACCATTTTCTTTATCTGTTTTTTAGAATTACATAAATCACAACCGGCGCACCGATGAGCGGTGTGACTGCGTTGAGCGGAATGATGCCGCGGCTGCCCCAAACATGGCACAACAAACAACATAATAAGGCCACAAACGCCCCCATGACCATGGTGGCAGGGAGCAAGAGGCGATGGTTGTCGGTTGTTAAAAGGAGGCGGGCCAAATGGGGAACGGCCAAACCGATGAAAGCGATAGGTCCACAGAAAGCTGTGGTCACAGCCGTGAGGAGTCCCGTGAGCAGCAACAAAGCGTGACGTATTTGCCGGACATTTACGCCTAAGTTGGCCGCATAGTCCTCGCCCAACAACAACGCATTGAGAGGCTTCGCCAATGCCATCGTGAGCATAAGTGCCACACCAACCACTGCTGTATAGGCGGGCAAATAAGACGGCGACACGCCTCCGAAATCACCCATTCCCCAGATCACGTAGGACTTCACGGCCTCACCATTGGCAAAGAAGTTGAGCAATGAGATGGCGGCTCCCGATAAATAGCCCACCATGATGCCCACAATGAGCAACATGACACTGCTTTTTATAAACCATGAGAAGGCAAAGATAAGCATCGTCACGAGAATGGCTCCTGCAAAAGCTGCCAACAACACGGCTATAAATCCCATGAGGTTAAAGTGGGCAGCAAGCACATCGCCGCCCAACAAAAGCATTACTAACGCTACCCCTAATCCCGCACCGCTCGTCACACCGAAAACACCGGGACTGGCTAACGGATTGCGAAAGGTGGTTTGCAGCAATAAGCCACACACAGACAGCGAGGCTCCGGCCAACACAGCCGTGAACGCTTGCGGCAACCGATGGGCCCACAAAATGTAGTTCCATGCAGGATGTTCCACCATGATTTGTTGTCGGGCAGCACTATCATTTAGCGAGAAAAGCAGCTGCAACGCATCGTGCAACGGAATCGTGACACTACCTACCAGCAAATTGCCTAAGAATAAAACCACAATACCGAGCATCAGCGCCACGAAATAAAAGATAGTTTTTTTCATGCGCCGAGATTATTTCATGCGATGATAGTAACGCAATGGCGCCAGGCCAGTCAGCGTTGGATGGGCAATCTGCAAGATGTCATTCAGCAACCTGTCGGGATGAAAGTCCACCTCTTCATAATAGGGAACTGCGGCACAGTCACAGCCAAAGACCTTTCCCTGCCGAAAGGCTTTAAACTGTGCATAGCCCGCATCCTCGGCTAACAACGCTTGCCGTGTGTTGGGCTGATGGTTGTATTTGATAAGCCAAATATCACTATTTCCGGCCTCATTGAGCACAGTTTCAAACGATAGCGCAAGACTGCCAGCATGGATATCATCAGCGAAAGGATAAGTCACCCGTGCATCGCGCAACAGCTGTGCAATGGTGCTCCGTCCACCCGGAACATACCAGACACTGCCCATCTTGCGCTCGGTAAACGCCGAGACCTTTTCTCTTGTCTGCTGTGCCTTGGCCATCAAAGCGTGATAGTTGCTGTCGACCTGTGCAAACAAAGTGTCCGCTTGCTGTGCCCGTCCGAAAAGCAAACCATAGAACTTCATCCATTCGGCTCGTCCAAGTGCCGAGGTTTCCATATAGTCGGCAGTTTCGATGATGGGGATATTTAAGGTTGCCAACTTGGCGAAACCACCGCTTTGCTCAAACGGCGACACCAACAAAGCCTCGGGATGCAACTGCATGATGCGCTCTACATCGGGTTGCATACTGCTGCCGCAATCCACCACCTTTGCCGTGTTTCGGGCTGGTAATTTAGCTCTCCGCTGCACGTCGGACAGATTGATATAGGCTAAATCGCATACACCGCTAAGTGCCTGCCGCGCGTGCAAATCGTAAAGCAGTGCGCAATGCGACGTGGTGAAAACCACCGCATGCGCAATGGGCGTGCGCACCACCGTAGCTTCCATCGTCTGCAACTGTGCATCGTGCTGCAACAGACTATCTCCTACTCTACCTTTGGGAACGAGCACATAACTATGTAGCACGGCACCTTTCTTCCAAGGATTGGCCAATGTGGCTTGTATATAACCCTTATACTGAACGAGTGAAAGCTGTTGGGCATAGCGCAATGCAAGGGTGTCGCCCTCATAAGTGGCGTTGCTTGTTGCAGCACCATTACAAGCACAAAAGATACCACAGACAAAGGCTATGAAAACAAGTGGGCTCTTCATTCGGCCTTAATGTACTTCGGTGTTGAATAGAATGGTTGAAGGACCAACACCCACGTTGTATCTATTCAACTTCTTCCCCGTAGCACTATACATTTGCAAATAGCCGGGTTTACTATAAGCGGGCCAGCCGCCTTGCATCGTATAAGACGTTATGAAGAGATTTCCGGTTTGAGGGTCGACAGCTATCGACTTTGGCGAATCAACAGCGATATTCAACGCCGTCGTTTTCTTTGTTGCTACTTGATAAACGCCATACGCCACTTTGCCTGCACCATAAGGTGCATTGATGGTGTAGAACTGTTGACGATAAAGAGTTGCCTGCGTAGCATTAGCGACAACCGTTTCGGCAACGTCTTTGCCATTCTTGGCCACCACCTGTTTTAAACCTGCCTCAATCTGCGCAAAGTTTTGAGAGGCATCTCCATACTCTCCCCAATCAAGCACATAGATGTCATTTCCAACCACATACATGTCTTGCGGATTATAAATGCCTTCAACCTTCTTCTCTACAGAGGTGTGACGCGCAAAATCTACGATAGAGATTGTTCCTTTGCCTGTGCCATAATAAGAATTGGCCACCAGCACTTTTCCATTAGCCATAGTAAATCCTTCGGGATGATCGCCCACCTGAATACTGTCTTTCAACGAGAAAGCGACAGTATCTATCGCTGCCAAACACTTGCCATACGTGGTGAAGTAAATGCGTCCGCCGTCGGCCACCAAATGACGCGGATTTATACCTTTCTTTTTGCCTAAGAGGTCAGTGGTCTTCACCTGCTTGATGGAACGCAAGTTGCGATCGGTCACCTCAATGGTGTTATCATCGGTTGAAACGAAATAAATCTTACTGCCATAAATTAACGCGTGATTAACCGTTCCACCAAGCACCCGACCATTTACTTGCAAAAAAGTGTTGTTGGCAACAAATCCTGTTCTATAATCAAGATAGCTCACTGAACCGGGGATTTTACTTCCCAGGTTTCCTTCGCAAACTACAAAGGCACCATTACTGATTGTGATGGGGTCAGTGGGTTGAATGTCATCATCGTTGCTACATGAAACAAAAGTCAAAGCTCCCAAGAAAAGGGTTGCGAATGAGAATAAAATTTTCTTCATTGTGTAAATATTTAAATATTAAAATTGATAATTCATTGTGAATTGATAGTTGATGCGGGGCATGGGATAGTTGGCCACAAACTCATATTGCTGTCCGAACAGGTTTTTTACATCGCCGCGCACCATAAGCACAGCCTTGTGCAGAGGAAAGGTGCGATGTACCGAAAACTCCACATTCCAAAAGCCATTTAAATCCGTTCCATCATAATGTGCATGCGTGGCCCAGCGTCGGCTCATGCCGGTGGTGTTGACCGACAGATTGACCCACGGATTGCGCCAAGTGAGCGATGCCGCTGTCGTGTGTTTGGGAATATAGGCAATTTGCTTGTTGTAGGAATCGGTCGTTACATCCGTACGGTCCACTGTATGTTGAAAACTATAGCTTGCATAGAACATAAATTGTTGCCGAGGTGTAAGCGAAAGTGTTTGCTGCGTGGTGAGCTCCAAGCCACTTGAGTTCACTTTGCCAAGATTAATGTTGGTCCAAACAAACATATTGTAGGGTACCGCCACGATTTGATTGGTCACACGATTCATGTAACCATCAAGTGTAAATAAAGCTTGCCACATACGCGTCAACTGGTGCTGCCAGGTGAGTCCCAAAGTGTATTGCTGCGTCGTTTCAGGCTTCAGCATGGGACTGCCGAAATGATAGAAATAGTTTTCGTTGAACGTGGGCATGCGGAAGATGTTTTTATAGGCCGCCCGCAGATAGAACTGCTCTGCAGGCAACACTTGCCATGACAACGACACCGATGGCGACAATTTTTGTGCATCTTTGCTCGCAGTGCCTCGGCGCGCACCATTATCATAGACAGATAACAACAAACGTGCTATGGCGGTGAAGCGCGGTAGCATATATTTCCCTGTTAGGCTCTGTAACAGACTATGTCTATAGGGACGGACATCGGTATCGAGACTACCGCTGAGGTTATTGAAAAAATAATCGGCAGCATAGCTCACAAACACTTGCGTTGCCACCTGATAGCTCACTGCTCCAGAAATATAAGCCTCACGCTGATTGTAATCGGCATCGTGCACGTTTCCCGTGGCTAACTCGTCACGATAGTGGGTGGCAAACCAATTCCATTTACCTTGCATGCGCACGCGCCACCGGCCATCATCCGAACTTTGCTGCCATTGCAACTGTGCAAAGGCATTTCCTTCGTGCAACTTCTCACCACTCAATGCTGAATAAAAGTGTACCATTCCAGGCAACAATTTATAGCTATTATGATAGAAAAGTGTACCATTTAGCCGACCATTCTGCCCCACTTTCCAAGCGAAATCAAATTGTCCTCGTCCCTCGTTCATTCGATTATGTGTGCGACGTTCGTGCGTTATAAAAATTCCATTACGCAACAAAAAAGGATAGTTGCCCTCATAATAGGTATATTCACCCGAGGCTGAAAGTGCAAATTGCTGATTGAGTGCCTGCTCATAGCGGAGAAAGGGATTGATCAAGCCAAACGAACCAAATCGCAACTGCGTTGATAGATGCGGTTGCTGATTGTCAAATGTGGCACGCAAGGTTTCGATTGAGAGTACGGCTACCGATGCAAGCTGTCGAGCCGAGACTAAAACATCTTGATCATCGCCCACCGATAATTGCAACGCACCCACATTATTCAGCGTGTAGCGCGACAAATCGACAGCACCCGTTTGACTCTCATTGAGCATCACACCGTTGAACTTCACACCTGTGTGCGCTGCCCCGAATCCGCGTACACCTAATGTCTTCATGCTGCCTGCACCACCATAATCACGCAAATTGGTGCCCGGCATACGTTGCAACACATCCGAAAGATCTGTAACCCCACGCTGCAACAAATCGCTGCTATTCCAAATACGCAGAGGCACATTGCTTTGAATTTCTCGGGTACGCGGCGTTTCAACAATCTCAACACCCTGCAACTCTTTAGCGACAAGGGTGTCGGTAGTTATCATAGGCGCAGCAGCCAAGCTACAGAAATAGCTCATAGCCCACAGTACAGCCAGCATTCCTATGCGTTTATGCATCGCTTTTACAATCTTTTTTAAAAACGACTTACGTTGCTTTCCTCGAAACAAGCAAGTACTTCACAGGCAATGGCAGGTCTTCTGACTTTTCGGCTTTCGAAGAAACACCTTCCCGACCCTCAATGTCAGTGGCATACGCTTCTTCAACAATACCGATTACAGCAGCGGGACTGTTAAGGACTCTCACCTTATTCCCTTTTAATCAAAACTCGGTTGTGAACCAATTGCGAGCGCAAAGTTACAACAAAAGCTGAAGAAAACAATACCCAAAATACATTTTTATGATGCGGCAAGCCACATTTCCGCATACAATCACCATGCGTTCTGCGCCGAACAAGTTGTATACAGGAGAACGACACCCGCTCTTGCGGAAAAGGACATTCCGCACATCTTCACTTCCTTTATTATAGGGTCACTTCAAAAAAGAATAGGGCAACCACGAAAAAGAATGCAAAGTTTTGCTCGTATCATAAAAATATAGTACATTTGCCTACGATTTAAACAGCAGTGTTAACCCATAAAAACTTTGATATGCAAGATTCAATCAAATCAGTTTTGTCTGGAGATTTTCATGTGAGAAAATTTCTGATGTTTGCGATTACAGCCCTTTTAACTGTAATCGTGTGGAACCTACCCGCTCACTTCTTTGGAATCGAGGGGCTCACCGTCGTCCAACAACGTGTAATCGCCATTTTCGTGATGGCGATTCTGCTGTGGATAACCGAAGCCATCCCGGCGTGGGCCACTTCTATCACCATCATCTTTGTGATGCTCTTTTGTGTGAGCGATTCGTCGTTCAGCTATTTCCAAGGCACAGAAGACCAGTATGGCAAGATGCTCGATCACGTGGGTGTGATGGCTTGCTTTGCCGATCCCACCATCATCCTCTTCCTTGGTGGATTTGTGTTGGCCATAGCAGCCACGAAAAGCGGCTTAGACGTGTTGATGGCACGCACGCTCATCAAGCCTTTTGGCGAACGGAGCGAGCGTGTGCTCTTGGGCTTTTTGCTCATCACAGGCATCTTTTCGATGTTCATCTCCAACACGGCCACAGCAGCCATGATGCTCACCTTCCTCACACCCGTTTTCAAGGCGTTGCCGGCCAGTGGAAAAGGTCGCATTGCATTGACCATGGCAATTCCTGTAGGCGCTAATCTTGGCGGTATGGGTACGCCGATCGGTACGCCTCCCAATGTGTTTGCATTGAAATATCTCAACGACCCGGCAGGCCTGAACCTCGGTATCTCCTTCCCTGAATGGATGATGGTCATGGTGCCGCTGGTACTTGTGTTGCTCATTATCGCATGGCGCGTCATTCTTCATTTCTTCCCTTTCACGCAAAAGACAATTCAATTAGAGATCAATGGGCACGTGTCACATAACTGGCGCACCATCGTGGTAGCTGTGACTTTCATCCTGACCATCTTCTTGTGGGTGAAAGGTAAGGATTGGTTTGGCGTGAATGCCAACACCGTGGCCATGCTGCCCATTGCTGTGTTTGCCTTCACGGGCGTGATTAATGCCAAAGATTTGCAAGAAATCGATTGGTCGGTCATTTGGATGGTAGCCGGTGGATTTGCTTTAGGCAATGCCATGAACGAAACCGGGCTGGCCGAGAATGCCATCAAGAGCATTCCATTTGCAAGCTGGAACCCATTTGTGATTCTGATTATCGCCTGCATCATCTGTTTCGTGCTGAGCAACTTCATCTCGAACACCGCCACAGCCGCACTCTTAGTGCCCATCTTAGCCGTCGTTTGCAAAGGAATGGGCGGTGCGTTAGGTGCTATCGGCGGCACCTCGACCGTGCTCATCGGCATCGCCATCGCAGCCAGTGCCGCCATGTGTCTGCCCATCAGCACACCCCCAAATGCTATCGCTTTCTCCACAGGTCTTGTGAAGCAGAACGAAATGCTCAAAGTGGGCATCGTGACAGGGGTTGTCACATTGGTTTTAGGCATAGGATCGTTAATCATCATGGGCAAGTTGGGAGTTTTATAACCCACGCTCAAAGCAAGAGGGGCGCACAGCTTGTGCGCCCCACATTTTTTCAATATAAAAATATCACACTGCTTTTCATTCACAAATTCTATCCACATGTTCTTACAAAAAGTTTTAGGCTTCGATGCCAAGTCAATGAATCTGCGTACCGAGCTCATCGCCGGTGCCACCACTTTCCTCACGATGTGCTACATTCTGGCCGTCAATCCTTCGATTCTCAGCACCACCGGCATGGATAAAGGCGCCCTCTTCACGGCCACAGCTATCGCTTCGGCCATTGCTACGCTGCTCTTGGCGGTGATGGCCAAACTGCCTTTTGCCCAAGCGCCCAGCATGGGACTCAACGCCTTTTTCGCCTTCACGCTGTGCCAAACCATGGGCTATTCGTGGCGCGAGGCATTAGCCATCATGCTGGCCGAAGGACTTATTTTTCTGCTCATCACCTTCCTCAACGTGCGCGAACACATTCTCAACGCCATTCCGCAAAACCTGCGCTACGCCATCTCGGCCGGCATCGGCATGTTTATTGCCTTCATCGGACTAAAGAATGCCGAAATCATCGTGCCCAACACTGCCACCTACGTGAGTTTAGGCAAATTCACACCGACGGCCATCGTGGGCGTCATCGGCATTGTGTTGAGTGGCGTGCTCATGGCACGCAAAGTGAAGGGCGCCCTTTTTCTGAGCATCATCCTCACCACCTTGGTCGGCATTCCATTGGGCGTGACGCAGATTCCCACAGGCTGGTCACCCATAGGCATGCCCCAATCCATCAGCCCCATCTTTTGTCAATTCGATTTCTCGAGTCTCTTCACCCTCAAAACCGCCATGGTGGTTGTGTCGCTCCTGATGGTCAACATCTTCGACACCGTGGGCACGCTCGTGGGGCTGGCCTATAAAACAGGCATTGTGAAAGCCGACGGCACCATTCCCAAAATGAAAGAAGCCATGATGAGCGATGCCATCGGAACCACTTGCGGCGCTTTCCTCGGTTCGAGCACCCTCACCACCTATGTTGAAAGTGCATCGGGCATTGCCGAAGGTGGCAAAAGCGGCCTCACATCGGCCTTCGTGGGCATGCTGTTTCTCATCGCCCTATTCCTCTCACCCCTCTTCATGCTCATTCCCGGCGCAGCCACCAGCGGCGCCTTAGTGATGGTGGGTGTGTTGATGCTCGACAGTGTGAAACAGCTCGATTTAGGCGAGGTGAGCGAGGCCTTCCCCGCGTTCATCACCATGATTACGATGGTGCTTTGCTATTCGATTGCCGATGGTATTTATCTCGGCATCCTGTGCTATGTCATCTTGAAGCTCTGCACCGCACAATACAAGCGGCTCAACATCACGCTCCTCATCCTGGCCATCCTGTTTATCCTGAATTTCGTCATGGCGTAGGGGTGCACGTGCCGACGAAAGGAAACACGAAGCCAAAACATAAGTGGGAGAAGACAGAAAGCAAAGTTGGAAGCCAACTAAAGTGCTGAGCACCTCCTGGGCAAAAGTGCACAAAAAGCGAATGGAGTGACCTTCACAGGCCACTCCATTTCAGGGCAGTGTCTAAAAAAGTGTGTAACCATAATTTCCTATATCTTCCATTTTGTTCAAAATTATTTACTCTCTTTCCAGCATCTCCATTGATAGACTTTTCTTCGATATGTAGTCTGTGTTTCTTCCATTGCAACAGATGCCAATAGAAATAAAACCGATTGACTTGACGGCATTGCAGCTCTCATCTTAATGGTTCTTTTATACTTTCTGTTGAGCCGCTCAATCCAATTCGTCGTATAAATGCATCTCTGTACTTCTACAGGGAAGTCCATATAGGTGAAATAAGCAATATTACATTGGGCTTTATATTTGCGTAACACGGGGTATTTCTTTTCCCATTGGTTCACAAAAGTAATAAAATGTTCGTAACCTTGCAAAGATTTGCGCTCTTTGTTCTCCAAGGTGAATACTTCATTGAGTTCTTGATTAACTATGGGTTTGTCTTTATATTACCGCTACGGCTACGTGGAATGCGCAAGACAAACGTATAGCCCTTACAATACCAACGACGAGGACGAAAGCCATTGCATTGCTCATTCTTATTCGCTTTGACGAATAAGTCACGCTCGTGGCCATCAAAGAATTCATAATCAACGATTGAAGTGTGACAAAACCTTCACTGCTACTGTGTAATTCGAAATAATTTCCGAAATTTATCCTTGTGTAAGTTCCATATTCTTGTTGTTTTTTATTACTTAATGCAAAGATAAGAATTATGGTTACACACTTTTTTAGACACTACCGAAATTCGCCATAAGAAAAGAGCGCAAGCTTGTTTGTCAGCATGCGCTCTTTCCTGCTTACCTCCGAACTTGCGTTAGGCGGTGAAATAATTCTTAAAGCGTTCGAAAATGGTTCGTTTCGTCTCACTATCTCCCTTGAAATTGTCGCTGTCCTTCAGTTTCTCAATGACCTGCTTCTCGGCTTTGTCGAGCGTCTTGGGAACATAAACGCTGAGGTTCACCACCAAGTCGCCCATTTCGTTGCCATAACCCTGTACGGCGGGCAGTCCTTTGTGCCGCAGACGCAACGTTTTTCCGGGCTGTGTGCCGGGCTCAATCTTAATTTTCACTTTGCCTCCGTCAATGGTTGGGATTTCAGCTTCTCCGCCTAAGGCTGCCATGGGGAAATCGAGCAACAGGTTATAAATGACATCTTGCCCATCGCGCACGAAGGTGTCGTTGGGCTGTTCCTCGATGAGCACTTGGATGTTGCCCGGAATACCATTGTGCATGCCTGCATTGCCCTTTCCCGGAACGTTGACGATCATACCCTCGGCAACGCCTGCGGGGATTTTGATCTCAACCACTTCTTCGCCTTTGACAACGCCCGTACCGCCACATTCCTTACATTTGTTCTTGATGATGGTACCTTCACCATGGCATTCAGGACATTCGGTCTGCGTTTGCATCATGCCCAACATGGTGCGTACGGTGCGAACTACCGCTCCGCGCCCACCACAAGTGGGACATGTCTCGCTTCCACTTCCGGCCTCGGCACCAGAGCCATGACAATGGCTGCAAGTGATGTCCTTGCGCACTTTGAATTTCTTTGTGACGCCTGTGAGCACTTCTTGAAGAGAGAGGGTTACCTTGAGGCGGAGGTCGTTGCCACGATATTGCGGGCGTTGATGTTGTCCATTGGCAAAGCCGCCAAATCCTGCATGTCCCCCAAAGATGTCGCCAAAAGCAGAGAAGATGTCGTCCATATCCATTCCGCTACCGCCGAAGCCGCCGGCTTGTGCACCTGCAAAGCCAAATTGGTCGTATTGCTGGCGCTTTTGTTGGTCGCGCAACACATCATAGGCCTCGGCAGCCTCTTTAAATTTTTCTTCTGCGTCCTTGTTGCCGGGATTGCGGTCCGGATGATACTTGATAGCTATTTTGCGGTAGGCCAATTTAATCTCTTCGTCCGTTGCTGTACGCGCAACGCCCAGTACCTCGTAGTAATCTCGTTTTTCTGCCATAATGTGTCTAACTTTTATTGTCCAACGGCTACTTTGGCATGCCGAATAACCTCGTCGTTCATCGTGTAGCCTGTTTGCACACAATCAATCACCTTACCTTTGTTTTCATCACCCATGCCGGGAACCATAGCGACAGCTTCGTGATAGTCGGTGTTGAAGTCAGCCTTTTGGGTGTCGATTTTTTTCACCCCCATGCCTTCTAAGGTTTTGATAAACTTGTTGAATATCATTTGCATGCCGGCTTTTACAGCTTCAACGTCGGTACTGCCGTCTTCCAAAGCACGTTCGAAATCGTCGAGCACAGGCAGGATGGCCGTGACCGTTTTCTTACCGCCATTTAAAATTAAATCGGACTTCTCTTTTGTTGTGCGTTTGCGGAAATTATCAAATTCGGCAATCGTGCGCAGCAATTGATCCTTAAGTTTTTCGTTCTCTTGCTGCAATTGCTCTAAAGGACTTAACTTATCTTCTTTCTCCCTTTCGTCATGTTTGTCAGTTGAAGCTGACGACTTGTCAGTCTTTTCTGTCTGTTGTTTATCCTCTGCTTTCGCCTTGTTTGCGGCTTCTTTTGAGAGGTTTCCAAAGTCTGTCATATTGTTTGTTTTATTTATTTGTTATTTTGTGCATCAATGCAAATGGCATGCCAAAGCATTGTAGACAAAATGGATGTACAAGGCGTACATCCATTGGTTGATTGCTGCACAATTTGCATGGCGTACAATTAATTCTTTATTGATACATTTTTGTACGTTGTGCTTTGATTCCTTCGTCATGAATATATTCGTCGTAGGGCATGAGCTTATCGATTGTGCCATTGGGTGTAAGTTCGATAATGCGATCGGCCACGGTTTCGATAAATTCATGGTCGTGACTCGAGAAAAGGATATTGCCCTTGAATTGCGTGAGGTTGTTGTTAAACGCCTGAATACTCTCCAAGTCTAAGTGGTTAGTGGGAGTGTCTAAAATGAGACAATTCGCATTTTGTAGTTGCATGCGTGCAATCATACAGCGCATTTTCTCACCTCCAGAAAGTACGTTAACCTTTTTGAGGATTTCTTCGCCACTAAAAAGCATACGTCCTAAATAGCCTTTCATCATCACTTCGTTACCTACGCCATATTGGCTGAGCCAATCGATGAGATTTAAATCGCAGTTGAAAAACGCCGTATTGTCAAGTGGGAGATAGGCCGTGGTGATGGTCACTCCCCATTTGAATGTGCCAGCGTCAGGTGTTCGGTTATTGTTGATGATTTCAAAAAGCGCTGTCATGGCTTTGGGGTTGTGGCTTAGAAACACAACCTTTTGACCTTTTTCAATATTGAAATTCACACGATCGAAGAGCACGCCCCCATCTGCATCAACAGCTTTCAAATCTTCAACTTCGAGAATTTGATTGCCCGGTTCACGTTCCATCTGGAAGATAATACCCGGATATTTTCGACTTGAAGGCTTGATTTCTTCCACATTTAATTTCTCCAACATCTTTTTGCGTGAAGTGGTCTGCTTGCTCTTGGCCACATTAGCCGAGAAACGACGAATAAACTCTTCTAATTGTTTCTTCTTCTCTTCGGCTTTCATCTTTTGATTTTGTGCCTGACGCAATGCTAATTGCGAACTTTCATACCAGAACGAATAGTTTCCTGCGAACACTGTAACTTTTCCAAAGTCGATATCTATGGTTTGTGTGGAAACGGCATCAAGGAAGTGACGGTCGTGACTCACAACGAGTACAGTCTGGTTCTCATCAATTTCCCCTAAATAATCTTCCAACCATTCTACGGTGTCTAAATCGAGGTCGTTGGTAGGCTCATCAAGCAGCAAATTATCAGGTTTTCCAAATAGGGCTTTGGCTAACATGACCCGCACCTTCTCTGTGTTACTTAATTCTCCCACAATCTTTTGGTGTAAGTCTTCCCCAACACCTAAATTTTGCAGTAATTGTGCGGCTTCACTCTCAGCTTCCCAGCCATTCATCTCAGCGAACTTTTCTTCTAATTCAGCAGCGCGGTTACCGTCTTCTTCGGTCATTTCTTCTTTACTGTAGAGACGTTCACGCTCTTTCATGTTTTCCCAAAGGGGTTGATGACCCATAAGTACAGTGTCAAGCACTTTAAACTCATCATATTTGAAGTGATCCTGTTCCAAGACAGAAAGGCGCTCGCCGGGTCCTAACTCCACCGTCCCATGATTTGGCTCGAGTTCACCGCTAATAGCTTTAAGTAGCGTTGACTTTCCCGCTCCATTAGCCCCAATGACACCATAGATGTTGCCTCGGGTGAATTTAATATTTACATCTTTGTATAGTACTCTCTTTCCAAATTGGATTGCAAGATTGGTGAGTGTTATCATCTTCTTTATAATCTTAATAATGAATTAATTGGCTGCAAAGGTAATCAAAATTATTCAGAAAACAAAAACGAGACGTAGCCTTGGGAAGCTAAGTCTCGTCTTCTTTTGTCATCGAAAGAAATTATATGCCTAATTTCTTTCTAATATCTTTGGGTACGGCGTTTACATTAACCATAAAGTCCATGGTGTTATTCGCAATATAGTTTTTGGTCATATACCACATTCCTTTATAGTCGCCAACTTCACCCCATGAGTTTTTAACCATATAATACTCTTTTCCATTCTGATCTTTTGCGATACCGTAGATGAGCATGCCATGGTCGTCGGTCAGTTCCCAATTATCGAAACGTTCTTGGCGTAATTTCTGTGTAGGCGTTACCTCGGGTACCGTGCAACCTAATGAGTCAAGCACATTTTTCTTTTCAGCACGTGTCAGCTTCAACCAATGCGCCATATCGCTACCACTTAAACTTTGTGCTTTTTTTGAATCGATAGAGTAAGCTAATCCATCACGTGTAAATCCGGGCTCTGAAACATCACCTCCCCAAGCAATGGTGTAGCCATTCATTACGGCATTATCAATGATGCGCATCATATCATCGAGAGGAAGGTTCCATGAGAGTGGATTGCGCCAGTTGTCTTGCACTTCAACAGCGAAAGCAGTCCAAAATGGATGGTGCGTGTAGCTTGTGAAGCTTACATAATCATCAGGGTTAATCTCCAAACTTTGTGCAAAGGTTTGTGGAGTATAACTCTTTCCTTGATAGGTAAATCTATCGGGGCATTTACCTAAATATGCGTCTAAAATACCTTGCAGCGCCACCTTCCATTGCGGAGAAAGCTTGTCGCTTTTTGTTTTGGCGATAGCTTGTACGTAGGGTGTCATGACTGCGAAGAATTCATTGAAATTATTCAAAGAATCGCCATAGAGTGTGCCTGGAAGTGGCATAGCTTCTTCTGGGCACATGCCGTAATGCTTTAAACAATAGATGGGATCATAAGCACTTCCGCCTTGTGCGAATTGTGCATCGCCATGCATACGTACCACCTGAATGGCACGATCCAAATATGTCTTATTTGCAACAAAGGCCTCGCAGAGGTCATACGTTTTGCCCGTTTTCTTTAATATCTCAGCCTCTAAGAAGCTCAATGTGGAATAGTCCCAGCAGGTGCCACTGCGACTTTGGTTCTTAACACTTGTAATTTTGTTCTCTTTGATGGTGGTAAAGACAGGTTTGTTGGCATTCTTTTTATTGTCTTTCTTCTCTTGGGCCTGCGCACCGAAAGCTACAAGTGCTGCAAGCGCCATAACTAAAACTTTTTTCATTTATTCGAATTATAATGTTTATATTAAAATTGCAATTATTTGTTGTTTATTCTGCGCGATGTGCGGCCATAAACTCTTCAACGTCTTTTGGATGATAGGGTATGCGCTGTGCACCGATAAAGCGGCAACCTTGAAGCGTGATGAGCACATCGTCTTCAATTCGGATGCCACCAAAATCTTTATAGCTCTCGATCTTGTCGAAGTTTAGGAAGGCTGCACAATGCTGTTTGGCTTTCCATTCATCAATCAAGGCCGGAATGAAATAGATGCCGGGTTCGTCGGTCACAACGAAACCTTCTTCTAAACGACGACCCATGCGTAGATTATTCGTACCGAATTGCGTGAGGTTTGGGCGAGTTTCCTCGTCAAATCCCACGTTGATTTGGTCTAAATTCTCCATATCGTGCACATCCATACCCATCATGTGGCCTAAACCATGTGGCATGAATAGCGCGTGCGCACCAGCTTGCACGGCAGCTTCTGTGTCGCCTTTAGTGAGACCTAATTCCTTTAATCTGTCGAACATCAATCGACAAACGGCAAAGTGAACATCAGCATAGCGAACGCCAGGCTTGGCCACTTCTAAGGTGTAGTCGTGGCAAGCTTCCACAATGGAATAGATTTCGAACTGCCGCTGTGAGAATTTTCCGGAAACAGGCATCGTGCGGGTGTTGTCACTACAATAATTGTTGATGGTTTCAGCTCCCGCATCGCAGAGCGCTAAGCGTCCGGCCTCGAGCTTATTCATTGATGGATTGCCGTGCAAAATCTCACCATGTTGCGTGTAGATGGTAGGGAAGCTCACCATTGCTCCATACGAGTTTGCGATGCCATCAACTTGTCCGCCCACAAATTTCTCGGTTACTCCAGGACGCGTCAGGCGCATGGCAGTGGTATGCATTTCGTAGCCAATGACAGCAGCGCGTTCCAACTCTTCAATTTCTTGAGGCTCTTTTACCGAGCGCATTTTCACCACAGCCCGAATTAAATCCATGCTTGCGTCCTCTTTCTGCTGTGTAGGATGAATTCCGAGGAGGTCGAAAATCTGAATTTTAATATCGTGTCGATAGGGCGGGAGGAAATGAATCTTGCGGTGCGTGCGCAGTGCTTCATTGCAGATGAGCTTCAGATGCTTCATGGGCAATGTTTCATCGGCGCCGCATTGTTGCGCCATATCGTGCATGCTTTGAACAGAGCCATACCACACGATGTCCTCAATGTCGATATCGTTTCCAATCAAGATGTCGCGGTTGTTATCGATGTCGATAACGCCTACCAGTCCGTCGCGTTGCAAACCGAAATAATAGAGGAACGACGAATCCTGACGGAAAGGGTAGTAACCGTTATTGGGAAAATTAACTGGCGACTCATTGTTGCCAAAAAAAATGACGACACCTTCGTTAACGAGCTTCTTGAGTTCATTGCGTCGTCTTACGTAAGTAGCTGTATCAAACATTTTTGTTTTCATTGATTTGGCTACAAAGTTATATATTTTTCGCCTAAAAGTTCTATCTTTGCAATAAAATTACGCTTAAAGCTATAAATTTATTAGTTAGCGATGGAAATCAATCATCAAACGGGATTAGTTTTGGAAGGTGGCGGCATGCGTGGCGTGTTCACAAGTGGGGTGCTCGATGCCTTGATGAAGCATGCCATTTATTTTCGTTATGTGGTGGCCGTTTCGGCAGGCGCGTGCAACGGCATGAGCTATGTAAGCCGGCAACCCCGACGTGCGCGCATTGCCAACATCGACTATCTGTCGCGCTACCACTACATCGGTTTGCGCCATTTGGCTCAGCAGGGGTGCATTTTCGACCGTGATTTGCTCTATAACAAGTTTCCCAACCAGCTCATCCCCGTAGATTTCGACGAATATTTTCAACACGCCGACACATTCGAAGTGGTGACAACGAACTGCCTCACGGGGCGTGCGATGTATCTCACCGAAACACAATCGCGCCAGCGTGCCATCGACATTCTGCGCGCCTCGAGCAGCCTGCCCTATGTGAGTAGCATTGTGACGGTGGATGGCATTCCCATGCTCGACGGAGGAATTGTCGACAGCATCCCCGTGGCGCGTGCCATTTCGCAAGGACACGCCACCAACGTGGTGGTGCTCACGCGCAATAAAGGTTGGCGCGACACGAGTCTCGACCTCAAGCAACCGCGCTTTGTCTACCGTCAGTATCCCCGTTTGCGCTTAGCCTTGAGTCGCCGGCACGAGGTTTATAACCAGCAAATCGAATTGGTAGACCGGTTGGAAGCCGAAGGCAAAATCGTTTGCATCCGCCCTATTCGACCCTTGGAAGTAGGACGCATGGAGATTGATGTTGAGAAGTTGGAACGGCTTTATCAGGAGGGCTTCGATTTGGGTGAAGCCTTCGCACAGCAATATTTTGGGTAACGTTCGGGAAAATACGTTAGTTACAGTGTATCTAATCCGTCTCAAAGAAAAAACATGTTAGTTACAGCGTATCTAATCCGTTTCAGCGAAAAAACATGTTAGTTACAGCGTATCTTAATCCGTTTCAGCGAAAAAGCACGTTAGTTACAGCGTATCTAATCCGTTTCAGCGAAAAAACATGTTAGTTACAGCGTATCTAATCCGTTTCCGAGAAAAAATACGTTAGTTACAGCGTATCTAATTCGTTTCAGAGAAAAAACATGTTAGTTACAGCGTATCTAACCCGTTTCAAAGAAAAAACACGCTAGTTCCCGGGGTTCTAATCTGTTTTCAAGAAAAAACGCATTAGTTCCCGGGGATCTAATCTGTTTCCAAGAAAAAACGCATTAGTTCCCGGGGGATTTTTCAATTTCATTAACGTAAGCACATTAGTCCCCGGGGAACTTTTCGTTTCATTAACAAAAACGCGTTAGTTCCCGGGGAACTAATCAATTTTTTAACAGAAACACGTTAGTCCCCGGGGATCTAATCCATTTCAGAGAAAAAACACGTTAGTCCCCGGGGGGCTAATCCGTTTCAGAAGAAAAATGCGTTAGCCCCCGGGGATGTTCTACCAAAAACGAAAACGGGAGCATTCCGGCTGGAACACTCCCGCTTGTTGTGCGGTGCGATGGCACACTTATTTCTTGATGTTGGCCTCTTGCAGTCCGTAGTGTTTCTTCTTGTCAAACGCCAGCAGGGCAAACGCCAGCAGGATGGCCATGATGCCGCAGCTCATGAACAGCATCTCCATGCGGCTAAACGTGGGGTCGGCTTCGTTGAGCTTGCCAATGGCCACGGGGAAAAGGCTCAAACCGATGTTCTGAATGAAGAAGATGATGGCATAGGCCGAACCTAAGAGTTTTAGCGGAATGATTTTGGGCACGCTGGGCCACATGGCTGAGGGCACCAGCGAAAAGGCTACGCCCAAAATAATCATCATCACCACGGCAAACCAACCGACGGGCAGCAGATGGAGCATGAAAATGCAGTGAACCAAAGCCAGCATGGTGCTGCCGATGAGCATGAGGGTTACGCCTTTTCCGATTTTGTCGTAGATGATGCCGAAAATGGGCGTGAGGGCAATGGTGCCTAAGGGGAGCAGGCCAGGCAATGTGCCTGCAAACTGGGCGGGCACATGATAGTTGGCTACCATGAGCTTGGTTGCAAATTTCAAGAAGGGGAACACGCCTCCATAGAACATCAGGCAGAGCAATGCAATGCACCAGAATCCGGGGTTGGTGAAGATAAACTTCAAATCGGCGAAGTGGAACCCTTCGTCGTCAGCGTTGTGCTGCGTCTCGGCATCTATGGCAGCGGCCGAAGCGTCGAGCTTTTTGTCCATCACGGTGTAGACAATAAACGCCAAAAGCCCCACGATGAGCAGCACGGCACCCAATAAGACGGGGGCGCTCACGCGGTTGCCAAAGGCGCGTGCCACGGGCAATGAGAAGCTCATGGCTGCAAAAGTGCCCAAACGGGCTAAGCCCACTTGCACGCCCATGGCCAATGCCAGCTCGTGGCCGGTGAACCATTTGGTGATGACTTTGGACACGGTGATGCCGCATATTTCGCATCCTACTCCGAAAATGGCAAAGCCTAAGCAGGCCACGGCGGCCGACATGGGCAAAGCGAATGTGCCAAGGGTGAACTGGCTATCGCCAAAATCGACGGAAACGCCGACATATTTAATCAACACCCCAATAACCATGAGGCTGCAAGCCATGATGCCTGTGAAACGGATGCCCATCTTATCGAGGATGATCCCGCCGAAGAAGAGCATTAAGAGGAACACGTTGATGAAACCATAGCTACCGGCAAAAATGCCATAATCGCCGGCCGTCCAGCCCAAGCCGCCCTGGGCTTTTGGCGTTTCGAGCAACACCTCGAGCGGCGACATGACGTCGGTTATAAAGTAACCCATCATCATCGTGAAGGCCACGATGAGCAGTGCTGTCCAACGTGCGCCAGTGCTGTCGCTGAGCTTTTTTTGAATTAATTCTGTCATATTTTTGTGTTGTTTTGATTTACTTGTTTGTGGTTAGCCATCTGTCCAACCAATCGAAATAGGTGCGTTGCCAAAGAATGCCATTCTGAGGCTTTAACACCCAATGGTTTTCATCGGGGAAGAGCAACATTTCGGCTGGGATGCCGCGCAAACGTGCTGCGTTAAATGCGCCCATACCTTGGTTGGCATTGATGCGATAGTCTTTCTCGCCGTGGATAATCAGGATGGGGGTATCCCACTTGTCAACAAACTTGTGGGGGCTGTTGGCATAGGTCTTCTTTGCCGCTTCTGTGGCATCGGCATTCCAATAGGCATCGTCATACTCCCAGTTGGAGAACCAAACCTCTTCTGTGTCGGTGTACATGCTTTCGAGGTTGAATGCGCCGTCGTGGGCAATGAATGCTTTGAAACGTTTGTTGTGGTGCCCCGCAAGATAATAAACCGAGAAACCACCAAAGCTGGCTCCAACGCAACCTAAACGCTCTTTGTCGACAAAGGGCAGGTTGTTGGCCGCATCGTCGATGGCACTGAGATAGTCGTCCATACACTGTCCCGTCCAATCGCCGCTCACAGCCTCGTTCCATTCATGGCCAAAACCAGGCAAGCCGCGTCGATTGGGCGCAACGATTACATAGCCTTTTGAAGCCATGAGGAAGAAATTCCAACGATAGCTCCAAAACTGGCTCACGGGGCTTTGTGGTCCACCTTCACAGAAGAGCAAAGTGGGATATTTCTTCGTGGCGTCGAAGTTGGGCGGCAAGATAATCCAAACCAACTCTTGTTTACCATCAGTAGTGTTGACCCAACGCTGCTGCAATTTTGGGGTGGCCAACTGACTTAACAGCGCCTGATTCTCGAATGTGATTTGCGTGAGCTTGCTTTTCTTCTCGGCCTTGGCAGGAGAGAGCAAATATAAGTCGTCGGGTTGCAGCATCGAATGGCGCGACACCAACAAATTGTTGCTGTTGGCAATCGTTGACAGGCGGGCAATGTCAAACCAGCCGTCACTCAGTTGGGTCACTCTCCCATTAAGCGAAACTTGATAAGCATTGACGCAAGCGTGCCAGCAACCCAAGAAATAAAGGCTCTTACTGTCGTTAGCCCAAACATATTCGTCGACATTGCTATCGAAATTCTGCTGATTGACGATATATTGTTTCTTGCCTGTAGCGCAATCCATGATGCACAAACGATTCAAATCGCTCTCATAACCATCATGCGCCATGCTCTGCCAAGCAATGTATTTGCCATCGGGCGAAAACTTGGGATTGGTATCATAGCCCACTTGCATATCGCCTTGCTGCTGGTTGACCTGCTGATGTTTAAGCGATTTTGTCGCATCAACCTGTGGAGCAACATAGCCTTCGGGCTTGCACAAGTTGGTGGTTTTGCCCGAGCTTACTTCGTACAAATAAATATCTGTATCGGTGGAGATGGCATATTGTACGCCCTCTTTCTTGCGGCTGGTGTAGGCAATAAACTTAGAGTCGGGGCTCCAAGCAATTTGTTCTATGCCGCCAAAGGGTGCAACGGGGGCCTCAAAAGGCTCACCAGCCATGATGTCTGTACCGGTTGTGATGCTGTTTCCCGTAACATCTGCAATAAATGGGTGCATGATTTCGGTGACATAATGGTCCCAATGGCGGTAGTTCATATCAGTGATGAGCATGCCTGTGGCCTTAGGGAGGTCTGTTGGTGTTTGTTTAATCGTACCGTGATAGGGAAGGCTTTGCAGCATAACAACTTTTTTCCCATCGGGCGAGAAAGCAAATCCTTCCACTTTCCCGTCGGTGTGAGAAAGTTGCTGACGCTGTTCACCTGTTATATTCATTGACCATATCTCGCCACCGCGTAGGAAAACAATTTTATTTCCCAACCAAGCAGCATCGCTTTCACGTTGGTCACCCTTCGTGAGCAACCGTTTATTCTTCCCATTGAGTTCCTGAATAAACAATTTAGTTCGGCTATTGTTGTTGGGAACGCTATAGTAGGACACTTGATAAACAACATATTTTCCATCGGGTGAAGTCGCCGAAGCACCCATACGCCCCAAACGCCATAAGTCTTCTGCGGTCATATTGCGTTGTTGTGTCTGTGCTGTAGCTGCAGCCTGATTCATCTTTGCGTTCATTGATAGTGGTGTTGACAGTGTGATTGCTGCAAGCACCCAGTTTAAAATTTTGTTCATGGGGATGTTGATAAAAAGCAATAGATGCTACAAGAGTTGGGAAGCTAAGACCTTTTCATGCGATAATATGTTGCAATGTGGTGCATATTTCTCCACAATCTCTTATAGAATCTATTGCAATGTATGATGAATTACTTTTCTTTCTTTTTATTCAGTTCATTTTGCTTGCGCCGCGTTTCCTCTAATTGCTTTTGCTGCATTTCCTGAATGGCTTGCAAACGTGCGGCCAAGCCTGTCATTTTCTTTGGATTGCTCTTGTTTTCTTTGTAACGATTTTCAAGCATAGCGAGCAACTTCTCGTCGTTTGTTGTCTTGCGAAGTACCCACATGATGGCTGCACTGAAGAACAAACTAATGAAATAATAGAAGTTTAGTCCGGCACTGTAATCGTTGAACATGAAGAAAAACATGATGGGCATAGCAAACATCATATATTGCATCATTTTCATTTGCTCTGCCTGCTGCCCAACCATTTGATCCTTTTGCTGGCGCATGGTCATGATTGTATAAAGCACATTGGCAACACAGAACAAGATGCAAGTCAAACTAATATGGTCGCCAATCAGCCAAATATGATGTCCCCACTCGTAGATAGGGTCATAGGTGCTCAAATCTTTTATCCACAAGAAGTGTTCACCACGCAATTGAATGGCATTGGGAACAAAATTAAACATTGCAATCCAAATGGGCATTTGAATGAGCATCGGCAGGCATCCCGATAGGGGGCTGACTCCATATTTTGAATACTCAGCCATCATGGCTTGTTGTTTTTGCATCTGATCCTCTGGCTTATCAAATTGCTTAGTAGCCTCATCTAATTTCGGCTTCAGCACACGCATCTTTGCACTGCTCATGTAACTTTTCTTCACCATGGGGTAAGTGATGAGCTTTAATAGCAACGTAATGAGAATTAAAACGATTCCCATATTGATATTTAAGCCTGTCAAGAAGTCGAAGACATAAAGCGTAAACCAACGGTTGATGATGCGGAATAGAGGCCAGCCTAAATAAACCAAACGTTGTAATTGTAATTCCTTGCCGAATGTGCTTTCTTTCTCTACACGTTGTAGAATACGGAAATCATTCGGCCCATAATAGAATTCAAACTCTGAAGGAATGCGGCCTGATGGGTCGAGTTTTGTTTTTAGTTTTGCACCATATTGCTTAAGATACCCCGTTCCTTTTTCTTCAGGGATTGATGTCATGGATGCATTCGATTCGAATCCATTCTTAGCAATCATCACTGCACTGAAGAACTGGTTTTTAAAGGCTACCCAGTCAATAGGTTCCTCAATAGCCTTGTCAACTTCTTCTTTGCCCTCGCTTAAATAATCCGTACCTCCTTTTGTGGCATGATAGGTGAGTGTGGCATAGCGATTCTCAAACGAAAACCCTTTCTCTTGTTGAAAAATCCTGTCTTTCCAATCAACATATAGTGTTTGCGCATTAGGAGCAAAGTTGCCATCCATGCCTTTAACGCTGAAGTTCATGTGTAATAAATAGTCGCGTCCTAAACGATATTGCATGGTGATGGTTTGCCCTGCTTTAGATGTAGCCGTAAATGTCACGGTTGAATCATTATAGGATGAAGGCTCAAAGTAAAGGTCGGCCGTATTTATGTTAGCCTCTTTCGTGGCCAAACTATAATTGAGACTTTGACTGGTAGCGTCAAACAATGTTACATAATTTTTGTCATCCGTATGGTTTTGATGGTGCAAATCATGTCCGACATAGCCTTTTATCACGGCCTTTTTTACGATAGCGCCCTTTGAACTCAAAGTAAGCTCAACCTTATTATTTTTTAATGTGATATCTTGTGCAATACCTTTCATGGCTTGATGAAAAGATAACGTGGTGTCAGCGTTAGCACGTAACTTCGCAGAGTCTACCTTATTCAGATTAACCGCCTGTTTAGCTGCTAATTCTTTTTTTGCTTGTGCTATAGAATCTTGTACGAAAGCCGCACGCTGTTCTTCTGCAGAAGGTTGGTTGTACCAACTAAATCCTATGAGGACTACTGCTATTAGCAAAAATCCAATGATGTTATTTTTATCCATTATTTCTTTTTATTTTCTATTGCTTTCTTAATAAAATCAAGGAACAAGGGGTGGGGTTTCAAGACGGTTGATTGATATTCTGGGTGGTATTGTGTGCCTATATACCATTTCAATCCAGGTATTTCGACTATCTCTACCAAATCGCTCTCAGGGTTCTTGCCCACACACATCATGCCATGTTTTTCAAATTCTGTTTGAAATTCATTGTTAAATTCATAACGATGTCTATGACGTTCTTGAATATTCTCCCTTTTATAGATGTCAAAAACGCGACTGCCTTGTTTCAGAACACACTCGTATGCACCAAGCCTCATCGTGCCACCCATATTGGAAATGTTCTTTTGTTCTTCCATGATATCAATAACATTATGAGGTGTCTTCTCGTCCATCTCGCGACTATTGGCATCAGCATACCCTAAAACATTGCGTGCAAATTCTATTACCATCATTTGCATGCCTAAACAGATTCCAAAGGTTGGAATATCGTGTGTACGTGTATAGTGGGCTGCGATAATCTTTCCTTCAATACCACGCTGACCGAATCCTGGGCAAATCACAATCCCATCTTGGTGCGCCAACTTCTCTGCTACGTTGGCTTCGGTTATCTCTTCTGAATTAAGAAAATTAATATTTACCTTGTAATCGTTGTACGTTCCAGCATGAGAGAGACTTTCACGAATGCTCTTGTAAGCATCTTGCAAATCATATTTTCCAACAAGTCCAATGTTGACACTGTCTTTTGCCTTCTTACGACGATTGATAAATTCTCTCCAAGGACCTAGTTCCGGTGTCGCACCAATAGGTTCTCCCGTCTTTCTTAGGATAGCCTCGTCCAATCGTTGCTGTTGCATGTCAATGGGTACTTCATAAATTGAAGGTAGGTCTTCGCATTGAACAACACAGTCTAAATCAACGTTACAAAATGCAGCGACCTTCTTTCTGACATCATTGCTTAAGTGCTTCTCGGTTCGTAAGACGAGGATATCGGGCTGAATCCCTATGCTTTGCAATTCCTTTACACTGTGTTGGGTGGGCTTTGTCTTCAATTCTCCGGCTGCTTTCAAATAGGGAACATAGGTGAGATGGATATTAACGGCCCGCTTACCTAATTCCCATTTAAGCTGGCGAATAGCTTCCATGAAGGGTGCACTTTCAATATCTCCAATCGTCCCACCTATCTCTGTGATGACAAAATCATAGTGATATTTCTGTCCTAAGAGCTTAATGTTGCGCTTAATCTCATCAGTGATATGTGGAACAACCTGAATGGTCTTTCCTAAATAATCCCCTCTGCGTTCTTTATCGATGACCGATTTATAAATCCTCCCCGTTGTCATGCTATTGGCCTTTGTAGTTTGGATGCCCGTAAATCGTTCATAGTGTCCTAAATCTAAATCGGTCTCCATTCCATCAACCGTCACATAACATTCACCATGTTCATAAGGGTTGAGTGTTCCCGGGTCGATATTGATATAGGGATCAAACTTCTGTATCGTAATATTGTAACCCCTTGATTGTAGAAGTTTACCTATTGAGGCGCTAATAATGCCTTTTCCTAAGGAAGAAACAACGCCACCCGTTACGAAAATATACTTTGTGTCAGCCACTTTATATAATTACTTTAAATTAATTTGCAAAATGATTTTCTCTTCTTAAACACGAAACGATTATCAGAACGAGTAAGCTATACCAAAGCTTGCATATTCTTTTATTTGCCAATAGCCAAATTTATGATCGCGTAATCCTGCGTCATCAAAGCGAGGATATATAAAGATGTTACTACTGAGGTAGCGGCTAAATTGCAATATGAATGTGTTTTCCCACTCAATCTCACTGCGCCGATAGGTTGTATAACCATAAAGACGCGTCCGCCATTTCACCATGTCGTTAAAGTTCCATTGCAAGTCAACCGTACATTCTGAACCTAAACTATGCAACGTATGATGCCCTATATCCAAGCCATTACGTTCGCTTAATGACAAACGGCTTACATATTTAAAGTTATAGGCAAAAGGCGCCATGTGAACAGAACCAACCAAACGTTTATTAAACCACTCAACATTATAGTCCATACCAAGAGAAAGATTTACGTTGAGCGGATTGGCAAAGGCACTGTACACAAACGGGTCATTATTTTTATAGCCACGAAGGAATTGAGTATTGGCTATGAGCTGTAAGGTATAATACCACTTTTTCGTAGCTTGAAAGCCTAATTTTCCGGTATAGCGCAACAAGTCTTCACTTGTTTTTAATTTATGCAAATTGTCGGTCTGGGAAGTCTGTAAACCTAATTTCATCTCTAACTTATTATCCCATTTCACTTTTTGCTTGTTATTATAATTGGCACCTAATGTGATAGCTCCAACAGCACTGTAGTTGCTTTCACCGCCTTTATACCAATTATCTGAAACATAGTTTTGGATAAATTGTAGATAAAAATCGCCATGATAAGTCCAAAAATTCGGTTTGTAAACCTTGATATCAGGCGCTTCAAGTGTCGGTTCTTCTATTTTTGAAACCTTTTCTATGGGTAATTGTTTGTCTGCGGCAACAAGTGGTTTATCAATACCTTTTGAAGGACCAATCTTATGGAGACTTTCATCGGTTGTCTGAACTAAATCAGGGCGATATAAATATACATAGAGCAATGCACGAACAAGTGCATTTATCGCCAGATCTTGTGAAAAGTCTTTTGCTTCAATGCTCCGTTCACCAATCTTCTGATAATAAGTAGTTGGCAAAAACAAAGGTGCGTATTTAGCTTTTGGAATGAATGATTTCGTGGAGTCACCGTTGTAACTTGTATTATCCATTCCGAGCGCCTGCTGTGCTATGCGCAAACTATCTGTATAGCGATCCACAAACGTTCTGCTTCTATAGTCAGAAACAACTGTTGTATGCTGTGCAAAGACTCCTCCAGGAAGCGCATACAACAAAGAAATTGCGAGTAATTTTTTTAATGAATTCATATTTCGTGCGCAAAGTTACATGAAAAAAAGCTAATAGACAAGAAACCATTTTGTAAAATACATGTTTTAAATGGGATTAGGGTATACGTAACCTGCGCCTACCCGCCCATAATGGCAATGGAAAACATTACAGAAATCGCAAGGGAGGCTTTCCGAAAGTGAGATGATGACAATTCTTATATGTATGCTATCTATTCCGCCGGCAGAGCCTCTTCCGGCAACCTTTTCTTGTTTTAGTCCATCGGCGGAGCCTCTTCCGGCAACCTTTTCTTGCTTTTGTCCATCGGCAGAGCCTCTTCCGGCGACCTTTTCTTGTTTTAGTCCATCGGCGGAGGCTCTTCCGGCAACCTTTTCTTGAATTAGTCCATCGGCGGAGCCTCTTCCGGCGACCTTTTTCGTTTTAGTCCATCGGCGGAGCCTCTTCCGGCAACCTTTTCTTGTTTTAGTCTATCGGCGGAGCCTCTTCCGGCAACCTTTTTCGATTTAGTCCGTCGGCGAGCACCTCGCCGGCAACCTTTTCTTGTTTTTGT
>NZ_JH114215.1:681526-742859 GCF_000224615.1 Segatella oulorum F0390
GGAGCCTCTTCCGGCAACCTTTTCTTGCTTTTGTCCATCGGCAGAGCCTCTTCCGGCGACCTTTTCTTGTTTTAGTCCATCGGCGGAGGCTCTTCCGGCAACCTTTTCTTGAATTAGTCCATCGGCGGAGCCTCTTCCGGCGACCTTTTTCGTTTTAGTCCATCGGCGGAGCCTCTTCCGGCAACCTTTTCTTGTTTTAGTCTATCGGCGGAGCCTCTTCCGGCAACCTTTTTCGATTTAGTCCGTCGGCGAGCACCTCGCCGGCAACCTTTTCTTGTTTTTGTCCATCGGCGAACAGTTCGCCGGCAATCATTTTCGATTTTGTCCATCGGCGAGCACCTCGCCGGCAACCTTTTCTTGATTTAGTCCGTCGGAGAGCACCTCGCCGGCAATCATTTTTGATTTTGTCCATCGGAGAGCACCTCACCGGCAACCTTTGGGACATCTACCCTATTTGGATTGCGTGGGACGGCTCATCATCCATAAAAAACTGCAAAAATCAGGGGCGAACACCTGCTCCTACTCCACTTTTTATTACTTTTGCACGAAACAAGACGCATTTAACATTCAAAATATGACGAAAAAACTGTCCTTGCTGCTGCTGTCACTGCTGTTGCTGTTGCCGGCTCGCGCTGTGCTCAAAGAGGGTAACATTGAAAGCACACTCTCTATTCTTCGCACCGAACTTACCAACTATCGCAATGACTTAGACCGGCAATCGGGCGACATGAAAGACCAGCAAAATGCGGTTCAAGACATGTTGTTCAACGTGATGGCGCGGAGCAACCAAAATGCGCTGATGCTCTATTCACAAAAGCCCGAATATGTGTTCGACTTGGCTTATGCTTGCCACGAGGCCACCAAGCAATATGAGGACTTTAAGCAAAACCTGCTGCCTGTTCGGCAACTCATCGACCAAAATAAGTCGGAGATTGCACGCTACGATAATCTCATCAACACGCTCAGCTCCATGAACGTGGCCAATCTCGGTCCCAAGGCGCGCCTTGATAAGGGGGTGTGTCTGACGCTGGCCATCAACATCCGCCACACCTTGAGCGACAACAGCAAGCAGTTCACCGATTACATTCGTTATTATGACTCGATTGAGCAGCAATTACAAGCAATCAACGATTACGCCAACCAATGTTACCGCGAAATTCAATTCTCGATTTTCAACAACGCAGGACAGAACTATTTCAGCTTGCTCAAACAGCTGCCCGAGAACCTGAAAGAGTCGAAACTGGCCGTGCAAAGCAAATATTTTGAGAAGACCAAGGTGCGCTCGCAATGGGACGGGCGTTACATCGTCACGCTTTTCAGTCTCATTGTGTTCTATGGGCTCATCGCTGCTGCTGCCAATTTTCTCATCGCCCGCTATCTCATGCCCAAACGCTTGCGCCGCCCCGCCATCATCGCCCGGCGGAAATATATTGTCATGGCCTCATCGGCAATCACGTTGGCCGTAATCTTAGGACTCATCCGTTTCTTCTTCGCCTCACAACATTTTATTGTCATGGCGAGCAGTTTGCTCGTGGGCTACACTTGGTTGGTGGCCGTGATTTTAGTCTCGTTATTGCTGCGTTTAGGCGGGCGCCAAATTAAAAGCGCGTTCTATCTCTATGCGCCTCTCATGGGCATGAGCCTTAGCGTGATTATCTTCCGCATCGTGCTCATCCCCGACAACTTAGTGAATTTACTGCTGCCCCCTATGCTGCTCGTCTTCACCTTGTGGCAATGGTTGGTTATTCGCCGTCACACGCGCCATGTTCCCCAGAGCGACACGCTGCTTTCCTATGCGTCGCTGCTGGTGTTTGGACTGTCCTTGCTGGCTTCGTGGATGGGCTACACGCTGCTCAGCGTGCAAGTGCTCATTTGGTGGATGATGCAACTCACGTGCATCCTCACCATCACTTGTCTGCGTGGTTGGCTCAAAGCCTGGGGCATTAAGCATCGCATGAGAGAGCAAAAAATCACCAAAACATGGAGCTTTAGCCTTGTTTATCAGGTGGTGCTACCCGTGCTCGCCATCGCCTCATTCCTCTTGGCTATTTATTGGGCGGCTGATGTGTTTAATCTCAGCGATAAAATCTGGGACATCTATCGCCATGCCTATATCAACACCAAATGGTTCTCGGCCAGCATCCTTTCGGTGGCTGAGGTGGTGTCGATTTACTTCTTATTCAAATACCTCAACCATAGCATAAAAGCGTTCTTAAAACTCCACTTCGAACGCTCCGACCTCAGTACGGCCGCGAGCCGTTTCACCATGGCCAAGAATGTAGTTCAGGTGGCCGTATGGGGCTTTTGGACCATTTGCTCTTTAGCCGTCTTCCACATCGACAACACTTGGCTTGTGGTTGTTTCGGGCGGTTTTTCAACAGGTGTTGGTTTTGCCATGAAAGATATTCTCGAAAACATCTACTACGGCATTTCGCTCATGGCGGGTCGTGTAAAGGTGGGCGACTATATCATTTGCGATGGCATCCGCGGTCGTGTGAGTTCCATCAGCTACATCTCTACAACCATCGAGGCCAACGATGGCTCGGTTATTTCTTTCCAAAACAGCCAGCTACTCACCAAGAACTATAAGAACATGACGAAAAACCATGGCTACGAGGTCGCTGTTTTAGAAGTGGGTGTGGCCTATGGCAACAACCTCAAACAAGTGAGAGAGCTCTTGCAGAAGAACATTCTCAAGTTGCCTTGCGTTGACGTCACCCGCGGTGTGACGGTGATGGTGAAAGAATTGGCCGACAGTGCCGTGACGCTCAAGATTGTAGCGTGGGTGCCCGTGCTGACTCAGGCCATTGATTGCAGTCGCATTCTGGAATGTGCATACGACACACTCAACGCCAACAACATCGAGATTCCGTTCCCACAACAAGATGTGCACATTGTGAACAACGAAACGAGTCAAAATTAAAACAAACAACAAGCCGTTTGGAATGCCTTTAAAAAAGAATAGGAATTAGCACCTAAAGAATAGGAAAACGTCTTGCAAAAGCAATAGAATAAGGAGGAAAAGTTTGCGCTTTTCTTCCTTTTTATGTAATTTTGCACACCAAGTAAAAACGTTTATGCTTATGCAACCCATCTTCATTGCTGGCCCCTGCGTGATTGAATCCGCAGAAATTTTAGATATCGTTGCCCGCAAATTGGTTGAAATCAACAACAAATTGGGCACTGATATCATCTTTAAATCCTCTTTCGACAAAGCTAACCGCACATCGCTCCGCTCGTTCCGAGGTCCGGGATTGACACACGGATTGCAAATGTTGGCCGACATCAAAGCAAAATATGGGCTGAAACTACTCACCGACATTCACGAGAGTTATCAAGCAGAAGCCGCCGGCGAAGTGTGCGATGTGCTGCAAATTCCGGCATTCCTTTGTCGCCAAACCGATTTACTTGTCGCTGCTGCCCGAACTGGGAAGACGGTGAACATCAAGAAAGCGCAATTCCTAAGCGGCCAAGATATGCGCTATCCTGTGGAGAAAGCCATGGAGAGTGGCGCCAAGGAGGTGTGGCTCACCGAACGTGGTAATTGTTTTGGCTACAATAATTTGGTGGTTGATTTCCGTAACATTCCCGACATGAAGGCTTTCGTCCCCACTGTGATAATGGACTGCACACATAGCGTACAACGCCCCGGAGCCGGGAATGGTTCAACGGGTGGCGACCGCAAATTTGTGCCTGCCATGGCGCTTGCAGCAAAGGCTTTTGGAGCAACGGGCTATTTCTTTGAAGTGCATCCCGACCCCGACCATGGATTAAGCGACGGCCCCAACATGCTGCAACTCGACAACTTGCAAGGACTCATTGAAAAACTATTGTAAAATGGAGCAAGATAACGATATACAGACACGCATCCAACAAGCCTGCCAATGGGGCATTCAAGCGCTTAAAGAAGAAGCTGAAGCCATTCACGAACTCATTCCACAAGTAGACGAGAACTTCACTAAGGCGGTGGAGATGATGTATAACTGTCACGGAAAAATCATCGTGACAGGTGTTGGAAAGAGTGGGAATATCGGTGCAAAGATTGCAGCCACACTGGCTTCTACAGGGACACCCGCCTTTTTCATCAACCCTTTGGATGTGTACCATGGCGATTTGGGTGTAATGACTGCCGACGATGTAGTGCTGGCATTGAGCAATTCGGGGCAGACCGACGAATTGTTGCGGTTCATTCCGATGGTGCTCCACATGAACATTCCCATCATTTCGATGACAGCCAACCCGCAATCGCTGTTGGCGAAATATAGCAATGCGCACATTCAAGTGTGGGTGAAAAAGGAAGCGTGTCCACTTAATCTTGCACCAACCAGCAGCACCACGGCAGCTTTGGCCATGGGCGATGCTTTAGCCATAGCGCTGATGCAAGTGCGCAACTTCCGCCCACAGGACTTCGCCCAATTCCATCCTGGTGGTGAGCTGGGCAAACGTTTGCTCATGACAGCAGGTGACGTGATGCGCACAGAGGACCTGCCCATCATCCCACAAGATATGCACTTGGGCGAAGCTATCATCTGCGTGAGCAAAGGCCAATTAGGTTTGGGTGTTGCTTTAGAAGACAATAAAGTGATTGGCCTCATTACCGACGGTGACATTCGTCGTGCCATGGAGCGCTGGCAAGCCGAATTCTTCAACCACACCGTGAGCGACATCATGACACGCACGCCAAAACACGTGTTGCCCACCACCAAAATCACCGAAATTCAAGCCATCATGCACCGGCACAAAATCCATACCGTGCTCGTAACTGACGAACAAAAACACTTGCTTGGCGTAGTTGATCATTACGCTTGCATGTTGTAATAAAACCTATTTCCACGATTTGAAATCTACACTGTTCACCATCAGTTTGCTCTTGAGTTGCGCCTTACAAAGCGTGGCACAATCAGCCGACACCCTTGTTAAGCGCGACTTAATGAGCCATGGCGTTAGTTTCACCCACGACAACACCGTGGTATTGCTGCCCTCGGGACAAGAGAAGTTCGACGATATGTTTCGCGCCATTCGTCAAGCCAAAAAGAGCATCCATTTAGAGTATTTCAACTTTCGCAACGACTCCATCGCCAGCCTGCTCTTTAGCCTCTTAGAAGAACGAGCACAAGCAGGCGTAGAAGTGCGCGCCTTGTTCGATGCCTTTGGAAATTCCTCCAACAATCGTCCGCTCAAGCGGCAGCATCTTGACACCATACGCGCGAAAGGAATCGAAATCTACGAATTCGACCCCATCACTTTCCCTTGGATCAATCACGTCTTTGCACGCGACCACCGCAAGATTGTGGTCATCGATGGTTCCGTGGCTTATACGGGCGGCATGAATGTGGCCGACTACTACATCAAAGGCACAGAGGCTGTGGGCGAATGGCACGACATGCATTGCCGCATAGAAGGTAGCGCTGTGAATACCCTACAACAGATTTTCCTCAACATTTGGAACAAAACTACAGGGCAGCACGTCGGTGGGGCACCATATTTCCGCGGTGGAAAGTTGCAGCCCAACGTGTTTCAAGGACTCAAACCTGACGTGTGCACAAGCAAAGGGCACAAGCAGGTGGGCATCATCAATCGTGAGCCCCACACCAGTAATAAGATTATCCGCCAGTTCTATCTCTCGGCCATCAACCACGCCCGCGACAGTATTAAAATCATCAACCCCTATTTCACCCTCAACCACAAGCTGAAACAAGCGCTCAAGCGTGCTGCAGCCCGAGGCGTGAAAGTCGACATCATGCTGAGCGTGCGCAGCGATATTCCCCTCACTCCCGACTGTGGTTTCTACAACGCCCACAAACTCATGAAACGAGGTTGCCACATCTGGCTCTACGAACCTGGGTTTCATCACACCAAAATCATCACCGTCGACGGACAACTTTGCACCGTTGGCAGTGCCAACCTCAATGCACGGAGCCTCAGTTGGGATTATGAAGAGAATGCCGTAATCCTCGACCCCTGCACCACAAAGCAGTTGGACGACCTGTTCAATCGCGAAAAGAAAGATAGTTTCTGCCTCACCGAAGAAAAATGGAAACAATGGCGAACACCATGGCAGCGCTTCCGCGGATTCATAGGCCATGTGATTGCTCCCTTTTTATAAAATCAATCTGATGAAAAAATGAGCGAAAACAATCCTCACCCCACAGACCACATGCCACCTCATGCGGCAATGCGACCCAAAATCGCCATCATCGACAACAATGTCCTGGCAACAATCGGGCTGAAAAGTCTGCTACAAAACGTGATGCCCATTGCCGACATCGAAACCTTTTCGACACTCAATGAGCTCGAAACTGCCGGTGCCCAACAGTTCATACATTATTTTGTGGCCCTGAAAATCATGCTCGAAAATCGCCCCTTCTTCTTGGCACAGCACCAAAAAACGATTGTCCTTACCACAGAACAAACTCACGAGCACAAGGTGATGGAGTTTAAAACGCTTTGCATCAGCACCAGCGAAGAGCAACTTGTGAAGGCCATTCTGCAATTAGAGCAATATGGACATCCCGGCGGAAGGAATTTGCCCGAAATGCCCAAAGCGCTCAAAACGAAACTGCTCACCGACCGCGAAATCGAAGTACTTGCACTCATTGCACAAGGCTTCATCAACAAAGAAATTGGCCGCCAGCTTAACATTGGCCTTACAACGGTCATCAGCCACCGAAAAAATATCACCGAGAAGCTCGGCATGAAAAGCGTCAGCGCCCTCACTATCTACGCCGTCATGCACGGTTATGTGGACATCAACAAAATTTAAGGGCGTTCGCTCCCACCCTCTCAAAAACGGCATAGTCCCCGGAGGATTTTTCGATTTCCAAACTGAAACACGTTATTCCCCAGGGGATTTTTCATTTCCTTAACTGAAACACATTAGTCCCCGGGGGATTTTTCAATTTCCAAACTGAAACACGTTAGTCCCCGGGGGGATTTTTCAATTTCCAAACTGAAACACGTTAGTCCCCGAGGGATTTTTCAATTTCCAAACTGAAACACGTTAGTCCCCAGGGGATTTTTCATTTCCTTAACTGAAACACATTAGTCCCCGGGGGATTTTTTATTTCCAAACTGAAACACATTAGTCCCCGGGGATCTAATCCGTTTCAAAGAAAAAACACGTTAGTTCCTGGAGATCTAATCCGTTTTAGAGAAAAAACACGTTAGTTCCCGGGGATCTAATCCGTTTCAAAGAAAAAACACGTTAGTTCCCGGGGATCTAATCCGTTTCAAAGAAAAAACATGTTAGTTCCCGGGGAGATTGTGCTGTTTTATCAAAAACAGGCGATTGTCACCCCCGAACAAGCATTTTCAGGCCACAAAGTGCACCACCACAAGGCTGGCAAGCCACAAAAAAGCGGAGAACTTCTGTTGAAATTCTCCGCTTGTGTCAAGTAGAATGAGGTTTATTTTGCGTAAGCAATAGAACGCGTTTCGCGTATCACGGTAATCTTCACCTGACCTGGATAAGTCATCTCATTCTGTATCTTCGTTGCAATCTCGTCACTGAGTTTGGTGCTCTCTTCGTCGGTCATCTTGTCAGCACCCACAATCACACGCAATTCTCGTCCAGCCTGAATGGCATAGGTTTTCGTCACACCCGGATAGCTCATCGCTATGGCTTCGAGGTCATTGAGCCGCTTGATATAGGCCTCAACAATCTCACGACGTGCACCCGGACGCGCACCGGAGATGGCATCACACACTTGCACAATCGGTGCCAGCAACGTGGTCATTTCCTCTTCATCGTGATGGGCGGCAATGGCATTGCAAATGTCGGGCTTCTCTTTATATTTCTCTGCTATCTTCGCACCATACAAAGCGTGGGGCAATTCACTTTCCTCATCGGGCACTTTGCCTATGTCGTGCAACAATCCGGCGCGCTTAGCCTTTTTGGGATTGAGCCCCAACTCGCTGGCCATGACAGCACAGAGATTGGCCGTTTCGCGGGCATGCTGCAACAAGTTTTGCCCATAGCTCGACCGGTATTTCATCTTTCCGATGATGCGGATGAGTTCGGGGTGGAGCCCATGAATGCCTAAATCAATAGCCGTGCGCTTGCCCGTCTCAATCACTTCGTTGTCGAGTTGTTTCTTCACCTTGGCCACCACCTCTTCTATACGCGCGGGATGGATTCGCCCATCGGAAACCAATTGGTGGAGCGCCAAACGGCAGACTTCGCGGCGAATGGGGTCGAAAGCACTGATGACTATGGCTTCGGGCGTGTCGTCGACAACGATTTCAACGCCCGTAGCGGCCTCCAATGCGCGAATGTTGCGCCCTTCGCGGCCAATGATGCGTCCTTTCACTTCATCGTTTTCGATGTGGAACACACTCACCGAATTTTCGATGGCCGTTTCGGTAGCCACGCGCTGAATGGTTTGAATCACAATCTTTTTGGCTTGCTGATTGGCATTAAGCTTGGCCTCGTCCATAATTTCGTTGACATAGCTGGCAGCATCCAACTTAGCTTGGTCCTTCAAACTCTCCACCAATCGGCTTTTCGCCTCCTCGGCACTCAGTCCGGAAAGTTCTTCGAGCTTTTCCTGCTCTTGCTTCTGCATTTTCTCCACTTCTTGCTGCTTAAGCCCCAGAAGTTTGATTTCATTGTCGATGCGCAGCTGCTCTTGATCCACCTCCTGTTTCCGACGCCCCAATTCTTCTTGACGTTGGTTGAGGGTAATCTCACGCTGTTTCAATCGATTCTCATTTTGCTGAATCTTTTGATTGCGCTGCTGCACCTCTTTTTCAAGCTCACTTTTCTTGTTGAGGAACTTTTCTTTCACTTCCAGGAGCTTCTTTTCTTTCAGCACCTCGGCCTCTTTATTGGCGGCCGCCACCATCTCATTGTATTTTCCTTTAATCACATAGCGGAAAATGCTATATCCTGCTGCGCCTCCAATGCAGAGTGCCACACAGACTGTTATAATTGTTAGAAACATGTATGATTTATTTTATGAATATGCTTAACTCCTATGCTAACGCCGCTTCGACTTCAGAAGTAAGCTTTCGAAGAATCTCGTGAAAGGGCTCGGTGTCGTTGCGTCGGGCTTCACGTGCATATTGAAATGCAATGTTGATGAGCGCCATGTAAAGCAATCGTTCCCGGCCTATTTGCCCTCTATATTTTTCTGCGTAAACATTCATCGTGTCGGTGATAACCTTTGCCGCCTCACGGTATAAGGCTTCGTCCTCCCGCAACACTGTTAGCGGGATTTCGTTATCATAGACATGCAACGTGATGCGCAGCGTTTTGTTCTTCTCTTCAGCCATTCTTCACTACTGTTCACTGAGCAGCGTAATACATTTATTGACGTCGCGAATGAGCTTCTGCAACCGTTTCTGAGCACTTTCGACATCGGTGTCGGTCACTTCGAGCATCTTCGCGGTTTTCAATCGATCATAATCTTTCTGAGCCTGCACCAACTGCGCCTGAAGTGTTTCGTTCTCCTGCCTGCATGCCATCAAGCGCGCTTCGAGCGTAGCATGCTCCTTTTTCAGTTCGTCATACTGGAAGATGAGTTGCCGAATGCGAGTAGAAAACAAATTTAACGCCTCTTCGGTCGCGTCCATAAGATTATAATTTAGTCGCAAATTTAACGATTTAGATTGGAACAGCCAAATCTTGTTTTAAGTTTTGCCCCGCGTAACGCCCCATGTGGCACGTTGCCAAGAGCAGCCATAAAAACTCGTGAAATGGTGTGCACAATCTTTAAGAAACTATTTTTTCGCCGCGGCATCGTCTTTCACACGCGGTTCCTTTTTGCTCAACAGCACCACTTGGAACACGAAATCGGTCATCCATTTGGACGAAAATCCTAACCGCTTTTGATACTGGCGCACGTGCAAGACGGTTTTCATCACCCCCGGGTCGGTGAAATCGTTCTTGGTCAGCACGTCGTTGATGGTCTTCTCCGTCATGGTGTAGAGCGCTTTCTTCATGAACGACGGCAGACGCAACTTCAATTTCATCAGGTTGCCAATGAGCATCATCAAGTCCTGGCAGAAGGCTTGGAACTGAGCCATATAAGGCTGCACATCCTGCAATTTGCGGCAGTTTTTGCGAATGCTCGCATCTACTTCGCGGAAGAAATTGTCGTTGGTGCCATAAATCTCGCGCATCATCTTCTCACATTGTTTGCGCTCACCCAATCCCAACTTGTTGTTGAGCGTGGGTACATGCAGCGTGGTTTTAAACGTGCGCAACTCGGGAAGCATACCCAAATTGTTAATGCCCAAGTTGGATGCGAGCGATGCTTCAAAATAAACGCTGATGAGCATCATGTAGTCTTCCATCCCGCCCGCCTTGGGGGTTGCTTCCCTTCTCTTGAGAATATTAGAAAAAAATCCCATTTTTTGTTTCGTTATGATTCTAAGTTATGTTTCAAATTCAATGTTTGCGCAAAGGTACAACATTTCACGCGATTGACCTAATTTTTACATACGAAAGGCCGTCGAAACGCACCTTTTAATCTTTCATTTCGTACAAACGACCCTCGGGCACAACCATTTTACAAGGCAAATCGCTTGCATAAACGAGGAAAATGCTTATATTTGCAACCGATAAACTACATTTGGCAATTTGAAAGCCATTTTTGATTGCCTTAGACCGTTCACAAATAAAAAATCAGTCACGATGAATACCTTTTTTATAAGAGCGCTGCTGTCTTGCATCAGCATGGGAGTTTCCCTGTTTGTAAGCGGGCAAGGCAAGCTCAACGGAACCGTTTTAGATGAGCATGGACGAGGTGCAGATGCTGCCACCGTGATGCTCATCGCCCAACCCAACAACGTTCTCGTCGGAACCACGCTCACCAACCGTGACGGGCACTTCTCGTTCGCCGCGCAGCAAGGCCACTTCCTACTCTACATACGAATGTTGGGCTACAAAGAGGTGAAGCAGGACATCGTGGTGGGCGAAGGCACCACGATAGCTGACATCCGCTTGGTGCCCGACGAAATCCATCTGAAAGATGTTGTGATCACTGCCCGCAAGTCGCGTCCGATAACCAGCGCGTCAAATGGAAAAATACGCATCCATGTGGCGCAATCCTATCTTGCAGATGTCGGCAACGCCATCGATGTCTTAAAACATTCCCCAGGCGTTTCGGTCAACAACAAGGGCAACATCTCCTTAGCAACGCTCGGCGGCACCGCCATCTATGTGAATGGAAAGAAATTAATGCTGCAAGGCGACGAACTGACGGCCTACCTTCGCGCGCTGCCTTCCTCAAAAATTGCACACATAGAAACGGCGCCAAATCCGAATGCAAGTTTCGAAGCCGATGGAGCCGGCGGTATCATCAATATCGTTTTGAAGACGGCCGCAAAATCGGGCATCTTCCTGACCGCCTCAAACGGCCTCTCTTACTGGGAAAACCTAAAGCAAAACACCGACCTCGCCTTCGCCTACAACACGAACAAGTGGCAATTAGGTCTTAGCTACAACCACAGCCTGGGGCATTACGCCATGGATTATGGTTACGAGAAGATGCAGGAGGGCGACAAGAGCCAATCTTCGACGGTAGACACCGACAAGCGAAACACCATCGCGGCGGGCATCGATTTTTCCTGGCAACCCAGTAGTAAAAGCCAATGGCTTGTTAATAGTTCGGTGAGCATGCTGGCTGGTCCTGGTCTAACGCAAACCACCACCTATGTCTACCGAGGTACATCGCTGTTGGACGGCACACTGAAGGCAAGCAACGATTACAAGAAGCAACGGCAAGTGCGCTACAACAACAGCCTGAACTATCGCTATCAACCCACCAAAGAGCATTCCTTGTCGTTCACGGTCGACTGGACACATTTCGATGGCACTGCACACTGCGAACAGCCCAATCACTATTTTTCGGCAGCCAATACCCTCATTCGTTCCGACCGGTTCTATTCGCAGCCCGACAAAACGATTGACATCTACGCCCTGCTGGCCGACTATAAGTTTCATCCGAACGAACAAGACGAATGGCTCGCGGGGCTTAAAATGTCGCTCATCAAAAGCGATAACGATTTCCTTTTTAAAAAGAACGGAGCAACCGACCCGCAGCGCTCAAATCATTTCTACTACAACGAAAAGAACCTCGAGGGCTATCTGCAATACGCCCATGCGTGGCAGAAAGTGACGTTGAGCGCGGGCATGCGCATGGAATATATGCACACGCACAACCGGCTGAACGCTTATCGGCAGCAAACGACAGAAGAAAATCGTCGCTCGAAACTGCAGCTGTTCCCCAATTTGTCGGCTACCTACACCATCGACGAGAAAAATAAAGTGGCGCTATTCTACAGCCGGCGGCAAGACAAACCGCGCTACGAGGATCTCAATCCCTTTGAATATCTGCTCGACGAACTCTCCTATTGGAAAGGAAATCCATTCCTGAAACCCCAAATCAGCCACAAAATAACGTTGAATTACACCCGCGGCAACCTGTCGATGAACGTATATTACAACCAACTCGACGACTATTTCACCGCGCTGACCGATGTTTTCGACCACAACAAAACCATCATGACGACGAAGAACATCGGCAAGCAGCAGCAAATGGGCGCAGAAGCCATCTTCTCAAAACGCTTCACCGCCTGGTGGGACTTCAACACCAACCTGGGATGCTACTACTTCATCAACAAGTTGGATTACGAAACCTATCGGCAACACTACAAACGCCCATCGTGCAGCCTGTCGATGAGCAACACCCTGTTTCTGCCTTGGGGCATCAATGCCGAAATCTCGGGGCGCTATCATTCCAAACGTCAGGGTGGGAGCTATGAGGTGAGTCGCGCAACGGGCAGCATCGATTTGGGGCTCAACAAAAGGTGGGACGATGGGCGCATGCGGCTATCGCTGTTGATGACCGACATCTTGCACTCTGAACGCTGGGATAGCTACGGCACGAAGGACGCCCTATACCTTGCGTCGTGGGGCTATGGCGAGAGCCGCAAAATCGTATTGCGCTTCAGTTACAGCTTTGGCAAACAGCAACTCAACAAGGTGGAGAGAACCCTTGAAGAGTTGGAACGGCTATGAATGTTGCGCGGCAGCAAAGCAAAAATCCTCCAAAAATATCTTTTTCGCGATGGATGCACCCTGCCCGCAACGAAAAAATACATTTTCACGATGAATGTAACCTCGCACGTAACGAAAAAATATATTTCCGCGATGAATGCAAAACTGCGGCAACGAGAAATATGACCTGCAGATGATGAAAAAGCAACTATTTTTTTAGCATAACGCCCCTATATCTTGTTTTTTTATTAACTTTGCACGCGGCTTGATATGCGCGTTACCTATTACGAATTTACAAATAACAGTGTGGAATGAATTCTAACTTTAACAGCAAGACTTTGGCAAAACAGTTGGTTTGCGTCAGCGATTTCGCGATTGCAAACATCATGCTGATAGCCGTTTTCACACTATTTGCAGACAATGTCCCTTACGACTTTCGGCATTCTTTTAAAGTGATATTTCTCCTGACGAATGTGTCGATGGCCTTTGCACAATATTTTTTCCACACGATTGTGCACTATCGTTGGGTTGAATTTAATAAAATCGCCATCCGCGTGTTGCAGCTCACAGGAGCTCATGTCGTGAGCCTTTTCATCCTCATGAGCTTCATGTTTCCCAAGGTAAATTTCTTTCATTTGGCCATCCCCTATGCCGTCTTTTGCTTCATCGCCATCATGGTGAGCCGCTTTTTCGAGCGTTTCATCTTGAAATTTCTGCGACTCAAAGGACACAATGTACACAACATCATTTTCATTGGCAATGACCCTTCACTTTTAGATCTCTACCGAGACATGAAAGAGGACACAACCATGGGCTATCGCATTTTGGGATTTTATGCCGACCATGACTTTCCGCGGGCACCAAAGGAGTTGAAACGCCTTGGCACGTTAGACGATTGGAAGCAACACAAGATGCTGGACGTGTTGCCCAAAGCGCAAGAGGTGTTTTGCAGTTTGAGCCACGATTACAATGATTTCATGGTCGATGTGATGAAGTTCTGCGATGCCAATGTGCTGCGTTTCCATTATGTTCCTCGCAAATTCAGTCCTTATCGGTTGCCTTTGCGTGCAGAATATATGGGTGACACGTTGCTTTACACCAATCATGTCGACCCGCTAAGCTATGCTAACAACCGCATTCTCAAGCGCCTTTTCGATATTATCGGTGCCAGCATAGCCTGCCTTTTTCTCTTGCTCATTACTCCCATCATTGCCATTTGCATTAAAATGCAAAGCCCGGGCCCCATTTTCTTTAAACAACAACGCACAGGGTTTGCGGGGAAACCATTTACATGCTATAAATTCAGAAGCATGCACGTCAATACAACTGCCGACACCGAGCAAGCCACCAAAGATGATCCACGCAAGTTTGCCTTTGGCAATTTCATGCGGCGAACCAACATAGATGAGCTGCCCCAATTTTGGAATGTATTAAAAGGGGACATGAGCATCGTTGGGCCACGCCCCCACATGCTTTATCATACACAAGTTTATAGCGATCTCATCGATAAATATATGGTGCGCCATTTCTGTAAACCCGGCATCACAGGCTGGGCGCAAGTAACGGGCTATCGGGGTGAGACAACTGAATTATGGCAGATGGAAGAGCGCGTGGAGCACGACATTTGGTACATCGAACACTGGTCGTTTGCGCTCGATCTGCGCATTATTCTCAGAACCATTTCAAGCATGTTCATCCCCGATAAGCATGCCTATTAAAATCAGTAATCATCAAACGAACAAATGATAGTATGAAAGGAATTATTTTAGCAGGAGGCTCGGGCACACGCCTCTACCCCATAACACGAGGCATCAGCAAGCAACTTATTCCGATATTCGATAAGCCCATGATTTATTATCCCATATCGGTTCTCATGCTGGCAGGTATCCGTGAGATACTCATCATATCAACCCCCTATGATCTTCCCGGTTTTCAACGCCTTTTAGGCGACGGACATGAGTTAGGCGTTTCTTTCTCTTACGCCGAACAACCGAGTCCCGACGGCTTGGCTCAAGCATTCATCATTGGAGAGACTTTCATCGGCAATGATGCCGTTTGCTTGGTTTTGGGCGATAACATTTTCTATGGATCGGGCTTCAGTGCACTATTAAAAGCGAGCGTCCACGATGCAGAGCAAGATAAAAAGGCCAGTGTTTTCGGTTATTATGTAAACGACCCTGAACGTTATGGCGTTGCCGAGTTCGATGCAATGGGGCATTGCCTTAGCATTGAAGAAAAGCCAGCAAAACCAAAGAGCAATTATGCTGTGGTGGGGTTATATTTCTATCCCAACAGCGTGGTAGAAATAGCAAAGCACATTAAACCCAGTGACCGCGGTGAATTAGAGATAACCACTGTAAATCAAGAATATCTCAACCGCAAGAGCCTGCAAGTAAAACCATTGCAAAGAGGTTTCGCATGGCTTGACACGGGCACACACGATAGTCTTTCGGAAGCCAGCACATTTATAGAAGTGATTGAGAAACGACAAGGATTGAAGGTAGCATGCTTAGAAGAGATTGCCTATCGGAAAAGTTGGATTACCAAAGAACAGCTAATCGAAGATGCCAAACCTATGATTAAAAATGATTATGGGAAATATCTCATGGAATTGGCCGAAGGAAAAAGAAAATAACATAAGTAAGGACTAAAGTAAATTTGTAGAAAATATGGATGACAACAAAACGCTACAAAAAGAAGATAAACAAACCAAGAGTTTAATCGACCGGTTAAACTTCAGAAACCTTTATGTTGCCATTATCCTCAACTGGAAATGGTTCATCATCGCCGTGGTATTCTGTTTAGGCATCGTCTACATTCGATTACGCTACACCACACCCGTTTATCAGGTTTCGGCCAAATTGCTTATCAAAGACGATGGCAACAACCGACGAGGAAACAGCATTCAGAATACAACCAACTTGGGCGTGATGTCCAACTCTACTGGTATTGACAACGAAATGGAGATTCTCTCTTCTCACACGTTGGCAGAGAGTGCTGTGAGAGATTTGAAACTTTACGTCAACTATGTGTTAGACGGAAAGTTTAAAGATAAATTGCTCTACCGAACAGAACCCGTAATGGTTGATATTGATGCGGCAAGCTTGGAAAAAATCAATCGCCCCATCAGCATGACCTTGACAAAAACGAAAAAGGGGTATTATGTGCGTGGAACCTATTTCGTGCCTATTGATGCAACAAACAGCCGAGGCCCTTACACTTTCGAACGCGAGTTGACATCCTTCCCAACAAATATTTATACGCGTGCGGGCGTACTGACTTTCACTGAAAACCTGTCGCCTGAAGCGGTAGACATTTTTGGCGAGGCGAAAGTCAATATCACGCTGCAATCGCCCAACGATGCGGCCTATCAATATCAAGGAGCATTGTCGGTCAAACAAACCGGCAATTCAACCACCATTGCTCAATTGGCTTTGACCGACATCAATATTCAACGGGGTATTGACTACTTGAAACAGCTCTCAATTTGCTACAACCGTCAGGCCAACGACGATAAAAACCAAATAGCGGTAAAGACCGAAAACTTCATCAACACACGATTGGAGAAAATCAATTCTGAGTTAGGGCTGACCGAAGATAAACTCGAGAATTTCAAAAAGCGCAATAACATGGTCGAGTTACGGCTGAACGCTTCGCAGGCCATGAACAACCAAGACCAATTCAGCCAGCGCTTGGTGGATGCCAACACACAGATTATGCTGCTTGATGAACTGACCAAATTCATCAAGATGCCCAGCAATAAATATGAGCCGCTACCTGCAGATATTGGCATCTCCGATAAAAGTACCAACCTGCTCATTAATAAATACAATGAGATTGCATTAGAGAGAAAGCGTCTTTTGCACACCGCCAGCGAGGCAAGTCCGACGATTACGCCGCTCACTGCACAATTAATCGACATCAACAACAGCATTCGCCGTGCCATGCTGCAAGCTAAGAAGGCTTTAGAAATACAGCGCAATGCGGTGACCAACCAATTCAGCAAATACAACGGACAGGTAGGAAATACGCCAGAACAGGAACGTATCCTAACACAGATTGGCCGCCAGCAAGAAGTGAAATCGGGGCTCTACCTCATGCTGTTGCAAAAACGGGAAGAGAACTCCATCTCATTGGCTGCTACGGTTGATAAAGGAAAACTCATTGATGAGCCCGAATTTGCCGGTAAACTCAGCCCTAATTCGTCCATGTTCTATATGGTTGCACTCATCATAGGGCTCGTGGTTCCCATTGTTATCATCTATATTTTAGAATTTTTCCACTATAAAATTGAAGGACGAAACGATGTCATCCAACTCACACAGCTCCCCATCCTTGGCGACGTACCAATCGCCAGTGAGCAGGCAAAAACAAAGGCCGATATCGTGGTGCATGAGAATAAGAATAATCTCATGGAAGAGATTTTCCGTGGCATGCGCACCAACCTGCAATTCATGATGAAAGATGGTGAAAGAGTGATCGTCTTTACATCAACCACTTCGGGTGAAGGAAAAACATTTATGGCAGCCAACTTAGCCGTGAGCTTTGCCCTCTTAGGCAAAAGAGTCATCATCTTGGGATTAGACATTCGCAAGCCACGATTGGCAGAATTGTTTGAAATTCACGACCATCATCATGGCATCACCAATCTTTTGGTGCACAGCCATTCGACAATGGAAGACATCCAAAAACAAATTCTGCCTTCGGGTGTAAACAAAAACCTTGATTTGCTCATGGCTGGACCTACGCCACCAAACCCCACCGAGCTCTTGGCGCGCGAAAGTCTGGATGACATTGTCGCCCAACTCAAAACCATCTACGACTACATCATCATCGATACCGCACCTGTCGGTCTCGTCACCGACACTCTGCAAATTGCCCGTATCGTTGATGCCACCGTCTATGTCTGCCGCGCCGACTATACCCCGAAAGACAGTTTCATACTCATTAACAGTTTAAACGAGGAACGAAAACTGCCCAATATGGCCATTGTCATCAACGGGCTCGACATGACCAAGAAAAAATATGGTTATTATTATGGTTACGGAAAATATGCAAAATACGGCAAATATGCTCGCTATGGCTACTATTCGAAAGGAGCCTATGGTGCAGGAGGCTATCGTTCTTACAGCTCTTATAGCTCGTATGGCAGCTACAACAGCCAAAGTAACACCTATATTAGTAAAGACGACAATTCAATTAAACAATAATGATTATTGCAGTTGATTTTGATGGCACTATCGTAACCCACCAATATCCAGCTATTGGTGAAGAACTCCCGTTTGCCACAGAGACGCTCAGGCAACTCATTGCCGATGGTCACCAGCTGATTTTATGGAGTGTGCGCGAAGGAAAACTCCTCAACGAGGCTGTAGCCTGGTGCAGAGCACGCGGTGTGGAGTTTTGGGCTGTAAATAGAGATTACCCTGAAGAATTGCAGAAAAATAATAATCACTACTCGCGCAAGCTCAAAGCCGATGTGTTTATTGACGACCGAAATATTGGCGGACTGCCCGATTGGGGGCAAATCTACCACATGATTCACGATAGAATCAGCTATCGACGCCTGCTCACCGACCAAATTTCAGGTAGTGCATACGCCACACCACCCAAGAAAAAACATTGGTGGAGCCGATAGCCCATTGCTTCATTTTCTTGGTAGTGTCTAAAAAGGCGTTCGGGGACTCCCGACGGGGCATTTTAATCAAAAACAAGGCTTCGGAAAATTCCGACGAGCCATTTTAATCAAAAACAAGTGTTCGGGGACTCCCGACGGGGCATTTTTATCAAAAACAAGCGTTCGGGGACTCCCGACGAGGCATTTTTAGCAAAAACAAGTGTTCGGGGACTCCCGACGGGGCGTTTTTATCAAAAACAAGCGTTCGGGGACTCCCGACGAGGCATTTTTAGCAAAAACAAGCGTTCGGGGACTCCCGACGGGGTATTTTTATCAAAAACAAGAGAATGGACTATGCTATCGGTTCCATGCGCCACAATTCGGACACCGCCCCTTGCGACGCATAGGTTTCCCACAATTTCCGCAGATGAAAAGCGTTCGGTTTTTCGTACTATACCGATAGAGCGCAAAATAAACATAGGCCACCAGCAGCAAATAGCCCACATAGTAGAGGCTCAAAATGCTAAACACGATGTAGTTGACGGCGCAGATGCCCATCAGACCGCAGGTGTAGAGGATGGCCTCGGCGACGGGCAGTTTGTGGAAAATGTCGTCGACAGCTGCCATTCCCACGATGAGCATCGCCCAAACCGACGAAAGGAAGATGGCCAAAAGGGGCGGAACAGAGAAAGGATTGAGCGTGGGATGGAAATAGAAGTGCCGCCACACGTCGGGCGCGAACAGCTGAATGCTGGCATAAAAGGCGGCCGAGGTGGCCACGATGATGGCCAGCAAGGTGGGATAAAACGAATCGATGTCCTTGAAATGCACCAAGTGGGCGTGTTTACGCATGAGTTTGCGCACCATGTAAAACGCAAAGATAAGCACAAGCGCTATGAACGACAGCAGCAGATGCACGTCGGAGAAAAGCGAGATAAATTGTGAGATGGGATCATCGGGCACCACATTTTTTAGCAAATTGCGCTCGTGCGTCCAGCCAAAAGTGGCCTGATCGCGCGCCACCTGTACCCAAACGGAATCGACCTGGTCGCTGGGAACAATGCGAATGTCGGCCACCACCAGATGGTTGTTGCGATACACGTAGATGGTGTCCAACGGCAAATCGGCATGTGCTTCCTCGGGTTGCTGACGTACCAACGGGAAAGAGTCGGCCTTCACCAAGAAATTATAGTTGTTGGTGTAGTGGTGTTTCGCCTGGAAAGAGAGCGAATCGCGCTGCTTCGCATCATACATGGTCCACGCATCGGCCTTTGAAGGTTGTGCATGATGGCAAGCCGTTGTGAGGAGCAGGCAGGCAAGCAAAATAAGCAATGGCCGGAAACCAAATGGGGAAATTCTCTTCATGTTGTTCTCCTTCTATTGATAGGGATTATGTTTCAGCGTAAATGTTCATCTGACAAGCCGTGCAATCGAAATCCAATGTAAACCGACGGCCATCGCCCAAACGCAATGTCAACGGCTCTTTCCACGTGGGGCGCTGCCCTCCCCGTTTCACACAAAAACCTAACTCGTAGCGGAGACAATGGCGACATTGCATGATGAGAGGCTTTGTCGGCGGCGCAAGTTCAAAAGCAGGCTGCAAATGGTCTAACCCTTCGGCCGCATAGAAATCGCGGGCTGCGTCGTTGGCTATATTATAAAGGTAGGGATGTTGCTGATAAGTGGCAGGGAAAAGCGTTGAGATAGCCTGCTGAAATGGCTTGGTTTTGGGGACAATGAGCAACTGATTGCGCAAAGGTTTCAGCGCTTTTAATTGTGTCACAACACCACGACGCAGTTGTGTCAACAAGCTCGAAGGCAAAAACAGCTGCTCGACGCCATCTGAAAAAGTAAGCTGCCGGCACACAAATTCTGTTCCACCCAGCTTTGTGAGTTGCATTCTCATATTGTCTGCTTGCAAGCTTTTTGCCTTCTCGTGGGCGAAAGTAATGGTATAACTTACCGCCTCTTCCATTCCATCGTGCTTGGCTTGCAAAAAGAATCCATCGGCGGTGGTGCCCAACAGCATGTCAAGTGCCATGCGGCGTTCGGCCGTGGGCTTAGCCAAAATCTTATCAAACGCGACATCTTGATTGCGATAGAGGCGCATCCCCTCGCACAGTTGTTGCGGCATGCGCTGAGGATAGAGCTTGTTGCCCTCAACTCTGTTCACCCTAAACCCTTCTAACTCACGCTGTGCATTAACGAAACAGAGTCCGTCGCCATTAGAGAACGAGGCCACCCCTGCCACAATCAATGCGTGACCACGAATGGCTTTCACGGTGCCCACAAACTCACCCATAGCTTTGGGCGTGTCGAAGTTGGCGATATGAGACGCGCGTCCGTCAAGAAAATAATGGGTGTAACCACGATTGAACGTTTTATTTAAATCGGGCGTAAAATAATAATCCACCTCGCCCCATGAAGCACGACGATAGTGTTTCGGATACTGCTTTACAACAGCATTGAGTTGCTGGCTGTAGGCACTCACGACATTCTTCACATAGTCGGCTTCTTTCAATCGGCCTTCAATCTTGAAAGAACAGGCTCCTGCCGTCACCAACTGCTCGATTTGGTTCAATTGGTTGAGGTCTTTCAGCGAAAGTAGATGGCGTTGGTGCTCGATTTCTTTTCCTGTAGCATCGACCAAATCAAATTTCATGCGGCAGAATTGTGCACAAGCTCCACGGTTAGCGCTACGGCCAAAACAATGTTGCGAAGCATAGCAAACCCCCGAATAGCTTACGCATAGCGCCCCATGCACAAAAACTTCTAACTCCATTCGGGGTACTTGGGCATGAATGGCTGCAATCTCCTTGACCGAAAGCTCACGTGCCAACACCGCACGCTGAAAGCCCAAAGCCTGCAACCAAGCCACTTTGTTTGCCGACCGATTGTCGGTTTGTGTAGAAGCATGCAGTTGAAAATGCCACTTTCCAGCAGTTGTCCACCGCTTAATCAGTGCATATACGCCCATATCCTGCAACAACAGCGCATCGACTTCTATCGCATCCAAAGCACTGAGTAACTGTTTCAGTGCTGCGATTTCGTGCTCATAAACCAAGGTGTTGATGGTAACATAAACGCGAGCACCAAAGGTGTGTGCATATTGGCACAGTTGCGCTATATCCGCAATGCTGTTTCCAGCCGCAGAACGGGCACCAAAGCTTTCTGCACCAATATAAACCGCATCGGCACCATGCCGAATGGCTTCGATGCCTATTGCGGCTGTTTTGGCGGGTGCTAATAATTCTAACGTCTGCATTTACTTAATATCATTGACATTATAGGGCGTCGCCTGATAAACATAGTAGTTAATCCAGTTGCTATAAAACAAATGGGCATGTGCACGCCAACGCACTATGGGCGCTGCATTACAATCATCATGAGTATAGTAATTCTGCGGCATATCGACATCATTGCGCACACCCAAATCACGTTTATATTCAGCATCAAGCGTCGTTGGGGAGTATTCCAAATGGCCCGTGATGAAAAATTCGCGGCCATCACGCGCCATAACCATGCCCACGCCGCTGACCGATGACTCGGCTATCATCTGCAACTCGGGATGTTGCAACAGGTCACTGCGCCATAATTCGGTATGGCGACTTTGCGGCATAAAGAATGTGTCATCGAAACCACGGAAAATGGGAAGTAGCGGCATCAGCGCCTTTTGTGCATAAACGCCGAACATTTTCCGCGCTAACGCATGTTTTGGAATACCATAGAAATGATAAAGCCCGGCCATAGCTGCCCAACAGAGATAGAGTGTACTCGTGACATGCGTGCGTGCCCAGTCGAAAATCTGCACGATTTCATTCCAATAGCCCACAGCCTCATAATCCATTGTTTCAACGGGTGCGCCCGTAACAATCATGCCATCAAATTTTTGCTGCGACAGTTCTGCAAAGTCTTTATAGAACATCATCATGTGCTCAATGGGCGTATGCTTGGGCGTATGGCTCTTCAGCCGCATAAAAACAATCTCTATCTGCAAAGGTGTGTTCGAAAGCAAGCGGATAAGATCGGTCTCTGTTGTGATTTTAAGCGGCATCAGGTTCAAAATCACAATCCTTAGCGGACGAATATCTTGGCCTTGCGCGCGCGCTTCGCCCATGACAAAGATGTTCTCCTGTTTCAAAATATCGATGGCCGGCAATTTATCGGACAGCTTCAGCGGCATAACGTTACTGCATTTTTAATCATGCCCACAAAGTTAGCGCTTTTTGCTGAAACGGAGAAATTATCGAATTTCGAATGCAAACCGCACACTGTTTAACATTATATCACTGTCGAAGCCTCTTTTGCGACTATACATTGCTTGCATTGCATCATCGAAGCCTCTTTTGCGACTATACATCACTTGCAGTGCATCGTCGGAGCCTCTTTTGCGACTATACATCGCTTGCAGTGCATCGTCGAAGCCTCTTTTGCGACTATACATCGCTTGTAGTGCATCGTCGAAGCCTCTTTTGCGACTATACATCGCTTGCAGTGCATCGTCGAAGCCTCTTTTGCGACTATACACGCTTGCAGTGCATCGTCGAAGCCTTGTTTGCGACTATACACGCTTGCAGTGCATCGTCGAAGCCTTGTTTGCGACTATACATGGCTTGCAGTGCATCGGCAAAGCCTCTTTTGCGACTATAACCTGCTGCATCCTACTTGAAAGGCCACGGTTTCGTGCAGGCATCAAAAAAAGAGCACCCGAAAAAGGGCGCTCCCTGATAAAACTTAAATTGATAACAGAAAAACAGTTGGATTCTTCGTCTAACTTAAAATGGCAAATCTTCATTATCAGCAGTTGCTTCGGCTGACGGTTGCTCGAATGGCGCTTGGGCAGCGGGTGCAGCAGGATTGGCAGTTGCCGCAGGTGCAGGAGCAGGCGCTGCGCCAAAACCTGCAGGTGCAGCACCGGCACCTAAGGTGGCAGGATCGATTTGCCGCACATCGAAAGCGCGGATGCTGTTAAACCAACGACCTTGATATTCGTGTGCATCAATGTCGAAAGAAACGTTCACCTCCTGGCCTATCTGTATGTTGAAACGTTGAAGGCGATCTTCTCCGAAAACAGTAAACGACATTTTGTGTGGATAGTTTTCATGCGTCTCAATTACAAAATCTTGCGCTTTCCATTCTCCACGTGCAGATGTTCCGGTTCGCACATCAAGCGCTGCAATAACTTTTCCTTGTAACTCCATAATTTGAATGTATTTTTTTATTATTTTATTGATGCATTATGCTTAAGGCCCTACAACCTTACTTTTGCCTTGCGAAATTAATAAAATTGTTCTAACAAATGCAATATTTCAGTCTTTTTTTTGTGAGGCACACAAGAAATTTGTATTTTTGTGTTCAAAAATAAATATAAATAACTATTAAACAGGGAATACTGATGAGATTTACATTATCAAGTAGTGCACTTAATGCACGCCTCCAGTCACTCGCAAAAGTAATTAACAGCAAAAATGCACTGCCCATTCTTGACAGCTTTCTCTTTGATGTAAGAAATGGACAGTTGAAGTTAACAGCCTCTGACAGCGAGAATGTTATGACAACCGTAATGACACTCGATGAACACGATGGAGAAGGCAGTTTCGCTGTGCCCAATCGCACCATCTTAGACGCAGTAAAAGAGCTTCCGGAACAGCCGCTGACATTCGAAATCGACCTTGCTGCGCTCACCATTACGATTAGCTATCAGAATGGTGCATATAATTTTACGGCTCAGAATGCAGAAGAGTATCCACGTGCGCAAGTTGTACCCGACAGCGCAACCACGATTGTTATCAATGCGACCACATTAATAAATAATGTGAGCCGCACTTTGTTTGCTACGGCTACTGATGAATTGCGTCCGGTGATGAATGGCATTTATTTTGATTTAAAGCCCGACTATTTGGCCATCGTAGCCACAGACGGACACAAATTGGTGCGCAATCAAATTCTCAACATCAAAAGTGATACGCCGGCGTCGTTCATCCTACCCAAGAAACCTGCGAACTTAATCAAGAGTGTACTCACGAAAGGCGATAGTGATGTAACCATTAAATTCGATGACAGGAGTGCAGAGATAAAGTTCGAGAATGGGCAACTCATTTGCCGACTGCTTGAAGGTAGCTATCCAAATTATAATAGCGTTATCCCCGAGAACCCCAATAATATGAGCATTGATCGCAAGAGTCTGATTGCAATCCTGCGTCGTATACTCCCCTTTGCCAGCGAAAGCAGTCAGCTCGTCCGTCTTCATATTGAACCAGGGAAGTTGGAAGCATTGTCTGAAGATATCGACTTTGCTACAAGTGCCCATGAACAAATCGTATGTGATTATACTGGTCCCACGATGAACATTGGCTTTAAAGGCAGTTCTTTGCAAGAAATATTAAATAATATAGATTGTGATGAAGTAATTTTCCAATTAGCCGATCCAAGCAGAGCAGGTGTTATTGTTCCTGCTGTTCAGCCAGAGAATGAAAATGTTTTAGCGCTCATTATGCCGATGTTACTCAGCGACTAAAGTCAATATATCATTTATATGAAACTCAATTTAACAAAGCCCCTCGTTGTTTTCGACCTCGAAACAACGGGGCTTGACATTATAACAGACCGCATTATTCAGCTCTCTTATATTAAAGTAACTCCTGATGGAACAGAGGTTAGAGGTAATCACCTCATTAATCCTGAGAGAGCCATCCCTGCTTTTGTGACAGACCTAACAGGGATTAGTGACGAGACGGTAGCTGATCAGCCGACATTTAAGGAGATGGCTCCCCAATTAGCTGAGAGTTTTAAAGGTTGTGATTTTGCAGGATTCAATTCAAATCGATTTGACGTTCCCATCTTAGCTGAAGAATTCTTAAGAGCAGGTGTCGATTTCGACTTCACAAAATGCAGATTGATAGACGTGCAAACGATTTTTCACAAGATGGAGCGACGGAATCTTGCTGCGGCGTATAAGTTCTATTGCGGGCGCGAAATGGATGAAGATTTTGAAGCTCATCGTGCAGATCAAGATACAGAAGCTACTTATCGCGTATTGTTGGGCGAGTTAGAGATGTACAGTGAGGCCAATCAAGACGATCCGGAACGTGTGCTACCCAACGATATGAGCGAGTTAGCAGCCTTTTCAAAGCAAAATGACAACGTTGATTTCGCCGGAAGAATGATTTGGGCTCCCATAGTCGATAAAGATGGGACGCCACTATCTAACGCCGATGGAACCCCGCAACTGCAAGAAGTATTTAACTTTGGTAAATATAAGGACATGCCAGTGTCAGAAGTCTTGCACAAAGATCCCGGCTACTATTCTTGGATGCTCGGAGCCGAATTCCCTAACAACACCAAGCAAGTTCTCACTCGCATCCGGCTTAGGGAGTTCAATAAGCACTAATGGGCATAACAGCTCCAGCAATCACACATACAAGACAGCAGCGGTAATGCTTACAGGAAAGAATATTGTTTTAGGAATTACAGGCTCTATCGCGGCCTACAAAGCATGCTCTCTCATCCGGGAGCTGGTTAAGTGCGGTGCCGAAGTACAGGTCATCATTACCCCTACCGGGAAGGAATTCATCACACCTGTAACACTTTCGACACTTTCCCACCGTCCCGTTATTAGCGAATTCTTTACACAGTCCGATGGTACATGGCACTCGCATGTTGATTTAGGTCTTTGGGCCGACCTCATGCTTATTGCTCCGTGTACAGCCGGTACCATTGCAAAGTTGGCTCATGGTGTGGCTGATAACATGCTCATAACGACTTACCTGAGCATGAAAGCACCTGTGTTCATAGCACCAGCGATGGATTTAGACATGTTTCAACATCCTACAACGCAAGCCAATCTTCAATTGCTCCAGTCCTTTGGTAATCACATCATCCAACCAGCATCAGGCTTCTTGGCCAGCGGTTTGGAGGGGAAGGGGCGTATGGAGGAGCCGCAACGTATCGTTGCAACCCTCAAAGACTTCTTCTTTCAGGCTCACGAGCAGGAAGAGGTCGGAGCAAACCAAGATCAACTATATCACAAACAGGAAGAGGTCGGAGCAAACCAAGAACAACTATATCACAAGCAAGAAGAGGTCGGAGCAAACCAAGATCAACTATATCACAAACAGGAAGAGGTCGGAGCAAACCACCATCAAGAGGCGCACGATTTAGCAGGCAAACGCGTGCTCATCACGGCAGGACCTACCTATGAGAAGATTGATCCCGTGCGCTTCATCGGTAATTACTCCAGTGGAAAGATGGGTTTTGCCATCGCCGAAGAATGCCTGCGTCGGGGAGCCGATGTGACACTCATCGCAGGTCCGGTAGCTCTATCGTGTTCATCTGCCATCCACCGTATCAATGTCGAAAGTAGCGATGAAATGTATGCCGCAGCCGTTAGCCATTTCACCACGGCCGATGCAGCCATCCTCTGCGCTGCCGTTGCCGACTTCCAGCCTCTCCATGTGGCAGAGGAAAAGATCAAGCGCCACCAAGACGACCTCGTGATACGACTGCGTCCCACCCACGACATTGCAGCAGCCTTAGGTGAAATGAAACAGCCCCATCAACGTTTGGTGGCCTTTGCCTTAGAAACGCATGATGAGGAGCAACACGCTATCGACAAGCTACACCGAAAGCATGCCGACTTTATCGTACTCAACTCCATGTGCAACCCGGGTACAACGTTCATCAGTGACGACAACCAAATTACCATCATTCATCAACAAGGGAAGAAAGATTATGCGAAAAAGCCCAAAGTTCAAGTGGCGCATGACATTATTGACGAGCTTGCTTTGCTGCTTTAGCACTTCCATCCTATCGCAAGAACTGCAAGCTACGGTTCACATCAATCATTCTAAGATTCAAGGCGTTGAGGCAACGCGCTTCGACCACTTACAAACCGCACTCACACAGTTTCTCAATGACCAGAAATGGACACCGCTCCACTTCCTGACGGTCGAACGTATCCCGTGTAGCTTCAGCATCACGGTGAACGATTACGACCATGCCAATGGTTTCAAGTGTAGCGCCATAGTGCAAGCCAACCGTCCCGTCTATCGCACCACCTACAGCACAATCATTTACAAAAATGTGGATGAACACTTTGATTTCGACTACGCCGATCTGTCACAGCTCACTTTCAGCGAAGATCACGTCGTCCAACAGCTAAGCGCGCTCTGTGCCTACTATGCTTATCTCATCATCGGCATCAACTTGGACAGTTTTGCCCCACTTGGCGGAACCGACGTGCTGCAACGTTGTCTCAACACCGCACATGCCGCACAAGCTCTTCCTTATAAAGGCTGGGAAAGCCTTGCGAACGACAAGAGTCGCTTTGCCTTCATCAATGATTACATGGATGAGCGGCTACGCCCGTTTCGCCAGCTGCAATATGCCTATTATCGCACGGGATTAGACCAAATGAGCCAACAGGTTGAGAAGGCTCGCGTCAACATCTCGGCCGCCCTTACAAACCTTCTGTCGTCAGCCCACCAAAACCGTCCCAACAGTCTGCTGCCCCAACTGTGGACCGACTATAAGAGAGACGAATTGGCCGCCATTTACGACGGAAAAGGCACAACCAAAGAGAAAGAACAACTATATAGCATCCTCTTCTCCATCAACGCCAGCCAAAGTGGCGCATGGGAGAGCATCAAACGATAAACAATATGCTCAAACAGTTATACATTAAGAACTTCACGCTCATCGACGAGCTCAACATCACGTTCAATAGCGGGTTCTCCGTCATTACCGGAGAGACCGGTGCGGGCAAAAGCATCATCCTCGGCGCAATCAATCTCCTCCTGGGGCAACGTGCCGACAGCAAAGCCATCAAGACAGGCGAAAACAAGTGCATTATCGAGGCCCATTTCAAAATCAAAGGCTACGGCATGGAAGCTTTCTTCGAGCTCAACGAGATTGACTACGACCCCGAGGACTGCATCCTTCGGCGCGAGATCAGCAGCAATGGTAAATCGCGCGCTTTCATCAACGATACCCCTGTATCACTCACAACCCTACGCGAGTTAGGCGAGACCCTCGTCGACATTCACAGCCAACATCAGAACCTTTTGCTACAGAAAGAGGATTTTCAGCTCAATGTCGTCGACATCATGGCACACAACGAAGCGCAGCGGAAGCAATTTGCCCAACGTTTCGAAGCCCTCCGCGCTGCACACCAAGCACTTGAGCAACTCAAGGAACGCATCAGCCAAGACAAAACGCAACAAGACTTCATGGCCTTTCAGTTTGATGAGCTCACACAAGCAAACCTCCAGCCCGACGAACTTGCTACCCTCGAACGCGAGACAGAACTGCTCTCGCATGCCGAAGATATTAAGGCCGCACTCTTCGAAGCCGACCGCCAACTCAATGGTGACAACGAAGGTGCACTCACCCTGCTGAAACGTTCCATCGGCGAATTGCAAAGCATTGCCAAAGTCTTCCCGCGGGCCAACGAGTTCGGCAGTCGTTTGGAGGAATGTCACATCGAACTCAAAGACATCGGGCAAGAGATAAACCAACAAATGGAGGCCGTCGACTATGACCCCGACCAGCTCAATCGCTTCAGTGAGCGCTTAGACCTGCTCTACAGTCTGCAACAAAAGTATCATGTCGACGGGATGGAAGCGCTGATAGCCATACGCGATGACTTAGGCGAGAAGCTCAACGTCATCGAGAATGCCGACGAGCAACTGGCCGAGCTGACCACACGCTTCCAGCAGTTGGAAAGCGAATGTAAGGCCTTGGCGGCCGTGCTCACGCAATCGCGCGTGAAAGCAGCCAAAGCCATCGAAACGGATATGGCCAAACGTCTGGCGCCCTTGGGCATTCCCAACGTGAAGTTCCAGATTGACTTTACCAACAAGCCGCTTGCCAATGACGGTTCCGACCGCATTGCCTTCCTTTTCAGCGCCAATAAGAGCATGCCCCTGCAACCCATTACGCAAGTTGCCTCAGGGGGTGAGATTGCGCGCGTCATGCTTTCGCTAAAAGCGATGATCAGCGGCACTGTGCAGCTGCCCACCATCATCTTCGATGAGATTGATACCGGTGTGAGCGGTCGTGTTGCCGAAATGATGGCGCAGATAATGCACGAGATGGGTGCGCATCATCGCCAAGTCATCAGCATTACGCATCTGCCACAGATTGCCGCACGGGGAGCCTTCCACTATAAAGTATCAAAGACAGAGACGAGCAAAGGCACCAACAGCCAGATGCAGTTGCTCAACGAGGACGAGCGCATTCAAGAGATTGCCCAGATGCTAAGTGGCAGCAGCGTCACACCCGAAGCCATCAGCAATGCCAAATCGCTGCTCAGCCACACATAGGCATCCCAGCCCCACTCTCCTTTTACGTCCATTCAGAACAAAACAAAACGATCACATAATGAGAAACAAAATTGTATTAACACTATTCGCGGTGCTCATGGTTATCACCGTGAGCGCACAGTCAGCGGCCACACAGAAAGCCGCTAAAGCAGTGTTTTCACTAACCACTTTCAACGCTGCGGGCGACATCATTGCCTCCGCCCATGGCACGTTCGTCAGTCCGCAAGGCGAGGCCATCGCGCCTTGGAAGCCCTTTGTCGGGGCTGCCCGTGCCGTGGTAATCGATGCCACGGGAACCGAACATCCCGTCGTGGCGATGATAGGTGCCAACGAGCTCTATGATGTGTGCAAATTCACCATCGAGCACAGCACGCCAACCGTTTCGCTTGCGCCACAGGCCGCAACGAAGACAGCCTGGCTACTGCCTTACAGTGTGCAGAAAGCCAAACCGTTGCCGCTGACCATTCAGCGCATTGAGCAGTTCAACGAGCGGTTCAACTATTACGTGTTCAACCCTTCAACCCTTTCCGCGCAGCAAGTGGGTTGCCCTGTCGTCAATGCGCAAGGACAGCTTTGCGGACTCTTGCAGACGACCTCCGATAGCACTTTTACAGCGGTCGACGCCCGTTTCGCTGCCGAGATGCAAGCCAACAGCCTTGCCCTCAGCAATGCCACGTTGCGTACCTGCGCCATTCGCCCTGCCCTGCCCGCTTCGCTTGACGACGCGACGGTGGCATTGCTCATGTCGGCCAATCTCACAGACTCCTTGACCCACCAATCGCTCATCGACGCCTTCATCCAGCAGTTCCCCGCCGCCAAGGAGGGTTACACCAATAAGGCGCTGAGCCTCGTCGATGCCGGAAAGGACGAGGAAGCTGAAAAGGTGATGCAAACGGCTCTCGAGAAGGTAGAGAGAAAGGACGAGGCCTACAGCGAATATGCCAAGGTCATCTTGCAAAAGCAAATCCACTATCCTAACCGCGCCTTTGCGCCATGGTCGTTAGACAAAGCACTGCAAGCAGCCGAAAAGGCTGCCACCATCCAGCCGCTACCGCAATACATCCATCAGCAGGCACAAATCTACTACGCTAAGCAAGACTATCAAAAAGCCTACGACCTCTTTATGCAACTCACCCACACACCGCTGCGCAGTGGCGAGTTGTTCTATGAGGCATCCCAATGCAAGCGAATGTTGCGCGCTCCCATCACTGAAGCACTGGCACTCTTAGACAGCGCAGTAGCCGTTTGTCCGAGACCACTGAATAGCATAGCCTCCACCTACCTGTTGGCACGCGGTGCAACCTATCAGGAGATGGGCCAATACCGCTTGGCCGTGAAGGACTACAATACCTATGACAGTATTGCTCAAGGGCCGTCACGCTACCGCGACTTTTACTATCAACGTTACCAATGTGAGTTAAAGATCAAGCAGTTCCAACAGGCACTCAACGACTTGGCGCGCACCATTCTTCTCAACCCAGAGGAACCCGTCTACTATGCTGAGATGGCTTCGCTCTGCCTACGGGTGAAACGCAATGAAGATGCCGAACAGTCAGCCCTACGCTGTACGGAAATAGCAACCGATTATGCCGACGGATTCCTGCTCTTAGGCATCGCACGGCAAGAATTGGGCAAACCTGAAGAAGCACGAAAGGCGCTGCTTCGTGCAAAGGAACTCGGTGACAAGCGCGCCGATGAATACCTTAAGAAGAAATAATCGGATCTGCCATTATCTCTACTGTAAAGGCGCACCAATCGTGCGCCTTTTTCTATAGCATATTGTTCGTTGTGCCGTGTTGGTAGTGTTCTCATAGAAACACAATCACCTTTGCCCAGTGTTACAACAGCTTATATTGTATCTGTTTTATTATTGCACATGGTTTAATCTATATCATTAATAGTTTTTGCAACATTGCGCAATGCTTGAACACATCTTATAAAACATCTATCAACATGGTGCAGTGTTTGAATACATTCTATAATATATTTATCAATATTGTGTCATGTTTTGACAACTTTTATAAAACGTCTATCAATATGGTGCCATGTTTTAAGATATTATATAAGATATCTCTCAACATGGCGCAATGTTTTATAACATATCATTGAACGCACGACAGCCATATTACAATGTTAAGATAGATAGGATGCACAGACATGCAACAATGTAAATAGATGTGATGGATGCCTTGAAAGCAAAGACGGATGCACACCATGTGCATCCGTCGAATAGATAATGAGCGTTATCGTCCTACGACGATATGACAGCGCTCGTTTAAAGAGCTTCACAACTTTGTAACCACAACGCTGCGGTAGCATCCGACGGCATGCGCCAGTCGCCACGAGGGCTTAGGCTGATACCCCCCACTTTCGGCCCATCGGGCATGCAGCTGCGCTTGAACTGTTGCGCAAAGAACCTCCGATAGAAAGAGCAGAGCCAATGCTTGAGCACTTCGTCTGCGTAGCGGTTATTGAATGCCTTTTGAGCCAGTAAGAAGATTTTTGCAGGCGTGAAGCCAAAGCGCATGACGTAATAAAGGTAGAAGTCGTGGAGTTCATAAGGTCCAATCAGTTCCTCCGTGCGTTGACTGATACGTCCTGCATTGTCGGCAGGCGTAAGCTCAGGACTAATGGGCGTGTTGAGGATGTCCTTCAACACGAGCGATAGTTCCTGGCTGCTGTGCAGCGCTTCATGCTGCACGAGGCATTGCACCAAGGTCTTGGGCACGCTGGCATTCACCCCATACATGCTCATCTGGTCGCCGTTGTAGGTGGCCCATCCCAAAGCCAGTTCCGACAGGTCGCCTGTTCCGATGACGATGCCACCCACCTGGTTGCTGATGTCCATGAGTATCTGCGTGCGTTCGCGCGCCTGACTGTTTTCATAGACCACATCGTGCACGGCGCCATCATGCCCAATGTCTTTGAAGTGCTGTGTCACACTTGCTGCGATGGGCACCTCGCGCATCGTGACACCGAGTAGCTGCATCAGCCGATGTGCATTCTGATGTGTCTGGTCGGTGGTGCCAAAGCCCGGCATCGTCACACCGATAATGCCTTGCCGATTGAGCTTTAGGAGGTCGAACGTACGCACACATACGAGCAATGCCAGCGTTGAGTCCAAGCCACCACTGATGCCAAGGACAACCTTTTCGGCGTGAATATGCCGGAGCCGTTTGGCCAAGCCCATGGTTTGGATGTGGAACACTTCCTCACAAGCCGATTCCGTTGCCATGGCTTCGGGGATAAAGGGTGCTGACGGGACGCAGCGCTCCAAGTGGAAAGGCTTAAAGTTTTTTAATGGGCAACACGGCACAATGGCGGTTTCGCTCACCTCGTGGAACTGGGCTGTGGCAAACGTGGTGTTGTTGCAACGGTCGTAGCGGATGCGTTCGACATCAATTTGTGCCGTCACCAACTGCGGCGACAAGGCAAAACGTTGTCCTTCGCTCAATAGTGTGCCATTTTCATAAATCAACGCGTTGCCACCATAGACGACATCCTGCGTGCTCTCGCCGAAACCGCAACTGCTATACACGTAACCACTGATGGTGCGGGCGCTCTGTTGCGCGAGGAGGCTTTTGAGATAGGCGTGCTTACCCACTAACTCGTCGGTGGCCGAGAGATTGAAGATGAGATCAGCGCCGGCCAGGGTCAGATGATTGCTTGGTGGCGTTGGCGCCCAGACGTCCTCGCAAATTTCTATGCCGAATTTCACGCCCTGAGCGGTTTCGAACAGCTTGGGTTGCGCAGATACCTCTATAGCCGTGCCGGCCAGGCGAATGGTTGTCGGTCGTAGCGACTGCGACGAGGTGAACCATCGCTTTTCATAGAATTCGTTGTAGTTGGGCAGATAGGTCTTGGGGACAATGCCCAAGAGCTTGCCCTGTTGCACGATAATGGCGCAGTTGAGTAGCAAGTTGCCCACCTCGAGCGGTGCGCCCACGATGGCAATAACATCTTTCTGCAGGGTGGATTGCAGCAAATGGGTGACAGCGGCATCGATGGTCTCGAGCAATGACCGCTGCCGGAACAAGTCCTGGCAAGTGTAGCCGGTGAGGGACAGCTCGGGAAAGACAATGATTTCAATGCCCGCTTCTTCGGCCTGTGTCAACAGCGCCTCGATTTGTTCGGTGTTGTATTGGACATCGCCAACACGAACGGCAGGAATGGCTGTTCCTACCTTGATAAAACCATATTCCATAACTAATGAATGGTGACTTGTGTTGCGCCATAGCCATACTCGCGGAATGACGCATCTTGATAGGTGAATTTCTTATATTGATAGTTCAAAGCATGGATGAGCGCACGCCGCAGCACGCCCTCCCCTTTGCCGTGGATGAAGACAATTTTCTGTCCCCGATGCTTGCGGTTGGCCTCGAGGGTGTCCTTGAAGACTTGCAGTTGGTAGTCTAAGATGTCTTTTGAGGTCATGCCCTGTATGCTATCCAACAGGGCGTTGATGTGCAAGTCAACCACCAACGGGTCGTTGCCTTTCGGCGCTGTGGCAGCTCTGCCAGCCGTGACATGACGGTCGTCCTGCCGCTTGGTCTGCATTGCTTTTGCCAAATGCCCGGCATCCACTTGCAATGCTTTGACGGGTTCATCGTCGACCACGATGGCATGGAGCCAGGCCGGCGTGTCGAAGAAGTCGCTGTCGCGAAACGTGCTCTGCTTATAGCACTTCGTCGCGTCGAGCTTGATGCAGACCGAGAAGGTTGGCTTGAGCAAGAAGCTTTTCTCGCGCTTATAGGCAATGCCTTGCACGGCCAAACGGTTGAGCTCGGCCAAATCGGCGTAGGTGAGCGTGGCGACAAGCTCCATCGTGTTGGGCGCGAGCTCACCTTGAAAGACCAACGTCCAACTGTCGTTCTCCCCTGTCATGTAACTCAACTGCAAGAAGTAGTTGCAATCGTTCACGAGGTAGATGTCGAACGTCGTGTCTGCGGGCAATGTCGAATCGGAGGGAACAAACGCCACATAAGCCGTGAGCCGATTGCCCCCCTTGCGCTCTTCAACCGGCGCTTGAAAGGTCACTTCGCGCGTGTCGTCGGGTGTGTCGAAAGGCTCGTTGCCGTCGGTCCCATCGAAAGCCGGTTCGTTTTGCTCTGCGTTGAGCATTGCCTTAATGCTGCGTTGGTCGTTGTGAATGGCGTTTCCCTCTTTGTCCATGGCAGCCTGATTGATGTTCAACGCAGCCATTCTGACCGAACCATGGTCGTTGCTGTCAATCACCACGACTTCATTGATGCGAAAGGGTATCTCGAAGCCATCCTGATCCTCAACGAGGACGATGTCCTTTCCCGAGAAGCCCGTAATCTTTCCGCCCCCCGTTTCGTTCAGGAAGCGCACTGTATCTCCTTTTTTCATTGCTTAATTAATGGTTTTATGGGTTGTATCGGCTAAGGTATGAGCAACGAGCTGTCGCCATAGCTTAGGAAACGGAAATCATGCGACAGAGCATAATCATAGATCCTTCGCCAATCTCCGTGCACAAAAGCACTCACTAAGAGCAGCAAGGTGCTTTGTGGTTGATGGAAGTTGGTGATCAACATCTTCACGATTTTATAGTGATACCCCGGTGCGATGATGATCTGTGTGCTGCTATGCAAGGCTTCTAAATTGTTGCGCTGCAACCAGTCCAACACGTTGCGAATGGCCTGCTCGGACGAGATGCCATCTACCCACGTGCCGTCACGCCCCGCTTCGTAGGGCTCCCATTGTGTGACATGGAGCATTTCTTCTGTCGCATCCGGATTTGCGGCAAGTTTCACGCCTATGTAATAGAGACTCTCAAGCGTGCGCACACTGGTGGTTCCGACGGCGATGGCTTCGCCATGGAAGTGCAAAAGGTTCTCAAGGGTGTGACGGTGCACGACGATATACTCGGAGTGCATCTCATGTTCGTCAATGCTTTCGCTTTTCACAGGTTTAAAAGTGCCCGCTCCTACATGTAAGGTGACCTCTTCCTCTACTATCCCGCGCTGCTGAATGGCTTGTAACACTTCATGGGTGAAATGAAGGCCCGCTGTGGGAGCAGCCACACTGCCTTTGATCTTGCTATACACCGTTTGGTAGGTAATCTTATCGCGCTCCTCAGTTTCGCGATTGAGATAGGGCGGAATGGGTAGCTCGCCTACCGCTTCCAAAATGTCGGCAAAATTGATTTGTGCATTGTCCCATCGGAAGTCTACCCAGTAATTGGTGCCTTTCCCTAAGGTCTGCACAGTCTCTTCACGCCGCTCTGCTGTGAGTGTGAACGTTTGACCATTGATGTCAAAGTTGCGTTTCAACACGCCTTCTTTCCATTTCTTTAGGTTCCCGATCATGCAAAGCCACGCACAATGCCCCTTGGACTGGAACATGTGCTCATAGTCGACAGGCTGTGCAGGCTCCATTAAGAAGACCTCGATCAATGCTCCCGTTGTCTTTCGGAAGTGCATGCGCGCCTGGATGACGCGTGTGTTGTTGTACACCATCAAGGAGTGTCGTGGTAGGAACGTGGGGAGATTAAAGAACTGCGACTCAGAGATTTCCCCTTTGCGGTAAACGAGTAACTTGCTATGATCGCGTTGCGCCAAGGGGAACTTTGCGATGCGCGAATCCGGGAGGCAATACTGATAGTCGCTTATTTTAATATGCTTTGTGTCCATACGTTTAAATATTATCTGCATTAGAAATCAATCACCAGCGAAACAATGACATCTGCCAATGCTGATAACACTAAGACGCTCAGCACCCTGTCAACATCTTGACAGTTGTAGCCGGCTGAAGTGTATTGCGTTGAGACATAGCGCTGGGAAGGATTGGTGCGGCAGTAGATAAAATGGTAAAGGCTGTAGGCTAAATAGCCACTGAGGATGCCCCATGCCGTCCCGATAACGACATCGGAGGGATAGTGCATGCCGAGATAGATACGTGTGAACCCATTCATCAGCGCCCAGAGAAAGAGACCGACAGTGAGGCGTGGACTGCGTACCAAGAAGGCGAAAAACGTTGCAATGGCGCAGGTGTTGGCAGCGTGAGCAGAGAAGAAACTATAATCGTTCTTACTAATCCAAACAACGGTGTTAACCATGTATTTTATCGTGTCGTCGTTGCACGGGCGCAAACGTGCAACCCAAGGCTTCACGACTAAGTTATCGATTTCCCCCGAGAGTCCGACTGCCAACAAGCAACCGAAAACGACTAATGCAATCTGTTGCATTGTCTCATGGTTCTTGATAACCATATAGAACAAACACAAATAAAGCGGAACCCACGTCCATGCGGTTGTGAACGCCGACATGATGCCGGTTAACATGAGGTTGTCGCAACTGTTAATGGCCAACAACAGCTGTCGGTCTAAAGTGAAGAGCGTTGTAAGGTCCCACATGTGTCTATCCCCTTATATGTGTTCGACGGTGCTACGGAGCAGCCATCCTTCCCTTCCGTCGGGTGCAACTACCCCCCACCAAAGCGGTATGCTCCGGTCCTTGATATGCACTTTCGTACCTTCGTGGATGACGAAATCGTCGGCTCCTCCACGGACGGGCGTCTTTTTCACTCCCACTGCAGGCGCAATGACGATGGCATCGTCTTGGTGAGCAAAGGAAACCTGCTGCTGATAGGCCATTGCTACAGCCAGCACAAAGAAGACAAAGCCCACGATGGTTGTAAAGAAGCCTGTTTTCTTTAGCCACAAGGGAGCGGTAAACAAGTAAATCAACAGGGCGAAGAGCGCTACAACCACACAAATGATGCTGAGCACCGCCCAACCATCGACACCCAAGAGGTTGACAACGGCGTGATACCAAGTGATGAAAAACATCTCTTCGCCGTCGGCATATTTATCGATGGTCTTGCTCCGCGCCAACTGGAGATTGAAGCGAATGTCACTGTTTCCAGGACTGAGACGCAGTGCACGTTCATAATTCAAAATGGCTTGCGTAATGTTATCCGTGCGATAGTAAGCATTTCCTAAGTTATAATACAAGGCAACACTACGCCCTTGATGCAGTAATGCTTCGTAATCTTTTATGGCCTGCTGATAGTTTCGCTCTGTGTAGGCCTTATTAGCTTCTTGCATGGTCATGGCCCGTGCGGAGGAAAGTGATAGCCATTGCATCGCGATAGCTATCAAAACGGCGAACAATGTAGCCGTGTTTCGTCGGCGACTTGTAGCACTTTTCTTTGCTTTAAAAGTGCATTCAATTTCCGTAATGGCCAACATGGCCGATTCCAAAGTCTTATTCATGTTCCCTTTTGCATCTCCGGGTGCGTAACGTTCAAACTCACATTCGTCGAGTGCACCTATAAAGAGGTCGATTACATGCGGCGCGACGGCCTGTTGTTGGAGCCGCTCTACGATGTTTTCGCGCGACAGCAATTCTACCGACATGTTGAGCTTATCACTCACATACCCCCACAAGGTGCGCAATATTTCATCATAGAAGAGTGCCTCATCGCCGGCCAGCAACAACTGGTGCGCCTTTCTTAAACGCTTCGTAGCGACCTTATTGGCTTTCTTTCCGCGCAATGCCACCCTATCGTTCATCGCGATTGCACGTTTCCTAAACACAATAAGCAAAACTGCGAAGAGGAATAGCGGTAGGCAAAGGGCGATGACGTACGCCGCAGAACCAAAGAAGAAGTCATTCGATGTGCTGTATAACCGACTGTCTCGCATTAAGGGACGGATATCGTTGTCTTTAGTGGCATAATCGTCAACCGAAGTCTCTCCTCCAGTCCCCGGAAGCACATGCACACGCAAGGGTTGTGTTTTCACCGTGCGATAGGAATGCGTTCCCAAATGATAGTAGGTAAGTTCGACAGGTGGAATAGTGAAATCACCTTGATGGCGTGGCACTGCTACGAAATCATAAAGCATGTTTCCTTGCAAGCCTGTCGCTGTGAGCTGTGTCTTATCCGTAACCTTTGCATCGTATTGCTCGAAATCTTTCGGAAAAGCGACAACCGGTTGCTTGATTAGCTTTAAGTTCCCTGTACCACTCACTACCACGCGCAGGTTTACCGGGTCGCCAACTTTCACACTTGCTTTCGTCAGCTGTGCCGAGATGGTGAATGCGCCAACACCGCCAGAGAAGTTGGCCGGACGATGTGGTAACGGTAGAACATTAATCGACAAGCTCGGTGCCTGAATGTTTTTATTCACCTCAACATAGCCCGACCCACCATTAAAGAATGCTTCAAACGGATCAACGCTGCGGTCTTGCTGCACCACAACGCCTTGGAAGGTAATACTGGGAATCGTGAGCTTTCCCGTCATTTGTGGATACATCACATATTGACTCCAGGTGACGCAACGATAAGGGCGCCCGTTCACACGTTCAATATGGAAACTCTTTTGTTGTGGTAGCTTGATCTCTTGGGTGTGGAAGCCTGTTAAATCGGGCATGTCACCCTTTAGTTGTGTCAACTCTACCAATGTATAAACCTTATAAGTGAGTAGGATTGGCTCCTGTTCATATACTTGCTTTTTATTCGCACTGACACGAATAAAAAGGTCATTACCTGATATTCTTGATCCGGCAGAACGAATGTTTGCTCCGCCAGTTCCCGCAACTCCATTGCTATTACTCCCTTTTGCATGCCCTGCCACAGAGACTTTAACGGCCTTTGCATAAATCTTTCGTCCCCCGATGATAGCACAGGCTGGCGCGATGGTATAGACACCAGGCTTAGCAATATAGAGTGTGTAAGTGTAAGTGATAGACGAAGTGCTGGATGTATGGCCATTAATCATCTGGTAGCTCGACTGTCTGGAGGTATAGGGACCAGCAATAACCTCTATAGCAGAAGGCATTGTGCCCGCCTTAAACTCTTCTACATTCTGTGTATCGACTGTATAGGAAAGACGGAAATTCTCACCTGCTGCAACACTCGATGGAACGGCCACCGTTATATGTTGTGCAGAGGCTGACACCGTGCTCAACAGGAGGAGCACCAAAAGTAAACTATATTTGATGAATATGCGCATTGTTCAATGTTAACTATTACCAGTTCTTCTGTAACCTTCTACTTCCACGTTGTTGCAATGCCCTTGAAATGCGCTGCTGCGTAGCCTTTTCATTTTGCAACGCTGCATTCAATAGCTGTTCGGCATTGTCCTTACTCATGCCATTCTTCGGGTCTTTTTGTGGCTGTTTGTCCTGCTTGTTGTCTTGTTCTTGCTTACGATCATTTTTCTTATCGTCCTGTTTTTTCTGTTTGTCCTTCTGTTTATCTTTCGACTGGGGGTTGGGCTTCTGCGGGTTGTTCTTCAGTAACTTTTGACACAATGCCAAATTGTAACGCGTTGCCTGGTTAGAAGGGTCGTTGCGTAGCGCCTCTTCATAAGCTTTGATGGCATCAGCATACATCTGGTGACGTTGACAGATATACCCCATGTTGTGGTAGCTCTTTGCCTTCCTCAATTTACTTGTCTCCGCCTTCCCCGCACGTTCAAAACAGGTGGTTGCTGCTGAATCTTTTTGCTGCGCCAACAGTGCCGTCCCCAAATTATACAGTGCCTGTGTGTTGCTGACATTCTTCACCAAAGCCTTACGGTATTCAGTCTCAGCCTTGACATAGTTTTGTTGGTGGAAATAGCGATTTCCACTACGTATCAACTGTCGATCGGTCTGTGCTTTTGCAATAAACCACAACATACTCATGAGGAGCAAGAGGACACTTTTCAAATAACTCATGCTTTCTGTCTCCTAAAAAAGTTAACGCCTTTAAATAAAGGACTCTTCGATTCTTGTATCAAGCTCTCCACAATCAATAGCAACAACAGGAGTATACCAAAAGCTTGAAACTGCTCGCTGTATTCACTATAGACCACACTATCGGTCGTACCGGTTTGCAGCTTATCTAATGCGTCATTGAGCTTTTCTTGCGCTTCATTCGTATTATCCACGTGAATATACGTTCCATTTCCTGCTGCTGCTAACTGTCTGCACATCTGCTCATTCAATGCAGACATAACTGTTTCGCCGCGTTCATCTTTCAGATAGCCACCATGCCCGTCGGGAATGGGTGCTCCTTTCGTATCACCAACACCAAGTATAAAGACATTCCTTCCACGTTGGTGAGCAGCTTTAACAGCCTCCAAGGCTCCACCTTCGTGGTCTTCCCCATCCGTAATAATGATGATTGCTTTACCGATGTCCTTCTGTTGCGTGAAACTTTGTTCACTTAACTCGACGGCGCGAGCTATATCTGTTCCTTGTGTCGCAATCAGAGAGGGATCGATGTTCTGCAGAAACATTTTGGCCGAAACATAATCATTTGTGATAGGAAGCTGTACGAAAGCATCGCCTGCAAAGACAATTAATCCGACTTTATCATTCGTAAAATGGTCAAAGAGACTTTCTACTAACAACTTACTTTTTGCAAGACGTGAAGGAACTACATCGGCTGCACGCATCGAATTACTAATATCCATTGCAATTACAGCTTCTATTCCATTACGTTTGTCGTGGGATAGCTTCATGCCGGCTTGAGGACGAGCTAACACTATAATCAATAATGCCACAGCCCCTTGTAACAGCCAGAACTTAACCGTCGGGCGATACTTTGAAACATCGGGCATCATCTGCTGTAGCAAAGCGGGATCTCCAAAACGTAAGAACTTAGCCTTGCGCTGCCTCCACACCACGAAACGCACACAAGCCATGATGGGGATGATTAACAAAAGCCATAAATATATGGGGTCTTCAAATCTCAACATAATTCTTCTTACTTTAAGGAATTCTACGTAGGACAGTTGTTCGCAAAACCAACTCCAACAAAAGTAACACGAATGCAACCAAAGCAAAAGGTTGATAAGCCTCATACCACTTGGAGAACTTCTTCACATCCATTTTCGTTTTCTCTAACTTATCGATGTCATTATAGATTTGTTGCAACTGTTTGTTGTTCGTTGCACGATAGAAATTACCATCTGTAAGCTGTGCAATCTCACGTAACGTTTTACTATCTATTTCCACAGGGATGTTCACATACTGCGTACCTCCTGCAACAGGCATCGGATAGGGAGCCACTTTATTTGTTCCAACACCAATCGTATAAACTCTAATTCCCATACGTTTTGCTATTTCAGCACTTGTCATAGGGGAAATATCACCCATATTATTACTGCCATCTGTGAGCAGAATAACGACTTTGCTCTTTCCTTTGACATCTTTCAAACGGCTCACTGCATTGGCCAGCCCCATGCCTATAGCTGTACCATCGGCAATAAGCCCATGCGAAGCAATGTCTGTACGCACACTCTGCAACATGTTAATAAGCGAAGTGTGGTCGGTGGTCATCGGACATTGCGTGAAGGCCTCACCGGCAAAAATCGTTAATCCAATGTTATCATTGGGACGATCGGCAATAAATTCTGCTGCAACTTTTTTGGCTGCTTCTAACCGATTGGGCTTTAAATCTTCTGCAAGCATAGAGGTCGATACATCCATCGCCAACATGATGTTGATGCCCTCAACTTGCTTCTCACCCCATGAATTATGTGTCTGTGGACGAGCCATGACAACAACGATAAGGAAAAAAGTCAAGCAGCGCAATAACATAGGCAAATGAATGATGCACATGCGCCAGCTTTTAGGAGCATATTGAAAAGCATAGGTGTCGCTCATACGCATGCTGGGCTCACGCTTAGCACGATAAAAGAAATACCAAACGATGTAAGGCATCAACAAAAGCAACAACAAAAAATATTCTTTACTTGCAAATTCCATCTTTTATCCTATCAATTCAATCCACTGATACGCAATATAAGCGAGTAATGCCATAAGCACAATGCTCAACACATAGAGCAAGGCCTTTAAAGTAAAACGATTCTTACGCGTTTTTTCCTCATCTTCACTCAACTGCTCAACAACTTTTTCTACTGTTTCCTGCACATCAGTCTTGGTTTCATCAATAAATTTTGCTGCATGGAGCAGATTTAAATCGTTCTCATTAATCAGCGCACTGTGTTTTGCGAACTTCACCAAATCTGCTGTTCTAAAGAGTTCTCGCAGTTCCTCCAATCCTTTTTTGTCATCGGCCTGCTGTAGCTTTGCAATGATTTCACTGCTGGTCATCTCCATGGCATTAAATCCAAAACGCTCCTGAATATATTGCCTAACAGCATCGGTGAGCTGTGTATAATATGTCTTCTGGTCTTCCGAACGCACCAACTGATTGGCCTTGATTTCATCTATCGCATGCAACGCCTTGCGATGAGCAGGAATACGCTTCACAATGCGCACACGAGCTATGATGGGTTTATTGCGTTTAAGACATATAAAGACATAAACAGCACCTATGCCCAACACAAGGAAGAGCAAACTCAACCAAAAAATTCCTCGCCAATCGTTCCAAGAAAAGGGATTATCCTGCACATCTGCCGGCGGAAAAAACTTATTGGGGTGTAGTGTGTCAACAGGAACAGTCAAAACTTTCAAAGCTAAAGCTGCACCCTGATAGGGCTTACCATTCACACGAACAACCAAAGGAGGTAGAGCGTAAAGCTGTTCACGGAAACTGGTTAAAGTATAAACGCGCTGTTCAACAGACATGCCATCAACAACCGTTGGAGATTTTTTCTCGACAGAAAGGACTTCAACCCCAGGAAAAAGCTGTCCTGGAACATGTAACTTCGGCCATTGCAGACGTGCACCTTGTGGAGCTGTCACTTGCAAAGAAAGATGTGCCTGCTGACCAATGAGAATCGATATAGAATCTATTTTCTGCTCCACTTGCACGCGTTGTGCCCATAATGGCACAGCAAACAAAGCGGCAACAACAGCAAACAGTAATTTCGTTATCTTCATTATATCCGTTTCTTAAAAAGTAAGAGCAAAGCCTTTGTGAAATTCTCGTTTGTTGCTACAGAAGTCCAATCAACCTTACTTTTTGCAAAAGTGCGGTTCAAAAGATCTTCCCGCTCAATCCAATAGCGTGCATGCGCCTGCCGCAATTTAGCCGAACTCGTATCAATAATCATTTCATGTCCTGTTTCGGCATCGCGCACTTTCATCAAACCGATGTCAGGAAGCGACTTCGCCCGTGGGTCGTAGACCTGAATAGCGACGACATCGTGCTTTGAATTAGCAATCTGGATGGGTTTACTAAAATCAGAACGCGAATAGAAGTCGCTCAACAAAAAGGCTGTGCACCTGCGCTTTATCACCCGAGTGAGATAGGATACAGCCATGCCTATATCGGTTCTTACACCTGCAGGTTTGAAATTAAGCAATTCATGAATGATATAAAGAATGTGCTTGCGCCCTTTCTTGGGTGGAATATACTTTTCAATTCGATCGGTGAAAAGGATTACGCCAATCTTATCATTGTTTTGAATGGCACTGAAAGCTAAGGTCGATGCAATCTCTGTCACCAAGTCGCGTTTGGTTTGTTGCACACTACCAAAGTCTAAAGAGCCACTCAAATCGACGAGCAACATCACCGTCAGCTCCCGTTCTTCTTCGTAGACTTTAACGTAAGGACGATGGAAACGGGCCGTAACATTCCAATCAATATCGCGCACATCGTCGCCATATTGATATTCACGCACTTCGCTAAAGGCCATACCACGACCTTTAAAGGCCGAATGATATTGCCCCGCAAAGATGTTTTGACTCAAGCCACGAGTCTTGATTTCAATCTTTCTTACCTTCTTTATAATCTCTGATGCTTCCATCAAGGCACCTCTACCTTATTAATAATCTTTGAGACAATCTCCTCGGAAGAGATGTTGTTGGCTTCAGCTTCATAAGAAAGGCCAATGCGATGCCGCATGACATCATGTGCAACAGCGCGAACATCTTCGGGAATGACGTAGCCGCGATGCTTGATAAAGGCATAAGCGCGACTGGCTTTTGCCAAATTAATGCTGGCACGCGGACTTCCGCCATAGGTGATCATATCTTTCAATTCTGCCAGTCCATAACGCTCAGGATAGCGACTGGCAAAGACGATGTCGGCAATATATTGTGCAATTTTATCGTCAATGTAGACCTGATTAACGATTTCCCGTGCCTTTAAAATCTCATCTGCGGAGGTTACGGCAGACACCGTTGGAAATGCACCTGCTATGTTCTCACGAATGATGAGTTTCTCTTCCTCCAACGTGGGGTAATCAATCACCACTTTCAGCATGAAGCGATCCACTTGCGCCTCGGGCAGTTGATAGGTGCCCTCCTGCTCTATCGGATTCTGCGTAGCCAGCACCAAGAAAGGTCTTGGCAACGGGAAAGTTGATTCGCCAATGGTCACTTGATGCTCTTGCATCGCCTCTAAAAGTGCACTCTGCACCTTAGCCGGAGCACGATTAATTTCATCGGCAAGAATAAAGTGTGCGAAAACAGGTCCTTTTTTGACATGGAAACGCTCATCCTTTTGCGAATAAATCTGCGTTCCAATTACGTCGGCAGGCAACAAATCGGGCGTAAATTGAATGCGGCTAAAGTCGGCATCTATCAGCTGCGCCAATGTTTTTATGGCTAAAGTCTTAGCCAAGCCTGGCACACCTTCTAAGAGGATATGCCCATCACTAAGTAAAGAAATCAACAACGACTCCACCAAATGCTTTTGCCCCACGATCACTTTGTCCATGCCCGAAACAAGGTTGGTTACAAAACCACTTTGTTGCTCAATCATAATATTGAGGGCACGAATATCTATTGCTTCTGCCATAATATGAATTTTATTGATATTTTTTATGTGTGGCAAAATTACAACAAATCGCAAAGGTGAAGGCCATCTACACGCCTAAATAATATTAAAAAGCCTATGAATTGAATTAATTTAAGACCTTTCTTTACAGGCGGTTCCTGCATGCTGGAAAACATTTGAGATACGGGTGTTTCTCAACTGTTTTTGAGAAAAACACACGAGATACAGGTGTTTCTCAAACGTTTTTGAGAAAAGCATGCAAGAAACAGGTGTTTCTCAAACGTTTTTGAAAAAAACACACGAGATACAGGGGGTGTTTCGCTTGTTTTTGGAAAAAAGGCGTAATGGACATTAGTGAGTTACAAGGATTTTAAGCACACTTTTGTCATATAAGCCAACTTTTTTAGAAAGCGCAAAGACTTGGCCTAAAAAAGTGGTGGAGTGGGACGGTAATAAAGATGATCTTACCGCCCCACCGAATAAATCGTCGTTTTATTCGATGCTGCATTGTTTGAGCGGTATCCCATCGAGCGTGAGAATGGTGAAGGTGCCGTGCTCGTAGGTGGCAAAGGTCGGAGGATTGCCTCCTTTGGGAAAGGTGATGGAGCCGGTGTTGCAGACGATGCCTTGCGCGTCACGCGACAGTTGCCAAAGGTGGGTGTGCCCATAGATGATGGCATCGAAATGGCCTTTGGGACGGTGATCCTTGTTGTAGATGTGACCATGCGTGAGTAGCAGCTTATGTCCCTCGTCAACCAAGAGCATATAGTCTTGCATGATGGGAAAGTCGAGCAGCATTTGGTCGACTTCTGAATCGCAATTACCTCTGATGGCCACAATTTTGTCGGCCATGGCGTTGAGCTTTTCGGCTATTTCCTTCGGGTTTAATCCTTCGGGAACGCCATTGCGCGGGCCGTAATTAATGATGTCGCCTAAAATGCAGAGCATATCGCAGCGTAGGGTGTGAAAGTGACTGAGCACCTTTTCTAACGTCGGCCATGCGCCATGAATGTCGGATACAAGTAGATATTTCATTTTTTATGGGTTTTAATGGTGTGTCACTTTTTTTGTTGCATAAATGTGCCGTCAAATGCAATCTGCTCTTCATGGAGCAGTTGTGCCAGCGCCTCTTCCAAATCTTTTTTGGCAAATTGGAGTGTCTGCATTTCTGCCATGCCATGGGGCTCGCCATCGGCCAGCAGCTGTAGGATGGCTGTCTGGCAGGTGGACGCTTCATCGGCAGATTGACGTTTTCTTTCGAGGCAGACGTCACATTGGTTACAATCCTTCTGCATCTCCTCGCCAAAATATGCTAACAGTTGGCGGCTGCGACAGATGTGGCTGTTTTCAGCGTAGTTGATGAAGGCCTGAATGCGCTTTTCGAATTCGCCCTTTCGGTCTTCATAAACCTCTGATGTGATGTTGAGCCGATGGCCGTCGACTCTATCGCGCAGATAGTGGATGAAGGGCATTTTGCGCTGCGGAATGAAGTGCACGATGCGGCGCTCGGTCAGTCCTTTTAAAATGAGATAGACTTCTTGCGGAGTGAGTCCTGCGCGTTGGGCAATGAGTTGCTCGTCGATGTAGACGTAATCGTTGAAAACGCCGCCATAGAGGCGCAGGATAGCTTCGATGGTGGCATCTTCTTTGGGTGCGAGGTGATCTAAATAGTAGAGTTGGTCGCGCGAGAGCAAGAATAGAATTCGGGCGCAACTGCTGGGGTCGTCTTCGTAGACGATGTGGCCTAACTGTGATAGAATGTGGAGGGCAGCCGTGGTGTAAATGATAGAGAGCTGATAGATTTGGCAAAACTTGTTGATGTCGAAGCTGAACGTGTGGCCCACGCCGCTGTCGATGCCAATCTGAAAGTAGTAGGCCAAGCTGTCGTAGACCTTTCGGATATAATCTTTTGGGGGAAAGTTGTCACCAATGCGCTTTTGCAGCTTTCGTGCATCAACCGAGTTATACAGCAACACGGCGTATGCCTTTTTACCGTCTCTTCCGGCACGTCCCGCCTCTTGGAAATAGGCTTCGATAGAGTCGGGACCATCAACGTGCACCACAAGGCGCACGTCGGGTTTGTCGATGCCCATGCCAAACGCATTCGTGGCTACCATGACGCGCACATGATTATTCATCCATTCTTCTTGCCGCATGTTTTTGGTGAAATGCTCCAGCCCCGCATGATAGGAGGTGGCTGTGATGTTGTTGTCTTGCAACAGCTGTGCAATTTCCTTTGTTTTCTTGCGGCTTCGCACGTAGACGATGGCGCAACCAGGAACAGCGTGCAGAATATGCACCAACTCGGCTTCCTTATCAGCAGCAATGCGCACAACGTAGGCCAAGTTCTTGCGTTCGAAGCTCATTCTGAACACGTTTCTCTCGTGGAAGGCCAAACGCTGTTGGATATCGTCAATCACTTTGAGCGTGGCGGTTGCGGTGAGTGCTAGGATGGGAGCTTCGGGTTTTATTTTTCTGAGGTTGATGATTTGTAAGTAGGCGGGTCGGAAATCATAGCCCCATTGGCTGATGCAATGGGCTTCGTCGACGGTGATGAAACTCACGTGCATGTGGCTCACTTTCTTTTGAAAGAGTGGGCTACCGATGCGCTCGGGCGAAACATAAAGCAGTTTGATGGCGCCGAAGACGGCATTTTCAAGGGTCTTCAGAATCTCGTTTCGTGTCATGCCCGAGTAGATTGCTGCTGCACTGATGCCCTTGGCCTTCAAATGGTCTACTTGGTCTTTCATAAGTGCAATGAGCGGTGTGATGACGATGCACACGCCGTCTAAAGCTAAGGCCGGAACTTGAAACGTGATGGACTTTCCGCCGCCCGTGGGCATCAGTCCCAACGTGTCTTTACCACTACAAATGCTTTGGATAATCTCTTCCTGAATGCCGCGAAAGTTGTCGTAGCCCCAATGTTCGCGCAGAATTTGGCGATAGTCCATCTTGAGTAACTATTCTTCGGTGATTGGTTCGGTAGGTGTGCCGGCTTCTTCGGCTCTGATGTCTTCAATCTGCAGTTGAACTTGATTGCGTTTAAAGACGTTGGCCTCTAATGTGTAGGCAATGTCGAAAGCGCGTTTGCTTTTGATGTAGCGTGCAGCGGCGCTTTGGCCAAAGGCAATGCCATTGACAATGGTGCTCGATTTCGAGTCGACCAATTCTAATTTAATGTGCTCTTGCTCGCGGCCAACGACCTTACTGGTGCCGTAGTCGTAGACGCCCAATGTGGCAAACACCGGCTTTGTGCATTCAGGTCCGAAGGGAGAAAAGTTTTTCAAATCGTGGAAGAATTTTCTGCTAATATCTTTGAAGTCAATCAGCGCATCGATGTGCAATGTTGCTTCGGTTTGTTCGGGTGCAATATGTTCTTCCACATATTGCTGAAACAACGTTTTGAATTTGGGAATATCGTCCCAGCGCAGCGTCAACCCCGCGGCATAGGTGTGACCGCCGAAATTGAGTAGCAGGTCGCGACAGCTCTTAATTGCGGCATAGACATCAAACCCGGCCACGCTGCGTGCCGAACCGCTGGCCAAGTCACCATCGCGTGTGAGCACCACCGTTGGCCGATAATAAATCTCCGTCAGGCGAGAGGCCACGATGCCGACGACACCTTTTTTCCAATTCTCATCATAGAGCACGATGCTCGATTGATGCTTTTGCGTTTCCAGCTTCGAGACAATGAGGTTGGCTTCTTCGGTCATCTGCTTGTCAATGTCTTTGCGTTGCTCGTTGTATTGGTCAATGTGCCGCGCTTTTTCGAGGGCGTTGGCATAGTCGTTTTCAACCAACAGTTCGACGCTCTCCCGACCATTCTCCATGCGGCCCGACGCATTGATGCGAGGACCGATGCGGAAGCAGATTTCGCTCATCGACAGCTCACGATTGGCCAGATTGCACACCTCGATAATGGCTTTCAGTCCGAGGCTTGGGTTTTGGTTGAGTTGTTTCAAGCCATAATAGGCCATGATGCGGTTTTCCTCAACCACAGGCACCAAGTCGGCGGCTATCGACACGGCGCAGAAGTCGAGAAACGGAGAGAGTTTGGAGAACGGGATGCCATTGTTTTTGGCCCAACCCTGCATGAATTTAAAGCCCACGCCGCAGCCGCAGAGATGCTTAAAGGGATAGCGGTCGTCGGGGCGTTTGGGATTGAGGATGGCCACTGCCGGCGGCATTGCCTCGTCGGGCACATGGTGGTCGCAAATGATGAAATCGATGCCCAACTCCTTGGCGTAGGCGATTTCGCCGATAGCCTTGATGCCGCAATCCAAAATGATGATGAGCTTCACGCCCGTCTCCCTTGCATACTCAATGCCTTTGCGGCTCACCCCGTAGCCCTCGTCGTAGCGGTTGGGAATGTAGTAATCGACGTTCGAATAGAACAGGCGCAGGAATTTATAGACCAAAGCCACCGCCGTGCAGCCATCCACATCATAATCGCCATAAACCATGACGCGCTCCTTGCGCCCCATGGCGTCGTTGAGCCTATCGACGGCCACGTCCATATCTTTCATTAAGAAAGGATTGATGAGGTTGGAGAGCTGCGGCCTGAAAAATCGTTTCGCCGCCGACTCGGTTGTGATGCCGCGTTGAATGAGGAGCTGCGCAAGGATGGGGCTCATCGAGAGCTTCTCGCCCAATTCGCAGGCTGCGGCCTGTTCTTGTGCCGTGGGGGCTATATAGTTCCATTTAAAGTGCATGTCTGTCTACCTTTCCGTATGCGAATAATTGATTGGTGCCATCAAGCTGATTTCAAGTTGTGAAACGCTGAAATCTGTGCTCAAAATTACAAAATAAAACGCAGATAGTGGAACATTTTCCTAACATTTATGCGATTTTAAGCCCATCTATACCTTTTCTGTGCCCTCTTTTTCGAGGCAGAAAACGGTGGTCATCGTGGTTGCCGTCCAAGCGGGAGTGCACCATCACAAACGCATGCTTTCGTCAACCCGAATGGGAATTTGGTCGCGCAAAAGGTTGCCGGAAGAGGCTCTGCTGACGGACTAAAACAAGAAAAGGTTGCCGGAAGAGGCTCTGCCGACAGACAAAAACGAAAAATGATCGCCGGAAGAGGCTCTGCAGACAGACAAAACGAAAAATGATCGCCGGAAGAGGCTCTGCCGACAGACAAAAACGAAAAATGATCGCCGGAAGAGGCTCCGCTGACGGACTAAAACAAGAAAAGGTTGCCGGAAGAGGCTCTGCTGACGGACTAAAACAAGAAAAGGTTGCCGGAAGAGGCTCTGCCGATGGACTAAAACAAGAAAAGGTTGCCGGAAGAGGCTCCGCCGATGGACTAAAACAAGAAAAGGTTGCCGGAAGAGGCTCCGCCGATGGACAAAAACAAGAGATGATTGCCGGAAGAGGCTCCGCCGATGGACAAACATGAGAAATGATTGCCGGCGAGGTGCTCGCCGATGGACAAATACAAGAAATGTATGCTGGCGAATAGTTCGCCGATGGACAAAATCAAGAAAAGGTTGCTGGCGAACAGTTCGCCGATGGACTAAATCAAGGAAAGTTACGTGGCAGAAGGGTTTGATGGAGGCTGGTAGGGTCGGTGCCTGTGTGCCCGACCGCGTCACCCTGCAAGGGGGCATCCATCGGTAGCGGGTGTGCATCATGCGCAATCTACAAACATTTCTACGCATGGAAACGCCTCCTTTGTGGCTGAGGGACGTGCTCTTTACGGATGGAAATGCCGCTGCGCGGACGTTCGGGCGGGCACACAGGCGCCGCCCCTACCATTTCTCATGTGGCTCCGTGTCCAAAGGTTGCCGGCGAACAGTTCGCCGGCGGACTAAACGGCTCATCGCAGGGTGTAGGCGGGCCCATCGGGCTTATTGGGCGCGGCGAACAGGCGTTGGCTTCCACCTTTTTTATATTGTTCTTGCGTATCAATATGATTTTTTATAACTTTGTGCTCGGTTTTTGACGAAACGAAAGATTAAAAATGAATATCTCGTATAAATGGCTAAAGGAGTATGTCGATTTCACGCTCACTCCGCAGGAAACGGCCGATGCGCTTACATCAATCGGCTTAGAAGTTGACGCCTTGGAAGAGGTGCAAACCATAAAGGGTGGTTTGAAAGGGCTTTTCGTGGGGCAGGTGCTCTCGTGCGAGGCCCATCCCAACAGCGACCACCTGCACATCACGCAAGTTGATTTGGGGCGCGATGTGCCGAGCCAGATTGTTTGCGGCGCTGCCAACGTGGCCGCCGGGCAAAAGGTGATTGTGGCCGATTTGGGCTGCGTGCTTTATGATGGCGACGAAAGCTTCACCATCAAGAAGAGCAAATTGCGCGGCGTGGAGTCGATGGGCATGATTTGTGCCGAAGACGAAATTGGCGTGGGCTCGTCGCACGACGGCATCATTGTGTTGCCCGACGATGCGGTGGTGGGCACTCCGGCTGCAGAATATTATCACGTGGAGAGCGATTGGCTGATTGAGATTGACATCACGGCCAACCGTGGCGATGCGCTTTCGCACTATGGCGTGGCACGCGATCTCTATGCGTGGCTCAAGCAAAATGGCTATAAGACACGGCTGCATCGTCCCGATTGCGAGGCGTTTAGCGTGGACAACGAGTCGCTTCCTATTGCCGTGGAGATTGAAAACCGCGAGGCTTGCAAGCGCTATGCTTGCGTGAGCATCAGCAACTGCGACATCAAAGAGAGTCCAGAGTGGCTGCAAAACAAATTGCGCACCGTGGGGCTGCGACCAATCAATAATATCGTCGACATCACCAACTACGTCATGATGGCCTACGGACAGCCCATGCACTGCTTTGATGCCGACATGGTTGAGGGCCATCAGATTGTGGTGCGCACCGAACCTCAAGGAACTCCATTCGTCACCTTAGATGGCGAAGAGCGCACATTGGACGAGCACGACCTCTGCATTTGCAATGCCCGCGAGCCCATGTGCATTGCGGGTGTGTTGGGCGGAAAGGGCAGCGGAACCTATGCAACAACCCATAGCGTGGTGTTGGAGGCAGCCTATTTCCATCCCACTTGGATTCGCAAGACGGCGCGTCGGCACGGGCTCAGCACGGATGCCAGCTATCGGTTTGAGCGCGGCATCAATCCCGACGATGTCGTTTATGCCTTGAAGCAAGCGGCCATCTTGTGCAAAGAACTCACGGGCGGACAGGTTTCCATGTCCATCAACGACGTTTATCCCTCGCCCATTGAGGGCAGCCGCGTGAGCTTGTCCTACGATTATGTGCATCGGCTCATCGGGAAAGAGATTGGCGCCGACACCATCAAGCGCATTGCAGAGGGCTTGGAGATGAGGGTGCTCTCGGAAAATGAAGAGGGATTGGAATTGCTCGTGCCCGCTTATCGTAGCGACGTGCAACGTCCGTGCGATGTGGTGGAAGATATGCTGCGCATCTATGGTTATAATAATGTGGAAATATCCAATCACTTGAGCAGCGCTTTGGTCATCGCCGGCGAAGAGGATGAGAGCCATCATCTGCGCAATCTGATAGCCGAGCAGTTGGTGGGCAATGGATTTTATGAGATATTGAACAACTCGCTCACGAAACTCTCTTATTATGCCGGGCACGAATGGACGGCCTATCCCGAAGCACGAACGGTGAAGATTATAAACCCTTTGAGCACCGATTTAGGGGTGATGCGCCAGACGATGCTCTTCGGTGGTTTGGAGAGTTTGGTGCGCAACATCAACCGCAAGAACAGCAACCTGCGCTTCTTCGAATTTGGTAATGTCTATCAATATACAAAGGAGAAGTGGGAGAGCGACCATCCCGACAAGGCCTATAGCCAGGATTTGCATTTGTCACTCTGGCTGACGGGCAAGCAGGTGGAAGGCTCATGGTTGCAGGCCAATGCCTACAGTAGCGTGTTTGAGCTAAAGGCCTATCTGCACAACATCTTTGTACGTGTGGGTGTTCCGGTCGAGAAACTGAGCATCACGGTCAGTGAGAACAACATCTTCAGCGCAGGCTTGACTTACAGCACACGCAATGGCAAAGTGCTTGCCGAGATAGGTGTCTTGTCGTCGGCTGTGTGCAAAGAATTTTCGATTGGGCAAGCCGTGTATTACGCCGACGTCGATTGGGAAGCACTGATGCGTGAGGTGCGCAAACAAAAGGTTGAGTACCAGGAAATCAGCAAATATCCCGCTGTGAGTCGCGATTTGGCCTTGCTGCTTGACAAGGATGTTTCGTTTGCGCAGATAGTGCAAATCGCTAAGCAAACCGAGAAGAAGCTGTTGCAGCGCGTTGAACTCTTCGATGTGTATGAAGGCAAGAACTTGCCCGAAGGCAAAAAGAGTTATGCGGTGAACTTCATTCTGCAGGATGCCGAGAAAACGCTCAACGATAAAGCGATTGATGCCATCATGCAGAAGCTGATTAAGCAGCTCACCACGCAGTTGGGCGCTGAATTGCGCTAACAAACGGCAGTATGTCAGGCTAACGAACCAAGTATAAATCATAAGAAAATAGAATAAAAATGGGAAGAGCATTTGAATATCGCAAAGCAACAAAGCTAAAGCGATGGGGGCACATGGCCCGCGTGTTTACGAAATTGGGTAAACAAATAGCAATCGCAGTAAAGGCCGGTGGACCGGAACCGGAAAATAACCCGACGCTTCGTGCTTTGATAGCCAACTGCAAGCGCGAAAACATGCCGAAAGATAACATTGAACGCGCAATTAAAAACGCGATGGGAAAAGACCAAAGCGAATATAAGGAGGTGACCTATGAAGGTTATGGTCCTCACGGCGTGGCCGTTTTTGTCGACACCTTGACCGACAACACTACGCGCACCGTGGCCGATGTGCGCTCCATCTTCAACAAGTTTAATGGCAACATGGGCACAACGGGCAGTCTGTCATTCCTGTTCGATCACAAATGTGTGTTCACCTTTAAGAAAAAGGAAGGACTGGATATGGACGAGTTGGTGCTCGACCTCATCGATTATGGCGTTGAAGACGAGTATGACGAAGACGACGAGACGAATGAGGTTACCATTTATGGCGACCCGAAAGAGTTTGGCAACATTCAAAAACATTTAGAGTCTGAAGGCTTTGAAGTGACGGGAGCTGAATTCACTTATATACCAAACGACCTCAAAGACGTGACACCCGAAGAGCGCGAAACGATTGACAAGATGGTTGAACGCTTGGAAGAGTTTGACGATGTGCAAACGGTTTACACCAACATGAAACCAGAGGCGGTTGAATAAGTCATTGCATGATAAAAGCGAAAAGAGTGGCGCACGGCTGTGTTGCCACTCTTTTTTATTTTGCTCGAATCCTGAGCAGCAATCCAGAACGACACCCGTTTATCCGTTGCAGAACGCATAAAAACGAAGAAAACGTTTATGTTATCGCTTGCATAGGCTATGCAAGCACCATTTTTCATGTTTTGGCATTTGCATAAGCTATGCAAGCACCGTTTTTTGCGTTTTGGCATTTGCATAAGCTATGCAAGCACCGTTTTTTACGTTTTGTCATTTGCATAGGCTATGCAAGCACTGTTTTTTATGTTTTGCCATTTGCATAGGCTATGCAAGCACCATTTTTTACGTTTTGGCATTTGCATAAGCTATGCAAGCATCGTTTTTTATATTTTGTCATTTGCATAGGCTATGCAAGCACCATTTTTTATGTTTTGCCATTTTTGCATAGGCTATACGCGAGTCCGGGGTTTTAGTATGAATTATATTAATAAAAAGGTATATTTGTACAATGACAACAAAAGAGAATTTTTCAGCAGGTTCCCAGCAGAGAACATCAGAATCCTTATTAAAGGATATTCGCCGTAACACGAAACGAATTTTTACTTCAGAACAAAAGGTATTGATTGTGATGGAAGGAATCCGTGGCGAACAGAGCATCGCAGAGCTCTGCCGCAAGTATGGCATATCTGATAGTACTTATTACAAATGGAACAAGGAGTTTATTGAGGCTGGGAAAGCTCGCCTTGATGGTGACATCGTCCGTGAAGCAACAAGTGACGAGGTGAAGGAGCTTCGTCAGGAAAATATTCGCTTAAAGGAAGCCCTTGCCGATTTGGTAGTGAGATATGACGTTGTGAGACCTCTGCAAAACCCCATATAGATAGCGAAATCATAAACCCAAATCGGTCATTAGAAACTTATTCTCTATATTTTTAATGACCGTCATTGAGAGTGTAAATAAACTGTGTCATACTACAATAAGATTAGTTTTACACAGTTTACTTTACACTCTCGTAAGATGATTAAAAACAAACATTGGGCATGTGGAAACTTCCGCCATACCCAATATTCTTATTTTAAAAATCCTCTTCTTCACTCATAGAGGATGCCTCCACATCTAAATTATCTGGATCTTCATCATAAGTGGTTCGATAACTCTCTTCGATTAATTTGTCATCATCATAAGAGTCGTCTCCCTCTTCTTCTTCATCGTTTTCTTCAAACTCATCATCGAGGGTAATCTCTTCTTCTGCATCAGGATTTAAGTTATCTTCGTCTTCGAAGTTGTCATCATCGTCATCATCTGATACTTCTTTTATGGTCTGTACTTCAGGTTTTTCCTTTGCAAAGATAGCTTCTACCCAAGTTCCTTTCTCTACTTCTAAAACCTCATAGCCATCCTTAATTTTCTTTTCATACATACCACCTGGCTTGTGTAGACGATCTTTAGGCAGCGTTGTCGTACTAATATCAAACCCTCGTTCTATAATATCTTGGATGCTTTGAGGTACACCCTCCCAGCCACTTCCAAAGTTACGGTCTAACACTTCTAACAGCTTTGTGGCTGAGATGTGGCGTATATTCTCATACGTGAGATCGGTTACACGCAGAATCGGTTTCTTTTTAATGGCCCATTTTATTTTAGCACTATCATCCAGTCTCACAAAGCCCACCTTAAAGCCTCGCTCTTCAAACTTAGCAATCACTTCCGGTTTATCAATTTTTACCTCCTCAATATCGAAAGCACTTTTGACAATATCCACATAGTGGCGCATGTTTTCTTTCAAGTCGCTTTCTCTTTCAGCGGTGTCTAAGAGACGGAATACATCATTTTCTTGAATATCCCAAATATTACTCTTTGTCAGAGTCCTTAAAGTAAGAGATTTTTGTTGCTTCATAAATACTATTTTCTTTGCTGCAAAAGTATATACTTTGCCCCACATGCACAAACTTTTAATTGATATTTTTTTTGCGGTATCACGCGATTTCTTTATTTTTGCACCAAATTATGAGCGAGCCATTAGCAGAAAGAATGCGTCCTCGAACGCTTGATGATTATGTGGGACAGCAACATCTAATAGGGAGAGATGCTGTCTTGCGTAAAATGATAGAAGCAAAACATATTTCTTCTTTTATTTTATGGGGCCCTCCAGGGGTTGGAAAGACGACGATAGCACAAATCGTCGCTAACAAGTTGGAGACACCTTTCTACACATTGAGTGCAGTCACGAGTGGCGTAAAGGAGGTTCGTGAAGTAATTGATAAAGCAAAGAATAATCGTTTTTTCAACACCACCTCCCCGATATTGTTTATTGACGAGATTCATCGTTTCAGTAAATCGCAGCAAGATTCTTTGCTCGGGGCTGTGGAACGTGGCGTTGTCACGTTGATAGGTGCCACGACAGAGAATCCTTCGTTTGAAGTTATTCGTCCACTGTTGTCACGATGCCAACTTTATGTTTTAAAGGCTTTGACCAAGGATGACTTGCTGCTGTTGGCGAAACGTGCAATCAATACCGATGTGGAGTTGCGGAAAAAGCATATCGTGCTGCAAGAAACGGAAGCACTTTTGCGGTATAGTGGAGGAGACGCTCGCAAACTTTTAAATATTTTAGAGTTAGTCGTCGAGGTTTCGGGAAAGGATGTTGTTGTGACGAATGCACTGGTTGAAGAGCGTCTCCAAACCAATCCCATGGCCTATGACAAAGAGGGTGAATTGCACTATGACATCATCTCAGCTTTCATCAAGAGCATTCGAGGAAGCGATCCTGATGCTGCGCTTTATTGGCTGGCACGCATGATTGAAGGAGGCGAGTCGCCACAATTCATCGCACGCCGCTTAATGATTAGCGCCGCAGAAGATATTGGTTTGGCCAATCCCAACGCATTGTTGTTGGCCAACACAGCTTTCGATGCCGTTATGAAGATAGGATGGCCCGAAGCACGCATCATCTTATCTGAGGTAACCACCTATTTAGCCACAAGCGCTAAGAGTAATTCGGCCTATTTGGCCATCGATGCGGCTTTAGCAAAAGTGCGTGAGACTGGCAATCTCCCTGTGCCTTTGCATCTACGTAATGCACCTACCAAGCTAATGGCTGAGTTGGGTTATCATGATGGCTATGCCTATCCACACGACTATCCAGATAACTCCACGCCGCAACAATATATGCCAGAGGCACTACAGGGCACGCGTTTATGGATAGGGCAGCACAACGCAGCTGAAGAAAAATTAAATCAACAGATGGTTAAAAATTGGGGTGACCGATTTAAAACCTGATTAAAAGATATTGAATCATGAAAATTGTAGAATTGGACGGTTATGCCGTCAATCCGGGCGACCTCAGCTTAGAGGCGTTAAAAGCTTATGGTGAGCTTGTTGTTTATGAACGAACAGCCGAACAAGATGTTGTTTCGCGTGCACAGGATGCCGAAATGCTGCTCATCAACAAAATCAATCTCACGGCAGCTATCCTGGCGCAGTTGCCCCGATTGCGCTATATCGGTGTGATGGCGACGGGCTATAACACGGTTGACATTGAGGCAGCTAAGGCACAGGGTATCGTTGTAACCAATATTCCTGCCTACAGCACCGATAGCGTGGCGCAGATGACCTTTGCCCACATTCTCAATCTTACCAATCAGGTGGCTCACTATGCGCAACGCAATCGTGAAGGGCGATGGAGTAAAAATGCTGACTTCTGCTATTGGGATACACCCTTGATAGAGCTACATGGTAAAACACTCGGCATCGTCGGGCTGGGCAACATCGGCTGCAAAGTGGCACAGATAGCCCACCAATTTGGCATGGATGTGTTTGCGCTCACCAGCCGCAACGCTGCCGATTTGCCCGAAGGCATTCAGAAAACCACTTGGGAAGGCCTGCTCGCGGCGAGCGACATCCTTACCTTGCATGCCCCTTTGACTGCCGGCACACAAATGATGGTGAATGGCGATACCCTGAAGAGAATGAAGCCTGGCGCACTGCTCATCAATACCAGCAGAGGCGGTTTGATCGATGAACAAGCTGTAGCCGAAGCCTTGGCTACCGGACAGTTGGGTGGCTATGGCGCCGATGTGATGACAATCGAACCCCCTGCTTCCGACAATCCGTTGCTCCACGCGCCAAATGCCTATATCACACCCCATATTGCATGGGCCACGAAAGCCGCACGCCAACGTTTGCTCGACATTTGCATCGAGAATATCAAAGCCTTTCTAGCCGGTGCACCGCAGAATGTTGTCAATCCCTAAGCTCACAAAACATGTTGGCTGCAAATTTAGAATTGGCACACACAGTGCAACAAATCATCGAGTTCATAGGTACGTTTGCCTTTGCCATCTCAGGCATCCGCATGGCCGCTGCCAAGCATTTCGATTGGTTCGGAGGCTTCGTCTGCGGTTTTGCTGTAGCCATTGGTGGCGGAACCATTCGCGATGTGATGTTGGGAGCCATCCCCTTTTGGATGACCTCTACCATCTACATCATCTGCACCATCATCGCCATGTTAGTGGTGATAGTTTTTGCCAAGTCGCTCATTCGCTGGGAGAACGCCTGGCTCACTTTCGACACCTTTGGCTTAGCCCTCTTCACCATTGCAGGATTGCAAAAAACCCTGCAATACGATCATCCGTTTTGGGTGGCCATCATCATGGGCTGCATCACGGGAGTTGCCGGCGGCATCATCCGCGATGTGTTGCTCAACCAAGAGCCCGTCATTTTTCAAAAAGACATCTACGCCATGGCCAGTGTCGCAGGCGGCCTGCTCTATTGGCTGCTCTTCAAGCTCGAGGTCAATGTGGGGCTCACCTCCATCGTCGCCTTCTTAGCCATCTGCTGCATCCGTTTCTTAGCCATCAAATACCACATCTCGTTGCCCATTTTGCGCGATGAAATCAAAGACCATTCATAACCCCAATAACCAATTCCATTGAGCTGTACCCGCCTGACATCAGATAACACATACCCATTTACACATAAGATTTATTGCCCAATATGCTCTTACTGGGCGATACGGCATTTTCATGTGTAAACAAATGAACAAATGGCCCAACACACTCGGGAGCGGAAATGCATCGCGCACTCCCGCCCAAACGAAACCGTAAGGGCAACGCCTGTGTGGAGGCTGCTGAAAAAGTAAAATGGACTTTCATATTGTAAGTGGGTAAAGTAAACCAGGCCCCAAATTCAGCCTAAAATCGGCGTAATGGACATTTGGTAGGCTGGTTATTCCAGCCTACTTTTCTGTATTTATGAATCTATCTATAAACTTCTTTTTATTAGCTTCATTCAATCCATTATGATTATGCAGTGCTCTTTTAAGTTGTGAGTTAAATCCTTCCAATACGTTTGTTGTATTCGGTATCTGTATTTCTGGGTGTTCCTCACACGTATAGAGCCATGTCAGATGTGTCTTAATAGAACGTCTTGCCGTTCTCAGTCTTCTGTGTGTATAGGTCGTCCTGCCCGAGATTAGAAGAGTTCGTTCATTCAGGAACTCTTTCCATTTATCACACCATTTATCAAAAGCTGTTATAAACTCGTCTTTCCCCAAAGAGAACATCCTTCTCATTAATGCCAATAGTTCAATGCCTGCAGGTAAATGTGGATTGTTTGTAAGAAGCCTTCTAACTATCTGAAATTGGTGAAATTGACACATTTGTACGGAACAGAAATGTATAGATTGTAAAAGTCCTGCATGCCCATCACACACCACTGCTTTTATCATAGTTCCACACTCCGCAATATACCGAAGTCCGTCAAGATAATCTCTGTTAGTTTCGTTTTTGACAAACTTGCGATAGAGTATTTTGCCTGATGAAGCATCCTGAAACAGCATCACACCAAATGTCCTGGAAAAGTATGTTGTATCCAGTATTATTACTGCAGATTTGGGGTAAGTAGCAGTAAAGCTATCTACTACTAAGCTCAACCTACGTCGTATGGTTCGCTCTGAACATTTATAAAGAGTGGATAGATCAGAAATCGTTCGATTTGCCGTCAGATAGTCATTCCATAGAGAAATATTATTTATACGCAGACCACCTTGAAATTGTCTACCACAATCCCTGCAAAGATACATCTGAACAGTACGTCGATGCCCATTCTTTTTAACATTTGAGCTATTACAGAAGATACAGTTTTTTTATTCATAGGTTTTCAAATGCTGCAAAGGTAGTAAATAAAAGGATTCAGAGAGGTTTTCAGCCTACCAAATGTCCATTACGTTGAAAACACATGCGTGAGATGCTGGGGATGTTTCGCTTGTTTTTTGAGAAAAATGAGCGAGAATAGCTATTCTCATAAAACCCTACCCATCGTAAAAGTGTTATTTCGCTATCAACTGAAAGATTTAACATGCGCGAGGGACTACTTTTTATATATTTTAATTATATTTGCACCAACTTAGTCAAATCGGGGTTCATCCCCACAACCTATTCTTAAAATTTCAGTTAAAACTATGCAAAAGAAATTGCATCTCCTATTGAGCCTGATGCTGTTGTGCGCAACGACGGTCA
>NZ_JH114215.1:743068-757963 GCF_000224615.1 Segatella oulorum F0390
TTAACATTTGAGCTATTACAGAAGATACAGTTTTTTTATTCATAGGTTTTCAAATGCTGCAAAGGTAGTAAATAAAAGGATTCAGAGAGGTTTTCAGCCTACCAAATGTCCATTACGTTGAAAACACATGCGTGAGATGCTGGGGATGTTTCGCTTGTTTTTTGAGAAAAATGAGCGAGAATAGCTATTCTCATAAAACCCTACCCATCGTAAAAGTGTTATTTCGCTATCAACTGAAAGATTTAACATGCGCGAGGGACTACTTTTTATATATTTTAATTATATTTGCACCAACTTAGTCAAATCGGGGTTCATCCCCACAACCTATTCTTAAAATTTCAGTTAAAACTATGCAAAAGAAATTGCATCTCCTATTGAGCCTGATGCTGTTGTGCGCAACGACGGTCATGGCACAAGTTACCACCTCATCCATGAGTGGTAAGGTTAGTCTGCAAGGCACGGGCGAAGATATCGTCGGCGCCACCGTGCAAGCCATCCACGAACCGTCGGGCACACGCTATGCTGCTGTGACCAATGCCGATGGCCGGTTCAACATTCAAGGCATGCGCACGGGCGGTCCCTACAAAGTCACCGTGAGTTACATCGGCTACCAATCGAAAAGCTACAAAGGCATTCAGTTGCAGTTGGGCGAAGTCTACAACCTCAACGTGCAGCTCTCTGAAGACGCTACCGTGCTGGGCGAAGTGGTGGTGAGCGCAACGGCCTCGAAATTTGCCGCCGAAAAAACCGGTGCTTCAACCAACATCAACAACAGTCAGATTGTGAACCTGCCCACCGTGAGCCGCAGCATCACCGATGTAACGCGCCTCTCGCCCTATGGTGGCAACGGTATGTTCTTTGCCGGATCTGACGGCCGAACGGCCAATTTCACCGTTGACGGCGCCAACTTCAACAACAACTTCGGCTTGAGTTCGAAACTTCCCGGCGGCGGCAACCCCATCTCGATTGATGCCATCGACGAACTGCAAGTGGTAATCTCGCCCTTTGATGTACGCCAGACAAACTTCATCGGCGGCGGCGTGAATGCCATCACCAAATCGGGAACAAACACCTTCAAAGGCAGTGCCTACATCTACCACCGCAATGAGAACCTGCGCGGCGATGCTGTCGACAAACTGGCCATCGACGGTGCACGTAATACCGACCGCAGCACCACCTATGGTTTCACCCTCGGCGGTCCAATCATTCAAAACAAGTTGTTCTTCTTCGTCAACGGCGAAACCATTCAAACGCCAACCATTGCCAACCGCTGGCGTGCATCGGCCGACGGAGTGGCCAACGCTAACAACTATATCTCGCGCACAAAGATTGCCGACATGGAGCGCGTCTCCCAATATGTTGCCACACGCTATGGCTACGACACCGGGTCGTACACCAACTTCCCGGCCGACGAAACCAACTACAAAATCCTGGCGCGTTTAGATTGGAATATCACCAACAAGCACCACTTGGCACTGCGCTATAACTACACCAAGAACCGCGGTTGGAATGCACCCAACATGTCGTCAATGGATGGCGGTCCGTCATCGGCTTTTGCCCGCACATCCGACCACTCCATGGCTTTTGCCAACTCGATGTATGCCATGGACAACCTCGTGCACTCGTTTACATTCGACTTGAACAGCCGCATCAGTGAGAAACTCTCCAACCAATTCCTGGCGACTTATTCGAAACTCGACGACCAGCGTTTCACCAACTCTTCCCCATTCCCCTTCATCGACATCTTAGACGGAACGGGCACCACCAGCAACTACATGTCGCTCGGCGAAGAACTCTTCACCCACAACAATGCGGTGCACAACAAGATTTGGAATATCAAAGACGATGTGACCTATTTCACCGGCAACCACAAAATCACTGCCGGCATGAAGTTCGAACATCAAATGGCCGACAATTCCTATATGCGCAACGGAACAGGCTATTATCGTTATGCCAGCGTCAACGACTTCCTCACGGGTGCCGCACCCGAAATCGTCTGCCTCACCTATGGTTACAACGGTGAAAAGAATCCCACCTCGCGCGTGCAGTTCAACACGTTGGGCATCTATGGGCAAGACGAATGGCAAGTAAACAACAAGCTGAAACTCACTTATGGTGTGCGTTTCGATGGCCTCTTCTTCAACAATAGCGACTTGATGCGCAACAACGCCATCTACAATCTCGACTACAATGGGCGCCACATCGACACGGGCAAATGGCCCTCGTCAAGTCTCACGGTGTCGCCGCGCATTGGGTTCACCTACGATGTCTTAGGCAATAAAACTCTCAAACTGCGCGGAGGAACGGGTTTCTTCTCTGGTCGTCTACCCTTGGTGTTCTTCACCAACATGCCCACCAACAGCGGCATGGTGCAGTATCAGGCACAACTCAATGCGCGCAATGGTAGCCGACTTGGTTACTCGATGAACGATTTTGCCGGCGGCCTGGTGACCGACGCCAACGGAAAAGCTACCATCGAAGCCCTCTACAATAAGCTCGTCAACATGACCAATGCCAGCGGACAAAAGATTTTCCCATCTACCATCTCACCCGAAACGGGTTCGGTACCCTCGCAGATTGCTGCCGTCGACCCTAAGTTCAAGATGCCACAAGTGTGGAAAACCTCGTTGGCTGTAGACTATCAGGTGCCGGTTTCGTTCCCCCTCACTGTGACAGCCGAAGGTATTTATAACAAAACCATCAATGCTGTTAAGATTGCAGACTGGAGCATTCCCAACGTGGGCGGCTTCGCTCGTTTCAACGGCGTAGACAATCGTCCCATTTATCCCGCCGGTGCATCGACCAATCCCAGCGCTTTCGTGCTCGAAAATACCAGCAAGGGCTATGGATGGTCGTTCAATCTTTCGTTCAATGCACAGCCTGTCGAATGGCTCAACCTCATGGGCGCCTATACACACACCGTTTCAAAGGAAATCACGGGGATGCCGGGCTCTAATGCGAAATCGGCCTTCACCTATATTCCGACCGTAGAGGGTGCGAACTACATCAAGCTCCACAATTCGCAATATGTAACCCCCGACCGCTTCGTAGCTTCGGCATCTATCCACGACAAGAGCGGCAACCACTATAGTTTCATCTATGAGACATGGCGTGGCGGCTACAACTACAGCTACATGGCTACCAATGATGTCAACGGCGACGGCTATCTCTATGATGCCATCTACATTCCAACCGACGAGCAAGTGGCCAATGGCGACTTCCGCTTCAAAACCGCCGACGACCGCAAACGTTTCATGGACTTTGTGCACGCCAACAAGTCGCTCAAAAATCATCAAGGCGAATATGCCGAGCCCTACAGTGTTTACACCCCATGGGTTCACCGCATCGACTTCAGCTACAAGCACGATTTCAAACTCAACCTTGGCAGCACCAAGCACACCTTGCAGTTGAGTTTCGACATCAAAAACCTCATGAACCTGTTCAACTCAAGTTGGGGCGTGATGAAATACCTCAACCCTCAAATCGGTCAAGAGCTGAAGGTGCTGAAATACGAAGGAGTCGACGCCAGCGGATATGCCACTTGGTCTACGCCGGCTTCCATCAACGGCTCAACCCAGCTGTTTGTGCCGCAACACACCATCGGCCAGTGCTGGAACGCTTCGATTGGCATAAAATATTTCTTCAACTAAACGAAATTGATAATAATGAAAAGAATAATAAGCATTGTCACCGCCGTGTGCGCTTCGATTGCGCTCTTCACGGCCTGCAGCAAAGACAATTCAATCACCGAACTCGACGGCCTGCACGTCTCCTCGTCGTATGTTTCGATTGCCGAAAAGGGGGCAACCGCAACCATCACACTCCATGCAGCGGGCGATTGGAAACTCGAAAAGGTGACCACCAAAAAGAATAAGGTGGAATGGCTCACCATTTCGCCTACCACGGGCCACGCCGGCGAGACCCAAATCTCGTTCACCGCACCGGCATCCTTAGACGGTCGCACGGCCGAAGTGATTGTTACATCGAACGGCGAGACGCAGCACATCAACGTCATCCAAGGCCTGCCTACCGTTTCGAAAGCCACCTGTGCCGCAGTCCTCGCGGGTGTCGACAACAAGAGCTATCGCGTCACCGGAACCTGCGTTTCCATCAACAACACCACCTATGGCAACTTCTATCTCAACGACGGCACCGGCCAGCTCTACGTCTATGGCACGAAAGATGCCGGCGGCAACTATGCCTGGAAGTCGTTTAACATCGAAGTAGGCGACGAAGTGACCGTCGAAGGGCCACGCTCCACCTACAACGGCGTGGGACAGCTCAAAGATGCCACCTTCATCAGCGTGAAAAAGTCGCTCATCAAGGTCGATGCCGTTGAAAACGACACGCTCCCCGTAGCCGGAGGCACTTTCACGGCCCACTTGGTTTGCAAGGGGCAAGGCGTTTCGGTTGATATTCCCAACGATGCCAAAAGTTGGCTCGCCATCAGTGGTATCCAGTCCACCGCGACCAAAACGACCGTGCAATTCACCGCACAGCCCAATACCGGCGGCGACCGAAGCACCACCCTTACGTTCCGCACCACTGAAGGCGGCAAAACCTATACCGCACAAACCCAATTGGTGCAAACGGGAGCCATCGTTGCTGCCACCATCGATGCATTCAACAAAGCGGCTGTGGGCAGCACGCAATATCGCATCGCGGGCATTGTGACCGATGTTAAAGATGCTACAAAGGGCAATTTCACCCTCAAAGACCACTCGGGCAGCGTCTTTGTTTATAAGGCAAAAGACTTCCAAACCAAGGGTGTGAAAGTGGGCGACATCGTCACCCTCGTGGGCGAGCGCGGCCAATATAACGCCACCCCGCAAATGGTGAAAGCCACCATCGAAGAGCATAAAAAGGTGGAACAAGTGTCGATTGCCGACTTCCGCGCAAAGCCCGACAACAAAGACACCTACTACATGATTAAGGGAACGGTGGGTAAGTCGACCGAGGCCAACACCAAATTCGACCTCACCCAATATGGCAACTTCGCCCTCACCGATGCCACCGGCAACGTCTATGTCTATGGTGTGGCCACGGGCTGGGGCGGAAAGAAAGGCGAGTTTGGCACGCTCCACGTGGCCGAAGGTGATCAGCTCACACTCATCGCTGCAAAAACCACCTATAAAGGGCTCGTCGAAGCCATCTCCATTTTCTATTCGAAATAATAATTCACCCTAACTTTATAACTCTCTTAATAATGATGGGGGCATGCGTTTGATGCATGCCTCCTGATTTTTTTGCGCAAAGCAAATCTGGCCGGCACGGCTATAATATAATAAGGTGAACTCGCCCACCGTTCTCATCCGTTTTCATCAAAAACAAGCGAAACCGCCCACCGTTCTCATCCGTTTTCGCTAAAAACAAGCGAACTCGCCCACCGTTCTCATCTGTTTTCGCTAAAAACAAGCGAAACCACCCACCGTTCTCATCCGTTTTCGCTAAAAACAAGCGAAACCACCCACCGTTCTCATCCATTTTCACCAAAAACAAGCGAAACCACTCACCGTTCTCATCCATTTTTGAGAAAAACAGACGTTCCAAGGGGTTGGAACAGCCGTTTTCGAGAAAAACAAATGTTCCAAGGGGTTGGAACAGCCATTTTCGAGAAAAACAATGTGTTGCCCACGGACGAAGCATACATCCAACCCTTTTTCAAGGTATCGTATTACCCCACCCCGCATTTTTTTATTACCTTTGCTCCCATAAATTCAAATACAGATAAGATATTATGGTGATTGATTTCGATAAAATAACGGTGCAGACCATCAATGGCTTCAAGGGTGGACAGGGCGAGCTCGACATGGCCGGCTTTGCCGACGACCGGGTGAAAATCATGCGCAATGTGCTCAAGCCGCAGGCTTCGGCCGGCACACACCTGCACGGCAGCAACAGCGAGATGATTTATGTGATTCAGGGTGAACTCACTGTGACTTGCGACGGGCAGAAAGAGATTGTCCGTGCCGGGCAACTGCACTATTGTCCCATGGGCCATCAGCACAACTATAAAAACCTCACCGCCGAAGACGTTGTGTTCTTAGGCATAGTGCCCGAACATCATGCGTAATGTCACAGAACACCCCCACACGGGTATCGTCATCGGTATTGATGTGGGCATCAGCACCACCAAAATTGTGGGTATCAACACCGAAGGAACCGTGCTCAATCCGTTCAGAATCAGAGCCACCGACCCCATCACGTCGCTTTATGGCGCCTTCGGAAAATATCTGCACAACAATGGCATCCAACTGGGCGATGTGGCGCAAGTGATGGTCACGGGAGTGGGTGCGGCCTATATTGACGAAGACATCTACGGGCTGCCCACAGCCAAAGCGCAGGAATTTGTCGCCGACGGATTGGGGGCACGCTATGAAAGCGACTTGGAGAAGATGATTGTCGTGAGCATGGGCACGGGCACCAGTCTCGTGAAGTGCGACGGCGATAACATCCGCCACATCGGTGGCACGGGCATTGGCGGCGGCACCTTGCAGGGGCTGAGTCGCATCATGCTCAAGACCGACGATATCAAGCAAGTGGCCGAACTGGCTAAGTCCGGCGATATCTCGAAAATCAATCTGCTCATTGGCGACATCAGCGCCCATCCGCTTCCCGGACTGCCGATGAGCGCCACGGCGAGCCTCTTCAGCAATGCCAAAACCAATGCCTCGCGCGAAGACATCGCCATCGGACTCATCTACATGGTGCTGCAGGCCGTAGGCTCGAGCACCATCCTGAGCAGTTTGGAAAGCGGCATCAAAGATTTTGTGCTCATTGGCAACCTCACGTTGCTGCCCCAATGTCGTGAGGTCTATGATGCCATGGAGAAGCTCTACAACGTGCGCTTCCACATTCCCAAACACAGCGAGTTTTGCACAGCCATCGGTGCCGCGCTGAGCTATCGCAACAACAGTTTTGCTACACACTAAATCCCTCACCTCACATTTTGAAAACAATGATTAGAAGATTTTGGTACACGCTTGTTTTAAGCATGCTTATCGGGCTTTCCATTCAAGCACAGCCCAAACGCGAGGTGCGCGCCGTGTGGCTTACCACTATCGGCGGATTAGATTGGCCCCACAACTATGCGCAGGGCGAGCGGTCGAGGGCGAAGCAGCAAGCCGAACTCCAAACGATGCTCGACCAACTCCAAGCGGCGGGTGTCAATACCATTTTGTTGCAGACGCGCATCCGCGGAACGGTGATTTACCCCTCGGACTACGAGCCTTGGGATGGTTGCCTCAGTGGTGTTCCGGGCACATCACCCGGTTACGACGCCTTGCAATTTGCCATCGATGAATGCCACAAACGCGGCATGGCGGTGCAAGCATGGCTCGTGTCGATTCCCGTGGGGAAATGGAACGGATTGGGCTGCAAACGACTGCGACAGCGCTACCCGCAACTCATTGTGAAGATTGGCGACGAGGGTTATATGAATCCCGAAAAGCCACAAACTGCCAGCCACATTGCGAAGTTGTGCCAAGAAATCGTCAGCAAATATGATGTCGACGGTATCCACTTAGACTACATCCGCTATCCCGAGACCTGGAACATCAAGGTGAAGCCCGACCAAGGCCGCACGTTCATTACGAGCATCGTCACAGCCGCATCCAACGCCGTAAAAGCCCTCAAGCCTTGGGTGCGCATGAGCTGTTCGCCCATCGGCAAAGCCAACGACTTATCCCGCTATTGGAGTCATGGTTGGAATGCCTACGCACGTGTGCTGCAGAATGCGCAACAGTGGCTCGCCGACGGACTTATGGACGAACTCTATCCCATGATGTATTTCAAAGGCAACCATTTTTATCCCTTCGCCCTCGACTGGCAGGAACAGGCGCAAGGTAAGATTGTTGTGCCGGGTTTGGGCATCTACATGATGGCGCCGCAGGAGAAGAATTGGCCTTTAACCGACATCACCCGCGAAATGCTGGTGGCACGCCACGTCGGTATGGGGCATGCCTACTTCCGCAGCAAGTTTTTCACCGACAATACTAAGGGCATCTACACCGCCACTGCCGACAACATTGATGCAACTCCTGCCCTACAGCCCGCACTGACATGGCGCGCACAGCAACAGCCCGCTGCACCCTCAGACGTGCACACAATGGCCACGCAAATCACATGGCAGGCGCAACCAGGCTGCACCTATAATCTATATAGCAGCGAGCAATGGCCGGTCGACACAGAGAAGGCCGAAAACCTGATGCTCGTGCGTCATGCAAGTGCGCAGCTCAATATTCCTGCAGGCAACCAACGCTACTACGCCCTCACGGCAATGGACCGATATGGCAACGAGAGCCGGCCCACGCAATGCAACGAAAAGAAAACTCCGCCTGCCAGCGATGCACTGTTGTGCACAGGCAACACGCTGCGCATGCCCGACAACTACGATGCAAACGAAGGACTGCTCACGCTCTCCGCCCTCGACGGCACGTTACTTCAAACGCTCAGCGTGCGCAACAATGTCATCAACATGCAAGGTATCACCGACGGAGTCTATCAGCTGCGCACCCTTAATGCAGCCGATGTGAGCCACCACATTGCCTTCGTCATCGTGAAAAGATTCTAAGCTTTTGTTTGCAGTTTCCGCGAAAAAACTTACCTTTGCATACAACAAAATCGACAACAATTTTAAACAAGAAAGATATAGGGGTTGTGCCGATTCGATTGGGATACTCATCAAATAATATTGAAAACCGAGCACGTTTTGCTTGCTAATGGCGGGCCACATAAAGCTTCTTTGAAGTGAAGTCTCTCGCAGACCGGTGGATTACAAAGGCGGTAAACACTCAAATAATGATTTACTCGGAGTTTCATCACATCATCGGGCAACCCCTTTTTTCTTTTTTAAATCCTCAAAATAAAACAACAATGTTTAGCGGAATCATCGAAGAAATGGCTACCGTCGTAGCCATAGAGCAAGAACAAGACAATATGCACTTCACGCTGCGCTGCTCGTTTGCGCAAGACTTGAAAATCGACCAAAGCGTGGCACACAACGGCGTTTGCTTAACTGTGGTTCGCATCAGCGGCGACACCTACACCGTAACAGCCATGAAAGAAACGCTGATTCGTTCGAATTTGCAGCAACTCAACGTTGGAGACAAAGTGAACATCGAACGTTCGATGCTGATGAACGGCCGATTGGATGGGCACATTGTGCAGGGACATGTTGACGAAACCGCTACCTGCATTGCCGTGCACAATGCCAATGGCAGTACCTACTACACCTTTGAGTATGCAGCAAACAGGGAGCTGGCACAGCGGGGTTATTTCACTGTCGACAAAGGTTCGGTTACGGTAAACGGCGTTTCGCTCACCGTATGCGAACCCACAGCCAACACATTCACCGTGGCCATCATTCCTTACACCAAGGAGCACACAAACTTCTGCGACATGCACAAAGGCAGCCTGGCGAATATCGAGTTCGACATCCTCGGCAAATACATTGCGCGCCTGCAAAGCCTTTCCAAATAGGAGCGGAACTAAATAAGAAAGCGGAAACTAAAAGATGTTAAGAAATTAAAGGTCCACTAAACCTTTTTGACCTGTTCACCATCTAATCAACGAATGAATAATAACCAAATAATAGTTTATCGAATGGGAAAAAAATGGAAACTACTCGGCTTAGGTGTTGCGCTTGCCACAATCCCCATGGAGCTGTCGGCCAAAACATGGTCGCTGCAAGCCTGCATCGATTATGCGTTGCAAAACAACATCAACATGCTGAAAACGCAGCTCAACGTTAAAAACGCGCACGAAAACATCAAAGAGAGTCAGGCGGCACTGCTCCCTTCGTTAGCTTTCAACACCTCGCACAACGTCTCTTACACGCCATGGCCCGAAGTGGGTAGCTATATGGTAGCCGGAAGCCGCGTGCAAACCAGCGTCGACAAGACATTCTACAACGGCAGCTATGGTGTGAGCGCCAATCTGATGCTTTGGAACGGCAACCGCAACCGCAACCAAATCAAACTCAACCAATATGCCGAGAAGCAAGCCAAACTCGACTCGGCCACCACGGCCAACGCGCTCATTGAGCAAATTGCACAACTCTATGTGCAAATCCTCTACTCCACCGAGGCCATCAAAGTGAATCAAGAGAGCCTCGCCACAAGCATTAAAAACGAGGAGAGAGGGCAAGAGATGGTCAACGTGGGGAAAATGAGCAAAGCCAATTTGGCGCAGCTCACGTCGCAACGCGCGCAGGATGAATATGCCGTGGTGCAGGCCGAGAGTGCATTGAAAGACTATAAACGCCAGCTCAAACAGCTGTTGCAACTCACCAACAACGAGCCTTTCGAAGTCGTCACCCCCCAAACCACCGACGACATGGCGCTGGCACTCATCCCTCAACTCAACAACGTCTATCAGCAGGCTGTGGCCCATCGTCCCGAGATTAAGAATGCCGAATTGGGCATTGAGAGCAGCAACCTGAGCATCAAGATAGCCAAAGCCATGCGGCAGCCCACCATTAGTTTGAATGCCGGAGCCAATGCCAACACCACCACGATGAGCCACAAAGCCTGGGGAACGCAGCTCAAAAACAACTTTGGCCTCGGCGCCGGTGTAAGCATCAGCGTGCCGCTGTTTGACAATCGCCAAACGACCACCGCCGTCAACAAAGCCCGATTGCAGCAACTCAACTATCAGCTCGAGCTCAAAGACAAGCAAACGGCGCTCTACGCAACGATAGAAAACTATTGGTTGCAGGCCAACAACAACCAAAACATGTTCAAAGCGGCGCAGATCACCGCGCAGAGCGCCAAGACAAGCTATGACTTGCTCAACGAACAATTCAGTTTGGGACTAAAAAATATCGTGGATCTCATGACGGGCAAAGACAACCTGCTCAAAGCGCAGCAAAACGAGCTACAGAGCAAATATTTAGCTATCCTCAACATCAAACTGCTGCAATTCTATCAGGAGGGCACCCTCAAATAATCATTTTTACGCAAAGATTTATCAGCGAGCGGCTCACTAACGTGTTTTTTCTCGGAAACAGATTAGATACGCTGTAACTAACGTGTTTTTTCTCGGAAACGGATTAGATACGCTGTAACTAACGTGTTTTTTCTCTAAAACAGATTAGATACACTGTAACTAACGTGTTTTTTCTCGGAAACAGATTAGATACACTGTAACTAACGCGTTTTTTCTCAGAAACAGATTAGATACGCTGTAACTAACGTGTTTTTTCTCGAAAACGGATTAGATACGCTGTAACTAACGCGTTTTTTCTCAGAAACAGATTAGATACGCTGTAACTAACGCGTTTCTCCAGCTCTGTACGAAGACTCCGTTCATGCCACACGACGAACTCTGCCGTCAGATATCCAAAATCTCTTCCGGACGTGCCACCAAGGTTGTAGCCCCCTTTGCCAACAGAAACTCCTTGTCGCGAAATCCCCAAAGCACGCTGATGCAGGGCAAATGGGTGTTGCGCGCAGTGAGAATATCGACGTCGCTATCGCCCACATACACCGCTCCTTCGCGCGACACGCCCAACTGCCGCAGCGCCTCCTCCACCGTGTCGGGTGCCGGCTTTTTCCTGATTTGCTCGCGTTCGCCAATGGCCACACTGATGGTGTCGCCAAAGAAATGTTTCACCAAAGCTTGTGTCGCCGCATAAAATTTATTGCTCACCACCGCCAGCTGCTTGCCATTGGCCTTCAGCGCCTGCAACATCGCGGGGATGCCCGCATAAGGCTGAGTGTGATCTAAATTGTGCAACAAATAATGCGCACGAAAGTCTTCATAAACCTGGTTAAACACCTCTGTGGGCGTATCGGCCGGAACAGCGCGTTCCATCAGCTTCTTCACCCCATTGCCCACAAACATTCGCACCTCCTCGTAGCTGCGTTCGGGCAAACCATGCTGCTTGAGCGCCACATTGCAACTTAAATAAAGGTCGGTGAGCGAATCTAAAAGTGTGCCATCTAAATCAAAAATATACGTTTGATAGTTCATCGTTATTCCTGTAATACTCCCTGTTTTAACGGCAAGCAAAGTTAGCAAAAAAAGGTCAATTATGTGGCGTAGATGAAAAAAAGGTGTAACTTTGCAACCGATTTTCAAATGAAGAATATGAAAAAAGAATTGAAAAAGAAGTACCTTCTGTCCGCCTTGGTCTGCGTGGCAGTCGTCACTGGTATCATCTATTATTATTTCTTTGAAGGATTTTCCACTAAGGACAAAACGGAATATGTTTGCATCGACAGCAACGACAACATAGACTCTGTGTACAGCAAACTCAGTCCATTTGCTTCAAAACATGGCATGTGCGCCTTTAGAACCTTGGCGCGCCACATGCAATATGCCGACAAAATTCGCACAGGTCGTTATGCCATTACACCCGGAGACGGTGCTTTCAGCGTGTTTCGCCACATGCGCAACGGGCAGCAAGCGCCTGTGAGTCTCACCATTCCAAGCGTGAGAACCATGGATAAATTGGCTGGCGAAATCTCAAAACGCCTTCTCATGGACAGCACTACGCTCTATCGTGCACTGACCGATGAAGCGACTTGCCAGAAATTGGGCTACGACACGGCAACGATTGCTTGCCTTTTCATCCCCAACACCTACGATGTTTATTGGAACATTCCCGTGGACAAGTTTTTGGAGAAAATGCAAAAGGAGAACAACAGATTTTGGAATCCCACGCGCAGTCAAAAGGCTTCGCAATTAGGATTGACCCACAACGAGGTGATAACCTTGGCCAGCATTGTTGATGAGGAAACGGCCAACAACAGCGAGAAACCCATGATTGCAGGCATGTACTACAACCGCTTGAAATTGCGCAATGCCGAGTATCCCAAAGGTATGCCGCTGCAAGCTGATCCCACGATAAAATTTGCTTGGAAGCGTTTCGAACTCAAACGCATCTACAACAATCTGCTCTCCATCAAGAGTCCCTACAACACCTACAAAAACCCCGGGCTCCCTCCCGGCCCTATCCGCATTCCTTCCATCGCGGGTATTGATGCTGTGCTCAATCGCATTCATCACAACTATCTCTACATGTGCGCCAAGGAGGATTTCAGCGGCACCCACAACTTCGCCGAAACCTACAAGGAACACATGGACAATGCCGCTAAATATGCAAAGGCACTCAACGAACGCGGCATAAAATAAACAACGTGCAGAGGCTTTCTCAATGCGAAAAGTCACAGCCATTAGCGCACAAACTTGCACCATTTACCCCAAATCTCTATAAGAGCTTTGGGGTAAATGCTTTTTTATTTCCCCTCTATTTTTCGAAATAAAATGATACTATGCTCGTATTATTCTCACCTTTTCCCTAACTTTGCCGACAAAAAACTTTAAACGCTGTCTATATGGCATTAAATCAAACCAATAAATTGGCCTGGATTGCGAAACCATCTACAAAGCGAAAAGAATTTCGTTTGAAGATTTGAATGAAAAGTGGATGGAGAACGAAGACCTTAGCGCTGGGCAAGAGCTGTTAAAACGTACATTCCATAAATGGCGTGTGAATATTCTTGATACTTTCGGGCTCAATATTGAATGTGAGAAAGGAGGCACCTATCGTTACTATATCAGCAATGCAAACGACCTTCACAATGGAAACATTGAGGATTGGCTGCTTAAAACCTGTACAGTAAGCAACACGCTTATCGGCTGTAAATCCATCAAAGATAGAATTCTTTTAGAAGAGGTTCCATCGGCTGCGGATTATTTAGAAGCCATTATGGATGCTATGAAACAAAATAGACTCATTCATATCACCTATTATAATTATTGACAAGATCGTGAGCGCCAACATTTCGTTATGCCTCTGTGTCTGAAACTATTCCGACAGTGTTGGTATTTGGTCGGAAAGAATAAGTTCAACCACATGATTACAATCTTTTGCCTCGACCGAATTACGGATTTTCGACTGTCTTCGCAGTCATTTAACTATGCGCAAGAAGCCTTCAATCCACATACATTCTTCGATGGATGCATCGGGGTAATAGCCAATGCCGATGTTAATATAGAATATGTCGTTCTGAAAGTGTCGGCTACTCAAGCTAATTATTTACGCGATCTCCCTATACATGAGAGTCAGATAGAAAAAGAATGTCACCCTGATTATAGCATTTTTACAATGGATGTTCGCCCTACTTTCGACTTCCTGCAAGAACTTCTGTGGAATGGAGAATGCATTGAAGTAATGCAACCTCTGTGGCTCCGAAAAGAAATTGCTGAAAAAATACAGCAAATGGGGAATAAATATAAATCAGATAACTCTCCATGCAGAGAATAATCACTCATAATATAAAATTGCTTATGCAACCAGACATATCGTTAAAAAACGCGCTATCGTTTATAGACAGGTACGAGAACTTCAACCAACAAAACCAACACACCCTTTTAAGCATAGCAAATAAACTTAAAGATTTTGGCGTAATGGACATTTGGTAGGCTGAAAACCTCTCTGAATCCTTTTATTTACTACCTTTGCAGCATTTGAAAACCTATGAATAAAAAAACTGTATCTTCTGTAATAGCTCAAATGTTAAAAAAAATGGGCATCGACGTACTGTTCAGATGTATTTTTGCAAGGATTGTGGTAGACAATTTCAAGGTGATCTGCGTATAAATAATATTTCTCTATGGAATGACTATCTGACGGCAAATCGAACGATTTCTGATCTATCCACTCTTTATAAATGTTCAAAGCGAACCATACGACGTAGGTTGAGCTTAGTAGTAGATAGCTTTACTGCTACTTACCCCAAATCTGCAGTAATAATACTGGATACAACATACTTTTCCAGGACATTTGGTGTGATGCTGTTTCAGGATGCTTCATCAGGCAAAATACTCTATCGCAAGTTTGTCAAAAACGAAACCAACAGAGATTATCTTGACGGACTTCGGTATATT
>NZ_JH114215.1:758240-767691 GCF_000224615.1 Segatella oulorum F0390
GAAGAGTTTATAACTGCTTTTGATAAATGGTGTGATAAATGGAAAGAGTTCCTAAATGAACGAACTCTCCTAATCTCGGGTAAGACAACTTATACACACAGAAGACTGAGAACGGCAAGACGTTCTATTAAGACACATCTGCCATGGCTCTATACGTGTGAGGAGCATCCGGATATACAAATACCTAATACAACAAACCTGTTGGAAGGATTTAACTCACAACTTAAAAGAGCACTACATAATCATAATGGATTGAATGAAGCTAACAAAAAGAAGTTTATAGATGGGCTCATAAATACAAAAAAGTAGGCTGGAATAACCAGCCTACCAAATGTCCATTACTAAAACCCGAGAGGTTTTCAGCCTACCAAATGTCCATTACGCCAAGATTTTATTGACAGGTCGCCTAATAAGCCCATTTACCTATTGAATCTTTTGGATATGCTCTATGCATCTGAAACGGCGACAAGCAAGATTATTACTTCAATTCTAAATTATCAGGTAAATCATGAGTTTGTCTTGTGCCGAATGTTTATCAACTATTTCCTCGTACCAAAGGGCTTTAATATGCAATGGTTCTCATCTCCATGCATCACAGCTGAAACGGATAGAATTGATATTTGCATTCAAGAGAAAGGGAAATACGCCATCATCATTGAGAATAAACTAAAAGGTGCTCGTTTTCAACGAAACCAAATTGCAAGATATATTGGGAAAATGAGGCGGGAAGGTTTTAAAGATGAACAAATATTTGTCATCATATTACCGGGGTACATTGACTCAAAGCTATTCGACCACATCAACCAATCTGTATGGCGATTACCATCTGATTGGGATAGTCCTAATCAAGAGCGAGATTGTAGATGGAAATCAGATGCCGTAAGTTGCCAATGTGATGGTGATAAAGATAGGACTTGTGAGGGCTGCGAAATAGACTTACGCCGGAAGTTTGCACCTCGTACACTAATTCTCGACAAATCATTCCCCGACTGGTTGGAGGATTGCTGCCTACCTATATTAGAAAAAAGAGAACAGGTATTAGCGTCTGCGATTGTACAGTTCACAGACTACGTAAGAGGAATATATAACAACAGAATAAATAATAAATTAAACATGGAAATAGTAGATTTTTTACGTAAGGAACTTTTAAAAGATGAGTCCTCATCATTGGCAGGCCAAGCTAAACTCATTGAGGCAAAGCAAGCTGAACTTGAAGTATTAAAGGAGGGACTCGAAAAACTCCGCCACTCGGTATATACTGATTTGATAAAGCAATGGTATGAGAATCTCAAACGCACATGGGGAGAACAATTAATCTATAATACAGATTCGTTTTACCTTGAATTTAATCATATACAATGCGGTTGTTGGATTGGTAACAGACCTTACTGGGGCTTTAAGAGCGATACGCCTAACGATGATAAATTAAAAGAAATGGTTAAGACTATCATGGAGAGATGTGGAATTATAGAAGGCCAATACCGTGTCGAAAACGAATGGCTCGCATGGGATTACACAGATAAAGGCGACAAACAATGTGCGCAGTTCTATCATGCTGCAAAAGAACTCGGATATTTGGAATAAAAAGATTTCTTTCATTATGGAATGGAGTTATGCCCACCAATGGCATAGCTCCATTTTATTTTTGCACCATCACAAAAGAATAGTATACAACAAAAATAAATTTTAAAACAATGAGTAACTTTCTTCCATCTTCGGCTGCGATCAAGCAAATGCTATTAAAGATTTATACTTGCAAAGAGCCTTTTGAATTATACGTGGTTGACCGCAAATTCAAACGGAGGCTCGGAACATATTTTGTCGAAAAGCAAAAGATTAATATCTATGCTAAAGGCATGGATGGCCACATAATCATGGAGGTTGCCATTCATGAATATGCACACCACATTCACCACACGGAACAATATACATGGGACGTACGAAGGAAAGATCGGTCGCATGGTGAAAAGTTTTGGCGCATTTACTCTGCACTCATGGCAAAAGCCATTTGCAAAGATATTTTCAAAGATGATTTGATTTGCGATATCATCACTCAATAGTATTAATTTTACTTTTAAATTTTACTATGCCCATAATTGCCACACCCTGTATCTATCTTTGCAGCGACAAACATAAGTTAAATAAAAAAAATAAAGAAAATGAAAACAATAATTGATGATGAGTTCTTACGCTGTATGATGACGGCCGAAGCTTGGAAAGAGATCTCCGAAGAAATTAGTTGGACAGAACCGCTTTTAGAGAAGTACCAAGACAAAATTGATTGGGAAGCGATTTCCGGAAATAGCGACATCTTGTGGACAATACCTATGCTGACGAAGTTTAAAAGACAAATCCATTGGGACACACTCTCAAGTGCTTTAAGTGAAAAGTGTGCCACAATGCCCCTACTAAGGGCCTTTAAACAGCAATGGGACTGGCGTAAACTATCTATGAATAGTGCTATAAAGCTCACGGATGAATTCTTAGAAACATTTGAAGATTACATTGATTGGAGTGAAGTTATTGATCGCTGGGATGATGAACGTTTAAAATTTAAGCCTTTTGAATTCTATGAACAATGGCAAACATTCATACCTATAGCAAAGTTGCAAGATTCAAGACTATGGGACTACATGGTTGCAATAGAGAAAATAAAAATCATGGAGGATATGATACAATAGCCAAACTATGAAATTAATATAGGATTTTTTAATAGCAGCAGATAGTAAAAGAACTAAATGTTGCTATTTCTTGTTTGTAATATCATTCTGAAATAGAGGAATGGTGAAGCCTAACACTGTTCCCCATTGTTTTATTAGCTATCAAACGATAGCAGGAGCGCTGAGAATAACAATCATATTAGTGAATAAAGTGTGCGTCTTTATGATGCAATACATCACACATTACAGAGAAAAGCAATACACATGGATGAATTAGCTCATGGCGCAGACATTGCGCTTCTATAATTATGCAACTAAAGATGCCGCCCTCTTCACAGAGTGCGGCATCAATCTCAATAGGTATTAGCTTCTTTAAGGTAAAAAGATTGTATTCAGGATAACACTTGCAAAGTTAGGGCATTTTTCTATACCTAACAAATCTTTTTTTATGTTTATAAACATGTTTTGGGCATAAATGGCACTTTTTCATGTATTTCTTACTCTATCAGAATGTTTTTAACTCAAAAATAACATATAAAAATGAAAAAGGCTGCATAAGATTTCCGCAAGCATCATATCCTAATCAATCGGCATTCATTATCCATTTGATTATCAGTTTTTGTGGCAAAACATTGATTGAAATGCAAAAAGCATGCAAATGCCATTAGCTCTTGATAGCTGCATTTGCATGCCTTGAGTACAATCGTATTAGAAAACTTCTAAAACGATATCCTTTAAAACTTATATCCCATGGTCAACAATAACTGATGCCGCTTGTTATTAACCTGCGTTGGATTTGCAATATTATCTTCCACAGAAGGGGCAGAACCCTCATGATAATCCATGAATGGATAGAAAGTGCCGTTTTGTTGATTATATTGATAAGCCAAATCAATATTGAATCGCCAAACATTCCACCCCAAACCGAAAGTAAAGCGATTGGTGTCTTTCCAATTCACATAACTCGTTGAACTGGCATAATAAGTGCCCGGCGAATTAAGGCTCCCATCCTTCACTGCCGCATCTTTATATAAAGCACTGAGATAATTATAGCCAGCACGCAAAGAGAAATGGTCGGTGATTCTCGCCTCTGCACCCAACTTTAACGTATGCTGTCCTTTCAAAGCATCCTCCGTATGATTATTCATCGCGCGATCGTTGTGACTGCTCTCGTAATAGGTTCCATAATACCAATCGTATGTTCCACCATCTTTAATGCGTGTCTGCATAGCATTGTAAGCTGCATATTCATAAGTTGCACCCAAAGCTATTCTATCAGCAAGTGTTGTTCCCGCACTTAAACCAAATTTCCAAGGTGTATTGACACGGAAATCGTAAGTTTCTCCCACATTTGGGCGTGCAGTTCCATCCGTCAACACTGTATAATTGCTGGTTGTTAAATCATACCAAACAGGCGTATGGATATAAGCACCTAAACGGAAAGGACTTTCTGCCATAGGACGAACGATTGCACCTAACTTCACATCGAAGCCCGTTCCTGTAATTTCCCTACTATCATTGAGCGTTAAACCTGGAATGTTATTTGCATTGGGGACAAAATTCTCCGTGTATTCTGCATAACCTTTATAGTGTACATCATGAATCCCCATCGTGAGACCTAAATAAACACGATCATTTAAGTTTGCACTAAGGTTCATGTCATATTCACCAATATATCCCTTATTTTCCTGATTATAAAGATAGCCCGTCGCAGGGAAATTATAGTATTTCTTTGTTCTATTATCATAGAGCAAGTTATCCATATAGAGCGCATCCAGTTGGCTATAGGTCAAATCTTTCCTTTCTTTGAATACCTGATTACGATACTTCTGATACGTTAACTTATTCTGCGAAGCATTGTTCAGCGTGTTCGCTGCGTTGAGCAACTGGTCGAAGTTGCGACTCTTGTGGTAGTTAAAACCAATATTGATTGAAGCATTGGGAGTCTTACTTAGATTAAAGACCACTCCAATTTGGTCAAAACTCATATTGGTTTTGCTGAGCGAGTTAAACTTGTTCATGCCCGTTTGATTCACTAAGCCAAACGAGAGGTCGGCTTTCCCTTTGCGGAACAATCCTAAACCAGCAGGGTTCGTACCAATCGTAGAGAGGTCTGCACCTAAAGCTTCCATCGCACCACCCATTCCAACATAGCGAGCTGTTCCATTGAGGTCATTGTCTATAAGCTTTGTATTCTCATAGGTTTCCTGCGCCACCGCAACAAAGCTGGTGAACGCTAAAGAAGCCACCGTTAAATATATTCTTTTCATCATTGCCTAATTTATTTTGTTTACAAATGTTTAGCGACGGTTACCAAAGGTTCCACCTGAATGGAATCCACCACCGCCAGTACTTCCTCCTCCAAAAGAACCGCCGGAATGGACACCACTACCAAAGGTTGAACTGCCACCACCAAAGCTGCCTGAATTGAAAGAACGCGTTGGTGCTTGATAACTACCTTGCGAAGGGTTGTTATTATAAGAACGGGAAGGTATGCGCTCGGTAGCGTAGTCAGCATCACGATTGTCATAAGTTGCCCGCGAACCACCAAAAGTTGAATTAGAATTACCTACTCGAACGCGAGAATTGCCAAAGGTAGCACTACGAGAACTGGGCACTGTAGCGCGAGAGCCACCGAAGGTTCCTGATGGGAAAGCAGAAGATGCACCATCATAACTATGATTGCGCGTGCCCACAGGGCGACTATAGCTCACATAATAACTACCGCCATAATAGGGATAGCCATAATAAGGATAACCATAGTAGCGTGGTCCGTACCAGCCTGCATAACCATAATAAGGTACTCCATAGTAGCCGCCATAATAGCCATCAAACCATGGATCGAACCAAGGGTCGTAATAACCACCATACCAACCAAAATTCCAACGCGAGCCATAGTTCCAATAAGAACCGTAATTCCAATAAGGACCATAACCCCATGCGTAACGAGCATACCATGGATCGTAGAAACCATCCCAACGGCTCATGCGCTGGCTGTAACGGAAATCATCTTCATCGAGCACTCTGTCGTAGTATTTTCCAACAAAGGTTGTGTCCATATAAGTCGAGTCGGGATAAACTCCCCACCCTTTCTGCAATTGAATGATATCATTTCCTTTTTTATCCTTTCCGACAACTTGATAATGACTCCAATATTTTCCACGACGATTATACTCGTCGACATTGCGATTGCTACCCGAGTAGCTACGCGTATCTACTTGTTCACTACGATCTCTCACAACCTTTTTAGGCTTGAAATAAAGATCATCGTCTTGTGCAACCATTGTAAACGGCAGCAACCCCAAGCTAATTGATAGAAGTATAAACTTTTTCATATCCTTGTTTGTTTTAAGACTTTCCATTTTTCTGTTAGCAAAAATACGATAACTTACGCTGCAAATATACGGTTTTTCCCTAAGTAGGGGTGGGGTTTTCCCTAATTTTTATATATTTGCACTACAAATTAACAATGATATGAAATACTTAGAAATAGACTTTTTCATTGACATTGATGCCGCGCTGCTGGATGATGCGCGCGCCTTGTTGGCCGAAGCTGCGGGCGAAGCCGGTTGCGAATCGTTTGAAGATAGCGAGCAGGGGCTGAAGGCCTATGTGCAAGTGGGTTTATGGGATGAAGCGTCGTTGCAACAGGAGCTTGCTAGTTTTGCTTTCCCTGAGGCACACATTCGTTACACCATTCGCGAGGCTGAAGATAAAGATTGGAATGCCGAGTGGGAAGCAAACGGATTTGAACCGATTGAGGTTGACGGGAAATTAGCCATCTGCGATGCGAAGAACGCGAGCATAACAACGGAAGAGAAAACCAAGATGCACATTTTGATTGATGCAAAATTGGCATTTGGGACAGGCACGCACGAAACAACACAAATGATTGTCTCCATCCTGCTGCGAATGGAGTTATCAGGAAAGCGAGTGTTGGATTGTGGTTGTGGAACAGGCATCTTGGGCATCGTTGCGTCTAAATTGGGGGCAGCACATGTGGTGGGCTATGATATTGACGAATGGAGTGTGAAGAATGCGCTGCACAACGCCGAGCTTAATGAGGTTAGGAACATGGAGGTTCGTCATGGCAACGCGCAAGTGTTGCAATCCATCGACGGTACATTTGACGTGGTGTTGGCCAACATCAATCGCAACATACTTTTGTGCGATTTACCTGCCTTTGCGCGGCTCATGCACCCTGAAAGTATGCTCATTTTGAGCGGTTTTTACACCGAAGATGTGCCTCTGCTCACAGAAAAGGCACAATCCTTGAGCCTGACAAAGACCGAACAAAGACAAAACGGAGACTGGTGCAGTTTGGTATTCCGAAAAGGATAGTGCCCGAAAAACAGCATGCCTTTGCCGCCTTGCTGGAACTCCAGCAAGCTCAAAAAATCAAAAAGACGGCCTGCTGGAACTCCAGCAAGCCCAAAAAATCAAAAAACGGCCCTGCTGGAACTCCAGCAAGCGCAAAAAATCAAAAAGACAGGCTGCTGGAAATCCAGCAAGCTCAAAAAAACAAAAAACGGCCCTGCTGGAACTCCAGCAAGCCCGAAAAATCAAAAAGATGCCCTGCTGGAACTCCAGCAAGCGCAAAAAATCAAAAAGACGGCCTGCTGGAACTCCAGCAAGCCTTCGCGCATAGAAAGCGCTGCAGCACTTTGAACACAATCATAAAAAAACGCACGAACTTAAAAGCTCGTGCGTTTTTTTATGATTCTCACGCGGTGAAGCCTATTCTTCAACCACGCTAAAGTCGCTCTTTGTTACGCCACAAACGGGGCAAACCCAATCTTCAGGGATATCCTCGAAAGCGGTTCCTGCTGCGATACCACTATCGGGATCGCCTACTGCGGGGTCGTAAATGTACCCGCAAACGTCACATACATACTTCTTCATAATTGTTTTTGTTTTAAAATTAAACTTCTATTTTGTTTTCAGTGCAAAATCTTTACCATATTCTCGGCATGCTGCCAAGGCCGCCTCGTCGGGCACCCACAGCATTTTAATGCCATCGTTCACCAACTCAAAGCCAGCTTCTACAAGATGCTCGCTAATCATTTTGGGGGCATCCCCACTCCATCCGTAAGAACCGAATGCGGCGGCCTTTTTGTTTTTCAGTTTCAAACCACGGGTCATCTCTAAAATGCCTGCAATGGCATAGGAGAAACCATAGTTGATGGTGGGCGAGCCAACCAATACGGCTTTCGAATGAAACAGCTCGGTGAGAATATCGTTTTTATCTTCTTTTGCCGCGTTAAAGAGCTTCACAGTCACTTCTTTATCGGCTTCGAGAATGCCCTCGGCAATGGCTTCGGCCATCTTGCGCGTAGCATTCCACATGGTGTCGTAGACCAATGTGATTTGATTTTCCTGATAGCCCTGCGACCATTCCAAATACTTATCAATGATTTGCTGTGGATTCTTTTTCCACATCACACCGTGGCTGGGGCAAATCATCTTCAGCGGAAGGTTCATGCCCATCAATTCTTTCACCTTGCGGTTAGCCATGGGGCTATACATATTGATGATGTTGGCATAATATTTCTCGGCCTCCCACATCAGGTCGTCTTGCTTCACGAGGTCGTTATAGAGCGACTCGGTAGCGAAATGCTGCCCAAAAACGTCGTTGGAGAACAATATCTCGTCGCCCGATAGATAGGTCATCATCGTGTCGGGCCAGTGCAACATCGGTGCTTCAATAAACGTAAGTGTCTGGCGACCGAGGCTCAAGGTGTCGCCCGTTTTCACGTTTACAAAGTTCCAGTCCTGATGATAGTGCCCACGCAAAATAGCCTCACCCTTCTTGGTGCAATAGATGGGCGTTCCGGGAATTTCACGCAACAACTCGGGCAGCGCCCCACTGTGATCAACTTCATTATGTTGCATCACAATATAATCAATCTGCTTGAGGTCGATTTCACGTTTCAGCCGTGCCACAAACTCCTTGTCAAAAGGCTGCCAAACGGTATCGAGCAGCGCCACCTTCTCATCGCGCACAAGATATGCGTTGTAACTTGAACCATGCTCGGTAGAATATTCATCACCATGGAACTTAACCAGTTCCCAATCGATTTTTCCTACCCACGTTACACTGTCTGTTATTTTTTTTGCCATAAACTTAATTGCTGATTACGTTATCGTGGGCAAAGATAGCAATAAAAATTGAGTTCTTTACGCATGGAATATCCTTTTTTCGATAGACCTTATTTATGGTCATATTGATAAAACCGAATGAGCTGCAAAATGATGCTTCGCGGGAGAAGGTCGCCATCGTAGCCTACAAGACGGATAAAACGGGTAGTGTCTAAAAAAGTGTGTAAGCTCGACATAATTCTTATCTTTGCATTAAGTAATAAAAAACAACAAGAATATGGAACTTACACAAGGACAAATTTCGGAAATTATTTCGAATTACACAAGTAGCAGTGAAGGTTTTGTCACGCTTCAATCGTTGATTATGAATTCTTTGATGGCCCATGAGCGCGAATTATTCGTCAAAGCGAATAAAAATGAGCAATGCAATGGCTTTCGTCCTCGTCGTTGGTATTGTAAGGGCTATACGTTCGTCTTGCGCATTCCACGTAGCCGTAGCGGCAATTTCTATCCCGTACTTTTAGGGATTATTCGTAGCGAATGTGAAGAGCGTGCTGCCTTGGTTTATCAACTTTATACCAAGGGACTTACCACCGAGCAGATTAGTGAGGTGATAGAGACGGTTTATGGTCGGGCTTATAGCAAACAGCAAATCTCTTACTTGGCCAACAGTTGTCGGGAAGACGTTGAAG
>NZ_JH114215.1:768080-784928 GCF_000224615.1 Segatella oulorum F0390
AGCGTCTCACATAAAGACAACCCCATAGTTAATCAAGAACTCAATGAAGTATTCACCTTGGAGAACAAAGAGCGCAAATCTTTGCAAGGTTATGAACATTTTATTACTTTTGTAAACCGATGGGAAAAGAAATACCCCGTGTTACGCAAATATAAAGCCGAGCGTAATATTGCTTATTTCACCTATATGGACTTCCCTGTAGAAGTACAGAGATGCATTTATACGACGAATTGGATTGAGCGGCTCAACAGAAAGTATAAAAGAACCATCAAGATGAGAGCTGCAATGCCGTCAAGTCAATCGGTTTTATTTCTATTGGCATCTGTTGCAATGGAAGAAACACAGACGACATATCGAAGGAAAGTCTATCAATGGAGATGCTGGAAAAAGAGTGAATAATTTTGAACAAAATGGAAGATATGGGAAATTATGGTTACACACTTTTTAGGACAATACCATAAAACGCGAAATTATCGCAATCTACTGCGAGCGATTGAGATGCCTGAGAATTTTGAATAAGAAGGGCTCAAAAAAAAGGTGTGACTCGCTGACCGAGCCACACCCCTTATGCGAATTGCGCACAGCATGTGCATTCATTTATAGCATTGCAATAGAAGCACTGTCTATCCACCCGTAGACCACGCTGCACACACCAAAGAGCAACAGCCCCGTGGTGCAGATGGCCAGCGCCAACTTAGTGCTCTTAGCACTCGTAAAGGTGGGCAAAGGTTGGTCGTTGTGCTTGATGTACATGGCCTTCACAATCAGCAAATAGTAGTAAAGGCTCACCACGGTGTTGACCAAAGCGATGAACACCACAAGATAGGCCAACTGACCACTCAGATTTCCGATGGTTGCTCCTTTCACGGCCGCCATGAACACAAAGAATTTGCTAAACATACCGGCAAATGGGGGGATGCCACCCAAAGAGAACAGGGCCAACGTCATGAGGAAGGCCAGGCGCGGATTAGTTTTATACAATCCGTTATAGCTTTCCATGTCAACAACGCCGTTGTTGTGTTCTTCAATACTGCTAATCACGGTGAACACCGCCATATTGGCAACCACATAAATCAACACATAGAAGCTGAGCGAGGTGAAGCTCATGGCATTATTACCCACAATGGCCAACACAATGTAGCCGGCTTGCGAGATAGAACTGAAGGCCATGAAACGTTTCAAATCGCGCTGACGGATGGCGAAAAGGTTGGCAATGGTAATGGACAGCACAATGACAATAAACAACAGATATTGCCAATATTCAACCACGGGCGCAAACACTTTCATCAAGATGGTACACAATGCAAAGGCTGCTGCGCCCTTACTCACCACTGAGAGATAGCCCGTGACCGTGGTGGGCGCACCCTGATAGGTGTCGGCCGTCCAGAAATGGAACGGCACCAACGAGAGCTTAAAGCCCAGACCGCTGAAGAAAAACACCATGCCCACAATGGTTAAGGGGCTGGTGGTGATTTTCACTGCCATATCGTCGAAATAGAGAGTGCCTACTGCTGCATAGAGCAACGAAATGCCATAGAGCATTACGCCGCTCGAGAAAGTGGCTGTGAGGATGAACTTAGCTGCAGCCTCTGCCGAATTGTGGCGATATTTGTCTAAACCAACTAAGCAGGCCATGGGCACGGATGCCATTTCCAAACCTAAGAAGAACAATAAAAAGTGGTTGGCGCTAATCATCATGTTCATACCCAAAAGGGTTGAAATAATGAGCAGATAGAACTCACCTTCCTTGAATTGCGTGTCGGGACGGCGCATCCACTCGCGACTCTGAATAAGCACAATGAAAGCACCCAACGCCAAAATGGTTTTCATCACGCCAATAGCGGCGTTGGTGCAATACATCCCGCCAAAGGCTGTTGCTGTCGCTGTGGGGAAAATGTTCACCACAATGTGCACGCCCATCAACAGACACACCAATGGATTAAACCATTTGCGGGGCGACGCGCTGCTCGTTTGTCCCGCAGCAGGAAGCGCCACACGAGGTGCTGTGAGGAAATCGGCAATGAAAACGATAACCAAAAGTGCCATCAAAGTCACCTCGGGTATCATATTTAAAAACTGACTATAATTGATATTCATCTTGAATGTTTCTTTATCGATTCAACTGATATTACAAAGCGGCAACCGAACCATTAAGAATGTGGTGGATAATGGGACCTACTGCACTGCTAATGATATCGTTCGCCCACAAGGGGAACATGCCTAAACCTGCAACACAGAAAATCAAGCCGCCAATGGCGAAACGCTCGTCCCAAGTAGCATCGTGAAGCTCATAAAATTTGGGATTAGCAACCTTCTGAAACAGAATCTTACCCACAACACGCAAAATATAAACGGCGGTCACAACAATCGAGGTGCAAGCAATGATGGTGCACACGCGATGGAAGGTATCGCCATTCTGGAATGCTCCTACAAAAATGGTCATCTCGGCTACGAAACCCGAGAAACCTGGTAAACCAAGGTTGGCTAAACCCGCAACAACATAGGAAACAGAAAGGAATGGAATAACTTTCATCAAACCTCCCAAATAGCGCACATCACGCGTACCTGCACGGTGATAAATCATACCGATGCAAGCGAAGAAAAGCGCCGTCATCAATCCATGTGATAACATCTGCAACACAGCACCCGTGATGGCTGTTTGCGTCATCATGCACAATGCAAAGAGCACCATGCCGCAGTGCGACACTGATGAATAAGCATTGATATACTTCAAATCGGTTTGCACGCAAGCTGAAAGAGCACCATAAATAACAGAGCAGGTAGTCAGTATCAAGAATATCCAAGAAAGCTGTTGAGCAGCCTCAGGCAACAGATACATCGCTATGCGGAAACAACCATAACCACCTAATTTCATCAATACACCTGCATGAAGCATCGAAACGGCTGTTGGCGCCGAGGCATGACCATCGGGAGACCATGTGTGGAAAGGAAACAAGGCGCCAAGCACACCAAATCCAATAAAAATCAAGGGGAAGAACACCTTTTGCACGGCAACGGGAATGTTGTGCATAGCCGCAATCTCGTTGATATCCATCGTGGTGGCTCCGCTGAAATAATAAATACCCAAAATACCTATAATCAACAAAGCACTACCACCCATCAGCATTAAGGTGAGCTTCATTGCCGCATATTCCTTAGGACCTGTACCCCAAACACCTATCAACAGATACATGGGGATGAGCGCAACCTCATAAAACATGAACATTGTAAATAGGTCGGTTGAAATGAAGAAGCCAAACACACCGATGCTTAGCAATACAAACCATAAGAAATATTCTTTCTTCATGGGTTCCAACTGCCACGAAGCAAAGGTGCCTGTGAAGACAATAACGGCTGACAACAATATCATTACAACCGAAATACCATCTACACCAATACTATAAGCTATATGCAAAGGTGCAAACCAAGGCACACTATAGGTGAAAAGCATGAGATCGGTATTCCCTGCATGGCGCAACTGGATAAAAGATATCGTGAGCCATATCGCTAACCCCAACAGAGCTGAAGCACCTATAACCATTACACCACGCACCTGATTATCGCTTTTGGACAACCATAGACCGATGAGCATCAGGACGGGAATAACAACGAATAATGTTAATATATTCATATCTTTATTTGTCTTTTTTTCTATTCATTATTCACTAACAATAGATGCATAGCAGCACTAAAGCTAACGCTATAGTGCCCGTGAGGAACCACGATGCATAAGCACGGACGTCACCACTTTGCCAAGGACGGATGGTCTCACCTGCCTCTTGTGCGCCCCATGCCATGAAGTTAAATGTGCCATCAATGACATGGCGATCAAACCAAGCTATGGGTTTCGAGAAACAACCAAACACAATCTTATGAGTGATAAACTGCCAAATATTGTCAATGTAGAAGCGATTTAAAGCTGCTTTATGCAACACGGGCATTCGCTTTGCCAACATATCGGGAACGGGGTTGCGCTTAGGAAGATACATCCAAGTGGCTAAACCAATACCAATTGCTGCAGCCAAAAGACTGAACCATGCCACACTTGAGAACTCAAAGTGCTGCAAATGAATCTCCATCGATTGACCTGTTGCTGAAACAAAATGCCCAAAAGGAATCCAACCAGCAAAAATTGAGATGATGGCAAGGAACACTAAAGGCCCCCACATTACAAATGGAACTTCGGCTGGACGCTTGCGATGTTCGGGATCTAATTCATAATAGCTTTGCCCCCAGAATATCACATAATATAAACGGAACATGTAGAATGCTGTCATCCCTGAAACTAAGGTCATAAACCAACCTAAGAAAGGTGAGTATTCAAAGCATGCTGAAACTATTTCGTCTTTTGAGAAAAAACCAGCAAAAGGCCAAACCCCACTAATCGCAATACAGCCAATAAGGAAACAAGCATTCGTAATGGGCATATATTTATGCAAACCACCCATATACTCTTTAAAGTTACTACCTATAATGACGATGATTGCACCAGAGCACAAGAATAAGAGTGCCTTAAACATAGCATGTGTAAACAAGTGGAACATGCTGGCCATATAGCCTAAACCACCTTCATGATTGTCAATCGCATAGCAAACACCCAATGCAACCAGCATATAAGCTATTTGCGAAATGGTTGAGAATGCTAAGCCTCGCTTAATATCGCGCTGACAACAAGCAACGGCGGCTGCATAGAAAGCGGTGAATGCAGCAATATAAGCTACCCAATGTAATTGGTTGGGAGCATATTCAACCCAAATGGGGAACAAGCTGGCCACTTGGTAAACACCAGCAACAACCATTGTTGCGGCATGAATTAAAGCCGAAACAGGAGTTGGACCTTCCATTGCATCGGGCAACCAAATGTGCAAAGGGAACATTGCACTCTTACCAGCACCGCCGATAAACATCAAGAACAATGCTGTTGGCAATACCCATGCATATTGTGAAGCAACACTCGCCAACTTGCCAACCAATTCAGGATTAGCGTTTAAATCATAGTTGAATGTCCCCACATAGAAACTAAAGAATAAGATGCCGATGAGGAAAAATAAGTCGGCAAATCGCGTTACGATAAAAGCCTTCTTTGAAGCGTGGACTGCTGCATGCTTAGGATAATAAAAGCCTATGAGCAGATAAGAGCATACACCAACTAATTCCCAAAACATATACATTTGAAAGATGTTTGTCGCAACAACTAAGCCCAACATGCTCATCGTAAAAAGCGACAAATAAGCGTAGAAACGCTGGAAGCCATGCTCGTATTCTTCAAACTTATATTTAGAATCGCGTTCTGCCATATAGCCAAATGAATAGATATGAACCATAAAACTAACTGTGGTTATAACTATCAACATCATCACGCTAATGGGCGTTAAACGGAAACCTATATTAAAAGTCAGCAACTCGGTAAACCTAAGCCAAGTAAAATTAAAGACTGTGACCGTCGGATATAACCCCGTCGTTGCATCGCGGCCTACAACAAAGAAATATTCATAGGCCGTGTAAACCGACATTGCAAAAAGTACACCCAATACGGTCGTGCCAATAAAGCCTGCAAGGGGTTTCTTCATCTTCATTCCGAGAAGTCCTAACACGAGGAAACTCAAGAAAGGAAGGAGAAGTATTAAAAATGCATAACTATATTCCATCTCTTTAGAATTTCATGTTTTCAATACTATTTACCTGGTCGCTATGGAAGTTCCGATAAACATTAATTATAATGGCTAAGGCAACGGCTGTTTCTGCAGCACTCACCCCAATTGAAAATAATATAAAGAAGAAACCTTCTAACTGACCAGGAAAAAGAATACGATTAAATACGGCAAAGTTCAAATCTATGGCATTTAATATCAGCTCAACAGAAATCAACATTGCAATCAAATTACGTCTTGTAACAAAACCAAATACACCAATAAAAAATAAAAGTGCACTCAGAATGAAATAACATGCTACTGGAATATTCATTTTTTATCCTCCTTTCTTGCTATCATTACACCACCAATAATGCATGCCAATAAGAATACTGAAATAAATTCAAATGGCAATACATATTGATATTTATCACTCCCCAACAGGGCGGTTCCAATTTGCTGCATGGGCAATTCTGTATCGGTGGTAGAAAGCATCGCCGACATTAAGTTGCTTTTCAACAACACTGCCGCCATTACTACAAAACCAACGATACTTAATAGACAGCCTTTTAAGACGCGGCTGCCTTTTATCTGCTCAACAAGACCTTGTAGGGTACGCTTAGAAACTAATTGGATAGCAAAAATATAAACCATTGTCACACCACCTGCGTAGATAGAAATTTGCACAGCACCCAAGAATGTATAATCCAAAAGGAAGTAAATACCTGCGATGCCAAACAAAACAAACAAAAGGAATGTGGCTGAACGCATAATACGCTTTGTCAGCACACTCATGATGGCCGAACCAAGAATGACTACAGCCAAAATACAAAATACAATTAAATTCGCCATAATCTTTATTACTTGGTTTTTGTATTAAACTTACCAATCTCAATGGGGGATCCACCCTCTATAAGATTAGGTAGACTTCCGCCCTCATAAATCTCTTTATCCAAATGAAGACGCAACATATCTTTATCAAATACAGAGTTCTCAAAATCGTTAGTAAACTCTATCGCGTCAAAATTGCAAGAGTTAACACATAATTGGCAAAACATACAATCGCCCAAATCGTATTGATAATCATCAAGAACCTTTTTCTTGCGTCCCGTCTCAGGATTTTCTTCCATGTGCGCAAGGATCTTAATCGTGTCATTCGGACAAGCCTTCTCACACATCGTGCAAGCCGTGCACTTATAAGTTTTATCATCGTTGCGCTTGAAAACAAGACGTCCGCGATGGCGCTTTGCAACATGGAGCGTTGTCTTTCTATTCTCGGGATACTGCTCTGTCGTCTTGGGCGTAAAGTATTCCTTCAAGGTTACCTTCAACCCTATGCCCAATGTCTTGAGCGCAGAAGCCACTTCTCCAAAATATGATTTTTTATTTTCCATTATAAAAAAATCGTTTATTATTTTCAAACAAGAATTAAACTAAAGCAATCCACACCGTCGTCAGTGCTAAAACAACCAACATGAACGGCATAATATACTTCCATTCTAAGGTAAGAATCTGATCAATACGCAAACGTGGAAAAGTCCAACGTATCCACATCAAAATCCAAACGATGGCAAAAGTCTTACCCATAAACCAAATAATTCCTGGGATATAGTCCATCGCAGCATTAAAACCATCCAAGCCTACGACATGTAGCGGCATCCAGCCACCTAAGAACACCGTTGCAGCAATTCCTGAGATGACAAAGAGATTTAAATACTCTGCTAAATAATAAAAACCAAATCCCATACCTGAATATTCGGTATGATAACCTGCGGTCAATTCGCTTTCAGCTTCGGCCAAGTCGAAAGGACCACGATTGGCCTCTGCATTTCCAGCAATCAAGAACACCAGGAAAGCTATCCAAGTAAAAGGCGATTGAAAAATGAGCCATGCACTACCTTGTGCACCAACGATTCCACTTATCTGCATGGTTCCGGTCAAAAGCACAGCGCTGATAATGCAAAGTCCCAACGATATTTCGTAAGAAATCATTTGCACAGCACCACGCATGGCACTCACAACGGAATACTTATTATTACTGCCCCAACCTGCTAAGAAGATGCCCAAGACACCAATACTTGAGATAGCGGTCAGCAAGAATATACCCACATTGAAGTCTAACACCTGTGCGCCATTATTCCAAGGCAAGAAAGAGAAGGTGCCAACAGAAGCAACAATGACCAACACCGGTGCAAGATAATAAAGAAACTTATCGGCTTTGTCTACCACAAAGATTTCTTTAATCAACATCTTCAACACATCGGCAAACACCTGGAATATACCCCAAGGACCAACACGCATCGGACCTAAACGACACTGAAAATAAGCACAAACCTTACGTTCCATGAAGATAAGTACAATGGCAATCAAAGCATAGGCGGTCAAAATAGCAACGCCTACGAGCACACACTCGATTAATATCGATAAAAAGTCGCCTAAACCTAATGTTTGGCGCAACAAGCTATCAATCCAAGTTGTTACTATACTAAAATCAAACATAATTATCTATCAATATCAGGAATAACAAAATCGATTGCTGCACCTGTCGCAACAAGATCGGCCAACTTCTGTCCCTTCAACATTTTGTCGAAAGCCCCAGTTAAGGTCAATCCCATAGGACGCATTTTCAATCGATAAGGACTCTTATCACCTTTCGAATCTAAATAAACACCAAACTCACCGGCACCGCCTTCTACAGAGAAGTACCACTGTCCCTCGGGCAGTTTGATAATGGGTTTCTGTTTAATGTAATATTCGCCTTCAGGAATATTATCGATGAGCTGCTCTATAATATCCAAGCTCTGATAAAGCTCTTGTATGTGAACCATATAACGCGCATAAGAATCGGCTCCATCCAAAGTAACTACATTGAAGTTGACCTTATCATACATCGCATAAGGGTGATTCTTGCGCACATCATTTTTCCATCCGGCAGCACGACCTGCAGGACCTGTCACTGCATAGTTAATACAATCTTCCAAGCCCATTGGGCCGACGCCGATTAAACGTTGCTGCGTGATGACATTATCGCCAAATACATCTAAATATTCTTGAACTTTCGGACGAAGGTATTTGCAGAGCGCTTTCACATTCTGAACGAAATTAGGATCGATATCATCCTGCAAACCGCCAATGCGATAATAATTCTGAATTAAACGGCCGCCAGTGGTTTCCTCCATCACGTTGAGCACCTGCTCACGGTCGCGCATACAATAAAGGAAAGCTGTCAAGGCGCTCAAATCCTGTGCACAGGTGCCCAAGAAAAGCAAGTGATTGTCAATACGCTGCAACTCGTCCATAATCGTGCGGATATATTGAATACGCCCGGAGAGTTCCACGCCTAAAGCCTCTTCCATCACACCCACCATGGCATGGCGATGCATCATGGCAGAAAGATAATTCAAACGGTCGGCAAAAGCCAACGTTTGCGGATAGGTCATGCTTTCGCACATCTTCTCCATACCGCGATGAATATAACCCAAATGCGGATAAACATGCTTCACCACCTCACCATTCAAAACGGTTTGCAAACGAAGCACACCGTGCATGCTGGGGTGGTTGGGGCCTAAGTTCACGACAAAAGCGTCGTCATCAAACAAACGATATTGTGTCGCAACCAAATTACCGTTTTTATCTAAGTTCCACTCGGTCGTAAAATCAGTCTCAGGTTCATCCGTCGTGGGGAAAGGATTGGCTTCAGGACTTGCATCGAAACTCTTACGCAAAGGGTAACCCTTGAAATCGTTGCGCATGAAAAGGCGACGCATATCGGGATGACCCAAGAACTTGATGCCCAAGAAATCGAACACCTCACGTTCTAACAGATTGGCTGCATTCCACAAACGCAAAACGGAGGGAATGACATAATCCTCGCCAACTTGCTTTGCAATCGTTTTCACCGAACAGCGCTCGTGGTTCTCGGTATTCTCAAGAATATAAATACAACCCAAGCCCTCTTCGCCAAAATCTTCGCCAATAATGGTAACAAGATAATCGAAATGCTTCTCGCCTTTCAGCTTCGCCATTTCCTCGACAAAGCTATCAAATTGGAGTTCTATATTTTCTAATTTCATCTTCTCACACGTTATTCTTCTGTTAAACCTTTCTGCGGATCGAAATCAGCAGGGACATCGGTCACAATAATCGGAGCCCGTTTGCCCAACTTCTCGGTTGCGGCAAGCGTCTCGTTGCTCAATCCGTGCAAACCGCCTTTTGCCAAAGACTCGGCTCTCTCATCGGAGGTCATTTTGTGGTTAGCGCCACCAAAGAATTTTTCGACCTTCACTTTGCGCTGCAACTGCATCATGCCATACAAAATGGCTTCGGGACGTGGTGGACAACCGGGAATATACACGTCGACGGGCACCAATTCATCGATACCGCGCACCACGTTATAGCTCTTCTTAAACGGACCTCCGCTGATGGTGCAACCACCCACAGCCACAACATATTTGGGCTCGGCAATCTCGTCATAAAGACGCTTAAACACCGGCGCCATCTTGTTGGTAATGGTTCCGGCACACATGATTAAGTCGGCCTGACGAGGCGAATTTCGCGTTACCTCAAAACCGAAGCGCGAGAAATCGTAGCGCGAACAACCCACGGCCATAAACTCAATTCCGCAGCACGACGTACCAAAAGTGAGCGACCACAGCGAGTTGCTGCGCCCCCAGTTAATCGCCTGGTCGAGCGAACCCACAATCACATTCGCGCCGCCCTCATTAAGCTCCTTCGTTATCTTCTCTAAATTTTCGTTATCCTTAAACTCCTGATAAGGAATGCTCTTGATGTGCGGTTTTCTTACTTCCATTCCAAAGCTCCTTTCCGCCAAGCATAAGCAAGGCCCAAAACTAACACAACCAAGAAGAAACCGATGCTAACCAAAGCAAAATGGCCTAATTCTTTCGCAACAACGGCCCATGGATAAAGAAAAACCGTCTCGATGTCGAACACCAGAAAAAGGATGGCAAAAAGATAGTAGCCCACATGCATCGGAAGCCAAGAGCTGCCACGCGTGGGAATACCACATTCAAAAGGCTCACCCTTTACCGGATTATAAGACCGAGGACCGATTAACTTCGCAATGACATAGGCTGCCACTACCAAGACCACAGCCGTTATTAAAACGGTAATGAATAAAGTGAAATTCATAAATTTTATAACGTTATTAATAATTCGCCTCACAAGGTAGATAGCTAATCTACCTCAAATCGCTGCAAAGGTAACAATAATATTATAACTATAACGCGATTTAAATAAAAAAATGCAAGGTGGAGTTTACAAAAGACGATTACCCAAATGCTTCCACGCCACTCCATCCTGCTTTCACACGCCCCCCACTCCACATCATGCCATCGGCTGCCACTTTTCACTTCGCCAACAATTCCGACACCATCAATATTCCCCAGAAAGGCCTTATCGGAAAATGCGTCACGTTTGCGGAACTTCCGCAAATATTGCACAAAATTGCTTTTTGCTTGCGGAACTTCCGCAAGGATTACACAAAACTGCATCTTGCTTGCGGGTGAACCGCAAATATTAAACAAAAACGCTTCTTACTTGCGGAACTTCCGCAAGGATTACACAAAACTGCATAGCGTTTGCGGAAGTTCCGCAAACATTGCACAAAAATACTTCTTGCTTGCGGGAAAACCGCAAATATTACACAAAAACGTCTTTTACTTGCGGAACTTCCGCAAATATGATACAAAAATACATCTTGCTTGCGGAACTTCCGCAAATGGCATGCAATTTAAGAATACACCTTATTATATTATAGCACCTTTCACACGATAGGCGACGGCAAGCTATCGTAGAAAAGCGACGTCGGCACAAAAAAGAAACAAGGAGCATCTCAAAACGAGATACCCCTTGCCCACAAATGAAAAAAAATGTCTTATGCTTCTGCTGTTGCTTCGGTAGCGGGCGCTTCAGCAGCCGGTGCTTCTTCAGTTGCCTTAGCAGCAGCTTCGGTTGCTTCTGCTGTTGTTTCTGTTGCCTCGGCAGCAGCTTCATTCGCCTCTGCAGTTGCTTCAGCCTGTGCAGCTTCGGCAGCAGCCTTTTTCTCAGCCACCTTCTTTGCAATAGCTTCGTTCATTTTCTTCTCAGCTTCGAGCTCAGCTTTCACAGCTGCAGCCTTAGCCTTAGCTTCTCCTTCGCGAATAGCCTCGAAACCTTTCAGCTTGTTTTCTTTCCAAGCGTCGAATTTCTGTTGAAGAGTGGCCTCGTCAAAAGCGCCTTTCTTCACGCCACCACGAAGGTGCTTCATCATGTAAACGCCTTCTCGCTTGAGAATGTTACGAACGGTGTCAGTAGGCTGTGCACCGGTTTCTACCCAATAAAGAGCGCGTTCGAAATTCAAATCTACGGTAGCAGGATTGGTGTTAGGATTGAACGTACCAATCTTCTCAGTAAATTTACCATCACGTGGAGCTCTAACGTCGGCGATAACAATGCTATAAAAAGCATAGTGCTTTCTACCGCCACGTTGCAATCTGATTCTTGTTGCCATTTGTTTTTATTGATTTAATTTGAATTGAATGCTGCCATCACGTGGCAGCGCGTGCAAAGTTAATTAAAATATCATCGAAAGCTGCAACCGCAAGGGTTACAGCTTTGTTATTTTTAATCTTTTAACAGAATGTATCTGTGCATAGAAAGCGTTTTAGCGCTCGTCTTCGCGCACATTGTCGTTGTTCTCGGTCAACTTCTCAACGTCGGGAAGATGGAACTCATAGTTGCGATTGAACACCTCTTTCACCTTATTGATTTCTAAGAACGTGGTGCCACTGTCTTCGCTCAGATTTCCGCTGAGATAGGCAATCTTGTCTTCGTCTTGAATGTAGCCTTTTTGACGCAGCATGCGCAACGCTGCCAAGAACATGTATTGCGCACTCACTTGCGCACGCTGATAGATGGGGATGACGCCATAGCTGAGGTTGAGCCAGCGCTGCGTTTTTTCTTTATAGCAAATGGCCAGCACGGGAACGGGACCGCGGAATGCGGCCAAATTGCGCGCCGTTTGTCCGGTTGCGCTGTCGGTGATAATGCCGGCTACGCCTAATTTGCGTGTGGCATCAATGGCTGTGTGCGAAAGGAATGTTCGCAGGTCGTGCTCGTCGGCCTCCCACGGTGCTTCTATTTCGTGTATTCTCGATTTGTCTTTTTCGGCTTGTTCGGCAATACGAGCCATGGTTTGCACCGCCTCGACGGGATATTTTCCGCTGGCCGTTTCGCCGCTCAGCATCAACGCATCGGTGCGATAATAAATGGCATTGGCAATGTCGGTTACTTCGGCACGCGTCGGCCGCGGATTGTTGATCATCGTGTGCAACATCTGCGTTGCCACAATCACCGGACGACGCATCTCAACACACTTGCGAATGATGTTGCGCTGAATGCCCGGAATACGCTCAATGGGCACTTCGATGCCCAAATCGCCGCGCGCAATCATGATGCCGTAGGAGGCTTCGATGATTTCGTCGATGTTGTCGACACCCTCCTGGTTTTCAATCTTGGAAATGATTTTGATGTCGCTATGATGCTCATCCAAGATCTTTTGCACGGCTTTCACGTCGTCGGCATTGCGCACGAAAGAATGGGCAATGAAATCAATGTCCAGCTCGATAGCCAGCAAGATGTTTTTTTTATCCTTTTCGGTGAGCGCAGGCAAATCGATGTGCTCGCCCGGGATGTTCACACTTTTATGCGAGCCCAGCACGCCGTCGTTCTGCACCTGTGCCACCACCATGGGGCCGTCGCATTCGATGACCTTCATGTCAAGCTCGCCATCGTCGAAGAGCATATCATCGCCCACTTTCACATCTTTGGCAATATCGCGATAAGAAACGTTGATGATGTCGTGCGAAGAGTCCATCTCGGGGCGACCAAAGATTTTAACGATGTCGCCAGCTTTGTAGCTCAAGGGTTCATCGACACCAGTTGTGCGCACTTCGGGACCTTTCGTATCAATCATAATCCCAATATGCGGCGACACAGCACGCACATTCTTCACAATGGTTCGAATGCCATCCTGCGTAGCGTGCGCCGTGTTCATGCGCACCACATTCATGCCCGTAAAAAATAATTTTCTGATGAAATCCTGATCACATCTGCGGTCGCTAATCGAAGCTACAATTTTTGTTTGTTTCATATCGCTGTTAAAATTTGCCTACAAAGTTAGCGCAATTCTACCATACAACAAAGCTTTTGCTTGTTTTTTAAACGGTTGGAAAACAGAGATGCCCTAAGCGCCATGCAAATAATACAAAGCGATTAAAATGGCGGCTATAGCCAATGCCACAATCACTTTAAAGACGCAACCGGTGATTTTTTTAATCACGAAAATGCCCACGACGAGGGCAATGAGAATGAAAATATAATACAAGAAATTATCCATACTTTATTTGTTGTTTTTATTTAAATATTGTTCTGAATGCGGGTGGAATGGTCGTAGCAAACTCCATTTGGCGATGCGTGACGGGATGATAGAAACATAGGATGTAGGCATGCAGGCAGAGCCGGCCGATGATGTCGTCGCCATTGCCATATTTCACATCGCCGCAAACGGGATGCCCCATGTCGGCCGAATGCACGCGAATTTGGTTCTTGCGCCCTGTCTCCAAACGATATTCTACCAAAGAATAGCGTGGCGACCGTGCTAAAACGTGGAAATGCGTAACGGCATATTTTCCGCCATTATCCACGGGAGATGAGTAGGTGAAATAGGCTTTATTGTCCTTCAACCAATTAGCGATTACACCATCCGTCTCGCGCATTTCGCCCGACACGACGGCCACATAGCGCCGGTCGTAGACAATGTTGTGCCAATCCTCTTCCAGCAGCAGCTCGGTGCGTTTGTCTTTGGCGTAGACCATCAACCCACTGGTGTCGCGATCGAGTCTGTGCACCACATGCGCCGTGCATTTCTGGCGCGTCTGCTTGAAATAGTCATCCAGAATGGCTTTCACATTGAGCGACGAATGTCCGGCAGCCATCGACAGCACTCCCACATTCTTTTCGATCACCACGAGATACTGATCTTCGTAGACAATCTTCACATAGCGATTTTTAAAGATGCTGTTGTTCTGTTTGGTGCGGCTCACGGTCACTTTCTGCCCGGCTTTCAACGGATAGTCAAACTGCGTCACCACTTTTCCATCCACGCGGATGCCGCGCCCTTGCAACGTGGCTTTCACCTTCGAGCGGCTCAGATGATGCACGTGCTGCAACAGCCAATCCAACAAGGGAGCAGGCTGCTCCACACGGAAATGGTCGTAATCGCCCGGCCGCTGATAAAGGTTCTGCATCACAAACTAATTTTTTTCTTCACGGCCTTGCTTTCGTTGCTCATGCGATCGACCGCCGTCACAACGTAAACCCACTTATGCCGGCCGTCTTCGTAGGGCAATTTATAGTAGCAATCGGTGGTGATGGCGGCAATTTTCGAAGCATCATCCAACGCCACCTTCTCGCCCTTTTCAAAGCGATAAACCACATAGCGCACGGCCTCATCGCCCCATTTCTTGGCCTTGGGCGCCTGCCAAAACAGCACATAACCATCGTTGGTCCACACGGGCTTCACCCGCTTGGGTTTCTTGGGCGCTTTGTCGTCGAGGAAAGGCATGCGCGGCTGCAATGCAGGATATTTCCAATAGTTTTCGCGCATGAGCGTGGCATAATTGCCCACGTTGTCGCAGAAATTCTTTGCATACCACAACACCGTGCCGCAAACATTGCGCATTTGTCCTTGCAACTTGCGTTTCAACGGCAACTGATGGCTGTTAGGATTTTGCGGATCGGCATTGCGCACGGTGTTGTCCACACTTTCGCCGATATACAAAGGCCGATGGCCCGCATTGCGGTTCCACCACGTAATGAGCTCTTTGTAATCGGCCACAGGATGACCCACCTGCCAATACAACTGCGGCACGCAATAGTCCACCCAGCCATTGTTCACCCACAACAGCACGTCGGCATAGAGGTCGTCATAGTTTTGCAGGCCCTTCGTGGCACTGCCGCCGGCCCAACTCGTCTGGTTGCGATAGATGCCAAAGGGCGAAACGCCGAATTTCACCCACGGCTTCACGGCATGAATGCTGTCAGCGAGCTCCTTGATAAACAAATTCACGTTGTAGCGCCGCCAATCGCCGCGATCTTTAATGCCGTTGCCATAGGCCGCATACGCATTGTCGTCGGGAATGGCGAGCCCTGCCACAGGATAGGGATAGAAATAATCATCGATATGAAAACCATCCACATCATAGCGCCGCACAATGTCGGCCGCCACTTTGCAAATATACGTGCGGTTGGCGGGCAGTCCGGGGTTCATGATGAGCTGCTCGCCATAGGCAAACATGCCGCCGGGGTTTTTGATGGCCACGTGATTGGCCGCCAGTTCCTGCGTGCCCTTGGTTTTGGCGCGGAACGGATTAATCCACGCGTGCAACTCCATGCCGCGCCGATGGCATTCGGTCACCATCCATTGCAAAGGGTCCCAAAACGGATTGGGAGCCACGCCCTGTTGCCCGGTCAAATAGCGGCTCCATGGCTCGAGCGGGCTGTCATAGAGCGCATCGCACTCGGCCCGCACCTGAAAGATGATGGCATTCACGCCATCGCGCTGCAACTCATTCAACTGCTGCGTGAGCTGGCGTTGCATCTCGTCGCGGCCAAGCCCTTTAAACTGTCCGTTGACACACTGAATCCACGCGCCGCGGAACTCACGTTTTTGTTGTGCGCCGAGCGTCAGCACCTGCAGCAACAAGCAAAATAGGAGGAATAATTTTGTTCGATTCATATCGGTTTGATTTTTTCAGCCGCAAAAATAATAAAAAAATGTAGGATTTCGCAGTCCAAACGCCAAGAAAGCCATTTTCTTAGCATATTCAGCCGAAAACCCACGCCGGAAATGCGCATTTCGAGATGTGTTTTCCGTTTTTGTCCGTCGGCAGAGCCTCTTCCGGCAACCATTTCTCGTTTTAGTCCGTCGGCGGAGCCTCTTCCGGCGACCTTTTCTTGTTTTAGTCCATCGGCGGAGCCTCTTCCGGCAACCTTTTCTTGTTTTAGTCCATCGGCGGAGCCTCTTCCGGCGACCTTTTCTTGTTTTAGTCCATCGGCGGAGCCTCTTCCGGCAACCTTTTCTTGTTTTAGTCCGTCGGCGGAGCCTCTTCCGGCGACCTTTTTCGTTTTAGTCCGTCGGCAGAGCCTCTTCCGGCGA
>NZ_JH114215.1:785172-798202 GCF_000224615.1 Segatella oulorum F0390
GAGCCTCTTCCGGCAACCATTTCTCGTTTTAGTCCGTCGGCGGAGCCTCTTCCGGCGACCTTTTCTTGTTTTAGTCCATCGGCGGAGCCTCTTCCGGCAACCTTTTCTTGTTTTAGTCCATCGGCGGAGCCTCTTCCGGCGACCTTTTCTTGTTTTAGTCCATCGGCGGAGCCTCTTCCGGCAACCTTTTCTTGTTTTAGTCCGTCGGCGGAGCCTCTTCCGGCGACCTTTTTCGTTTTAGTCCGTCGGCAGAGCCTCTTCCGGCGACCTTTTCTTGTTTTAGTCCATCGGCGAGCACCTCGCCGGCAACCTTTTCTCGTTTTAGTCCATCGGCGAGCACCTCGCCGGCAACCTTTTTTCGATTTAGTCCATCGGCGAGCACCTCGCCGGCAACCTTTTCTCGTTTTAGTCCGTCGGCAAGCACCTCGCCGGCAACCTTTTCTCGTTTTAGTCCGTCGGCGAGCACCTCGCCGGCAACCTTTTTCCGTTTTAGTCCGTCGGCGAGCACCTCGCCGGCATACATTTCTCGTGTTTGTCCATCGGCGAGCACCTCGCCGGCAACCTCAATCCGGAATGACGGCCGTTTCGCTGCCACGCCCAAATAAATTTGTGCAGACAAGGGCTTTTTGTTAACTTTGCGAGGCTAAGAATGGCAAATGGAAACACTGGCTAAGCATCAAAACATCGTAAGAATGCTGCTCGTCGGCCTTTCGCTATGGACAACGACGGCCATGCAAGGCGCACAGAAGGGAGCGCGCCGCGCAACGCTGCTGCAACGCATCTATGCCTATGCCGCACAAATGGACGCGCTGCCCGACAGTGCGCGGCAGCATGCCGTTTACACCAAATTCTCGCTCCACATCCTGAAGAGGAATGCCATTTTGCTCACCATTCCCACGATGTGGAACATTGCCCGCGGCCGCGAACGCCATTTCTTAGGCGAATACATCGACAGCGTTTTCGTTGGGGCTCAGTCCATCGAGAGCCGCCGATGGCTCACCCACTCCACCATGCGCAGCCAGCAAACGGGCTTGACGGCGGCCATGAAATATCTTGCGCCGCAACTCTATGGCGAAACCATCTTTCGGCGCGACATCCTCTCGCCGTTCCACCCGGCCAATGCCCGTTTCTACCGCTACCAAATCAGCTACCAACACGACGCGCGGGCTCGCATCAAATTTCGTCCGCGCGTGAACAACACGCAATTGGTTTATGGCGAGGCCGTGGCCGATTTCAACTCGGGCCGCCTCATCAGCGCACAGCTGCAAGGCGAATACGACATGATACGCTTCACCTTGCGCCTGCAAATGGGCGCTGCCGGGCGCGAGAGTCTGCAAGCCACAACGGTCGACCTCGCCTGCCATTTTAAATTCATGGGCAACAGCATGCAAGGCACTTTCCACAGCACCCGCCTGAAGGATGCCGCCAAACCTGCGGCGCTGCCCACCGATGCGCAGGCCGCCATCGCCCAGCTGCGCCCCACGCCGCTACAGGATGACGAGCAGCAACAATATGCCCGCGACTCCATGCAACGCCGGCAGGCATCGCTGCAACCTGCCGATTCGCTCCGCAAGACCACGAATTGGTGGGAACAAATTGGGTGGAACCTCATTGGCCGGCACATGGTGAAGCATCTGACGGGCAATTTCGGCAAGAACAATGAGGGAATGGTGCGCATCAGCCCCATCCTCAATCCGCTTTACATGGGCTACGACTATCGACGCGGCATCACCTATAAGGCCCATGTCAACCTGACTTATGCACACAGCCAAAATCGGTCGTTCAACGCACAATTCGGCGCGGGCTATGCCTTCAATCAGCATCAGTTGTATGTCGACGCCCATTTTTCCTATCATTATCAGCCCCGGCGAAACGGTTATTTCAGCATCAATGCGGGCAGCGGCAACCAAATTGCCAATGGCGAGGTTATCGAGCAGGCTCCCATCCCTGTGAGTGCCGCGCTAAAGGCCGGCTATCCCAAGCTCACATGGTTTAAAGACCATTACGCCGAGGTGGCGCATCATTATGATTTCAGTCGGCATTGGGGCATGCGCGCGGGCATGATGTTCCACCGTCGCACGGCTATGGAAAAGCGCATCTACCTGGAGCATCATCTGCCTGCGCATTTCACCTCGGCCGCCCCTTTCATCGAAATGCAGTGGCGTCCGTCGGGCTATCAAGGCCCCATCGTCACGCTCGATTATGAGCGAGCCATCAAAGACTTCCTGCGCAGCAACATCGGCTACGAGCGGTGGGAAAGCGATGCGCAATGGAAACTCAACCTCAGCAGCCTGCAATCCTTGCAAATGCGATTGGGCGCAGGAGGATATACCCGCCAAGACCGCAGCGCCTATTTCTTAGACTACGCCAACTTCCATGAGAACCATATCCCCGGCGGCTGGAACGACGACTGGAGCGGAACGTTCGAATTGCTCGATGCCTATCAATACAATGCCTCGCGCTGGTACGTGCGCACCAACATCACCTATGAAAGTCCATTGCTGCTTTGCTCGCGCCTGCCGATGGTCGGTCAGTTCGTCGAAATGGAACGCTTTTACTTTAGCATGCTCTCCTCGAAGCTGTGTCGTCCCCACCTCGAAATCGGCTATGGCTTCACCACACGTTTTTTCTCCATGGGCGCATTTCTCGGCAGTGAAAAAGGAAGAATTAAAGATTTTAGTTGTAAATTTGGCTTCGAATTATTTCGTCATTGGTAAATGGAAAACTTAACTGTATACAAAGCAAGTGCTGGGTCGGGGAAAACATTCACCCTCGCCGTTGAATATATTAAACTATTGGTTGCCGACCCTTTTGCGTTTCGAAAGACCTTGGCTGTGACCTTTACCAACAAGGCTACCGAAGAAATGAAAATGCGCATCTTGAGCCAACTCTATGGCATCGCCCATCAACTGCCTTCCAGCCAACCCTATCTGAAGAAAATAAAGGAAGAAACTACGCTCTCTGATGCACAAATCCGTGAGAATGCGGCTTTGGCACTCCGCCTGCTCATCCACAATTACAGTTATTTCAGGGTTGAAACCATCGATGCTTTCTTCCAAACCGTGTTGCGCAACTTGGCCAAGGAGTTAGATTTAACCGCCAATCTGCGCCTTGAACTCAACGATAACCAGGTGGAAGAAGAAGCCGTCGATATGCTCATCGAAGAGCTCAACAAGACGTCACGCCTCTTGCATTGGATTTTAGAATATATCCAAGACAACATGGCCGACGACAAGTCGTGGAATGTCATTGCGCAAATTAAGAAGTTTGGCATGAACATCTTCAAAGACTATTATAAAGACCATCGCAAACAACTCGCAGTCGTCTTCCAAGAAAAAGACTTCTTTAAAAACTACACCGCTCGCTTGCGCACCATCAGGAAAACAGCCGAAGAGACGATGAAGAAGCGTGGAGAGGAGTTTTTCGAAATCATTGAGACGCACGGAGTCAGCGTCGACGATTTCAAATCCAAGAAAAGTGGCGTTTGCGGCTATTTTAAAAAGCTCATGGAGGGCGACTTTGTTGACAGTGAAAAGGTGTACAACGCCACGGCAGCCAAAGCTACAGAAAGCGTCGATGCCTGGCTGACCAAAGCCAATGCCGTTGCGGGAAATCCCATGTATGACTTAGTGGAAACGCAACTCATGCCGCTGTTGCAATCCACAGAGAGCGAACGAAAACGGCAAGCCCTGTTGTATGCGACCGCCGACTTAACCCTGCAGCATCTCAATCAGCTGCGGTTGCTCGAAGGTATAGAAAATAAGGTGCAAGCCATCAACCGCGAAGTCAACCGTTTTATGCTCAGCGACACGCAGGCACTGCTGCAAGCCATGATTGACCACCAAGACTCGCCCTTCATCTTTGAGAAAATCGGCACCCAACTCGAGAACATCATGATTGATGAATTCCAAGACACCAGCACGGTGCAGTGGAAAAACTTCAAAGTGTTGCTGCTCGAAACCATGAGCCGAAAAGGTATGAACATGATTGTAGGCGATGTGAAACAAAGCATTTACCGATGGCGTGCAGGTGATTGGCGGCTCTTAAACAACATCGAGGCACAGTTCAATCCGAAAATGGTTACAGAGAAATCGCTCAAAACCAACTACCGCTCACAACGCAATATCATAGCCTTCAACAATACCTTCTTTCAAAAAGCCAATCAGCAGCTCCACGCTCAGCTGCAAGAGTTGGACGAGAAGCAGGCGCAGCAAGTAGAACGCGCCTATCAGGATGTGGTGCAGGAATTTCCTGCACACAAGGAAGCATTGGGCATGGTGGAAGTTACCTTGTTTCCCAAGAGCGAAGACTACGAGGCGCAGATGTTAGCAAGTATCGTTGACAAAGTTGATGCACTGCTGCAAATGGGGGTGCAAGAAAAAGATATTGCCATCTTAGTGCGCAAGAACGATACTATTCAAACCATCGGCGACTACTTTCTGCAACACCGCCCCGACATCCATTTGGTTTCCAACGAAGCCTTCCACCTGAGTGCCTCTCAAGCTGTAAATATCATCATTCAGGCATTGTCTGTCCTCGACAATCCCGATGATATTTTAGCAAAAGCCTCGCTATCGAAGAGTTATCAGGTATACATCCAAGGCTCAACGTTCGAAACTTTCAACGCCATGTTACAAGAATCTACTTTAGATAAGCTCCTTCCCAAAACTTTCATTGCGCAAAAAGAACAACTCCTTGGGCTTCCCATTTCTGAAATGGTTGAAACCATCTATCGCATCTTCGAGTTGCAAACCATCAAAGGACAAGATGCCTATATCTGCGCCTTCTACGACAAGCTCAACGAATACACGCAAGATAACATTGCCGACATTCACAACTTCCTGCAACTGTGGGAAAATAGCCTGTACAAAGTGTCGATTCAAAGTAGCAACAATGAAGGGATCAAACTCGTAACCATTCATAAGAGCAAGGGATTGGAATATGCTCATGTGTTGCTTCCCTTTTGCGATTGGGATTTAGAGCGGAATGATAGTATCGTGTGGTGCGCGCCTCAACAACCGCCTTTCAGCGACCTGCCAGTAGTTCCCATCAGCTACAACAAGACAAAGATGCTCCATTCATTTTATGCAAAGGATTACATTCAAGAATACGTGCAAAACAGCGTCGACAATCTCAATCTGCTCTACGTGGCGTTTACACGTGCAGAGCAGGGCTTGTATGTCTTCTCTAAAAAGGGCGACAAAATCAACAGCCGTTCAAAACTGATTGAGACCTGCCTTGGAGAAGTAGCAAAAGAATTGAATACATCGCAAATCACCGGGGAAGATGATGCTCAAGAGGCCACCTACTTTAAATTTGGAGATAAGCTCCCCGCAGCAAAAATAGAAGTAAAACAGAAGGTGGACAACATCTTCTTGACTCCAGCCGAGAATATTCCAGTAACCATTGCCCACAACGATGCGCAGGTTTCGTTCAGACAAAGCAACAGCAGCGAAGCCTTTCTGCAAAAGGGGCAGGAAACAGAAACCGACAAACAAAAGGGCTATATCCAACTGGGCAGCATTCTACATGCTATTTTTTCGAAGATTCGCACGCAGGAAGATGTCCCCAACGCATTAAGAACGCTTGAAGAAACAGGCGTGCTCTATGACAATATCATTACCAAAGAAAAACTTCTTGCCTTGCTCCATCAACGTTTGACCGACCCACGCATAGCACCATGGTTTACAAACCGGTGGACCATTCTGAACGAGTGCACCATCTTGCGCTACAACCCCGATACACAGCGCACAGAAGAACGGCGCCCCGACCGCGTCATGATGGACGAGCAAAAGATAGTTGTCGTCGATTTCAAATTCGGCACTCCACACGCTGAACACCAACGGCAAGTGTGCGACTACATACAACTGCTCTCCGAGATGCATCCACAACCCATCGAAGGCTATCTTTGGTATATTTTCTCTAATCAAATTATTCCTGTCAAATGAACACCTTTTTACACTACGTAGCACAAGATATTCTCGACAAATATGGCTATAATCTCTCAAGAATAGCTGTTGTTTTTCCCAACAAACGCGCGGCCCTTTTTCTCAACGAGGAATTGGCACAGTTGGCTCATCGCCCATTGTGGAGTCCATCTTACATCACGATTAGCGAACTTTTCACACGCCATTCTGAGAGGATTTTAGGCGACCCCATCAAGCTCATCTGCGATTTACACAAAGTGTTTGTCCGTTGCACGGGCATGAACGAAACGTTAGACCATTTCTATGGCTGGGGGCAAGTGCTGCTCAACGACTTCGACGATATCGACAAAAATATGGCCGACGCCCATCAAGTGTTTGCCAACCTCTCGAATGTGCACGAATTAGACGACATCTCCTATCTCACCGACGAGCAAAAGGAAATGCTCAAGCGTTTCTTTAGCAATTTCTCCGACCAATCCGAGACAGCACTGAAAGAGAAGTTTCTGAAGCTCTGGAGCAACCTCGAAAACATCTACACCACCTACAGGGCGCACCTCTCGGCACAGCAACTGGCCTACGAAGGAGCACTTTACCGTGAGGTCGTGGAAAATCCGTCTATCGATTTTCATTATGATGCCTATCTGTTCGTTGGTTTCAACATGATGCAAGTGGTTGAGCAACAACTCTGCACCCGTCTGCAAAAAGAGGGTAAAGCCTTTTTTTATTGGGATTACGACGACTATTATATGCGCCGCCATGGGGCATTAGAAAATGAAGCAGGCACATTCATCCGCCAATACCTGAAATACTTTCCCAATGCGCTCGATGGCAATAACAAGGCCATTTACAACGCATTCGAACAGCCGAAATCGATTACATTTATCAGCGCGACCACAGAAAATATCCAAGCGCAATACATCAACCAATGGCTCAGCGAAAACAATCGCATTGCCGATGGGCGCAAAACGGCTATCGTCTTGGCCAACGAAACCCTGCTCCAGGATGTTATCCACGCCATTCCGGAAAGCGTGGAAAATGTAAACATCACCACTGGGTTCCCGCTTGCACAAGCGCCAGCGGCCGCATTTGTGAAGCTGCTCATCGGTCTGCGCACCATGGGCTACCGCAAAACCAACCACACGTTTCGCAAGAAATGGGTCGACATGCTGCAACGCCACCACTTCATGCGCTACATTCCACAGCCCGAAATGCTGTTCCAAATCGAGGCTTTCGATGCCGCCAACACCAACCGCTGGATACGCAATGTGCTGCAAACCATTGCCGAGCAATATGCCAAGGACGACCACCACGACCCTTTCATGCAAGAGTCGCTCTTTCGCATCTACACCATTTTCAATCGGTTGGACGACCTCATGCAGACTGGTGATTTGCAGGCCGACATGAACATCTACACCAAACTCATTCAGCAAATTATTTCGACCAGTAGCATCCCCTTCCACGGCGAACCCATCGTGGGCACACAAATCATGGGTGTGCTGGAGACGCGCAACCTCGATTTCGACCATCTCTTAGTGCTCTCGTGCAACGAAGGCAACATGCCCAAAGGCGTCAACGACACCTCGTTCATTCCCCACGCCGTGCGCAAGGCTTTCAACCTCATCACCATCGACAACAAGGTGGCCATTTATGCCTACTACTTTCACCGGTTACTGCAACGCGCCAACGACATCACGCTCACCTACAACCAGGCGACAAGCAACACCACGACGGGCGAAATGAGCCGCTTCATGCTGCAACTCATGGTGGAGAGCCCCCACACCATTGCGCGGAAAAACCTCAACGCACAACAGTTGCCGCTGCGACAGCAACGCCATGCCGTGCCCAAAAACGATTTCATCATACAAACGCTCATGCAAGCGCGCGGCCTCTCGCCCACAGCGCTCAGCAACTACCTACGCTGCCCGTTGCGGTTCTATTATCGTTTCGTCCTCAAGCTCCAAGAGCCCGACGCCGTGGACGATGAAATCGACAACCGCATCTTTGGCAACATCTTCCACCGCGCCGCCGAACTCATCTACCAACCTTGGAATGGCGGCGGAATGGTGCAGGAAGACGACCTCGCCCAACTGCTGAAAGACGAAGCCCGTTTGAACCGCATTTTAGACCAGGCGTTTCAAGAAAATCTGTTCGACAAAGCCGGACAAAAGACCCCAGAATACAATGGCCTGCAACTCATCAATCGGCAGGTTATCTTCGATTATCTCAAGCGTCTTTTGCAAACCGACAAGCAGCTCGCTCCCTTTAAAATCGTGGGGTTGGAGCACACCGTCAACCATCCGTTAGACATTGAAACGGCCGATGGACACCACAGCATCTCGCTCTTTGGCAACATCGACCGCATTGACGAAATCAGGCGCAACGGGCAATCACTGCTGCGCGTCGTCGATTACAAGACGGGGCGCAACACCAAGAAGCCGCTGCAAACCATCGACGAGGTGTTTGATGCCGACAAACTGCAACAACATGCCGACTATTATTTGCAAGTGATGCTCTACGCGGCCAATTTGCGCATCGATGCCAAGCTCAATCCCCAGCAGCTGCCCGTCAGTCCGGCGCTGCTGTTCATTCAGCATGCCACAGCGCAAGATTACGACCCCACGCTGCTATTAGGAAAAGAAAAGGTGGACGACATCCAGCGTTACGAAGCCGACTTTCTAAACTTGTTGAAAGAATTGATTGAAGAGATTTTCAACCCCGATATTGATTTCAATCCCACCGAAGATAAAGCACAATGTGCGTCGTGCCCCTACCGGTCCATTTGCTTATAACACATGGTTGGAATGTTGGGGAAATAACCGTTCGGCCACAGCGGAAGGGTCGTTTCAACGATGCAACAGAGGTTTGCACGCATACGAAATTGTGTTGCAACAATGCAAAAGACCATTCTGCCCACCGAATGGGTTGTTGCAACATGCAAAAGCCCATTCAGACCCTCCAAATGGGTTGTTGCAACATGTAAAAGACCATTCTACCCACCGAATGGGTTGTTGCAACATGTAAAAGACCATTCTGCCCACCGAATAGGTTGTTGCAACATGCAAAAGACCATTCTGCCCACCGAATGGGTTGTTGCAACATGCAAAAGACCATTCTGCCCACCGAATGGGTTGTTGCAACATGTAAAAGACCATTCTACCCACCGAATGGGTTGTTGCAACATGTAAAAGACCATTCTGCCCACCGAATAGGTTGTTGCAACATGTAAAAGACCATTCTGCCCACCGAATAGGTTGTTGCAACATGTAAAAGACCATTCTGCCCACCGAATGGGTTGTTGCAACATGCAAAAGACCATTCAGACCCTCTGAATGGGCGTCTAATTTTGAAAACAACCCTCACAGACCCTCCGAATGGGCATCTAATTTCGAAAACAACCCTCACAGACCCTCCGAATGGGCGCCAAATTTTGAAAACAACCCTCGCAGACCCTCCGAATGGGCGTCTAATTTCAAAAACGACCCTCACAGACCCTCTGAATGGGCGTTTTACATTTTCAAGAGCAAGAAACGACTGTGAGCACCTGTTCGTTGACACTGAAACGAACATCGACACCATAGAACAGCATGCCATAGACCTTTTGCGCATCGTGCTGATAAGGCGGGCGGGGATCTTCGGCCAGCACAGCCACCAACTCGTCCAATCGTTGGGCATCCAATCCACGCGTCTGCAACTGCTTGCGCAGAACATCGGGCAACACCACCGTCAGACGTTGCCACGCATAGTCGTCGACAAAGCCGCTGCGTGCCTGGGGATGGGCATCGGCATAGGTCACATAGGGCTTGATGTCGAGAATGGGCGTGCCATCCATCAAGTCGGCTCCACGTACATGTAGCACCGGTCCTTGTGGACTCTCCCACTCCACGCGCTCCAACTGCACCGACGACAGCCCCAACGGATTGGGACGGAAGGGGCTGCGCGAAGCAAACACGCCCACACGCTGATTGCCACCCAAACGCGGCGGGCGCACCATGGGGCTGTGAGCGGCGTGCCTGTTGGCATGGAAAGCCCAAATGAGCCACAGAAAATCAAACGCGTCGATGCCACGCAGCGCATCGGCATTGCGATAGGCGGGCACGAACACAATCGTTCCGCGCAACGCTTCAACAATGCCGCTTTGCTTGGGCACGCCAAACTTTGTGGCAAACGGCGAATGGAAATAGGCTATGGGTTCGAGCGTCATGGGCGAAAGAAGATGGCCGTGACAAAGAGAATGAGAAAGGTGGCGCCACCCACAAAAAGAGGCACCTTCAACCCCTGCAGCTGATGGGTTGGGCATACGATGTGGTGTTTGCGCAACACCAAAGCCATGATGCTGCCGCCTAAAAAAGCTAAAGAAAATCCGCCCAACAAATCGCTGAAATAATGCACACCGAGATACATGCGGCTATAACACATCGCGATGGCCCAAAAGACCAAGAAACCCACGATGCGCCGACTACGAAGAAAATAGGCCATGACAAAAACCAAGGCCCACGCGTTGCCCGCATGTGAAGATGGGAAGCCATAAGGGCCGCTGCGATAGCCATCGATAATATGTATCGAAGCACTCAGCGGATTGGCCAAGTTGCAAGGGCGCAGGCGTGCCATCTCGGGGCGCAGAAAGTGGGACGTATAGAAGTCGGTGAGCAACAACAACAGACCGATGGAGACAAACACCACGCAGCAGGCCTTCCACGAATAATTTTTCCACACCACAAAGAGCAAGGAAACATAAAAAGGCAGCCACACCCATTTCTCGCTCACCAGCCACATCACCGCGTCCCAAAAGGGCGTGTGGGCGTGGTTGATGGCCAAGAGAATGCTGACGTCTGTAGTTTGTAATGTTTGTAAAAGCGTTGTAAACCATTCATTCATCGTTTCGCAATGTCATTATAGAGTTCTTGTAAATAGGCTTTTCCAGAGGTTTCAAACGGCTGTGCAGCACCGCTCCCCGCACGATAAACCACACGCTGCGCCGCATTGTCATACACCATTTGCTGCTCGGCTGTCACCATGCCCCAGATGTCGGGCGAGGTGAAGAAGGCAAAATGAGGGGCGCGTGCATCGAACAAATCTTTGCTGAAAAGAAATGGTTCGTGCGGCAAACCTAATTGCCCTAAGAGCGTGGCGGCCAAATCGTGCTGCGAACCAAATTGCGACACTACCTGCGCCCGCTTCACCGCTCCGCCGAGCCACAACATCGGAATGTGATAGCGTTGCGGCGTGGTGCTGCTGATGTTCTCGGGATAGCAGCCCAAATGGTCGGGCAAGATGATGACCAAGGTGTTGCGCCACTGCGGCAGCTTCTTCAGCGCGGCAACGAAGCGTCCCACCCACGCGTCGGTGTAGGCAAAGGCGTTGAGGATTTTGTTGGGCAAACGATGGTAAGGCACATCGAAGGGCTCGTGCGAACTGCTCGTTTGAATCACGTTCAGCTGGGGTGGCAACGTTTGCGTCCGAGCTGCCTTCTTCGCATCATCCAGCACACGCTGAAACACCAGATGGTCGGGCACTCCCCACTTGCTGAGCCGCGCAGAAAGTGGAAAATCGCCATCGGACACAATGTGGGTGAAGCCCATGCCCGTAAGATAGGAACGCATGTTGGTGAAGTTGGCATCGCCACCATAATAATAATGCAAAGCGTAGCCCTGCTGCTGCAACATTTTGCCGATGGACGACAGCTTGTCGGTCTTGGCAGGATAGCGCATGAGACTTGTCGTGGGCTGAGCCGGATAGCCACTCAAAATAGACAGGATTCCGCGATCGGTGCGGAAGCTGTTTGCATAGAAATTATCGAAGAAGAGCCCTTCCTTGCGCAGCGCATTTAAATGGGGCGTGGCATCGGTCTCCATCACCTTGCGGGAGAAACTCTCCAAAATCACAATATAGATATTGGGACGCCGCGTGCAGAGCAAAGTGTCGCTGTTCGCACGCCGCGTGCAAACCATCGAGCGAAAAACGTTGCGCGCCTGCTTCTCGGGCATAAACCGATATTGAGCCGCGAAATCAACCTGCTTCGAATAGCTTTCCAACAAACTGAAAACGGGATTGATGGCCGCATGATTGAGCCGCATGTTGGTACTGAAATAAGCCTCGCCGGTATTCATCACCGAGACGGTGAGCCCGCCACGCATGGGAAGAATGAGCAGACCGACACAGAGCAGCAGCACAACGCTGTAGCCCAAACGCCGCTGCAACGGATACCACGGAAGGCACGCACCACCAACAAGGCTCATCATCAACCGCCACACGAGAACCGCCAGCACCAACACCGCGCCGATGCCCAACGCCACAAACCAGCCACTCACACTGGCCAAAGCGTCGGCGGGCGAAGAGAGGAAATAATAAAAAGGTGTGGTGTCTAAAGGGAAACCCCAGTAACGGTATAAAACGAGATTAAGCAGAAACGTGACGGCATAGATGCTCGCTGCCAGCGCAAAATAAATGCGCCAAGGCCAACGCGACATGCGTGTGAACCACAGTTGCGCAATGAGCAACAAACCCGGAAAAGCAGTGAAATAGGCTGCAACAGAAAGGTCTAAAGGCAATCCGTGGCGCATCACTTGAAACACGATGTCCACACGCTCGCCGCGAAACAGGTCGCGATAAACCACCATGAAGCATGGCTTTTGCAAAAGGAACAGAAGCAACCAAGCCAAATAGAAAGTTACCAATTTCAGTATGCTTTTTTTCATTATCGTTTTGCTATAAATCGTTTTGTCGATAGTTTTCTCAAAGCCGCCGCAAAGGTAGTTGATTTCGCAGGATAAAACAAATCGTCATTCTTATTTTTAACAACTTAACACTTCCCGACACCCTTTTCCCGTTTCGGATGGCCCTGTCGGGAGTTCCCGACACCACTTCCCCGTTTCGGATGACCTGTCGGGAGTTCCCGACACCCTTTTCCCGTTTAGGATGACCCTGTCGGGAGTTCCCGACACCATTTCCCCGTTTAGGATGACCCTGTCGGGAGTTCCCGACACCATTTCCCCGTTTCGGTTGGACCTGTCGGGAGTTCCCGACACCACTTCCCCGTTTAGGATGACCCTGTCGGGAGTTCCCGACACCCTTTCCCCGTTTCGGTTGATCCTGTCGGGAGTTCC
>NZ_JH114215.1:798321-815389 GCF_000224615.1 Segatella oulorum F0390
CACCATTTCCCCGTTTAGGATGACCCTGTCGGGAGTTCCCGACACCATTTCCCCGTTTCGGTTGGACCTGTCGGGAGTTCCCGACACCACTTCCCCGTTTAGGATGACCCTGTCGGGAGTTCCCGACACCCTTTCCCCGTTTCGGTTGATCCTGTCGGGAGTTCCCGACACCCTTTCCCCGTTTCGGTTGGGCCCGTCGGGAGTTCCCGACACCCTTTCCCCGTTTCGGTTGATCCTGTCGGGAGTTCCCGACACCCTTTCCCCGTTTCGGTTGGGCCTGTCGGGAGTTCCCGACACCCTTTCCCCGTTTAGGATGACCCTGTCGGGAGTTCTCGCCAGCTCATTCGGGCACAAGACGCCATAAAAAGTACGGATGATTTATGAAGCCCCGACGGCCGAGAAGCAAGAAATATAGCATTTTCCTTTGCTTTTCCACGTCTTTCGTTTATCTTTGCACCCTGTAACAAAACAATGCAGACAACATTATGGCGATAAAAACAGAAAATAACGACGAGAAGAAAAGCATCAGTTTCGTAGAACAGTTGGTTGAAGACGATTTGGCTGCCGGCAAAAATGGCGGTCGCATTCAAACGCGCTTTCCGCCAGAACCCAACGGATATTTGCACATCGGCCACGCAAAAGCAATTTGCATGGACTTTGGGATAGCCGAGAAATATCGTGGCGTTTGCAACCTACGCTTCGACGACACCAACCCCAGCAAAGAGAATAACGAATATGTGGAGAACATCCTGAGCGACATCCGATGGCTGGGCTTCCAATGGGGAGAGATTTTCTACGCATCAGACTATTTCGAAAAACTTTGGGACTTTGCCATTTGGCTTATTAAGAAGGGGCTGGCTTATGTTGACGAGCAAAGCAGCGAAGCCATTGCCCAACAGAAAGGAACCCCCACGACACCGGGCACAGAGAGCCCCTATCGCAATCGCCCGATAGAAGAAAACTTGGCTTTGTTTCACCAAATGAATACGCCCGAAGCGGTGGAAGGCAGCATGGTGCTGCGCGCCAAACTCGACATGGCCAACGATAACATGCACTTTCGCGACCCCATCATCTATCGCATCATTCAGACACCCCACCACCGCACCGGAACAAAATGGCATTGCTACCCGATGTATGATTTTGCCCACGGACAGAGCGACTACTTCGAGGGCGTGACCCATTCGATTTGCACCTTGGAGTTTGTGCCCCATCGCCCACTCTATGATAAGTTGGTCGATTTCTTGAAAGAGATGGATGGAACGGCCGACAAGTTGCACGACAACCGGCCGCGACAGATTGAGTTCAATCGTTTGAACCTCACCTACACCGTGATGAGCAAACGTAAGCTCCACACCTTGGTTGATGAGCATTTGGTGAGCGGATGGGACGATCCACGCATGCCGACACTCACGGGCATGCGCCGTCGCGGCTACAGCCCTGAGAGCATCCGCATGTTTATCAATTCGATTGGCTACACCAAATTCGACGCACTCAACGACATGGCATTACTCGAAGCCAGCGTGCGTGAGGATTTAAATAAAAAAGCCATTCGCGTGAGCGCGGTGCTCGACCCGGTAAAATTGGTCATCACCAACTATCCCGACAGCCAAACCGAGGAGATGGAAGCCATCGATAATCCCGAAGACGAGCACAGCAAGAGCCACACCATCACCTTTGCTAAAGAATTGTGGATTGAGCGTGCCGACTTTATGGAGGATGCACCGAAGAAGTTCTTCCGCATGACGCCGGGCAAGGAAGTGAGACTGAAAAACGCCTACATCGTGAAGTGCACAGGCTGCACGAAAGATGCCGATGGTAACATCACTGAAATCCGGGCCGAATACGACCCCAACAGTAAGAGCGGCATGGAAGGCGCCAACCGAAAAGTGAAAGGCACGCTGCATTGGGTGGCTGTCAACCATTGCCAACCTGCCGAAGTGAGAGAGTACGACCGCCTGTTCAGCGTGGAAAATCCTTCGGCCGACGAACGCGATTTCCGTGAGTTGCTCAACCCCGAGAGTCTCACGGTGCGCACGAATTGCTATGTTGAAAACTACGCTGCCGCACGCAAGCCGGGCGAATATTTGCAATTTCAACGTACAGGTTATTTCATGGCCGACTTAGACACAACTCCGGAACATCTTGTGTTCAACAAAACCGTAGGATTGAAAGACACCTGGGCGAAACAAAGCAGCAAGAACTGATTCATCAAAACATCCATACACCATGTCCTCAAATCCACTTGACTTGAGCGATGAGGCGACCTTGCAACAGGCATTATCGCAATATGAAAACGCCTTGAAAATGGGCGAGACTGTGTATATCGACTCGACACTGCTTTGGGACATCGCGCAACACTATCAATACGACGAGGGGGATGACAAGGCTGCAGAAGAGGCGGTGGATTACGCGCTGCGGCTCTTTCCCAATGACGATGACTTCTTGAATTATAAGATTGAACTGTTATTAGAAAAGGTTGACGAAGAAAAATACTTCTTAAACGAGCCCAACCTCAATCAACAATATCTCGCCGAAGCCAAAGAGCTTGTTGCACGCATTACAGAGCAAGACACTGAGGACTATGTGCTGACCTTGGCGCGCATCCTATTAAAGAAGACAACCGACAGCATTTGGAAACACGACGAAAATGAAGCAGCCGACGAACGGTTGTGGCAACACATCGCCAATCACAACATCGACCTCTCCGACGATGCCTACATGGAGATTGCCGAGGGCTTCGACAGGTTGCTCCTGCCCAAGCGTGCCGACGAATGGCTCTCACGCTGTAAAGACAAGGAGAATAGTGACTATTTAGACTTGCTGGCTACCATCAAATGGAATCGGTTGCGCTATGCCGATGCAGTGAAAGCACACGAGAAATTAGTTGAGCAGCAGCCTTACTCGGCTTTCGATTGGGCCTACTTAGCCGAGACCCAATACAAGACGAAGCAATACAAAGAGAGCTTTGAGAGCTGCGAGTTTGCGTTAGCCATCGCCCCCGATTTGAGCACGGCGTGGTACACCAAAGGCAAATGCTACCTGAAGCGCCATCGGCCCTACGAAGCCATAGATTGCTTCAACCACATGTTCAAAGATAAGAATTATCATATTGACTACAAGATGATGTCGGGGATGGGAAGTGCATTCCTCATGTTGGAAAATTACGAAGGTGCAGTCGAGATGTTTGAGCATGCCGAAGAAGATGGGCTGCCCTACAACGACGAATACGAGCGTGTGATGAAAGATAAAGCCATAGCGCTCTTCCACTTAGACCGCAGCAATGAGGCCATCGAATGCTTAGAAGCCTTAGAAGAAAGCCAAACCTACGACCCGATGGAAACCACTTTCGAGGCTGTGGACATCGCCCTTGAGCATTTCGAATACATTTGGAGCATCAACACCCTCATGGGAATTTACCAAGAAGGCTACGACGACGAAGCCATCCTCGACAGGCTCTTCGACATGATGGATCGGTTTTTCAGTGAAGGCAACGACGAAGCCGGAAGCGAAATTGTGCTGTATCTCTTTAGCGATTCCGACGCGTTGCAAAGACCAACGTTCGAAGCCTACAAAGCCCTCTTCTATCGGTTCCACAACAACCCCTACGACAGCTATTTCTGCATGTGCCGTGTGGTTGAGTCGGGCGACCGAGATGCCATTGACGTGCTGGTGTACAACATCGAACCCGTTCCATTGGGTGCAGATCCCGGCAAATACTATGTCAATCTGAAATATCTCTTAGACAAATATGGTTATTCCGTCGACTACTACGAAGACGAAAATGAAAACGAAGAAACATGAATTGGATTACAAGCCTCTTAGGCAACCTCAACTACGGCACAATTTGGCTGCTCATGCTCTTAGAGAGCACCGTCATCCCCGTCCCTTCTGAACTCGTTGTTTCGCCCGCTGCCTATCATGCCGCTGGTGGAAACCTCAACATTTGGTTGGTGATTTTATTTGCTACCATCGGGGCCGACTGCGGTGCCACCATCAACTATCTTGCAGGCTACTATTTGGGGCGCCCCCTCATCTATCGTTTCGCCAATAGCAAATGGGGAAAACTCTGTCTGCTCAATCAGCAAAAGGTGGAACACAGCGAAAAGTATTTCTACGATCACGGCATGGTGGCCACCATCACTGGGCGCCTCATTCCCGGCATCCGACACCTTATTTCCATCCCCGCTGGCCTGTCGAAAATGAAATATTGGCAATTCCTGCTCTACACCACCCTCGGTGCCGGTGCATGGAACTGCATCCTGGCCGCCTTGGGATGGTATCTGCACACGGTGGTGCCCGAGAACCAGCTGCAAGCCGAAATCGAACGCTATGGCGAATACATCAAGTTCGTCATTATTGGGCTTGTCATCATCGGGCTCCTCTATCTGCTCTTCAAGCGCATGCGCAAGAGTAAAAAGGACAAAGCACAATAAGGAACAGACATCGGCAAACTGAAAAGAGGTACACGCAGCGTGCACCTCTTTTTTCATGCAGTGCGTCGCGCCACAAAACCACTGCACGGAGGCAAAATGCAGTGCAATCGATAGCACGAACCACTGCACGGAGGCAAAATGCAGTGTAAACGATAGCACGAACCACTGCACGGAGGCGAAATGCAGTGCAAACGATAGCACGAACCACTGCACGGAGGTAAAATGCAGTGTAAACGATAGCACGAACCACTGCACGGAGGTAAAATGCAGTGCAAACGATAGCACGAACCACTGTACGGAGGCAAAATGCAGTGCAAACGATAGCGCAAACCACTGCACGGAGGCAAAATGCAGTGCAAACGATAGCACGAACCACTGCACGGAGGCAAAATGCAGTGTAAACGATAGCACGAGCCACTGCACGGAAGCAAAATCAACGCTTCGTGCTACGAAAAAAGAGCACAATCTCCTCACGAGATTGTGCTTCGACTATAAGATTGAGGCAAATGTCAGCCCCTATTCCCACTCGATGGTCGAGGGCGGTTTCGACGAGATGTCGTAGCAAACGCGGTTGACGCCCTTCACCTTGCGGATGATTTCATTAGAAACATCGGCCATGAAGTCATAAGGCAGGTGTGCCCAGTCAGCCGTCATGGCATCCATGCTGGTCACCGCCCGCAGCGCTACCGGATGCTCATAGGTGCGCTCGTCACCCATGACGCCTACCGACCGAATCGTGGATAACAAGACCGTTCCCGCCTGCCAAATGTTGTCGTAGAGGGTTGTTCCGTCGGGCATGTGGTAGTTAAGCATCTTACTGATGTAAATGTCGTCGGCTTCCTGCAAGATACTTACCTTTTCGCGTGTGATTTCGCCGAGTATGCGCACGGCAAGTCCCGGACCGGGGAACGGATGGCGCTTTATCAAGCGTGTAGGCATCTGCAATTCATGGCCCACGCGGCGTACCTCGTCTTTAAAGAGCCATTGCAGCGGTTCGCAGAGCTTTAACTGCATGTCTTTTGGCAGACCGCCCACGTTGTGATGGCTTTTTATGGTCATACCAGTGATGCTTAGGCTCTCGATTCGGTCGGGATAGATGGTGCCTTGCGCCAACCACTTCGCGTCGACTATTTTACGTGCTTCGTCATTGAACACTTCGACGAAATCCCGACCAATAATCTTGCGTTTCTCTTCAGGATCGGTCACGCCCGCTAAATCACCGAAGAATTTTTCGCTTGCATCGACGCCAATCACGTTTAACCCTAAGCCTTCATAGTCCTGCATGACCTGTGCGAACTCGTTCTTGCGCAGCATTCCGTGGTCTACGAAGATGCAGGTGAGGTTTTTACCGATAGCTCGGTTGAGCAGCACGGCGCAGACCGATGAGTCGACGCCACCCGACAGACCGAGGATGACTTTGTCGTTTCCCAACTGTTGTTTGAGCTCGCTCACGGTGGTTTCGACGTATGACGCCGCGCTCCACGACCGGCGACTGCCGCAAATGTCGACTACAAAGTTCTTCAACAGCAGGCTGCCTTGTGTCGAGTGGTAAACCTCGGGGTGAAACTGCACGCACCACACGCGCTTGTCCTCGTTGGCAAAGGCAGCGTACTTGACATCGTCGGTTGAGCCAATTACCTTGTAGTCACTCGGTATGCCCGTGATGGTGTCGCCGTGACTCATCCAGACTTGCGAGCCGCACGCAAAGCCTTTGAAGATTCTCGACGTGGAATCGACAGACGAGAGGTGGGCGCGCCCATATTCGCGCGTACCTGCTTGTTCCACCTTCCCGCCGCAGGCGTTTGCAATGAATTGTGCGCCGTAACAGATAGCTAATACGGGATACTTACCAATTAATGCGCTCAAATCGGCCTGAAAAGCTTCTGCATCGTGCACTGAATAGGGACTTCCGCTAAGAATTACGCCGATCACCGACGGATCGTCCTTGGGAAACTTGTTATAGGGCAAGATTTCGCAGAAGGTGTCTAATTCGCGCACGCGCCGGCCGATTAACTGGGTGGTTTGCGAGCCGAAATCTAAAATAATAATCTTCTGTTGCATGTATATAGGGATTTTAAAGAGTGATTTGACCTGTATCGTTGAGGGACTCGACAAATTTATGGGCAGCGTCGAGTGTTTCGACCTTGCCCACGTCAAGCAGCTGCAAATTTTGCGCAACACAACCTTTGATAGCCACCTGCCTGCAATTTTTCAGATAAAAATCGATGATGGAAAAGCGATTTGCAAACGTTTTCATCAAGGGAAAGAGCGTGGGCGCGAACAAATGGATGCCCGAGAACGCAAACAGCTGGTAGTTGTGCCGAATGGTGTCGATCGAGGCTTGTTGCACCTCGGTAAAGGGGCTCTTCACCTCGCCCGTTGCAAGATTTACCCAGCCAACGAGCCGCATCTGGTCGTTGAAGAGCAGATAGCGTTGTGTGACGCGCTGACTCACCAAGAGCACGGCCGATGCCTGCTCGTGAGGGATGCCGCACGTGGGACACAGCATCATGCGGTCGGTGGTGTAGAACGCACGCAGGTCGATGTTGCTCAGAATATCGACGTTATGGATTAAAATTGGCTCGTCGGGGCGAAAAAGCTGTTGGGCATGCTTCAACCCACCGCCAGTCTCCAATAACTCGGCGGTTTCATCGCTCACACGGATGTCGACACCAAAATTATCGTTGGTTTTGAGGTAATCGATGATGAGCGGGGCAAAATGATGCACGTTGATGACGATGTGGTCGCATCCCGAGGCTTTTAACTTCTCGATGACGCGCTTGAGCAGTGGTACGCCGTCAATCTCGATGAGGGCTTTGGGCAATTTGTCGGTGAGCGGCTTTAAGCGGGTGCCCAATCCCGCTGCAAATATCATTGCTTGCATAATGTTGATGAGGAAATGTGCTTGCAAGGTGGATTTTTGTCAATCCCTCATGCTGCACTGGTGTTGCTACGCTAATTTCGCGCCTTTAATACTTGTTCAATGTGCTGTTCTCGATGTAAAATTTGCACTTCGATACCAAACTTTTCGTGGATGTGTTGTGCCAAATGCTGTGCACTGTAGACAGAGCGATGCTGGCCACCTGTGCAGCCAAATGAGAACATGAGATGGGTGAAACCACGCTGCATATAGCGCGCTACATGGTGGTCAGCGAGCTGATAGACGTGTTCTAAGAAATGTAATATCTCGCCATCGTCCTCCAAGAATCGAATCACGGGCTCATCCAAGCCGGTAAGCGCTTTATAGGGTTCGTAGCGGCCAGGATTGTGTGTGCTTCGGCAATCAAACACGTAGCCCCCGCCATTACCCGATGGATCTTCGGGAATTCCTTTGCGATAAGAGAAACTACACACGCGAACAACCAAAGGACCTTTACCGTCGTACTTAGAAAAGGTGGCGGGACCGTCTTCCGGATGCGCTTCGTACACAGTACTGTCAGTGGTTTTATATCCATCTGTCCGTGCCTGTACAGGTACGGGGGCGTCTTGGAACTGCGGCAAGGCTACGAGACGTGTCAACATCTCGACTAAGTAAGGATAAGGGAAAAGCGCGGCTTGTGCTGCAAGTAACTGACGCAAACTCTCTATGGCAGGCTGAATAGAGTCTAAGAAATGCTTCTTCCGCTCAAAATAACCGCGAAAGCCATAGGCACCAAGCACCTGCAACAAGCGAAACAGCACAAACAACGACAAGCGATTGGTAAATTCATGGACGGGCGGAACTTCTATGTATTGACTCAATGAATTATAATAGGCTTTGATGAGCTTCACCTTCAGTTTATCGGGATATTTAGCCGAAGCCTGCCAAAGAAACGAAGCTAAATCGTAATAATAAGGCCCGCGCCGACCTCCCTGGAAGTCGATAAAGTAAGGATTTCCCTGCGCATCAAGCATAATGTTGCGTGCTTGGAAGTCGCGATAAAGAAAACTCTCACCGACCTCTTCGGTTAAATCCTTGGCAAACATGCGAAAGTTGGCCTCCAACTTTAATTCGTGAAAATCCAAACCGGTTGCCTTCAGAAAACAGTATTTAAAGTAGTTCAAATCAAAGAGCACACTCTCTACATTAAAGGCTGGCTGCGGATAACAGTTGGCCCAGTCTAATCCGCGTGCACCACGGATTTGGATGTTGGGCAGTTCACAAATGACATGCGTCAACAGCTCTTGCTCGTCTTGATTATAACGTCCACCAGCTTCGCGTCCGCCTCGAATGGCATCGAAGAGCGATTGTGTACCTAAATCTGTCTGCAAATAGCGCAATTCATCATCGCTCACAGCCAATACCTCGGGAACAGGCAATTTTCTCAGCAAAAAATGACGGTCTAAATAGATAAATGCGTGATTTTCATCACGACTTGTTCCGATAACACCGACAACACTGTCGCCGCTGTCTGATATAAAACGATAATATTGCCGGTTACTACCTGCCCCGTCTATTTTCTCAATCTTCGCAGGCGAATGACCTATAAACTTCGTATAAAGCGATATTAATTGCTCCATGGTTAATTCATTTTATTGCGATTTCGCCGTTTATCTTCCCACTGCGCTAAAAGAGCATCAATCAATAGTAGAATCATCATGATACCCAATGACATCAAGAAAGAATGGGTATTGACGAGTAGCAACACGGACAAAACAGCAAATAATGCAACGCGTTTCCAGTTGAATTTTATTTTCATGCCTGCAAAGATAAAGATAATACAAGGAAATTCAAAAGAAATAAATAAATAAAAAATCGGATGTCATCACGACAACCGATTTCCAAAAACAAACTACTTAAAAACTAATCTACTAAAACAAATCAAAAAAATATCTTTGGAGTTTTACTCCTTGAGTTTCAACCTTTGTGGTGCAAAGATAGGAAAATAAATAACAAGCTCAAAGCATTTACTTCGTTTTTTTTAATTAATTAACCCCATTTTTGCGGAAATAGGAGTAATTATTGTCATAATCTTGCACATATTATTGATTCTAATACATTCTACTTGCAGTAGCAAATCTGCACACATTTTATTTCATTTATGCATGAGTTTATCGTGTTATCACGTGCATTTTCAAATGAAAACACATCCATATATCTCGCAAAAGCTAAAGGTTTTAGACGAATGGCACATACCTTATACCTAATTTACAAGCGAAAAAGGGATGCACTCGCCGTGGAGTGCATCCCCTATTTCTTATTCTTACGAATAAATCTTGATTACATCATGCCACCCATTCCTGGTTGTCCAGCAGGCATGGCAGGTGCATTCTCCTCAGGTTTATCGGTAATCAAACACTCTGTTGTTAAGAATAAGCCTGCGATAGAAGACGCATTTTCGAGTGCTACACGAGCAACCTTCGCAGGATCAATGATACCTGCTTTACGCATATCCTCGTAAACATCAGTGCGCGCATTGTAACCAAAATCACCACTGCCCTCAGCTACTTTATTCACAACTACTGAACCTTCACCACCTGCATTGGAAACGATTTGGCGAAGTGGCTCTTCAATAGCACGCTCAACAATCTTAATACCAGTCGTTTCGTCGGCATTATCGCCCTTAAGACCTTTCAAAGCTTCGAGTGCACGAATATAAGTTGTGCCACCACCAGCAACCACTCCTTCTTCCATAGCTGCGCGTGTTGCACAAAGTGCATCGTCAACCCGATCCTTCTTCTCTTTCATCTCTACCTCAGAGTTTGCACCTACATAGAGTACAGCTACGCCACCAGCCAATTTAGCCAAACGTTCTTGTAACTTTTCCTTGTCATACGAGCTGGTAGTGTTTGCAATCTCATTCTTAATTTGTGCAACTCGGTCGGCAATACATTCTTTCTTACCTGCACCATCAACAATGGTAGTGTTATCTTTCGAAACAACTACCTTTTTAGCTGTGCCACACATCTCGAGTGTTGCTTGTTCTAACTTCAAGCCCTTTTCCTCACTGATAACAACACCACCCGTGAGCACTGCAATGTCTTCAAGCATAGCCTTGCGACGATCACCAAAGCCAGGAGCTTTCACTGCACAAATCTTTAAACCGCCACGCAAGCGATTTACAACAAGTGTCGTCAATGCTTCAGAATCAACGTCCTCGGCAATCACCATCAAGGGGCGTCCACTTTCAGCTGCAGGTTGAAGAATGGGTAAGAAATCTTTCAAATTGCTAATCTTCTTATCGTAGATGAGAATATAAGGATTTTCCATCACACATTCCATCTTGTCAGCATCGGTTACAAAATAACCGCTCAAATAACCACGGTCAAACTGCATCCCTTCAACTACGCCAATGCTGGTGTCACGTGTTTTACTCTCTTCAATGGTGATAACGCCATCTTTAGAAACGCGCCGCATTGCATCAGCCAAAAGCTTTCCAATTTCAGGATCGTTATTGGCAGAAACTGTAGCTACCTGTTCTATCTTGTCATAGTTATCGCCTACTTGCTCTGCATGCGCCTGAATATAGTCAACAACAGCTTTCACCGCCTTATCAATACCACGTTTCAAATCCATGGGGTTTGCGCCAGCAGTAACATTCTTCAACCCTTCATTCACAATTGCTTGTGTCAGAATCGTTGCAGTCGTTGTACCGTCTCCGGCATCATCACCAGTCTTGCTGGCAACACTCTTTACTAATTGTGCACCCGTATTCTCAAAGCGGTCTTCAAGTTCTATCTCTTTTGCTACGGTCACACCATCTTTCGTTATCTGTGGTGCACCAAATTTCTTTTCAATCACAACATTACGACCTTTAGGTCCTAACGTCACCTTCACTGCATCAGCCAATTGATCAACGCCCTTTTTAAGTAATTCGCGCGCATCAACATTATATTTAATATCTTTTGCCATAATCTTTTCGTTTTAAATTAATTCGTCTAATAATCTATTCCACATGAAAGCGCTTAACCCAATACAGCTAAGACATCACTCTGCCTCATAATCAAATACTTCTCACCCTCATATTCTAATTCTGTTCCGGCATACTTTCCATAGAGCACAGTGTCGTTCTCTTTAAGCACCATGGCTTCATCCTTTGTACCTTGCCCTATAGCAATTACACGGCCACGCTGAGGCTTCTCTTTTGCTGTATCAGGAATAATAATTCCGCCAACTTTTTCTTCTGCTGGTGCAGGAAGCACCAAAACTCTGTCTGCTAATGGTTTAATATTCATTATTCTTATGATTTAGTTGTTTAATATTTAATTTTACGCTTTGCCGTATGCGAACATTGTGCCAGTTCACAAATATATGACAATTTTGTCAGTCAGGGCTGACAGAGTTGTCAGTAACCTATCCATTCTTGTCAGCATTACAGACCCTATGTATCACTCAGCAATGAAATAAACGGACTATGGGTGACTCCTTATAAATATTTTTTCATAACTTTGCAATCATATATAAATAAGGAGAAAGTTGACTGCGGAACTCATAATTGTGTTTTGGCAATAGACTTTGATAACAAACAACCTATTCATAAAACGTATGAAAGATTTCTTTAAGCATGTTCTGGCAACAATTGTAGGACTGCTTCTTTTCACCGGTATTACAATAGCATTTGGCTTTTTAGCCATTGTAGGATTACTGATTACAGCTGGAGATTCCTCTTCAACCAGCATCAGCAATAATTCTGTATTGGTTATTCAGTTAAAGGGACAAATGACAGAACAGCAAGAAAGCGATTTCTTCAGTAGCCTGAGCGATGAACCGACTTTGAGTTTCGAAGAGGTGATGAAGGCTATCCAGCACGCTAAGAATAGTAATAAGATTGTAGGGATTTATCTTGAAGCTGGCGCTTTCTCGGCAGACTTAGCACAAGTACAAGAAATTGAACAAGCTTTACAAGAGTTTAAGAAATCCGGGAAATGGATTATAGCCTATGCCGAAACCTATAGCACGTTAGGCTATTACGTAGCCTCAGCAGCCGACAAGGTTTATATGAACAAAGAAGGTATGCTTGATTGGGCTGGTATTGGTGGCGAACGTATCTATTACAAAAATCTATTAGCTAAATTAGGTATCCGTGTCATTGCCACGAAAGAAGGTAAATATAAAAGTGCCGTAGAACAAACGACAGCCGACAAGATGAGTGATGCCGATCGCGAACAAACACAACGCTATCTTGATGGTTGGTGGAAAATCATTCTCAACACTGTGGCCAACAATCGAAAAATAAGTTCTTCTTTGCTCAATCAATATGCAGACAACGTGATTGGCATGGATGATCCAGAAACATTGGTAAAGTGCCACATGATAGATGGACTGCTTTACAACGACCAAGTGAAAAAAATTATCAAGTGGAAACTACAGATTGATAATGACGAAGAAATCAACAAAGTAAGTGTAGATAGACTTGCTACGGATAATAATGCTTCTACAGGACAACATATCGCCGTATATTATGCTTACGGCGACATCGTAGACCAGGCTTCCCCACAAGGACTATTCCAAGACAATCATCAGATAGCTGCAGATAACGTGTGTCAGGATTTAGAGGACTTAGCCAACGATGACGACGTTGAGGCCGTGGTAATTCGCATCAATTCAGGAGGCGGTTCCGCTTATGCCTCAGAACAAATTTGGCACCAAATTGCTGAGCTTAAAAAAATGAAACCTGTTGTTGTCTCAATGAGTGGTGCAGCAGCTTCAGGTGGTTATTATATCAGTAGCAATGCCAGCTGGATTGTTGCCAACCCTTCTACAATCACAGGAAGTATCGGCATTTTTGGTCTGTTTCCCGATGTTAGTGAGTTAATGACAAAAAAGTTAGGACTACACTATGACGAGGTTAAAACCAATCGTAATGCAGTCTTTGGTGCAAATGGACATCCTTTCACTGCAGAACAATTAGGACTTTTGCAGCGCCAGATTAATCGAGGCTATAGACTGTTCAAGAAACGTGTAGCCGAAGGTAGGCACCTTTCTATGGAACGTGTTGAACAAGTGGCTCAAGGCCATGTATGGTTGGGCGAGGATGCTATCCACATAGGCCTCGTTGATGAATTAGGCGGATTAGACAAAGCCATCACAAAAGCAGCCGAATTAGCAAAAACCAATTCAAAGGCTACACGTTCCTATCCCACCCCTATTAGCGCATGGGAACAACTCTTTAGCGGCTACAATGCTTCATCTGATTTGCTCAATGGCCAATTACGCACTTTGCTTGGTGAATATTATGAGCCTTTCAAGATGGCAAATGACTACCGACACATGGACAAGATACAAGCGCGCATCCCCTATATCATAAAAATTCAATAAGAATAAGAATAAGTATGAGGACTGAAGGCGATTTTATACATATCAATGAATGGCTACTGCCCATAAGCTGGATTTATGGACTTGGCGTAGGTATACGGAACCAAATGTTTGAGTTGGGACTACTCAAACAACACAGTTTCAACACGCCTATTATTGCCGTAGGTAATATCACGGTGGGTGGCTCAGGGAAAACACCACATGTGGAATATCTCATCAATCTACTAAAAGATAAGTTGCAATTGAGTGTGCTCTCACGCGGATACAAACGTAAGAGTCGTGGTTACCAGTTGGCACAATCAGAAAGTACGGCACGAGAGATTGGAGATGAGCCTTACCAAATGAAGAAAAAATACCCACATATTCACATCGCAGTAGATAAAAAACGGGTGAATGGTATCAAACATATCATCAACGACGAAGCGACACACAATACCGATGTCATTTTGTTAGATGATGCCTTTCAACATCGCTATGTGAAACCAGGCATCAACATACTCTTAATTGATTATCATCGCCTCATTATCTACGACAAGTTATTGCCTGCCGGAAGATTGCGCGAACCACAATCAGGTAAAGATAGAGCTGACATTGTGATTATCACTAAATGTCCAAAAGATTTAAAACCAATGGAATTTCGTGTGCTCACAAAAGCAATAAATCTCTATCCCTATCAAAATCTTTTCTTCACTACCATCGATTATCAAGACCTAACAACACTCTTTGATAGCAACCAACCTGCGCCATCACTCCATCAACTCTCTGATACATCGGTCTTGCTATTGACGGGAATTGCCTCACCCAAACAAATGATTCTCGATCTCACCCCGAAAGTAAAGCAAATACAATCGCTCGCTTTCCCTGATCATCATGCTTTTAAGAAGAAGGATATTGAGCGGATTAACAACACGTTCCAAGCTATCAAAGGCAAGAAAATTATTATAACGACAGAAAAGGATGCTTCGCGCTTAGAGCATTGTACCGAGCTAAGCGAGGAGGTAAAACGCAATCTTTATGTGCTACCTATTCGCATCCAATTCATGCTCAATCAAGAGGAGGAATTCAATCAAAAAATTATAAATTATGTACGAAGAAATTCAAAAGACAGCATCTTGGCTAAAAGAAAGGATGACAACAAATCCTAAAACAGCCATCATTTTGGGGACAGGCCTCGGACAATTAGCTTCAGAGATAACCGACAGCTACGAGTTCCCCTATAGCGAGATACCCAATTTCCCCGTGTCGACAGTTGAAGGCCATGCGGGAAAGCTCATCTTTGGAAAGTTGGGCGGAAAAGATATCATGGCCATGGAGGGAAGATTTCATTTTTATGAAGGCTACAACATGAAAGAAGTTACCTTCCCCGAGCGTGTCATGTATGAATTAGGCATTGAAACACTCTTTGTCAGTAACGCATCGGGCGGGATGAATCCGCTATTCAAAATCGGAGACCTCATGGTTATCACCGACCATATCAACTTCTTCCCCGAACATCCTTTGCATGGCAAGAACTTCCCCACAGGTCCACGTTTTCCAGATATGCACGAGGCCTATGACAAGCGACTTATCGCCCTGGCCAACGATATTGCAAAAGAGTTCAATATCACCCTACAACATGGTGTGTATCTGGGTGTGCAAGGTCCCACGTTCGAAACACCTGCAGAATATCGCATGTATCATCTTATGGGTGCTGATGCTGTGGGCATGAGCACTGTTCCTGAAGTTATCGTGGCACGCCATTGTGGCATCAAAGTATTTGGCATGAGCATCATCACCGATTTAGGAGGGTTCGACACACCGGTAGAAGTGAGTCACGAAGAGGTACAAAAGGCGGCTAATGGTGCACAACCGAAGATGACAACCATCATGCGCGAAATGATTCGCCGTGCATAAATTCTATCATCCTACGTTATGACAGACATTGCTACACTGGGTGAGTTTGGTCTCATTAAACGACTCACAAAGGATATTCAGATTAAAAACCCCAGCACAAAGTATGGTGTGGGGGACGATTGTGCCGTGCTTCATTATCCCAAGACCGAAACACTCGTCACCACAGACATGCTTATGGAGGGCGTTCACTTCGACCTCACCTACATGGATTTTTTCACATTAGGCTACAAATCGGCGATGGTTAATTTCAGCGATATTTTTGCTATGAATGGTTTTCCGCGGCAAATCATTGTCAGCATCGCATTGAGCAAGCGCTTCACCATCGAGGATATGGATAGCTTTTATCAAGGCATGCAAGCTGCTTGTGATAAATGGCAGGTAGATATTGTGGGCGGTGACACCACTTCCTCGCGCACAGGACTGGCCATCAGCATCACATGCATTGGCGAGGCTGCGAAAGAAGATCTCGTTTATCGCAACGGAGCAAAAGAAACCGACCTCATCTGTGTCACGGGTGATTTGGGTGCGGCCTATATGGGATTGCAAATCTTAGAACGCGAAAAGGCAGTGTATTATTCGCAGATTGAAGACTACAACAAAAAGGTGAACCAAGCAAAGGAGCTACATGATGAAGCCAAATTGAAAGCCTTGCAACAGCAGCGCCAAGCTTTCGAAGATTTCCAACCCGATTTTGCCGGAAAAGAATATCTATTAAATCGCCAGCTCAAGCCCGAAGCGCGCGGCGACATGATTGACCGTTTGCGCGCACTTAACATCCACCCCACTGCCATGATGGATATTTCAGATGGTCTGAGCAGTGAATTGATGCACATCTGCGAGCAAAGCAATTGTGGCTGCCGCATCTACGAAAAAGAAATTCCCATTGACTACCAGACTGCCGTTACAGCTGAGGAATTCAACCTCAATCTTACAACCTGTGCGCTCAATGGTGGAGAGGACTATGAGTTGCTCTTTACCATTCCCATAGGCGATCACGAGAAGATTAAAAATATAGAGGGTGTGCGACAAATAGGATACATCACCAAGCCCAATTTAGGTTGCATGTTAGTTACGCGCGATAGCAATGAGTTCCAATTACAGGCACAAGGATGGAATCCATTGCAACAGAAATGAAGCAAAGAAGTTAAATCATAAAACTTTTCGGTATTTGCTCAAGCTGAGCAAACGCCGATTTTTTTTCTTGGAGTATATTCAAGTGGAGCAAGTGCTCAAATTATTTCTTTGAGGCTTGCCCAACCGTGGGCAAGTTCCAAATTTATTTTTTGACGTCTGCCCAGCTTCGGGCAAGTCGCAAATTTATTTTTTAGCGTTTGCCCAACCGTGGGCAAGTCGCAAATTTATTTTTTGACGTTTGCCCAGCTTCGGGCAAGTCGCAAATTTATTTTTTAGCGTTTGCCCAACCGTGGGCAAGTCGCAAATTTATTTTTGACGTTTGCCCAGCTTCGGGCAAGTCTCAAATTTATTTTTTAGCGTTTGCCCAACCGTG
>NZ_JH114215.1:815626-897773 GCF_000224615.1 Segatella oulorum F0390
AGCAAGTGCTCAAATTATTTCTTTGAGGCTTGCCCAACCGTGGGCAAGTTCCAAATTTATTTTTTGACGTCTGCCCAGCTTCGGGCAAGTCGCAAATTTTATTTTTTAGCGTTTGCCCAACCGTGGGCAAGTCGCAAATTTATTTTTTGACGTTTGCCCAGCTTCGGGCAAGTCGCAAATTTATTTTTTAGCGTTTGCCCAACCGTGGGCAAGTCGCAAATTTATTTTTTGACGTTTGCCCAGCTTCGGGCAAGTCTCAAATTTATTTTTTAGCGTTTGCCCAACCGTGGGCAAGTCACAAATTATTTTGATACAGACCTATAACTTCGCCGTAAGCTGCTCCACATGGCAATAGAATATTGGTGCTGACACATGATTTTCCTTTCCTTCGCGGTAAACACTCTCACAGATATACCGCAGATCCTCAAGATTGCTGTGCAACTCCATAATCCTACGAGTTAGATGATTGCGCGCAAACATATGTTTCATAAAATAAGCAGAGAGCCGCGCCGGCAAGCGGAACATCCATAATTCATTTCGATAGGGTTTCAAGTTTATACCCCGTGAAGCCACGATTTTCGTCGTTTCTCGGACAGTTTTAATCACGATTGTGAGCAATGTGGTGGAATTCATCAGCCGGTGTGCCGCCTGTGCGCTATCGTTGATGCCGATAGCTGCCCCGGCAACAGTAATCACTGCGGCGTTGATAGCCATGTGCAGGGCTATCCACTCTATCATATCGTGGGGCTGCTCTAATTGAATATGGCAAGAGGCGAATAGCTGACACACATCTGTTCCATTCGTAATTTTCGCGCTACATACATTTTCCAGCATGAAATGGTCAAACACGCAAGCATCTAATTTTGCCTGCGAAGGGATCGAATCGCCCCCACTTTCCAAGCGACCTCCGGCTACTGGAAAGCCCAAAATGTAATGATAGCCCTGCATCATTCGGTCAAGAGTGGCCCTGTCAAGCCACAAATTACAGCATATCAAGAGCGTTCCCTCGAATTGCTCCTTACGAATTTCCTGCATCACGGATGAGATTTTTCCCTGTGCTACGCTCACGAAGATTAAATCGTATCGTTTCTTTGAACAAAGCGCAATGTCATATTGCCCCTCCGTCTGAATTCCTTCAGCCGACATTCGCCCATCCAATAGTGACACACTCAACTGCTTGATGCCTTTCTTATGACTTCCGTCGCGTAAATAGTGCTCCACATGGTGCCCTGCCTGCTTAAAAAGAAAGCCATAAGTACTACCGATAACTCCCAATCCGATGATTAATATATTCATGATTCCACTTATCCTTTTATGCCCTTAGTCCATTACATTATCAATGCTGAAGCAGCACAAGTTGCTAAAATCTCAGAAAAACAGTCGTTTTTTAGCATCATTATGGCCTCAATCGTGTGCAAATCGCACGCATTTTTCAACAGAATGCAATATAGATTAGTCCCCCTTCTACAACACAAAAAAAGAGGATGTGCTGATAAGCACATCCCCAATCTCTCATTTCATTACGTTTGCACAAATTACTTTGCAGAATCTGCAGCTGCAGAATCAGCAGGTGCTGCATTTGCAGTGTCAACCTGTTGGATTGAATCTGAGTCATTGTTACCTGCGTTGTTAGCAGTTCTGTCATGACAAGATGCGAGAGAGATAGCTGCAACAGCTACAAACATAAATGCTACTAATTTCTTCATTTTCTTTGCTTTTTAAATCTGTAAAACAATCATTTGTTATTAAAACACTGCAAAGGTAAGTATTTTTTTGATATACAACCTAATTTTTTAACTACTTTTTTTTATGTTTTGTGTAACTTTTTTCTAAAACACTAATTTGCAATCACTTATAACATCAATTTAAAAGCGATTTTCAGACAGAAACTTTGCCGGGATGGATTGCCGTCTCTAAAAGTCTACGGAGAAACGGTTCGTTGATGACAAATCCATCCCACAGCACACTATCATTAATATTCATCCCAAGACTTGATATCTATATTCTCTAATTTCGTTGAACAAAATGCTTGGATAAACGCACATGCCAAGCGACTGTTCGTTAATAAAGGTATATTCAAGTCTATGGCAGCACGCCGTATGTGATAACCATTCGTTAACTCATGCACCGTTAAATTCTTTGGAATATTCACAACCATATCTATTTTCCGCTCTTTCAGCAACGCTAAAGCTTGTGGTTGCTGCCCCGTTTCTGATGGCCAATAAACACGCGTGTTAGGGACACCATTCTCAGAGAGATAGGCACTTGTTCCTCCTGTGGCATAAAGCTCATAGTGATTGGCAATCAATAATCTTGCTGTTTCTAACATTTCGGCCTTTTGTTTGGCACCACCTGTCGACAACAACACTGATTTTTTAGGAATACGATAACCTACAGAAAGCATGCTTTTTAACAAAGCGGCATTGGTATCATCACCCAAACATCCTACTTCGCCCGTAGAACTCATATCTACACCGAGCACCGGATCGGCCTTTTGAAGACGATTGAATGAGAATTGGCTTGCCTTTATGCCCACATAATCAAGATCAAAAAGATTTTTATTCGGCTTTTCAACAGGGAGCCCCAACATCACTTTCGTTGCTAAATCTATAAAATTGAGCTTAAGAACTTTGCTTACAAACGGGAAAGATCGGCTGGCACGGAGATTACATTCAATGACTAAGATGTCGTTATCGCGTGCCATGAACTGAATATTAAACGGACCATTGATATGCAGATTTTTTGCAATTTGTCGACTAATACGCTTAATACGTCTTACCGTCTCAACATAAATCTTCTGTGGTGGAAACTGAATTGTCGCATCACCAGAATGGACTCCGGCAAACTCCACATGTTCACTGATAGCATAGACTATGATTTCTCCATTCTTTGCAACAGCATCCATCTCTATCTCTTTCGCATTTTCTATGAACTTAGAAACTACGACAGGATGGTCTTCACTGACATTAGCTGCCAAAAGTAAGAAACGTTTTAATTCATCTTCATTTGAACAAACATTCATTGCAGCACCTGACAACACATAAGATGGGCGCACTAAAACCGGATAGCCAACGCGATTGACAAAGGACTCGATATCTTCCATATTGCTCAAGGCTTGCCATTCAGGTTGATTGATACCATGCTCGGTAAGCATTGCAGAGAACTTTGCGCGATCTTCTGCTCCATCTATATCTTGTGCTTGTGTGCCTAAAATGGTAACATGCTGTTCATCTAATTTCAATGCTAAATTATTAGGTATCTGGCCTCCAGTGCTAACAATCACACCATGTGGACACTCTAAATCAATGATATCCATGACACGCTCAAAAGTAAGCTCATCAAAATACAGACGATCACACATGTCATAATCGGTTGATACCGTTTCCGGATTATAGTTAATCATCACAGAACGCCAACCTTCTTTACGAATTGTATTCAGTGCTTGCACACCACACCAGTCAAACTCGACAGAACTTCCTATGCGATAGGCTCCCGAACCTAAGACTACGATGGAACGCTTATCATTAGAGAAGGTGACATCATGAGTCGTACCACCATAAGTAACATAAAGATAATTGGTTTGTGCAGGATACTCGGCTGCTAAAGTATCAATTTGCTTAACTACAGGTAGAATACCATAATGCTTACGCAGATTGCGCACCAATAGCGAAGCTTTATGCATATTCTCTACTTCATCTTCTAAGCCTATAGCACGCGCAATCTGGAAATCAGTAAATCCATAGATTTTTGCCTCCAATAGAAGTTCTTTATCTAAGGTGTTAATATTAAAACGACATAACTCTTTATTAATATCGACCAAATGCTGCAACTTTTGCAGGAACCACTTATCAATTTTAGTTAGTTCATGTATCTGGTCTATAGTATAACCATGTTGTAGTGCCTTAGACAACACAAAAATACGTTTGTCAGTCGGTTCACGCAAGGCTGCATCTATATCTGCTATAGCAAGCTCCTTATTATCAACAAAGCCATGCATGCCTTGCCCTATCATTCTGAGTCCTTTCTGAATAGCTTCTTCAAAATTCCGCCCTATGGCCATAACCTCACCCACAGACTTCATGCTCGACCCCAATTCTTTATCTACACCATGAAATTTCGATAAATCCCAGCGTGGAATCTTACAAACGACATAATCAAGAGCGGGCTCGAAGAAAGCACTCGTAGTTTTTGTTACAGAATTTTTTAATTCAAAAAGTCCATAGCCGAGTCCTAACTTTGCAGCAATAAAAGCTAATGGGTAACCTGTTGCTTTTGAAGCTAAAGCAGATGAACGCGAGAGACGAGCATTTACTTCGATTACACGATAGTCTTCACTCACAGGGTCAAAGGCATATTGCACATTACACTCACCAATGATACCTATATGCCGAATGATTTTTATTGATAATGCGCGTAACTTATGATACTCATGATTGGTCAGCGTTTGTGAAGGGGCGACAACAATACTCTCACCCGTGTGAATGCCTAATGGATCAAAATTCTCCATGTTACAAACCGTGATACAATTATCATATTGGTCGCGGACGACTTCGTATTCTATTTCCTTCCAGCCCTTTAAACTTTTCTCAACCAATACTTGTGGTGAAAAAGAAAAAGCTTTTTCACAAAGTTTATTTAGTTCGTCCTCATTATCAGCAAAGCCTGATCCTAAACCTCCTAAAGCATAAGCTGCACGAATTATGACGGGATAACCTAAATCAGATGCAGCTCTTCTCGCTCCCGCAATATCTTCACAAGCTTCACTCTTAATCGTATTAACATTAATCTTATCTAATTCTTCAACAAAGCGTTCTCTATCCTCTGTCTTCATGATGGCTGTAACAGGTGTACCTAATACTTGTACACCATATTTAGCAAATACACCAGATTGCTCTAATGCCACACCACAATTTAAAGCCGTCTGCCCACCAAAAGACAAAAGAACCCCATCGGGACGCTCTTTCTGAATGACCCGCTCAACGAAATAAGGTTGGACAGGAAGAAAATAAATATGGTCGGCAACCCCTTCTGAAGTTTGCACGGTCGCAATATTAGGATTAATCAATATGGTTTCAATACCTTCTTCACGAAGTGCTTTTAATGCTTGAGAACCAGAATAGTCGAACTCGCCCGCTTCACCGATTTTCAGTGCACCTGAACCCAACAGCAATACCTTTTTAATATCATTGTGCTTCATTATACTAACTATTTTAATGTCTCTATAAACTTATCAAAAATAAACTCTGTATCAACAGGACCTGAACAAGCCTCAGGATGGAACTGACAACTAAACCAAGGTTTCTCTTTATGCCGAATACCTTCGTTCGAACCATCATTCATATTCACAAATAGTTCTTCCCAATCTTGCCCCAAGGTCTTTGCGTCTACTGCATAACCATGGTTTTGGCTTGTTACAAAACAGCGATTTGTATCCTTCATACGAACAGGTTGGTTATGCCCTCTATGACCATATTTCAACTTATAGATAGTAGCTCCGGCAGCCTTTGAAAGTAATTGATTTCCCATGCAAATACCACAGATAGGCTTATTGCTCTCGCTCATCTGCTTGCGTAAGATATCTACAGCCGCTGAACATAAGTTAGGATCGCCCGGACCATTGGATAAAAACAGACCATCAAAGCTCAATTTCGTATAGTCATAATCCCAGGGGACGCGGACGACTTCTACCCCACGCTGTATCAGGCAACGAATAATATTTGCTTTTGCACCACAATCAAGCAAAACAACCTTTTTTCCTGCACCTTCATTATAGCGGATAATCTTTTTGCAGGATACTTGATCAACAAAGTTTATGCTGGCATAATCTATCTCTTGGACTTCTCTTTCATCATCATCAAAGACCAGCCTTCCCATCATCACACCATGCGAACGCAAGACCTTTGTTAGTTCACGCGTATCAATTCCTGTTACACCAGGAGTCTTCTCACGCTTCAACCAATCAGATAAACTTTCCACAGCATTCCAATGATTATAAAATGAGCTATAATCATTCACGATAAGTCCAGAGACATAAATTCGATCGCTCTCCATAAAAAGAGGAAGCCCTTGCGCATCCATTGTAAAAGCTGGCACCCCGTAATTACCCACTAAAGGATAGGTTAACACTAACAATTGTCCTGCATAAGATGGGTCAGTAAGACTTTCAGGATAGCCCATCATTGCAGTGTTAAACACAACTTCTCCTGCAACAGGGGCTTCATAACCAAAGCTCTTTCCACAGAAAGTTGTGCCATCACTCAAGACTAATGTCACGTTCTTCATTTCTCTATGTTGTTTTTATAAGTTGTTACTATACGCATATATACAAGAAGAATTAGAGAATTACTTCCCTAATTCTTTTTGCTCATAATAATTAATAAAAGATTGGTTGCACAATCTCGTTCCCCCCAAAGTAGGATAATGCCCTGTAAAATACCAATCACCTTGATGTTTCGGTATGGCATGATGAAGTCCTTCTATACTTTGGAATACAAGCTCTATAGGTGTTGTGACACCCGAAGGCCTAAGCATCTTAACGATCTGCTGATTTATCTCATCAACAGAGAATGGTTCATACAGCATACGAACACCATTTTGCATGGGAATATTCTCCGTCTTCTTCAACTCTTGCAAACATGATTCGTATGTATTATGAATGATATGCTCCATGCCTCGCTCCTTCAATAAAGCAATCGTAGCACGGAACACACAGAACTCCTCTAAACGCGGCATATCAATACCATAATAGTCCGGATAGCGTATTTGTGGGGCACTACTTACAACGACAATCTTCTTAGGATGAAGACGATTCAGTATACGCAGGATACTCTTTTTTAAAGTTGTGCCACGAACAATACTATCGTCTATAACAACCAAATTGTCAACATGGGGTACAATGCTCCCGTAAGTAATATCATAGACGTGGCTTGCCAAATCATTGCGGCTGTTTCCCTCTGCAATAAATGTACGCAGTTTAATATCTTTCCATGCTACTTTCTCTGAACGCACACGTACACTCAGGATTGCTTCTAACTCCTCATGAGTTGGGATGTGCCCTAAGCACTCTATTTGCTTTATTTTTTGTGCGTCAAGATACTTTGTTAACCCATTCTGCAACCCGTAATATGCGACCTCTGCCGTGTTGGGAATATACGAGAATACCGTATGTTGCAAATCACCATCAACGACTTTCAACACTGAAGGAACTAATAATTCGCCCAAACGTTCGCGCTCAGCATAAATATCACGGTCAGAACCTCGGCTAAAATAAATTCGTTCAAAAGAGCAGGGTGCCGCCTCCTTTGGTGCAATAATTTGCTCAACCAGGCATTCGCCATTTTTTTTCACCATCAAGGCTTGCCCTGGCTGTAACTCCAATACATCATCACACTCTAAGTCAAATGTGGTTTGCAACACAGGGCGTTCACTGGCCAAGACAACAATCTCGTCATCCTTATAATAGAATGCCGGACGAATGCCCCAAGGATCGCGCATGGAAAACATCTCACCACTGCCCGTAACCCCACAAACAACATAACCTCCATCAAAACGTGGCATCGTTGTTTGCAATACATTTTTCATATCCACATGCTGCTCTATATAAGATGTAATGGCTGTATTTTCTAATCCTCGTTCCTTTGCGGCATTGAAATTACGCTCCACTTCGCGATCCAACCGATGCCCCATCAATTCCAACATAATATAGGTGTCGCTATAAATACGTGGAAATTGACCTTGTTGCGTGAGTTGATGAAAGACTTCATCCACATTGGTCATGTTGAAATTACCACAGAAGCAAAGATTTTTTGCTTTCCAATTGTTTCGACGCAAAAAAGGATGCACATAGGTTATGCCGCTCTTACCCGTTGTGCTGTAACGAAGATGTCCCATATAAAGCTCGCCGGCGAAAGGAAGATTTTCCTTTGCATATTCTACATCGGTCAGATTTTGAGCTTCAACACATGCATAGCTGTCGTGTACCTTACCAAAAATCTCTGTGATAGCATTCGACCCTTCAGCACGCTCCCGAAACATATATTCAGAACCTGCTTCAGAATCAAGCTTGACACATGCCATCCCAGCTCCTTCCTGTCCACGATTGTGCTGCTTCTCCATCATCAAATAAAGTTTGTTTAGCCCATACATCCATGTGCCATACTTCTCTTGATAATAAGATAGAGGCTTTAGCAGCCGTATTAATGCTACACCACAATCTTCTTTTAATTCTTCCATGCCGAAAACGCCTTTACTGAATATTGTTAAACAAAAAAAGAATGAAAACGACAACGCTTTTCCATTCTTTTATTTCTCATCACCGTAGCACAGTAACCATGAACGATGCTAAGCTCACGACTATTCCAACAAATGAAAACCACAGTGAAGTAGAATTACCTATCATTGAGTTTTGCGACTGCACGGTGTTAGGTTGCACATAGATAATATCGTTTTGCTGCAAATAGTAATAAGGAGAATTGATGATATTTGCATCATTCAAATTCAAACGATGATATTCCTTTTCCCCATCCGCTTTCTCACGAATAAGAATGATGTTATCACGTTTTCCATATATGGTTAAGTCCCCTGCTTGCGCCAGAGCTTCTATGATGCTAATCTTCTCGGTTGAGACGGGTATCACGCCTGGTGATTTTACCTCGCCTGTAATGGTGACACGATAACTCGCCATGCGCACCGTCACCACAGGATTTTCATTTGCGGCCAAATAAGGAGCAATCTTATTTTTAATCATATCCTCACACTGATTTTTGGTTAATCCTGCCACATGTAACTTGCCCACTACCGGAAAATTGATGTTGCCTTGGTTGTCAACCAAATAACCATCGGTGGTTGTCGTTGTCCCTGCGGCTTGTCCTCCTCTGCTCCCACCAGTTCCATTATTAAAAGGAGCAGAGACTTGTGGATCGGTAGTGTTCACCGTTACCAAAATTAAGTCTTTAGGCATGATGTGCGCATCATAAAGACCTTTCGATGCAGCCAAACTCACTTCATCAATATTCTTGAAATAAGCAACTTTCTTCACTCCTGCACAAGCGCTTAACAATAAAATTCCCACACAAATATAAAATAGGGACAAGACTTTTTTCATACGTAACTCTTAAAACTTATCGTGTTGCAAAATTAAGTTTATTTTTTGGGAATGGCAAATATTTCTCTCATTAATATAATAGTGACAAGGTGACATCCGATATTCCTTATTTTCTCCGCCTTTCACTTCTGAGCGAAAATGGTACAATAAAAAGGTGTGACTGCATTCAGCCACACCTTTTATATTATATTATATAAGTCGATTTATTCTATCACGACCAAGGGATCTTCCTCAAGTACGCTCTGTCCCACTTTCACGCAGACAGCCGTAACCTTTCCGGCCTTTTCGGCCTCAATGTTATTAGCCATTTTCATAGCCTCCAACACAACTACGGTGTCACCTACTTTCACTTCCTGTCCCACTTCAACGCTAATCGCAGTGATTGTTCCAGGCAGTGGTGCTTTCACTGCGTTGTTGGCATTGATATTGGCCGCAGCAACAGGTGCCTCTGCATCATCAGAACTTTCAGCAGGCTTACCCAACACAACTTTCTTCTTTTCTTCTTTTTCTTTCTGCTCTAATTGCACTTTGTATTCGTCGCCATTCACGCAGATAGAAGCCACATTGTTCTCATCGATTTCTTGGATGGCAACTTGATATTCCTTGCCATCAATCGTGTATTTAAATTCTTTCATATTGTTTGCTTATGGTTTTGGAGTTAGCGATAAGAATTTTGCATTCCACATCGTCTCGCGAGGTTGGATTGTGATAATGCCAGCTTCTTCATCGTGTACATTGTTTCCTTCAAATTCGTAAAGTGCCATTGCTATGGCAGCAAAAACATTTTTATCCATTATACATCTGCTTATTTAAAATGTTTCGGAAAAACCTGCTTACATCGGCATGCAACCATGCTTCTTGGCCGGCAAGTTTTGGCGTTTAGTAGCCAATTGTGCCAATCCACGGCAGATGCGGAAACGCGTATTGCGTGGTTCAATCACATCGTCGATATAGCCAAATTGCGCAGCCTGATAGGGATTGGCAAACATTTCACTGTATTCATCTTCCTTCTCTGCGAGGAATGCTTTCACATCGCCGCCTTCATCCTTCACGGCCTTAGCCTCTTTTCCATAAAGCACGGCAACAGCACCGCTGGCCCCCATCACTGCAATCTCTGCTGATGGCCATGCAAAATTGAGGTCAGAGCGCAATTGTTTGCAACCCATCACGATGTGCGAGCCACCATAACTCTTGCGCAAATTGATGGTAATCTTGGGCACAGTAGCTTCGCCGTAGGCATAGAGCAACTGGGCACCATGCAAGATAACGGCATTATACTCCTGACCTGTTCCGGGCAAGAAACCGGGCACATCAACCAAGCTGACGATTGGAATGTTGAACGCATCGCAGAAACGCACGAAGCGCGCACCTTTGCGGCTGGCATTCACATCCAACACACCTGCATAGGCTGCGGGCTGATTGGCTACCACACCCACGCTTTGACCATTGAAACGAGCAAAACCCGTGATGATGTTCTTTGCAAACTTTGGCTGCACTTCCAAGAACTCGCCATTGTCGACAACCGAAGCAATCACCTTATACATATCGTAAGCCTGGTTGGGATCTTCAGGAATAATCTCGTTCAACAAGTCATCCTTGCGGTCGATAGGGTCTGTGCATTCTACACGTGTTGCCGTCTCTGTGTTGTTAGACGGGATATAAGAGAGCAGGCATTTGATGAGTTCCATACATTCCTCTTCGGTCTTCGCAGTGAAGTGGGTCACGCCACTCTTGCTGGCATGCACACTGGCACCGCCCAAATGCTCGGCATCAATATCCTCACCCGTAACGGTTTTCACAACTTTCGGCCCCGTCAGGAACATGTAAGAAGTGCCTTCGGTCATAATCGTGAAATCGGTCAACGCAGGCGAATATACCGCGCCACCGGCACATGGCCCCATGATAGCGCTGATTTGTGGGATAACGCCACTGGCTAAGATGTTGCGTTCGAAGATTTCACCATAGCCGGCAAGCGCTGATATACCTTCCTGAATACGTGCGCCGCCAGAGTCATTCATGCAGATAACAGGAGCTCCCATCTTCATGGCCATGTCCATCACCTTGCAGATTTTCTGTGCCATTGTCTCGGAAAGCGAACCTCCATTCACGGTGAAGTCCTGCGCATAAACATATACCAAACGGCCACCGATGGTCGCAGAACCAGCTACAACGCCGTCGCCAAGATATTGTTTCTTTTCCATGCCAAAGTTGTGGCAGCGGTGCAGTTTAAACATATCATACTCTTCAAAGCTACCAGCATCGACCAGCATTTCTATGCGCTCGCGAGCCGTATATTTGCCACGAGCATGCTGCTTCTCAATCGCTTTCTCTCCACCGCCAAGGCGAGCTTGCTCGCGCTTAGCAATCAGTTGTTTGATTTTTTCTACTTGCTTCGTCATAAAACTATTATTAATTTTTTATCCTTCTGTTGTATCCTGCACCATTGTAACGTGCAATTTCGCTGCAAAGGTAGTGAAAAAAATAGGAAGGCTGAGCGTTCTCTGTGCAAAAAAGCAAAAATATGGAACAGGTTTTAGCGCTTCATCTTGAAGATTTCATGCAAAAACAAGGCGCATTCAAAATATTCTCAAATAAAATTGTAATTTTGCAAGCCAACGAAGGTTTAATCATCGCAATATGCATCCATCTAAATTAAAGTTCATCGTAGTTCTGATGAGTATAGTGTCTGTCTCATTATTCTCCTGTAAAGGGCGGAAGGAAACGCAATATACCCCCTGGGGGACGGCATTTGACAACATGGATAGCACCGCTCAACAACAGTTCTCGCTGGCCGATATCCAGGACAATGGCGAATTGATTGTGCTCACGATGTCGGGACCAACGACCTATTATGATTATCAGGGGCGTGGCATGGGGTTACAATACCTGCTGGCCGAACGCTTTGCACAGCAGTTGGGCGTGCAGCTGCGTGTCGAAGTATGTAAGGACACCACTGAGATGGTGCACCGTTTGCAAAAGGGCGACGGCGACCTCATCGCCTTTCCTCTGCCCCACGCTTACCGCAACATCCTTTACTGCGGTGTTAAAACGGGCAAAGCACAGTGGGCCGTGCAACAGGGAAACACCTCATTAGCCGATTCACTCAACAGTTGGTTTAAGCCGGCTCTGCTCACTGCCGCAACACGCGAGGAGCAATTTGCGCTGTCTTCGCGCAGCATCACGCGCCACGTCTATTCGCCCATGCTCAATCGCTCGGGCGGCGTCATTTCGCAATGGGATGCCCATTTCAAGCGCTATGCCATGTGGGCGGGCTGGGATTGGCGCCTGCTGGCAGCACAATGCTATCAGGAGTCCACCTTCGACCCTAACGCACGTTCTTGGGCCGGTGCTTGCGGGCTCATGCAAATCATTCCTTCCACGGCCGACCATTTGGGCATTCCCCGCAACATGCTCTTCGACCCCGAGCAGAACATTGCAGGGGCTGCAAAATACATTCGCGAGCTCACGGCCAAGTTTCGCGACGTCCCCAATCCGCTCGACCGTGCCTGCTTTGTTCTGGCCAGCTACAACGGCGGCTTCTTCCACATCCGCGATGCCATGGCTTTAGCACGAAAATATGGGAAAGATGCCCATCGCTGGACCGACGTGCAAGAGTTTATCTTGCATCTCACCACGCCCGCCTACTATCGCGACCCCGTAGTGAAATATGGCTACATGCGCGGCACCGAAACCACCGCCTACGTCAACCGCATCATGGATCGCTGGGCGCAATACCGCGGTTTTGCCAAAGGCGGCGGCTTCTCTATGGGCAACGCGGGCTTTGAAGGCTTTGGTAGCGGATTGGACAACATGCGACCCACGCGTGCGAAATACAAAAACCGATTTCAGTTATAGCCGGCAGGCTCCGCCGACGGATTAATTCAAGAAATGGTTGCCAGAAGAGGGATTTGATGGAGGTTGGTAGGGGCGGTGCCTGTGTGCCCGCCCGAACGTTCGCGTAGCGGCGTTTCCATACCCAAAATACACGCATTGTGCGCAGGGATTTAACGACGGATGCGCCCTTGTAGGGCGACACGGGCGGGCACACAGGCACCGCCCCTACCCATCTCCACCATATTTTCCCACACAAACAAAATAATCATTTACGGACAATCCATCCAAACGACATCAACTGTCCACACGCAATCCACCCAAACGAAATCACCCATTCCACGCGCAATCTGCCCCAACGAAATCAACCGTCCCATACGTAATCTACCCAACGAAACCGTAGGGGCGGTGCCTGCGTGCCCGCCCGAACGTCCGCGCAGCGGCGTTTCCATACGCAAATGAATACAACTACACAACACATCGGGGGCAGAAATGCATCGCGCACTCCCGCCCCCATTCTTTGAAATAAAAAAGTGTGTGTATCGTTATGATTTTAGCGTCACTGCGGATAACGCCATTTGTTTTAAAACAAGTTATTCTTTGGGTGCCCCGCGGATAACGCCATTTGTTTTAAAGCAAGTTATTCTTTCGGTGTCACCGTGGCATCGCCCTGACCTTTGCCGCCGGGCTGTTCCTTTCCACCACCGGGTTTATCCTTGCCATCGCCACCACCACCCGGCTTTTTGCCATCGGGCTTCTTCCCACCGTCACCAGGTTTCTTCCCGTCACTAGGCTTGTCGCCGGGTTGCTTGCCATCATCCGCTTTCTTCTTTTTCGGCAACACCTCGTCCTCATACCGCTTGATGAGCTGATTCACGAAGTCGGCGAAGGGTTTCAGGGCCTCGGCACTACCCAACGTAGCCATGGCATTGGCCACCTTGCGCACCTGCTTGAAGGCTTCGTCGGATTGCTGACGTGCCTTGCGCAGCGCACCCGCCACCTGTTTCGACTGCTCCGTGGTGCGGCTGTAGAGCAGTTCGCTCACCCTCGCATTGGCCGTTTTCAGCGACGCCAACACCGTTTGCAACCCCAATTTGGCCACCTCGGCGCTGTATTTTTGCTCGCAATCCTCCAACAGGTTTTGAATGGCACCCGTCTCGCGTTCCAACTGCATTGAGGGCTTGATGCCATAGTCCACAAGGCTCTGCCAGAGCGTTTTGGCCGCCGTATGCAAGTCGGATGAAGACACGCGCAAAAAACTCTTCACCGAACGGTAGTAGGCCGAATACAACGTGTCGCGGTCGGCATCGGCCGCCAAAATCTCGTCGGTCGAAGCACTTTTCTTCGACAACGCAAAGTAGCGGTTTTCCTCGTTAAAAGCCGCTTTCAACGCGTCGGCCACCTTTTTAAAGTACTCGTTTTTCAACAACTCCGTCTCCGAGTCCAGCCGTTTGCAAATAGACTCGATGAACACGAAATGCGCGCCGTTGCTCACGCTTTTCAATCCTAATGTTTCAATCTCCATAGGTCTTTTTATTTAAATCATTAACTAAAAGGTCCCGAAGGGCCAAATTATCTTTTTAAAATCGTGAGGTACGCTTTCAAATGCCTTGCTCACCTCAAAATCTTTTTTTATTATTTGTCCAACCTTGGGCAAGTCTCAAAATATTTTTTTATCGTTTGCCCAGCCTTGGGCAAGTCTCAAATTATTTTTTTGACGTTTGCCCAGCTTTGGGCAAGTCTCAAAATCTTTTTTTAGCGTTTGCCCAGCTTCGGGCAAGTCCCAAATTATTTTTTTATCGTTTGCCCAGCTTCGGGCAAGTCCCAAATTATTTTTTTGACGTTTGCCCAGCCTTGGGCAAGTCTCAAATTATTTTTTTACCGTTTGCCCAGCTTTGGGCAAGTCCCAAATTATTTTTTTAGCGTTTGCCCAACCTTGGGCAAGTCCCAAAATATTTTTTTGCCGTTTGCCCAGCCTTGGGCAAGTCTCAAAATCTTTTTTCGGCGTTTGCCGAACTGCAGGCAAGTCTCAAATTTATTTTTTGAGTTTTGCTCAAGCCAAATCGTAGGGGCGGTGCCTGTGTGCCCGCCCGAACGTCCGTGCAGCGGCGTTTCCATACCAAAATGGCACGATTCCACGTGCAAACAGCATGTTTCCACCCACGAATGATGCGCTGCCATGCGCAAACAACCTGTTTCCACCAATCCGCTCGGCACCGCTAACGATGGATGCGCCCTTGTGGGGCGCGCTGGCCGGCACACAGGCACGGCCACTACCCTTGCTGCAACGTAATTGCTCATCCTTCTTTTCCTTATTTTAATTATCTGCTACCGGGCGGATGGCGCACCCGGACGAACGACTGGTGCTACTCAGCGTCAACATGCTTAGCTGACTTAAGCTCATGCTGCAACCATTATAGCTGTTGTCCGGGAGAGCCGACCAAAAGTAACCAATGTTGTCCATGAATGCCAACGAACCGTCAGAGCTAAAACGAATACCCAAAGCGGGGAAAAAGATGGTAGGCGTAGTGCTAGTAGGATTGAGCTGCGTGTAGAAGTTCCAACCAGCATTCCAAGCGCCACTAACGTTGAATTCCGTTGGGTTACTTGCAGTCTCACCAGTAGTCGTAAAACCAGTAAACGCCTTAGAAGCGGGCATGTGAAAACCTGCAGGGCAAGGATCGTAAATTGTCTTGACGATGGCATCATTCGACCTATTGTTGAGCTTAGTGTTGTTGGCCGACCAAGTATTGCAGTAGGTCTGGTTATAGAAATCGGTGGAAAGACCGCTAACTGCATAAAACTTGTCGGGATTCTGAATTGTAGTTCCAATAGATTGACGCGAAGCATGGGCTATGAGAGTGAAAGCGGTGGTGCTGGGTGTACTACTACTTCCATCGTAGAAAGTGTCGGTGCCGGGGAAGGCATCCTTACGACCAAATTGATACAACGTGACAGCATTTTGTTTTACAGAATAGGGATTCTGCGTAATTACGACTGGCGAAGAGGCCTTGATGCCGCCATTACCTGCCTGTTGTTCTATCGTGAGGCGTGCCTTGCGCGGTTGGTCGTAGGACGTTGCTTCATCTCTTAAATAGGCTTGTCCCAAAGTGTTGCGCGTGAACTTGTAGATGGTACCATCGTAGTTCTTCACAGGAATCTTGTCCAGCGCGTCGGCATGGTCGAACCACAAGTGCCACGACCAAACAATCTGCCCACCACGTTTGATGGCAATAACAGCATTACCGTTTCGGATATCTTCTTTCTTCACTTCGAATTCTACGAAATTCAGGCCATCGTATGTGATGCGGAGAGAAGCATCACGAATCAAATTAGGCTGATCCTGCCAAACAACATTAGCTGTATGAGCACTTCCACCTAATTGCGTGCCAATGGAAGGACTCGTGATATTCCCATCTTGATGGTCTTTGAAAATCTTCAATAGGTAGGGTGTCCCTGCAGGTTGCGTGGATTGATAGGCGTTGGTGTTGGGAACATCATTCTTGACACCATTACCATAAATCAATGGGATGCAATAATGGCCGGGAGCAGAGATGAGATAGCAGTTGGCAGTCTCTTCAATATGATTTTTTGCACCGTTGCCACCGGGATTAGCCAAGTTGTAGGGATTGGCGGCCGTTCCTTTGGGTGTGGCATCCTTGAGTACTTGGTTATAAGCGCCGAGTTGGTCGGTAACAGGAGCGGCTTTCACTGCGGTGTTACAAGCTTCAGCTGCTGTGCCGCCATTGCCATGGTCGGTGATGTCGCCAAGCCAATCGGGCTTCGTTGTGCCGCGGTCTACCCAGCCACCAGTGCCGCCGTTGAGGGTATAGTCCCACTCTTCGTATTTTGAAATCTTCCAAGGAACGGGCTGCTGTGTAGAACCATTCTGGCGATAGCTGGTTACTTGAAATTGCGTATTGGTCGCACCTGTGTAGTTAGCATCATGCGAAAAGGTCTTGTCACTTTCGTTACCTGTCAAGGTGAAATGATACCCCCATGAGGAGTTCTTCTGCGAAAGTTTATATTCTTTTGTCACGCCAGCTTTCCATTCGCCTGTGAGTGGGATAGTGATGGTTTTGGTTGTAGCACCGTCTTGATAGTAAATAACGGCTTTGATAGCATTGGCAGCCGTCTTAGCTGGCATAACCTGCGGTATCATCAAGAAGGTGAATTTTTCACAACCGAGACGGTTATGATTATTGGGATCGGGGTCGAGTGCACCGGCCAACATCGTGTTGGGCATTTCTGCCGCATTTAAATTTATATTGTCAAGTGCCACGGTTGTGGTGCCTGGATCTACCGACCAAACGGCATCGCTGCCATCGGCCTTGTTGGGCAAGCGATAACGACCTTTATACTTCACATTTTTGAGTTCAATTTTCTTGATGATGACAGGTGAGAGGTTGCTGCCGATGGAAAACTTCACAGCGGCCAAGGCATGGCGGAACTTGAGATTGCTCGTGGGGTCGTTGCCATGCTCATAGTGCACCTCGCCCGAGCAGGCTGTCATCAAATCTACTTGACTCATCACATCTTGATTAACTTCGAAGTCAATATAGGGTACTTGCGCATAGTTGCTCGGCGAGAGCGTGATTTTGTTTGCTGGTGTAGCTTCGGGATAGACGGCATAGAAACGACCGTAGACATTGACGGGCCAATCCCAATCGTAGCGACTTTGCAACGTGCCATCGGGATTGGTCTTTTCACCATGAAACCACAACAATGCCGTGCTGGGATTGGCTGCAGCTGTCGAATTTGCCGCGCGATAGCCGATGGACGAGAAATTGCCGAGGGTGGCCGTCTTGATGATTTCGGCGCGTGTTCCTTCGGCCGGTTTCACGGGGTTGATGCCTTCGACAGTCGATTCAATCAGGCAGAAGTCGTGAGGATTGCTGCCCGTAGCTTCAAGTTTGCGTGGGGCAAGGTCGGCCGACGAGAGGGGCTGCGGGCTCAAACCGCGGGTTATGCCCTTGGCGCCGGCTTGTGCCAAAGCCTCCATTTGGGCGTCGCTCACATTGAAGGCTACCGCCGTGCCTGTGTGCTTGCCAGGCTGTTCGTTGGCCAAATCGTCGTCGGCACAAGCACCGAATAGAAGGGTTGCACCGAGGACGAGCAACAGACTGCCATTGCATAGGCTGCTAAAGTGTTGTTTTCGAAATGTATGTTTCATCTTCTTTTTCGTTTTGTTGTTTACTACTTGCGATGGACTGTGCACGCCGTTTAATCTTCGTCTTCGACTTCTTCGCTGCCGCCATCTTCAAAATCACCTACGCTGACACTACCTTTGTGACCAGTTTCACCACCGCCACCTGGACGTGCCACGGGGCTTTTTGTTAATAACGCATACTCTGTCGCCAACGGAATGACCGTACATGTGGGCGTTTCATACAATTTTTTCTTCATTTTTCTAAAACTATTTATATGTTACGAATAATGCTTTCGATGTTTTTGCAAACAAAATCTGTTCATTTATGCACGCAAAAAGGGCATGCAAAAAGTTTATGAAAAACTTCTTGCATACCCTTTGTTTGTAAGTGTTTATGTTGTATATTACGCGCGCGTCGCGCGTACCTTTATATTGGTCTCGCTCCTGTGTGTGTGTGTGTGTGTGTGTGTTACACAATTATTTGGATTGACCAAATAAAAAGGCATAAAAAAACAGGCAGAAGTGAAATTCTTTTGCGCTGCGAAAATGGCCTTGTTGCGTAAGCTACTCATCTGTGATTTTTTTGTTTTGTCGACCGCAAAGTTAAGTGTTTAAAAAATGCTACACAACATTTTTGGCCACTTTTTTGATTTCAGACCTTAAAGATTAAGCCATTTCGCTCTCCTCTTTTCCGAAATCGCCTTTGATTTTCAAAAGGGCTGTGGCAACAACCGGCAACAGACAGAGCACCAACAGCACGATGAAAAACTGACGATAGCCGAGCATATCGGACATAGTTCCGGCGAAGAAAGCGGGCCACATCATCGAGAACGACATCAGTCCCAAGCAAATGGAATAATGATGCTCGCGATGTTTGCCCACACTGAAATAGGAAATGAAATAAAGGTAGGCGCAAAGGCCAAGCCCATAGCCCATGTTCACCACAAACATGCTGCTGCCAATGGCAAGCAAACTGCTGGGCATGGCATAGGCCAACCACACATTGAGCACATTGGGCACGGTGGTTGCCGCCACCATGGGCCACAACATTTTGCGCCATCCGAAGCGACGAATGGCTGCGTGACCAACGATTCCACCCAACAACAAGCCTATAACGCCCACCGTTCCATTGACCAATCCAAACTCTTGTGGTGCCAAACCTAAGCCGCCTCGGCTGGGAGGTGCTTGCAAAAAGAGCTGCGAAATGGGCATATACAATGCTTCGGGCAAGCGGAACAACAGCAAAAAAGCGATGGAAGAGACGAACAAACGCTGGCGGAAAAATGCGCCCAAGCCGCGCCAAAACGAATAGATGATGGTGCGTGAGAGTGGTTGTGAAATGGGATTGTCTTCACGATGCGCCGAAGGAAGCATATAATAATGGTAGAGACTAAAAGCCAAGAACAAGCCCGTGAGCCCATAAAAGATTAAACTCCACGAGAACCTTATCTGATAACGAAACATCACTTGCACCACACCGGCTATCATGATGAGCAACCCTTTGCCCATCATGAGTGCAAAACGATAGAAGATGCGCCGAATAAAGATAACGTCATCGCTGTCGTAGTGCTGAAAAGCGCGCTTGAAAAAGCTATCGATGGCAACGTCGTGGGAGGCACTGCTAAAAGCTATTAAACTGAAGAAAAAGAATGTTCCTTGCAACCACCACGCGGCTTGCAACGTGAAAGCTACGCCCGAATAGGCTGCTCCCAAGAGCAATTGCGTGGCCACAATCCACCATCGTTTGGTTTGATAAAGCAACAAAAACCGCTCCCAAAAGGGACGAATGACCCACGGAAGATAAAGCCAGGCTGTGTAGAAGGTGATGGCGGCATCGCTCAATCCCAACTGCATGTAGATTTCTATGGCCAGCACGGCAATAGTCACATGCGACAATCCCTCGGCAAAACAGAGTGAGGGAAGCCACAGCCAAGGCGAACGGTTTCTCATGCTTTTGAATAAATGGAGCGAATTGCTACGCCACGATAATAATGCAACAAAATCTCATCATAGCGGAAACCACGCTCTCCCATCACTGCCGCTCCTATCTGACACAGCCCCACTCCATGCCCCCAGCCTGCGCCTTTGAGCACAAAGCGCGCCGGCACTTGCTGCGCATTGAGGTCGAAACGCTGCACCACGAAAGCCGAACTATAAAGATGAGAAGGGCTCAACGCACGGCGAATCTCGAGCTCTTTCCCGATGATTAACGTGCGCTCGGTGCCCACAATGCGCAATTTCGACAGCCGTCCACTCATGCCCCGCTCTACAGGTTGCAAGTCGATGATGTCCCCAAAACGCAGGTTTAATTTGCTTTCGATTAAATGGCGCAGTTCGCTTTGGGTATATTCCACCTGCCAACGATAGAAATCTTTCGTCTCTTGGTCATAATCATTGAGCACTTGTGAAAGGATTTTCGGGTCGTGTGTATTGCAATAACTCTCAGGATTGGTTAAAATCCATTGCTCGGCTTGTGCTTCGTTGGTCAGGTCGGGCATGTCGGTTTCAGGAGCATCGCGCAAGGCAACAAGATAAGGTTTGCGCAGGTTTTCCCAGCAATATTGATATTCTTCCACCACGCCGCCGCAGCTTTTCGAAAAACGTGCGTCGCAAATCTCATCGTCATAGAGCAACACTTCGCCAAAAGTTTCATTCACGGCTTGCACCACATGCGCATTCGTTTCTTTCGTAATGCCTTGATAACGCTGGCAATGGTCGTCGGCACACACATCGAAAAGTGTGTGATCCTCGCGGTCATACCACCGGATATGCTCTGTTTCGGTCTGCACAAATGAGCCAGCAGTCTGCGTCGTCACCTTCAAAGCTCGCCGCTTTTGCATCTGCGCCAAGAGCCAACTGCGCGAAATCACAGCATGCGCTTTCAACAATTCCAAACTCGACGTGGCACTCATCTCGCTCGAAATCACACTCTCTAAATACCATTCTACAGGCAACTGATTGATGGCTACGACTGCATTTTGTGCTACGATGAGCCGCAACACACCTCGGAACGTTTGCGTTTCTTTACGTTCCCAATGGAACTTCACGCCAATCACGACATCAAAAATGGAAAATGTTCCCGACACATCCGCCGGCTGAAATTCAAGCGTGTCATACGCTTTCCCCTGCCAAAGCAATTTTCCGTCGACCACGTGCACTTCGTGTTGTCCTTCTGCAAGTTGCGCATTGCACCGGTAAGGCGCATTCAACCTGAACCTAATGGTCGTGCCACTCACTATACCTACGCTCACCATGGGCTGCGTAGCAATCTCTTCAGCCTTCAATTTGGCCATAGATTTGTCATTCATTTCGTTTATTTTTGATGGGTTATGCGGCGAAAGACAAAACAAGATTTAGCAGCAAAACCGTCTATCATGCGCACGCAATCTCAGTTTAACAAGCTCTTTTTAGCATTGCTTTGCAAAGGTAATAAATCACTTTGAATAAAAGTGATGGTTGTTTGTTTTTTACAAAGAAATTGCAACAATCGCCATCAATGCAACAATCTGCACGATATTGCAGCGTAATTGAAATGGTTTTGCGCACAAATTTGCACCACTTTGGTCCACAATCTCATTGCTTTTTCTTCGCAAAAGCAAATCATCCTCCTACGTTTACCTTGCGCCCTCAAGCCCTATCGCCCACAGACACGCATGCACAGCCCGCAAAAATACATGCTTTGCAGAGCCTCATTCAACATTATTTATTACCTTTGCACGATGAATGTTTCGAAAAAAGCACTTTTAGGTTTGACGCTTTACGAGTTGAAAGCTGTGTGCAAAGAACTGGGTATGCCGGCTTTCACCGCCACGCAAATGGCGAAATGGATATACGAGCGGCATGTAGCGTCGATTGACGACATGACGAATATATCCAAAGCAAACCGCATGAAGTTGGAGACGCTATATGAAATAGGTCTGCAACCTGCCATTGATGCGCAACATTCACAAGACGGAACCATCAAATATCTGTTTCCCACGCGCGATAACAAGTTCGTAGAAACCGTTTATATCCCCGATAAAGACCGGGCGACACTCTGTGTTTCATGTCAAGTGGGCTGCAAAATGAATTGTCTTTTTTGCCAAACCGGCAAACAAGGATTTGAAGGTAGCCTGACGGTCGCCGACATTCTGAATCAGATTTATGCCCTCCCCGAGGTTGACCAACTCACCAATATTGTGTTCATGGGGCAGGGAGAACCGATGGATAACTTGGATGCAATCCTCAAAACAACCGAAATTCTCACTGCAAGTTACGGCTGGGGATGGAGCCCCAAGCGCATCACGGTGAGCAGTGTAGGTGTGAAAAATAAGCTCAAACGCTTCTTGGATGAAAGCGATTGCCATGTGGCCATCAGCCTACACTCGCCCTTTCCTGAGCAAAGAGCACAACTCATGCCCGCCCAAAAAGGCATGCCTATCGAGGAAGTTATCGACTTGCTGCACAATTATGACTTCTCACATCAGCGCCGATTATCATTCGAATATATCGTTTTCGCCGGTGTCAACGACACACATCAGCATGCACAAGCCATTGTAAACCTATTGCGAGGCTTGGTTTGCCGAGTAAATTTGATTCGCTTTCATCAAATCCCCGGAGTGGCGCTTCATGGCACTTCAGAGGCTAAGATGGAGGAACTGCGTGACTATCTCACTGCTCATGGGGTTTTTACCACCATCAGAGCCAGTCGAGGGGAAGATATTTTTGCAGCTTGTGGCCTGCTTTCAACTTCGAAAAAGATCAATGAAATCAGACATGAAAAATAGTTGGATGGGATGGTTCTTCATGGCATTAATCCTTCTTTCGGGGTGCACAAACACACCGAAACAAGAGGCTATGCATGCCACAACACCCCACAAGAACCAACGTTTGCCATGCAATTTGCCTAAAAAAATGTTTGGCATCGCCCTCCAACTTCCTGCCGATTTCAACAGCTATACACAGGGAGAGCATTTTCTTTGGCTATCGAACAACGACACCGAAGTGGTGGAAAACATCGCCCTTTATTCGATAAAGGAAAACGCTATAAGCGCACTCAATGTGCCACGTTTTTGCCATTTGTGCGATAGTGTCATGCACAAAAATGTGCGTGGCATTAGCGATGCCATCTATATGACGACCCTTCAAGCGTCGGTTCGCGGTTGGAAAGACAACACAACCTCAACCTTTTGGTTTGAAGGGCTGTGGGAAATGCAGAACGATGCAATGGGCGGTCGTTTCATTTGCCGTGCTATAAAACGTCCATCCCGGCATGACATACTCTTCGCAGAGGCCATCCTTTATGCTCCCAAAACAGAAAATAAGACAATCCTCATGAGACAGTTGCAAACTGTCTTGCAATCTATAAAATAAAAACAGAAATGGAAAATCAGAAAATTCGCGTGGCAATAACCCACGGAGACACCAATGGTATTGGATATGAGCTCATCTTTAAAACATTTGCAGATGCTGAAATGTTGGAACTTTGCACGCCCATCATTTATGGATCACCCAAGATTGCTGCCTATCATCGCAAAGCTTTAGACATTCAAGGCAATTTCAGTATCATCAATTCTACCGATGAAGTGCAAGATGGAAGAATAAACCTTCTCACCTGCTTTGACGAAGAATTGAAGGTTGATTTCGGCCACTCTAATGAAGGAAGTGGCAAAGCTGCACTGCTTGCTTTAGACAAAGCGTTGACGGATTACCGTCGCCAAGCCTATGATGTGTTGGTGAATTGTCCCATAGATAATAAAACAGTTCATGTCGACGGCTATCCCTTTGAGAACATCGCACGCTATCTTGAAACCAGTATCGGTGAAGGAAAACAGACCAGCACCTTATATGTGAGCGGGCAGCAGCATTTGCTCATTGTGACAGAAGATGCCGAAGTGAAAGACGTTACCCATCTGTTGACCAAGAAGATGATTGTTGAGAAAGGTGAATTGTTGGCACAATCGCTTCAGCGTGATTTCAACATTTCTAATCCGCGCATAGCTGTTTTAGCTTTCAATGCCACCAATCAAGGTGAGGAAGAACAGGAATTCATCATTCCTGCCATCAAGACTTTAACCGAAAAAGGCGTGCAAGTGTTTGGACCTTACACTGCAGAAACGTTCTTCGGAGAAGGCTATTATGAGGCTTTTGACGGAGTGCTGGCCATGTATTCTGACCAAGCGCTGCCCACAATAAAGGCACTTACAACGGAAGGTGTCGTTGAATTTAACGCCAATCTACCTTTGGTGGCAACGAAATCGTCCGAAACGTATGGTGCTTCTATTGCAGGAAAGGGAATGGCTGATGCAGCAACATTCCGCCATGCCATTTATACTGCTATCGACATTTATCGCAATCGCATAGCATTTGATGAACCTTTGGCAAACCCTTTGCAGAAGCTTTATCACGAAAAGCATGACGAAGGAGAAAAAACAAGGTTCTCGGTCTCAAAAAAGAGAAATGAATAAGAAATATCAAAATGGATTTTTTATCTTTGGAATCGTGGTGCTGGCCATCATGATTTCACAGTTAAATTTCCATCAAGTGTGGGAAGGACTGCAACATGCAGGCTATTGGTCGCTGGCTGTTGTGGCCTTATGGGCAGCACTTTATTTGCTCAACACTTCGGCATGGTATATCATTATCCATTCACAACCGCGTCAGCCAGCACAACGTCCCATATCCTTTGCCTGGCTCTATAAAATTACGGTGTCGGGATTTGCACTCAACTATGCCACTCCTGGAGGTTTAATGGGCGGCGAACCCTATCGCATCATGTCCCTATCGCCCAAGATTGGAACCGAGAGGGCTTCGTCTTCGGTCATCCTTTATGCAATGACTCACATCTTTAGTCATTTTTGGTTTTGGCTCCTTTCCATCTTCCTTTTTATCTTCATACAGCCGGTAAATGCCATTTTAGGCATGCTATTGGCTATCATTGGCACATTCTGTTTGTTAGGGATATGGTTTTTTATCTCTGGCTATCGCACAGGTTTAGCCAACCGGGTGATGAATATTTTAAAGCACATTCCACTCTTGAAACGGTGGGCTTTGCCATTTATCGAGCACCATCGCCAACAACTTGACACCATTGATCAGCAAATAGCAGCGTTACACAAGCAATCGCCTATAACGTTTATTTCTGCGGTGTTATTAGAATTATCATGCAGAGTGCTGTCCGCTTTAGAAATCTATTTCATCTTATTGGTTCTGATGCCACACGTCAGCTTCCTACAATGTATTCTCATTTTGGCTTTCACCAGCCTCTTTGCGAATTTGCTTTTCTTCATACCCTTGCAATTAGGAGGCCGCGAAGGAGGCTTTTTAATGTCGGCAACCGCCTTGGGTATGTCAACCAATGCCGGCATCTTTGTGGCACTCATTGTGAGACTTCGTGAACTTTTATGGACAGGAATCGGCTTACTTTTGATTAAGTTCGACAAAAAGGATTCTGCGTAATAGTCTTCTAAAAACATATAAAAAGCAATGCCACCGAAAGGTATATTCAAATAAAACATGTAACTTTGCTTGCACATGAATACGTCGGAACTCCAAAAAATTAAACAACGCTATAATATAGTCGGTAATTGTGATAGCCTAAATCACGCTTTAGACATTGCACTACAAGTGGCACCTACCGATCTCTCGGTGCTGATTATCGGTGAAAGCGGTGTGGGAAAAGAAATCATTCCAAGAGTGATTCACGAACATTCTCCACGCCGTCGCGAGAAATATTTTGCCATCAACTGTGGTTCTATCCCCGAAGGAACCATTGATAGTGAGCTTTTTGGACACGAGAAAGGTTCTTTTACGGGGGCAATAGGCGAAAGCGAAGGCTACTTTGGCATCGCCAATAAAGGAACCATTTTCTTAGATGAAGTGGGCGAATTGCCTATGGCTACGCAAGCACGTTTACTGCGTGTTTTAGAAACAGGCGAATATATTCGTGTGGGGGGACAGCAGATTTTGAAAACAGATGTGCGTATCGTTGCGGCGACAAACGTCAACATGCAAAAGGCAATTAGCGAAGGACGGTTTCGTGAAGATTTGTACTATCGGTTGAATACAATCCCCATCCAAATTCCACCTTTGCGCGAAAGAGGCGAAGATATTATCTTGCTTTTCCGCCTATTTGCCATGCAAATGGCTGAAAAATATCATTTGCCGAAGATTAGTTTATCGGAAGATGCCAAACAACTGATGTTGAAATATAAGTGGCCGGGCAATGTGCGGCAACTTAAAAATATCACAGAACAAATTTCTATTCTCAGTAAAGATAGGGAGATTACTGCAAAAAACTTGTTGAATTTTATTCCACAAGATAATGAAAGTACAGAATTAGCACCTATAAACAGAGGTGGGGAACACTCGTATGAGACGGAACGAGAGATTCTTTATAAAATACTCGTTGAGCTAAGAGGTAATGTAAGTGAATTAAAACGTGAATTAAATAATTTACGAGAACGATTTGAGGAAATAAATCCTTTGCCCATAACAAATGAGTTTGAGCATAAGACTTTTTCACACAACAATGAGACTTCGCTAATGAGAACGGATGCTCATCCGGGACATTACACCTATATTGATGCGCCCGAAAGGCATGATGCAGCAACTACCTATGATGCCATTGCTGAAGAAATACATGAGCCAGACAACCTCAATCTGAGTAATTTAGGCAGGAAAATGGTAGAAAAAGCTTTAGAACGAAATGCTGGTAATCGCAGAAAGGCGGCGCAAGAGTTAGGTATCTCGGATAGAACGCTTTACCGGCGTATCAAACAATACGGATTAGAATAGACAAAAGATGAGACGTTATTGGATGAATACGAAAAAAATACAGTTTGTATGGATAGCCATAGGGTTATGCATTATCACTGCATGTAGCTTTAAAGGCTATAAATTTAATGGGGCAAGCATTGATTATACGCAAACAAAAACAATCCAAATCGCAGAGTTTCAAAATCGTTCGAACTATGTTTGGGGACCTATGGCGTCGATGTTCAACAATCGGTTACGCGATCAATTTGCCGACCATACAAAGCTGATTCAAGTGAAAAGAAACGGCGATTTGCGTTTAGAAGGTGAAATAACACAATATAGCCAACGCAACAAATCGATTTCGAGTGAAGGGCACTCTGCACAAACGGAGTTATCGATAACCGTGAATGTGAGATTTACCAATACGAAAAAGCATAGCGAGGACTTTGAGAGACAGTTCACTGCCACTGCAACATACGAGACTACACAGAGCTTAAATGCCGTACAAGAGGAGTTGGTTACACAGATGATAAAAGACATTGTCGATCAAATTTTTAACGCAACTGTAGCAAATTGGTAGATAAAATGAATTTAAGGCACCTCATAGAGCACCCCGAACAGATGGATCGTGAGACGCTATACGACTTAAGAAGTTTTATAGCCTTGCACCCTTTTTATCAAACTGCACGCATCCTTTTGCTGCTTAATCTGTATATTTTGCATGATGCTACCTTTGATGAAGAATTAAGAACGGCAGCAATTTATGTGACTGACCGGCGAATTCTTTTTAATATGATAGAGGCCGCACATTACAAAATCCATGCAGAAAAGCCTATCAATGCGCAAAAAGTGCAAACACCAACCAATGATGTACAGGAAGATAGAACTGAAAAACTGATTGATTCGTTCTTAAATACACTCCCGCAAGATGAAGATAATGATATTAAAGAGGCGCATAAAAAGCCCACACAAAAAGATGCTACGGTTGATTATGTAGCCTATTTAATGAATATCGAAGACGAACAAGATGCCGAATTTCAACAAAAACAATTATCTGATAGAACATCGGCACTCATCGATCATTTCATGGAAGATGGTGGATTTAATCTTAAAACAGAAGAAGATGAAGGGGATGTATCAGAAGAAAATCATTTAACAGGCAGTACCAATCAAAACCTTATCGAAGAAAAGGTTACAACACCTCCTGCAAAAATACCTACAAGTAGTAGGGAGGAAATCAGCAAAGGAGAAGAAAGTTATTTTACAGAAACATTGTCACGCATCTATATCAAGCAAGGTAGATATGAGAAAGCATTGGAAATTATTACGCAATTAAATTTGAATATTCCAAAAAAAAATGCTTACTTTGCAGACCAAATCCGTTTCTTAGAAAAATTGATTATCAATAATAAACATAAATAAAATGGGAATAATTTACACATTATTTGTCGCTTTAATTGTCTTAGCCGCTATACTGATGGTGTTTGTCGTGCTAATACAGGAATCTAAGGGAGGTGGATTGGCTTCCAACTTCTCTTCATCTAATTCCATTATGGGTGTACGTAAGACTACAAATGTGGTTGAAAAAGCAACGTGGGCACTTGCCATTGCAATGGTTATCCTCAGTATTGCATGCGCCTATGTAGCACCACAAACTACAGAAGATCGTAGTGTATTACAGAACGCAGCGACAGAAACACAAACCACAAACCCTGCCAACACACAAGGATTTGGCACAGGACAGCAGATGCCTAAGGCTCCTCAAGCTCCTGCTCAATAAAGATTTTTCGAAAAAATAAGGGAAAAGCTTTGGCAATTCAAACTTTTCTCTTACCTTTGCACCCGCTAAATAATTTTAGCAAAGCATAAATGGTGGACGTAGTTCAGTTGGTTAGAGCGTCAGATTGTGGTTCTGAATGTCGTGGGTTCGAGTCCCACCTTCCACCCACCTCGAAAAGGCTGTGAAGCCAATAAGAGCAAGAGAAACTGCCGTTTCTTCGGTTCGATAGGTATTTTCCAGAACCTCAGCATGCCGAAGTACGGTAAGTCTTAATCTCAGAACCTCTTTGGAAGGAGCGTTGCTGTAATTTCAGCACGAAAGTTCTGAGAAAAACTTAGCCCCTGCATGACTTTCATGCAAGGGCTTTTTTATAAGATAACCGCCACATCCCTGCCGATTATAATAGATTTCCAGATTTCAGCATTGAGGACATGGCGGTATAATGAATGACGGTCTCCCTGCTCGATGTGCAGCATCTTAAATTTTCCAGATTTCAGCATGCATCATTTCCAAATTCCAGCATACAGGGAGAACTGTCATATATGTTTCTAAATAACTGTTTGAAAGTTCATCTGTATCGTATTTTGAGATTTCGGGGCAGGTATATTCCAGCCAAACTCCTTAAGATTTTCATTCAATGCAAATTGCAGAATGCTTTTCCTTTTATAGGCAGCTGTTCCTGAAGAGAACTTGCTCTGCTGCTCTTTGTCACGTACAACTTGAAGTATCTGCATGAATGCATCATGAAGATTGTGTTTCTGTGTTTTCGTATAACGAATACAATATTGTGTCTCAGATGGCTTCAAGTATCTGTTGAGAACAGTTTCTACAAAAACTTGAAGCTGCTCTATAGAGCAATCTTTGAGTTCTTCTACTATGGAGCTTCCTTTTACCTTTTTCACTTCTACAGGGAAGTTCACTTCTTCGAATGGACATAGAGGTTTATCTCCTTCCGCCCATGGCTGGATACTATCTTCTTTGGGATGCTCATGATTATAGATGAAAAGATAGATACGAGTAATTTTTCGCCCAGTCTTCTCTAACATATAATCAAACCACACATTACTACGCCCGGCTATATATAAATCATATAATTCTGTTAGAGATGGCTCGATAACTCGTCTCCGGATATCATTAAAGTTTTTATACTTCCCTTTTGTTATAATCTTTTTTGTTCGAGGATCAATAACGTCCTCTAAGTTGAATATCCGCCTAAAATTTTCTATATCAATGGGAATAACATTCTTTTTATATCTCCTTCCCTGTTTATCTATATGCTGGTAGTCGGTTGAGAACTGGCTACATAATTCATAGAATTTCTGTCCAAACTTGGAAGTTAGCAGCATAGCAGTTTTTGCATTAAATGTGGTAAACGATTTGGTCAGATTAATAAGATAAGGCATAATTTCTGGGGAGACACGAACTTCATAGGTTTCAGTATCTGAATTATAGAAGAAGGCATCTACCCAATGCACTTTTCCGTTTATAGTCTTCCCATTCTTATTGCTAATCCTTATTGGGACAAATTTTTCTCCTATTTTGCTTAAGGCTTCATAGGTTTGAAGTATCCGTGTCTTGCCACCAATCTGCCCCAAATCAGCATCTGTCATTTGAAAGTAGAGTTCTTTCCAAGAATCAGGAACGCCTAAGTTCTTTTCTGTAAAGCGATGCTTTACTTGAAGTGTGAGGAAATAAAGCAGCCTGCGTTCCATCAAACTATACACAATTGGAGCATCTACAAGAAAATTACTCCACAGGATATTATCTCCTGTCTTTTCAATTTGCTCTGTGAATACAGCTGCATAACAGCTATTACTGCCTACCCATTGCCCTGCAAGAGCGGCGCATGTGTCATTTGCCATACGGTAAGAATGTAATACCTCTCTGTGTAACTATAGTTGGAAGGAGTTAACACGTTAAGGCAGATTGTTATTACTATACCAAGCATTACTGCTGGAAATCTGCCACAAAGATAATAATAAACTTTACCAATCACCAAATTTATTTCGTTATTATTTTGTCGTAATAGTATTATTATTCTGTCGCAATAGATTATTATTTTGTCGCAATAGATTATTATTTTGTCGCAGTAGGTTATTATTTTGTCGCAATAGTGTTATTATTTTGTCGCAATAAAACTTCTGAAGCCTTGATAAACAAAGGATTTCAGGCTTCAGTAAATAAAGCTTTAATAAATATATATAAATAAAGCTTTAACGCGTATGCGCGCACATGCGAGAGGAAGAAAAAAACAAAAGGGAAAAAAATAATCCTCCCTTGATTTTGGGAGAAATCATAAAGAGCGATTTTCTACGCGTGTACCTTTTTTGGTACTTTTTTTTGGATATTTGAAATAAAGTCCCTATCTTTGTCAAAAAAACAAGATTATGGCAGTATTAAATTTCACATCAAGAGAGTTCCGGAGCCAGCAGGCACACGTGTTCGACTTGGCAGACCAGGGCGAAAAGATAGTTATTCGTAGAAACAAAAAGCAAGCTTATACCCTCGTTCCCATTGAAGATGAAGATATAACTTTCACCAAAAGCCTTGAAGAGCGTATAGGCATGGCACTTCAGGAGGTCAAGCTTATGAGAGAGGGGAAAATCAAGGAACTTTCAATGAACGACCTTCTCGATGAGCTTTAGAATTGTACCAACTCCGACCTTTGCAAAGAGCTTAAAAGCATTGGCAAAGCGTCATAAGTCCATAAAGGAGGACATGGAGAAATTCAGAAAGAGCCTTGAAGAAAATCCATTGCAGGGTACGGAACTGATACCAGGTGTTCGCAAAATTCGTATGGCCATCAAGTCAAAGAGTGGTGGAAAGTCTGGTGGTGCAAGGGTCATCACGTACAATGTCCTTGCGACAGAGCAGGATGGAGTTGTATATCTCTTGGAAGTCTATGACAAGTCCGAATATTCAACTGTCAAGGAAAACGTGTTGAAGGATATAATCAAGAACTTGGATTTGTAGGGAAAGAATATATATTTAACTACGGAGTCTTTTTGTAATCTTTTTTCACGACCTAATAATACGAGAAGAGGTGTTTATTTTCACACTTCTTATAGGATGATTTTAAACAGAAATAATATGGCGTATATGTTTTTAATTTTTAAAATGACATCCTACTGATTTATGTACACACTAAAAACAATTTTTTGCTAATAAGAAAATACACAATATTCAGATACTAACTTGTATTCTTTTATCCTGCTACATTGTATTTTGTTCTTCTTCCCTACTGGTATTTTACATTATCTAATAATAAGTTTTTGCTTTATTATAAAATACCGATTTACTTAAATGTTTATCTTTACAATATACCATAACACATTTTTGAAAAAGACAAATTAATATTACCTAAATAACATTGTAATGTATTGGCTATTATATAATTACTAAAATATTATAGCTTAAAATAAATTAAATAATTGATATCGGATAGACTTGGTATTATGAATAGTTTTACCTTTGTTGTTGAGGTGTGGCAAGATGTGTTTTTGTGGCCACAAAACTGGCTGAACGCCCAGTTCTTATCCCCCAAAAACATCTTGCCGGCTCACCGGGATTGTCATTCTTCGCAACTCAGAATTTTAAGCATACTCCATATATGGAACGAAAAAAGAAAATCAAATACTGCAAACTTCGCCTTTCAGAGGAAGAAGCGCGCATATTTCAAGAAAAGGCCAGGCATTATGACAGTGTTTCTGCTATGGTAAGAAACGCAGTTATTAACTTCGACGAGCGAGCCACTTTAGGGAAATATGATGCAATCATGGAGATGATTACGTTATACAAAAGATATCAGCGAGATTTAGCACTTGTAGGAAACAATCTTAATCAGGTTGTAAAAAATGCGAACCAGCTTGCTATTGGTAACAAGCTGAATGTGCCATTCTTTGAGAATATTCTTTTCCCTCATGTTAATGAAACGCAAAAAAATATTTCATTAATAAAGAGACAACTTACGAACATATCAAAGAAATTAGTTAAGTAGTAATGTATCTATTACTTTCTTTGTTTGTTAAGCTATTTAGTCAAACATGCAGTTATTTTATTACGTACTTATCTATGTAAATCCATAAATATGCATCTAAATAAATAATTAGATAGTTATTTTATTCCTTATGCTATGATTATAAAAATATTACAATCATCTCATACATTTGAAGCCGTTAAGTACAATGAAAGAAAAGTTTCAGAGGGTGTCGCTGAATTGTTAGAAGTAAAGAATTTTCAACATCTTCAGGAATTGGGTATGTTGGAGGCAAAGGCCATACAAAATACACTAATGGAATATTCAGCAAAGAACAGTCGAATTTGGAATACTCAATTCCATGCAACCATATCTGCAAAAAATGATGAATGTAGTTTCGATGAACTTATGGAAGCAGCTCATCAATATCTTGACGAAATGGGATATGGTCATGAAAAACAACCCATCTTAATATACGCGCATCATGATACATGTAATAACCACATCCATATTATATCCAGTAGAGTTGATCCTATGGGAAGAAAAATAAAAGATTCTTTTGAACATGTACGTACTCAAACTACTTTGGAAAAAATTAACCACGAAGACAGACAAAACAGACTTCAATCTTCTATTTCTAAAGCATTTCAATATAACTTTGAAAATTTATCACAATTCAAAGCCATCGTGGAAGCATCTGGGTATACAACCTTTGAAGAAGATAATAATCTTCTTATTAAAAGGAGCGGTGTAATTCAGATGCAACTTGCCATTGCAGATTTGGATAAAATGTATAAGAAAAACTATCTTGGTGATAATCGAAGAAAACAGATTAAGGCTATTCTGAAGAAGTATAGAGATATTACGGCTAACAAAGAAGAGCTATCGACTATGATGAAAGAGAAATTCGGTTTACAGCTTGTTTTCGTTGGAAAGAAAACAAATCCATACGGCTACATGATAGTTGATAATAAGAATAAAAGTGTATATAAGGGAGGTTCTATCCTCCCATTGAAAGAACTCTTAGCCTTTAGAACAAGAAATGAAAGACTAAACAATATGAATGATTCAATAGATAAAATGCTTGATGACAATGCTATGTTGACGACTAAGAAGATAAATGCCATCCTTTTTAGACAGTTTGGCACTTACATCAACAATGGCTGGATTATAGCTGGAAATGAGAAGATACAATTAGAAGAACATTTATTAAAAGCTATAAAAAGAAATGATAGATACTCATGGTGTCAGTCATTTCACCCACAGACCGAAACTGAGAGAGAAGTTCTTTGCACATTTGGGAAACTCGGTGATAAGGAACGGATAAAGCTTGAACAGATTTGCCCCAAGAATGTACAAGATAGCATGTTTACCTTCAATAAAATCTTAGGAGAACATACGGAAAAAGACGCTAACGACATCTTCTCGTCTTTGCGAGAGGCTGGTATTGCGATTTCCAGGAGAAATGGGACACATTACATCATTGATTTGAACAAACACGTTATCTTTAATGCGGAGGCATATAAATTAGATATGTCTTTTGATAGTACACCATTACACAAAATTCCACAAGGAGGTCATACTTTTCCAATTCCTGCTTCACATGAAACGCAGAACCGCGCTGGTAACTATCACATGCCAACAGGAGGAAATGCTTCTGATGCTAACAGAGAAAACGAAGTTGGTAGTCGTGGAGACTACGACAGAATCGATGATGAGCAAACTCTTAAAAGATAAATACATAAATAATTAAATGACTATTTGTCTATGTAACCAAAGAAATAAAGAATATATTAAATAAAAAAGTAATTATAAATTTTGTATATTCAAATAATTACATTACCTTTGCAACTAAGACCATTAGACCTTAAGGTTAGGCTTAAGGATGGCATCTACAGCCCATCACGAGTAATAATCTGGCTGACCATAAAACGTGATTGTTAAAAGTATGAGGTTTCTGACTTAGACTTGGCAGACCAATGTTTGAGCAGTTCCTTTATTAAGGAAGAGTTTAACAATTACAATAACACAATATGACAAAGTTTCTAAATTCAATTATTCCAATCTTTGCTGCAGTTGTATTCGCTTCAACAAACATTTCCTGTAATAAAAACAGAGATGAAATACAAGACATGGATTATCGGCTTCACAAGATTGAAGGAGTTAGACGATATGAGGTAACTATATCTGGAGACTTAGATAGTATCCCTTATCACATCACAGCAGGCGGAGGAGCAGCAGACTACAGCCGCGTAAAAATTTATTGCAGAGATAGCGTGTATGGTGACAATAGTGACTTTGACATAGAGGAAGTAAAGAAACTCCCAACTACGTTAACGTTCTATACTTCTCCTAATAGTCGCTGGCTTGATTGCAATATCGTTATTAAAAATTTTATAGAGAAAGTCAATGGCACAATAAACGTACATTGCAAAGGCTATTTAAATAACAAACTCATCAAAGATGATCAGGTATCATTAAATCTCACAAAATATATCTACAGCTTCTTTCTGTCATTTGATGCAGACGAAGGTTTACATATTATCAATACCGTTAAATGATTATGAATAGAATTATTGTTTTTGCAAACCAAAAGGGAGGTGTAGGAAAAACTACATTGTGTACCCTATTTGCTAACTATTTAGCAGAAATAAAACAGCCTGTACTTGTAATCGATTGTGATGGTCAACAAACCATTTTTGAAAAAAGGCAAGCTGATATTAAAAAATATGGTGATGATAACTTTACCTATAGCATCAAACCCTTCCCTATCTGTGAGGCTGAAAAAATGGAACATTTAATGAAGTCTCTGAAAACAATCAATGCTATTGTTCTCATTGATAGCCCTGGGCATCTTGCACAACAGGGATTAATCCCCTTGTTTAGATATGCAGATGAAATTGTCTGCCCTTATCAATTTGAAGCCACCTCGGTAAACTCTACCGTTACCTTTGTGAGTTTTATAAAGAAATTACAAATGGCATACAAAGATATGCACAACAGAATTTATTTCATTCCAAATAAGTATGATAGTCGTGTTGGAAAGAAAGAAGAGTTAGAATTATGGGATGAGACAGAAAAAGCGTTCTCACGTTTTGGTCATAACCTCCCTAAAATAAAACTTAAACAGGATTTGCAGCGATATAACACAATAGCAATGAATGACAAAGTTAAACAGGAAGTTCTACCTGCGTTTAATGATTTATTTAACAATATCAACAAATAAAGATTATGATAAAAACTAATAACAAGGTTAGTAAGCAAGATTTGGCCAATATGGATATTGACAAGATGCTCAAAGACATTAATGATGAAAAGGTTATTGGTGGAGAAGTTTCTGAAAAAGACACAGAAAACTCAAATGAAGAGAGGACTGAGTCTCAAACTGCAGAAGTAGCTGTGGACAATATTACTACAGCTACGGATGAAAAAGAAAAAAGTGAGATTTGGAAAGAGTTCATCAAGAACTGTGATAAAAATGCTTATCGCGTGAAAAAGTCTAATCGTAGATCGTATATGATAGATGATGATATAGTCAATACTCTACAACATTTAAATATTAATAAAATGGCTGTATCTGACATCATAAATGCGGTTATGAGAAGCTTTATTACCAACGAGAAAGATAACTTAAGAGAATTTTTGCAAATACGTGGTTTACTCATATAAATACGAATAATATGGAATTTACAGGTAAAATTAAAGTAGTGTTACCAGAAGTTAGTGGAACTTCTTCTCACGGTGAATGGAAATCGCAACAATATGTTGTTGAAACGGAAGAGCAATATCCCAAGAGACTCCTTTTCGAAGTGTTTGGAGCAGAAAAAATTCAGCAGTTTGATATTCATGAAGGTGAGAAGGTTACTGTCAGCTTTGACCCTACAGCTCGCGAGCATGAGGGCAAATGGTTTGGTAGTAATCGTGCGTGGAATATCGTAAAATTATAACAAAAGGATTAAGGGAGGTGGAGTTTAACAGCCATCTCCCCCTTAGTTCACTAAAAAAGTACACCTATGGGACTTCTTATTGGCTGGATAATTGGCTGTGGACTTATAAAGTTCATTATATGTATTATTAAACTCATTTTTAATCTTATCAAGTTGATATTCTATATTGTTATTATCCTTTGTGGAGCAATATATAAAGCTGTACAAGTGCTTTTCAAATTATGCAAGAATAGTTATCGTTTAGGAGCATATCTATTTCATATGGTCTATAATGTTCGCATTTCCTCAAAAATTAGAATTGCAGAAAGCAAATAATAGTAAACAGGAGGAATGATATGCCTATCAAACCTGAAAATAGATTACGCTATCCGAGGAACTGGAAGCAGATTAGAACTTCCATTCTTGAACGGGCACATGGATGCTGTGAATTCTGTGGTGTAGAGAATCACACCTATCGCTATAACGAGCACACGGGACACCTGGCAAGAATTGTCTTGACGATAGCGCACCTTGACCATACTCCAGAACACTGCAATCCCGATAATCTGCGTGCTCTATGCCAACGGTGTCATAATCGTTATGACGCAGAACATCGGAAAGAAACGAGATTAAATAACAAAAATAATATTAAAAAGGAAAGGATATGAAAGAAGATAAAAAAATGAATTCTATAAAATCCCCAGAATTTTTAGAGGGATTTAAAGTAGCAAGGGCTGAATGTTTGGACATTCTTTTTGAACTTGAAGATGAATGTTGGGGTGATCGTAGTTCTATAGATAGAGCAATACGCGCTCAAATGGAATTTGCAAAGGAGCTTCGTAAGAGAGTTGCTACCTTAAATCCCGTTTTATAAAAGTATAGTGAAAAGATGATTATGGAATCACTGGAAAAATCTATAGAAATAGAAGTTACCCAATCGCAAACTGCCAAAACGTTTTATTATCTTGCCACATGTTTATTATTGCTACAGATTTTAGATAGGCAACACAGAACTCCTGCAAAAGGCTTCCATCTGTATCTATATAATGTGAAAAGGGTATTCAAGCTCCTCCTTACCCGTCTTTTTGCTGAAATACTCAAAAAGAAAGCTGATACATAAGAGACTTAAAACGATATCATCTTGTACTGGGTATAGAATAGGAACAAATGCTAAACAGCATAGTATAACAATAACTTTTATCAGATATATATGATTAGACTTATAGCAAAAAGACTCCATACTATCAATACATTATTACTAACGATTGATAAAAAAGAATTCTCTCAAAAAGGTAATTTGAAAGAGAGCTCTTTTATGATGTATACTCTAAATAAATGGTACTTAAAACGAAAGGAAGATATAGATATAGCGATTAATGCCACCGAAGATAATGATCCATATAGTCAACTCTATGAACTCCTTAAATTGAAGTTTGAAACAGAAGTATTTTTACTTGTTTATCATAGAAACCCCAAAAGCTTTGTTATGAGATTTCAAGCTGAAGTAAATAGATATAACTTCGAAATCGGTAATTTTGTCTTACTGATAGAAAAGATAGACAAACACTTAAAAAGTAATATTAAAAGACTACGCGAATTATTAGAAATGAATATATTAAAACTATTATGACTCTTTAAAATTAACAATTCCCAAATTTATGTTCTTATAATTGATATGTTAGAACATTTTTTTCGCAAAATATATTGTAAGTAATATTATTTTGTTTATCTTTGTGGCAGATTTCCGGCCAATAAAAAACTGGAATAACATATAAAGCATAAAGAGATTCTGATGCTGAAATCTGGAAAATTTTACATCGAGAGGAAACTTAGAATGCTATCAGAACGATATTGGGGTACTCCCTTTAGTTCTTCCACGTGTCATGCACTATGAATAATATTTTTGTGTACAACGTGGATAGCACCGTTGAATAGAACTTCGACTATTTTCTTAGAATACAGCATCTTGGCAGATTTCGCTAAGAGCCAATCGTCATATCTCCATGCATGGTTTTGAAGTTGAATTCTTAAAAGTAAAGATATGAAATTTAGTATTGTTTTTATGATTATAGTCATCTTATATATCCTTTACTATATAAGTATGATTGCTCGTGATCTGTATTTCAACAACAAAGAAGTTGCTGATATAGGTGCCATGGAAGAAGATGAAATAGACATTTCAGAAGATGCGAGAAATTTTCAAACGATAGATATTCCAAGTCCTAATGCTGAGGATAACGAGATACCTGCCAATACACACTCTACAGAAAACAATGAGGAGGGAGGTATAGACATGAATGGCGGATACAATATTGACCAATTTATAGCTGCAGCAAACGACTACGCAGAAAATGGCGAAATGGGTGAGGCTGCTGAAGTTTGTAATAAATGGGTCATGAGTGTATAATCGAACTACCAACCTGCAATATTTTATCAATATATATATGTTTTATTAATTAATTATCAGAATTTTATGAAAGATTTAATTTCAAAGATTTGCAAGAAAGGTAAGAAAGCTTGTGGGAGTGTTGTGCAAAATGCATTAGCTACAAAAAGAGCAGCCTTGTCTATCTTTGCTCTTACTATTTGTATCTTGTCTATGGCACAGAGTAAAGGTGCTGCAGGCTTTCAAAAGGCTGCAACAGAAATTAGCAGTTATCAGGATCCTGTCCAGAAACTCCTCTATGCCATTGCAGGTGTTATAGCACTTGTCGGTGCTTTTAACATCTACTTTAAAATGCAGAACGGCGACCAGGATGTAAAAAAGACCATTATGATGGTCGTTGGTGGCTGCGTAGCATTTATCTCTGCAGCTGCAGCATTGCCTGCATTCTTCAAATAAAGTATTGGGTAGAGAGACTAAAGTCTAAGTATTATATGCTTGGAGAAGTTCTCTCTACCCAATCTTTTAAACAAATAGATTTATGGATATATCATATACAGGATACCCTGTTTTCAAAGGATTACAAAAGCCACTTGAATTTATGGGAATAAGAGGCAAATTTCTCATCTATGCTGCTGCTATTGTTGGATTAAGCTTTATAACCTTCATTATAGTTGCTTTTCTTACAAATAAACTCTATGGCTTCTTAGCAATGTTAGTTGTTGCAGGTGGCGGTTATCTACTCATATTCTTCAAGCAAAAAGAGGGATTGCATTCAAAGCATAAATTTAGAGGTGTTGTAGTGTATAAAGACTTATTCATAAAAGAATATTAGAATTAATTGGGTTCTATGGCAACAAAGAAAAAGACTTTTGACGGCTTATTTGCACAGTTACAAGATATAAAAGACGCTAAGGGAAACTACCTTAACACTGTTTTGTTCTCTAAAAAAGGAGATTATTCTGTTATCTTCGAAATAGAAAATACAGTACAACAATTCAGTACTGATGCTGATTTATACTTTGCCTATATGGATGTTCTCAATAACATTGTACAAACGATAGGTGAAGGATATGCATTACAGAAACAGGACATTTTTTGTAGACAGCAATATCATCATGAAATAACAGATGATATGGAATATCTCTCAAAAAGTTATTTCAAATTCTTTAATGGCAGAGAATATACTGAAATACGTACATTCCTTATCATTACGAAAGAAGCTGCTCATAGCACCTTTGTAAAATATGACCCCAAAACATGGGATGAATTTCATACCAAAATTAATAAAATAGAAAATATTTTTTCTGAAAGAGGTGTACCTTATAAGAAACTAAATCGCCAAGAGGTTAATGAATATCTTCACCGTTTTATGGCCTTTCAATTCAGAACAGGCGCATTCGGAATGACAAATATTAAGTCGACAGATACCTGTCTCAAAATGGGCGATAAGGTAGTAAAGTCGTTCTCACTTGTCGATGTTGACGAGATTAATCTACCTACATTTATTAGACCCTATCAAAGTACATCAATTAACGGATACCCTATTGCAACCGACTTACTTTCTTTTTTAGCAAGTGTACCCGATTGCAGCTGTATTGTTTACAATCAGGTGTTACAGATTCCTGCACAACGAAAACTTATGCAGAAAATGAGGGCAAAAGCAAAAAGACACGACTCTATGCCTGACACATCAAACAAGATTGCAAAAGCAGATATAGATTTGGTTTTAGATACATTGGAAAGAGATAGTAAGCTACTGGTAAACACTAATTTTAATGTAATTGTTAGCTGTCCATTAACAAAGCTAACACAGGTTACTTCATACCTAGAAACCAAATTTTATGAGGTAGGTATCACCCCATCCCAATCTGCTTACAATCAATTGGAACTATTTCAATGCTCTTTCCCAGGAAATGCTTATTCTTTTAATGACAGTTATGATTTATTTCTCACACTTTCTGATGCTGCATTATGCCTATTTTTCAAAGAGCACATTAAACATTCAGAAGATACCCCACTAAAAATCTACTACACAGATAGACAAGGCCTTCCACTCGCTATCGATATAACCGGAAAAGAAGGCCGTTTTAAAATGACTGACAATGCTAACTTTTTCTGTATTGGCCCATCTGGAAGTGGTAAGAGCTTCCACATGAATAGTGTGGTTAGGCAGTTACTCGAACAGAATACAGACGTTGTAATGGTTGATACAGGTGATAGTTATGAAGGTATTTGCCGATATTTTAAGGGAACTTATATAACATACTCCAAAGAGAAGCCTATTTCGATGAACCCATTTAAACTGACTGATATAGAATATCAAGATAACTTTGGGGAAAAGAAAAACTTCCTAAAATCACTCATCTTCCTTATCTTTAAAGGAACAGAGGAACCCTCTAAAATAGAAGATAAAATCATCAATCAAACGATTGTCGAATATTATGACGCCTACTTCCATCCTTTCACGGCCTTTACAGAAGAGCAAAGGCAAGAACTTAGAGAAAGGTTATTGCTTGAAGATAAAAAGAATGGAAAGTACGAAGAGTTTCAAGAACGCCTTGAAGAAAAATATTCCAATGATTTTGATATAAGTGAAGCTATCAAAAAAGAAGTTTCCGATAAAGAAAAGGTACGCAGACAAGTAGATAAACTACACAATTTAGTCAATGACAGTGCTGCTTCCGATGGTGAGAAAGACAATGCTAATAAGCAATTACAACGATTGATGCCTGAACTTGTAGAAAATAGATATTTGTCTCGCATCGAAAGGAAAATTGATAAAATGGAGGAGAAAAAGCGGAGGATGCATGTAGAAAATCTTTCATTTAACTCTTACTATGAGTTCTCTATAGAACGTATCCCTCAGATTATGAGTGAAAAAGATATTCACTTTGATATTAATAACTTTTCGGCTATTCTCGAACAGTTCTACAAGGGGGGTGAATTGGAGCATACATTGAATAATGATGTAGATGAGTCGCTATTCGATGAACGCTTTATTGTCTTTGAAATTGATAAAATTAAAGATGACCCTGTCTTATTCCCTATTGTTGTTCTCATTATTATGGATGTATTCTTACAAAAGATGCGTATTAAGAAAGGGCGGAAAGCGCTTATCATTGAAGAAGCGTGGAAAGCAATATCTTCACCCACCATGGCCGAATATATCAAATATTTATACAAGACAGTGAGGAAGTTCCATGGTATTGCAGGTGTAGTGACCCAAGAACTTAATGATGTAATTGACTCCCCTATCGTAAAGGAAGCTATTATCAACAACTCTGATGTAAAAATCCTTTTAGACCAAAATAAATTTAAAGATAGATATGAGGATATTGCTGCTATACTAGGGTTAACCCAAGTACAACGTCAGCAGATTTTCACTATCAATAGTTTAAACAATCATGATAATCGAAATTACTTCAAAGAGGTTTGGATTTGCAGAGGATTAGTTTCTGACGTGTTTGGTGTCGAAGAACCACCTGAATGCTATTGGGCATACACAACAGAGAGGGCAGAGAAAGAATGTCTTAAAATCTATGAGAAGTATTATGGTAGCATCCAAAAGGCTATAGACGAATTGGAAAAAGACCGTAAGAAAGCCAACATCGGGAAATATCTTGATTTCGCAAGATTAGTCAATAAACAACAAAAAATAATGGCATTATGGGAAGAATAAAAATAGTTTTATTGGGAGCAGCACTATTCCTTGCTGCCTGCCCTGCAAAAGCATGGTGGAAATTTGTCATCAACCCTTGGGCTATAGGACAGGTCGAAGCAAACACAGCAGCCGTGACATTAATAGAGAATGATCACAATAGTAAGCTAAGTCAAATACAAGACAAGCAAAAGAAAATTGCTCAATTTACTGCAACGATGGCTACGATAAAAGAAGTATCATTGTTGTCCCTACAGAATGTATCAGGATTTGGTGAAGAAAGTAAGATGTATAAAGAAATTCTGAGTACACTTGCAACAATGCCAAAGGATTTTGCGATAACAATGAAGTACCTAACAAAAGGGAATGTTAAGAACTATCTCATTTGTATGGATGAAATCATGGGATTAGTTTATGACGTAAAACACTGTACAAATACTTTTAAGAATGTTGTAACAAATGGGAAAGTAAGTTTTCCAAAAAAACAACTCCCATCAGCAACAAACTTTGGAAAAGATAAAAACGATGGAGAAAATCTTCTTGACAGATGGACAAGGTGGAGCTTAGCTAATCAAATCCTTTCTGACTTAAAAGAAATTCAATATAAAATACATGCTATTGCTTACATGTGCCAGTACTGCAACTCCATGAGTAATCTCATCTTCGCCGTAGATGTAGATAGCTGGTTGTCTTTCTTTACAGCCAAGAATGCCGTAGATGGATTAATTAGTGATTGGGAAGGGCTTGGCTCATAACAAATTAAGCATATGCTTATGAAGAAATATATTATCATACTTAGTTTTGCTGTTTGCTGTTCCCAAGCACATGCTGGGGTAATTCCTCTCCCTAAAGATTTACCTACCACAGAAGCCTTAATGCACTTGCATAAGACCATGAAAAAGGCTGAAGATAAAGCACTCATTAAATTGGGAGAAGGAAAGATTACACAAGACGAAGTTACAAACAAGACTACCAAGTTTAACGAAGTCCGGAATATCTTAGATAGTAAACTGAAGAATGCTTATTCTTACATTATTTTAGCTGGTTCTATTAGTTCCACCGGAAAAAGTCTTTATGAACTTATAAAAGAATATAGACGATTTTGTAGAATGGGAAATTCAACATTTATAAAAAGACCTATGGTTACATGGTATTACCTTGAAGCCCAATATGGCGTGGCTAAAGAAATTAAAAATCTTCAGAAACTGATTGCGACAATGACAGCAAGCGGTTTAAATCTCATGCGCGCATCAATGGACGAAAAGCTATATCTGCTAATGGAAATAAAGGCTTCAATAGAAAAAATGCGTGGCATTATAGACCATGCTTATTGGTGGTGCTCTTACGTGATGGAGAGTGGTTTCAAATACTATTATATATGGGATATTTTGAATAGTGATGTAACTGATGAAATCGCTAATGGTTTAATTAATCAATGGATACAAGAGGTATGAAGAAACTTTTTTTATTTATAATATTTTTATTGACATGCTCGCTTGCTATAAAAGCACAATCAATACAAAGAAATGAAGAGTTGGAAAAGCAGCTGCGCTCTATCGAAGTTGGTCCATGGGATTTCGCGCCTGATTGGTTTTATTATTTCTTACACAAAGACTATTCGGGGGCAGAGAAATTTTGGAAGTGGAGAGGATTTAAGTCTGGCTATAGAGTGCGATTTGTTGAAAGAAAATCAAATGTAAAGCGTGTAATGCCTGTACGCGTTGCCGAAGATGCTGTGCAGAGAGAAAGATTAAAAGCTGCCACTACAGAGTACGATAAAGTCAATGAAGTCTATAAAGAAGAGTTGATTAGGGAAGCAGACAGAACTGTTGACTTAATGTATGCAAACTATAAGGATGATTTCAATAAGATGCAAGACCAAATTGCAGATGGTTTATCCTATTGTATGAAAAAAAGCAAAGGGAAAATGGCCAGAGCTATAAAAGAAGTCACTTCCAAAAATGAAGTCCTCTGTGAAGGAATATCCTATATTCATAAAACTGGTGTCGGCTATGAATTAGAAAACTCAAAACGGCAAAAAGCCTATATCGAAATAAAAAAGGAAATGCAGGAGCTGGTAAAACGTACACTTCACCTGTGCCTTTTTGCAGAAGCAAATTTTTAAAAAATATAAATAGATATGCACGACTTATTACTCAATATTAGTAGTCAATTATTGACAATGGGATTGCCTGTTATTGACAATAGCTTAGATAAGCTACTAATTGCCATGCAGGACTTTCCAAAAGCAGCCTTTTTCGGCAACACCTTATCCATGGCAAAGGCACTTGGACTTGTCCTCGCTTTATGTGTTGGCTCATACGAGGCTTGGATGATGATGCTGGGACGAAGAGGCATGGATGTAATGAAACTCCTAAGAATTGTCGGGATTTCATTTTGCATTACTTGGAGTGGAACCATTTGTTCTGCACTATCTTCTCCAGGACTTGCCTTGGAAAAAGGAGCAAGAGCGATGACCACTTCTAAAAATCAAGAAGTAGCCATGCAGGAAAAGATGGTTGCAAAACTACAAAAAAAATATGTTGATAGGCTAAGAGCTGTACAAGATAGTCTCAACAAAGCAAAAGAAGTAAAAGAAATAGGAGAAGATGCGGGGACTTGGGACAAAGTTGTCTACTCTATGACACATCTCACAGACGTACTCGAACGTAACGCTAAAAATTTAGCAGCTGTAGCAGAAACAAAAATATCAGAATGGATTAATGATATCATCCGCTTTCTTGGAGAACTTATTTTTCAAATGGCATACTACGGCATGTTTGTATCACAACGATGTTTTATGACAATCATGGGGATATTTTGCCCTGTTGCATTTGCTCTATCGATTGTCCCTCCATGGGCTAATGCGTGGTCACAATGGATAAGTAAATATCTATCGCTATCACTGTGGGGTGTTGTCATCTATATTATTTTGTATTACGTGGACTATATATTACTATATTGTTTACAAACAGATGTCAAAGCCTATACAACATTATTAGGAAATGTAGACGCTTCATGGGGACAAATTGGTACACTTGGATTACAAGGAATAGGCTCTACTTGTTTCTATGCAATGGGGATGCTTGTTGGTTCATGGATGCTAAAATTTGTACCGGAAGTAAGCTCTTGGCTCATTCCTGGTGGTGTAAGTTCTTCTATTGGTAGTGCTATGGGAGGTGTCGCAACTACTGCAATTATTGGAACGACACAAAATGTTACTAATACAAGTATCTCCGCAGCAACAAGCTCTGTTGCAGGAACTGTCAACGCAGCATCAAGTGTTGCGGGCTCTTATATGCAACACAGAACTGACGGACATAGTGTAGCCGGAAGTATTGCAGGTTCTGTCCTAAATCAAACATCTATAGGAAAGAACTATGCATCTGGTGCCAAAGAAGCTCAGAAATTCAATAGCATAGGGAAGTGATAAAGAATGGACACTAAGAGCAAAAAATAAAAATTATAATATATGCTGATAGAAAGTTTAGAACAAAAAACAAGATTGGCACTTTTCACAGTGGCAACTACGATCATAGCCTGCACCATTATCTGTGGCTATACTGTTTTCTCTTGTTTGAAAATGGTACAAGAAGAGCGTAGTCAAATCTACGTGGTTGATGGGGATATACCATTCTTAGCAGAGCGTAGTAAACAAGAAGCGAACTTTGTAATGGAGGCCAAAGCTGACATTCAACTATTCCACCAATACTTTTTCAATCTTCCACCCGATGATGATTATATTAAGTGGACGTTAGGAAAGGCCATGTATATGGCTGACGGAACGGCTATGAAACAAAAACAGGCTATGGAAGAAGCTGGTTTTTTCTCTGACATTGTATCATCCTCTGCTGTATGTACAATTATGTGTGATTCAATCCAGCTGGATGAACAGAAACGGACGTTCAAGTACTTTGGAACTCAGTTGATTAAACGTAGGTCTAGGGATGTACACCGTTCTATTATTACCGTTGGTGGATTAGAAGTTGTCCCAAGAACACGTAATAATCCTTTCGGGCTGCTTATCACCAATTGGCGCACACTCGAAAATAAAGATTTAACAACCCCATGATATGAAAAAGAAAGAGAAGAAAGCCCTGAAAGAAGCAAAAAGGAGAAGGCAAGAGCGTAAGCTAATTGTCTTCTTTTGGAAGCTATTCAAACAATGGGAGATCCGGGAACGGATAATAAAGGCTAACCATTGGGCAAGCATGCATAAGAAGAGAACTGCCGTTCTGACAGTATCAGCTTTGTCCATTTCGCTTGTCATAGGTATTCTGACCTCTCTCTTATCCATTAAGAATGAAGAGAGGGAATCCAACTTTATGAATGAAATAGAAAATGTGCAGCCTATGTTCCAAGGAATAAGACAGATTAATAATTCAAAAGCTGTACAACAGGAAGAATATGCGGCATTAATCAACAGAGGAGAAAAAATTAAGAAAGAACTTGATTCGCTAATAGCACTCCCCAGCAAGTCACATGATGATTCCTTAAAAATTCTCACAGATTATAAACAACTAACAATTATCACCAATAACATCAATAATAATGAAGAAAGATGAAGAAGATTAATTTTAAACAGCCAAAATATATCTTCCCCTTAGTTACCTTTCCTATAGTTACATTCTTGGCTTATCAGCTTACAAGCCTATTCAGTGGCTCAACACAACCAAAAACAGGAGTAGTCACAGATAGTATCAATATGTCTCTTCCTGATGCAGAGAATGATGATATGAAAGATAAAATGGCAGAGATGAATAATCGATTCAGTGATGATGATGCTTATACTGCTGTTGACGGACTGGGAGAAGATAAGGAAGCTAAAGACAGCACGAGAAGTGGCTATACTGAAGCAGAATTAGACAATATTGACGCAGAAAATGCAAAAAGGAAACGGCAAGCTAAAGAAGCTGAAGATATGGAACGCAGTTTGGAACAAGCAAGAAAGCATATCAATCACTGGGATAATGGTGGTGGAAGCAGTTACTCAAGAAGTGCAGAATTAGATGGTTATGCAAAAGAATTGGCACGTATTCAGCAAGGAAATCAAAAGAGGAAAAAGTCGTATGATATGGCACTTGGCTCTGATGACTTCAGCGATACGGACTTTAGCAGTAATGGGAAACAAACAAGTAAAGGTCGTAATAGTAGCTCTCCCAATAATAAGAATAAAACAAAAAATGAGAAAGCTGAGATTGTAAAGAAAGTACCTGACACTAATGCGGAACGTTTCAATACTATTAGTGATGAAAGTAAGGTCGATGAACCATTAATTAAGGCTATGATAGACCAAACGACAAAAGTTCATGATGGAACAAGATTGCGATTCAAACTTTTAGATGATGTGGTTATCAAAAGTATTAAAATAAAGAAAGGTACTTATCTATATGGGACAATAACTGGATTTGGACAACAGCGTGTAATGGCCACGATTACAAGTATCTTAGTAAAGGATAAGTTCCTAAAGATAAATCTGTCTGTTTATGATAACGATGGAATGGAAGGCTTTTATGTTCCAGAATCTACTTTCCGATCTATGATGAAAGAAGCTGGTTCACAAGCCGTAGGAACAAATATGAATTTTAATAACAGTGGAATGAGTAGCGAACTCACTGGCGAAAGCTTAGCTCTTCAAACTTTACAGAACATGTATAACTCTGCTTCATCTGCCGTATCAGCTAATATGCGCAGGAATAAAGCACGTATTAAATACAACACCATTGTTTATCTTATCAATACAAATGCAGAATAAAATTAATTGTAATTATGAATAGAATTTTATTGTTTTTCATTGCATTGGCAACCTGTACCTTACAGGCAAGTGCTCAGACTAAGTATAAGGAAATTGTTCCTGATACTGCAAAAGTAAGATATATTAGAAGGGAGAAACCCGAAGATGCCTATATCTTTGCCCAAAGGGAGAAAAGAAATATCATTTGGGTAAACGAGGATATTACAACACATATTATTATGCCCGAAAATATTAAATTGGTCGATATTTCGACAAATAAAGTTTTTGGAAATCAATGTGCTGATAATATTGTACGTATCAAACCATCAGGGAGGATGTATAACAACGAACTCGCAGGCACGATTACTATTATCGGAGAAAGACATATTGCACAATACAATGTAGTCTATACCAACGCTCCATCGAGAGCTAATGCAATATACAACATAGACTATGCAGACATGCAAGCCTATAATAATCCCGATGTACTTATGCCACAGAGTGATATGGCAACATACGCATGGGCAATATATTCAAGCCCTCGAAAATTTAATAATATCACAGCATCTGCATATGGCATCAAAGCTGTCGTTAATAACATCTATGCCATAGATGACTATTTCTTTATAGATTTTTCATTATACAATAAGACTAAAGTAAAGTATGACATTGAGGAAATGCGCATTAAACTCATGGATAAGAAAGAAGCCAAGGCTACAAATTCTCAAACGATTGAACTTACACCAGTTTATTCACTTAATCATACGCCATCTTTCCAAAAGTCATATCGTAACGTTATAGTTCTAAAGAAACTTACTTTTCCTGATGAAAAAGTATTGAAGCTTGAAATTTCAGAAAACCAAATTTCAGGGCGTGTCATCTATATCCCTATTGAGTACTCTGACATTTTACATGCAGATGGTTTTGATGAAAGTCTTCTCCCTAATCTTAAAAATAAATCAAAATGATGAAACAGTTACTATGTACACTCATTTCCCTTTTGTCATTCTCTTTGGCTTTTGCTGGAGAGGGAGACCAATTTGTTAATGTCAACGCAGGTTTTCTGTTTAACAGCACCTTAAATGCCTCGATTGGCTACGAACAAGAATTGCCTTATGGAAATGCAGTAGAACTTTATGGTGAAATCGGAAATCATTTCCATAGTGAAGATGGCAAATATTATAAAGATACATTTTGGAAAGACTACTATTGGGATGGAGGGTTGCTCTATAAACAGGCTATTAAGCGGTTTAAAAACTCCATACTTCGCTTTCGGATTGGGCCACAATTTGGTTCACACAAAGGAGATTATTTCTTTGGAGCTGAAGGAGGATTTGAATACAACTATATCTTCCAAAATGGCGTACAGTTTTCTGTCATTCAGAAAAACCAAGTAAACTTTTTGCATGGAGATACATTTCGTAATGGATTAATGATTGGATTTAAAATACCCTTATAAAATGAGAATGTTAGATATAAATAAAGTCGTTATCATCAATTGCTTTATTACCCTCATACTTTTATGCTCATGCAGTGATAGACCGGAGACTATAGACAAGAGCCTCAGAGTAGGTAACATCTTACTCTCTGATAATACAATTACTTCTCCTGAAGGATATAATAAGAATACTGACACTGCTGTGGGAGTTATATTCTATCAAAATGGAGACACAGTTATTGTCGTTGGAGTAAAAGAACTTGGTCAATACATCTATTCTGACTCCATAGGAACGATAGCAAGTGTAACAAACAATAGCTACTCACTATGTGGAACAGAAAATACAGCAGCCATATTATCCTCTTCTTTTCAATCTCCTGCTGTAAATGCAATTACACAATATCCTTCTCCTATTTCAGGTTGGGCACTCCCATCAGCAGGGGAATTGAAACGCCTGTCTCAGAATTTGAATCAAGTAAAGATTGCAATGAAAGTTATTGGAGGGGATGACTTCAAAAGCGGACAATATTTAAGCTCTTCACAAGATGGAACAACTTCAGAGACTCAACAATTACTCTACTACGGAGTTAGCTTACAGAATGGCTTTGTAACATCAATCAACAAACACGTACCAAATAATGTAAGACCCATTTTGAGATTACGATAGACAACTAATAGTTTACATTTGGGGGAGGTTAAAGCTACAAAGTTTGATTTGACCTCCCTCTTTTAATAATACATATATGGCAGTGGAAGAAACTAAAGAACAGCAACAAATATACAATATATTTAGGAGTTGCATCTACATCATTCTTATTTTTGAAATTATTGTCAATCTACCGATAGGAGTAGATAACCCTATCAGCGCTTTCCTCTTAAAATTACTCACAAGGTTCAGGATATTTAATAGTCCAATGGGCTGTAAAATCATGGAGATTATCTGTGTCCTTATCACTTGCACTGGTACGAAAGCGAAAAAAGAATTAAAGTTCAATATGAAGACGATGGTCATTTATCCTATTGTCATTGGATTTGTATGTACTTTAGCATGTCTTTGCTTCCATGTTGGCCAGTGGGGAGGATATATGATGGGAATATCTTTGAATAGGCTATTGTATGCAATAACCTCTATTATTGGGATTATGATGATACATCAAGGGCTTGATGCCATTGCTAAGCACTACAACCATAAATTAGGTGATGATCGATTCAATTTCGAAAATGAAAGTTTCGAGCAATCAAGGGAGAAAATAGAAAATGAATATTCTGTCAATATCCCCATGATATTTTATCACCAAAAGAAAATGCACAAAGGTTGGATTAATATTATCAATCCGTTTCGTGCAACGTTAGTCTTAGGAACTCCTGGCTCCGGTAAATCCTTTGGGATTATAGACCCTTTTATTCGTCAACATGCAGCCAAAGGGTTTGCTATGATGGTTTACGATTATAAGTTCCCCACACTGGCCAAAACGCTTTTTTACCAATATTGTAAGAACAAGCATTATAATCACCTCCCTGAAAATTGTAGTTTCCATATCATTAACTTCGCTGATATAAAATATTCTAATCGCATAAACCCTATCCAAAAAAAGTATATCCCCGATTTAGCTGCAGCATCAGAAACAGCTGCTACTTTATTAGAGTCCCTAGGAAAAGGAAGCGGAGAGAAAAAAGGTGGTTCTGAAGCCTTTTTCCAAAATTCGGCTGAGAATTTCCTTGCAGCTATTATATATTTCTTTGTCAATTTTCATCCTACAGGGTTTAAAAAAGGTGAGAAATTAAAACATTATATTCTCAGTGAAGGGAGAAAATTGCGTATCATCATCAAAGGCTGGGATGAATACTTGGCCATTGATGAAAGTGGAAAAGATGAAAATGGGAATATTATACAAAAGGTAGTGCTTGACTTTATTGATAAAGAAGGGCATAATCTTTCGACAGACAAATATGGAATGTTTGTTGAACTAGCGGGGTTCCAATATATCGATATGATGGGGACATTACAAACCATTCAAAAAGAATGGTACGAAGATGGTAAAGGAAATGAGGTTATACCAGATACTATTACAGGAGAATTCTCTGATATGCCACATGTCCTCTCATTTTTGGGTAGACCCTATGACGAAGTATTTGATATCTTAATGCAAGATGAAAATATTAAATCATTAATGGCACCATTTTCTTCTGCGTACAAAAATAGAGCTATGGATCAATTAGAAGGTATGGTAGGAACACTTCGTGTTAATGCTGCCAGATTGGTTTCCCCTGAGTCATACTGGGTGTTTAGTGGAGATGACTTCGATTTGAAAATTTCAGACCCACAACATCCTTCTTATCTAGTTATAGCCAATGATCCAGAAAAGGAACAAGTCATAGGTTCTCTTAATGCGCTCATCTTAAACCGTCTAGTTACTAAAGTAAATAGTAGAGGGAACGTACCTGTGAGCATCATTGTTGATGAGCTGCCAACACTTTATTTCCACAAGATAGACCGCTTGATAGGTACAGCACGAAGCAACAAGGTGGCTGTAACGCTAGGTTTCCAAGAACTACCTCAATTAGAGGCTGATTATGGCAAAAACGGTATGCAGAAGATTCTTACGACTTGTGGTAATATCTTCATGGGAGCTGCACGAAATAAGGAAACATTGGAATGGGCACAGAACGATGTCTTCGGGAAAGCAAAACAGACCTCTAAGTCGATTACGATAAATGACAATAAAGTCTCTACTTCCATATCAGAAAAGATGGACTATCTTGTTCCTGCATCTAAAATTGCAGATATGGCCACAGGATGGCTGGCAGGTCAGGCTTCTCGAGACTATACGCCAACTGACAAAAGTGCACTGGGTAGTTTTGATATTGAAAGTTCAGAAGAGTTCAAAACATCTAAGTACTTCTGTAAAACCAATTTTGATATGGAAAAGATAAGAAAAGAGGAACAACATTATAAGGATTTGCCGAAAATTTATAACTTTGCTAACGAGAAAGAAGAAATGTTAGCTAAAAGTAACAATTTCGCTCGTATTAACCAAGAAGTTGAAACTTTTGTAAATCAAATTCTTGGCAAATCTGAATCATAAAATGGAGCTGAAAAAAAGAAAAAATATAACGACATTTGATCAAAATGAATTTGGAAGAAGATGTGAGACAATTAGAAAAAAATTGTGTCTTACACAAACAGAGTTAGCAAGAGAATTAGGAACAACTCAACATATGATTTCAAAAATTGAAAATGGGAATCCTGTTCTATCTAAACTCCTGCTATCTCTACTCTTTTTTTTCTCAAAATCTGTATCCTTGGATAAGTTCTTTGACCCGAACTTCGACCTGCTCAAAGATGATATTGTAACCAATACATCATCTTTGAACAGCATTGTAAAAGCCAAAATGAAACTTCTCAAAGAAGAAACCGATAAGATATTAAATGATACACGGAAAAATATTGCACAACAGATAGATGATGCTACAACATTGCTGTGACAATACTATTGCAAACAGTATAACTACATGGGCACCCACTATTTAATACTGAATGTACCTACTGGTATTTGCGTGGCTGTGATAATAGACATATAGAAGACTCCGTACTCTCCAGGCTTTGCCTCTTGTTCTGGAATTGTAAGCAAATAAGAGTCATCCCCATATTTATGACCACTAAAGTTGATATAGCCACCGTTTTCAACTTCTTGCGTTCCCAATAACGATGATGAGAAAGACAACCATTGGATACGCCTTTCTTTTTTGGTACAGTTGAAACGAACGATACGATAAATTTCCATTGGATCTGCTTCATTATCCCCTACCTTAACAACGATGCGGATAGCTTTTCCTGATGGAGCATTATAAGATGATTTTCCACCAGCAAAAACAATGTCCATTCCATTAGCTCCTGCAAGTATATCTGCAGCATCTGCCATACTTCCAACACTTGCCGCTGTCCCCATAGTCTTAATGCCAGCTACAGCCGCACCAACGGAGCCACCATGAATACCGACAAGTGCACCGGCAGCCCCAGCTGCTTGCGAGACACCACCGACAATCTTAGCCCACTTTGAAACCTTGTTTTGATGCTCTTTAATCGTTCCATTTTCCTTGGGGAGTATGGCATATGTTGTATCACTCGTCAACAAACAATAAGTATTATTAAACTCTGGTTCTACCAACTTTTGATTTTTTTGTGCCTGCATTGTCCCACCAAAGGTCAATAAGGCTACTGCTAAAAAAGAAAACCTGTTCATTGTGTTTATGTTTTATTTATTGATTTTGCAAATATAACTAAAAAAATTATACCATTATAATTTTGTTCTTTAAATTTTTTCTGCTACCTTTGTGAACTGTAAATCTAAAAATATTAGATTATGAGTTTACAAGATTCAACACAAGGTTATATATTATCATCACCAAGAACTGTGTTTACACTACCTTCTATCATAGTAGATACACGAGAAAAAGATATGTCCAAGCTAACGAAACGCTTACACTATTACAAAAAGAAGGGCGTTTTGCGAAGTCTGAGGAAAGGACTCTATGCCAAATGGGACTATAATGAGCAAGAAGTAGCTTGTTCATTATATACACCATGCTATCTTTCTTTGGAATATGTACTTCAAAGGGCTGGTGTTATCTTCCAATATGACGAATGTCTTACTTGTGTAAGTTACTTAAGTAGAGAGATTCTTGTAGATAATAAAAATTATTCCTATAGAAAAGCTAAGAGTGCCATCCTGCTCAATAGAAAGGGGATTATCAACCAAGATAATATCAACATAGCATCACCGGAACGCGCCTTTTTGGATACGGTTTATCTTTATCCACACTTTTATTTCGATTACCCAGATATTCTCAACAAGGAAAAGATCATGGAACTCTTACCCATTTATGAAAATAAAGAAATGGAGAAACGAGTTATTAGAATATTAGAATAATATGGACATCAACAAACACCGCTTTATGATGATGAGAATCCTTAAAGATGTATTCTCTGATTCACAACTATCTTCCAACTTGGCTTTCAAAGGTGGTACATCATTGATGTTTCTTTATGGCCTACCACGGTTTTCAACTGACTTAGATTTTAATTTACTTGATAGAACCAAAGAACAGTTTGCCTTTAGCAGAATGCAGGCTATTTTGACGAAATATGGAAAAATAGCTGATGCAAACATCAAGTTCTTTGGCCCAATCGCCGTATTAGATTACGGCGTTGGAGAAAGAAAACTAAAAATCGAAATATCAAATAGGGAGTATGGAAATCATTATGAACGAAAGAACTTTAATGGTATTAATATTCCTGTCATGACCAAAGAGGATATGTTTGCACACAAACTATGCGCCTTACTCGATAGGAAAGATATTACTGGACGTGATGTTTTTGATTGCCACTTCTTCCTCTCTAAAAATACAGAAATCAATAAAGATATTGTTGAATATAGAATGGAAAAACCACTTGTCAACTATATCCAAGACTGCATTGATGCACTTCATAAATTATCCGATAAGACGATTATGAGTGACATGGGGGAGTTATTAGACGATAAAGGAAAGACGTTTGTGCGAACAGCTATGCGCAATGAAACAATTTCCCTTTTGGAAATATTTAAAGACTTTCCACTGATAGCCCAATATGAGGATAGCAAAATGAATGTAGAAGATGTTTCTGTTTTTAAAAAGAAGACGGGAATGCATGCAATCCGAGCTACAATCGATGGGAAAACTTATCTTGGAAAAGAACTCTCTAAAGGGGATACGCAGTCCTACTTAGAACAGAAAGGGAAAAAAGAACAGACTACCTTTGCCTCGATATTAGCAAAAAAATATTTCATTAAAGAGTGGAGTTCTGATATGAAAAACAAGAATAATATTCAAAGGTAAAGTCCCTACTCAAAATATCGGGAGAGGGGACTTATACACTATATAACATTGTCTACTGACGTAATGCATTGACAATGCTTCTAAGTTTTTCTATATAAGCTTTATCTTCTGCATAGCCTATTCTGTCTAAGAATGCAAAATAATCCCCACCTTTATACTTGTATTGCACATAATCTCGATAGGCTTTGACACTTTCTTCCCAGTTTTTAAATCCATAATAGTCTCCTGTCGACGGACGGCGCAGACCGAATAGGTTATTCTGTTCCAAACAAACGCGCGATGTAAAATATCCTGTTTCTAAGATAGCTTGGGCTATAACGATAATTTTATTGGATACTTTATGCTTTTCAAGTACCTCATATAGATTGCTAATCGTTAATTCAAGAGGAGGACGTTTCCCAAATTTGAGATAGGCAATTTTATCTTGGAGACCTATTATATAGTGATTTAAATAGGCAATAAATGGTTGGGGGTCAACGCTCTTCCAGTTTTTCATTAAGGCAAGATGAAGATGTGGCCCAGTTGATTTACCTGTATTGCCTGAAACCCCAACAATACTACCAGCAATAACATGTTCACCCTCTTTTACGGTAATTGTAGACAAGTGCCCATAGAGACTTTGTAAATTTCCGTAATCTAAAATGATATAATTACCATATCCTCGGTTACCAAAATGCACTTTCTTAACTACACCAGGAAGCATAGAATAAACATACTCATTATTACATTGCAAGTCTATACCATCATGAAAGCGCTTACACTTTTCCACAGGGTCTTTTCTAATCCCAAAAGAAGAATTTAGCTTAAGATAGTCAAGTGGTAAACAGACATTCATCCTATCCTTTAATAGTCCCATTAACAAGCTATCTGTCGTATTTACAAAAACAGGAATACTTTTCTCTATCCTTATTTCTCTTCCCTTTGGTTGGGAGAAATAATTATATGCTTCTTTACTTCTGCTAGTAGAAGCTTTTTCTTCTGAGTGCCTAATATAGTTGTAATCTTTCTCATGGTACCCCGATAATATCTGCACTTTTGCTGTATCTGTAGTTATAGTGTAAAACTGCGCTTTCACTGCAGAAGAGAAAAAACCGAATGTTAAAAATAAAATTAACTTCATTCTTGTATACTTCATAAGATATATTTTTATTATATTTGCCGTAAAATTACAAAATTATATTCATATATGAATAACAAAAACGTTTTTTTGGAAGAAGAAATTCCCTATAAGAAACTTGAAAAGATAGGGATTGATAGGAAAAGTATCTTACAGATGCCTAAAGAACTAATAGAGCCATTACTGGGTGGAAGGCAAACTCCTTTGATACAAGCTGCCTTCAAAACTACAGAAGGGAAAATTATGCAAATCCCTCTCAAACTACAATTAGTCAGAGATAAAGAGGGAAATGCTTCTATTATGGTTTTTCCAGCAAGGAAAGAAGTTAACAATGATATCAAACTTTCACCTTATGAGCTAGAACGACTTCAAAAAGGAGAAATCCTGAAAAAGGAGGTTAACAATGATGGAACACGCCGAGTAAAATTTATCCAGTTAGATAGAGAGACGAATAATCTTCTCCTGCGAAATATCTCTTCTGTTAGACTTCAAGACAAATTGAAAGATATTGAGAAAATTAAGGATATTGAACTAGGGGCGCAACAGAAGCAAGCTATTGTTGAGGGTAAAGCTGTAGAACTCAATGTAGGAAATCAAAAAGTTACTGTTGGTGTAGACCTGAAAGAACCACAAGGGTTCAAAATCGTTAAAGGAGATATGCGCGAATGGGAAATTCAACAAATGATACGCTACGATTTGGAACATGAAGGCTTCATGGGGTATGTCAAAACAGACCAAAATCGTTGGGAATATCAACAGGTCGTAGATAAACTTCAACATAAGGGAGAAACAAATCTTTCACAGAAACAAGAAAACAAACAATCTTCAGGGATAAAGATGTAAAACACGCCCTACCCCATTTATATAATCTGGAAAATTATATTAATCGATAAAATGCTGAGAAATGGGAAAAAATAAGTTACAACAAAAGTCATTTTTTGCAGATAGACTTTGCTAAATGGTAGTTGACTATTTAGCATGAGGTTTTATCAACATGTTTAATAGTCAATCCCATTATTGACTGCAATATGAGTTAATGTTCTAATTAACTTACCCCAACCAGCATCTTTCATATCTAAATAAATAACAAGATGAAAGAAGCACTTTTAACTTACGAAGAGTTGGTACAACTCAAACAAAATTACGAAATCGACTGGATCGAGTTTGTTAAACTCAGTGGCTACGCAGAAGAGTTTAGTTCATGGTGTAGTAGACAAAACTTAGAAGAAAGTGATAAAAATGCTTTCCTCTTCCTCGAAGACATAGAAAAGCAAGTGTTCAATCTTCAATAACGCTACAATATGAAAAAAAATTATTCTAACAGCACCAACTTTAAAAGTCAAGCAGACAAAGTTGCAGAGACTTTTTCCCAAATGATGATTTCAAGGATGGAAGAGATGAAAGGGAAATCATGGCAACAAGGATGGATTGCAGGAAAATCTTTGGGAGCAGCACCACAGAACCTCACAGGAAGAGAATATTCTGGTGGAAACTCCTTCTTCTTACAGCTGTATGCTGCTGCTAAGCAGTTTCAAGCTCCTATTTACATGACTTTTTTACAAGCTGAAAAAGAAAAGCTAAGTATAAAGAAAGGAGAGAAATCTATACCTATTGTTTATTGGGACTTAGTTATCAAAAATAAAGATGGAAAGAATGTTGAAAAAGATGAATATGGAAAACTTTCTACAGAGGAGAAAAAGTCGATGGATGTACAGCCATTACTGAAAGCATATAATGTATTTAATATCGACCAAACTAACTTAAAGGAAGTAGATGTCGAAAAATATAATAAGTTAGTTGATAAATTCCATGTAGAACCGAAAATTGACAAGAAAGGCATGTATGAAAATGCTGCTCTTGACCGCATGTTTGAGAAACAAGAATGGGTATGCCCTATCCATGTGGATAAACCTGAAAGGAGCGCTTATTATAACCCTTCAATGGACTATATCGCTATTCCGATGAAAGAACAGTTCAAGAAAGGAAACACACCACAAGAAATTTTTAAGGATGGAATGGCTTTTTATGGCACAGCACTTCACGAAATGGCTCATTCTACAGGACACGAGACACGGCTTAACCGCACGAAAGGCAATAGATTTGGAGATGCGAAGTATGCTAAAGAAGAACTTGTAGCTGAACTTACATCCGCTATGATAGGCAATTCTATGGGATTTGATAAACGGATTCTTAATAATAATGCCGCTTATCTTGATAGTTGGATTAATGTTTTGAAGCAGGAACCAAAGTTTATACTTTCCGTCATGGCCGATGTTAACAAAGCTTCGAAAATGATTTTAGATAAAGTTGAACGACAAAAAGTTGAACTTGGGAAAACGCAAGGTGATAACATCACGCGAAATGAGAAACAAGACATCGTTTTTGATGATGCAAGTATTTTCAAACTTAAAAATGGTGATTTTGCCATTAGAGCATCTGTAAATGGAGTTTCGTTAGGAACAAAAACAATCTCTTCGACAGAAGCACATTCCTATTTCTTAAAAGATAACTCACAAGAAAAAAATGCTTTTATGAAAAATTTACTTCATAAAACTTATTCCACAGAGTTAAAGTCTATGGAACAAAATAAGGTGAGAAGCCTTCATCTATAGTATTTCTTAACATAACAGAAAATGGAACGGTTAGACTTTAAAGCTCTCAAGGCGAAAGTTGGAGTTGACGACATTGCATATTCTCTTGGCTATCGGTTAGATAAGCGTGCCGGCGTTGGTGCATATATAGAGATGGTTCGTCAAGGGTCAAATGGGAAAGTGCAAGACACTATCATCATTAAAAACCCGAAGCATAAAGATGCACAGATGTTCTTTAGAAGAAGTGGTATTGGTGGAGGTGATGTTATAGCACTTATCAGGGAGAATATTCATGATTTCAATATCACTGGCAGAAATGAGTGGGATGTCGTATCAAAGGTTTTAGCTAAATTTGCTAACGAACCGCTGCCTGAAATTGCAAATAGTGCTTATTTGGATAAAGCAGGGTATGCGGAATATAAAAATTTCGATATAAACCGCTACGAAGTATATCCTGTAAAGGGACATGAGCAATATGCTTATCCTCTTTTCAAGCAGCGTGGATTATCCGAAAGCACAGTAAATGACTTTGCACCATTTTTATATAGAGTACGTAGCAAAGATAGCCAATATCCACATTTTAATGTAGGATTTCCTTATACAGAACCCGGAAAAGATAACCTTGTAGGGTTTGAAATTAGAGGGTTAGGAGGATTTAAAAGTAAAGCAGCTGGCACAGACAGTACTACTGGAGCTTGGATTGTAGATTTATCACAAAATAAAAATCCTTTTCAAAAAAAGAATATTTATTTTGCTGAGAGTGCTTTTGATATCATGGCTTTTTATCAAGCCAACAAGCAAAAGCTTGATAAGGAAAGTTCCATATTCGTATCTATAGGAGGAACTTTCTCTGATAAACAAATAACAGGTATCATGGAGCACTTTTCACAAGCAAGAGCTTATGATTGCTTTGACAATGATTTGCCAGGACGAATGTATGGCGTAAGAATGGCCGCATTATTAGAAAAAATCTCTCTAAAGATTTCCAGAGAGGGTGAAAATGTACATGTTACTGCAAAAAATAAAACATTTGATATTCCTGAAAGTAAGTTCAGTTTATCGGAAGTTTCAAAACTACTACAGTTAAGATATAGGGTGGGACAATTAAAAGCACCAACAGCTTTCAAAGATTGGAATGATGTCGTAATGAATAAACCTATTCGTGCAACAATATACCCAAATAGGTTTCAGCTTAATGAAAAAATGGGAAAGTCTAGTCTTTCTATGTAATTTCTATGATTATAAAGCCAAATATAAGAGAGTTCTTCGCAAGGGTTATAATTCCTATCATTGCTTGGCTTGCTGGAATTATATTGCTTGAAACTTTCCTCAAAACATATACATCCGTTATGCTTAGTATTGAAGGACTGTTGACCCTTATCATTTTAGTCTATGTATGTGGCACATACATTAGCATCTACTCTACAAAATGGGCTATAGATAAAGAAGTGATAAGTAGGACACATGGTATACTGGCAAAACGAAAAGACTATATAGAACTCTATCGCGTTGTTGATTATGCTGAAACACAAACTTTCACACAACTACTTTTTAGTGTAAAAACTGTTATCATCATGTCAACGGATAAAAGCGATAGCGAAATGGCAATTTGGGGCATTCCTAAGAAAAATGACGTAATTGCCCAAATACGAAATAAAGTAGAACAATGTAAAAAAGAAAAAAGAATTTATGAAATTACGAATCGTTAGTTGCATAATTTTACTGGGTACGGCTTTTGGTCACACTTATGCACAACAGACCGACCCTGCTCTCTGTGCTGCTGTTGAACAACAGACACTAATGTTACAATCACTTTATAATAAAAGAAACAAGACACAGCAGAAAATTATTGCAGCAGAAGCTGCAGTTACAGTCGCAATGGATAGGGTTCACCATGTTGAAAATAAAATGCTGGATTATTTATCTAATGTACAGGGAGCTATGCAAAACCTCTACCAAATCAAACGAGCCGGGGAATTAGTTGCAGTAGAAATTCCTAGCAATATTAAATTGGTAAGGCAATCCATTCCTGGCCATCTCAAAGGAACTGCTATTACGGCTCTCGTTTCAGATAGGATAAAAGATGTCACAATGGAAATGACAAGCCTATTACCCTTTATGAAGCAGTTAGTAACAAGTGGATCATATAATGTTGATGATGTTGATGAACATGGAAATTCTGTCACAAAATCCCATAAAGTGAACCTTCTAAACTCTGCCGAACGCTATTATGTAGCCAACAATATTGTTTCTAAATTAGAAAGTATAAATTTATCTCTATACTTGATGGCATGGGAAATTAGAACTTATTCATGGATGGCATTGTGGTATGGATTAGACCCCGATGGCTGGTTAGCTATCATGTCCGGGAAAAATATTGTTGAAGGACTTATCAATGATTGGAAATATTTATAAGAATATAAAAATATGAGAAAAAATCTATTTGGAATTGCAATCCTTGCAAGTTTATTATTTATAGGATGTACAGACGAGAAAGAAGAAATGATAGCATTTGCACAGAAAGATTTATCTGCAAAAGTAAGCTATCCTAAACAGCTGAAAATATTAGGTGTATCACAGCCTGATTCAGCCTTTGGGGACACCTATTATTCGAAATCTGAGGTCGAGGGGATTATGAAAATAATGAAATTGGTTACTACGTCCATATTGAAACGAACAAACAATATGACAAACTTTGATCCAAATGATTATTATGTAATGTCGCTAGCCTCACGACAAATGGCTACAACTGAAGAGATTAGAAAAATGGTACTCCAATCTGATAAAAAAGGAGAGTTCTCTGGCTGGAAAGTAAAAATTGATTATGAATGTAAGGACAAGAATGGACAGACCTATAGGGCTGAACGATGGTTCTTCTTTGACAAAACCTGCAAAAATATAACACGGACTTTTGAACTACCACTCCCTTGAATTTTATGTGCTAATATCTATTCATACATTCATATTTTAGACATAAGGGTATCACTTGAACTTATCCAAGCGATACCCTTTCTCTATGTACTATAAACGATAAAAGCTTTTCTGTATCTTTGCAAAAAAATGACAAATTTTCATTACCTCATTCGCAAAGATAAATGTCGTAGAGACAAAACATGGAATGTTCTAATATGCTTCTCTCATAACTCAGAAAGACGTTATATAGCAACAACCATGTATGTAACAAAAAAGCAATTAAACGATAAGTTTGAAATCAAAGATAGACACATAGTGAAGAAGTGTGAGACACTAATAGGAATATATCGAAAAATGATTGATGGACTATATCTCGAAATTAATGATATTCCTATCGATAATATTATAGAAATCCTTAAACACGGTAAAAAGAGTGATTATATCGATTTCATTGCATTTTCACGTGAATGGTGTCAGAACCACTCCTATATCAAAGGCATACGGAACTACACGTCTGCGATAAATGCATTATGTAAATTCTTTGACAGAAAGGAAGTTCCCATAGAAGAGATTACTGTCAAGAATATAAAATTCTTCGAAGACTATCTTAGAGATCGACCACGCGCCATGTCGCTTTATACTTCCACTATCGTCAAACTTTTTAAGGAAGCTCAAGATTACTATAATGACGAGGATAGGAACATCTATAAAATACGTCATAATCTGGAACGCTATAAAGCACCAAGACAAAGATATACTAAAAAGAGAGGATTATCTCCCGAAACTATAAGAGCTATTTTTCAACTCCCCTATGATAATATTAAGCAGAAAGGATTATCAAGTCGACATGATCTAGCAAAGGATTGTTTTATGCTCTCCTTTTGCTTACTCGGAATGAACAGTGCAGACTTATTCAACGCAGAAAATTTCGATGGCCAATACATCACATATCAACGTACAAAGACCAAAGATAGACGCTTTGACAGAGCAGAAATGGTTGTGCGCGTCCCTGACTTCATTCTCCCTTTAGTTCATAAATATAGAGGTGAAAATCGCATATTCAATTTTTATGAACGCTTCAAGTCTATGGCAGACCTAAACCGTTCCATAAATCTTGGATTAAAAGAAATAGGGAAAGTTATCGGTGTACCCAATCTACAATTTTACGCAGCACGCCACTCTATGGCATCTATTGCTGTGAATAAGGTTGGTATAGATAAATACACCGTTAATGATATGCTTAATCATATCGATCAATCAATGCGTACTACTGACATCTATATTGAAAAAGACTTTTCAAGAATAAATATAGCCAATGAAAAGTTAATGAAGTATATGTTTGATGATATTATGGGAAAGATTATACTATAGCAGCAAGTTAGCTCCGCTCGTATTCTCTTTTATGTAAGGTTATTACTTCTTTATTCACGCAAAACAAAAAGGCACTGCCCGCCTTCTTACAATGCTTAGAATAGAAGTAAATCACTTTACATAAGTGAATACCAGCTTCGCTAAAAACCCTTAAAACGCTACGCGGTTTTAATCCGGCAAGTAACACTATCACGACTTCAAAGTTGTGACAAAGTTACTTTTGGACGTTGGGAGAGCGGAAAAGTTATATCTTTAAAATGGAACAAATGGGAGAAAAAAGGTATAAATTAGTCCATAATATGGTTTGTGGTTCTGAATGTCGTGGGTTCGAGTCCCACCTTCCACCCAAACAAGAAGATAACGAGAATACAATATAAAATGTATTCTCGTTTATTTTTATTTCATAAGCTGCTTTTTCAAAATGTTACAATATACCTTTGGGTAACAAAAATGGATGCATCATGAAACTGATACATCCAAATTATGTTGGGATACTCGGACTCGAACCAAGAATGACAGGACCAGAATCTGTAGTGTTACCATTACACCATATCCCATTCTATACTGACAATAGAGCTATATTGCTAAATTGTGAGTGCAAAGGTAGTCTTTTTTTTGTTTGACTCCAAATTTTAGTATGGCTTTTTTCCAAAAACAATGAAAATTTGAAAAATAGACAATTTATAATAGAATTCCTCATTATAAATTATGTATCTTTGTGCGCTATATGCACTATTCAATAAAATTTCAAACAAAAGTTTAGATGGAAAAGACTGAAAAGTTAGTCGATACAATCATTAAAGGTGTTCAGGAGAAGAAAGGAGAAGAGATTGTGGTTATCAATCTTACAGAGATAGAAGGAGCTATTGCAAAATATTTCGTCATTTGTCAAGGAAATTCCCCTACACAAGTGGAAGCGATTGCGTCCTCAATTGGCGACATCGTACGTGAAAGTTTGCACGAAAAGCCTATTCATGTGGCAGGATTAGGGAATAATCAATGGGTTGCAATAGACTTTTCGGATGTGCTTGTACATGTCTTTCTTCCTGAAACCCGCACTTACTATAACTTAGAAATGCTATGGGAAGATGCGAAACTAACAAAGATCCCTAACTTAGATTAGCCCTTTGGCATAGTCTTTGATACTACAACTTTAAATATAAGAAACAGCTTTTAGTTATGGACAATAAGAATCATCTCTTTAACAGCCGCGACAACAGGGAACCAAAGATGCCCAAATTCAACATGAACTGGGTATTTATCATTGTTGCTATTGCCGCAGCTGCACTACTTTTTTCTGGTGGTGGCAATATGTTGGCCAGTGGAAATGCAAATACAACAGCATCTTACTCAAAATTTAAACAATATGTTGGCAAAGGTTACGCCAATCGTATAGAGATAAATAAGGAGAAGAGCACACTGAAGATGTACGTCAATCCAAAATACATACAAGATGTGTTCCATCGCAGTGCGAAGCAAGTTGGTGCACATCCCTATGTGAATGTTCAATTTGGTTCTGTCGATGAATTAGAGAAGTTCCTCACCTATGAGCAATCAAAAGGAAAGATTGTAGACTTCAGTTACGACAACGATGGTGGAAGTGGCCTCATCAATAACCTTCTATTTACATTTGGACCATTCATTCTTTTAGTAGTATTTTGGTTTTGGATTTCTCGCCGAATGGCAGGAGGAAATGGCGCTGGTCCAGGCGGTGGCATCTTCAATGTCGGTAAAAGTAAAGCAAAACTTTATGAAAAGGCCAACGAATTAGGCATAACATTTAAAGATGTAGCCGGTCAAGAAGGTGCGAAACAAGAAGTACAAGAGATTGTTGAATTCCTCAAAAACCCACAAAAATACACAGAGTTAGGCGGTAAAATTCCTAAAGGAGCATTATTAGTTGGTCCTCCAGGAACTGGTAAAACGCTGTTAGCAAAGGCTGTTGCAGGTGAAGCAGGTGTTCCATTCTTCTCGATGAGCGGCTCTGATTTTGTGGAGATGTTTGTAGGTGTTGGTGCCAGTCGCGTGCGTGATGTCTTTGCACAAGCCAAGCAAAAATCACCTTGCATCATCTTCATTGATGAGATAGATGCCGTTGGTCGCGCACGAAGCAAGAACCCTTCTATGGGTGGAAACGATGAGCGTGAGAACACATTGAATGCACTATTGACCGAGATGGACGGCTTTGGTACCAACAGTGGCGTTATTGTTTTGGCAGCAACCAACCGCGTAGACATGCTGGATCAAGCGCTCCTTCGTGCAGGAAGATTCGACAGACAGATTAATGTTGATTTGCCCGATTTGCCCGAAAGAAAGGCTATTTTCCAAGTGCATCTGCGTCCATTGAAGGTTGATAACACCTTAGATATAGACTTCTTAGCACGGCAGACTCCGGGATTTTCTGGTGCAGACATTGCAAATGTGTGCAATGAAGCCGCACTCATTGCCGCACGTCACAACAGCAAGACCGTAGGTAAGCAAGACTTCTTAGACGCTGTTGACCGCATTATCGGTGGCTTGGAAAAGAAAACCAAAGTGATGACAGCCTCTGAAAAGCGATCGATTGCACTCCATGAAGCGGGTCATGCCACAGTAAGTTGGTTTTGTGAGCATGCCGATCCCTTGGTGAAAGTGAGCATTGTACCTCGTGGACAGGCCTTAGGAGCAGCTTGGTATCTGCCCGAAGAGCGCCAAATCACCACCAAAGAGCAAATGTTAGATGAGATGTGCGCGCTATTAGGTGGGCGTGCTGCAGAAGAATTGTTCACAGGCCACATCTCAACAGGGGCAATGAACGATTTAGAACGAGCTACCAAGAGTGCATTCGGCATGATTGCTTTTGCCGGAATGAGCGACCGATTGCCCAATATTTGCTATTACAATAATCAGGAACAGTTCCAAAAACCCTATTCAGAAACAACGGCACAAGTGATAGATGATGAAGTACTGAAAATGATAAATAGCCAATATGAGCGTGCCAAACAGCTTTTAGAAGAACATAAAGAAGGACATAACAAATTAGCAGAGTTGCTCATTTCGCGTGAAGTTATCTATGCTGAAGACGTAGAAGCCATCTTCGGAAAGCGTCCTTGGATTAGCCGTGCACAAGAAATTATCAACGAAAATGAGGCCAATGCCCCCAAAATTGAAGATATGCCCGATTTCGTTCGCCAGGCAGAAGAAGAGCATCAGGCATCATTAAAGAAAGAAAACAACAATGAGTGAGAAACAAAAGAATTTAATTATCAGAGCCATTGTAGGTGCGCTCTTTGTGATTATCATGGTGGGTGGATTTTATAATCCGCACACCATGATTGCGTTATTTGCCGTGATTACAGGCCTCACCATTTGGGAGTATACGGGACTTGTCAATCAAAAGCCTCGCATTTCGGTCAATCGTTTCATCAGCACCATCGCCGGAGTTTATCTCTTTTTGGCGGTGGCAGCCCTTCGGGTTGGCATCATTACCAACTTTGTTGTGGTCATCCCCTACCTGCTTACGATTGTCTATCTACTGATCAGTGAGCTTTATTTGAAACAAGAAGACCCCATTAACGACTGGGCCTACACCATGCTTTCACAGCTCTACATTGCGCTTCCATTCTCCATGATTAATGTTTTAGCCTTTGAGCAAAGCAGCAATGGTGCAGGTTTTCAATATCATGCATTGCTTCCACTGTGCATATTTATCTTTCTTTGGCTTAATGATACCGGCGCTTATTGCAGCGGTTCACTCTTCGGCAAGCACAAACTGTTTCCGCGCATCAGCCCTGCAAAGAGTTGGGAAGGAAGCATTGGTGGTGGTCTTCTTGTGGTGATTGTGGCAGCCTGCATTGGCTATCATGCACAACAACCCGCAAATAGTGCACAACTCTCTATTTTGGGCTGGATAGGCTTAGGCTTAGTCGTTGTCGTGTTTGGCACTTGGGGCGACTTAGTTGAGAGCCTTTTCAAACGCACTTTGGGTGTGAAAGATAGCGGAAAGATTCTTCCCGGGCATGGAGGAATGCTCGATCGGTTTGACTCTTCACTCTTGGCAATCCCTGCTTCTGTTATCTACCTCTACACCATTCAACTCCTTTCATAAAAGTGTCTCAACGGACATTTTATAGAATTCAGCATATAACACATGCCTAAGATAACAAGGTGGTAGCTTCGTTCGCTCGATAAACAGCTGTCGTGCGTCCGCAAATCGCATTTGATAGGGACGATATTAATTCTTTAAAAAATGCTAAACAGCATACCTTTCTTACAGAAATGTTTGGCGAGTCGCCCTCTATACGTTATCTTTGCAACATGTTTTTCATGGTATTAGATTATTAAGGTTAAGAAGATTGGTTGTCGTGAGACAATCAATTTTTTTTATATCCTTAGCCTTCCCCATTCTTCTTATCTCCATAGGCCTACAGGAATTATGCTAAAGCATTTAGCACCTCATGACAAAACACTACTCAATGATGACACAATATCACTGTATTTGCACCATTATATCATAGCAATTACACTACAAAGTCATTGCTTTTATCGTGAAAACAAATAGCTTTTTATCGACTCTGTTTTTGATTTGAAAGAAATCGTTACACTAAACGGCTACACCATACCGTCTAAATGGCGTTTCATAGCTTGCAATTCATCGCGCACGGACATGAGTTTTTCGAGCACAACTGCTGTTTTTTCAACTCCCGAGCGATTGGCACTCAACATTTTTTTAGCAGCAGCTATTTTGAATCCGCGTACCTTAACAAGGTTATAAATGAGCTTAATCTGCTCCATATTCTGTTCTGTGTATAGGCGGATTTTCGTCCCCTCCTGTATTTTTGGACGCAAAATTGAGAATTCCTTTTCCCAATAACGCAAGGTGCTTTCAGTCACATCCAACTTTTGAGCTACCTCTTTGATGGTGAAATAACGCTTTAGATTTTTATTTTTATTCAGTGCCATAACCCGTTATCTTCTGTAAAACAAGGATTGTTTTCAGCGCAAAGATAGCAATTTTCTACAGATGGCCAGCTACCATCTCTAAACTTTTTTGTAACTTTGCGCTTGCTTTTCAGTATAGGAATACAATAAAAAATAAATAAAAAAATATGATGACAGCAAATGAAGTCCGCGAGTCCTACAAGAAGTTTTTTGAAGGCAAAGGACACAAAATAGTTCCTTCGGCACCGATGGTGATTAAAGATGATCCCACTTTGATGTTCACCAACGCCGGTATGAACCAATGGAAAGACATTATCTTGGGCACCAAAGACCCCGGAAAAGACGTGCGCCGCGTGGACTCACAGAAATGCCTTCGTGTGAGTGGAAAGCACAACGACTTGGAAGAAGTGGGGCATGACACCTATCATCACACCATGTTCGAGATGCTGGGCAACTGGAGTTTTGGTGACTATTTCAAAGAAGGTGCCATCGATTATGCCTGGGAATATCTTGTGGACGTACTGCATTTAAATCCCGAAGACCTTTACGTAACCGTGTTTGAAGGTTCAAAAGAGGAAGGGCTCTCACGCGACGATGAGGCCGCAAAATATTGGGCAAAGCACGTGAAGCCCGACCATATTATCAACGGAAACAAGCACGATAACTTCTGGGAGATGGGCGAAACTGGACCTTGTGGTCCGTGCACCGAAATCCATGTTGACTCAAGAACGCCCGAAGAGAAAGCCAAGATTCCCGGCCGCGAATTGGTGAACAAAGACAACCCCCAAGTGATTGAGATTTGGAATGTAGTGTTCATGCAATACAATCGCAAGGCCGATGGCAGCTTAGAGCCGCTCCCCATGCATGTCATCGATACCGGAATGGGCTTCGAACGCTTGGTGCGCATGTTGCAAGACAAGCACAGCAACTATGACACCGATATTTTCCAACCCATCATTCAGCAAATCGAGGCGCTGAGCCACCAACAATATGGCTTCACGACGCCGACAGGGAAGTTAGGCGAAGGCAGCACCGAACAAGAGAAAATCGACATTGCCATGCGTGTGGTGGCCGATCACCTGCGCGCCGTAGCGTTCTCCATTGCCGACGGACAACTGCCCAGCAATGCCAAAGCAGGCTACGTCATCCGCCGCATCTTGCGCCGTGCCGTGCGCTATGCCTACACATTTTTAAATCAGAAAGAGGCTTTCCTCTATAAATTGCTGCCCACCTTGGTGCATGAAATGGGTGCCGCCTACCCCGAATTGCCCGCGCAGCAGGAGCTCATCAGCCGCGTAATCAAAGAAGAGGAAGACTCGTTTCTGCGCACATTGGAAAAAGGCATCAACCTGCTCAACGCCGATATGGACGAGCTCACGGCACAAGGAAAGACCGAATTGCCCGGCACACAGGCCTTCCGCTTGTTTGATACCTACGGTTTCCCCTTCGACTTGACCGAGCTCATCTGTCGCGAAAAGGGATTCACGGTTGACGAAAAGGGCTTCGATGAAGAAATGGCTAAGCAGAAAGCACGTGCACGCAACGCCGCAGCCGTGGAAAATGGCGACTGGGAAGTGGTGCGCGAAGGCGAACAAGCGTTTGTGGGTTATGATTACACCGAGCACACCACCCACATTTTGCGCTACCGCAAAGTGACGCAAAAGAAGAACACTTTCTATGAGTTGGTGCTCGATTTCACCCCATTCTATGGCGAAATGGGTGGCCAGGTAGGCGATCAAGGTGTGCTGGTGAACGATGATGAGACGATTGAAGTGCTCGACACCAAGCGCGAAAACAACCAGAGCATCCACATCGTGAAGGCGCTACCGAAAAATTTGCAAGCCGAGTTCATGGCCTGCGTTGATACGGAGAAACGCAATGCCAGCGCCGCCAATCACACCGCCACTCACCTACTCGACTATGCTTTGAAACAGGTGTTGGGCGACCACGTGGAGCAAAAAGGCTCCTATGTTGACCCCACAACGTTGCGCTTTGACTTCTCGCATTTCCAAAAGGTGAGCGACGAAGAGTTGCGCCAAGTAGAACAGTTGGTTAACCAAATGATACGCGAAGATTTCCCCTTGGATGAGCATCGCGACACGCCTTTGGAAGAGGCGAAGGCCTTAGGTGCCATAGCCATCTTTGGCGAGAAGTATGGCGACAAGGTGCGCGTTGTGCGTTTCGGTCCGAGTTGCGAGTTCTGCGGCGGCATTCATGCCACAAGTACGGGTCGCATCGGCTTCTTTAAAATCATGTCAGAAAGCAGTGTTGCTGCAGGCATCCGCCGCATTGAAGCCCTGACAGGCAAGGCTTGTGAAGACGCCATCTATGCCGCAACCGACACCATGAACGATTTGAAAGCCATGTTCAACAACACCAAGGACCTCAAGGCTTCGATAGAGAAATTCATCAGCGAGCACGATGAGCTGCGCAAAGAGCTTGAGCGGTTCCAGGCGCAGGCCGTTGAACGCACAAAGGAGATGTTGCTCTCGCGCATCAAAGAGGTCAACGGCATCAGCGTCATCACGGCCGTGCTGCCCATAGAACCCGCAGCGGCAAAAGACCTTGTGTTTAAACTGCGTGAGGCCGTGCCCCAGAAATTGGTGGCCGTCATCGGCAGCACTGCCCACAACAAGCCCCTGCTCACGGTGATGTTCTCGGATGACATGGTGAAAGAGCATCAACTGAATGCCGGCCAAATCATTCGTGAAGCTGCCAAACTCATTCAAGGTGGCGGCGGCGGTCAACCCCACTATGCACAGGCTGGCGGCAAAAACATCGATGGCATGAACGCTGCCGTTGACAAGGTGATTGCGTTGGCCAACTTGTAAAAGGAGCGCTGCAAACAGGCGTATAACCGTCATCAAACGGTGAACGAGGGATGCACAAGCCGTGCATCCCTCGTTTTCATCTCCACATCAGCCCCATTTGTCGACCACAAGCTGCGCAACATCCTTGCAGTTCGGCCCTTGCCGCCTTCAGCAATCAAAATAGCGCTTGCAGGTGGACTGCAAAGGCTCAAAATAAAAATTTTAATGCTCGCAGCGTTACTGCAAGCACCAAAACATAAAAAATAATGCTCGCAGCGTTACTGCAAGCGTCAAAACATAAAAAATAATGCTCGCAGCGTTACTGCAAACGCCAAAACTAAAAGAATGTTACTTGCAGCGTTACTGCAAGCGTCAAAACTAAAAGAATGTTACTTGCAGCGTTACTGCAAACGCCAAAACTAAAAGAATGTTACTTGCAGCGTTACTGCAAACGCCAAAACTAAAAGAATGTTACTTGCATAGCTTATGCAAACGCCAAAACTTAAGGAATGTTACTTGCATAGCTTATGCAAACGCCAAAACAAAAAAATAGCACTTGCATAGCCTATGCAAACGCCAAAACAAAAAAAATAGCACTTGCATAGCCTATGCAAATGCCAAAACAAAAAAAATAACGCTTGCAGTCCGCCTGCAAGCGTTAGGAAGAAGCTGAGATAATGCTATTTCACGAGTTGTTGCAAGGTTTGTTTCACCTTTTCGGACAGCACCGTGCCCAGCACCACCTTTCCATCCCGCCCAATGACATAGAGCGAGGGAATCCAGCTCACGCTATAGGTTTTTGAGATTTGCGCCTCACGCATCTTCTTTAGCTCACTCACTTGCGTGTAGTGCATGCCATATTTTATCACGGCATTTTGCCACGCCGCGCGGTCGACGTCGAACGAGATGCCCACAAACACCACGCCTTTATCCTTGTATTCGCGATATAAGCGCACAATGTTGGGCGCATCTCTGCGACAGTCGGGGCACCAACTGGCCCAAAAATCGAGCACCACAACTTTCCCCTTCAGTTGACTCAACGAAAAGTTTTTTCCGGCCAGGGTGGGCAACGTGAAATCGGGTGCTGCGGTTCCAGGCTTCAACATGCCTGTAGCATACAGCAAATCGGCATCCTGCTCGGTGGTTTGCGCCTGCACAGCGGGAATGGCCAACAGGCATGCGGCCATCAATGCGGCCATTTTCAACATTTTCTTCATGTTTATTTTCCTTTCTTTTATCATGTTATTTTGTTTTTATCTCAATCGTCATCATCGGCGCCGTCAGCCATCTGCTGCTTAGGCCAATTCACCAAAAACAACTTCTCTGTGGCGCGTGTGAAAGCGGTGTAGAGCCAATGAATATAGTCGGGCGTGAGCATTTCCTCGGTCACATAGCCCTGGTCGACATAGACATGCGCCCATTGTCCGCCCTGCGCCTTGTGACAGGTCACCGCATAGGCATATTTTATTTGCAGCGCGTTGAAATAAGGGTCGGCCTTGAGTTTTTCTATGCGGTCGCGCTTTCGCGGAATGTCAGCATAGTCGGCCATCACCGATTCGTAGAGCCGCTCCTGCTGTTCATGGCTCAGCGCCGGAGATTCGGCAGTCAATGTGTCTAAGATGACGCGCTGTTGCAATTCCAACTGGTTGTAATCGGGGAATTGCAACCACACGTCGGCAAACAAAAAACCATGGCATTCGTGCACGTTGCGCACGCGCAATACCTTGGCACGGTCGCCGTTGGCGATGAATGAGAACTCGCCATTGTCGCCTGCCGGAACTGCGAGGTATTTGTTTTTCACCACCATTAAAAGGTCGCCCGAGCTGAGTTCTTCTTCGTATTCGAGCACCTGCCCGCGAATGCCTTTGTTAAACAGGTTGGCGCGTTTGTTACTCCGGGTGACCACCATCGTCTCTTCCTCGCCCACTTTGTAATAACTCTCGGACAGGGTTTCAATGAAATCGGCGCCGGAAAGGCGAACCACGTCGGCAAAACCTTGGAAATGAATGCGTGGAAAAGTGTTTAAGGTGAACGGCGCAGCAGCATCATCGTCTGAAGGTAGGAGCGCCCGAATCTGCGTGGCGTTGTATAGGATGCCGCTGTCCTGGCTCTGCCGCAGCACCTCTTTCAGGCTGCATTCATACACTTTCAGCCCCTTTCCTTCGAGCACATCGCACTGCAGTGCCGGAGCATCGTTTTCGCCAATGGGTGGAAGCTGCGCACCATCGCCAATCAGCAGCAAACGGCAATGATCGCCTTGATAGACATAGGCGATGAGGTCGGCTAACAAATCGCCCGACCCAAAACCGAAACTGCCGCTCGAATGAGTGCCTATCATCGAGGCCTCATCCACCATGAAGAGGGTGTTCTTATGCTTGTTCTCGGCCAAATTAAACTCGCCTTCGAGCCCCACATATTGCCGCTCGCGGTAGATTTTGCGATGGATGGTGCCTGCAGGCTGACCACTGTTCACCGAAAACACCTTGGCGGCGCGCCCCGTCGGAGCCAAAAGCGACAATTTCTGCCCCATGCGCAAAAAGGTTTTCACCATGGCGCTGGCCAACGATGTCTTGCCCGTTCCGGCCGAACCCCGCAAAATCATCACGCAGTTGTCCGACCTATCGGCCAGAAAATTGGCGAAGGTTTTTAACGCATGCAGCTGATCGTGCGTGGGGGTTAAACCAAATTCATGCACAATGGCATCAATAAATTCTTGTTTGCTCAAATTCGCTAACGTAAAAAGTTTTTTGTAATTTTGCAGCACCCGCAAGCATCGGCCGTGCCTCAAATAAAACAACTGATGCAAAGGTAGAAAGAATTATCGGAATGAAAATCAAACTCCATCACAATTTGCTCCTGGCTGGTTGCGCCCTTGTGGTGCTGCTGCTCTGCTTTTTCAGCCTCGAAGCGCCTATGCGTTTCGCCCGGGAACAGCAGCGTCGTGAGCAAATCATCCGTGTGCGTCTGCTCAAGATTCGCCAGGCAGAATTGGCCTATCGCCGCGTGCACCAGGTGTATGCCGGCACATTTCAGCAGCTCGTGCAGGATGGTTTTTTGGCCGATAGCTTGCAGTTCATTCCCTTTGGCAATGGTGCGAAATTCGATTTATCTGCCACCGTGCAAATCAGCAAAAGCGGACAACAGACGCCTTTGGTCGAATGTGGTGCGACGTATGACACCTACCTCGGCGATTTAGACGCCAATGCCGTGGCCAACCTCACCGAGAAAGCTTATGCAAGCGGGGCCTATGCAGGCATTAAATTGGGCGACATTGCTCAAAACGACACCCACCTTTCCATTCATCCCTAATCCTTTCAACGCATGAACGAAAACGCTCCCATCCACAAGATAGCCACCGTCACACTGCGCATTGCACGCAACAGCATGGCTTTTGCGACCCCTAACGAAACGGCCATTGGCGGCATCAGCTACGAACCTTACGTGGTGAAAAGTGGCATGTCGATGGCTGCCAATCTGCGCGAAGCCTTCTTGGAAAGCCCTTTGCTGCAAGGAGATTTTCAACGGGCACAGGTGCTGTTAGACAGTCCGGTGCTGCTTACGCCGTTAGAAGAATTCAACGCGCAAGATGCGGCACCACTTTTTCATTACACTTTCTTAGGCTACGAGAACGACGAACTGTTCAATACCGTGCTGCCGGCGCAGAAGGCCGTAGCCATTTACCCCATGAACAAGGATTTGAAGTTGGTGCTCACCGACCATTTTCGCGACCTTCGCATCATGCCGCTCATGCAACCCGTGTGGAGCCATGCGCATAAACGCAGCTTCGTTGGTATGCGCAAAAAGCTCTTTGCCTATTTCCGAGGCAAACAAATGGATACGTTTTGCTTCACACAAAACAGATTTCGCTTTGCAAATAGCTTCGAAATCTCCAACGAAAGCGATGCGGTCTACTTCCTTTTACACATTTGGAAGACCTTGGGCTACCATGCGCAAAATGACGAAATGCACCTCATGGGCAATCTCAATAACCAGATGAATTTGACGAAAGAACTCAAGGAATATTTGAAAAATGTATTTGTCATCAACCCATCGGCCGAGTTTAATCGTTCGCCCATCACGCAAATCAAGGGAATTCCCTTCGACATGATGACACTTTACATCAACGGACGATAAAACGATTTCCACATCATGAGAATTATCACTGGCCGCTATAAAGGCCTTCATTTCGACATTCCACGCACGTTCAAGGCGCGCCCGACGACAGATTTCGCCAAAGAAAATATCTTCAACGTGCTGCAAGGCTACACCGACTTCGACGGCAAAAGGGCGCTCGACCTCTTTTCCGGCACGGGAAGCATCTCCTTGGAATTGGCCAGCCGCGGATGTCAACAGGTGGTGAGCGTAGAGGCCGATCGCGACCACGCCGCTTTCATTCGACAATGTTTTGCGAAATTGGGCGCCGACAATCAGCTGCTCATTCGGGGAGATGTCTTCAAATTTCTGAAAACATGTCGCCAGTCCTTTGATTTTATCTTTGCCGACCCGCCCTACGCCCTGCGAGAATTGTCCCAAATCCCCGACCTTATCTTAGAAAGCACGCTGTTGAGACCTGACGGTCTCCTTGTGTTCGAGCATGGCAAAGACCACGACTTCTCGCAGCATCCGCGCTTCGTGGAGCATCGCCAATATGGCAGCGTCAACTTTTCTATCTTTCGATAGGAAAATATCCTTTCAAACCTCTTGCAGCATTGCGAATGGGCAAAGGCAGCCCTATCTATGGTGTATCACCACATTTACAAGTTGAAATCGACATGCAAAATTAACCCTCCAGTTCGTGGGTTAATATTCCCCCGCTAATCTTGCTGCCCGAAGACACAAAAGGCTGCAAGGCGAGGTTCGTCTTGCAGCCTTTATTTATCAGGGTTTGTGAGCAGACCTATCCTGCTTCTTCAGCCACTTTTTCTGCTTCGAAAGCGGCTAAGTCTTCGGCACGAAACGCCTGGATGTAGGCAGCCTTACCGATGACATGCTCTTCGGCCATGCGCACGTAGACGTTGGCGCTGTCGGCAAACAGTTCGGGCGCCTTCGAAGCATCAGCGATGATGAGCAGTGACATGATAATCTCGGCCGTCATGTCGTAGAGGCGACGCGCGAGGAAGTCTTTCTCGTCTTGTCCCTCGCTGCCATTTACCTTTGTCAACGCCTCTTCATAAAGCGCCACCATGTGGGCTATGCACGCCTGCAAAGGTTTCATAGCCTCACTAACGGTTTCGCCAAGCAGCTCTTTCATGATGGCGAGATAGGTACCGTTGGTGATGTAGCGTGCAGCAGCCACCACTTGCAACTGCGTGGTGCCTTCGTAGATGGAGAAGATGCGGGCATCGCGATAGAGGCGCTGTGCCTTGTACTCCATGATGAAGCCCGACCCGCCATGCACCGAGATGGCATCGTAGGTATTCTGGTTCACATATTCTGAGTTCATACCCTTTGCCACCGGCGTGAAAGCATCGGCCAGGCGATTGTATTTCTTCATCTCCTGACGCTCCTCGGGCGTGAGTTTACGTTCGCGCGAAATGTCGTCCAGCGCCTTGTAGAGGTCAACGTAGCGCGCCGTCATATAGAGCAGCGAGCGACCCGCGTCAAGTTTCGCTTTCATGCGCGAGAGCATGTCGTACACCGCAGGGAAAGTGATGATCTTCTTGCCGAATTGTGCACGTTCCCGAGCATAGGCCAAAGCTTCGTTATAAGCTTCCTGACTCACCCCCACACTCTGCGCAGCAATACCCAAGCGAGCGCCGTTCATCAAGGCCATGACATATTTGATAAGCCCTAACTTGCGGTCGCCCACAAGTTCGCATTTAGCGTTCTTATACACTAACTCGCAGGTGGGTGAGCCGTGGATACCGAGCTTGTTTTCGATGTGACGCACGTCGACACCACCATCGCGCTTGTCGTAGATGAACATTGAGAGGCCGCGGCCATCGCCCGTTCCCTCTTCTGAACGTGCCAAAACCAAGTGCAAATCGGAGTCGCCATTGGTGATGAAACGCTTCACACCATTGAGACGCCAAGTGCCGTCGGCATCCTGTGTGGCCTTGAGCATCACACGCTGGAGGTCAGACCCTGCGTCGGGCTCGGTCAAATCCATCGACATGGTTTCGCCGGCCGCAATGCGCGGAATGTATTTCTTACGCTGCTCTTCGCTGCCAAATTCATAAAGCGTGTCAATGCACGATTGCAACGACCAGAGGTTTTGGAAGCCACCATCGGCCGCAGCAATCATCTCGGATGCCATTGAGAACACCGTGTTGGGCAGATTCAACCCGTTGTAACGGCGTGGCATCGAAACGCCCCACAAGCCGGCTTGTCGCGTAGCTTCAAAGTTTTCGATCGTCTTCGAGGCATAAAGCATGCGGCCATTCTCCAAATGCGGTCCTTCTAAATCAACTGCTTCGGCGTTGGCAGCAATGATATTAGCCGCAACATCGCCCGTGATGTCGAGCATGCGTTTGTAGTTTTCAATTGCATCTTCATAGTTGATGGGCGCCTCGTCGTGAGTAGCCGCATCAGCATAGTTGCGTTCTTTCAACTCAACAATGCGCTTCATGAGCGGATGGTCGAGGTGGAATTCAATCTCAGGATGATCAGTATAATAATTTGCCATAATTGCACTATTTGGAATTTTGTTTATAGTATTTAATGAGTTTGGGAACCACTTCCTCCACGGTGCCACGAATGACGTAGTCGGCAATCTTGTTGATAGGCGCATCAGGATCGTTGTTAATCGAGATGATGATGCCGCTGTCTTGCATGCCGGCAATGTGCTGAATTTGGCCCGAGATGCCACAAGCGATGTAGACCTTCGGATGCACGGTGACGCCCGTCTGGCCTATCTGCCGGTCGTGATCTATCCAGCCCGCATCTACGGCTGCGCGACTTGCGCCCACTTCGCCATGCAGTTCTTTAGCCAATTTGAAGAGCAAATCGAAGCCCTCCTTGCTGCCCACGCCATAGCCACCGGCCACCACGATAGGCGCACCCTTGAGGTTGTGCTTGGCTGCCTCAACATGGCGTTCGATAACCTTCACCACATAGTCCTCGGCCGGCACATACTTCGCTACATCGGGATAAACCACCTCGCCCTTCGCCTGACCAGTATACAAAGCCTTTTGCATCACGCCCGAGCGCACCGTTGCCATCTGTGGACGATGGTCGGGGTTGACAATCGTAGCCACGATGTTACCACCAAAGGCCGGACGAATCTGATAGAGCAGGTTAGCATAGTGCTTACCCGTTTTCTTTTCGTCGTAGTCACCAATCTCGAGTTGCGTGCAATCGGCCGTCAAACCTGAAGTGAGCGACGAGCTAACACGTGGACCTAAGTCGCGACCGATGACCGTTGCACCAAGCAAGCAAATCTGTGGCTGCTCCTCCTTAAACAGATGGACGAGAATATCGGTGTGAGGCGCTGAGGTGTATGGGAACAGTCCCGCACCATCAAACACAAACAATTTGTCGACGCCATAGGGAAAGATTTGTTCTTCCACGTGACCTTTGATGCCCGACCCAGCTGCAATAGCATGCAATTCGACGCCCAATTGATTGGCCAATTTGCGTCCCTTGGTAAGCAATTCCTGCGAAACCTCCTGCACGGTGGTTCCTTCAATCTCGCAATATACAAATACGTTGTTCATCGTTGTTGTTTTGTCTAACCAATAATCTTTTCGTCTAACAATTCCCTCACCAAGCCCTCTACATCGGCATCACTGCCGGTGAGCGTCTGGCATTCCTTGGCTTGGAACACAATGTTTTGCACGGTTTTCACCTTGGTGGGCGAACCCGCCAAACCACATTGCGCCTCATCGGCTCCACAATCAGCAATACTCCATTGCCCGAGCGTTAGATAAGGGCGCCCTTCATAGAGCTTTGCCCAGGGTTCGTCACCCTTGCGCTCCATGGGGCAGGTGGCATATTTATATTTCATCACCCGCTTGATGTTGCAGGGACGAGCCGCAGCCGCACTGCCATTGACCGTGATGAGCACGGGCAGCGGAGCCTCAACGGTTTCCACACCGCCATCGATGGCACGCCGAATGGTAGCTTTGCCATCTTCGATTTTCACCACCTCCTCGGCATAAGTAACCTGGTTGAGCCCCAATTTCTGTGCCACCTGTGGCCCAACTTGTGCCGTGTCGCCGTCAATAGCTTGACGCCCGCCAATCACCAGGTCGACACCACCAATCTTTTCAATACCTTTAGCTAAGAAATAGGACGTGGCCAAAGTGTCGGCACCGGCACTCTTGCGGTCGGTGAGCAACCACCCCTCATCAGCTCCGCGATAGAGTCCTTGACGAATGATTTCACCGGCGCGGGGAGGTCCCATGGTGAGAATGCCCACAGTCGAACCGGGGTTTTGATCTTTAATACGTAGCGCTTGTTCAAGCGCATTCAAATCTTCGGGATTGAAGATAGCAGGTAAGGCCGCGCGATTCACCGTTCCTTCGGCGGTCATCGCATCCTTACCCACGTTTCGCGTGTCGGGTACTTGCTTAGCAAGCACAACAATTCTAAGTTTCATTGTATGATTGTTTATGAAGTATAATCTTTCTTAGTTGCCTCGCAAAAGTACACCTTTTTTGTCGCACAACCAAATAAAAAAGCATAAAAAGCCGTCTTGTGCAGTGGTTCAGCTGCGGTTTACACTACATATTATTGCTGTGGCAGGATGATAACTCCATTTTTCATGCTCCAATCTACGTAGCAACAGCTTCAATGTGCGTTTTTACACCTTATTATATATAAGAAGGCATAAACTGAGATATTTTGCAACCGAGTTGCAACTAACTTTCATTATTTTTGCAGTAGAAATCAATTCACAACTCCTATGGAACGAAAAAAAATCATCCAGCTCATAATCTCTGCTGTGCTACTCGCTGCAGCCATGACCATTGAGCACATGCTTTCACTGCCGATGTGGCAATTGCTACTCATCTATCTGCCGGCCTATCTGCTCGCTGGTTACGAAACACTCGCCGAAGCGTGGGAGGGCATTATTGAGCGCGAACCCTTTAATGAAGATTTGCTCATGAGTGTGGCCACGCTCGGTGCCCTGCTTATCGGTTTTCTGCCCGGTGGCGAGCCTGAAATGGCCGAGGCCGTGTTCGTGATGCTGTTCTTTCAGGTGGGCGAACTCTTTGAAGATTATGCCGAAGGGCAAAGCCGGCGCTCCATTTCGGCGCTCATAAACCTGCGTCCGGACGAAGCCCATGTGGAACGTGCTGGGCAGTTACTCACTGTAGTACCTACCGACGTGGCCGTGGGTGAGTTGATGGTGGTGCAACCCGGTGAGAAGGTGGCGCTTGATGGCGTGGTGGTTGAGGGAAGCTCGACGCTCAACACCGTAGCGCTGACAGGCGAGAGTATGCCGCGCAGCGTGGCCATGGGCGATGCCATCTTTTCGGGTTGCATCAACCGCGAAGGGCTGTTGCGCGTGAAGGTGACAAAACCGTTTGGCGAGTCTACCGTGTCAAAGATCATCGCGCTTGTCGAACGTGCCGCCGCCAACAAGTCGAAACGCGAGACGTTCATTGCGCGCTTCGCCAAGATTTATACACCCATCGTGGTCTATTTGGCCTTGGCGCTGGCCGTGCTCCCGCCGCTGTTGTCGGGCGACTTTGCCGGCAGTTTCCCCCTGTGGCTCAACCGTGCACTCACGTTCCTCGTGGTATCATGCCCTTGTGCGCTGGTGCTCTCCATTCCACTCACCTTCTTCGGCGGCATCGGTGGCGCCTCGCGGCAAGGAATCCTTATCAAAGGAGGCAACTACATTGATGCGCTGGCTAAGGCTGCAACCGTGGTATTCGATAAGACGGGCACGCTCACGCGGGGCGTATTCAGCGTAACAGCAGTGCATCCGGCGGATCTCAGCGAGCACGAACTGCTCCATCTCGCCGCCCATGTGGAGCGCTTTTCTACCCATCCCATTGCCCAATCGTTGCGCGAGGCCTTTGGCAACGAGGCTGATGGTTGCACGGTGGAGCAAACCGAAGAGATAGCTGGGCAAGGCATCCGCGCGCGGGTCAACGGCAAGCTGGTGTGCGTGGGCAACACCAAACTCATGGACAGCGTGGGCGCTCATTGGCGCGCCTGCCATCTCACGGGCACCATAATTCATGTGGCTGTAGAGGGCGTTTACATGGGGCACATCGTCATCGCCGATGAGTTGAAGCCCGATGCTGCTGCAACCATCGCGCAACTCAAAGCCATGGGCGTGCAGCAAACCGTAATGCTCACCGGCGACCGCCACGACGTGGGGCAGCAGGTAGCACGCGAGCTGCACATCGATCAGGTGGCAGCCGAGCTTATGCCTGCCGACAAAGTGGCGCATGTGGAGCAGCTCATGTGTCAGAAACGTGCCGACGGTAGTCTGCTCTTCGTGGGCGACGGCATCAACGACGCGCCCGTGCTGGCTCGTGCCGACGTGGGTATCGCTATGGGCGGACTCGGTTCCGATGCAGCTATCGAAGCCGCCGACGTGGTGCTCATGGACGACAAGCCGTCGAAGGTGGTGCGCGCCATCAGCCTCGCCCGACAAATCATCGCCATCGCACATCAAAATGTAGCCTTCGCCATTGGCGTCAAGGTGGCTGTGCTCGTATTGGCCACATTCGGGTGGGCCAGCATGTGGATGGCAGTCTTTGCCGACGTGGGCGTCACCTGTTTGGCTGTGCTCAACGCCATGCGCACCCTTCGCCTCAAAGGATAAATGCCGTCCGAAGCACATCACTTTGTGTACCACATGCCTTTCACCCACGAAAAATCCAATGTTTTTATCCAATTTTTAAGATAATAGCAAAAAAAAGAGAGTAGT
>NZ_JH114215.1:898154-982393 GCF_000224615.1 Segatella oulorum F0390
GAGGTAGTATTTGTTTGCATATCTCCTCTTTTTTTTAGAAATTTGTTGTCCATTAAACTTCCGAGATTAGAATCCTATTAACAAAGGTATCAACGATGACGTTGCCTACCACAACTTCTCAGCGATGCCGAAAACATTATCTTATAATAACAAAAAACAACACTTATGAAACAACGCATTGTACTCTTCGGAGCTATTTGGCTGTCGTGTTGCGCAGGAACCAACCTTTCCTTTGCAGCGCAACGCCCGCTAATGGTTGCCGAACATCCTGCCAGCATCTTGGTGAAAGGAACTGTTGTTGATGAAAATGGTGCCCCCATCGTGGGCGCAAGTATCATTGAGCTTGGAACGACGCGCGGAACAATCTCCGACAGTAAGGGCGCCTTCCAACTCAAAGTGGATGGCTCTGCCAAACTCAAAATCTCGTTCCTCGGCTATCAAACGGTCGAGCTGCATGCAAAAAGTAGCATGAATGTGAAGCTCGTGCCCGATAACGCCTTGTTAGATGAGGTAGTGGTTGTGGGCTACGGTCAGCAGAAAAAGGTAAACCTCACCGGTGCCGTAGCAAGTGTCGATGTGGATAAGACGCTCGGCAGTCGTCCCGAACAGGATGTGGCCAAAGCATTGCAGGGAGCCATCCCTGGCCTCACCATCTTGAGCAACAACGGTAGTTTGGAAGGTAATCCATCTATTTCTATCCGCGGTTTAGGCACCCTCTCCAACGGCCAGAAATCGGCTCCGCTGATTGTGGTCGACGGTATGCCCACCGACGATTTGTCGATGATTAGCGGCAACGACATCGAATCAATCTCTGTATTGAAAGATGCATCGTCATCAGCCATCTACGGTGCACGCGCCGCCTTCGGTGTTATCCTCATCAATACGAAGCAAGCCAAGAAAGGCGACCGCATCTCTGTGAAATACAATGGACAGTTTTCATGGGACCAAGCTACCGTGCTACCCGACTATCCTAGCGTTCCCGAACAACTGCGTGCAGGTCTCATCGGTAAGAAACGTGCTGGCGAAACAACGCCCGAACTGTTTGGTATGTATTTCGATAAGCTGCTGCCTTATGCCGAAGCCTGGGAGAGACAGCACGGCGGCAAGAAGGGTTACTCGCTGATGCAGCCCTATCAAAGCATGGACAATGTGGGCGACTATTATTTCGACCATGGAACTCCGCTCTACTATGCCAACTATGACATTCGCAAAATATGGTATGACAATGCGGCTCCGGCACAGACGCACGATGTGAGCATCTCGGGATCATCGGGTCGCACGACGTTCTACACTTCGCTGGGTTACGACGCGAAGAGAGACATCATGAAGTTCAACCCCGGCGAACGCACCCGCTATAATGCCGTGCTCAATCTGCAAACCGACCTCACCGACTGGCTCAAAGCGGGAATCCGCTTCAACTATACGCGTCGCCACTTCAGCGCCGCTGATCCTTGGACCAACATCTATCAGTATATCTGGCGTTGGGGATCGTATTTCGTTCCTTCTGGCATCTTCCAGGCAGCCGACGGAACCCAATATGATAACCGCATGATTGCCTTGCAAAAGCAGGCCTCACGCAGAATAGGAACACACGATGCGCTGCGCATGAATGCCTTCTTGAAAGCGAACATCACGAAGGATTTAACCTTGAATGTTGATTATACTTATCAGATTGATAATTTCAACAACAAGACATCCGACCATAGTGTTTATGGCATGAACTGGGCTGGAACTGCGCCCGGATACATCGTAACTCCGTCCAACGCCAACGCTACACGCTCGAACAGCAAATCGAACAGCTGGGTGGCAAATGCCTATATGAACTATGCCCACAGCTTTAACGACACCCACAACCTGAATGTAATGGTGGGTGTAAACGGCGAGAACTTCACCAGCGACTACTTCTCGGCAATGCGCAAGAAGCTCTATGACGAGGCTTTCCCCGAACTGAATTTAGCTTATGGCGAGATGAAAGATGCCGTCATTGATAGCTATACGGACGACCACTCGTCGGCAGGTTATTTCGGACGTATCAACTATGATTATAAAGGCATTTATCTGTTGGAACTCAACGGACGTTACGATGGCTCGAGTAAGTTCCGCGCCGGCGATCGTTGGGCTTTCTTCCCCAGCTTCTCTTTGGGGTATCGCTTCACAGAAGAGCCCTATTGGAAGAATCTGAAAAATATGGTTTCAAACGGTAAACTGCGCTTCTCTTATGGTGAAATTGGCAATGAGGCTGTGGGCAGCAATATGTTCCTCTCCACAACAGCGGCCTATAACGTATCATCTTCAGGCTTCATGTGGCTCGACAAAAAAGGTGGAAAGCGCAATATGTTCACCAGGCCAACATGGGTAAATCCATCGCTCACTTGGGAACGCATTCAAACCAAGAACCTTGGTCTCGACCTCGGTTTCTTAGATAACCAATTCACGCTGACCGCAGAAATCTTCGAACGATTAACTAAAGATATGTTAGCTCCCGGCAATGCCATTCCTTCGGCAGTGGGTGCCAACGCACCTTACACGAATGCGGGCGAACTACGTTCTCGTGGTTGGGAATTAACCTTATCATGGCGCAAACAATTCAAGAAAGACTTCGGATTGTATGCCAACTTCAGCATCGGCGATTCGAAAGTAAAAGTGAAGAAATGGAACAATTCCAAGAGGATTATCGGACACACCAACGACGTTTCCTATGCTTACGAAGGCGAAACATGGGGCGACATTTGGGGGTTTGAGACCGATCGTTATTTCACCCCCGATGATTTCACCAGCAAAAACCCCGACGGAAGTTGGAATTACAAGCCAGGTATTGCCGATCAAAAAGGCATCCAAACAGGTAACTTCGTATATGGTCCTGGCGATATTAAGTTTAAAGATCTCAATGGTGATGGTAAAATCGATGGTGGAAAGGGCACATTGGAAGACCATGGCGATTTGAAAGTCATTGGCAACTGCTTGCCAAGATATGAATATAGCTTCCACATCGGTGGTAATTACAAAGGCTTTGACCTTGATTTGTTCTTCCAAGGCGTAGGCAAACGGTCTGTTTGGAATATATCGGCATTCAACTTCCCATTGATGAGAAATCCCGATTTAGCACTCTATGCCAACCAAACCAAGTACAATGTCTATGATCCTGACCATGGAATCGTCAATATCAGCGAAAGCAATGACTATCCCTGTCTGTGGCCAGGCAATGAAGACAAAGGTAATGTTCCGGCGCTTGCTGATGGCGGAGGCAGTCACAACTACTATCCACAAAGCAAATATTTGGTCAACATGTCTTATCTTCGTTTGAAGAATGTAACCTTGGGCTACACACTTCCTAAGCAGATCACACGAAAAGCTTACGTTGAAAGCCTCCGCCTTTACGTGAGTGCCAACAACTTGTTCCTACTGCACAAAGGCAATGGTAATTTACCACTCGACCCAGAAATCAATACCGGCGACGGAGTGAAATATGGCGGTTGGGGACGCACTTTGCCTATCACTCGCTCTTGGGCAATAGGTCTGCAAGTAACGCTTTAATAACAACTTTAATACGAAACGAATATGAAAACAAAAATATTCTGTGTCCTTGCAGCTGCATCATTATTGTTAGCTGGCTGTGACGACTTATTAGATAAGGATCCACGCGATACGTTCTTAAATAACAAAGCGTTTTGGAGTAATGAAAATCAGGTAGAAGGCTATAGCAACGCATTCTATGGCTTCTATGGTTCTGCCAGCAGTTTCTACTTCAATAGCTTAAATGATGACCAGGTTAATCCGTCATTTGACAACTGGACGTACACCACTGTTCCCAACAAATCAGGCGTTTGGTCGGGTATGTTTACGAATATACGCCAAATCAATTACATGCTTGATGGCTTGAAAATTTCAACACTTCCCAATGCAACAAAAGCCCGATACGAAGCTATCGGACGCTTGAATCGCGCTTGGGAATACTACCAATTGGTGCAGATGTATGGCGATGTACAGTGGGAAGACCACGTTATTGACAAATTGGAAAGCGAAGAAGTCTATGGGCCACGCACCGATCGTGACCTTGTAATGGATAAGGTTCTGGAAGATTTGAACTTTGCTATTGCCAACCTTCCAAGCAACACATCCGACAAAACGGAATGGGGCAAAGAATTTGCCGAGGCTATGAAGAGTGATGTTTGCCTGTATGAAGGAACTTTTTGCAAGTACAGAACCTTGGCAGAGAATGGCAAAGCACCCGACTTGACGCGTGCCAATCGCTATCTCCAAGCTTGTGTTGATGCATCCGAAAGCTTGAGAACATCCGGAAAATTCACACTTAACGTATGGACACCCGATGCAAAAGGTAAAATCTACACCATTTACAATTCTTTGGATCTGTCTTCAAATGACGAAGTTATTTTCTACAACAACTATGAAAAGGATGTCAAAATGCACGGTCTTTGCGACTTCACCAGCAGCTCGACCACGCAGCGTGGCATCACGAAAGATGCTATCGATGCCTTCCTTTTCAAAGATGGTCGTCCACTTGCAACAACAACTTTAAACACAAACGATAAAGCACAGCGTGATGCACAAGGTCATTACTCCATCGCCCATCTGCTGCAAAATAAAGATAAGCGTTTGAGTTTACTCATTGATCCCATCATCTGTTTCAAAAATCATGGTTGGATTCGTAACGAACCTTCACCTGATGGTCCGCTCCCAGCAGAGATGACTTCATCAACGGGATATACTATATATAAATACGATAACCCACAGTTGGAGTTGTATTATCGCACAAACACCAATACCAATTACACTGATATACCACTGTTTTGGTATGCTGTTGTTCTGTTAAACGAGGCTGAGGCAAAGGCAGAATTGGGTACCATCACCCAAACCGATCTCGATAACACTGTGAACCTCTTACAAACGAGAGCGGAATTACCGGCATTGACGCTGACACCTGCTGCCGACCCAGCCAACAATATGGGTGTAAGCAACCTCATTTGGGAGATTCGTCGCACACGAAGATGCGAACTGATGTGCGACTTAGACTATCGTTATTGGGACTTATTGCGCTGGCATCAACTCGATAAATTAGATAGCAATGTCCATCCCAATATCAATCGAGGTGCCAATGTGAGTGGTGTTGCTGACCAAACTGGCTTGACCGTCGATGGCAATTACCTGGTTGGGACAACTGCCACACGCACTTTCCTGCCTAAATATTACTCATACCCCATTCCATCGAATGATTTAACACTGAATCAGAATCCAGGTATGAAGCAAAATATAGGTTGGTAATCCCCTCCGATTTCTATTCAATTGAACTCCTATTTAATTTCGTTTATTTACTATCGCAGCCTGTTTGCTGCAGGCTGCGATAGTTTTTTTATTCGTGTAATGACAAAAATAGCAACACTTTCCTTGCTTTTCGCATTCCTTTTTTCAGCGGAGAGTTCGGCTCAATCGCTTTCAAATAATCAGCAAACTGCCCTCGAAAAAATACTCAATCAGTACATTTCAGGCATCAGTATGCGTCCCTTACACATTGATTCCATCCACAACGATGCTCAATCGCTGCATATTTATGTCACAAGTGACTTCTCCTATGTTTCGTTTACCCCTGCAAAATGTGACGAAATCCTGCAGAAAGTCAAAGCCATCTTGCCCGATTCTCTTCAGCACCGTGCAGTATCTGTGATGGCCGGACAACAAAATATCTATGATTTAATACCCCGAATTTATCGCAAGAAAGCTGATAAGCCCACGGTTTTCACCTACAATCCTACGGTTCCATTGGTGAAAAATCAAAATCGTCCATACGCTATTGCACACGGACTTGAAGGCAAAAACATCGCAATGTGGCAAAGCCATGGACTTTATTTCGAAGCTGGGCGCAACCGATGGCAATGGCAACGGGCACGTATGTTGCAAACCGTTGAAGACAAATATACCCAACAATACGTGCTGCCTTATCTCATTCCGATGCTCGAAAATGCCGGAGCCTACGTCCTCACCCCACGCGAACGTGATGTAAACCCTTTCGAAGTTATCGTTGATAATGACGGAGGCGTAGCACAGAAAGATTACACTGAGACAACAGGTGCACAGCCTTGGACCACAGGAAAAGCACCAGGCTTTGCCTATCTGCGTCCACAATACCACGATTTCGAAAACCCTTTTCATGAAGGAACCTATCGTGTTGCCACCACAACACGCAATAAAAAGGAGGTAAGTAGCATCTGCTGGCGTCCAAACATTCCGCAATCGCGCGATTATGCCGTTTATGTGGCCTACCAGTCATTACCCAACAGTGCCACAGATGCCCATTATACCATCCATCATAGTGGCGGTACAACCACCTTATCAGTAAACCAAAGCATGGGAGGTGGTACATGGATTTATCTCGGTACCTTCCCTTTCCAACAAGGAAAGACGGCGAAAGTTGTGCTCACCAACTATTCTAAACAAAACAATAGCGTCATCACGGCCGATGCACTCCGCTTAGGTGGTGGGCAAGGCAACATCGCACGCACAACCAATGGCGACAGCATCGCCTATGATGGAAAGATTGATCGACAGATTGGACGTAAGCCTCGAAATGCCTATCAACCCGCAATGGTCTATCCCTACCAAGTAAGTGGCTACCCAAGATATTTAGAAGCAGCACGCTATTCCATGCAATGGGCAGGTGTTCCCGATAGCATTTACTCTCCTTCCCATGGTTTAGATGACTATAGAGACGACTATAAATCACGCGGGCAGTGGGTGAATTATCTTGCTGCAGGCACAAAAGCATGGCCCGAAGGCAAAGGGCTAAACATTCCCATTGACCTTTCTTTTGCTTTCCATAGCGATGCAGGAACCGTTTATGGCGACTCCATCATCGGCACTTTAGGCATCTATGATACCCAGACCTATAACGGACACTTTGCCGATGGCAGCAGTCGACAGGCTAATAGAGACCTTTGCGACCTCGTACAGTCTTCTATTGTCCACGACATCCGCACCTGTTTCGAACCCAAATGGAGTCGACGTGGGATGTGGGATCAACGCTATTTCGAGGCTTGGACTCCACGCGTTCCCGCAATGTTGCTTGAACTTTTATCGCATGAGAACTTCGCAGACATGCGTTATGGACACGATCCTCGCTTTCAGTTTGCAGTCAGTCGCGCCATCTATAAAGGCATCTTGCGCTTTTTAAGCGATTCCTATGGCTATAACTATGTGGTACAACCGCTACCCATACAGCATTTCTCTGCGCAACTTTTGAAAAATCATCGTGTATTGTTACAATGGGAAGCAACCCCCGACACTTTAGAACCTACTGCCACAGCACAACGCTATGTGGTGTATAAGCGAATGGGCGAGGGTGGTTTTGACAATGGAACGGTGGTACACAAAAACAGTTTCGTAACCGAAATTCCAACAGACAGCATCGTCAGTTTTAAAGTTTGTGCCTTGAATGATGGTGGTATCAGCTTCCCCTCCGAAATATTAAGTGTGGGTATTGCTTCACATTCAAACACGAAACCCATTCTGATTGTAAATGCCTTTGACCGCATTAGTGCACCCGATGACTTTTGCAGTAGTGACGACGAATGGGCTGGTTTCTTAGCCGAAAGCGATAATGGTGTGCCTTATCTACAACAGATTTCATTCGTAGGCAAGCAAAAAGAGTTCCGTCGTTCCATCCCATGGACAGACGATGATGCCTCTGGTTTTGGCGACAGTCAAGCCAATTTCGAGCGCATAGCCATTGCTGGTAACACCTTTGATTACCCACGTTTGCATGGTGATGCCATCTTAAGAGCGGGCTACAGCTTCGTCTCAGCAGGACGAGATGCGGCAGTTCAACGAGGAATGCTCGACACACAGCAATATGCTGCGATTGACATCATCGTTGGAAAAAATAAACAAAGCAAGTTAGGACGCATGCAACCGCAACGAGATCTCCATTTCAAAACTTTCCCATACGCACTGCAACAAGCCATTGCAAGCTATTGCAAAGCTGGTGGAAACCTATTTGTTTCAGGTGCTTATCTCGGCACAGACCTTTGGTGTAACCCACTCTCCACAGCTCAAAAGGAGGACCTTGCTTTCGCAAAGAATATCTTAAAATATCAATGGCGCAACGATAAAGCTGCCGTAACAGGTAAGTTTGCAACTGTAACATCCCCCCTATCGGCCGACACTTTGACATTGACTTATGCTGCAACACCCAACTCTTCAGTGTATGCAGTTGAGTCTCCTGATGCCATAGAACCTGCCGATCCATGCGCTTATACCGCCTTTCGCTACCCCGAAAACAATAAAAGTGCAGGGATAGTCTTTGGTGGAAATGCAACCGACCATTGGCGTTCGATAGTCTTAGCCATTCCCTTTGAAACGATTATGGAGACACCTCACCGAACAAAATTGATGCAAATGATTTTAAATTATCTGCTTCAACCAGCTACTTTTTAAAATCTTTGTGTTACATTTGTATGCAGAAACGTAAAGCGTCTATCAATCATGCAGTTGAAATCAATACCAAATGATGCAACAATCTGTACCACATTGCATTGCGATTTGCACCACATTACGCCGCAATCTCTATGCTTTTTCCTACAGAATAGACTGCAAAAACGTTACAACTCCTTTACCTATGGCGTTGAAAACAATAGAAAATTTAAATAAAAACGAAATAAAAAACAAAAATAAAAAATTGATATGCAGAACAAAAAACAAATTGTAGATTGTTTTATTCCTATGGCATCTACCGATGCGCTGAATAAAACATTGGCCAGTTTACAAAGTGATGACCATGTAAATCGAATCGTCGTTTTACAAACAAAAGCTGAGAATGTAGCTGGAGTTGATGATACGTTGACCATCGACACACTGAAAAGCAGTGAAACAATGCGTCAGATTGCTGCCACAGCAACAGCCCCTTACACGCTCGTCTACCTGAAAGAGCAATACATGGAAATGGGTCTTTATGCCTTGGAACGTATGCTACGCATTGCCGAATGCACAGGAGCTGGTATGGTTTACGCCGACCATTATAACATTTCTGCTGAGGGTGTACGCAGTGAAGCGCCTGTGATTGATTACCAACAAGGCAGCTTGCGCGATGATTTTGATTTTGGTTCTGTGCTCCTTTTCCGCACTGACGCACTGAAAAAGGCGGCTGCCCACATGACACAATCCTACCAAGCTGCAGGTTTTTATGACCTAAGATTAAAATTATCCATCAACGAAAGATTCGAACATATCAATGAATTCCTCTACAGCGAGGTGGAGCTCGACAACCGAAAAACAGGCGAGAAGCTCTTCGATTATGTTGATCCGCGTAACCGGGCATCGCAGATTGAGATGGAAGCTGCAGCTACAGAGCACCTCAAAGCGATTGGAGCCTATCTTAAACCCACTTTCAAATCGGTTGATTTAAAAGCCGAACCATTCGATGTCGAAGCTTCTATCATGATTCCTGTGCGCAACAGAATTCGCACCATCCGTGATGCTATCGAAAGTGCTTTAAGTCAAAAAACGAACTTCAAGTTTAATGTTTTTATCGTTGAAAATGGCCCCGATTATCATTCAACCGATGGAACTACAGAACTTATTGATGAATACAAGAATGACGAAAGAGTGATTCATATCATCCCCAACCGACGCGATATTGGTGTTGGTAACAGCTGGAATATGGCTGCACACCATCCTCAATGTGGCCGGTTTATTGTGCAATTAGACAGCGACGACGTGTATAGCGACGAACACACTTTGCAAAAGTTTGTCGATGCTTTCTATGAGCAACAATGCGCTATGGTGATAGGCAGCTACATGTTGACCGATATTCACAAGAACATGCTTCCTCCCGGCAAGATAGATCATAGAGAATGGACTCCTGAAAATGGTCGAAACAATGCGCTCCGCATCAATGGTTTAGGTGCGCCACGGGCTTTCTTCACCCCCATTCTGCGCGAAGTGAAACTCCCCAATGTCAACTATGGAGAAGACTATGCATTAGGTTTGGCCATCTCTCGTTACTATCAGATAGGTCGAATTTATGACGTTTTGTATTGTTGCAGACGTTGGGATGACAACTCTGATGCCGCACTGAGCATTGAAAAAGAAAATCGGAACAACACTTATAAAGATCGCATTCGCACTTGGGAGCTATTGGCTCGCTTGAAAATGAATAAAGAAGCATAAAAGAGACGAGTGGACATGGCGAAAGGAAGCGTCGCACAGCAATGCTTTCTTTTGCTACACCCCATCCACCTTCTCATGAACAAAGTCGCATGAAAACGAACCAACCCTCACCTTGGATGTGGATTCCTACGCTTTATTTTGCAGAAGGAATACCCTATTTTATCGTTAATAACATTTCGGTAACTATGTTTACAAAGATGGGAGTACCCAATGGCGCAATGGCACTTTTCACCAGTTTGCTCTATCTTCCATGGGCAATCAAACCGCTATGGAGCCCCTTTGTAGACATTTTAAAAACAAAACGCTGGTGGATTCTATCCATGCAAATCCTCATGAGTGTGACCTTTATCCTCACCACGCTGAGCATTCCACACCCTGATGCTGCAACCATTGCATCACAGACAACACCCATCTCGCTCTTCACGTTCACATTAATCTTGTTCATTGTAACGGCCTTTGCTTCGGCTACGCACGATATTGCAGCCGATGGCTTTTACATGCTGGCACTCGATCAGCAACAACAAAGTTTCTTTGTGGGCATCAGAAGTACCTTCTATCGCCTTTCCTCTATCTTCGGGCAAGGTGTTTTGGTCTATATTGCTGGCTACATTGAGCGTACTTCCCATAATATCCCGTTCTCGTGGACACTCACTATGGCTATTACATCCGTGATTTTCACCCTTGTAAGCCTTTACCACACGTTTGTTCTTCCAAAGCCAAAAGCCGACGGGATACGTCATATAGAGGAGCGTCAACAGCAGCAAGCACAAGCTATTTGGAAAGAGTTTGCACGTACCTTTGTGACGTTCATACGCAAACCCGGCGTGCTTTTGGCCATCGTTTTCATGCTGCTTTATCGCCTTCCTGAGGCCTTTTTGCTCAAAATGGTTAATCCTTTTTTACTTGATTCGCAGCCCAAAGGTGGTTTGGCTTTAGCAACTGACGAAGTAGGTGTTATCTATGGAACCATCGGTGTGTTCTTCCTTACATTGGGAGGCATCATTGGTGGTGTGGCATCTTCACGCTGGGGGTTGAAGAAAGCATTATGGCCCATGGCGCTTTTTATGACCCTTCCTTGTGCCACCTTCGTTTATATGAGCATGTTTCATCCCACAAATGTAGTGATAATCAGTACCTGTGTCGCCATCGAACAATTTGGCTATGGCTTTGGCTTTACGGCTTACATGCTCTACATGATGTATTTTTCTGAAGGCGAATTTACAACGGCTCATTACGCCATCTGCACGGCCTTCATGGCTTTAAGCATGATGATTCCAGGCATGTTTGCTGGCTATCTGCAAGAATGGTTGGGCTATGAAGGTTTCTTTTGGATGGTAATGGTTTGCTGTGTTGCCACAGTTGCTGTGACCATTGTAGTGAGAAAAGAAATCAATGCAAACTATGGTCGGAAAACAGTGGAGAAAGTTTAGATGAAAAAATTTATCTTCTTCCTTACAATAGGCCTTTGCTTGACCGGTTTCTTAAACGCGAAAGTGAAAACAGGCTTAGAAGTTTTAAAACAACAAAACTTCAAGATTTTAGACGGAAAACGTGTGGGGTTAGTCACCAACCCCACAGGTGTAGACGACGCACTGCGCTCAACCGTAGACATTCTGCATGCTGCTAAGAACGTCAAATTAGTGGCATTATTTGGTCCCGAACATGGCGTTCGCGGCAATGCACACGCAGGAGACCATGTAGGGAATGGCAAAGATGCACAAACGGGCTTGCCCATCTATTCACTATATGGTGCAAATCGCGAACCATCTGATGAGATGCTGAAAGATATTGACGTGCTGGTTTACGACATTCAAGATATTGGTTGCCGCTCGTTTACCTATATCAGCACCTTAGGAAACATCATGAAAGCTGCAGCGAAGCACAATATACAAGTAGTTGTTTTAGATCGTCCCAATCCCTTAGGAGGATTGAAGGTTGAAGGAAATGTTACGGATGATGACTGTATTTCATTTGTAAGTGCATTTAAAATTCCTTACATCTATGGGCTCACTGTGGGTGAGTTGGCACTACTCTTGAATGGCGAGCACATGTTAGGAAATCCCTGTTCGCTTGAAGTTGTGAAAATGAAAGGCTGGAAAAGGAAAATGAACTATGCTGCTACAAAATTAAAATGGGTCGCAGCCTCACCACACATTCCACAAGCAGAGATTGCTCCTTTCTATGCGATATCAGGCATCGTGGGCGAGTTAGACAGCTTAAATATTGGTGTCGGTTATACGCTTCCGTTCCAAGTATTTGGCGCACCATGGATGGATGCCGATGCATTAACCACGCGAATGAATGCACTCCATCTGCCGGGCTATTGTTTCCGACCGATATACTATGCGCCGTTTTACAGCAAATTCAAAGGTCAACAAGTGCAGGGCGTACAGGTTTACATCACAGATTACACGCGTGCGCAGCTCTGCGACGTGCAGTTTTATGTGCTGCAAGAACTTTATAAGTTGAATCCTTCTCATGATATTTTGAACGAATCGGGCAATCGAACCGATATGTTTAACAAGGTTTGCGGCTCCAAAAAGATTAGAGAATTATTCTTAAAGCATCATCAATGGAGCGATGTTCAGCCTTATTGGACAAAAGATGTGGAGGCATTCAAGAAACTTTCTAAGAAATATTACCTTTATAAATAAAACAAATGGCTACACAAAAAACAAGTCGAATTGAGGCGGTTGATATTCTAAGAGGTATCACTATCGCAGGGATGATTTTAGTAAATAATCCGGGTGGACAGCCTGTCTACACGCCTTTGGAACATGCTGAATGGTTTGGATTGACACCAACCGATTTGGTTTTTCCATTCTTTATGTTTATCATGGGCATCACAACCTATCTCTCCTTACGCAAATATGATTTCGAATGGTCATGGCCTTGCGCAAAGAAAATCATCAAACGCGGCATGCTTCTCTATGTCATTGGTATTGCCATTAGCTGGCTGATGATGTTTTGTCGTGGCCTGTTTAATGAAGATTACGCTGCACTTCCATTCTTCTCCCATGTATTTGCAGCAGCCAATGTCTTTGACCATATCCGCTTGGTGGGTGTATTCCCGCGTTTAGCATTCTGCTATGTGTTTGCCTCCGTCGTGGCACTCAGTGTCAAGCACCGATTCATTCCATGGCTGATTGCAGCTGTTTTTATCGGTTATTTTGCGGTGTTATGTTTAGGAAATGGTTTTGCACACGATGCATCCAACATCTGTAATGTGATAGACGAGGCCATCTTAGGTCGTCAACATCTCTACAAATGGGATATTCCTGACCCCGAAGGACTATTGAGTTCATTGCCCGCTTTAGGCCATGTGCTGATTGGATTTTGCGTGGGACGCGTTGTGATGTCAGCAACTTCGCTCAATGATAAGATTGAAAAGCTCTTCATCTATGGTGCAGTGCTCACCATCTTGGGCTTTTTATTGAGTTATGGTTGCCCCATCAGTAAAAAACTTTGGACACCCACTTTTGCACTTGTCACTTGTGGATTGGCCTCAACAACTTTAGCCCTGTTGAGCTGGGTGATTGACAAACAAGGTGTCAAGAGCCACGCTATTAGCTTCTTTAGAGTGTTTGGTGTCAATCCTTTGGCACTCTATGTGTGGGCCGACTTGTTGCTCATTCCTCTTTCCATCGCCTCCATTCGTGGTGTAACCCTGCAGGGATGGCTCTTTACGGACGTGATGCAACCCTGCATAGGCACACAGAATGCCGCTTTGGTATGGGCATTGCTGTTTGTGGCTTTCACTTGGATTTGCGGTTATTATCTTTATAAGAAACATATATTTATTAAACTATGATATTATTAGCTGATAGTGGATCGACCAAAACCGATTGGTGCTTGGTGGATCATGGTAAGGTAGTGGCTACCGTAAAAACAGCCGGAACAAACCCTTTCTTCCAAACAACGGAGGAGATTGCAAATGAATTGGCAACGAATTTACTGCCATATCTGCCCACGAAGAATCTTGAAGAAATGTACTTTTATGGAGCGGGTTGCACCAAAGAAAAGAGTCCCATCGTGGCTGATGCACTACACCAACAACTCAACATTACTGGTGTTTGCGAAGTGTCGACAGACATGTTGGCTGCTGCACGTGGCTTATGTGGCCATCATCCAGGCATTGCCTGCATCTTAGGTACAGGCAGTAACTCGTGTGCATACGACGGAAAAGACATTGTAGCCAACGTTTCTCCGCTCGGCTTTATTTTAGGAGATGAAGGGAGCGGTGCCGTCTTGGGCAGAACATTAGTAGGTGATGTGCTTAAAAACCAATTGCCACAAGACATCATCGATGCATTCCATACCGAATACTCGCTGACCAATGCCGAATTTATTGACCGCGTATATCGTCAGAAATTTCCCAACCGCTTCTTAGCAAGTTTCGTGCCTTTCTTGTCAAAACACCTCGACAACCAAGCTGTCTTCGATTTAGTAGAAAGCAATTTCCGTCGTTTCTTAGTGCGGAATGTCAAACAATATGCGGGCTGGGAACAACTGCCTATTGGTTTTGTTGGCTCTATTGCACACTATTTCCAAGCACCATTGACAAAGGCTTTGCAAGCGGAGCAGATGACGATGGGCAAGATTATCCAAGCGCCGATGGAAGGACTTATTGCATACCACACAACAAATGAGTAATCGATATGGCATTCGTTAAAATATCAGAACAACCCTCTCTCTACGACCATTTAGAGGAAAAGAGCATTCATGAGTTGTTGGTTGACATCAACCAAGAGGATCAAAAGGTTGCGTTGGCGGTGGAAAAGGCCATTCCCCAGATAGAAAAATTAGTAGAAGCCGTGGTTCCGAGAATGCAAAAAGGTGGACGACTCTTTTATATGGGTGCAGGAACAAGCGGCCGTTTAGGTGTGCTTGATGCTTCAGAAATACCTCCAACTTTTGGTGTTCCGCCCACCCATATTATTGGTTTGATTGCAGGTGGAGACACCGCTTTGCGCAATGCAGTTGAAAATGCAGAAGACGATGAATATCGTGGATGGGAGGAATTAGAGGCCTTCCACATTGGAAAGCTCGACACAGTGGTAGGTATCGCAGCGTCGGGCACCACGCCCTATGTCGTAGGAGCATTGAAACAGGCTCGTCAACATGGTATGCTCACGGGCTGTATCACCAGCAACCCCGACTCGCCCATGGCCGAAGCGTGTGATATTCCTATCGAAATGATTGTCGGTCCCGAGTTTGTTACGGGTAGTTCGCGCATGAAATCGGGAACCGGACAAAAACTCATTCTCAACATGATTTCCACCAGTATCATGATTAAGTTGGGACGTGTGAAAGGCAATCGAATGGTGAACATGCAACTGACCAACAAAAAACTCATCGACAGAGGCACACGTATGCTCGTTGATGAATTAGGCCTTGACTACGACCATGCAAAACGATTGCTTCTCATGTATGGCTCAGTGAAAAAAGCGATGGAGCAAGTGCGCCACGAAAATCAGGCATAGCGTTTTATTCTTAAACGAGCTTGAGACAAGAACGTTTTCTAAAAAGTTGGTCATCCCGCTATTATTTTGCAATGCTATAGTTGGAATCAATGATTTACAAAACACCTATTCGCTCAGCCCTCAGCCTTTCGCCCAGCTCTTTTTGTTCTATTAAAAAGGTTTTATTGCTTGCAGTAACGCTGCAAGTAACATTCCTTAAGATTTAGTGCTTGCAGTAACGCTGCAAGTAACATCCCTTAAGATTTAACGCTTGCAGTAATGCTGCAAGCAACACTCCTTAAGATTTAGTGCTTGCAGTAACGCTGCAAGTAACATTTCTTAAGGTTTAATGCTTGCAGTAACGCTGCGAGCATTATTTTTTATGGTTTGACGCTTGCAGTAACGCTGCGAGCATTATTTTTTATGTTTTGACGCTTGCAGTAACGTTGCGAGCATTATTTTTTATGTTTTGACGCTTGCAGTAACGCTGCGAGCATTATTTTTTATGTTTTGGCGCTTGCAGTAACGCTGCGAGCGTTATTTTTTTATGGTTTGACGCTTGCAGTCCTACTGCGAGCATTATTAATGAAAGCGCCAACCGGCAAGTGAAATATTACGAATGATATTTGTTGGGAATAAGGTATAGGAGAAAGAAAAATATTGGATGTGTAAGGTCTCAGTAGGAATTTAGTGGGGATACACAAATAATGGCTCTGTAGAAATGTCATTAACAAACTTCTTTTCATACCATGTAATTATCTAAATATTCGATTTTATAACGATTTCAAACCACCCCGTTAGTTGATTGTTAGGATTCTGTAACTCGGTACGGATTTCTTTAATGGCAACCCACCTATAGCATTCTACTTCCGATTGGTTTATTACCAATTGTCAATCTGGAAGCATATTGCTATACCAAGGCAAAGATTACCCAACAGCTTATTTCTATAGTCATTTTTGCGTGTATCGTATGCTTTCAGTAGATAGAAATCATCACTTACCGAAGCCATGAGGGCTATCCTTGGAGTGATATGATACTTAAAGCCTGCACCGATAGAAAAGAACAAATTGAAATCCGATTGCTCGTCAGCTAACGAATATTTCAAGTTTGTGTCTGTGCTTTTCTTACGAATCATCCCGAAGCTACCTAAACGCAGATTAATAAAAGGTGAACACCTCTTGTCAAATAGAAAAAAATGTGTACTCACATAAACGGGTATCGTTGATAGGCGATATTGCTTGTGATAGCTATATCCAACACCAGCACCTATTGTTAGGTTCTCATTCAGGAACTTCTCGTGCATATAGTTGAGGGAGCTACACTGGATTTCGTAATCGCAAAGTCCAAAACCGCTTGTCAGGCTGACAACATTCAGACATCCGTTACCGGGAGTATAGGATGACTGAGCTTGTGATACCGCCGGAACTGCTAACAGTGCTATAAGCACCGACTTAAAAAAACTTTTTATAATTGTTGCCACACATACATCCATTATATAACTATCAGGGTGATGTCCCGACGTTTCTATTTACAAAGATACCTATTTAAAGTTAACACTATTATAATTTTCGTTGTAATTAAACGATATTAACACAACAAAGTAAAGACCTCAAGATTCTGATTCATATATCATCGCTGTGATATGAATAGTATTGTTTGGAGTGAGAATACCAGTATTATTTGAGTGATATTATCACATAACCACTTTCTTTATACAAAAGGACAATATAATCTTTACTCTTTAGAAAGTTGGGAATAAGGTATAGGAGAAAGAAAATATTTGCTGTTTCGTTTTGAGGTTTAGGAGATTTTCTCTAATTTCGCAACCTAAGATGAGAAAAAATATGATATCATTTGAAAGCGACTACAACAATGGTGCCCATCCATTAGTGCTGAAACGGCTCATAGATACAAACAAGACAAAGACTCTTTCGTATGGGTATGATGAATATAGCGATGCTGCCAAAGAGAAAATCAAGGTTGCTTGTGAGAATCCTGATGCACAAATATGGTTCCTTGTAGGTGGTACGCAGACCAATGCTACAGTCATTGACTCTATTCTGCATACTTATGAAGGAGTGATAGCAGTGGATAGTGGTCACATTGCAACGCATGAGGCTGGTGCAATAGAGTTCACGGGGCATAAGGTTATCACGCTTCCTGGTAAGGAAGGGAAGATGGAAGCAAAGACATTAGACGAGTTCATGGATGATTTTCTGCATGATGATAATGCTGCACACTCCGTCTATCCAGGTATGGTTTACATCACTATGCCAACAGAGTATGGCACGCTTTACAGCGCGAAGGACTTGAATGATATCTATCAGGTCTGTCAAAAATATCATATAGTACTCTATGTTGATGGTGCCCGACTTGGTTACGGGCTGACAGCTCCTACGAGTGACATCACGCTTCCTTACCTTTCACGCCATTGTGACGTCTTTTATATTGGTGGAACAAAGGAGGGAGCGCTCTGTGGAGAGGCAGTTGTCTTCACACATAACAATGCTCACGAGCACTTTTTCAATATTGTTAAGCAGCACGGAGCGCTCATGGCGAAAAGTAGACTGATTGGTTGTCAGTTTGAAGCACTCTTTACTGACGACCTTTACTTCACTGTTTCGCGTCATGCCAACAAGATGGCAGAGCGCATGAAACAGCTTTTTAAGCGTAAAGGATATGAGTTTTATATTGATTCCCCAACCAATCAGCAGTTCATTATCCTGCCGAATGATGAGGTAAATCGCCTTGCAAAAGAAGTGATTTTCACCCATTGGGGAAAATATGATGAGCATCACACAATCTGTCGGTTTGTTACTTCGTGGGCAACGACAGAAGAAGAGCTGGCAGAATTGGATAGATTATTAGGTTAAACATCAACTTCGTGGGATTATCTTTACATGGGCCTGTGTTAAAGAATCAAAGCGCTATAACGATTTTCATAGTAGAGTTATCCCAAGGTCGTATCATCATCGAAGACAAAAGAGAAGAGAACTGCAGCTTTATGTCGCAGTTCTCTTCTCATTATATGTGCCATCTAATTGCACACTTTGCGTATATTCGCGCAGCAATTAGAGGTTAGGATTCATTGCTTTCCACTGATCAACAGCAGGAACGATGCCCAATTCTACGATTTCATCGCGCATTTTGCAAAGATGCTCATAAGACTTTTGCAAGCCTGCCATCTCTTCTTCTGTACCTGTTGGTGCAACAAAATGAACGCCAGTCTTATCAATTGTAGTTGGCATAGCCATCATAACATTCTTGAAGCCTAACTTATCGTTATTTACATAGCAACCTGCTGGCAATGTGAATTCCTTACCGCCCATTGCTGCTTCAATCATTTTTACTGCGTTGTAAGCAGGACTCTGGAATGAGCTGCGACCACGAAGTTTGATAATGTTCGAACCTCCTTGCACTGTGTGGTGCTTGATTTCTTCCCAACGCTCAGCAGAAAGATTCATATCACTCAACGGCTTGCCATCGACTTTCACTTGAGAAGCGAACACAGCCATCTGCTCGCCATGCCCACCATAGGTGTGTGCACCAGTTACTTTGTCTTGCTGTACACCAAACTCTTCGGCTAAAGCCTGCTGCAAACGGGTTGAATCCAAAGCAGCTAACGAGGTGAGTTGGTTGGGTTTCAAACCTGAATGAATCAAAGTTGTTAAGGCTGTTACATCAGCAGGATTGAAGATTACGACTACATGCTCTACATTAGGACAATATTTTTTAATATTATCGCCAAACTCAGCCGCAATCTTGCAGTTGCCCTTCAGCAGGTCTTCACGTGTCATACCCTCCTTACGAGGCGCACCACCTGAAGAAATAATGTACTTAGCACCCGTGAAAGCTTTCTCAGGGTCAGTTGTATAACTGAGCTTAGCACCTGGGAATGCGCATTGTGCCATTTCATCATACACGCCATGCACACCTGGTTCGAAGATGTCATAAAGACAAATGTTAGGTGTAAGACCGAGCATTAAAGCACTCTGTACCATGTTTGAGCCAATCATTCCACCAGCTCCTACGATGACAAGTTTGTCGTTTGATAAATAATTCATAATTTAATTTGATATTTATTGAGATAAAATTTTATCCTTTTGCTTGTCGCAAAGTTAATAAAAAAATGATGATTGATGTTGTTTCTTATGGGTTTATTTGTTGTTAATTCTTAAAAGCCATACCTTTGCAAAGTAGAATTAGCAAAATAGAATAGGGTTATGACAATAGCAGAACGATTACAGGCATTGCGCGAAGTGATGCAACAAGAACATCTCGGTGCATTTATCTTTCCCAGCACCGATGCGCACCAAAGTGAATATGTGGCCGATTTTTGGAAAGGGCGGCAATGGATCTCAGGTTTCACGGGCTCTGCAGGCACCATTGTAGTGACGCAAAATGCTGCAGCACTTTGGACAGATTCGCGTTATTTCATTGCTGCGGAAAAACAATTAGCAGGCACAGGCATTCAGCTTATGCGTCTACGTCAGCCCGAAACGCCAACGATGACGGCATGGATAGCCACACAATGTCAGCCGGGAAGTGAAATTGGTATTGACGGAACGGTGTGGAGTTATGCTGACACCGAGCAGCTCATAGCCGATTTACGTGCGGCTGGCGGCATGACCCTGCGCGTGAATTTCGACCCACTGCAGCGCATTTGGAAAGACCGTCCTGCACTGCCTAATGCTCCCATCGTGTGTCAACCTCTACAATATGCGGGTGAGACTACGGCCTCAAAACTGCAACGAATACGAGAGAAGTTAGCAGAGCTGCATTGCGACGGCATGCTCATCTCGACCTTAGACGACATTGCTTGGACGTTGAATCTCCGCGGAACAGATGTGCACTGTACCCCTGTTTTTGTAGCTTACTTGCTACTCGAAAATGAAAAGACCACACTCTTTGTGGCGGATTCGAAACTAAGTCCTGAAGTACGTGCCTACCTTGAGAGCGAACATATCGCTGTGAAACCTTATGATGCTATTGCAAGCTATCTCAAGAAAGATTATTTCGCCTATAACCTGCTACTCGACCCACACGAAACCAATAGTTATCTTGTTGCTTGCGCCAAGCCGAATGTGGCACAAATTGTTTTTCGTTCCTCCCCTATTCCACGAATGAAAGCGATTAAAAATGCGGCCGAAATAGCCGGCTTTCACGAAGCGATGCGCAAAGATGGTGTGGCGATGGTGAAGTTTTTGAAATGGGTCGACGAAAATGTTGCCCGAGAAGCACTCACAGAACTTTCACTCAGCCAAAAGCTTCACGAGCTACGTGCAGCACAACCGCTGTTTAAAGATATCTCATTTGACTCGGTCGTAGCCTACGAAGCGCATGGAGCCATCGTGCACTACACGCCTACAGCCACAAGCAACGCGCGCATAATGCCCCATGGATTTGTGCTGATTGACAGCGGTGCGCAATATCAAGATGGGACGACCGACATCACTCGCACCATCGCCCTTGGCCCTATCTCCGACGAGCAGACACGTATTTACACCCTCGTATTAAAGGCCCATATTCAACTTGCACTTGCTGTATTCCCTCAATACGCCTGCGGTACGCAAATTGATGCTTTAGCACGCGAACCACTTTGGCGTGCAGGCTACAATTTCCTTCACGGCACAGGGCACGGCGTAGGGGCCTACCTCTCCGTACATGAAGGACCACAGCAAGTGCGAATGGAATATAATGCCACACCTTTAGAAGCAGGTATGACCATCACGAACGAGCCAGGTATCTATGTAGAAAATGCCTTTGGTGTGCGCATTGAGAACACGATGCTCATCGAACAACACAGCCAAACGCCTTTCGGCACATTCCTTTGCCTCAAACCCCTCACATTATGCCCCATTGACCCGCGCCCCATTTGCACACAATTACTCACCAACGAGGAACTGCAATGGATCAATGATTATCATCAACACGTTTACAAAGCCCTCTCTCCTACTCTCAACGATGATGAACAAGAATGGTTAGCCAAAGCAACAGCGCCCATTTCGGTTTGCTAAATTTTTAAAAATAGTACTGCACATCGGTCTTGCCTGATGAATTTTCCGTAATTTTGCAGGCGCAATAAAAAGAAGCGTTCAAGTGAAACGTATATTCCACCCTCATATTACACCTGTAGCTAAAGCTGCATTGGTGCTGTTTGTGTTGCTGGCAGTCTATTATTTCTGGACACGGCAGCCTCTCTTTGGACTCATAGCGACACTCGTTGCGGTGCTCGCCACAGACCGTGCGCTCCATACAACTTACGTCTTTGCGCAAAACAGCTCAGGTGTAGAGGAACTTATCATAACCCATGGTCGCCTTTCACGCAGCCGCATCATCCGTGTTTCGGACATCGTGAGAATAACACCTATGCGCACAGCCTTCGGTCTTAGCCGTTATCTGCTGCTACATTATGGCACCCACCATCTGCAAAGCGTGCAGCCCGATGATGTGGAAGGGTTTATCCAAGAATTAAAGAAGCGACAATGAAACGCATAACCTATCTCCTTCTACTCTTTCTTTTTGCCCACATCCCTACCTTTGCTCAGGTAGACAACGATTCGATTGAAGAAGACGACATCATTCAGCACGCCGACTCGGCACTGCTCAACATGCTCGTCCCCGACTCTATCGTGCGCCCTTGGCCCGAAAGTGTGCAGCATCAGTTGCAACAGCTCATGCAAAGTGACATGTTACAAACCTCGCAGGTGGGACTGATGGTTTACGACCTCACGGCCGACAGTGCACTCTTTGCTTACAATGAGCGCCAACTCATGCGCCCTGCCAGCACCATGAAACTACTTACAGCCATTACAGCCATCGACCATTTGGGAGGTGACTACCAGTTTAAAACAGAGTTGTGCTACACTGGGAAGATTGAGAATCGAAAGTTAACGGGCGACATTTATTGTGTGGGAGGGTTCGACCCACGGTTCAACACCGACGATTTGCATGCTTTTGTCGAGGCCATTCAGAAAATGGGCATCGACACCATTGAGGGGCACCTCTACGCAGACAAAAGCATGAAAGAAGCGAAAGACTTTGGTGAGGGCTGGTGCTGGGACGATAAAAATCCAGTGCTCTCGCCTTTACTAATTAGTGGTAAAGACACGTTTATGAGTCGTTTTCTCAATGCACTCATGGCAGCTAACATTGTTGTCGATGCACCTATTGACGAGAAAACAAAACCAAACGATTCCTATTGTATTGTGAATCGTTTCCACACGATGGACCAAATTCTCATGCGCATGCTCAAAGATAGCAACAATCTCTACGCCGAGTCCATGTACTATCAATTAGCGGCAGCTACAGGAAGTCGCCCCGCCACAGCCAAGCATGCACGCGAAGCAGAAAGAGTGCTCTTGCGCAAGGTGGGGCTTAACCCGGCGAACTATAGATTGGCCGATGGCTCGGGACTCTCGCTCTATAACTATCTGTCGGCCGAAGCCGAAGTGAAGCTGCTGCGCTACGCCTATCAAAACGAGAACATTTTCCACCACCTCTATCAAGCCTTACCCATTGCTGGTGTCGACGGCACACTGAAGAAACGCATGCGCAGCACCTTTACGCGCAACAACGTAAGGGCAAAGACCGGCACACTAACGGGCATTAGCAGTTTGGCAGGCTATTGCAAGGCGGCCAATGGACATTGGCTCTCTTTCGCCATCATTAATCAAGGTGTGATGCATGCACGCAACGCCAAAAACTTCCAGAACCGCGTGTGCACCATTCTCTGCGCCCCTAATTGATGTTCTGGGGAATTTCATCAATGGTTTTCACGATGGAATCGCCCGTAGTCAGATGGAAGAAGCCCACGCGAATGACATGCCCAAAGTCGGCATTGCCACGCACACGCAGATGCACAGCTTTCCCCAACAACAGCGTGTCGCGCCGAGACGGATAGGACACTAATTGCAAAAGATGCTTTGTGCTGCCATCGCCCACATAGAAAATATCGGCACTATCATGTGCGACGGCGACCCCAGAATCGCATGGAACGACTTTCTTTTTCGCGGCAACAACCGGTTCAAACACTTGTGCCGCAACCGTATCGCCCAACGGTTCCTCTTTTACAAAGCGACACGACACTGCTGAGCACATCAGCAAGAGAAATCCGGTAAAACCTATTAATAATCTTTTCATATCTGTTCAATTCATTTCTTTGCGCGAAACTCTTTCTCGGCCAGCACAATAAGAATATCGCCATAGGTGATGTGCTCGGGACAATGCTCTTTGAGCACCTTGCGCTCCGTCGATGTGCCCAAACGTTCAATAACAGGATTGACACAATCGTAACGTTCCTGCCCGATGATTGCAACTGCCGACAACTCACCCTGCGCCACATAACGAGCTAGATGGCCCTCAATGGTCGAAACCGTAAGGCTGCGCTCCACGGCAATATCGCCAATGGTCTTTCCTTCCTCAAACAACTGTCGCGTTATTTCGCGCGTATTCACTTTTGCGGGCTTCTCCGCTTTCGGCTTTTCAGTCGTGCGTTGCCGCCGCCTCTTGGTTGGCTCGGGAGAGGATTCCACCTCGTCAATCGCCTCCAAGAAACACTTTTGACGCAACTTTAAATAGCTTTCCACCTGGAATCCGGCTTTGAGAATAGCCGTCAACAAATAATATTTGCTTAGGTAAGCCACACGCAGTTCGGCATAAGTCGTCTGCAAACGCTCCACCCCCTGCTTATTTCCCACTTTTGCCTCTTTCGTCTGTGCCAAAAGCGGACGCAAATAAGTATTGAGCTGCGCGACGAAGTAGCCGACACTTTTCTGCATGCGCTCTATAAACGCCTCGTCTTGCAAGGCTTCGAAAGACTGTTGCGCGATAAATTTCAGCCACTTCGCAGCCACATCAGCCACCTGCGTTTGCATGCTTTGCAACGTGGCTTTGTGCAGCATTTGCAGTTTTGGATAGGCATGCAACCATTCGATAGCCGCCCGATTGAGCGCTTCCTCGGCCTGCATGATATCACGGAAATTAAATAGCTCCAACAGCTGCTGCCGATAATAATCTTGCTTCAGATAAGGCAACTTCACAATGCTTTCTTCGGCCGCATGCTCTTGCTGTTCGATATAAGCATCCACCCGATGGTCATTCATGATGGCATGGGCGTGCAAGGGCGAAGCCAATACCAGCCCTTCGAGCGTCTTGCAGCGACTGAGCGCCACATAAACCTGTCCCGAAGCAAACGAAGCGCCCACATCAATAATGGCATGTTCGAAAGTGAGTCCCTGACTCTTATGAATGGTGATGGCCCAAGCCAAGCGCAGCGGATATTGCGTAAAAGCACCTTGCACCTCGGGTTCAATCTCCTTGGTTTTCTCATTAATCACATACCGCGTGTTCTCCCACACTTGCCGTTCCACCGAAATATCGAATTCGTCGCCCTCGCAATGCACCATGATGCAATCATCATCAATCGCCTTCACCCGACCAATGCGCCCATTATAATATTGATGAGCCGGAGAAGCGTCGTTGCGCACAAACATCACTTGCGCACCTTTCTTCAACACCAAGTGCTCGCTCGTGGGATAACTATACTCCGGGAACGTGCCCCTTATCTCGGCTGCAAAGCAAAATGCGGGTTCTTCTATGGCCGCCAACTGTTGCTCATTATAATGGTCGGCCATGACATTGTGCGTCGTCAACCGAATATAGCCCGCTTCCTTCGGCGGAACAAAGTCGGGCTGATAGCGTGCGTTCAATGCCGCAAGATCATCAGCTGTGGTCTCGCCATTACGCACATGATTCAAAATTCGCAGGAAGATTTCGTTTTGCTGCCGATAAACCTTCTTCAACTCAATCGTCACATAAGAAACCTTAGCCAAAGCATGGCTATCGAAGAAGTAGGGCGTGGCGTAATGCCGATTCAGCAGCATGGCGTCTTCGTCGGTCACCACGGGCGTGAGCTGCTGCAAGTCGCCTATCATCAGCAACTGCACGCCACCAAAAGGTTGCAACGGATTTCGAAACCTTCGCAGCACGGCATCAATGGCATCTAACAAATCGCTGCGCACCATACTGATTTCATCAATGATAAGCAGGTCGAGCGTCTTGAGGATGTTGCGTTTGATGGCCGAAAATGCAAATTTCTCCTTGTAGGTCATGTGGGGCACATAAGGCGAGAACGGCAACTGAAAGAACGAATGGATGGTCACTCCGCGCGCGTTGACAGCCGCTACGCCCGTTGGCGCCACAATGACAAAACGCTTCTGTGTCTCAGCTACAAACTGCCGCAAGAAGGTGGTTTTGCCCGTACCGGCCTTGCCCGTGAGAAAGACACTCGTGCCCGTGTGTTCCACAAAATCCCACGCATAGTTCAATTCCTTATTTTCCTTTTCCACGCTTGTGCTGCTTTAAAGATGAAACAAAATGCCTTGATAAAGCTCTACAAAGTTAAAGGTTTTATTTCAGAAATCGTTAACTTTGCAGCGGTATGGAGCAGAGTAACAACATTTTCACCCCCACTTTATTAACATGGTTTGCACAGAATGCCCGCGATTTGCCTTGGCGACACACCCAAGACCCCTACGCCATTTGGCTGAGCGAAATCATCTTGCAACAAACACGCATCGCACAAGGGACAGCCTATTGGCAGCGCTTCATGCAGCGTTGGCCCACAGTGAACGACCTCGCCCACGCCAGCGAAGACGAGGTGCTGCGCGCGTGGCAGGGCTTAGGCTATTATTCGCGTGCGCGGAACTTGCATCATGCCGCCCAACAAATCGTTCAACAAGGCACATTCCCCAATAACTATGCCGACCTGCGCAGGCTGAAAGGCGTGGGCGACTATACGGCGGCGGCCATCGCCAGCATGGCCTTTCATCAACCCCATGCTGCCGTCGACGGCAACTTCTATCGTGTTTTCGCCCGCTATTTCGGCCTCAGCCAGCCCATCAACACCCCTCAAGGCAAGCAACTGTTTGCCACGATGGCACAGCACTATCTGCCGCCCCGTCAGGCTTCGGCCTATAACCAAGCCATCATGGATTTCGGAGCCACGGTGTGCACACCCAAAGCACCCTCCTGCTCCGCCTGCCCACTGCAAGAGACCTGCGCGGCCTTTCGCGAAGACCGCATCGACCGGTTGCCCGTGAAATTGCGCACGCTCAAAGTGAAACAGCGCCAAATGGATTGCTTTTATGTGCATTATCATGGTCGGATAGCACTCCACAAGCGCGCTGCCGGCGACATTTGGCAAGGTCTGTGGACAGTTCCCGAGGCCGACCACCTCTCCGCCTCACTTCGCCAACAAGCCACGCTGCTGAAATCGAATGTAAAACACGTGCTCACACATCGCGTCATCCACGCCAACTTCTATCAGCTTGAATGCCATGAGCGCCCCTCCCTCCCCACTGATTTCATTTGGATTGACGAAGCCGACATCGACCACTACGCCATTCCCCGCCTCATGGAAATGCTCCTCGACTGCTTGGCTTAGTCCCTAACAAACAGAAACATCATCGGCGAGCACCTCGCCGGCATACATTTCTCGTTTTGTCCGTCGGCGAGCACCTCGCCGGCAACCTTCTCTCGTTTTAGTCCGTCGGCGAGCACCTCGCCGGCAACCTTCTCTCGTTTTAGTCCATCGGCGAGCACCTCGCCGGCAACCTTTTTTCATTTTAGTCCGTCGGCGAGCACCTCGCCGGCAACCTTTTCTCGTTTTGTCCATCGGCGAGCACCTCGCCGGCAACCTTCTCTCGTTTTAGTCCATCGGCGAGCACCTCGCCGGCAACCTTTTTTCATTTTAGTCCATCGGCGAGCACCTCGCCGGCAACCTTTTCTCGTTTTGTCCATCGGCGAGCACCTCGCCGGCAACCTTTTCTCGTTTTAGTCCGTCGGCGAGCACCTCGCCGGCAACCTTCTCTCATTTTAGTCCGTCGGCGAGCACCTCGCCGGCAACCTTCTCTCGTTTTGTCCATCGGCGAGCACCTCGCCGGCAACCTTTTCTCGTTTTGTCCATCGGCGAGCACCTCGCCGGCATACATTTCTTATGTTTGTCCATCGGCGAACTATTCGCCGGCAACCTTGGGGCACGGAGCCATAGGAGAAATGGTAGGGGCGGTGCCTGTGTGCCCGCCCGAACGTCCGCGCAGCGGCGTTTCCATCCGCAAAGGGCACGTCCCCACCTGCAAAGGAGCCGTTTCCATGCGTAAAAATATTTGTGCATTGCGCATGATGCACACCTGCTATCGATGGATGCGCCCTTGCAGGGCGACGCGGTCGGGCACACAGGCACCGCCCCTACCAACCTCCATCAAACCCCTCTGCCACGCAACCTTCCTCGTTTTTGGCCGTCGGCAAACTATTCTCTGGCAATCTTATGATACGAACCACATGAGAAATGGTAGGGGCGGCGCCTGTGTGCCCGCCCGAACGTCCGCGCAGCGGCGTTTCCATCCGCAAATGGCGCGTCCCTATCCGCAAAGAAGGCATTTCTATCCGCAAAAGACACATCCACATCCGCAAAAACAGCGTTTCCATTCATAAACGATGCATGCTCACACCAAAACATGTTTGTGCATTTGCCAATGAATGCGCCCTCATGGGGCGACACGGGCGGGCACACAGGCACCGCCCCTACCAACCTCCATCAAACCCTTCTACCACGCAATCTTCCTTGTTTTTGCCCACCGGCATAGGTTCTTCCGACAATCTTATGACACGAACCATACGAGAAATGGTAGGGGCGGCGCCTGTGTGCCCGCCCGAACGTCCGCGCAGCGGCGTTTCCATCCGCAAAGGGCACATCCTCACCCGCAAAAGAGGCGTTTCCATCTGCAAATGGCGCGTCCCTATCCGCAAAAGAGGCGTTTCCATCTGCCATCACCACCTTATATAATAGGTCGACGTGGCGTCTACATCCCCCTCCACCTTATTATATATATAAATCATGCACGCGCGCATTGTCCATCATGCGGCATCATGCGGCAATGCTGTGTTTGCCATGGTGTGATGCTTTTCAGCCGCGCCATTGCATGTGTTTCATGGCGTGACCGCCCCAGGCTGCCTCGCCAACGTGGCGGAAACCGAGGCGACGATAGAGCCGCTCGGCCGCAGGGTTGCCCGTGTCGACCAACAAGCCCACGGGTAATTGCAACGCGCACGCTTTGCGTTGCACGGTCTGCAGCAGCTGTGTGGCGATGCCGCGACCTTGATAGGCGGGCAGCACGGCCAAGCTATCCACATAGAATTCGCCTGCCTGCGTCTCGTCGGGCATGCAGGAATGGTCGCGCCCAAAAGCTCGCCGGGCGCCATCGATAAAGGCTTGGCGCAGGCTGTGGAGCCGACTGCCCTCGTAGGCCACGCAGCACCCCACGACCGTTTGCCGATGCAGCGCCACCCAGGTGTTGCGAAACGAATATTGCGTGTCGGGAAGGGCGACCAATGTGTGCATGAGCTGGCGGAAATCGTCGAGCGTCTGGCCCGAGCCAACGAACGACAGACAGCATTCGTCGGTCATGGCTTGCATGATGAGTTGTGCAATGACGGCTGCCTGCGAGGGCTGTGCACTGGCAATCGTAATTTGATTTTGTTGCATAGGAGAAAGATGTTAACGAGTGAGCGAGAATTTGATGCTCAGTCCAAAGTCGTGGGTCGACATGGGATAGCTGCTGCCACTGAGCAAGGGTGTGTTGTTTTGAAAATCATAGAAAAATGTCATGGTGAGCATGCGCGAGAGGGTGTAGCTGGCCATGAAATTGAATCGCAAGGCCGTAGTTCCGCTGCTGGCGTTGGTGATTTGTGTGGCAATGTCGCGCAACAGCGAGGCTTGTCGTCGATAGCTCATGTCTAGGTTGAGGGTGAGGTCGCGGTTGACCTCGCGCGATGGTTCATTCGACGGAGCCGATGAAGCGGCTTTCGTTCTCGCAGTGCGACGGCTTTTCGCCGGGCGGCGTTTGCCCATGCCCAGCAGGTTGAAATCGTTGATGCGATAGCCAACGCCCACCACCCAGTCCTTGCTCTGCGCCTCGTTGAGCTGAATGCTCGTGAGGCTAAGGTTAATGCTGCGCACGGTGCGATATTCGAGCTTGGCCGTCAGCCCACTTTCAAACATCATGTCGATGCCGATGAGTGGCGAAAAGGATTCGTTGAGACTCACCATCGCCACATTGAAGCGGCCACTCGGAATGAGGTTTCCTGTGGCGACATCGGTCACGAAGCCCATGCCACGCTCTGCCGCCCAATAGTTGCTGAACGAGGAGTAGGAGCCAACGGAGTAGATGCTGCGATAAGCATGATTGATGTCGAAGCGTTTAAATCGCTCGTTGAACCACGGCAGTCGTGCCAAACCTGCATAGCGCAGAGTCCAGTTGGGCAAGAGATGTGCCAAGGTGGGAAAGAGGTTCAGATGTGCGTTGCCCATGTGGGTGTAGGCCGAGAGGAATGCCGGCACCATGACATCGGCGCTGTAACGATTGACGGTTCCGTTGGCTGGGTTGAAAAGCAGGCCTGCCATGGGCGAACCGGCCGGATAGTGCAGACCTTGATAGCGTTCTTCGATGCGGCTGCGATAGGCATCCAACAAATTGCAGAATCTTGCAAAGGATGCGCTCTGATAACCGCTGCGGGCGTTGCCGATGCCTTCGAAAGCGCCTCGCAGCGAGAGGGTTGTCATGGAAAACGTGCCGCTCTCGAGGGTGGGCTTGTCGGCATACATATATTGAATGCTTTGCGCGCGTGTGGTGTTGCGGGCGGCATTGAGATCGATTTTCATATCGCGGAAAGGCTCTATCACAGCGCGCACTTGCAGGTCTTCGGTGCGTTGTGTGGTAGCGGGCGTGGCAATCGCCGGGTTGAGGAGCAGCCATTGCCTATCTAACGCTTTATCGATGTAGCCGTTGCCGGTCAGTCCCAAGGCAAAATCTAAGCCCGGCGCCAACAATCCATTGTCGCGCCGTTGACCAAAAGCATCGCCGATGGTGGGCATGAAGCCGGGCAAGGTCATCGCGTATTGTTCCCGATAGCTGACATTGATGCTGCGCACCATCATCAGCACACGCGCCAAAGCCAAAGACGATTGATAGCCTTTTGTGGGCTCAAATGGCGCAGTTTCGTGCACAATCAGCATGAGTTTCTGCACCGAATCCACCTTGTTTGTCACTCGGAGTCGATTTTCATCGAGCAACTTATATTTCAACGGATAGAGGCGTCCATCTTCGGTGCGCGCCACAATGCGTAAACGCTTGCTGCGCAAATGATGCGTGACGACGGGCAAGGTGTCGGGCTTGAGCACTATTTCTTGCGCAAACTCTCGTTGCTGTCGGCCGTCGCTGCCAGCAGGATAGGATGCGTTTTGCACAGTGTTTTGCTGCGACGAACGCCGATTGTCCTCGCGCAGCTGGTTGAAACGTTCGTTGGCTTTGCGCAAAAACGGAATGTGGTTGTAGAGCCGTTCGAGATTAAATAAACCGTTGAACGTCAGGCTGCGGTTGTTGGTGATGATGTTGCCCAAGCTCTGATGCGCCGCAGTCTCCGTGCCGCGCACCCACGAATAAGTGGCATGATATTGCCCCTGCAGGCTGGTCCAATCGAAAATGGGGATGAGATGGAGCGGCACTTGATAGGAGAGTGTGAAGGCTTGCTGATAATCCAAGGGTGTCCCGAGATGCCTAATACTCGTCCACACCGAATCTTTCCACGCCTTGTAGCGGTCGGCGTAGAGCGACTTATTAATGGGTGTGTAGGGCTCTTCAATCTGCGCGCGCGTGGCACTTTGGAAATTCAAATGCAAGTTGCGTGTCAAATCCCAGCGAAGCGCAAAGTCACGATTCCACAAGAACTGTTCATTAAAGGTCACAGGCAATGGCGACGCTGTGGGCGCATCGATATTTCGCTCTTGATACTCATAATAATTGCGCGTGAGTTCGGTGTTGAATGCAAGATTTTGGGGTAACCAATTCAAGCCAAAGCGGCGAACAATATCCAGCCAACGCGAAGCATTGCGCAAGTGCTTAAAAGGCTCCCACGGCTGATAGACGGGCGACCAGGCATAGCTCATGGCCCCTCGCCAGCTGTCCTCGTTCTCATAAACGGTGGTTTCTCCGCGCGTATGGCGATGGGCATGACTATAAGAGAACGAGAAATTGGCCGGATCATAGGGCATCGGTGCGCGTGAACTCTGAATGCCAACCCGCGCATTGGCCACCGAGAAATGGGTCTGCACATGCTTCGTCACCGCAATGTCCTCAAGCATTTGGCGTTCCTGGGATGTGCCCGTTTGCAAAGCATCGCGTAGCAACACATCGGTGTCAAGGGGATTATAGCGCGGCTTGCTCGATTCATTCGTGCGTGAATAATAAAGCGGAATGGTGACATGGGCTTTGCGAGGGAAGAACTTCCCCAACTCCAAACTGGTGGTGAGACTATAGGCCGAAACGGCATTCTCTGTGCGTTCGCTCACCGTGCTCTCCAATCCGCCGAAGCCATCGCTCACATAGCGTCCTTGCAGATTGACGGAGCCGAGGTCGGAAAGCTGCATGTTCAGATTGCCATTGGCCGCCCAGCCACCTTTTTGATTATAGTCTTTCAAGCGCAACTCGTTCACCCACACCTCGCCGCTCTTGCTACCTGTCGACAGATTGCGCACACCGATCATGATCGTTCGCACCTCGCCCAACGACGGATTGCCCATGATGGTTCTTAAATTGGCGGGATGCTCAGCATCATAATCCGAATAGGCGCTGGTGAATGAAGCTAAGCCCTGCGCCTTGGCGATGTTGCGTTGGCGCTTCAAATCGGTGAATACCGACAAGGGGATGTCGAGCATATTTTCTATCGGCCACACCGCTTGCCGATCAGTGGGCACATTTAAATGGTAACGCCCCGCAGGCGTCAGACGCAAGGGTATTTGATATTCGTAATAGTTATTACGATAGTCGGAACCCAACCGTATGAAAACAGCCAGCTCGTTATCAGTCAGCGCGGTGGCATTTTGTGCAAAGGCGTTGGCATGCACAAACATCTCCAAGCGCTTGTAACGACGCAAATCGAGCGTGGTGTTTTTGTAAACGGCCTTCGATTCGCCATGGCTCAAATGGTCGACAACCATATTCAATGCGGCTTCATTGCTTTCAATCAGTTGCGCTTGCGTAGGATCCTGCTCACGATTGATGCCCGGCGGAATGACATAATTCACGGGCGTTTTCTCGGCATTCTCCTCAACACTGACAGTGCTCACCGCCATTGTCCCCGTTCCTGCACTGGCATCAAGGTTGTGTTCATAGACTCGCCAATCACCCCGTACAAGGTCTAAGCTGCCAAAACGCAAGACAATGGGATGCTGAAAGCGCGTGAGGAACAAACGCATGAAACGAATGCTGGTGAAATCGGAGATGCCTCCCACGCGACGCTCATAATCGCTTAGCGGAATACGAAACTGATACCAATTCACCGTCTCGGTCTGCCCGTTGCGCAACCGCACATTAGCCTCGCGCTTATCCACAATATGATTGCTGCCCACCACCATATCGTTGGGGCGCAACGAAACATGGTATTGATAATAGCGTTCGTATTCATTCAGCGTATAGTCTTGGTTGATGTCCTCCACATCGGGCGTGGCCTTATAGGCGTTATCATAGCGCGTGTTAGCCGATTCGTTGTCGGGCGAATTGCCTTGTGGATTGTTAATATACTTATAGCGGTGCAAAATATCGGCACGCATTTGGTCATAATCATCCCCGCGGAAATAATGATAGTTGTCGTTAGCGGGGTCGTGCTGAATGGCATTCCACACATCGGCACGCACAATGCTTTGCGCTGTCGTTAAAAAGTTTTGGTAAGAAGGGAAACGACGCTCCTCATCATCGTTCAAACCATTGAGCCCTACATCCTGCAACGCACGCGCGCCGGGCGACGTAGCAAAGGCATAGTTGATAGTTGTAGACGTGGGAATCTTGCCCCATTGCGAGGTGGTAAACTGCTGCGAGCCATCAACGGGCAAGCCACTCTCATAGAATTTCCGCCCATCGTGGAGCACATCTTCTGAAACTTCACCCAAATTGAAATACAAATCGCCGCCATAGGTGTTGGCATTGCTTTGCGTGCGCGAATAAATGAAAGGGTCTAACAGCCAAAACTCCAAATAGGCTATATTGGCACGTTCGAAATCATTGGTGTCGAGTTTCCGCATCATACCTCCCCAATGTTGCTGCGGATTGGGCAGTGTACCATCGGCATTCAGCCCGGGATTGAAGTTATAAGGACCGCGCTCTTCAGGATAATAGGCCACGTTGAGCACGTTTAGTGTTGAGAGTGTGCCGTTGTAATTACTCACATCGCGTTTGGGATAGAGCTCGCGCGTGGATATCTCGCGCACATAATGATTGGAGAGCTGCTCGAGGTCACCGCGAATATGTGCCGGCGTGAGCGAGCTGCTACGCCGCGTAAATAGCGGATCAATGGTGTACCATGCCATTTGCGAGCGGTTAAATCCGCTACTCAACGTCGTTTTGTCCGTGCTCTCGGGAAACATTGCCGGCACACTCGATAACATCCATGAGGTGGGTGTGGAGACATCTATCTTGCTGGCTGCACTTTCAAAGTCGTCAAGATAGGATGCATTGTCTTGCGTATCGTGGTTGCTGCCCGCAAGAAGTTGCGCGAACTCACCCGTAAATCGAAGATAAGAGGGCTGCGTAACATGTAAGAAAGGCAATTTATTGAGCATATCGGTAAGCCACTGACTCTCTTTCTTCCAATTCAGATTTAAGCCCCAAAGCGTGTTGTTCAGCGGTTCTTCTCCCATCACAACTTTATTCATCAAGGGCTGCTCGGAGAGATGTTGAAAGGTTCCGCTGAGCTGAAGGTCATGCGAAAAGTTATATTCCCAATTCAAACCAAACATGGTTTTACGCTGCATGCCATAATTATTGTTGCTTTCAAGCGACACATTCACCGGCGTTCCGGCATTCAAAATGCTTTGGTTTAGGATGGTCACTTCGCCTGCATTATAGTCTACACTATAATCTACGCCTTCTGTCAATTGCACGCCTCCCGCCGTAACCAGTACCGAACCTTGCGGAATGTTATAAGCGCCTAAAGCAATAACATTGTCCGAAGAACCGCGGAATTGCCCCACCAAATGATATTTATTCTTCTCGGCCATCTGCTTGGCCGCCGTCTTTGTGCGATGATAAAGCTCGGTAAAAGCATAACCTTGTGCCACAGCAACACTCACACTACGCGATGTAAGTGCAGCTAAAAGATCGGCTCCAAAAGGTTCGGGTGAGGGGAAATAAACTCGTCCATTGCTCACGGTATAGCCTTCAACATAGTCGAAATAGCCATTGCTATTGGGCCGATTGTTATTGTCTAATCGATCGGCTCCCAAGAGCTTTATCAACGGTTTTGTGCGCACTTGTGGTTCGGGAATATAGTTTAAGTCTACGCCATCGGTGTTGCTTTGATACTTCACATCCAAACGGAAACGCTCGCGTTCCACCCGATCGCCCAAGCGATAGACGTTTTTCATCATCAAGTTCCAGTTGCCTTGCGAGGGGTTGTTATCCGTATTCTTCAACGCTTTCACAAACAACGCCTCGTTGACATTGGTTCTGTCACCGGCAAACTCGCCCACCTGATAGGTCACACCACCATAGGTATAGGAATAGGCCACGGCCACAACCTGATCGGTATTGATGCCCACATTGAGGCTCACGTAGCCCAAAGCCTGATTAACGCTGTATTCAGCACTACTGAGCAAGCGCGCATTCTCCAACTTTTCGTAATCAACACCGCCCACCAAACCCGCACCATCGAGCACCGAAGAAGTTTGATTTACATTGCGCGCCGCAGCATAGGTAGTGCTCATGGCCGCATATTCGGTGTTGGCTTGATTGGCCGGAACAGGCACGCCCGATACCGACCAGAGCGAAGGGCGTAACAAAGTCACCGGCTCTCCCAAATCGGTTAAGGCAACAATGTTGCGCGTGTTGGTCGTGGTTCCCGTGTTGTTGGTCACCCAAATCTCCACACGATTGATTTGCATGCCGGTCATCAGATTAGGCAACTTCGACATGCCTTCAGCATAATGGCTGCGGAAATAATGAGAAAGAAAGAAATGGCGGTTCTCTTCGTAATCAGAAACGTCAATATCGAAGGGCGTTAATTGCACACGTCCCCGCGTTGAAACGCTTTTGGTGGAACTCTTTTTCTGCGAGGCCACGAGTTGCATCTTTAATTTCCCGAACTGTAAATCGGTGCGCAGACCAAACAAAGACATGGCGCCACTGACGAGCGAAGAGTTGCTGGGAAACGACACATTGCCCGCCTCAACCAGCTTAATGATTTCATCGTCTTTGCCCTCGTATTTGAGTTTCAGGTTTTGTGCATCGAAATCAAACGTCGCATCGGTATTATAATTCAGGTTCATGTTCACCTTGTCGCCCACCTTCCCATTCACGTTGAGGTTGATTTTCTCATCGAAATTCATCGTGGTTGTGCGACGGCGATTGAGCGTAAGTGCCGGATTTTCCAAATTCTGATGCGTGAACCCCATGCGCAATTCGGCCGTGCCTTGCGTGCGAATCCGCACACCGCCAGGACCAAAAATCTTCTCGGCCGGTCCTAAATCAAAGTGCATGTCGCTGAAATCAAACTTATCTTTCCCCTTGCGCACAAAGATCTCAGCATTCTTTTTCCGAAAAAAGGCACTCCATTGCTGATGATCGCGCCACCGCAGATATTCGTCTTGCGTCATCATCAGGGGTGCCCCTAAATAGGTTCCGCCTAATTTTTGTCCGAAGATATAGCGTTGGAGCGTGTCGTTAAACGTCACTTGTGGACGCAAATCAATGGGCGTCTGCAAATCCAAACTGCTGCTATCTAAATCGATCCAGCCGATGGGTTGCGTGCGTTGAATGCGCCAACGCGGCTTCACCTTTTGGGGAACAACAAGCGTATCGTGCCGCGGGACAGCCTGTTTTTGTGCATCACGGATTTGCGACGGAAAGGAAATGCCGAAAGCATCGCTAATGACAACCAGCATTAGCAGCCCCAAAAGCAGAAATGTCCTTTGTTGTTTCAAATCCGTTTACCGTGCACTATTTTAATTGTTTCAACGCCGCTTTCACCACCTGTTCAACAGGCATATCGGGTTGTTTTTCTAAAATGGCCACCACAACTTTGGCCGTTGGTGCAGGCGAGAAGCCCAACATGGTGAGCGCAGAGACGGCCTCGTCGCGCACTTCACTATTAACCGAAGAGGCCGAACTGCCGCTCGCCACATGCAATTCGTCGGCAATGCCGCTGGCCATGATTTTATCTTTCAAATCGACAATGATGCGTTGCGCCGTCTTCAGACCGATGCCTTTCACCGATTTAATCAGACGTTCATCGCCATTGGCTATGGCATTGCAGAGTTCTGCAGGGCTCATCGACGAGAGCATCATGCGTGCCGTGTTGGCACCAACTCCCGAAACGGTGATGAGCAGCCGATAGAGTGCACGTTCTTGCTTGGCCACAAAGCCATAGAGCGTGAAGCTGTCATCACGACCACCTGCCGAAAGCACTTCGTGCACATAGAGCTTTACTTGGCGCTTGCCCTGCAAAGCCGTGTAAGTGGTGAGCGAAATGTTGAGTGCATAGCCCACGCCGGCCGCCTCAACCACAGCCAAAGCGGGGGTGAGCTCGGCCAATTCTCCTTTGATGTATTCAATCATTGTTTCTTCTTTTTCGTTTCTACACTTTTAAAACGGGCGCCCAACCGATTTATTGCCAGCGCTCTTGTAGTGCAAATTTATAGGTTTCTATCGAATATGCGGCGGCAAAACAAGGTTAAATAACAATAATTCCCGCCGCGCATGCGCCACGCTTATGGGCTAAAACACTATCTTTGCGCCCAACATTCAAATTGTATTGAGGAAATGATGCAGAAAAAAACATTCGCAAAAGGCCTGTTCACGGCCTGCACAACGCTGGCCATGGTGGCTGTCATGATGAGCGCCATGCCCGCCGAAGAGGTGATGAGTAGAGAAAACGGCGTGACCATCGTCAACACCACCTCGTTGAGTCAAGCGGTAAAAGGATTCAAAGGTGCCACACCCGTGAAAATTTATATCGAAAAAAATAAGATTCTAAAGATTGAGACATTGCCCAATCAAGAAACGCCAAAATACTTTAACAAGGCGAAAACCCTGCTCGAAAAATTTGCCGGCATGCGTATTACCAAAGCCGCAAAGGCCGATGTCGACGGCGTTACCGGAGCCACATTCTCGTCGAAAGCCTTGAAAAAGAATGTGCAATTAGGTTTAGCATACTACCAAAAGCACAAATAGGCGAAACCGCAGGGCGTTCTCATTCGTTTTCAATAAAAACAGGCGAAACCGCAGGGCGTACTCATTCGTTTTCAATAAAAACAAGCGAAACCGCAGGGCGTTCTCATTCGTTTTCAACAAAAACAAGCGAAACCACAGGGCGTTCTCAGCTATTTTTGATAAAAACAAGCGAAACCACAGGGCGTTCTCATTCATTTTTGATAAAAACAAGCGAAACACCAGGGGGTTCTCACCTATTTTTGATAAAAACAAGCGAGATACCGGGGGTGTTTCATCATCGTTCATGAGATGGTGAGCAAAGCCGCTTCACGCAGCAACGCCCAACCCAAAATAACGGAATGCAGGCCGCCTTTTGAGCCAAAATGAGGTTTTAAAGGTCCATCTTCCATAAAAAACAAGCCAAGAGGAGCCAAAAAGCCCCTCTTTTTTATATCTTTGTGGCACGCAACATCCACGATTACATGATATGCAACATTGGAAAGTTCTTTTAATGGCTTGTTTTTTCCCCGCAACACCCCTGCTGGCGCAACACAAAACCGTGCGCAAAAAGAAGCCAAACGTTACGAAGACCATCGACAGCATAGCCGTCAAACGACTCACGCCCACCATGCAATGGGGTGCCACAGACATTGTGACGCAACAGCAAATGAACAAGGGGTTGGTCACCAATTCGCTCAATGCACTGAGCGGACAGGCAGCGGGCGTGAACATTGCAACCGGCGAAGACCGCATGGCACAGCTCAACAGTGTGCGTGTGCGCGGCACCACTTCGCTCACAGGCGGCAACAATCCGCTGGTCATCATCGACGGCATGTACAGCGATTTGGCTACGCTCGCCACCATCTATCCGGCCGACATCGAGCGTTTTGCCATCTTGAAAAATGCCACCGAGACGTCGAAATACGGTTCGCGTGGGGCTTCGGGCGTCATCGAAGTAACCACCAAGAAGGGCAGCAACAGCCCTTTCCGTCTGAGCTACGATGGCACCATCGGATTTGAAACGAGCCACAAAACCATCCCGATGCTTTCGGCCGGCGATTATGTGGCAACGGCCAACGCCCTCCATCTGCCCGTGGTCAACGGGGGCTATGACACCAACTTCCAGAAAGCGCTGTTGCGAACGGGCTTCGTGCAAAATCATCATGTGGCGTTTAGTGGCGGCAACGAGCAAAGCAACTATCGTGCTTCCATTGGCGTGATGGAACACAAAATGGTGGTAAAAGTGAATGCTACGAAAAATTTCACGGCCAAATTCGACCTTTTTCAAAAGGCTTTCAACAATCTGTTAAACATCGAATTTGGCGTGTTTGGCTCATCGCAAAAGAATCATTTCATCTTAGACCCACAGAAACTTTTTTATAGTGCGGCAGCGCAAAACCCCACCTTCCCCGACCACCAAAATGCGCAAGGCGGATGGGACCGCAACGCAACAGCCAGCCAACTCACCTCGCCGTTGGCCGTGCTGTTAGAACAATACGACAACAAAGCGCTCAACTTCAACACCCACATGGGGCTCGACTTCAACCTCACGCCCACACTGCAAATGAAAGCTTTCGGCAGCTACAGCTTCAGTTCGATGGAAGATGCCATATTTCACCCCACTTTCATTTGGGCACAAGGGCAAGCCAATCGGTTGGAACATAAATCCGAGGAATGGGTGGGAAATGCCACTCTGACCTACCGCCGCCAATGGCAAGCCCACGATTTAAAGCTGACCGCCATGGCCGAATATCTGAAAGAGCGTCACGAACGCTTTTGGACGATGGTGAAAGGGTTTACCAACAACCATTTTGGTTATTATAATTTGGCCGCCGGTTCGCTACGCCCTTACGGCGGGACAGGTTCCGACTTCAACGACCCCACACAGGTATCTGTGTTGGGAAGTGCGGTTTACAGCCTGTTGCAACGCTACACATTGGAAGCCAATCTGCGCGCCGATGGCAGCAGTCTGTTTGGCCAGCACAACAAATGGGGGCTGTTTCCGTCGGTCTCAACCACGTGGAATGTCGACAAAGAACCTTTCTTCGCCACGCTCTTCCCCACCCTCAGCCTTTGGAAAATGCGCATGGGCTATGGCACAAGCGGCAATCAGGCGAGCATCGAGTCCTATTATTCGCTCAACCTGGTGCGCCCAACAGGCATCATCAGCTATCAAGGTTTGCCCAAAACGGTGTTGGGCCTCTACCGCAACACCAATCCCGATTTGAAATGGGAGACGCGCAGCACCTTCAACATGGGCATGGACATGGGCTTTTGGATGAATCGGCTCATCGTGAAAGCCGAATTCTATTACAGCACCACGCGCAACATGCTCTACCTTTATGACGTGCCCGTGCCGCCTTTTACCTTCGATAAATTCTTGGCCAACTTGGGCAAAATCAGGAATAGCGGCTTTGAGTTTGGGCTTGGCATCACACCCCTTCAGAAAAAAGACTTAGAACTTAACATCAACATGAACATCGCCTTTCAGCACAATCGCCTGCTGGCTTTGTCGGGCAATTACAAAGGGCGAATGCTCTCGGCCGCCGACATCACGCCCATTGGGAAGCTCAATGGTGCCGGTTTTCATGGCGGCGACAACAACATTGTCTACCAAATCGTGGGGCAACCCTTAGGCGTTTTCTATCTGCCCCATTGCAAAGGTTTAGTGCAAAATGCCGACGGAAGCTATCGTTATAACATCGAAGACCTCGACCACAACGGCACCATCAATCTTGAAGATGGCGGCGACCGTTACATTGCCGGTCAGGCTATGCCCAAATGCACCATGGGTTCGAACATCAGTCTGCGTTTTAAGAATCTCGATGTCTCCCTACAAATCAATGGTGCCTTCGGCCATAAAATTTATAACGGAACGGCACTCACCTACATGAATATGACCAGTTTCCCTGATTATAACGTCATGGCCAAGGCTCCGGCACAAAACATTCACGACCAAATTGCAACCGATTATTGGTTGGAACGTGGCGACTATCTCAATTTCGATTATATCACTGTGGGCTGGAACATTCCGATACGTTCAAAGATTATCAGTGCCTTGCGCGTGGCATGTGCCATCAACAATTTGGCCACGCTCACCGCCTACCATGGCTTAACGCCCATGATCAATAACTATGTTGTAGACGGAACTTTAGGCATTGACGACAAACGTTCCTATCCGCCCTATCGTTCCTATTCATTAGGCATCAGCATTCAATTTTAAAGACTATGAGAAAAATCATCCTTACGCTGCTCCGTCACAGCATGCCGGGCTTGCTTTTATGCCTGACCGCATGCTTAAGCGAAACGCCACACGACCAAATAGCAGAGACCGAGGCCTATACCAACGCCACCGATCTCTATCTAAACACCATCGGTAATCTGTATTTGCAAATCGGAGGCAACCAAGAAAGCCAAGGTTTGCAAGGCACTTATCGCGGCGTTTACGACTTCAACACCTTCACCACCGACGAGGCTATGATTCCCATTCGTGGTGGCGACTGGTATGATGGCGGCTTTTGGCAACGACTTTATCTGCACACCTGGACGCCAGCCGACGAAGCATTGTACAACACTTGGAAATATCTTTATAAGGCCGTGGGGCTGTCTAATCATGCTTTAGCTACCATCACGCGCCACAAAGACTTGCTCACACCAGCGCAATATGACGAATATATGGCCGAGGCGCGCGGACTGAGGGCCCTGTTCTATTTCTACATCATGGACATGTGGGGCAACATTCCGCTCAGCATGACCGACGGAACCGAGGCCAACAACACCCTACAAACACCGCGAAAGGAAGTGGCCGAGACGCTGATTCACGAGCTACAAGCCGCTGCACCCTATCTTTCGCCTGCCCATAGCAACTTGCAAGGCCGCAATTATGGGCGTTTCACGCAGCCCGTAGCCTATTTCTTGCTCTGCAAAATCCTGCTCAACAATCAGGTGTACATGGGGCCGGGCACACATCTTTTCACGGTCGACGGCGTACAAATGAATGCTTTTGAGGCTTGCATTGCCTATTGCCAAAAGATTACAGCGGCAGGCTATACGCTCTCGGCTGACTACAAACAAAACTTTGCGGTGCACAATGAAACCTCGAATGAAAATATCTTCACCATCCCGATGGACAAGCATCTCTACGCCAACGAATATCAATATTTCTTCCGCAGCCGCCACTATCGCCACGGCGACGCATTGGGCATGGCTTCCGAAAATGGCACCTGCGCCACCGTCGCTACAGTCAATGCTTATGGTTATGGCACCCCGAACGAGGACAAACGCTTTGCCATGAATTTCTATAGCGGCACAGTGCGCGTGGATGGTCAGGTCGTTCGCCTCAGCAACGGCCAACCTTTGATTTACGAACCTTTGGCTGCCCGCATCTCACTCACGGGAAGTCCATACGAGAAAACAGCCGGCGCACGCATGGCAAAATATGAAGTCGACCGCACGGCCTATAGCGATGGCAGACTCATCGACAACGACATCGTGCTGTTTCGCTATGCCGATGTGCTGCTGATGCAGGCCGAAGCCTTGGTGAGAAACGGACAGAATGGCGATGCAGAGATGAATTTGGTGCGCCAACGTGTGGGCATGCCGCCGCGTCAAGCCACCTTAGACAACCTGCTGCAAGAACGACTTTTAGAATTGATGTGGGAAGGATGGCGCCGCAACGACCTCGTTCGCTTTGGAAAATTCCAACAGGCCTATGACTTCCGTTTGCCCATTGCGGGCGAGAACACAGGCTTCACCTGCCTGTTTCCCATTCCGAAGAATGCCATCAAACTGAGCCCAACACCCCTGCAACAAAATCCAGGTTATCACTAATGATTCACGTCAACGGAAGCATCCAACGCTATCCGCTGCTGCGCATCACACTTGCCTTGGGCTTAGGTATTGCGATTGAGACGCAGCTTCTATCCCAAGTTACCCCTTGGGTGTGGATAGGGTTTATGGTTGTGAGCATGCTATTGGCACGCCTACTGCGACACGAGCTTGCAAAAAGCGGTTGCCTTTTATGGGCAACCATAGCTTTAGGAGGCTTTTTGGCGCGAACGAGCAGGGCGCAAAACCTGCCCACATTGCCACAAGGCGAGAGCCATTTCGAAGCGGTGATAACCGACATTCCCATTCAAAAAGGAAAGACCTGGCGCTGCGACATTCGCATCATGCGACTCAACAACCATTTGCTGCGACACCCTTTGCTGCTGAAGGCTTCCATTCTCAACTCTCCGCAACACGACATGCACTTAGCCATTGGTCAGGGACTCGTGGCAGATGCCATGCTCGAACCTCTCAGAAACACGCCGCAACAAGTGCATTTCAACTATGCGTTGTGGCTGAAACGGCAAGGCTATGTGGGCGAAACTTTTATCCCCTATTGGCAACTGCGCACACAAAAGCTACCACTTTCCTTACCTTTTTGGCAGAGATTGCAGCTAAAACTGCACTGCATTAGAGCGAAAATGCTATGCTATTTGCACGGCCTTGCACCCAACACGATGGAGAACGCCCTTATCACGGCTTTGATTTTGGGTGAGAAGCGCGCCCTACCCCGCGCCCTCAAAGACGATTTCAACATGGCAGGAGCCAGCCACATCCTGGCACTCTCGGGACTTCATCTCGGTATTATCTTTAGCTTGCTCACACGCATTTTTCGCCGGAGCACCATCGCGCTCACCCTCTCTATCATCGCACTGTGGGCATTTACCTTCCTCATTGGTCTGCCCATCTCGGCCGTTCGCAGCGCCATCATGCTCAGCATGTATTGCATCACTTTCATATTGCAACGCGAAGACAAACCGTTTAATGCCCTTGCCCTGTCGGCTTGCATCATTCTCGTGGCCAATCCTGTCGCTTTGTTTGACGCAGGATTTCAGCTTTCATTCATGGCCGTGTTGGGCATTGCCATTGTCTATCGCCCATTATCGAACTGCTGGAAGCCCCAACTACGCCCCTTGCGCTGGGCGTGGGAACTCACCTGCGTGTCGCTCGCCGCACAATTATTCACCTTTCCTTTAGTGCTCTACTATTTTGGCCGCGTCTCTCCCTATTTTCTTTTGAGCAATTTTGTAGTCATCCCTGCCACCACAGGTTTGCTTTATCTCGCCATCGTGTTGCTCGTGTCCACCCCTATTCACGGCCTGCAACTGCTCGTTTATCACCTGATGCTGCAAATCGCGCAAGGCATGACGGCCGGTGTACGCGGCATCGTGCAACTTCCCGGTGCACAACTGCCCGCCATCTACACCACGCTGTCGCAAACAATTTTGCTCTATGTGGCGCTCTTTGCACTCGTTAGCGCATGGTACAAGTTGCAAGCCAAGCGCGAAGATGCCGCCTTGCTGGCTTAACATCACATAATCGCATTCTAAAACAACCATTTGTCGGCGGTTTTTTATACCTTTGCACGTGCAACTTATAAAGAAAGGATAAAGAAAATGAACACAAAAGAAATTCCCGTGTTGCTGTTAACGGGCTATTTAGGAAGTGGAAAAACAACCTTAGTGAACAGAATTCTGACCAACAAACGCGGTGTGAAGTTTGCCGTGATTGTAAACGATATTGGCGAAGTGAACATTGATGCCGACTTGATTGAGAAGGGAGGCATTGTCGATCAGAAAGACGACAGCTTGGTGGCCTTGCAAAATGGCTGCATTTGCTGCACGCTGAAAATGGACTTGGTGGAACAACTCTGCGACATCATGAGCATGAAGCGATTCGATTATATCGTCATTGAGGCCAGCGGCGTTTGCGAACCCGCACCCATCGCACAAACCATCTGTTCGATTCCCACGATGGGACCGAAATACATCAAAGACGGTATCGCCCGCTTAGACAACATTGTGACCGTGGTGGATGCCCTGCGCATGAAAGATGAGTTTGCCATGGGCAACGACCTCATGCAGAAAAACATCGACGAAGAGGACATTGTCAACCTCATCATCCAGCAAATTGAGTTCTGCAACATGATTTTGCTCAACAAAGCTGCTGAAGTGGAACCCCATGAACTGCAACGCATCAAGCACATCATTCGCGCCCTGCAGCCCAAGGCCGACATCTTAGAATGTAACTATGGCGAGGTGGATTTAGACCAACTCATCAACACCCACCGCTTCAATTTCGACGAAGTGGCTACATCGGCCGCATGGATTGACGCCATTGAGCACCACCATGACGACGAGGAGGAAGAGGAAGAGCACCATCATCATCACGAACATGAGCACGAGGATGACCATGAACACGACGACGAGGAGCACGAACATCATCATCACGAACACGAGCACCATCATCATCACCACCATCACGACGGCGGCGAGGTGGAGGAATATGGCATCGGCACCTTTGTTTATTATCGCCGCAAGCCTTTCGACTTGGTCAACTTCGACCGCTTCATTGCCGAGCATTGGCCCCACGAGGTCATTCGATGCAAAGGCATCTGTTGGTTTAAGGACGAGCCACAAACCTGCTACGTCTTCGAACAAGCGGGCAAACAAATGGGCTTGCGCAACGCCGGACAATGGTATGCCACCATGCCCGAGAAAGAACTCAAACCGCTTTTGGCCGCCAACGAAGGATTGCAAAAAGATTGGAACGAGACCTATGGCGACCGCATGCAAAAGCTCGTGTTCATTGGTCAGCACCTCGACCGCGAGAAAATCACAGCCTATTTAGACGAAATCCTCGTTGACTAATCCCGCCATGACGTTGCAACACATCAAACTCATGGCCTTCGATGCCGACGACACCTTGTGGGATTGCCAATCGCATTTCGACCGCGTAGAGCAGAGTTTCTGCCAACTTCTGGCCGAATATGGCGACGCCCACACGCTGTCGACGGCGCTATTTGAAACCGAGAAACGCAACATGCCCACCCTTGGTTATGGCACAAAAGCCTTCACTTTGTCGCTCATCGAAACGGCCATCGCTGTGTCCAACGGACGAGTGAGCGCGCGCATCATCGAGGAAGTGATGCAAATGGGACGCTCGCTGCTCACCTTTCCCACCACACCTCTGCCCGGTGTTGAAGACACACTCATAGCCCTCAACGCACGAGCCGACCGCGACAACTTCGAAATGATAGTCTTCACCAAAGGCGAATTGCAAGATCAGCTCAACAAATTCAAGCGCTCGGGACTGGCCAACTACTTCGACGACTGCTGCGTGGTGGCCGACAAAACCGAAGCCGAATACCGCCATCTTTGTGTGGAACGCGGCATCAAACCCTCGCAACTCCTGATGATTGGCAACTCGTTTAAATCAGACATTGCACCCGTTTTGGCCATCGGTGCCCACGCCGTGCACGTGCCTTTCAGTGTGGCTTGGAAGATGGAACTGTCCGAAACCTTCGACCACGAACGCCTCACAACGATTGAAAACCTCAACGAATTGCTGTAATCGACATCAAACGCGTCCCCGTTTTATCGAGTAAAAAATAAAGTATCAGCGCCAATAACTACACCTGTAGTTGTGCACTGCTGTTTGACGACAACAGGAACGTTACCCCTCTATTCATCATCATCCTCTTTGAGTTTTTCGCTTGCCTCCACTTTGTCATACACTTTCTTGCAAAGCGCCTTAAATCCTTTCAAATTAAAATAGTTTTTAGCTGCGATATACTCTCTGAATGACTCATGATTATAGAGCGCCTGACCCAAAAGTTCAGTCTCCTCAACACCAAATTTCTTGCAAAACAGATATTGGTAATAACACAAATAGGCTGCAACCTTATAGCATTCCTCCAACGTAAATTCTTCTGCCCAGTCGGGTGTACCTTCCTCATCCTCGCCCATCATGTATTTGATATAAGTATTGATGAGCGAGATTATCTTTGCGTATTCTGCTTTTGCAGGTAGCTTTAGGAGACTTTTCAACAGTCCTTCCCTGATTTCCACATGCGGATGTTTCGTTTTTTTCTTGATGGCAAAGGTTTCCTCGAGAATATAGGATCTTACAACCGTTTCATATTGCACCAGCATATAATCAAGCAACAAACGATTGATTTCCTCATTCTTGTCGTATCCATACTTTTGCAACAGATTGGTAAGAAACCCAAAAGAATTGTTTTTCAGCCATGCAAAAGCTTTCTTACTATCATGAAATATAAATTCGTTTTCATAATATGTTTCCTTGTTGAGGAGCCTATAATAAAGTTTCCCTCGCTTAAATAGCGTCGCATCATAATCTTCCTCGAATATGTCGGGCAGCCCTTTAATAGCTACGGCCGCGTCTATTGTGGGATAGGAGAAGATGTAATTGTAATGCGAAACATAGATGGTTTTATTCCAGAAATAGCTTGCTTCCGAACAGCAATTTTGATTCATAGAGAGCTCTTGCCTTTTGCGTTCAGCGGGATCACCATCCTTAAAAATAAAGCTGCGAAAACCTTGTTGCGCCAAGATAGAATTGTTTTGGGCGATGTCTACACCATAATATTTCAAGATAGCCTTTCGGGCAGTCTCATCGTCCACCGGTTGATAGCCCCGTTTTTTCAATGTCTCATGAATAAGTTCAATGGCAATATCAGTATATTCCACTTGGTCTTTGCGTGACATAACTTCGATGCCGTCCATCCCCACATCAGAGAGCTCCTCGTAATAAGCTCTGATTGGCTTCTCATAAACTTTCAGCAAGTTCTGCTGCTCGGGTGTAGCCGATAAAGTTATCGGGGCGTGCGCTTTCTCACGCGCTTTTTTGCAACCGCTTGTTAGGCCAACGAGCAGCAGCAAGAGTAACAGGTCACGAATATTTTTCATCTGAAATAAAAGAAAATGTTTAATATACGCACAAAAATAAGCATTATATGGTAACATGCCAAATATTCCCTTTGCTTTTATGCCCCTAAACAACAGGCCCTAACATCATGCACAATCCATCAAAAGCCATTCTACACTCACGCGTAATCCACCCAAACGGCGCCAACCGTCCACGCGCAATCCGCCCAAACGAAATCAACCGTCCCACACGCAATCTGCCCAAACGAAACCGTAGGGGCGGACATCCGCGCGCAATTCTCTCAAGCAAAATGCGTAGGGGCGGCGCCTGTGTGCCCGCCCGAACGTTCGCGCAGCGGCGTTTCCATACAAAAATACACGCTTTGTGCGCGGGGAATGAACGATGGATGCGCCCCTGTGGGGCGACACGGGCGGGCACACAGGCACCGCCCCTACCATTTCTCGTGTGGCTCCGTGTCCTAAGGTTGCCGGCGAACAGTCCGCCGACGGACTAAAACAAGAAAAGGTTGCCAGAAGAGGCTCCGCCGATGGACTAAAACAAGAAAAGGTTGCCGGAAAAGGCTCTGCCGACGGACTAAAACGAGAAAAGGTTGGCGGAAGAGGCTCTGCCGATGGACTAAAACAAGAAAAGGTTGCCGGAAGAGGCTCTGCCGATGGACTAAAACAAGAAATGGTTGCCAGAAGAGGCTCCGCCGACGGACTAAATCGAGAAAAGGTTGCCGGAAGAGGCTCCGCCGATGGACTAAAACGAGAAAAGGTTGCCGGAAGAGGCTCCGCCGACGGACTAAAACAAGAAAAGGTTGCCGGAAGAGGCTCTGCCGATGGACAAAATCGAAAATGATTGCCGGAAGAGGCTCCGCCGACGGACTAAAACGAAAAAGGTCGCCGGAAGAGGCTCCGCCGATGGACTAAAACGAAAAAGGTTGCCGGAAGAGGCTCCGCCGATGGACTAATTCGAGAAAAGGTTGCCGGAAGAGGCTCTGCCGATGGACTAAAACAAGAAAAGGTCGCCGGAAGAGGCTCCGCCGATGGACTAAAACAAGAAAAGGTCGCCGGAAGAGGCTCTGCCGATGGACTAAAACAAGAAAAGGTTGCTGGCGAGGTGCTCGCCGATGGACAAAATCGAAAAAGGTTGCTGGCGAGGTGCTCGCCGACGGACTAAATCGAGAAAAGGTTGCTGGCGAGGTGCTCACCGACGGACAAAAACAAGAAATGATTGCTGGCGAGGTGCTCGCCGACGGACTAAAACAAGAAATGATTGCCGGCGAGGTGCTCGCCGACGGACTAAATCAAGAAAAGGTTGCTGGCGAGGTGCTCGCCGACGGACTAAATCGAGAAAAGGTTGCTGGCGAGGTGCTCGCCGCCGACTATCCGTGTGGTTTATCGCAGGAAAGGGGTTCGTCCGACGAGATGACAGCAGGGTATGATGGCAGATAGGCCTTTGCCGGCGAGATGATGGTGCTGCAAAACGATGTTCGGCTGCCCGTTAGTAGGCCGTTAAGAAAAAAATGATTACCTTTGGGGCGAAATCGTAAATTTTAAAAAAAGAATATGGCGGATAAGAATAATCATTTAGTCATCATGGCTGGTGGCGTGGGCAGCAGGTTTTGGCCCATGAGCACAGCCGATTGTCCGAAACAATTTATTGACGTGTTGGGGGTTGCCAAATCGCTGCTGCAACTCACTTTTGAACGCTTCCAAGGCATTTGCGCGCCTGAGAATGTGTGGGTGGTCACCAACAAGAGCTATTATGATTTGTGCAAAGAGCAGCTGCCCGAAATCCCCGCAGAAAACATCCTGACCGAACCGTGCCGACGCAACACCGCGCCTTGCATTGCCTATGTCAGTTGGCGCATCAAAACGCTCAACCCCAAAGCCAATGTGGTGGTGACGCCGAGCGACCACGTAGTGACCAACACCATAGAGTTTCAGCGCGTGGTGGCGTCGTGCTTGAAATTTGCGGGCGAGACCGATGCTATCGTCACCTTGGGCATGCGTCCCACACGCCCCGAAACAGGCTATGGCTACATTCAGGCCGACCTTTCGGCTTCCTCGCCACGCAACCATGAAATTTATCGCGTTGACTCGTTTAGAGAGAAGCCCGATGCCGAAACGGCCTTGAAATATATCCGCGAAAACAATTATTTTTGGAATGCAGGCATCTTCATCTGGAATGTGAGCACCATTGTCAACGCATTCCGCGTTTATCAGCCGGCATTATCGCGCATTTTCGAAGGCATGGAAAAGCTCTACGGCACGCCCGCCGAGCAAGAAATGATTGATGCGCGCTATCCTGAGTGCGAGAGCATTTCGGTTGACTACGCCATCATGGAAAAGGCCGAAGAAATCTTTGTTTGCCCCGCCGATTTCGGCTGGAGCGACTTAGGCACATGGGGCAGTTTGCTGGCACAAAGCAGAAAGGACCTCTATAACAATGCGCTGATAGGACCGGACATCGCCGTTTTCGACACCCACAACTGCATCATCCACACCCTGCATGAGAAACAGGTCATTGTGCAAGGGCTCGACGGCTATATCGTGGCTGAGAACGCCGGCAAGTTGCTCATTTGCAAACTGTCTGAAGAACAACGCATCAAACAATTCTCCGAACAACAATAAATTTAGCAATATGAAAGAAAAAATAGCGCTCATCACGGGCATCACGGGGCAAGACGGCTCCTATCTTGCCGAGTTCCTATTAGAAAAAGGTTATGAGGTGCATGGCACCATCCGTCGCTCGTCGGTAGACTTTCGCGAGCGCATAGCCCACCTCGAAGGGTTGCCCCATTTTCATCTGCATTATGCCGATTTGGGCGACTCGATGAGCATCTTAGGGGTTATCGGGCGCACGCGTCCCACAGAAATTTATAATTTAGCTGCCCAAAGTCATGTGCAAGTGAGTTTCGATTCGCCCGAATTTACGGCCGATGTCGATGCCGTTGGCGTATTGCGCATTTTGGAAGCCGTGCGCCAATTAGGGCTCACCGAGCAATGCCGCATCTATCAAGCCAGCACCTCGGAGCTGTATGGAAAAGTAGAGGAGGTGCCGCAAAACGAAAACACCCCCTTCCACCCCTACAGCCCCTATGCCGTGGCCAAGCAATATGGCTTTTGGATTGTGAAAGAATATCGCGAGGCCTACAACATGTATTGCTGCTCGGGCATCCTCTTCAACCACGAGAGTGAGCGCCGCGGCGAAACTTTCGTCACGCGCAAAATCACATTGGCAGCAGCACGCATCAAACAAGGAAAGCAGGATAAGCTCTTCTTGGGCAACCTCAGCTCGCTGCGCGATTGGGGCTATGCCAAAGATTATGTTGAGTGTATGTGGCTCATTTTGCAACACCCCACGCCCGAGGATTTTGTCATTGCCACCGGCGTGCAGCATAGTGTGCGTGACTTCTGCTATCAAGCATTTAAACACGTTGGCATTGAACTCGAATTCCAAGGCGAAGGACTCGACGAGAAGGGCATCGACAAAGCCACAGGGAAAGTGCTCATTGAAGTGAGCCCCGACTTCTATCGCCCCACCGATGTGGTCAACCTTTGGGGCGACCCTACAAAGGCGAAGGCAAAATTGGGTTGGAATCCTGCCAAAACGTCGTTTGAAGAGTTAGTACGCCTCATGGTCGACAGCGATATGGCCAAAGTGGCTTCCGAAGGGGCGGCCGAAAAGGTGAGAACCAATTTAGCCGAGTATTTAGAGAAAGGTATCGTGAAGTAGCACCTGCGTTTGAGGGCTGCCCACCGCATCTATACAAGTGCAAATATCCACCGAAGAGAGATTTCAATCAGGCTTTTCGGTGGGCTTTTCTTATGGCTTGCAAAGTTTTTGTTTTCTTTATGCGCACCATGCAGAACTATTGTTAGCCGCTCCCATCATTCATCACAAAAAAACAGGGGACGGCTTGCATCACTGCTATCCAGTCCCCTTCAAAAATTAGAGAGTTATAAAAAAAATTCGTTTATGCAATATCGTTATTTGTAATATTCATTTTTACTTGCGGCCAATGTGTTCTTCATTAAAGAACATATCGTCATGGGGCCAACCCCACCCGGAACGGGCGTGATGTAAGAACATTTGGGGGCTACAGCATCGAAACAGACATCGCCCGAGAGACGGAAACCACTTTTGCGCGTAGCATCAGCTACACGCGTAGTGCCTACATCAATCACCACAGCACCCTCCTTCACCATGTCGCCCGTCACAAAACCCGGCTGACCAATGGCTGCAATAATCACATCGGCCTGGCGACACTCGGCTGCAATGTCTTGCGTGTGGCTGTGACAAATGGTGACCGTAGCATCGCCATAAGCCTTCTGAGCCATCAGTTGTGCCATCGGTTTACCCACAATGTTGCTACGTCCCAGCACCACACATTTCTTTCCGCTTGTTTTGATTTGATAACGACGCAGCAACGTCATGATGCCCAATGGCGTAGCAGAAACGAAGCAAGGCAGACCAATCGCCATCCGACCAACATTAATGGGGTGGAAACCATCTACGTCTTTACGGTAGTCGATGGCCATGATAATCTTTTGCTCATCAATATGCGGCGGCAATGGCAACTGCACTATAAAGCCGTCGACAGTAACATCATGATTGAGTTTTTCAATACAACGAAGCAACTCGGCTTCGGTCACATCAGCCTCGTAGCGAATGAGGGTCGACAGGAAACCGCATTGCTCGCAAGCCTGGACTTTGTTGCGCACATACGTTTCGGAGCCGCCATCGTGACCAACAAGAATGGCAACCAAATGGGGGCGCTTGCGACCTTGCGCAACAATGTTTTGGACTTCAGCTGCTATCTCAGCCTTGATTTCGGCTGCCGTTACCTTTCCATCAATAATCTGCATCCGCTTTCTCTATTACTTGATTATTACTCTGCTTCCAGAAACCTTGTGACACAATCATTTAGGCATTCCCGGAATCTTCATCCCTTTCATGCGGCTCATCATCCCTGCCATTTGGTTTCCCGTCACCATCTTCATCATTTTTCGTGTCTGATCAAATTGCTTGATAAGCTTATTCACCTCTTGGATGTTGGTTCCCGATCCCTTAGCTATGCGCTGGCGACGACTGGTATTAAGAATTTCGGGATTGGTGCGCTCCTTGGGCGTCATGCTTCGGATGATGGCTTCAATGCTCACAAAAGCGTTGTCGTCAATATCCACATCCTTGATAGCCTTGCCAACACCGGGAATCATGCTGGCCAAATCTTTCAAATTACCCATCTTCTTGATTTGTTCTATCTGCCCCAAGAAGTCATTAAAATCGAACTTGTTTTTCTGTATCTTGCGTTGCAGCCGTTTAGCTTCCTCCTCGTCGAATTGCTCTTGCGCACGCTCTACAAGCGAGACAATGTCACCCATGCCCAAGATGCGGTCGGCCATACGGTTAGGGTGGAACACATCCAAAGCTTCCATCTTCTCACCTGTTCCGACAAACTTGATGGGCTTGGTAACGATTGTGCGGATAGAAAGTGCCGCACCGCCACGTGTGTCGCCATCTAATTTCGTTAGAATCACGCCGTCGAAATCTAAGCGGTCGTTAAATTCTTTTGCGGTGTTGACAGCATCTTGTCCCGTCATGGCATCCACCACGAATAGCGTTTCCGAAGGATGCAACGCTTCTTTCAAGGAAGCAATCTCGTTCATCATCTCTTCATCGACAGCCAAACGCCCCGCCGTGTCGACAATCACCACATCGTTTCCTTTTGCTTTTGCCTCTTGAATGGCATGCTGGGCGATGGCCACAACATCTTTATTTTCGGGTTCGGCGTAGACCGGGACTTGAATCTGTTCACCAACCACCTTCAACTGTTCAATGGCCGCCGGACGATAAACGTCACAAGCCACCAACAATGGTTTCTTATTTCGTTTTAACTTAAGCAAGTTTGCCAGCTTTCCGCTGAAGGTTGTTTTACCAGAACCTTGCAAACCACTCATGAGAATAATGGCAGGATGGCCTTCTAAGTTTATATCAACAGCCTCACCTCCCATCAAGTCGGCCAGCTCATCATGGACAATCTTCACCATCAGTTGGCCAGGCTTCACGGCCGTGAGCACATTCATACCCAACGCCTTTTCTTTTACTTTGTCGGTGAAGTTTTTAGCGACTTTAAAGTTTACGTCGGCATCGAGCAAGGCTCTCCGCACATCCTTCAACGTAGAGGCAACATTAATCTCGGTAATTTGCCCCTCACCTTTCAATATTTTGAATGAGCGCTCTAATCTATCGCTTAAATTCTCAAACATATCTTTTAATCTTTTTTATAATTCTCTTTGTACTGAATTCGCTCTATCACGCATTAAAAAGCTAATTCGGCTATAGTTGTTGCAAAAATACATAATAAGGTGGAGATTAGCGAAGGTGCATTTTGTTATTTAAAAAAATTAAGGTTACTTGAATTACCCCAAATAAGATGGCTCTAATCGGGAAGCCAAAAGCGTGCGACTAAGGGCAAATGGTCGCTAAACCCTGCCGAATAACGCCGCCCATAATAGGTGCGGAAAGGTCGCACGCCTCCATAAATATCATCGGCAGTCAACAGGAAAGGGGCATCCATCACTTGGCATTGACGGAAATAAGGTTTCAAGGTTTCGCTGCACAAGATATGGTCTAAGCTGTCCCAAACGCCTTTATACTTATAGGTGCCTTTCGCACCATGCGTTCCTTTTGCATCGGCAGAGACATCAACCAACTGGTGACGCAAAAGATACTGAAGATTTTCATCCTGCGCATAATCGTTGAAATCGCCTAACACGAGAATTTTATTCGTGGCGGAATGAAGACGGATAGAGTCAACCACTGCAACGATTTGTTGTGCCACTGCCCGACGATTGGGACGCGTGATACGTTCGCCTCCACTGCGACTCGGGGCATGAACAACCAAGAGATGCAGCGTGTCGCCCGACAACAATTCACCGGCGGCATAAAGCAAATCGCGCGTGGGACGCATGCCCCGAATGGGGTTCACACGCACCGCATGCCACCTCAACAAACGAAACGAATAGGGCGAATAGAGCAGTGCCACATTGATGCCTCGCTCATCGGGCGATTGTGTGATGAGATAGTTGTAATGCGCCTGACGGAAGGGCGAACGCTTCGTTAAATCACGCATCACCGAATCGTTTTCAACTTCACACAACGCAATGATATCGGGCAACTGCCACGCCTTTTCCTCGCCACCACAAGCCATTAGGGTTTGCCCCACATGCCGCAGCTTTTTCCAATAGCGTGCAGTGGTCCAATGGTACGCGCCGTCAGGCAAAAACTCGGTATCGCGCTTGGGCGGCTGATGCTGCGTGTCGAAAAGGTTTTCACAGTTCCATTCCACCACCGTGAAAAGACTTAAAAGGATGGAAATAAAGTTGAGCATACCCATTGCTGTTGGCCCTAAGGTTTCACTTCGCCATTAATAACTTGCAGTTGTTGACGCACACTCTCTTCATGAATATGCTCAAACACTTCGGCCGCAAATTGCGCGCTCATGCCACACAGACGAGCCTGCTCGCCGCGCTTTTCCAAGATTTCGTTGTAGCGATTGGTTTGCAACACTGCCAAATTCTGCTCCTTTTTATACATCCCAATCTGCCGGCAAACCTGCATGCGCTGTGCCAAGAGCATCATGAGCTGATTGTCGATGTCGTCAATCTGCGCGCGCAGCGGTCGCAAACCCTCATCCACAGCGCGCGTGCTGCGCACCACCAAGGTTTGCAAAATCTGGTGCAGCATGGCGGGCGTCACCTGCTGTTGCGCATCGCTCCATGCCTCCTGCGGATGGCAATGGCTCTCAACAATCAAGCCGTCGAAGCCCAAATCCAAAGCCTGCTGGCTCAACGGCGCAATGAAGTCGCGGCGCCCACCAATGTGGCTGGGATCGCAAATGAGGGGCAACTGGGGAATGCGGCGGCGCAACTCGATTGCGATTTGCCACATGGGCAGATTGCGATATGCTTTCTTTCCATAGCTCGAGAAACCACGCAGGATGGCACCCAGGCGCGTGATGCCCGCACGATTGAGTCGTTGCAAGGCACCAATCCACAATTCTAAGTCGGGATTAACAGGATTTTTCACCAACACAGGTACATCCACGCCACGCAAACTGTCAGCCAAGGCCTGCATGGCAAAGGGATTGGCCACGGTGCGTGCACCCACCCACAACACATCGATGCCATGCTCCAGGCACAGTGCCACATGCTCGGGCGTTGCCACTTCGGTGGCCGTGAGCATGCCCGTCTGCGCTTTCACCTGCTGCAACCACGGCAGCGCCACCTCACCCACGCCTTCAAAGCCCCCGGGTTTGGTGCGTGGTTTCCAAACACCTGCTCTAAAAATGCGGCAACCACATGCTGCCAAATCACGAGCTGTGGTGAGCACTTGCTGCTCGGTTTCGGCCGAACAGGGACCTGCTATCACGCACGCAGACTGCTGGCCGCCGCTGGGCAAATGAAGGGGAGTTAAATGTAGTTCTGTCATCATTTCATTGATTAAAAAACGCTCTTTGCATCTCGAAACTAAAACCGAATGGCGAAGCCCTGCCTATTACGGCTACACTTCGCAACCTTCTGTGGCCATTGCAAGCGTTTTGTCGTTGCAAAATTATACATTTTCTGGGGTTCAACCAAACCTGCGACCGCTTTCCCTACCCGCTTCTCTACACCTTATTTTATCCTATCAACTCCACATGTCCACGCACGGGCATAAGGTTATGCCAGCACTTCCCCACTTCGGCTGAGCAAAAACAATCGAAACTCCCCTGGCATCTCGTGCGTTTTTACCAAAAACAATCGAAACTCCCCCGGTATCTCGTGCGTTTTTATCAAAAACAGTCGAAACACCCCCAGCATCTCGCGTGTTTTTATCAAAAACAGTTGAAACTCCCCCGGTATCTCGCATGTTTTTATCAAAAACAGTCGAAACTCCCCCGGCATCTCGCATGTTTTTACCAAAAACAGTCGAAACTCCCCCGGCATCTCGCATGTTTTTACCAAAAACAGTCGAAACTCCCCCGGCATCTCGCATGTTTTTACCAAAAACAAGCGATTGTCATCCCCCGAAGAGGGAGTTTACGTCCGGTTGGGGTTCGTATCAGATTCGGAACGACGCAGAATGGTTTCAAACAGAATTTTATAAACAAGGAACTTTATAACTTTTCAATGACTCCACATTTGTGCAGCCACAGTTTCCTATTATTCGGTATAAAATTGAATGAGCCGGCGAATGGCACGTTGGCAAACCGGACAAAACTCAGGATTTTCGTTGGTGCGCATGCGGCAATCAATCATGGGACGATAGACGCCGTGCAAAGCATAGCCTCCTCCTTCGTAGACGCCCACCTTCTGTTGATTTTTTGTAACCTGAGGCGTAGGAATAGGCGTATGAGCGGGGAGCATGTCCTTCCACTTCTCGTCGAAATGCACCAGAGTTGTGAGATTGGGTTCCCAAGGTTCAACATCGTGCGGATACATCGGAATTTGCTCGTTGGCATAGCCATATTCATCGGCCAAACCTGCAAAGCTGTGCCCAAACTCGTGCACCACCACCGGTCGCGTGAGCCGATGATGCGCCATGGACAAATTATAGGAATTGAGGATGCCGCCACCGCCATAATGGGGTGTATTGACTAAGACAATGATGTGTTCATAAGGGATTCCGGCGAGTTGATCGTGTAAATCTTTCAAATTGAGTGTGGTGAGATAACGTTCACTATAAAATGTGTCAAAATGGCTGCTCAAAGCCGTTCGCTTCCAAATGCCTTTTGAGGGTATGCTGGTTCCGCTATCAACGGATGGTGCTTGCACGGCCACTATTGAGAACCGGTCTTTGAGACTTTTGAAGGGCTCATGGGCGAAGATAGCATCCATGGAAAGCGTCGCATCGGCTATGAAAGTAGACATCTCGCTGGGCTGATAGCCCTCGGCAATAAATGCAATATGAATGCAACGAGATGTGTCCTTGGGCGCTAACAACTGCACAAAAGGGGTGCGGTGTTGCTCGCCAATGCGCCGAATCAGTATATCCTTGGGCGACACTTGGTGTGTGAAGGCTGTCATAATGGTTCGGCGATTATTATAGAGTTCGAGGGTAATGTCCGCAGTGTCTTTAGGCATAGGCACCAAAAACACATTTTCAAAACTCCGCGATGTGTGCTGAGCCTCGTCATAGCTGAGCCATTCTTGGAAAAGGGTTGAAAAAGATTGCCGATAGATTTCCTTACCCGAAGCATGATGCCGCACAATCACTTGTCCATAGCCTTCCACGGGCACCTGTGTGAGCCGTTGACGCTTACCATACCAACGAGGCAATCGGTTAAGTTTATCAAGCGTAACATGCTGTTCATGCACATTGCCCGCAAAGGTGTAATCGATACGTAACGTTGCATCTTCAAAGTAATCATTAAACTGTTGTGCATGAGCTTGTAGACCAAGCACACAAATCAAGAAAAGTAGAAATTGCTTCATCTGCTATATAGTTCTATTAATAGTCGCTGAATGTAAGCACGGTCCCAATCGGCTTCATGCAACCGCTCTTCGCCATATTTCAAAATGTCAATATCCATTTCAATGCAGCCCGCCTCGCGCTTCTCTCGGCTGTCACCGCAGCTGGCCTCGATGGCCTTGAACTTGGTTTGCAATTCGCACAACATCAGCGACGTGGTGGCTCGACCGACGCAGTTGAGATAGGTCCCCGGAAATTCGCCGATAGCCGCTGTTAATGCTGATGAAGAAAATTCTATATCGCGGAGAAGATCGTGCAAATGTGCCTGAGCCAATCGCATGTTCTCCTGCCGATGATGGTTTGTTCCTAAAGCCAAAATGAGTTGCCGTTTCTTAGACATGGTGCAAAACTACTAATATTTGATAAAAGAAATCCTGTTTTATTGTTATTTTTTGCATAATACGTAATTTTGCGCACATGATAAAAAAATGCTTCCTTTTCCTTTGTATCGCAATCCCCTTGCAAATGCAAGCACAAATGCGATGGAATTCTGTCTATCAAAGTTACATTGACCAATACAAGAACTTGGCTATCGAAGAAATGCTGCGCTATAATATCCCGGCAAGCATTACCTTAGCACAAGGATTATTCGAAAGTGGTGCCGGACGTAGCGAACTCTCCATTAAAGGCAACAACCACTTCGGTATTAAGTGTCACGATTGGACAGGGGCATCAGTCTATCATAACGACGATGCTGCGAACGAATGTTTCCGTTCCTACGATAATGCACTGCAAAGCTACGAAGATCATAGTCGTTTCCTCAAGCAAAACAGTCGTTACCGCAGTCTGTTCCAGCTCGATCGGACGGATTATAAAGGATGGGCACGCGGATTAAAGGCCTGCGGATATGCAACGAATCCACAATATGCCGACAAGCTGATTGAGCTCATCGAACTCTATAAACTCTACACTTTAGACCAAGCAACAAGCTATGACAAATTCATGGCTAAACGCGGAGGCACCGACAAACCTGCCAACAACGGTATGTTATTGCACCCCATACACCTCTATAACAAGAACTATTATATCATTGCCCGGTCAGGCGATACGTTTAAGAGCATTGGCGATGAAATAAATATATCCTATCGAAAAATTGCCAAATACAACGAACGCAATAAAAACGATGTTCTAAATCCTGGTGAGGTCATTTATCTTAAGAAGAAACAGAAGCGGGCAGAAAAGCGATATAAAGGCCGTCTACATATTATTCAACCAGGAGAAAGCATGTACACCATTGCACAACATTACGGCATACGGTTAAAGAGCTTGTACAAATTAAATCAACTCACCCCCGATTATCAAATACAAGCCGGTATGCCGCTCCGCCTATATTAAGTAGAAATAAAGACAAATATCAAGCAATTTTGTATTCGTTGGTCGGCTCTTCAGCCCTTTACAGATACGGATGTGTACCAAAAAAAATGTACTAAGGCTTGTATATCTCACTAAGAAATGCTAAATTTGCAACCGATTTAAGCAAATAAGGCTGGTTCCGTAGCTCAGTTGGATTAGAGCAATAGCCTTCTAAGCTGTGGGTCTTGGGTTCGAATCCCAACGGAATCACCACCACAAGCAAAAGAGGATTTTGGAAACAAAATCCTCTTTTGCGTTTAGAAGGAGCCACTTGTGGCCTAATTAGCACATTTAGAGGAGTTTATGCTTGATGTTAAACCCCGTGACTAATGGGAAGTAATGGGAGCAAAAAGGAGCTCTCGGGAATAAAATGTGTTACCAATTTGTGTTACCAGAACACAGAATGTACGCGAGTTCGGGATAAGAAAATTGCTTAAAAAGTTGGTAATCTCGCTATTATTTTGTAACTTTATAGCTGTGAATCAGTAACTTATAAAACAAATATAGCGATGACTACCAAGGACAAAGTTACAGAAATATTCTGTATTATCGATGAGTTTGACAAGAATTTGGATGGTGAGCTGAAAAGAAACCTGCGTTTACCCGCCCATAATGGTAATGGGAAACGTTACAGAAATCGTAAAGGAAGGCTTTCCGAAAGTGAGGTGATGACGATTCTTATATGCTATCATTTCGGTACCTATCGCAATTTTAAGGAGTATTATCAGAATTGTATCTGCGGCTACTTCCACAAAGAGTTCCCCAATGCGGTATCCTATAATCGCTTTGTAGAGCTCATGCCTCGTGTATTCTGCAAAATGAGGCTCTTCATGAGGCTCTATGCTTTCGGCAAGTGTACGGGGATAACGTTCGTTGACAGTACAATGATTCCCGTATGCCACAACGTAAGAAGGTATTTCAACAAAGTCTTTTCGGGGCTCGCCAAGAACAGAAAAGGGACTATGGGCTGGTGTCATGGCTTCAAACTTCACCTGCTTTGCAATGATTCAGGTGAGGTAATCACATTCTGTCTTACCGGGGTCAACGTGGATAACAGGGATAGCAGGGTGTGGAATGTATTTACAAAGGTGCTTTATGGGGAGGTCTTTGCTGACAGAGGATATATCAAGCAAGAACTCTTCGAAAGCCTATTCACTCAAGGTATTCTGGGCTCGTTCATGGCTTGAAGGCTAAAATGAAGAACAAGCTGATGCCGATGTGGGATAAGATTATGTTAAGAAAGCGGTACATTATCGAGTGCATCAATGAACTTTTGAAGAATAAAGCTAACCTCGTACACTCGCGACATCGCTCAATACACAACTTCATCATGAACCTATGTCCTGCCCTTACTGCCTATTGCTTTTTTGACAATAAACCTGAGGCGCTACCTGTTTATGTCGAAAAATCAAAGCAGTTAGAACTATTTACATACTGATCTTATCCCGAACTCGAGTAAAATATGAAGCAGTTTTTAGTTATCTTGGTTGCCTTCATGGGATTGTGTGGCAGCCTTCAGGCACAGAAAATGTATAAGAATATTGAGGTAGACTCGGCTTCGGTGAGATATATCCGCAACGCAAGGCCCACGGATAGCTACATCTTTGACGAGAACAGGCGCAAGGATGTGGTATTTGTCAACGAGCAAGTGACAACGCATCTGCTGATGCCAGAGAATATTAAGCTTGTGGACATCTCGACAAATAAGATAGTGGGCAACCAGTGTACGGGCAATATCGTACGCATCAAACCATCGGGAAAAATGTATGACAATGAGCTGGCGGGTACCATTACCGTTATTGGGGAGCGGCACATCGTACAGCTCAACGTGGTTTATACTACCGGCCCTGCCAAAGCCAGCTCCATCTACCGTATCAAGGCAGAGGACATGAGCAAGTATGAAAATCCCGACGTGACGATGCCACGCAAGGAGATGACGGCATACGCCTGGGCGATCTTTGCCAGTAGGCCGCAGAAGCATATCCATTCCCATGAGTATGGCATCAGGGCTACGGTGAATAACATCTACAGTGTCGGCGACTACTTCTTCCTCGACTACTCGCTCTACAACGACACAGAGATGAAGTATGACATCAGTGAGGTGCGTATCAAACTGGAGGATAAGAAGGAACTCAAAGCCACCAATTCGCAGTCCATAGAGTTGACTCCCGTTTATTCGTTCAATACGGCGAAGAGTTTCAAGAAGGCGTATCGCAACGTGCTGGTGCTCGACAAACTGACCTTTCCGGAAGAGAAGGTGCTGAAGTTGGAAATTGCGGAGGAACAGATTTCGGGGCGTGTCATCACGCTCAACATCAACTATAAGGATATTCTGCACGCTGATGGTGTCAGCGAGCAGATGGTATCATACCTACCTGTGTTTTAATCATCAAACCAAATCGTCATGGCTGTAGAAGAGACAAGGGAACAACAACAGATCTACAACACGTTCAGGAGCTATATCTATCTTTTCCTGATTGTAGAGTTGATCATGAATCAGCCTATCACGGCGGATAACCGTGTGACGGGGTTCATCCTGGAGTTGATAGCCCGTTTCAAGATCTTCAACAATGTGGCATCATGCAAGCTCATCGAACTCATCTGCATCGGCGTGACATGTATCGGTACACGTCCACAGAAGGCGCTGAAATTCAATGTCAAGACAATGGTGCTTTATCCTATCGGCATCGGCATCACGTTTATTGCGCTCTGCATGATGTTCCATAAGGGCATCTGGGGTGGACTACTCTTCGGTTTCCCGACTAACCGTGTTCTCTACGCCATGACTTCCATCATCGGCACAATGCTCCTGCATCAGGGGCTGGATGGTATCTCACGCTACTACAACTACAAGTTAGGTGAGGATCGATTCAACTTTGAGAATGAGTCGTTTCAGCAGTCAGAGGAACTGAATGAGAATCCGTACTCGGTCAATATCCCGATGATTTACTATTTCAAAGGACGGATGCACAAGGGCTGGATCAACATCATCAATCCCTTTCGTGGCACCATCGTACTGGGTACGCCCTGGTTCTGGTAAGTCATTCGGCATCATTGACCCATTTATCCGCCAGCATGCGGCCAAGGGCTTTGCCATGATGGTGTATGACTACAAGTTCCCGACATTGGGAAAGACGCTGTTCTATCAGTATTGCAAGAACAAGAAACTGGGCAGGTTGCCGGAGAACTGTGGCTTCCACATCGTCAACTTTACCGATGTGGAATACTCCAACCGAATCAACCCTATCCAACGGAAGTACATCCTTGACTTGGCGGCGGCAGCAGAGACGGCAGCGACCTTGCTCGAATCGCTCAACAAGGGTGGCGACAAGAAAGGTGGCTCTGAAGCGTTCTTCCAGAACTCGGCCATCAACTTCCTCTCTGCCATCATCTATTTCTTCGTGAACTTCCATCCTACGGGTTTCAAGGACGGTAAGAAGCTCACAAGGTATATCAAATACAAGGGCAAGAAACTGAAGTTGGTTACGAAGAACTGGCACGACTACAGGGCGGTTGATAAGGACGGCAACACGATACTGGACTTTGTGGATGAGTTGAGCCACGATGTGTCGGTGGATGAGGATGGCATGTTCGTGGACTTGAATGACTTTACCTATACGAGCCGTAACGGACAGCGGGTGCATATCACTTCGTCCTGGTATGAGGATGAGCAGGGGCAGGTGATGGAACCTGACACCATTACCGGTGAATACTCGGATATGCCGCATGTGCTTTCTTTCTTAGGCAAGCAGTACAGCGATGTGTTCGACATTCTGATGCAGGACCAGAAGATTCTCTCGCTCATGGCTCCGTTCCAGTCGGCTTATACCAACAAGGCGATGGATCAGCTCGAAGGTATGGTGGGTACGCTGCGTGTCAATGCAGCTCGTTTGATTTCGCCGGAAGCCTATTGGATTTTTACAGGAGATGACTTCGACCTGAAGATTTCTGACCCTGCCAGTCCTTCGTATCTCGTGATTGCCAACGACCCGGAAAAGGAGCAGATTGTGGGTGCGCTGAATGCCTTGGTGCTGAACCGTCTCGTTACCCGTGTGAACAGCAGAGGGAATATCCCTGTTTCCATCATCGTGGATGAGTTGCCGACCTTGTACTTTCATAAGATTGACCGCCTGATAGGTACGGCGCGTAGCAACAAGGTGGCAGTGACACTAGGATTTTAGGAGCTGCCACAGCTGGAAGCAGACTATGGCAAAAACGGCATGCAGAAGATTATCACCACCTGTGGTAATATCTTTATGGGTGCTGCCCGTAACAAAGAAACGCTGGAATGGGCACAGAACGATGTGTTCGGTAAGGCGAAGCAGACTTCCAAATCTATCACCATCAATGACCAGAAGGTTTCCACCTCTATTTCTGAGCGGTTGGACTTCCTCGTTCCGGCAGCGAAGATAGCGGATATGGCCACGGGTGGCTGGCTGGTCAGTCAGCACGTGACTTCACTCCGACCGAAGATGGTATGATGCAGGGTTTCGACATCGAAAAGTCGGAGGAGTTCAAGACTTCCAAATATTTTTGCAAGACACACTTCGATATGGCGCAGATTAAGAAGGAAGAAAGTCTGTATGCCGACCTGCCTAAAATCTATCAGTTTACCTCAAACCGTGAGAAAGAGATTATGTTGGGGCGTAATTTCAAGCGGGTCAATGACGAGGTGGATGCGATGATTGCAGAGCTGTTGGGCAAAGAAAACAAAGTGATATGATCCTCGTTCAAGGTAAAGGGTTGTCAGGTAGCGCATTGAAGATAATTGAATTGGTGTCCATGACATTAGACCACATAGCCTATTACCTAATGGACAGTGGCTTTGCCTACGATGCCATGCGAACGATAGGTAGGATGGCGTTCCCTATCTTCGCCTTTCTGCTGGTGGAAGGATATGTGCATACCCGTTCCGTGAGGAAATATGCGCTGAATCTTTTTGTCTTTGCCCTTGTGTCGGACATTCCGTGGTGGCTACTGAATCATGACAATACACATAATGTGTTCTTCACCCTGCTATTGGGACTAGTGGCAATGGAGGGCATGAAAAAGATAAACAATAAGCCATTACTTTGGTGTGTCCTGATGGCAGCCGTTTGTGGAATGGCCACATGGGTACACGTCGATTACGAGTATTCCGGCATCCTGCTGATCTGTGCGTTCTATATCTTTCGGGCGAACGACTTGACGAAAAGCCTTTTAGCCACCCTCTTCCTGTACCAGTACGGTGTGATTGGGCTTTGGCTGGGATTGGCTGTTATCCATTGTTACAATGGAGAGCGAGGATTCATCAAGGGACAGTATGCAAAGTATATATTCTATGCATACTATCCCTTGCATTTGATGTTATTATTCGTCCTTATCTGCTTCCTTCGGTACTAAAAGGGTCAGCTCTTCATGTATTTCTGAGTATTCGGACTTTGCCAACATACCCTTTATTATTGGTATGCTTACTGAAATATCCTTTGTCAGAATACCAATATAGAACTGTTTGTTTTCAATTATTATCTTAACCGAATCGGCATTATCATAGTTTGGCTTTACAAAGTGAGTTATCAAACCACTTGCGTAGTTTTTATCCATGTCAGCACCCAACAATGGCAACAACTTTCCAAAAAGAATAAATGAATCAAGTCTACAATCCTGTTTAAAAAAGAATTCATTAAGTTGCGTTCTCAGAAATTCTAAAAGTAGGGGCTTATTAGCTATTGATATCAATAATTGTAAAACATTACTGCTCCCAATGTTAGGGTGCGTATTCTGCCTTATGCCATCTAATGCATACGTTAGTTCCTTTGTTAATACTTTTCTAGCATCCTCAGAGACATTAGTGTCCAAGAATGTTTCTATAAATGTTTTCCAGTACTCGTCTATCCTATCATATGCAGGATTAAATAAAAAGCCTTTCTGCTTGTCGAGTAATGCATCAAAGCCTAATTCTACTAAGCTTTGACTAAAATTGCCCCAATTATCCTTATATACTTGCATCATGCTCTGAGGCAAGTAATTCGCTATATTACTTTTGAACGATGCATTAGAACCTGTAGGGTCTATCCAATCCAACGTTTGAATATCATCTAGTCGCAGGATAATATCAGAGTATTCTATACCTAATTTGTCTTTAATAGAAGTAATATTCTGGGCTATATAAGGGTATGGAACTTTAGTTCCCTTGCGTTGCAATATTATATACTTATTTAGTAAGTTGTAGGCACTTCCTTCTGCCCCTAAATATTGTATTAATTTAGAGTAATCCATGTAGTTCTCAATACATTCGCAGAGACAGGGCACATTTTCCTCTTTAAAGTTTGAAACATCAGTACCATTTGCTAGAGACATAGCCACAACATCTTCATAACCGATCTTTTGATGCGCATCCGGTGAAGATAAGCACGTATTGATTATACTTGAATCAAATTTAGCTACTACTTCTTCTCCACATTGCGTGAAAACTCTGTTAATATAGGCTGCAGCAAATATCTGTTTCGTTATCTTCTTCTGCCGTATACTATATTGCGTGTTTTCAAAAAGATGATCAAAGGAATAATACTCATCGTCTTTGATATATTTTATAGTTTCTGCACTATCATTATTCCCCTCTTGCACCTGCTCAATAAGTAATGTGTTCAGTTCTTCATTAGAGGTTTTTAATTTATAATCAGGATAACTTTCCTTTGCACAAAGAACATAATTTTGGAACTCTTTAGATGATACTTCTTTTGGCTCTAATAGGTTTTTTATATCTAAGGTTGAATGAGCCTTTGAAAGTGCAGTTTCAAGACCTGACAAAGCTTGATAATACTCCTTACCTCTATTTTCATGTTGTTGAAGTTCATTGCAAAGGTGAGCTGCAACGCTTTCCAAGCGCCTCTTACTACAGTGAAGAAGCAATTCACGATGGGAAGAGTCGAAAGTTGGTTTATCGAATTGTGTCCTACACATCATATTGGCGAGATAATCCCATTTTTTCTTAATTATGTTTTTCTCTTCATCATTAAAATTAACGGTGTCGAGGCTTTTTAGACTTTGTATGGCTTCGTCAATATGTTGTTTAATCATATTCTCATTAGAAAGAACTTTTTCTAGTATTGATACAAAATTTGTATGATTAGATAATTCTAAAATAGAATCACCTTCTCCGATTTTCACCCTCAGAGTTCTTAACATTGGCAACTCTGCAGCTTTTTCAATATCATGTAGGCCATAAGCAAGTTGACATAACTTTGCCCTAATGTATTCTGTCTCTGGATAAAAAGATGTGACACCTTCAAATATCTCATCACCAAGAAGGTTTTCTTCTAAGGATTTACCATTGTATAAGATTTTTTCTTTCTTTAAGATAAATAAAGCTATTATTTGCAATCTTATACCATCCTCATCAGGCCATTGCAATCTCATCGCAACTAATTCATTTACGAAAGATATTACAGTACGTGGATTGGCAATGGGATGTATTTCCATAAATACAAGACAAATGTGCCCTTGATCCTTTTCTCCTTTTCCAAACGCTTGCTCAAAATACGTATTAAATAGTTTCTCATAGTCGGTTACAACTGGCTGAGGAATGTTATATGTTATAGGAAACGTCTTGTCTATGAAACGCTTTATACGATCCTTATCGGCATCCTCATTAGTCCCGCCATTGGATATAGCTTGGCATAGATGTTGATAGTCATAAGGGATTATTACCCAAATATTTTCATAATCTCCACCAGCAAAAAATGTATAGATTGAAGACCACAACTGCATTACTTTTTTAGATGGTAATCGATCCATATTATCAAATACCACAATAAGTTTCTTTTTAGATAGTTTGGTTTTAGAAAAATAATCTGATAGTGAATCTAACCAATTCTTGAATTCATTAACTGATGGCTCCTCGCTACTTGTGAATTCTTCATCTATTTTACTATCTTCTTTCTGAGATATTAACCTTAAGGCCCACTCCCAATTATTATTCCTGTAGCGATGATACAAAACTAATGCGGTGCCAATTAAAATAGGGATTAAATTTATACCAAGGGCTAACCATAAAGTTATTGTACAATCATCCATTAAACGTCCTGTAATGACGTTTAATATACCATACAATGCAATTAAGAGAATGCCACAAACGGAAGCAGAACTTAGACGTGGAATGGATCTCGTTATGGTCGTTGACTTATTTGAAAGTAACAGGCTTAGTTGGTCTCTCCAATCTGCATAATTGTCTTTACCATTTCGCATACGGATTGACACCTTACCTCTCAGCACATTATTGTCAATTAAGTCATTAGTAAGGGTTTCAAGGATAGAACGCCTTTGTAAATCCTCCTGATGCCCCCATGCATCATAAGTAAACGTATAATAACTGTTTTCTGACAATTCATTGTCTATCATTGACACGACATTAGACTTTCCAGCCCCCCATCCCCCTTCTATCCCAATTATACGTGGAATATTGCCGCCTAACTTTTTATCGGGCTCAGAATCAATGGACTTGATATATTTACATATATTTCCCGCTAGTTGCTCCTGTGTATGCCCTTCAAAACAATCAATTCCTTTGGGGCTGTCAGAAATAAAGTGGGGGTATATATTTTCGTTTAACATAGAATATTTTTTGTGTTATCGATCTTTTGTTTTTCAATTATCAGAATGTTCTCCTTTACTAGTATCAACCAAACGGACTTCGTCAAACTTCTCTTTCATCGTTGGATTATTATAGGTCAGTTTCTTTATGGTCAGTTCGTCTGCCTTCTTGTTCGCTAAACGAAGATTATCTTCAGAACCGACCAAGGCTTCACGAACTTTCTGTAGATGCTTGATGGACTCGTCGATCTGGGCAATAGCCACGTTAAACTTCTTACTTGCCAGTTCATAGTTACGACTGAAACCGTTGCGGAACTCATTGAGCTTCGTCTCAAAGTTAGTCACATCTACCGACTGGTTGCGGGCAATAGCCAACTGACGCTTGTATTCCACAGCATTTCTGGAAGCCTTGGCAAGAAGCGAGATGATAGGCATGAAAAACTGAGGACGAACCACGAACATCTTTGGATAGCGGTGGCTCACATCCACTATACCTTTGTTATATAATTCACTCTCTGGCTCCAGCATACTCACTAAAACGGCATACTCACAGCCCTTGGTTGTGCGGTCTTTGTAAAGCTTGTCAAAAAAATCCTCGTTCTTATGTTTGGTTGCTGTCGTATCTGCCTCGTTCTTCATCTCAAACATAATGGAAATATATTCCGTATCGCCGTCAAAGTCACGGAAGATAAAGTCGCCCTTGCTTCCGCTGCTGGCATCATTGTCCTTCTCGAAATAAGCATTAGGATATAAGCCGAGCGAACGGGCGTTATCAAACTCATTGTGGCAATGAATTTCGAGGTCCTCACCAATCATCTTGGTTGACTGTCGGATCTTGAAATCCTTGTAACGCTCAATCTCTTCCTCCTTGTCTTTGAGACTGCGCTCATAATATTCCTTTAGGTTTTTCTCGTTGAGTGCAGCCTTCGCCTCATTCTCTGTGAGTTTGGCTTCCAGTTCAATGATGCGTTGCTGCTTCTGCTGGATAGTTCCCCGCTGTGCGTTCTTTTCCTGAATTACAGCCAGTTCCTGCTCTTTCTCTTTCTGTTGCAGGGAGGCTTCAAGAGCAGAGATTTTCTTGTCTCTCTCGACTACTTTATTTTCTATTTCCATTTGCTTGCTACTCTGGAGACTGTTAATCTGCTCTTTTAAGCGAACGATTTCAGCATTCTTATCCGAGAGCTGTTCCTTCATTTCGAGTTGCTTGGCCTGAGCAATGCTGTTGAGACGCTCATTCAGTCTGGCTATCTCAGTATCTTTGCCTGCAATCTCATTATCCTTTGCCGACAGCTTATCCTTGAACCCTCGTTCAGATGCTAACAGAGCCGCTTCCTGATCCATCTTCTGCTGCTGACGGAGTTCAGCAAGTCTTTTGCTTACTTCTGCGTCAAAGGCATCGTTCTTAACCTGGTTAAGGATAGAAGCATAATCAGCTTCATCAACGGTGAAAATAGCACCGCACTTGGGACATTTTAGTTCTTTCATAAACAACTCATTAAAGTTACAATGCAAAGATACTTATTGAGTGTGCAACCATTCTGCATTCTTTCAAAAAAAAATTAATCGCCATACATCTTACTTAGCGCATCAGCATCTTCCTTCATCTCTTTGCGAAGAGAAGCTGGCTCGATCACCTCTATTTGGCTCCCGAAAGAACGCAACAAAGCCCGTAACTCATAGTTGTCTTTCACCTTCAAAGTTATAATTCGTCTTCCATCCTCAGCTCGTTCGCTTCTTGCCACCTGTGATTCATGGAGCGGTTTGGTGTAAATATAGTTGAAAGCCTTTTCGTTGGCATAGATGACCACGTTATCCACCAGAATATCTTCCACCGATACACCAATGACATCTTCAAAATACTCGTCAAAATAGAAATTCTCATCCAGTGGTTCAAATTTCTTTCGTCCAAGATCCTTGATGCCGTCAATTCTGTCTATGGCATAGTTGGTTAATCCGTCATAATCACTCTGCTTCCCTATGAGAAACCACCTATTATTATATTGCTTCAGATGATAAGGGCTCACTACCAGCTCTTTGGCATCTTTACCAAAAGGATGGTAACAAATCTCCAAGGCTTGCTTATTGACAATGGCATCGAAAATCTGTTTGTAGTAATCCTTGTCCATTCCTTTCAGGTAAGGGTTATGTTGGAAACTGACCACCGAACGTACATCCTTGCCAAGCTGACTGGTGGAATACAGTTTCTTGTCGATATCCGTCAGCCAATCAAACTGGGGAACGCCTTCAAATCGTTTGAGCAGCATCAGGGCATCAGATACGATGTTCTGTTCCTCCTGATTGAAAGGCCGTTCGCTGATAGAGTCATTACGATGGTGGTAGCGATAGTACTTCCGATGACCGTCGCGTATGGCATCAATCATCATTCTGTAGCCTTCTTCGCTTTCCATAAACTTCAAGTCATCCTGTACCTGCCGTTTCTTCACACCATCCTCTTTCTTCCCCTGACCATTGTAAAGGTAAAGAGCCTCATTGCAGGCATCTATCAAGTCCTCTATGTAATATCGACGACTCCAATTACCAAGACATCTGTCAAGAGCCTGGTATCTTATCTGTGCATTCTTGTTGGTTGCCATATTTAGAAAAATACCGTTATTTTCTCTTCACTTCCACAATATTTCCGAGATGGAACACGGCTTCCCAAAAGCAGAGTTCTCCATTGGGATCAAGGGCAGCATTCTCACCGTCATCATGGAAGCGTGCGGGCTTGCCATCCTTGCCGGTCAGAGGCTGGAAAGTTATGCCGATCACTTCCACCAATGCCGTGTCACGCTCTTTGGCATAGCCGACGGCCAGACTGAGATATTTCAGGTTGTCTTTGGGATAGTATGGGTAAACACCGTTATTCCATACGCAAATATCTCCTAACAATGGATTATCCTCACTGATCTTCTCATCATCAAAATAAGGAAAACCGCTTTCGTCACAAGCCAAGTATTTCTTATAGGGGGTATCCTTTATCTCGCGATATTCTTCTTTCTTAGTGCCAGCAACAATCTGGTCGAAGTAAACCTGCTTGATGGTCAGGTACAGTGTGTTTTGCTTTGTAGATTCCATGATTTGAATGTTTTTATTATTTTTCGTCTGACCTTGAATCTGCTGCGAATGCACAGCCATGGTCATATTCAGAGAACGCTTGATAACTTTGCCCATTGGAAGTGAGGCGGAACGGTGTGTCGCTATTCTTTGGGCTGTCAATATTTCCACCCATTTCCATACTGGTGATGTTGATCATTGTGGCATAGAGGTACATGGCTACGGTCATGTGGATTCCCGGCTTCAGGTCGCGAGGTGTAACGACAGGAGCCAGATGGGTAGAATTATTACGTTGCTGATGAACAAACTCATAATAAACCTTCATCTGATTCAGATAATCGGGCACATCATAATGCAGCATGTTCACTCCGACCGCTTTAGCAGCATCGAGGAACTGGACAAAACCACCATCCGAACGAGACAATTCCTTGCCCTTACAGAGATAATATATCTTCTTCATAAATGGTTCAAAACTACCTAACAATGACTTCAACCAGTCTTCCATATCCTCGTCACGCCCTTCTGTGCGATAGGCCAGATTGAGAATACGACGGACAGACTTGATACCATCCAAATTAGATATCGTCGTAGCTTCCAATACATTAAAGTACCAATCAATCACCTCTGTCAATGTACGGTAACGTACGCCACACAGTTGACGGAATTCATCTGAGAAGGCTTCATTGAGCTTTTCTTTCAACAACTGCCCATTGTAGGTTGGATTATATTGTTCCTCTAAGTGTTGGAGCAGAGAAGCGTCAATCACTCGACGTACATTTGGATCGGTACTGTATCGCAACTGAAGCTCACTGGCTTTGGCCGTAAGAATACCGATGATGTCCGACATATTGTCATGAATCACCTGCAATTTCGTATCTTCGTCGTTGTTAAGCAGGGCATCGCGCACCTCGTCATTGGCCTGAAGTGTACTTGCCGCTTTGGTATACTGATGCTTAACAGTGTCAGCATCCCTCCATTCTATACCACCAAGGAAGGTGTTGAAGTCTTCCACAATCTTGTCAAGTGTCTCCATGTTGGGGTCAGGTTGACTTCCGCCGGGTTGTCCTACAGGGATAGGTTCCACCTCTGCATTTTCGTTTTTCAGTCGAATCTCCTCATCAGTACTTTTTGTCACTCGATACTTATCAAAGTCGACCAGTTCCAGCAATCCCTCAGCCCAGTCTTCTCGCTTCAGCTTAGGCAGCTTACGAAGCAGGAAATGGAAGAAAGTGTTTTTCTTTTCCCACTCGGGCACACCTTCCGGCATCAAGGCTGCAATAAACTCGTACACTCGGACAAACGACTTCATGGCACCCTTTATCTCTGCTTGGCGGTCTTCACCATCTTCTTCGCCTATCTGGATAAAACGCTCACGGCAAGTATCAAGTATGGGATCCAACTCGGTACGGGCTGCACCGCTCCAATATTTTCTGTTGAAGTCCTCAACTTCTTCCTGCTCATACACCAGGCTTTGGTCGCAGATGTCCAGCAGGTCGCTTGCCTTGTTGATGTCTGTCTCATGACTCAGTAAGGTCTGTTTGTAATATCTCTGAAAAGCTTTTTCAATGTCCTCTGCCTTGTTCACGAAATCGAGTACATAGGTGTCGTTTTTCAACGGGTGCACACGGTTCAGGCGTGAGAGTGTCTGCACGGCTTTGATGTCGCTCAGTATCTTATCCACGTACATGGTATGGAGCAACTTATTGTCGTAACCCGTCTGAAACTTATCCGTGACAATCAGGAAACGGTAACCATCAGTATTGAATGTCTTTTCTATCTTTGATGATGGGAACTGGTTGAGCTGTGCCTCATCGTAACTGTGTCCGCCATACTCCTTTGCTCCCGAGAAAGCTATGATAGCCTTATAAGGACTGTTGCGTTGCTCTAACAGTTTTTTGATGGCAAAGAAATAATCAATGGCACGTTCTATACCGTTGCATACAACCATGCACCGTGCCTCGCCACCTATCTTGTGGCACACGCTCTCGTGGAAATGCTCTACAATGATACGTGCTTTCCTCTCTACCGTTTCGGGACGGCTCTCCACCCATGCGCGCAGCTTCTTTGCAGCCTGGTCTTTGTCAAACAGTGGATTGGCTTCCGTATTCTTCAGTATTTTGTAGAAACTGTCGTAGGTAGTATAGTTCTTCGTCACATCAAGGATGAATCCCTCCTCGATAGCCTGCTTCATACTGTAGAGGTGGAAAGGCTTGTGCCCAATCTCGCCGTCGGGCTTGGTATATTCATCGCCAAACATCTGCAGCGTCTTATTTTTGGGCGTTGCGGTGAAAGCATAGAAATTGGCATTCTTTGCCATCAGGCGACCTTCCACGACATGTTCCATCAGCGAGTTCAGTCCTTCCTCATTATCGTCTATGTTCACATCCTTCAGGCCATGACCGCTAAGCACCTTATTTAAGGCACTTGCCATGTCACCGCTTTGGCTGGAGTGGGCCTCGTCGATAATTACGGCAAACTTCTTGTTTTTCAGTTCTGTGCCGATAGTCTGCAAGATGAAGGGGAATTTACAAACGGTACTCACGATGACCTTTTTCCCATTGTCCAACGCTTCCTTCAGAGCTTCGCTGTCGTCTGCCCATGTCACAATGTCTTTCTTGGTAATAAACGAGCGAAGGTTATCACGTATCTGCTTGTCGAGCACCACGCGGTCGGTAATCGCCAGCACACTCTCGAAATGAGGTGTGATACCGTCGGCTTCTTTCAAAGCTACCAGCAGCTTGGCTGTCCACGTGATGGTATTGCTTTTTCCTGATCCTGCCGAATGCTGCACCAGATAACGGCGGCCACTTTCGCTGACCTTGGTGTCGGCAAGCAACGCACGGGTACACTCCAGCTGATGATAACGTGGCCAGATAACGTTTTCCTTTACTTTGCCTGTGTCTTCGTCCTTTTCCTTTACCACTTGGGCAAAATTCTCAAGGATGTCGCTCAGGCTCGACTTCTGCAGGATATCTTCCCACAGATAGACTGTTTTCAGTCCGTTGGGATTGACAGGGTTTCCTGCCCCATCGTTCACACCCTTGTTGAAGGGCAGGAACCACGATGCTTCGCCATTCAGGGCCGTACACATCATCACCTCGTTGTCATCTACGGCAAAGTGTACGGCGCAGCGTTTCTTCTGGAAGAGCAGCTCCTTCGGGTCGCGATCGGTGCGGTACTGATGGACGGCATCTTCCACCGTCTGGCAGCTCAGGTCGTTCTTCAGCTCCATGGTGATGATGGGCAGGCCGTTGAGCATCAACACGATGTCGATGCTCAGTTCCGGATACTGCTTAGAATAATGCAGCTGGCGCACACAGCAGAAGTGGTTGTTGCTGTACAATGCCTTTGCCTGCAGGTTGGCCTCCAATGGCGTAGGATAATACAAATCGAACTTCGTGGCATTGTGCTCCATGCCGTGGCGCAGCACATCCACGATGCCGCGTTGGGTAATCTGATTGCGCAGTCGCTCGTAAAACTTACGCGTGTTCACCTCACTGTCGAAGATACGTGAACGCTGCACTTTGTCGCGCTGGGTGTTCTCCAGGAATGTGCGGAGCATACCTTCGTCAATCGCATACTCCACGTTGAAGTCTTGGCTCTCCCGCTTCTCGTAGCCACTATGTAGAAGGACGCGTTCAATGAGCTCCTCAAACCATTTCTCTGATGTATCTGATTTCATATCTATCTGTTTTCTAATTATTTCTATCTCTAACGTCTATCTTCCCCGTCACGGCATCGCTGATGATGCGTTGCTTCAGCTCCCTCAGATTGTCAATCTGAGCCGTGAGCTTTGTAGCAAGCATGTCAATCTTTTCGCTCATGCTGTTGATGGCAGAGACGATGGCTTGTTGCTCGTCATTAGGAGGGATTGGTATAAATATATTCTTCATCTCACTGTACCGTGTAGTCCATAAATCCGCCACAATACCTCGCCCATTTCGATAAAACTCCTCTATGTAGTTGTTACTCCTAAAAAGATGATGTACGTACATTGGATAAATATCACGTGGCTCAAGCACAATGCTTATTAGTGATACGGAGCCATCATAATCAGAGACACCACAGGAGCCTTTTCTGTCAGAACGTGAGTTAACTACAAAATCATTCTTTAACACAAGCTTTCTGTTGTCCCCATTATCCGTTTTCACCGCCGTTTCAAGCTGTGGTACAACACCTTCTCTTGCTACAGAAAGTGCTGGATAATCCTTGTCAGATACCTTTGTCCTACGTTCCTTGAAATGGGAACTGATTTTTCTTACTTTCCAATGCTCCGGTATCATCCCTATCCATGCAACGCCACTATCCTTCATAGGTGCATTGGGATTGAGTCCGTGTGTCACCATGCGGGCAATCTGTGCCTGCTTCAGCTCGTTCAGTTTCTCAATCTCTTTCTCTGCCTCTGAAACGAAGCGATCTATTTGCTCGGTCTTCTTGTCGAGGTATGAAACGATAGCATGCTGCTCGGAAAGTGATGGAAGCGGAATAAAACTATTACCTATAAATAACCAATTAGCTCTTGGCATTTTGGCACCATATGTAGAAGAGTCTATATACTCAATAAATTTTGGGGAAAGCATTAAATATTGAAGGTACTTATTATCCCCCTCGAAATTGCGAAGTACTAACAATTCGGAAGAACATTTCCCGTCAGTTTGTGCAACTACACATTTTGCAAGATATGGTCTTAGCTTGCTGAAAAGAACATCATTGGCGCGATATAGATTACACGAACCTTCTGGTACAGATGTATTTATCGACAACAATCTACCAGAATAGCTCTCTATGTTTTCAAGTGCTATATAAGGTAAAGCATTGTCGGTGGTTTTCTCTTGAACGAGATTACAAGAAAATTTTAATCTCTTAGAATTCCATCCCTCAGGTATCTCTCCAATCCAGCTTACCCCCGAGTCTTTATATTTTGGATATTTCTTCATACTTAACACTTATAACTTCATACTTAACACTTAACACTTGCGTCAAACGTTTTTCTTATTGATAAGGTTCACCACCACCTTACCATCGTATCCTTTTCCTCAGTGCGGCTCTCAGCAATCATCAAGGTGTGAGCCACGAGGGTGTTGTCGCCTATTCGTTTGGAACCGTCAGGATTGTAAAGGATGCCATTGTTATTCATAAACCAAAGGAAGAATGTGGCAGCAATGCGCTTGTTGCCATCGCTGAACGAGTGATTCTTGGTGACAAGATAGAGCAGCATGGCAGCCTTCTCTTCTACAGAGGGATAGAGTTCTATGCCACCGAAAGTCTGATAAATCTGCCCAATGGAACTTTTGAACGAGTCGTCCTTCTCATTGGCAAACCACTGACTGGCCCCGAATTTCTCCTTCAAGCCCTGTATGGCCTCCATTGCATTCTCGTAGGTGGCATGAAACCGCTCCTGCTTGCTGGTGTCGCTCACGTCCAGCCGCTGGTAGTCGTAATCATCAAGGGTGTCAAGTGCCTGGGTATAGTCGGTCACCACACTGACCAGTGCTTCGCGCTCATCGGCGTTGTTGGCTGCCTTCTCCGTCTCGTCAGCCACCTTTGCGTCGAGCGACTTGATGGTGCGTCCCATCACATCCACCACGCATCGCAGCTCATCATACTTCTGATGGGCGAGATCGTTCCTGATGGCATAGCCCTTGATAAGATAATCCTTCAAAACCTTGTTGGCCCATTGGCGGAATTGAGTGCCTCGCTTACTTTTTACACAATAACCCACAGAAATAATCACATCCAGATTGTAAAACATCACATCATGTTCCTGTGTTTTCCCTGCCATTGCACCGTGTTGAGTGGTTATTCGGAATTTCCGAACTACCTCTTCTTTCTCCAGTTCGCCTTCTTTGAAAACATTATTGATATGTTCATTGATGGTTGACTTTGACTTGTCAAATAATATGGCAATCTGGTCTTGATTCAGCCACACCGTCTCGTTCTCCAGTCGCACGTCAATGGCTGTCTGTCCGTCCTGTGTTTGGTATATCTTGATTTCGCCTGTATCATTCATAATCTGTAACTTAACACCTAACACTTATCACTTAACACATATCACTTAATATCTCCTCCAGCAATCCGTCGGTGCTTTTCTCGATATTGCGAATATCAGTCTTGATATCAGCAACGGAGCGTAGCTGCACTGGTTTGTAGAAGTATTTGGTAAACGATAGTTCATAGCCGACAACGGTTGCCTCTTCGTCCACATAGGCATCAGGGGCGTAAGGTAGCACCTCATTGCGCATAAAGGCATCGATGCCGCCGTCATAGAGTAAAGGAACCTGTTCGGTATCTTTCAGCTTAGGGTCGGCTTCTCCCTCCACGGCTTTGGCTGTGGGATCGGTAACGGTGATAAACGGTCGTAGCTTCTTGATGAGCGTCTTCTTCAGCTTCAGCTGCTTGGCATAGCTGTCCCAGTCGTCAAGAGGCGTTCCGGCAGGCACATTCTCGACAGCTTCCTTGCACGCTGCCCTCTCTGCATCCTTCAGGGCTACTGCGCTCCAATCAATGTCCGTCAAGACCCTCAACCGCAAGGGACGCTGCACCGTAATCTGCCAATAGCCGAACTCGCGGTTGTCGAAGATTTTGCTCTGCTCCGTTGGTTGGAAATCATTGAGCAGCTTCAGAATTTCCTTGCGTCCTTCCTCGGTTATCTCGCAGTTCTTGTTGCCGAGATTCTTACGCAGTGGGGCAGAGATATTGGTGGCATCTATCAGCTGTACCTTGCCGCGGCGACGCTCCTCCTTGCGATTGGTCACAATCCATACAAAGGTACCGATACCAGTATTGTAAAACATGTTGAGTGGCACGGCAATGATGGCCTCCAACATATCATTCTCGATGATATAGCGACGCAGATTGCTCTCGCCACCACCGGCATTGCCTGTGAACAGGCTCGAACCGTTGTGTATCTCCACGATGCGTGTGCCTTGCCAATCGTCTTTCATGCGCGACACGTTGTTGGCAAGAAACAGCATCTGCGGGTCGCCTATGTCGGGAATAAAATTTTTATCTGAATCTGGCCAATAGAAACGCGGATCCTGTATGTTCTTCTTCTCGGTAGGTTTTAGTCCCCACTTCTCCAGGTCGATTTTCCAAGGTGTGCCAAAAGGCGGGTTGCTGATACAGAAGTCGAACTTCTTACCCGGATGTCCGTTCTCACTGATCATGCTGCCGTAGGCAAAGCGGTCGCGCACGACATCTCCTTGAATATAAGAGAAACTGGTACTGTTACCACTGAGTATCAAGTCGGCTTTGCAGGTGGCAAAGGTCTCAGGCTGAAGCTCCTGTCCAAAGAGACTCGTCTTGAAGCGGCGCCCCTTTTGCGCTGATATTTCCTGGAAACGCTCCTGCACAATACTGAGAATGCCACCCGTTCCACAGGCTCCATCGTAGATGTCGTAAGTACCGTTCTTCAGGCGGTCGGCCACAGGCAACACGGCGAGGTCGGCAAGCAGGGCAACATAGTCGCGGGGCGTGTAGTGCTCTCCAGCCTCAGTCACACTGTAGTCCTCATTAAACTTACGGAGCAGTTCCTCAAACAGCGTTCCCATGGTATGGTTGTCGAGCGCAGGTATTTTCTCGTTGCCCTCATCGTCGAGCACAGGTTTCATACCGAGGTTGATGCTCTTGTCGGTCATTTTTTCGATCATCAGACCCAGCCGATGCACATTGCTAAGTTTATCTACGTAGTGGCGGAGGTCGAACTTGGTGATGATGTCCTGCACGTGCTTGCTAAAGCCGTCCAAATAATCTCTGAAGTTCAGCAGCAGGCGCGTTTCATCGGTCTCGCTGCGCAGTTTATCCATTGTGAACGGTGATACGTTGTAGAAAGGATGCTTGGTAATCATGCAAAGCTGATTCTCCTGACTCTCTTCGGGGAGCTCTTTGAAGGTGTCGGTCTGGCTGAAGTCAAGTACCTGCTGCTTGGTGTCGGCAAGGAGCAGGTCCAGTCGACGCAGCACAATAAAAGGCAGCGTGATTTTCTTGTAGTCACCCTTCTCAAATGCCTGCACCAATACGTCATTGGCAATGTTCCAAAGGAACGAGAATAGCTTGTTATATTGTTGCTGTTCCATATTTTTCTTTATTTCTATTTGCAAAGATACGAATTAAGTATGCAATGTAGCTGCATTGTTATCAACCATTTTCTTTTGTACCCACCTAGTCTCATTTATTTCTTTGTCAGTATGGTCTGAAAGGTATGTCATAAACCGAATAACCAACTCCATTATGGCAAATAGAAGAGACTGAAGTATCAATGTGTCTTTATTTTTTTGGATGTAATCGTGTATTCGATACCTTAATCCACTTTCTTTACCATGAGAGCCATCCTGGGTCATCTTGACAACATATTCCAGTAATCCAGTGAGAGCTTTATCCATTATCGGTGTCACAATCTGAAATTTACTGTTTTTATGGTCACATAAGAAGTAGCTAAATTCATTTATGGTTAAATCCGGTGGAACAATCCCATATTTAGCGGCAACGGAATTAATAAGTTCGATAACATCTGTACGTAAGGCATTGAGATAAATCTCTGCGCCTATCACGCTGTTAGTTCTGTTCTCAATCAATAATGAACGGATTAAAGGATAGGATTTTCCTTTGCCAATTTTGTCTAAGGCCTTGCAGCATTCCAGTTCCTTTCTATAAAGGTTATCTATTTTCCACTCTGTCGAATTTCGGAGTGTAACAACCGTCTTTATCTTATCAATTAAAGCAGATATGCCATCCGATGAGTTTTTATAAACGATTTGGTCGTTAGAAGAGAAGTAATCAAACTGTTCTGCTTCATCTCCACTAATGAGGTCATATCGCTTTGTGAACAGAATAAAGGGATAATTAAAATTTTCTACCCACTGGGAAACTTTAACCAATCCCATTCTATCTTGTTCCTTGTTAGCTTTAAATTCATCCCAGGGAAAATTCGCATCTACCACGACTGCATGGATTGGAATCTTTGTGTTATTCAAAAACTCCTTTAACGATTTAGCATTGACGAAAGTCTGAAGAACATTGATTCCTTCAGCTTTAAATAGTTTTTCTGTTAGTTCATCATACAGAGAATCTATTTCATCGTCAGCCCAAACTATGTTATACACCTGTTTCATTACTGTAAGAATTTACTTTTTTCAAGTTCGTAAGCATTAACAATAGGTATACGGAATTCAAATGCCGTCCAATCTGATGAGGAAATAATAGGACACGTTTCTCCACCTATTGATTGTACGACAGCATTTACATGATACCCACCAAGTCCACTACGCCCGGAATCAGATTTGAACCTTCCCCTCGTAATATAGTCATTGAGAGTAAAATCCTTGTTAAGCGGAGCTCCATTATTACCAATGCGCATCATCAAACAAGGGTTATTATTATAAAGTACACTGAGCAATACAATTGTGACTTCATTATCAGGAGCTTTTGTCTTATGGAAGCCATGCCTATTAGCATTATCAAAAAGACAGTCAAACATGATCATCAAAGCATCACTGTTTGCTAAGACCTTCGCCTTCAAAGCATTCTCATCCCCATCGAAAGAAATACTAAAGGTGTTTGAGCCAAAGGATTTCCACTTAGAGATATAGCATTCAATGAAGTGTGCCAGACAGATAGGCTTCCTTTCCAATTTAGAGAAGTCCAATATGCTATTCAATTTCACCAAACGATCCATATACTCAAAGTTATCTTTGAGATAGTTAAGTGTCTCTTTGTCTCTCTCATCTAAATTTTGTGAAAGAGAAAGTAATTTCAAAGCGTTTCCGATGTGAACCGAAGGAGTTCCTAACATGTGGGCTATATCAGAGCTTGTTCTGCTAAGCCCGAGTTGTTGAAGGTACTTATCTTCGGCTTCACGAATAATTCTATCCTGCTCAAGGATAGGTGGACAAGATATCACAATATTGATAAAATCTCTGGGGCTTAGTCTTGGCAAAGTGTCGCCAGTCGCCAATACTTGAGCCTGGATAGAAACTTCCTTGGATTTCAGTGCATACAAAAGATACTTCTTGGATATTCTCTGTGTGTCCTTTACATGAAAAGCTATAGCCAAGGGACCGACGGATATGTTCTCGTTCAAAGGCAGTCCCTCGACAAGCCCAATCATTAAACGATTATGAGAATATTGTACCATTATACAATTCCCGTTGTTCGTGATAACACGACGTCTAATTTTATTATCAGACTTTTTAAGTGTCAGATTGCACTTATTCCAGTCGTCAGAGAAATCGCTGGCAATCCACACATCCCCTTCATGTGAATGAGGAGCATCAACAACTATGAGATCCGAAAGCTTTACCGCATTCTCAATATTTGATGTATCCATGAGATACCTACCTGGAGTGAGGTTATAATCTCCATCTATATCACAAGAAGATATTTTTATAATAGCCCCTTCTTTTGAGCCTGCCGTAATATCATCTAACAGTCGATCTGAATCGAGAATATAATGCTTGCCTCTCTTTCCTTTGGATAGATAAGAACGTCCATCTACGAGAAGGAAACTATCCTTTGGATTTTCAGACATCTTCTTCTCAATAAGAAGCACGCATATATTAACATTAGAATTTGGGAAATATATATTGGGTAATAACACAACTGTTGAGAGATAGTGGTTTTCTACCAAATATCTTCTAATATTGTAACATTTAGACGAATTTGAAAAACAAAAAGAAGCAGGCATTATTGCCAACATCTTCCCATCGCCATTTAATCCATTAAGAGTAAACGAAAGGGCATCAAATTCATTATAAGAACTATTTTTGACTCCAAAAGGAGGTGTTAAAATAATATTATCATAAATCATCGTAGAAATCCTACAGAGACTATCAAAAGGATTCAAGTTCTCTATATTTGACGTCACGTTGTGGGCATCAAGGTATATCTGCATTATTGCCCATGTTTCAGGGGAAATTTCATCACCAACAAAGTAACAGGTTGGATTTTCGACTGCAAAAGAGCCAATACCTGCAAATGGATAATATACTTCAGAGTTCTTCTGAAGATTCAATAACTTAGAACAAAACAGAACAAGCTCCCTTGGCAGAACAAAATAAGGACGATAACGAGAATTATTCTCTTCATCAAAGATGCAAAAATCGACAACCTCTGTATAATGTGAAAGCAAATTATCAATTTTTTCAGCAGAAAGATAGACTTCAAGTTTTACTTCCAAGTATCGAAGTATAGTCTGTATATGGATTTTTTTTAACACACCTTTAGTGTCTGCATATTTAAGAGCATACAGGGAAGCAACTAATTTAAGATTCATATTTTCGAGCTGACCATGCTCAGCCATTTCCTGATAAAAATCATGAATACTGTTGATAAAACCTTCAGAAATACTTTCGCTATACATTACCATATCTCAAAAAAACATAACTTAATTTCGTTTGCAAAGATAGAATGTAATTGTGCAATCATCCTGCATTGTTCTTTAGTTTTTTCGTTTGCTGTTACGAAGGGTCTTTTACAAGCAGTTCCTGCACCTTAACATCTAAAGCCTTAGCTATCTGAAGCAAGGTTTCGAGGTTGGGTTGTGTTGTATTGGTACACCACTTGGAAACGGTAGTCGGATTGATACCCAACTGTTCGGCGAGCCACTTGTTGGTGCGCTTGTGCTCAACAAGTACGATCTTGATTCGGTTAATGTCTTTTGCCATGTTGCTTTGTAATTAAAATGCTTACGACGCAAATATAATGAAAATTTTCAAGATAAGAACCTGCTTATTACAAATAATGTAGGAAAATCCATTCTTTTTATTGTTTTCGCAGCTAATTTTCCTCTTTTCCCCAATGTAAGACTGTTTTTTTGTAGAATTGTGCAGAATGGTTGCGTTGATATGTGTTTACTTTGCATCCAGAAACAAATATTGGATTCTAATTTTATACTAATCGGTTATGAAGAAGTTTTTATTGATGTTTGCCTTTGCTATGGCAACAGTATGTGCAAATGCACAGATCATGCGTGTGGACGAATTGGAGAAGTATGCCAAAGAGAAGTAGGGCGACAAGTGGACGGAAGCCGCTGTCAACATTTCAAAGGGTATTGAGATTGACAAGAATAAAGCCATGACCTTCGTTCAAGTCATCCCTTGTGACGGACAGACAGCAGAGCAGCTTTACATGAACCTCAACTACTGGTTTACTGCAACTTTCAACGATGCCAACTCGGTAATCAAACTGAACGACAAGGAGAGCGGCGTCATCATTGCGTCGGGCTATATGGCTGACATTGCCGGTCATGCTGGTGGTACAAACTCTTATAACGTAAGCATCAAGCCTGTTATCAGAGTGGATATCAAAGAAGGCAAGATCAGGGTGACTTATTCCATCGACCACTACGACGTGACAGTGCTTGCCGGAGGTGGAATCATGGGTGCTCTCGCAGGATCTATACCCATGTAGGTAGAAGAGAAGTGGCTGCTTGACCAGTGCTATCCTTTCGCAGAGAAGGATGGGCATAAAGCTAAGAGAACTTCAAGCAAGGCGCTTGTGATGTCTTACGCTTACTCAAATGTTTTGCTTGACAAGATTGAGGAGGCTGCCAAACATGGACTTGTGGGTAATGAGAATGACAACAGGTAATCAACGACAACTGACATTTGAGTCCTGCGGTTTTCTTGCTGCAGGACTTTTTATATTCTAAGGAAAAGAGTATTTCAAGCTTCATCAGCTTGATGCAAGGGAGATTTGTAATGCACAGTTGGGCGATGTCCTGTTTGCATCGTGCAACGTATGCGACAAGTGGGAAAACGACTTCCTATCTGTGGATAATCTGTTTTAGAGAGTGTAAAGTAAACTGTGTCATGCTACAATAAGATTAGTTTTATACAGTTTATTTATTATGGACAACAAAGAAATTGATTACAAGCGAGCTGCTGAGCAGCTTCGTAAGGGAGAACCATTATAAGGATGGTGCTTTGGCACCAATGTTGGAGCGCATTTTGAATGCTGCCCTTGAAGGTGAGATAGATGCTCATCCCACTTCTGAAGAGCGTTCACAAGGCAACCGCCGTAATGGTAAAATGCCTAAGCAAGTGCAGACATGCTATGGTGAGGTCACTGTTGAGACACCTCGTGACCGTGACGGTTCCTTTGAGCCTCAGACCGTCAGAAAGCGCG
>NZ_JH114215.1:982521-988814 GCF_000224615.1 Segatella oulorum F0390
CGATATTAGCAAGTATTTCGAGCGTGAGTTTGATACCAAACTATCTGCAGAAACCATCAGTTCCATCACAGACAGAGTACTGCCTGAAATCAAGTCATGGCGTTCACGAATGCTTGATTCTGTATATGCAATATGCTGGCTGGATGCCATCCATTATAAGGTGAAGGACGAAACCGGACGTGCGGTCTCACGTGCCATTTACAACGTCTTAGGTATCAACAAGGAAGGCCACAAGGAACTTCTTGGTATGTATGTCTCCAAGAGTGAAGGCGCTAACTTCTGGTTAGAGGTTCTAAGCGACCTTCAGAACAGAGGTGTTCGGGATATACTGATATGCTGCATTGACGGTCTGAAAGGCTTTCCTGATGCTATACAGAGCGTATTCCCCAATACAAGTGTCCAACTCTGTATTGTCCATCAAATACGCAACTCTATCAAACACGTTGGCAGTAAGCATCAAAGGGAGTTCCTCCGTGACCTTAAAACAGTATACGGTGCCGTTAGCAAAGAGAATGCAGAAACACAGTTAGACACACTCGCAGGTAAGTGGGGAGAAATGTATCCCATCGTCATAAAATCATGGCGTGATAACTGGGAACGCCTCACGGAATACTTTCAGTATACACCTGCGATACGTAAACTGATATACACCACCAACACGGTTGAAGGCTACCACAGGCAAGTACGTAAGGTAACGAAGAACAAAGGAGTCTTCCCGTCCGATACTTCTCTTGAGAAGCTTGTGTATCTGGTATACCGGAACATACGTGAGAAGTGGACGATGCCACTTGCAAACTGGTCTCAGATATCACAACAATTAGCAATAAAATTTGGAGAACGTTTTGAGATTATGTAACTTTGCCTCAGAAGAAAGGCTCCTCATCTGGCCGGCACGATTAAAAATCGTGTTATCCAAATGAAGTAAAATATAAAGGATTAGAGCCTTGACACAGTTGAAATTACACTACCGCCCTTCGCCCAGGTGCACGATGCCGTACTCATTGACCTCGTGGAACTGCTGTCCGTCAAAGATGCCATTGCCGAAAGCAAAGAAGCCTTTCTTGTTCCAGCCTAATTGTTTGATCTGTGTGGCAGTCTCGGTTTTTTCGTAGAGGGAACTCTTCAACTTGATAAGTTCCTTCTCACCGGCTTTCCAGATGAAGTTGCCGAGCGATTCGAGCTTCTGACGGAACTTTTGCAGCGATATAAGGTCTTCTTGATTCATTTCCACAATCTCCTTGATGCCCAATTCATTGGTGAGCAAATAGAGTCGCTTGGCCATGATCGGGTCTTTGATGTGGAAGAGGGGTGCCAGCGTGAAGTTGCTCCATTCCAGTACACCGCCCTTCTCGGTAGTGGAGAAGTATTTGCCGCGGTCTATCCAAAATCCATACTGGCGATTCAGGTCGATGTCGTCCTCCTTCGGCCTGTCTCGCCTAGTCCTCTCGTTCTCGATGGCCTTCTGCCAGAAGAGCCTGCCACGGTGGTACTTAGTGAGGGCATCAATGAACATGTTGAGCTTGGTGTCGTCGTCGATGAAGGACAGCAGGTGGGCTATCTGCTTCACGGCATCGCTCTTCTGCTCGGTGTTGCCACTCGATTCAAATAGTTTGGCGGCCAGCCACAGGATAAAATCCTCTTCCTCAACGGCTTTGAAAAGGAGCTGGTTCTTGAAATAGGTGTCGGGATTTTCCTTTTTGCCTTCCTCGGTAATAGGTATCTCCTTGACTGACACGGTAAGGTTTTGCTCAGTAGCGAGCTTCCCAGCCTTCATCACGGCTTCAATGCCCGTGCCATAGTCGGTTCCGCCCTTGGGAGGGTCGTTGTATAGAATGAAGTAAACTTTGTTGGTTGCCCTTTGATAAGCTGGAACAGCTCCGCTGTCCATGCTGCTCCGAGGTTGGCTACGGCGTTCTGCACACCGATGAAGTGCAGCCGCATACAGTCGAGCGAACCTTCCACAAGGTACATCCGCCCGGTTTTGCCAGCAGCCCGCCATGCCATGTCCAAACCAAAGACAGTGCTGCGCTTGCTGGAGAGGAGCGACTCCTTGCTGTTGAGATATTTGGGCTGACTGTCGTCCATCACCCTTGCCGTAAAGCCGATGATGTTCTGGAGTCGGTCTTTGATAGGGATGATAATTCGGTTTTGAAAGAAGTCGTAGCTTTGTGCGTTGATAAGTCCTAACTCTTGAAGAAATTCCTTTTGCAAAGGCAGATGAGCGAGGGTTTTGCCATCAATGGGCACAAAACCTATCTCTATCTCGTCGCAATACTTCTGCCCCCAGCGATGGTAGGCATAGTCCCGGGCTGGCTTGTAGCGCAGGAACACCTCATGGTAGTGCTTATGCACGGTGGCATTGACGATCAGCAGCGACTCACGTTTCAGTCGCTTCTGCTTCTCGTCGATGGTTTCCTCACGTTCCTCCACCTCTATGCCGTATTTCCTGCCCAACCATTTCACGGCCTCTAGGTAGGTCATGTTCTCATGGGCCATCAGGAAGGTAATCACATCGCCTCCCTTATGTCAGCCGAAGCAGTAGAACATGCTGCGGTTGGGTGTAACGGTGAAAGACAGCGTCTTCTCCTGATAGAAAGGGCACAGCGCACGATAGATGGTGCCACGTTTCTGGAGTGGCAGGAACTCGCCCACCACATCTTCTATATGTGCCGTGTCAAGTATCTTTTCTATGATGGTCTTGAGTATCATCTCATCCTCTAATAAAGTCGGGGTTCTTAAAAAATGCCTTGGCCGACTGGCTTCGCAGCTGGTCGGCCAAGGGCTTCGTACTTAGTCACCTGTTATTTAGAGGATTCGCTAAGTATCTCTCAATCCCGCCACCAGTTCCGACTTCAGAATATACCAGCAACGTCCTATCTTGTGGGCAGGAATTAGTCCTTTCTCGATGCGTTTGCGTATGGTACATTCCTTGCGTCCGAACATACAGGCGATGTCAGGCACAGTATAAACGGTGTCCGAAGTATCTACTATGCCGTGGTTGATGGCCGTGGCGTTATTCATACTCTTGTCCTTCCTCCCAAGGTTCTTTGTCGAAGAATTCTTTGGGCAGTTTCTTTGTCCATTCATGTTTATCTGCAAATGTGTTAAGTTCAAGGGCTCGCTGCTCTATACTGATAGCATGGATGGGCATGCGGTGAGCATAGCTATTATAAGAAACATGGAGAAATCTGTCTTTGTCCTCGCCCCAGTTGACGTTGAACCTGCTTACCAAATTGCGCACGGTATGCGCGCATGTTGGGGGAATGTTGGCCACTCTTACCTCTCCGACACTGATGCTGTTAATCCATGCTGAGGGATGGATTACCTTTTCTACTTTTACTTTCATATTGATAAAATTTTAATCCGTAGCGACATTACTACGGTACTCAAAAGTAGAAAGATTCCCGTCCCAATTTTGTGGCCATGTAGAATAGCACTAAATCCGTTTCCTGCCATTTTGTACTTGTTTCTTCTGATTTAATGCTGCAAAAATATAATCAAAAAATCTGGAAAAAGAAAGAAAAGACACCAAAACTTGCCAACCAACAATTTAACACTACATGACAGGTTCTGATGGGATTTTTGAAGACAAAGAGTGTTTCGGTCATGTAAAACTGCATAAAAAAAGGTACAACCATAATTGGTCATACCTCTATAAGATTTTGGAACTTTTGCCTGTTGGATGAAGATGCTAAATGAATCTTTTGATTACAAATTATTTAATCTCTCATACATCCTATTGGGATAACCTTCACCCCATCTGATCTTGAATAAGCCATTGCACCTCCGGTTATTACCATCAGCAGGTCTGGTTCACGAAGCCGGATTTGCTTTTCTTTTTCATTATATTGCTGGACGAGACGCTTAATCTCTAAAAGATATTCTGCTCCTTCCTCGATTTCCCTGCTTCCAAGTTTGAACTCTATGAGCGCATACCTTCCATCCTCCAAATGAAGAACGGCATCTGCTTCCAAATCGTATCGGTCATGATAATAAGAAATATAGCCCCCTAAGGCCTGGGAATACGCTTTCAAGTCACGAATGCACATACACTCAAAAATAAAGCCAAAGGTCTTCAAATCCATAAGCAATGTTTCTGGAGACATAGATAAGGCTGCCACTGCGATGGACGGATCAACAAATCCCCTTTTGACACCGCGACGTATGGCTGATGCCGACCTGACCGCCGGGCTCCAAGCCTCTATATCTTGTATGACGAAAAGTTTGGTCAATGCGTTCAGATAATCATTCAAAGTGTTTTCCGAGCAGGTTTCTACATTTGCCCTAATATCCTTCAGCATATTGCTCTTCTTTGCCAGTGTCGAAACATTGCGGGCGTAAGTACGAAGAATAAGCTGAGTAAGCTTTTCGTTGCGTGCGACTCCATCTATGGTTGAAATATCAATTCTGCAAAGACTATTGATATAGTCTTTTGCAACCTGAAGACGTGCTTTGTCCGTTTTACGGTTCAATGCGGCGGGCCATCCACCTCTGCAGGCTGCAAAAATCAAGTCTTCCAACTGCATAGGTGATGTTATGCCATCAACATCCAAAAGAGGATCATCAAACAATTTCTTCAAAGAAACAGTACCGGATGATTCCTTAGACTCAAACAGACTCATAGGCAGCATTTCCATTGTTGCAATACGACCAGTTCCCGAATGTCTTATAGCACTTTTATCTATGGAATTGGAACCTGTCAAGATAAACTGACCAACATCATTCCGTTCGTCTACCATTGTTCGTACAGAATCCCACAAGGTGGGAATTTCTTGCCATTCATCTATTAAGCGAGGCGTCTCACCTGCCAGTAACAGAGATGGTCTTATGGATGCAGCAGAGAAATAACGCTCTCGCATATCGGGATCCTGTAACTTTATGACGCTTGCAGCCTGTTGTGAAGCAGTAGTTGTCTTTCCGCACCACTTCGGACCTTCTATCAATACCGCACCTGCTGAATCAAGATGATTGGCAAGTAATCCATCTGCCATCCTACTATAATACTCCATATCAGTTTATCTTTTTTTGCAAAGATAATCATTTTATTCGTTATAACAACACCATTGATTTTTTTGTGTGTTATCACTGATATTTTTTGCGATTATATAATATTTATTTTTGTGCTACTTCATTGATGTTTTTTGTGAAATTAGTTGTATTATTCAAGAAAAACAACTATCTTTGTTCCGTTATTTAGATGGAGTAGGTGTTGCGCTAAGTTTTTAATTTCTTGATGCACCTTGTTCCTCAAACACTTCGATATATAAGTATGGTAGTGTAGCTCTTTGAATAAGTTAAAATCATCCTCTATAGAATACATGCTAAAGATTCTTGTTGGGTCATGTACAAAATGTGTTACAGGTGTGTTACCACTGTAAAATTTATAGCAAAGCAAAGGTTTAAGAAACCTATATAGCACATTGACATATATCCAATTACATCAAAATGCAATAGTGATGAAAATGATTCCAGCCGAATCACAAATTATCCCAACGGAATCACGAAAAGGAGTACTGAAATATGTACTCCTTTTTTTGTTAACGGAAGAAACTAAAAGTACGCACAAGAGAAAGGACATCATACACATATTGTACAATGGCGTAGAGCCCCTTGCTTTTACCATGCAGCAATACTCCGATTTGTCATTTCTGCAACTGCTAAGTCGTGAGCAAGCCTCAAAATATTTTTTCATCACTTGCTAAGTCATGAGCAAGCCTCAAAATATTATTTTGGCATTTGCTAAGTTGTGAGGCGTAATGGACATTTGGTAGGCTGAAAACCTCTCGGGTTTTAGTAATGGACATTTGGTAGGCTGGTTATTCCAGCCTACTTTTTTGGTATTGTCCTAAAAAGTGTGTAACCATAATTTCCCATATCTTCCATTTTGTTCAAAATTATTTACTCTCTTTCCAACATCTCCATTGATAGACTTTCCTTCGATATGTAGTCTGTGTTTCTTCCATTGCAACAGATGCCAACAGAAATAAAACCGATTGACTTGACGGCATTGCAGCTCTCATCTTAATGGTTCTTTTATACTTTCTGTTGAGCCGCTCAATCCAATTTGTCGTATAAATGCATCTCTGTACTTCTACAGGGAAGTCCATATAGGTGAAATAAGCAATATTACGTTGGGCTTTATATTTACGTAACACGGGGTATTTCTTTTCCCATCGGTTTACAAAAGTAATAAAATGTTCGTAACCTTGCAAAGATTTGCGCTCTTTGTTCTCCAAGGTGAATACTTCATTGAGTTCTTGATTAACTATGGGGGTTGTCTTTATGTGAGACGC
>NZ_JH114215.1:989666-1063242 GCF_000224615.1 Segatella oulorum F0390
GCCTGATGAAGCATCCTGAAACAGCATCACACCAAATGTCCTGGAAAAGTATGTTGTATCCAGTATTATTACTGCAGATTTGGGGTAAGTAGCAGTAAAGCTATCTACTACTAAGCTCAACCTACGTCGTATGGTTCGCTCTGAACATTTATAAAGAGTGGATAGATCAGAAATCGTTCGATTTGCCGTCAGATAGTCATTCCATAGAGAAATATTATTTATACGCAGACCACCTTGAAATTGTCTACCACAATCCCTGCAAAGATACATCTGAACAGTACGTCGATGCCCATTCTTTTTAACATTTGAGCTATTACAGAAGACACAGTTTTTTTATTCATAGGTTTTCAAATGCTGCAAAGGTAGTAAATAAAAGAATTCCGAGAGGTTTCAGCCTACCAAATGTCCATTACGCCAGTTGTGAGCAAGCCTCGAAATATTATTTTGGCATTTGCTAAGTCGTGAGCAAGCCTCGAAATATTATTTTGGTGTTTGCTAAGTTGTGAGCAAAGCTCAAAATATTATTTTGGCATTTGCTAAGTTGTGAGCAAGCCTCAAAATATTATTTTGGCATTTGCTAAGTTGTGAGCAAAGCTCGAAAAATTTTGTTTGGCATTTGCTCAATGTGAGCAAGGCTAAAAAAAATCTTTTGATATTCGCTAACGGCTTTTATCAATGCTCTATATCGCAGAATTGCAGACTAATCGGCTGTGTGTACATGCTTACATTTCGCACTAAATTCAGTGAAATCGACGCGGATGATATTTACCCTATGGAACGATTTCTCAGAATATTTTGCGCCCAAAGCCTTAAATTCGGGCGAAAGTTTGTCTACCAATCTTAGTAATGCTTGCATTCGCTCTTCGGGAGAAAGATTGATGTGGGCTACACCGCGTAACAATACACTCTCATATTCGGTGGTAAACTTTCCTGGCAACAGGTGTACATTCCCTATAATGCAGAAACTCACCTGTGGACGTTTGCCCAAAGCAATTAACTTGTGGCCTTCGGGAGCACAATGAATATAAATGGATGAATCGCCATCCCACACATAGTTGACAGGAATACCATAGGGAAAACCATCGGCATCAATCATACTTAAAACACCATATTCGACTGTACGCAACAGCTCTAATGCACGCTCTTCGGTCATCAATCGATCGCGCCGACGAACGGTTTCATTATTAAACTTCATCATCTTATCTCGGTTTATAGGGCAGATTATCTGCTCCGTCATATTGTTTTAAAGCTAAATCGTGCACCAAAATAAATTTGATACACGATTTCATTCAGTCCCTTTTTCAAAGAAAATCTTGAGCCTCACCTAATTATTAATGCTTCCACCCACAATATCGAGCAACTCATTGGTGATGGCTTGCTGACGACTCTTGTTATACTGCAAGTTAAGTGCGCGCAACAACTCATTGGCGTTGTCGGTAGCTGTTTGCATTGCCACCATGCGTGCAGCATGCTCGCTGGCATTGCTATCCAAAAGAGCTGTGTAGATTTGCAAATCTAATTCCTTGGGGATTAAAGACGACAATACACTCGCCAAATCAGGTTCTACAATAAAGTTGTCATTAATAGCAAGGACACCTGTCTTTTGCTTCTCTTCTTCACGTGCCTTACGCTTTCGCAAATACTCTTGTGCTTTCGCTGTAGCAACATTGCTGGTTAAATCGCGGTCGTTCTCCTCGCCTATCGCCTCTGTTGATAAATCAATGGGCAGATAAACCTTCTGTGTGAGAATTTGGCTGCCAGCTGATTTGAAATGGTGATAAATCAATTCAACTTTATCAATCTCACGCGCCAGGAACTTATCTCGTAGTTCTTCCGCGATGCTTGCACATTCGGCCGCATTGGGTTTCTCTGCCAAATGTACAAAACTACGCACAACGGTAATGCCATGCTTCTGAGCATATTCCTCAATTTTCCGGCCTATGGGATAAACCATAATATTTTCGACGCCTTGTGCCCGATAGGCATTAACAGTGGCCTGAAAGGCTTTGAGAACATTATTGTTGAAGCCACCGCACAACGAACTGTTGCTCGTAAACACAACAAATGCAACAGTATGGACTGGTCGTGCATGTGCTAACTCGTTCTCGGCATCTGGAAGTGTGGCTAAAAACGATTTCAACATGTGCTCAAGCATGTTGGCATAAGGAAGCATATTGAGAATAGCGGTCTGTGCATGATGCAACTTACTTGATGCAACCATTTTCATAGCACTCGTTATCTTGCGTGTGCTATTAACAGAAGCTATTCTCGTTTTTATCTCTTTTAAAGACGGCATCTACTCTCTTCTTTCTTTGTTTATTTATATTGTCCTGCAATATTGGCCATCGTCTCTTCAATGACCTTGACGGAATCATCGGTCAAGTCGCCATTTGCCAAGGAAGATATTACATCGGCATGTGAAGAGCGCATAGCTTCCAAGAACAAATCTTGACACTCTCGAACGGCTTCGACAGGCACATCATGCATTAAACCATGTACACCACAATAAAGGATGGCAATTTGCTCTCCAACAGGCATTGGATGGTATTGTGGTTGAATAAGCAATTGATTATTCTTGCGACCACGATCCAAAGTCATCGCCGTGACTGCATCCATATCACTCGAGAACTTAGAGAAAGCCTCCAACTCACGATACTGTGCCATATCCAGTTTCAATGTTCCTGCCACTTTCTTCATACTCTTGATTTGTGCAGAGCCACCCACACGGGACACAGAGATACCTACATTAATTGCCGGACGGAATCCTTGGTTAAAGAGGTTTGTCTCCAAATAAATCTGACCATCAGTAATGGAAATCACGTTGGTAGGAATATATGCCGACACATCACCTGCTTGCGTTTCAATAATTGGCAAGGCTGTTAGCGAACCGCCTCCACGCACATGACCTTTCATGCAGGCTGGAAGATCGTTCATTTGCTCGGCAATTTCCTGCTGATTGTTGATACGTGCAGCACGCTCTAATAAGCGAGAGTGCAGATAGAACACATCGCCAGGATAAGCCTCACGTCCTGAAGGACGACGTAAAATCAACGATACTTCACGATAAGCAACGGCCTGTTTCGACAAATCATCGTAGATGACAAGTGCACTATAACCACGATCGCGGAAATACTCACCGATTGCTGCGCCCGCAAAAGGTGCATAATATTGCATAGCGGCAGGGTCTGCAGCCGTGGCACTCACAATGATTGAATAGGGCAATGCCCCATGCTCGCGCAAGGTCTGCACCAATGCGGCAACCGTTGAAGCTTTTTGTCCAATGGCTACATAAATGCAATATACGGGCTTACCCGCCTCATAAAAACTCTTTTGATTAATAATCGTGTCTACAGCAATAGCGGTCTTACCCGTTTGTCGGTCACCAATAATTAACTCACGCTGGCCACGACCAATTGGAATCATAGAGTCAACAGCTTTCAATCCTGTCTGCAACGGCTCTTTAACGGGCTGACGATAAATCACACCGGGTGCCTTTCTATCAAGTGGCATCTCAAATGCCCCCGTCAAATCAATATCCCCTAAGCCGTCGATTGCCTCACCCAGAGGGTTTACTACACGACCTAAGAAGTTGTCATTTACTTGAATTGATGCAATGCGATGTGTACGTTTTACGGTCTGCCCTTCCTTAATTCCTGCGGTAGGCCCTAACAGAATGCAACCGATATTGTCTTCCTCTAAGTTCATCACAATGGCCATTGTGCCATTCTCGAACTCTAAAAGTTCACTCGCTTCTGCATTACGCAAGCCATAAACACGTGCTACACCATCAGCAACAGTGAGCACCACACCCACCTCGTCAAACTTTTCGTCAAGTTTAAGGTTCTGAAGTTCTTGCAATAGTACTTCAGAAACCTCACTGGGATTAATCTTATCTGACATTTTATTCTTTTTATAAATTATCCATTAAGCGCTGATAACACCTTGCGGAGCTTCGTCTGTACACTCGCATCCATACGGTAAGAATCATACTCCAAAATGAAACCGCCAATCAAGTCGGTATCAATTTTCGATGAAAACTCAACCTCACCATGCGTGTAGCTTTCTATCAATTGCTTAACCTTTTGCTCTGTTTCTAAATCTACTGGTGAGGCCGTCGTCAATTGACTTAACGTGATATGCTTCAACTCACGATAAATTGAGACATAAGACGCGGCCATAAACTGCAACAACTCACCCCTATTCTTTTTCAAAATGAGCGCTATGAATTTTTGTGTCAATGAGCACACTTTGCCACCACAAGCCAATTCAAGAAGATTTTGCTTCTCTTCATTAGATAACATGGGGCTATCAACAGCTATCTTCAGTTCATGAACCGTAAAATAACTGTGCAAAAGGGTTTGCATCTCGGCATAAAGCACATCTTCTTGATGTTCTATCACGGCCTCCTTTAATAAGGCCCGTGCATACCGAACCGAAATAACACCCAAATTCATAAATTACAATTTAGAAATAAATTAATCATTTAGAAACTTCATCTAACAACCGATCGATATTTGCCTGCTGAGCCTTGTCTGAAGAAAGCTCTTCACGAAGGATCTTTTCTGCGATATTTACGCTTAATTCTGCCACTTGAGAACGAATATCACGAATAGCTTCTTGCTTTTCGAATGCTATTTGCTGCTTGGCCTCTGCAATAATCCTCGCACTCTCCTGACGAGCTTTCTCTTCAGCTTTCTCAACAATTGCATCACGTGTTTCGGCTGCCTCTTTCATTATCTTAGCCTGCTGTTCGCGCGCTTCTTGCAAGAGGGTCTCTCCCTCTTGCTTGATATGTAGCAAACGCTCTGATGCTTCATGTGCCTTGGCAAGACTCTCGTCAATATATTGTTTACGCTTCTCTACCGTATTGGTAATAGTAGGGAAACCAAACCTAACCAAGAAAAATAAAACCACCAGAAACGCAAAGAGCATCCAAAATAGGAGCCCTAAGTCAGGCGTTAATATGGAAGGCAAATTCTCCATTAATTATAATCTTTCTTAATTAGATAATAAATGCACAAGCTGCTATTGCAAACAAAGCACAACCTTCAACGAAAGCTGAAGTCAAAATCATGTTTGTCATAATACGGCTTGATGCTTCTGGCTGGCGTGCAATAGCATCCATGGCGCTACCACCAATCTTACCAATACCTAAACCTGCACCAATAACTGCAATACCTGCTCCCAAACCACAGCCTAACTGTGCTAAACCAGCGGCTGCTAATAAAGTTGAAATCATCATAATCTTACGTTTTAATTATTTTATTCTAATTTTATTTCTTACCAAAAACTATTCGGTTTCTGCTTGCGGATGAGCCAAACCAATAAAAACTGCTGTCAACAATGTGAAAACATAAGCCTGCACAAATGCGACCAAAAACTCCAAAGCATTCATGAATAGCAACATAATAATGCTAAACGTATTCAATCCTATACCAAAGCCAACCCCCATAGACCAACCTAAAAAGATTACGCAAGTGAAACTTAGAATTACAGCATGCCCAGCCATCATGTTCGCAAATAAACGAATCATCAAAGCAAATGGTTTGGTAAACACCCCAAATAACTCTATAGCTGGCATCAAAGGGACAGGAACCTTTAGGAATGTTGGCACATGAGGCCAAAAAATATCTTTCCAATACTCACGACTACCAAAAACATTAATGGCAATCATTGAGCATATTGCTAAAAATAAAGTGATATTAATATTTCCCGTTATGTTTGAGCCTCCTGGGAAAATCGGAATTAATCCTATCAGATTTGACATAAGGATAAAGAAAAATACGGTGAGTAAAAAAGGCGCATAAGGCTTATAATGCTTTTCACCTATAGAACCCTTTACCACATCATCATTTATCGTCATGACAATCATTTCTATTGCACCGACAAAGCCTCGCGGCGCTTCTGACTTTTCATCATGATGCTTGTACCAACGAGAACAGTAACCAAAGATGCACAACAGCACAAGAACGACAATCCAAATCTGAAGCACCACTTTCGTTATACTCAAATCTAAAGGCCTCACGTGTGAACCGTTCGGCATCTGCTCATAAATTTTTCCATGATGCGCGGCATCAAAGAAAAATGGTTTTGGCAATGTTTCTGCCGTGCAAACACTCCATGTCCCCGTAGCAGAACTGCGCACAATAATGGGCAATGGAATACTCAACGATTTACCTTTGTATGAAGCAATATGCCATTCATAATTATCAGACAAGTGCTCCAACACAATCTCTGATATATTTAACCCCCCAGCTGCAGACTCCTCTGTGGCACTCCACAACTGTAATGGTAGAAAGGAGATGAGGAATAAAAGTACTATCGTTTTTATTTGCTTCATATTTCTAAACGCAACAAAATATTCTATGCCAATTTATTGACGTGTGTAAAAAAAAGGAGATGGTGCACAAGCATCGCAAAATAATAGGGAACGAAGAGCAACAAGAAAGACATCATTGCACTTCTACCCGTTGCTAAAAAGTAGATAAAAATAACCAATAAAGCAACAAGAAAGCGAAAACCAGAAACACCCATCAAGAAAGAGGCCTTAACTTCTATCTGATTTTGGTAGATATGCCCCCAAATTATTCCGACAACGACTTCAATGATTAGGAAAAAGCAAAGTCCTGTCAGTATCGGAGCAAGAAGGACATGATACTGGAGAAGTTGCAGAACCAATAGCTCTAACAAAAACGTACCCATCGCAACTTGAAGCGCTTCACGTACATATTTCTTTCCATTATAAACGTTTTTTCCCATTATAATGCCGTGCATTTTACGATAATTCAACACACAATCGTACCTCATCTTTCTGAACCTCGACAAAACCACCTGCAACAGGCTGTTCTGAAAGCTCTTGCTTGTCGGAAAGATAGCTCACAACGCCAGCAGTCAATGAAGAGATAATGGGCGCATGATGCTCCAATATCTCAAACATTCCCATTGTACCAGGAACAACTACACGAACGACTTCTCCATCAAAAATAGTCCGTTCAGGGCTTATAATCTTCAATCTCAGCATGTAATTCTTTTCTACTACAATGTGACTTTCCTTTTAAAATTCTTATCTCCTTTAGGCCTTCGCTGCCTCAAGAAGTTGTTTAGCCTTTTCACGAACATCTTCGATAGTCCCGACATTGATGAAAGCCTGCTCAGGCAAATCATCAACTTCTCCATCAAGGATTGCATTGAATCCTTTAATGGTATCTTCAATGGGAACCATCACACCCTTCAAGCCTGTAAACTGCTCGGCAACCGTAAAAGGTTGTGACAAGAAACGTTGAACTCGTCGTGCACGGTTCACGGTCAATTTATCCTCGTCAGACAATTCATCCATACCTAAAATCGCAATAATATCTTGAAGCTCATTATAACGTTGCAACAACTGTTTCACACGCTGTGCACATTCATAATGTTCCTTACCGACGATTAACGGATCTAAGATACGTGAAGTACTACCCAATGGATCTACTGCCGGATAGATACCCAATTCTGCAATCTTTCGGGAAAGTTCTGTTGTGGCATCCAAATGTGAGAATGTTGTAGCCGGGGCTGGGTCGGTTAAGTCATCTGCCGGTACATAAACAGCCTGCACAGAAGTAATAGAACCATTCTTTGTTGAAGTAATTCGTTCCTGCATTGCACCCATTTCACTGGCCAAAGTTGGCTGATAACCCACAGCTGAAGGCATACGACCTAACAAGGCAGATACTTCAGAGCCAGCCTGTGTGAAGCGGAAAATGTTATCAATAAAGAACATGATATCGGCTGATTCACCATCCTTACCACCATGGTCTCTAAACTCTTCAGCTACCGTTAATCCAGAAAGTGCCACAGAAGCACGAGCCCCTGGAGGCTCATTCATTTGGCCATAAACCAAAGTTGCCTGACTCTCAGCTAACTGTTCTTTATCAACTAATGACAAATCCCATTTGCCTTCCTCCATTGCTTTTCTGAAAGCATCACCATACTTAATGACACCGCTTTCCAACATATCGCGCAACAAGTCGTTACCCTCACGCGTACGCTCGCCGACACCAGCAAAAACAGAGTAACCATTATGCCCTTTTGCAATGTTATTAATCAACTCCATGATGAGCACAGTCTTACCAACACCAGCGCCACCAAACAAGCCAATCTTTCCACCTTTCATATAAGGCTCAAGCAAATCAATCACCTTTATACCCGTAGAAAGCATTTCTTTATGCGTGGAAAGCTGATCAAATGTTGGGGCTGCACGATGGATGGGATAAGCACCTTTCATGTCTAAAGCAGGCATTCCATCAATCGGCTGACCAATAACATTCATCATCCGACCTTTGATTTGGTCACCAGCAGGCATCGTGATAGGGCTCCCTGTCGGAATAACTTCTAAGCCTCTGCTTAACCCATCTGTATTATCCATTGCCACGCATCTCACGGTATCCTCGCCAATGTGCTGCTGCACCTCAATAATCAGCTCGCTCCCATCAGCACGCTCAACCTTCAACGCTTCATAAATCTTGGGTAATACTTTCTCGGCCTCTAACCCTGTCGTATCAAAATAAACGTCTATAACAGGACCGATAATTTGAGAAATGTGTCCAACAATTTGCGACATATATGTTTCTTTTTATTTATTCGTTATCAACTAAAACACTTTGGCAAAAGTACCAATATTCAAAAAAATAACAAAAACTATTCTTTCTTTATTTTTGCAGCCACCTTATTTTTATACTTTCTTAAACTTTAGATGCTCAATTCATCAAGCACCTTAATAAGCTTCCTATCTAAAGGTTTGTCACTACGAATGGCCTCGCTCAACGGAACATAAACAATCTCACCGTTACGAATGCCCACCATCACATTGCGTTGTCCCTGCATGATTGCTTCAACCGCACCAACTCCCGTTCGACAAGCTAAAATACGATCACGAGCCGATGGACGTCCACCACGCTGGAGATGACCCAGAATAGATATTTTCACATCATATTGCGGAAATTCTTTTTTCACACGATTTGCATAATAGATAGCACCACACTTAGGACTCTCGCTGACGATAACGATGCTACTCCGCTTACTCTTACGAATTCCGCGTTCCATAAACTGTGCTAATTGGTCGACATCGGTGCTATCTTCCGGAATAATGGCAGCCTCAGCACCTGCTGCTATAGCCGAGTTTTGCGCTAAGAAGCCTGCATCGCGCCCCATCACTTCCACAAAGAAAATACGTTCATGGCTCTGCGCAGTATCACGGATGCGGTCGACACATTCAACAATGGTATTCACCGTTGTGTCATAACCAATCGTACTATCCGTGCCGTAGAGATCATTGTCGATAGTTCCCGGCAAACCAATACAACAAATGTCATACTCTTCAGCAAACTTCATTGCACCTGTCAACGAGCCATTGCCACCAATCACAACCAAGGCATTAATATCTTCTTTCACAATATTTTCATAAGCCTTGGCACGTCCTTCAACGGTCGCAAAGTCTGTAGAGCGCGCCGTCTTCAGGACAGTTCCCCCTTCACTGATAATACCGCTCACATTCTCGGTCGTAAAGTCTACGATTTCATCATTAATGAGACCATCATACCCACGATATACAGCCTTAATTTGGAAACCATTGTAAATTCCGGCGCGCGTCACCGCACGAATAGCTGCATTCATTCCTGGCGCGTCACCACCAGAAGTAAGTATGCCAATTGTTTTAATCTTTGCCATTATCGTATATCTTTTATTCTTATTATCGTTTGCGCTTCAGCATTAGCTTTTCATAATGCTTTCATCGGGGCAAAGATAACAATTATTCTGAACACGGCAAAAATGAATGACAATTTTATTTGATTTCACCCTTTTGGAGAACGATTTTTCGTTTTTCATCGTGAAACAGAACAGACATGCACCTGCAAAATGGCATAGAAAACGCATTAGAAAGGAGGGGGGGGCCTATCGGCTACTATTGGCTAAAATGTGTGCTGCCCCTTGATGCGAAGCGGCTCATCCTGCATTCTTGGTGAAATAAACTTTAATTTTCATGCGGGATGAAGCACGGCTACGAAACATTTTGTACTTTTGCTCCACAAAGAAAATAGATAACAACAAGAAACAAAAAGAATGAAACGAATTTTATTTTGTATGCTGTTTGCGGCTCTAACGATGGGCGTTTGTGCGCAACAGGCTGACAAAGCACGAAAGATTTTAGACAAAGCAGCAACCATTGTTGGCCACAAAGGAGGGGCATCGGCCAGCTTTTCTATCCAATCCGGCAACGTGGGAACCACGAAAGGCACCATCGCCATCAAAGGGAACATGTTTCATGCACGCACAGACAAAGCTACCATGTGGTATAATGGGAAGACGCAATGGACCTACATGAAGGCCACAAACGAGGTGAATATCACGACCCCGAATGCTGCAAAACAAGCCCAACTCAATCCCTATAAGTTCTTGTCGCTTTACAAAACAGGCTACCAGTTGTCGATGAAAAGCGTGCGAGCACCTTATCAAATTCATCTCACGGCCATCGACAAGCAGCAATCGCCACAAGAGTTTTACATCACCATCAGCAAGACTTATGTGCCCACGCTCATCAAGATGCGTCAGGCTTCAAACTGGACTACCATCAAAATTTCCAATTTTAAACAGCAAGAGCACAATGCTGCGCTCTTTTCATTCCAGTCAAAAGACTTTCCGAAAGCCGAAATCATTGATTTGAGATGATATAAGAACACCGTGATAAGCCCTTGCAAAAGTCACCCAAGAAGTCGTCCATGTTTTTTCGCATAGACGACTTTTTTTTGAGCATTACACTCCATTTTTGCCATTTAACACCTTAAATAACGCATCAACATGCAATTCTTTATGAAAAAAGTTGGAACATAATACTTTTTTCTTTAGGTTTGTACCACTTTGAATAAATCCCGGTCATGAACAAATGCCCCACAAAACAACCCCTAAGATGGTTATTGGCCGCACTGCTCACTTGCATTGCGACCACATCAATAGCACAAACGCAAGCCACATGGCAAGAAGATTACCAAGAACTCATGCGCGAAGAAGATGACGACGAAGAACCTGGCGAAGAACTTTATGAATGGTTAGCATCTTTCATCGCTAAGCCCATTGCCCTCAATCGTGCCACACGTGAAGACTTAGAACAGCTGCCTTTTCTGAGCGATCAGCAAATTGAAGACATCCTTTTCTATCGCTATCAATGTCAAAACATACGCTCAACGGCCGAACTACATCTCATTCCGTCGCTCAGCAATGCTTGCGCACGCTTACTTTCGCATTTCGTTAGTGTGGAAGAACCCTCCGAAAAGCCTTATGACTCATTGTTAAAGTCTCTCCATCATGGCTATCATCAAATGGTGTTAAGCGCAAATATTCCACTCTATCAGCGTCGCGGTTTTATAGAGAAAAAGTATTTGGGCGGCCCCATAAAACACGACTTTCGCTACACTTTTCAGGCCAACCACCAAATAGCATGGGGACTAATTGGTGCGCAAGACGCGGGCGAGCCCTTTTTCAGGCAAGGCAACTCTTGCGGCTATGACCACTATGCAGGTTACCTCTTACTTCGCGGCTTTCACAGCATTAAAACAGCCATCATTGGACATTATCGTGTGAAAATAGGTATGGGGCTGGTCATCAACAACGATTTTGCCTTGGGAAAAACCATGCTACGCTACGCTTTAGAGCGCACCACAGCGACACTTCATCCACACGCCTCCCGCACAGCAGGCAACTACCTTCAAGGCGCAGCTGTAACAATAGCACTCAATCGCTACATCACTACTACAAATTTCGTATCTTATCGTGCGAACGATGCCACACTAAATAAAGATGATTCTGTGACAATTTCCACCTTATTATATAATGGGCTGCACAGAACCGAGCAAGAGATGCTCCATAAAAACAACCATCAGCAGTTTGTTGCAGGAACCCATCTACAATATGCCAAAGATGGTTTCCACCTCGCCGCTACCTTGCTCCATACCACTTTGAGCCGCGTTCTCCGCCCCAACACCACACGGCTCTACAAGCAATTTGCTCCTGCGGGGAAGCACTTCACCAATCTTTCGATAGACTACGGCTACACCAATCGTCATCTAAGTTTCATGGGCGAAACGGCTATGGACAAGTGTTGCGCATTAGCCACACTCAACAGTCTCACTTGGCAAGCAAGTAGTAGCGTGCAAATGCAATTCATTCAACGCTTCTACAGCCTACGTTACCAAAGTTTATTCGCACGAAGTTTTGGCGAAAATGGTCATGTTCAAGATGAGAGTGGCCTTTTCTCCAGTTTACAATGGCGCATCAATGCCCTGCATCAGCTCTATTTTGCAGCCGACTATGCTTATTTCGCCTGGCCGAAATATCGACAATCTTTTGCCGGAACACATGCCATAGAAGCACGCGCCCAATGGGATTTTCAAGGTAACAACTGGCGCATGAATGTACGCTACAATTACCGATTGCAACAACAAGATGTTCCTGATCATAGCAAACTACATAACAAGCATACGCATCGCATGCGCATACAAACGATTTATCCCCTTTGGCAATGGCAATGTCAGACAGAATTGAATGGTGTTGTTGTGGCACAAGAAAAACAATCTCCAGGATTTCTATTGTCACAAACTGCCACAAAAAGCTGGAATACGGCATCCATCACAGCACACATCGCCTATTTTTATACCCAAGACAACCAAGCTGCACTCTACCAATATGAACGAGCGTTGCGCTATCAATTTCATTTTCTACGCTTCTCAGGAAAAGGTATGCGCTACGCCTTACAAAGTAAACTCGTTTGCAACCGTCACTTCATTTTCATTGCTCACGCGGGTTTGACCCATTATTTTGATCGCCAGACAATCGGCACCGGCCCTCAACAAATTATGCATCCCGTTCAAGCGGATATTCAGATACAATCTATTTTAAAATTCTAACGCTAACCAGCCCAATGGCCAACAAAAAGCTTTCCTTAAGCATAGAAACAATAAAGAGGCGAAGATGTGCTTGCATCTCCGCCTCGAATACTTATAAAAGGTAATTCCCCTACGTTGTTTTATTTATTTTTCAATAAATCACGGATTTCACTCAGCAGCTGCTCTTCTTTCGAAGGTTCTGGTTCTAGAGCAGGTGCAGCAGGCTCTTCTGCTTTCTTTTTACTCAGTTTGTTGATGCCCTTCACCATCAAGAACACACAGAAAGCGATAATCAGAAAGTTAAACACCGTCTGTAGAAAGTTGCCATAGTTGATGGTTACGGCCTGTGTCTGCTGTAATCCTGGAACAGATAATTGCGGAAGTGTAATCTTCAAATCACTAAATTGTACACCACCAATGAGCCAACCAATGGGAGGCATGATAATATCATCGACTATTGACGACACGATTTTACCAAATGCGCCACCAATGATAACGCCGACAGCCATGTCGACAGCATTGCCTTTCACGGCAAATTCTTTGAACTCTTGAATAAATTTACTCATGTTTGTTTGTTAAATGAATGTGTGATAAACGGTTTCCACTCGGCAACAACAGTTTGTTATATCGAGTTTACAAATTAAAAACCCAAGCTAAATCAAGCCCTATTTTACAGCCGTGATGCACCGTTTTTTATAATATTTAATACAATTTGCGACTGCAAAAATAAAAAAAATATTGTATCTTTGCAACCGTCAGCGGGAGAATATCCTGCTATGCAACATAGAAAAAGTTATATTTTATAAACTCTTATAAAAACAAAAAGTAAAAATGACAAAAGTAGCTATTAACGGTTTCGGCCGTATCGGTCGCCTCGCATTCCGTCAAATGTTTGAGGCTGAAGGTTATGAAGTTGTTGCTATCAACGACTTGACAAGCCCAAAAATGCTTGCACACCTCTTGAAGTATGACACTGCTCAGGGTGGTTTCGCCGGCAAATATGGCGAAGGTAAGCACACTGTAAGCTATAAGGATGCAGTTCTTGGCGAAGATGGCAAAACTGTTGTTACGCCGGGATCTATCACTGTTGATGGTAAGGAAATCACAATTTATGCAAAGCCAAACGCAGCTGAACTTCCTTGGGGCAAGTTGGGCGTAGACGTTGTACTTGAGTGCACAGGTTTCTACACTTCAAAAGCTAAGGCTTCTGCTCACTTGCAGGCTGGTGCTAAGAAAGTTGTTATCTCTGCTCCTGCAGGAAACGATCTCCCAACCATCGTTTACAACGTAAACCACAAGACATTGACTCCCGCAGATACCGTTATCTCTGCAGCTTCTTGCACAACCAACTGCTTGGCTCCTATGGCTGCAGCATTGAACAAGTATGCTCAAATCCAAAGCGGTATCATGTCAACGATTCACGCTTATACTGGCGACCAAATGATTCTTGATGGTCCACAGCGCAAGGGTGACCTCCGTCGTTCACGCGCAGGTGCTTGCAATATCGTTCCTAACTCAACAGGTGCTGCAAAGGCTATCGGTCTCGTTATCCCTGAGTTGAATGGCAAATTGATTGGTTCTGCACAGCGCGTTCCAACTCCAACCGGTTCAACAACCATCCTTACAGCTGTTGTTAAAGGCAACGATGTAACCGTTGAAGGTATCAATGCAGCAATGAAGGCAGCAGCAACAGAGAGCTTTGGTTACAACGAAGACGAAATCGTTTCTTCTGATGTTATCGGCATGCGCTTCGGTTCTCTCTTCGATGCTACCCAGACTATGGTTAGCAAAGTCGCTGATGGCTGCTATCAAGTACAGGTTGTTTCTTGGTATGACAATGAGAACTCTTACACCTCTCAGATGGTTCGTACCATCAAGTACCTCGCTGAATTGAAGTAAGACACAACCCATAAGACCTTTGCTTGATTGTACATCGTACATTCTTAGCAGGTTAAAATCATCTCTGTCAGCCGTGCTGACAGAGATTTTTTTATTATCTTTGCTCACATGACAAATGAAACGGCACCTCTAATCACAATTCTCGGATCTACAGCATCGGGGAAAACAACATTTGCAACTCACTTAGCTGCGGCACAATGTGGTGAAATCCTAAGTGGCGATAGTCGTCAGGTTTATCGTGGAATGGACATTGGTACGGGCAAAGATTTATCGGATTACATAGTAGACGGACAAGCTATTCCCTATCATTTGATAGACATCTGCGATCCAGGAACGAAATATAACCTCTTTCGCTATCAAGAAGATTTTATGAAAGCCTATGAGGATATTCGTAAACGGGGCGCACAACCTATTCTTTGCGGTGGAACAGGACTTTATATCGAATCGGTTTTGAAAGGCTACCACCTATCGCCAGTTCCACAAAACGAGGTGTTACGCCAAGAATTAGCTCATAAAACATTAGATGAGCTAACGGAAATTTTAAAACAATTGAAACAACGACAGGGAGACTCGCTACACAACACAACGGATGTTGATTCCTGTCAGCGCGCTATTCGTGCGATAGAAATTGAGACCTATAATCTGCAACACCCTACACCCGAACGAGAATATCCTCCTATTTCGTCTGTCATCATTGGCCTAAACATTGATCGAGAAGCGCGTCGTCAGAAAATAACACAACGCTTACAAGCACGTCTCAATGCAGGAATGATTGCAGAAGTAGAGCAACTATTGCAACAAGGAATTCCCACCGATAACCTTATTTATTATGGTTTAGAGTATAAATTTGTGACAGAATACGTAGTAGGGAAATTGACTTTTGAAGAGATGTTTCGACAGTTAGAAATAGCAATCCATCAATTTGCGAAACGACAAATGACATGGTTTCGTGGTATGGAGCGCCGTGGTTTCACAATTCATTGGATAGATGCAATGCTCCCCATGGAAGAAAAACTGTCAAAGGCTTGTAGCCTGTTGCAACTTTCACACCAGTAGCTCCCTCTTTCATCTACTAAAATGGTACGTGATTTCGGGATAAGCTTAGTATACAAATAGTTCTAACTGCTTTGATTTTTCAATATAAACAGGTAACACCTCTGTTTTATTGTCAAAAAAGCAATAGGCAATAAGGGCAGAACATAGGTTCATGATAAAGTTATGTATTGAGCGGTGTACGAATAATAGCATATAAGAATCGTTATCATCTCACTTTCGGAAAGTTTCCCTTTACAATTTATGTAACATTTCCTACTACTATTATGGGCGAATAAGCACAGGTTTTTCTTCAATTCACCACCTAAATTCTTGTCAAACTCATCGATAATACAGAATATTTCTGTAACTTTATCCTTGGTTATCATCGCTATATGTATTTTATAAGAATGCTGCCACAAGACATTCGGAGAGAAAAGTAAGCACACAGATAGGCCGCACAAAGGGGATGTGTGCGGGCTACCGAATATCAGTAAGCGCACCTTGTAGCATTATCACGATATGGGTATGCTGTCGTTTACGCAGATCGGACACAAGTGCTATTGCAAGCGTGAAGATGTGGAAGCACTTCTTCTTACAAAGTCGAATAAACTTAAAAGCAAACAAATATAAAGGAAACAACAAGAGATTTGAACATGGAGACGGACGAGATGCAGCTGGTCTTCTCGGCATTGAGAGATGTAGAGAGACGGATAGTAGAAATGACGGATACACACAAGCTACTCTTGTAGATGGACTTTTCCTCATGTGTAAAGAAGTGTGCGATCGGCTGCATATCAGTTCCTGCTCCTTACAGGACTATCGCAACAGAAAGATTATACCCTACACGCAGTTTGCTGGGAAGATACTCTACAATGAATCGCTTTTAGAAAAAAATGTCGGAGGAGAATTTTTATTCAAGCTCATTTGAGTTTAGTATCATAATTCGATTAAAAATACTCATTAATAGGTATTGTCTGTATCGGATTCTTTCCATATCTTTGTATCCAAAAATCGAATTAATGATAAAAATATCACACAGCCGCATAAAGGCAATAATAAAAGTAGCGTACTGTCTAAAAAAGACAGTACGCTTTTTTTATGAACAAAATTAAACGATGTCCGTTAATAAAATAGTAATGAAAACATTAAAAGAAGACATAAGAAACAAGATTGTCGCAGCTGCTCGCAATGAATTTATCAAAAATGGCTTTAGAAAAACTTCGATGCGAACAATTTCGGCAAAATCGGGAGTTGCCTTAGGTAATATATACAATTATTTTAAGACAAAGGATGATATTTTTTATACTGTCCTTAGACCTTTACTTATAGTCTTGGATGAAAGGATGTCCTCCTATCGCATAGAACATAACAAAATAGATAAACTTCACTTCTCTATACAAAATCAAAAAGATTTGCTAAGAGAAACGCTTAAAATAATTTTCTTATATAAAGAAGAATTAAAGTTATTACTCTTTGAATCAAAAGGTACTTCTGTAGAGTTTTTCCGTGAAAATTTTATCGAAGAACAAGTTGCAATAAGTAAAGAATATATTGACCAAATGCAAAAAGTCTATCCACAAATACAAACAAGAATTTCGTCACTATTCTTTCGGATTTCCTCTTCCACATGGGTAACGATCATCGGAGAGATTGTCTCAAGCACAGAAATCTGCAAGGAAGAGGTAAAACAGGTCTTATCTGAATACATACGCTATAATACGGCAGGATGGCGAGAACTCATTAATCCATAAAATTATGAACAGATTATTCATCGTAACGATACTGTGTTTGTGTACAACAGTTTTGTCTGCCCAAAATATATTACGTGGGAAAATCATAGATAAAGAAACAGGACTTCCCATATCTGGGGCATACATATCAATCAAAAATACAAAACAGAAAACAGTTTCTGATAAGACAGGCAATTATCAAATTGACATTCCCTCAAATGGAACATGTATTGTTGAGGTTTCATTTGTTGGATATAAACGAGTAAGGCAAGTCATTGTATTAAACGGCAATATCACAAAAGACTTTTTCTTAGAATCATCAGCGAACATCCTTAACGAAGTTGTAGTGAGGGGATCTTCCCAGCAGGCGGAAATAAACCGCATTCGGCAAAGTCCTATGGCTGTAACCGTAGTGGACGGATCCAAGCTGCGGGGACGTTCAAGCGGTATAGAAGAAATTCTTACACGCACGTCTGGCATCAAAGTAAGAAAGACAGGCGGATTGGGAAGTGCGTCGCGCATATCTGTACATGGTTTAGAAGGTAAGCGTGTCGCCGTATATATTAATGGTTTTCCACTCAACAGTCCTGACGGTTCTTTCGACATCAACGATATTCCAATAGATGTGATCAAATATATAGAGGTATACAAGGGTATTGTGCCTGCAGAATATGGAGGCGACGGATTAGGAGGAGCCATCAATATTGTGACACGGGAGGATGAATGCGACTTAGTAGGATTCACGCAGGAATTGGCATCATTCGGAACATCCAAGACACTTACAAGTGCTCAAAAGCTTTTTGCAAAGTCAGGCATATTATTTAATGTTGCTTTCTTTAAGAATAAATCCAAGAACAACTACACGATGTCATGGCCAGTATTCGAAACAAACCTGCCAGTCTCAGAATACAGAAAGGTAAGACGAAATAATGACTATTATGACGCAGACTTCTATCATGTCGGCATTGGTTTTAGAAAGTTATACTTCGATAAACTGGATTTGGAATGCGCCTTCTACAGAAATAAAAAAGGTATACAGTCTCTTAACTTTGATTCGCAGCATGCCTATATGAAAGGCTTTAATATAATGCCCACTTTACATATAGAAAAAGACGACTTCATCTTTAAAGGTTTGGAAATGAAATCATCCCTTGTTATTCCTATTATACAAACGAGCCTGATAGACACAACAACAACAAGAAGACAATGGGATGGAACCATCACTCAGGCAATGGGGGAAACAGAAGATAATCTTCTTAATGAATCCCATAACCGGCAATTTGAATTACGAAACAAATTTAATTTAAAATATACATTTGGACAACATACATTCAACATAAATGATCAACTTGCTCTTTCGGACTACCGTCCTAAAGATGAACGCATGAATGACTATCTCGGGTTCGATCCTAGCTCGTTTCCCAGCAAAATGATTTCAAACAATATCGGACTCTGTCATTTGTATGCCTCTTCCAATCATCGTTTTCAGAATTCCTTGACGATAAGCATTTACTATCTGAAGTCAAAAATCTTTAGAACAAGCGATGCCTTGTCGAAAGCCCAAATGAAAGATGCATCAGCTCCCAAACAAACAAGTGTGAACAAAACGTACTACGGATTTAGTGAGGGAGTGAGCTATGAGTTTTGGAAAGGCGTGAGGGGAAAGTTCTCATTTTCACACAATGTGAGACTCCCAGACACAGGAGAACTTTTCGGTAACGGAATGAGCATCAAGCCATCAGTGAACTTACTGCCTGAAATTGGAGACAACCTGAACGTTGGAACCATCATAGATACAAGAAATGTGATGGGACTTACCCGCGTGCAGTGGGAAACAAACTTCTATTACATGTATATCCAGAATATGATAAGGCTTTTCCCCGCTGATATCCGTTCCATCTACACAAACTTGGGAAAGACGAGCACGATGGGGTTTGATACCGATTTGAAAGTAGACGTGACACCAAACATCTATACATATTTCAATCTTACACTACAGGACATTCGAGACCGGCAGAAATGGTTAAACGATGCAAAAGGGACGGATAATCCCACATATAATAAACATGTACCCAACATACCGTCTTTCTATTTTAACTATGGTTTGGAGTATCATGCAGAAAATTTGCTGGGGCGAAATGAACTATTTAGAATTTATATGGATGTGTCCCATGTCGGAGAATTCGATTGGGGATGGCAAATGAGCACACTGTCCGACCAGCGTAAAAAATGGATTATCCCCTCCAACGATGTGTTTACCATAGGCCTTCAACAATCCTTTTGGCACAATAACATTTCATTGAGTTTCGAAGTTGAGAACATCTTTGACAAGGAGAACTATATGGAATTCAAGATGCCACTGCAAGGACGCACTTTTAAAACAAAATTGCGTTTTAATCTGTTCCGCGACAAAACATCGGGCGGAGCAATGAGTTTGTAATATATTACCAATTTAAAAACAAATAAAATGAAACATTATTTTTTAATCGCAGCCCTTGTGTTGCTATCTCTTGTAGGTCTCACCTCATGCGGAAAGGACTCTCCGGACTTTCCTCCCTCTACAAAATCTGAAGTAGGATTTGTACACAGTGTAAACATCGGAGAAAACACATATATTAGCCTGTTCAAGGATTTGAGTGTTAGTTCACTCAATACAGACAACGCATTGGTGCTTCCGAAGGGGGCATTCACATTCGTGTATAAAAATAAGATATATGTGACAGATACAGAACACCTCTACAAGTACATCCCTAAGGATGGAATCCTTGTTCAAGAAGGAAACACCATGCTATTTCCAAGTGGTGCAAAGGCCACATACATCACATTCTTATCCGAGAAGAAAGCCTACGTTTCTTGTCTTGGATTAGGAAAGGTGTGGATTATAGATCCGTCCTCCATGACAAAAACAGGAGAAATAAATTTATCTGGCTATTCCTTGGGGAAGTTGGCTGGCGACAATAATCCTGAACCATGTGCTTCCATCATCAGAGACGGCATCTTATACGTGACGCTCTGCCAATTAAAGTCTGCCTACTCATGCGAGAAGGGGGCACATATAGCCTTAATAGATACCAAGACCGATAAGCCCATCAAAATGATTAGTGACCCTCGTGCTACAATGGCCTCCTCTATGACCCCCGCTGGGGACCCATTCGTGGACGAGAAGGGTGACATCTATTTCTATTGCGTAGCTATGTTTGGATACCAGCCTGGGGTCAAAGAAGGATTCTTGCGCATTAAGAAAGGGGAGCAAGACTTTGACAACTCATATTGCTTCACCCTTGCAGACGTAAACTTAGAAGGAGTAAAGGGGAACAGAACATCGTATGCCTATAATAAAGTGTATGGTGGAAACGGAAAGGTTTATGGATACCTTAACATTCCCGGAGCGGCAAGTAATCCACCTGACTACGTTCATGACAAATCATTTCAAGCCTTTGAAATTAATCTATACAATAAGACTTGCAAGAAAATGAATTTTTCTGGAACTGTAGGCTGGGCCACATCCATCTGCAAGTCTGGCAATAATATCATCTTCGGCATGTCAACAGACCAAGGCATGGGCTACTCTGTCTATCACATGGATGATGGAAGCTATGAAAAATTGAAGGTAAAGGTTTCTGGAGCACCCTACATGTTGCATGAGCTTAAATAGTTGCCATAAAATATATTGGATATAAGCTCAACATCTGAAAGGATGCGAACTTCTTGATTAGAAACTTTAACCTCCCTCAAAACAAGAAAAAGAGCTGTGTCGTTACTCATTATAGGGTTTGATACAGCTCTTTTAGTTATTAAGAATATCGGTGTTATTATACGCGAGCTCGGGATAAGAAAATTGCTTAAAATGATGGACTTTATAAAAAGAAATGGCATAGATTGCACTTAAAAGTAATGGCTATTACAGTGCAATCTATGCCATTTTATTTCAAATGCTTATCAACCAAATTGGCTAATCTTTATTAACTCGTCACTATTGACAATCTTAATCTTTCGTCCATCAATCGCAATAAGGTTTTCATTGGCAAAGTTAGACAGTGTCCGAATAGCATTACTCGTTGTCATATTCGACAGACTGGCCAAATCTTCTCGGCTAAGATGGATACTCAAAGTATCATCTTCCTCTTCTGAACCAAAGTTATTTTTGAGAAGCAACAATGCTTCAGCTAACCGCCCACGAATATGCTTTTGCGTGAGATTTACCGTTCTATCATCACTTTGTCCAAGTTCCTTTGAGAGATAGTTCAGAAAGAACAAACTGATGTGAAAGTTCTCTTTCATCAATTTAACAATCGTCTCGGTATTGAAAAAAGCGACCTCTGCATTCTCAAGTGCCATCGCTTCTGTCTTGTATAGCTCATTAGCAAAGTAAGCTCTAAAGCCAAAAAATTCCATGGGTTTGATGGCTCGTATGATTTGACTTCTTCCATTTCTGCCTAATTTATAAATCTTTACCTTCCCTTGAATGAGCACCATCATACGCGTAGGAAGGTCAGAAGCTTTATAGATGAAATGATTCTTCTTAAAATTCTTGATATGGATGTCGTGAAGTAAGACCCGTTTCTCGGCTTGTGTGAGTGGTGCCCACATCTCCGCAATAGCTTTAACGACCTCTTTTTTCTCGTAATCTCGTTTTAGTACCATCGTGCGATTAATTTAATATCTAAAGTATAGATGTGTGCAAAAGTACTGAAAAACTTTTTATAATCTCCATTTTTACAGATAAAATGTAAGCAAAAACAGAAAAAAATAATTGCCTAAAAAAAACAAACAATATTGTTCGTCATTTCACAGAAAATGTTTAACTTTGAGCACAACAAAACTATTTATTAAAAATGCTGGCGCTATATGAACTAAATTCATAAGCCTTAATTAGAAACTATGAGTTATTTGAAGTTTGAACGAGCATTGGTAACAAATTTAGAAGAGTCGCTCTCCCGTGAGTTGCTACGCACAAATCGGTCGGGAGCCTATTCATGTTCTACCATAGTGGATTGTAACACGCGCAAGTATCACGGTTTATTAGTGGTTCCTGTGCCAGAGTTAGATAACGAAAATCATGTGCTGTTGTCATCATTAGACGTAACCGTTGTGCAACATGGTGCCGATTTTAATTTGGGTTTGCATCGTTATCAAGGCAACCATTTCAGTCCCAACGGGCATAAGTATATCCATGCATTTAACTGCGATAAAGTGCCTACAACCATTTATCGCGTGGGGGGAGTGATTTTAAGACGCGAGGTTGTATTCCAACACTATGAGGATCGTATCCTCATTCGCTACACATTGGTCGACTCCCATTCTGAAACTAAACTCAGATTGCGCCCTTTCCTGGCCTTTCGTAGTGTGAAAGAATTTACACATGCCAATGGTGTAGCCAATCACAACTATCAAATGGTTGATGGAGGAATTTGCACTTGCTTGTATGCTGGCTATCCTAATTTGTATCTACAGTTTGATAAACCCAATGAATTCATCTACCAGCCCGATTGGTATCGTGACATTGAATATGCGAAAGAACGTGAGCGTGGCTACGATTCTACAGAAGATTTATATGTGCCTGGCTATTTTGAATTGGACATTAAGAAAGGCGAGAGTGTAGTGTTCTCTGCATCAACATCAGAGATTGAACCCGCTACGCTACACGATTTGTTTGCTAAAGAAGTGGCTGAACGTACCCCTCGCGACAATTTCTTCCACTGTTTAGTAAACGCGGCTCACCAATTCCACATCCATGAGAAAAATGGTGATCGCTACATCTTGGCGGGCTATCCATGGTTTAAGTGCCGAGCGCGCGACATGTTTATAGCACTGCCTGGACTGACACTCTCCATTAACGAGCGCGATTATTTTGAATTGGTCATGGAGACTGCCATGCGTGGGTTGCAAGAGTTTATGGCCGGACAGCCTCTTTCAGTAAAAATTGCCGAGATAGAGCAACCTGACGTGATGCTTTGGGCTGTTTGGTGTATTCAGCAATATGCAAAGGATGCCGGCTTAAAAGCATGCCAATCTCGTTATGGGGAACAGCTTCACGCCATCTTATCCTTTATAGAATCAGGACATCATCCTCATCTCACGTTGAAAGAAAATGGATTAGTTTATACCGAAGGACATGAGAAACCCATGACCTGGATGAATTCAATGGCTGATGGCCATCCTATTGTTCCTCGGTCGGGCTATATCGTGGAGTTCAACGCATTATGGTATAATGCATTGAAGTTTTCTGCAGAGATGGCCGCCTTAATGCATGATGAGGCTGAAGAAAAGCGGCTTGACAACTTGGCCATGCGCTGCCAACAAGCTTTTGTTTCATGCTTTGTCAATGAATATGGCTACCTATTCGACTATGTGGACGAAGGACCACAAGATTGGAGTGTGCGCCCAAATATGATTTTTGCCATAGCATTAGATTATTCACCGCTCAATCAACAGCAAAAGAAAAGTGTCTTAGATGTTTGTACGCGCGAACTGCTTACGCCCAAGGGATTGCGCACTCTTTCGCCTAAAAGCAATGGCTATACCCCACTCTACACAGGCCCACAACGCCAGCGTGACTATGCCTATCATCAAGGAACAGCATGGCCTTGGTTAGGAGGTTTCTACATGGAAGCCTGTCTGAAACTCTATAAACGCACGCGCCTGAGCTTCATTGAGCGACAGATGGTAGGTTATGAAGACGAGATGACCCATCATTGTTTGGGGACTATTCCCGAACTATTCGATGGAAATCCGCCGTTTAAAGGAAAAGCTGCTATCTCGTTTGCTATGAACGTAGCCGAAATATTGCGCACGTTAGCACAACTTGATCATTATCACTTCACTTCAGATACGGAGGGAAAAGCATGAAGATATTAATGTTTGGATGGGAATATCCCCCTCATGTTTATGGTGGTTTGGCTACGGCCAACTATGGCATCACCGAAGGATTGCATGTCCAAGGCGATATGGATATTACGCTTTGCTTGCCTAAGCCCTTTGGCGATGAAGACCAGTCTGCGGCACACATCGTGGCCATGAATTGTGTGCCTATTGCATGGCGCGATGTCAATACCGACACACTCAAGACGCGCATAGGCAATGTTATGCCTGCAGAACTCTATTATCAGTTGCGCGATCACATCTATGGAGACTTTAATTATATGCATGTCAACGACTTGGGATGCATGGAGTTTGCAGGAGGATATCCCGCTAATTTGCACGAAGAGATCAACAACTATTCTATCATAGCTGGTGTTGTGGCACGCACACTTGATTTCGATATCATCCATGCACACGATTGGTTGACTTATCCTGCGGGTATACATGCTAAACAGGTAACGGGAAAACCACTTTGCATTCATGTGCATGCTACTGATTTCGACCGCAGTCGTGGGCATGTAAATCCTACGGTGTTTGGTATTGAGAAAGACGGAATGGATCATGCTGATTGCATCATGTGTGTGAGCGAATTGACGCGTCAAACCGTCATTCAGCAATATCATCAGGACCCACGCAAAGTGTTTACTGTACACAATGCCGTCTATCCGCTGTCAGAAGAAATTCAAAAGCTGCCACGCCCCAATCATAAAGGCAAAGAGAAAGTGGTTACTTTCTTAGGTCGATTGACCATGCAAAAGGGTCCCGAATATTTTGTAGAGGCAGCTAATATGGTGCTTCATCGCACGCACAATGTACGGTTTTGTATGGCGGGTTCGGGCGATATGATGAATCAAATGATTTATCTTGCAGCTGAACGTGGCATTGCCGACCGCCTGCATTTTCCAGGATTCATGCGTGGTAAGCAAGTGTACGAATGTCTGAAAGATTCCGATGTCTATGTTATGCCATCTGTGAGCGAGCCATTTGGTATTTCTCCCTTAGAGGCCATGCAATGCGGAACGCCCACCATTATCTCGAAACAAAGTGGTTGCTCGGAAATCTTAACGAACTGCATCAAGATTGATTATTGGGACATCCACGCCTTAGCCGATGCAATTTACAGCATCTGTCATAACGAAAGCTTGTTTGATTATCTATCAATCGAAGGTAAAAAAGAAGTTGATCAAATCACATGGACAAAGGTGGGTGCATGGATTAAGGAGCTTTATTTACACGTATTAGGTTGGCAATAAATTAGAACAAAAAACAAAAAGAAATATGAAAACAATCTGTTTATATTTTGAGATACACCAAATTACGCATCTCAAGCGTTATCGCTTTTTCGACATCGGCACCGATCATTACTACTATGACGATTACGAAAACGAACGACGAATAGCTGAAGTAGCGGAGAAATCGTATATGCCGGCACTCAATGCACTGCTCGATATGATTCACCGCCACGGACAGCAATTCAGAGTAGCCTTCTCACTGAGCGGTGTTTGCGTAGAACAATTAGAGAACCATGCACCACAAGTGCTAAGCAAGTTACAGGAACTCAATGACACAGGCTGTGTAGAGTTTCTGGCTGAGCCCTATTCACACGGTCTCTCATCGTTGGTTAATGTGGAAAGTTTCGCGGCCGAAGTGAAACGCCAATGTGCCTTGATGCATGAATATTTCGGCAAGCAGCCTCAGGTATTGCGCAACTCATCACTCATCTATAACGACGAAATCGGCTACCAAGCGGCCAAGATGGGTTTCAAAGGTATGATTACCGAGGGCGCTAAACATGTATTAGGTTGGAAATCGCCTCACTACTTGTACAATAATCCACTGGCACCCAATCTGAAGTTGCTCCTGCGCGACATTGCATTGAGCGATGATATTTCGCTGCGATTCAACGACCACAGTTGGTCAGGATATCCCTTGTTTGCCGACCATTTTGTCGACGAGATCGCTGCGCTTCCCGAACGCGAAGAGGTGATTAACATCTTTATGGAGCTCTCAGCGTTGGGCATGGCACAACCTTTAGACAGTAACATCTTGGAATTCTTCAAAGCGCTGCCCGATTGCGCAACAGCCCGCCAGATTGTGTTTGCCACTCCTTCAGAGCTCTGCACTAATCGGAAACCCGTTGATCATCTCTCGGTGCCCGACTCATTGAGCTGGGTGGATGAAGAGCGCGATGTGAGTCCGTGGTTAGGAAACCCCATGCAACAGGAGGCTTTTGATAAACTCTACAGCGTGGCCGATCGTGTACGTATTGCCAACGACCCGCGCATCAACCAAGATTGGGACTATCTACAGGCCAGCAACAACTTCCGCTTCATGACCACAAAGCCTTCATTGGTGGGCATCGACCGCGGCATCTATGACAGTGCGTTTGATGCCTTCACTAACTATATGAACATCCTCGGTGACTTCATCAATCGTGTGAATAGCCTCTATCCCGCAGATATCGACAATGATGAGCTCGAAAATCTCCTCACCATGATAAAGAACCAGGGTGATGAGATCGAAATAAAGGATAAAGAAATCATTCGCTTGCAAGCGAAGATCGAAAAGTTGGAAGCACCCAAAAGGAAGGCAACAAGGCATACCGTTTCGTCTGAAAAGAGCGCAGCAAAACAGGCTGACGATACGCATAGCACAACAAAAGGCAAACGTGCAACAACGCATCAGACGGAGAAATAGCTGCTCGGCGTAGCTGCACCCCTACCACATTGCTAACATACGCAAGGCGCAGTAACTCCAACAAGCAAAAATAAGAGCGTCACATCATCGCGAAGAGCAGATGATGTGACGCTTTTTTACAGCACAACGTTACCCTAAAGCAAACACCGGCACGATACACCACAACGCCGTCGCTGCATACCAAGACACCGGCATGATGCTCAACAACGCCATCGCTGCATACCAAGACACCGGCACGATACACAACAACGCCATCGCAGCATACCAAGACACCGGCATGATGCTCAACAACGTCGTCGCAGCCTACTCGGCAGCCATTTTCTGCATCTCGCGCTGCGCCTATCCCTACAAACGATTACCTTCCTTCGGAAAAACAATGGTGGGCGAGAATGTTTTAGCCTCGTCGATATCCATCAGCGCATAAGCAATGATGATAACCACATCGCCCACCTGCACTTTGCGCGCAGCAGCACCATTCAGACAAATGCAGCCACTGCCACGCTCACCTTTTATCACATAAGTTTCGAAACGCTCACCATTATTGTTGTTCACAACCTGTATCTTCTCGCCGGCGATCAGCCCGGCAGCATCCATCAGATCTTCGTCAATCGTGATGCTACCCATATAATGCAAATTGGCCTCAGTGACGGTCACGCAATGCAGCTTACTCTTCAAAACCTCAATCATCATAGTTTGCCTCCTTTCGATAAGTGATGTGATCAATGAGCCGAATGGGTGTCGCACCGCAATAAACCGTGATGCAGCCCACCACTTCAGCTGCTTGGTCCCACTGCGTTACCGGTAGCAACGTCCTACCATCCACAATATCGAAATATTCCACATCCAATCCATCAGCAGCATTCAGCTGATGAACCACTTCATCGTGCACCTCGGCTACAGTCTTCGTTTTGCTACGCGCCACACTCTCCTGCAACACTGCGTAAATCTTCGCAGCCAACAGACGCTCCTCGGGCGCGAGTAAAGCATTACGACTGCTCTTCGCCAACCCATCTTTTTCACGTATGGTGGGGCATTCGATAATCTCCACAGGGCTGTTGATGAATGTAACCAAACGTTTAATCACAGCAATTTGCTGCCAATCCTTTTCGCCGAAATAGGCACGTTGCGGCTTGACGATGTAAAACAACCTACTCACCACCTGGCATACCCCATTGAAATGTCCCGGACGATAAGCACCCTCCATGACTGTCGTAACGGGCGGAAAAGCGAATGTGCGGGTATCGGGTGTGGGATAAATTTCCTTCACCGAGGGAGCAAACACGATGTCTGCTCCGCAAGTTTCGGCCAACGCACAATCAGCCTCCAAGGTTCTTGGATAACGCGCCAAATCGTTCTGATCATTAAACTGTGTTGGGTTGAGAAACACCGACACCACCGTTACATCACAATCCTTCACGCTCCGGCGGATGAGCGAGGCATGACCATCATGCAACGCACCCATCGTGGGCACCAAGCCTATCCGCTTCCCCGCCTTGCGCGGTGCGTACAATGCGTTTTGCAACGCCACAATACTATTGATTATTTCCATTACTTCGTTTTAATTCGCATGCAAAATAACGACTTTTTTTTGAAACATGAAAGCATTCCTACCAAGAATTAAGCGCCAACGGCACGGAAGTAGCATCTGCACCTGTGCATCAAGAGCACATGCGCCGCCGCTCGTTTTTTCGGCATAGAAAGGAAGAACTGAGCAAAGAAATCGCCTCATCTTGACATTAGTTGGGCGAAATGCACTACTTTTGTAAGCACAATAGCAGTTGACAACGATGACAGAGAACAAAATTTTGATGGTAGACGCATTGCAGGATGCGCTTCAACGCACGCTGACGCAATTAGCACCCGACCGCGTGTTCATACTGACCGATGAGAACACCCGGCGGCTATGTTGGCCACAAATCATGCCGGACGAGAACCAACCATCGACCACACACAACCTATCGCATAAGGGCGAAGCGCAACCATCAACCACACGCAACACGGCAGATGGGCGCGAGCTGCTGCGCACGGCCACACACATCACGATTCAGTCGGGCGATGCCCACAAAGACCTCACCACACTCACGCAGGTGTGGACAACGCTGAGCGAGCAGCATGCAACGCGCCATTCATGTTTGCTCAACGTGGGTGGCGGCATGGTGACCGACCTCGGTGGTTTCGCCGCGAGCACCTTCAAACGAGGCATCGCCTTTGTCAACCTTCCCACCACCCTATTGGCGATGATCGACGCCTCGGTTGGTGGCAAAACAGGCATCAACTTCATGGGTTTGAAGAACGAGATAGGCGCGTTTTGCGAGCCCCGAGCCGTGCTCATCGACAGCACATTTCTCAAGACCCTCGATGCGCGTAATCTGCGTTCGGGCTATGCCGAAATGTTGAAACATGCGCTCATCGCACAGCCCGACAGGTTGCACGCGTTGCTTGCTTTCGACCTCGAGCGCCCCAATCTGCATGCCTTGCAAGCGTTGATTGCCGAATCGATTGCCGTGAAAGCGCGCATCGTAGCGCAAGATCCGCATGAGCAACAGCTGCGCAAAGTGCTCAACTTCGGTCACACGATAGGTCACGCTTTCGAAAGTTTCGCCATGCGCCGCACGCCCATCTTGCACGGCTATGCAGTGGCCTATGGCATGATTTGCGAGCTCTATCTCTCACATGTCAAATGCGGATTTCCGCTGCGCGAGCTACAAGTCGCAGTGCAATTTATCCGCGAGCACTACGGCCGCCTACTCATCACCTGCGACGATTACGACGAGCTGCTGCAGTGGATGCAACACGACAAGAAAAATACACAAAACCACATCCGCTTCACACTGTTGCGTGCAGCTGGTGACTACTTGCTCGACCAAACGGCAACCAACGAAGAAATCAAGTCGGCATTAGACTTTTTCCGCGAGACTTAACAAGGCATTGCGTGCCACTTTTCCCGTCGCCGTGAGGGGCAGCGCATCCACCTGTATGAAAACATGCGGTTGCCAGTATTTCGGAAGCTGCGCAACACACACAGCCTTCACCATCTCTAAATCAGTTGCAGTGGTGATGAGCACCACCACCTCGCCAAATTTCTCATCGGCCCGCTTGGTGATAGCAAAAGGAGCATCGAGCCACGACTGCAAACGCTGTTCGATGGCTTCGGCCTGCAATTTCACCCCTCCGCTGCAAATGACGTTATCCCGCCGACCCAAAATGCGAAAACAACCATCCTCGCGCAAGGTCGCGATGTCGTGCGTATGCAATAGGCCATCGTGCACGGCCGGCGCATCAATCACTAAGCAATCATCGTCATCGAGCGACACGTTCACGCCCGGCAACGGCCGATACCACAACGACGCGCAGGGGCCGCTGACACGCCGCAGCGCCACATGAGACAGCGTCTCGGTCATGCCATAACTGCTCCAAATGGCATTGGGGAAGCTGCTCAGTTGCCGTTCGAGCTGCGCATCGATAGCACCCCCGCCGATGATGACGTGTGTGAAGCGCTGCAACTGCTCGCGCTCGGCTGCTGTTTGCAACGAATTGTAAACTTGCAAAGGCACCATGGCCGCCAACGAGGCCGGCTCCCGCGGCACGATAACATCCCGCAAGGGATGTCCCGACGGTGGCACCTGCACCAACTGCAACCCGCGTTCAAGGCTACGCACCACCATCATCTTGCCGGCAATATAATCGACCGACATGCAGAGAAATGCCGTGTCGCCCTGTTGCAACCCCAGGAAGTCGCAAGTGGCGCGCGCCGAGCGAAGCATCTGCCGTTTCAAGACATACATGGGCTTCGGCGCGCCGGTAGTGCCACTCGTGTGTACCCAAAGTCCCTCGTCGGCGCTATGCCACTCGGCCAAAAATTCGTCAACCGTCATCTATTTCGTATCTGAAAACCACAACCTGTCGCCGCGCACCTGCAACGGCACATCAACATTATCGGTGAAGAGCTGCCCCGTGCCCAATCCCTGAGGCATCGCAGGCGTTGGTGCGTAAACGTGCGCACACAGCTGCGCAATGGCATTGAGACCTACGTTGCTTTCGAGCGCGCTCGTCATCCACGTGCCAATGGAGCGTTGCCGCGCCAAACTGAGCCACTCCATTGTGCCCGCCATGCCCCCATGCAGTGAGGGTTTCAACACCAGATAGTGGGGCCGAATGGCATCCAACAACGCTGCGCGCATCTGCGGCGTGTTCACACCGATGAGTTCCTCGTCTAAAGCAATCGCAATGGGCGACTGTTTGCATAATTGCGCCATCGCGCACCACTGTCCCTGGCGAATGGGCTGCTCGATGGAGTGCAGGTCGAAGGCCGCCAATTCCGTTAGCCGCTGCAAGGCCTCGGCAGCACTGAAAGCACCGTTTGCATCGACGCGTATCTCCACCTGCTTAGCCGTATAGCGCTCACGTATGCGCGCCAGCAACGCCAGCTCATCTGCAAAGTCGATGGCTCCGATTTTCAGCTTAATGCAGCGATAGCCCTGCGCCAACTTCTCCTCGAGACGCTGCAACATCTCGTCATACCGCCCCATCCACACCAAGCCGTTCATCGCAAGGCCCTCTTCACCCCGTGCAAACGGCGTGTCGAACAGTCGCCAGCTACCGGCGGCATGGAGTTGTGTCCACGCCGTCTCAAGGCCGAACTGCATACTGGGATAAGGTTGCAACAACGCGAGCGGCAGGCGATGTGTCTGCACCAGCAATTCGCAAAATTGCGTCAACAGCGTCTCATAATTCACGATATCGTCGCACGACAGCCTCGGCAACGGAGCACACTCACCGATGCCTTTGCATTGCGGGCGCTCCGTGTCGTGCAACGTCACGAAATAGCTCTTGCGCACGGTGTAAACGCCACGCGACGTTCCGGCAGGTTGCTTAAAATGGAACGTGCGCGCATGAATCTCGTAGCTTAACATCAAGGAAACTGCGGATATTGACTAAAGTCGGGCTCTCGTTTCTCCAAAAAGGCGCGTCCGCCCTCCTGCGCCTCGTCGAGCGTGTAATAAAGCATCGTTGCGTCGCCCGCCAACTCCTGAATACCCGCCTGACCGTCGAGTTCGGCATTCAAACCGGCTTTGATCATGCGCAATGCCAGCGGGCTGCGTCTCATCATCACCTCTGCCCACTCCACACACGTGTCTTCGAGCATCGGCAAGGGCACCACTTTGTTCACCATGCCCATGACTTCGGCTTCGCGTGCCGTGTACTGTCGGCAAAGAAACCAAATTTCGCGTGCGCGCTTCTGTCCGACCATGCGCGCAAGATAACTCGCACCAAAGCCGGCATCGAAGGAACCCACTTTAGGCCCCGTCTGACCAAAGATGGCGTTTTCGCTCGCTATCGTGAGGTCGCACATCACATGCAACACGTGTCCGCCACCGATGGCATAGCCATTGACCATAGCGATGACCGGTTTGGGTAGCCGGCGTATCTGCATTTGCACATCCAACACGTTGAGCCTTGGCACACCATCATCGCCGACATATCCGCCGCGCCCTTTGACATGCATATCGCCGCCTGCGCAAAATGCCTTGTCGCCCGCACCCGTCAGCAACACCACGCGCACGTCTTGACACGCGCGACAGTATTCAAAAGCACGACTCATCTCCCATGTAGTCAGCGGTGTGAATGCGTTGCGATAGCGCTCGCGGTTGATCGTGATTTTGGCAATGCCGTGAAAGTGCTCAAACAAAATTTCTTTAAAGTCGAAGCCCTCAATGAGCTTCCATTCTCGCTTACTCATCTCTATTTCAGTTTTAAAAGTTTCATGCGCAATGCAATGGCATGCTTGCAGCAGGCGCGCTGTGGCAGCAAGCGCTTATCCATCAAACTCGCCCATTGCAAAAGTAAGCAGTTTTTTTCATATAGGCGATTGATTGCTATGAAAAAATGCGCCTCATGTAAATCGTGTTGCCTTTTGCATACACAACAACACATCGCGCTCTGATGCTGCGGCATTACTGATGCCTGAAACGGCTGCATGGCGCTATCATGCGATATTTTGAAGTCGAAAAATATAGTCGATAGAATAACTTACAGCATATCAAAGCATTAGAAAACAAAATGTAGAGTTAACAAAATTAAAAGTAGTGAGGCAAAACACTGTGCGCTGCATAACAAATAGTAAAACAGTTACGAAGAACACAGTGTTTTGCCTCATACAACTTTACTATTTGTGTGGTTGAACACAGTGTTTTGCCTCACAATTTCATAATTTGTGTGGTTGAACACAGTGTTTTGCCTCACAAATTGTAAAACATATACGAAGATTACTGTGTTCTGCATAACAAGCAGTGCAGCAAAGTCGATTCATACAACACAAAAACGATTTTGCAGTGCAGCAAAGTCGATTCATACAACACAAAAACGATTTTGCAGTGCAGTAAAGTCGATTAATACAACACAAAAACGATTTTGCAGTGCAACAAAGTCGATTCATACAACACAAAAACGATTTTGCAGCGCAACAAAGTCGATTCATACAACACAAAAACGATTTTGCAGTGCAGCAAAGTCGATTCATACAACGCGAAAACGATTTTGCAGACTGTTTGTTATGCAAAACACAGTGTTTTGCCTCACAACATTTTTAAAAAGTAGGAAGGATTTTGTGCGAAGCCACTTTGTCTGCTTTGCCGATAGACAAAGCATTTGCACGCATGAATATGTTTTGCTTGCAGATGCGAAAAGCAGGCATTCGAAGCAATCAACCACCTTGACGGATGGCCAAGATCATTGCGTGCAAATATCTACGAAAAAACTACTGTTGAGGGGTCGACGCGCGGTCGTCATCCATTGTGGTGAGTTGGCGGAAAAGGTCTTCATAGGCGCATGCGTCGGTCTCACTGTTCGTGAAAACTTCTAACAGCACGGGGCAACGGCTCTGCTGCTTGATGAAAACGGGCAGCAACGCCGCGCAATCGGCCGGCGAAGTAGCCGCATGATAGGCCACGTCGTATGCGGCGCAGATGCCCTTGGCCGAAGTGTGGTGCGCGCCCATCACGAAAGGCTCGCGGGCGTCGCTCACACGCAATCCCGCAAACTTGCCGAAGATGGCACCTCCGCCGTTGTTGAGCAGCAGAATACGCAGGTTGCCGCGGAGATGCCGATTCCACAACGCGTTGTGATCGTAGAAGAAACTGAGGTCGCCGATGACGCAAAACACATCATCATCGGTGGCCAACGATTGTCCCGCAGCCGTTGAAAGGCTTCCTTCAATGCCGTTGACGCCTCGGTTGCAATACACATAGTGTTGCGCATAGAGACAGCCCATGCGCACGGCCATGCTGTTGGCATAGTGCACCACGGGCTTATCGGCGTGAGCCATGAGCAGGTGTTCGAAACACTGCACCACATGGAGCGACGAAAAAGGCAGCACATAGCGCGCGAGGCTGGTTTCCACACGACGCGCCAACGTCGACAAAGCTTGTTGCCAGGTGTCGGCGCCCTGCCACGTGAGCACACGGAGCAGGGCGATGGGTGACGCTTGAACCACACCCTGCAAATTCTGAAACGTGTCATACACCGCACCGTCCTCATTCACCACCCAACACGCTGCGTTGGTGGCGCGCCGCAGATATTCCTTCAACCGTTTGCTTACGATGGTTCCGCCGATGTAGAGGATGAAGTCGGGCAGCGCAAGGTTGGTGGTTGCAGCCAAGGCTATCAGCGCATCGACGGGCGTGCCCGGTGCGTCGCACGCCAAGGGTTCGCACAGCACCACGATGCCTTGTGTCTGCAAACGCGCAATGACGGTGTTCCATGCCGGTGTAAATGCCTGCTGCCCCATCACCACCACGGGGCGCAAGGCGTTGCTGAGTGCCGTTTGCAACGCCGGACAATCAAGCGGGGCATCGGGTTGCAGAAGCGGCGTGTGCAGCGCGATGGTGCGTGCGGCTGGTAGCTCGGATACCGAGAAATCATAAAGCGGCTCGGCGATATGTAGGTTGATGTGCACGGGCACGCCACCACCCTGCCGTGCCCTTATCAGCGCTTCGTTGAGACGCCGATTGCACAGCCAGCGAGTTTCGTCGTTCAGGGGCGTTTCAATATCAACCGTGCAGCCTACGAAGCCGGCGAGACTGCCCGGCTGCTGCAACGTCTGGCCATCTTGCTGCCCTATCCACGCCGTGGGACGATCGGCCGAAATGATGATCAGCGGCACGTGTTGATGCCATGCTTCGGCCACGGCAGGTAGGACGTTGAGCAGCGCCGTGCCACTCGTGACGCAGATGGCTACGGGCGATTGCGACATGAGGCTCAGCCCCAAGGCGTAAAAGCCGGCGCTGCGCTCGTCGGTGACGGCATAGCAACGCAATAGGTTGCAAGCGTTGAGATTGTGAACAATGGGTGCATTGCGACTGCCGGGACACAGCACGGCATGCCTCACACCATGGGCCACCAATAGGCGCGTGAGGCTATTAATATGATTTTGATTGGAGTACATTCAACATGGTGTTTAATTTCAGCGCTGTTTCGTTCCATTCGCTCTGCTCGTCAGAGGCCGGAAGCAATCCGCCGCCGGCGTAGAGTGTGCAACGACGCTGAAATAGCTGCATGCAACGCAGGGACACGAAGAAGTGGGTGGTGTTGTGCACATTGAGCGGACCGCTGAATCCGCTGTAATAAGCGCGCTGAAGATGTTCCTCACGCAAGATGAGTTCTTGCGCAGTGTTTTTGGGCATGCCGCAGACGGCAGGTGTGGGATGCAGCTCGGCGAGCACATCGCCCAAGCGGGTTGATGGCTTGAGTGTGAAGAAAAAGTCACTGCACCGATGGTAGAGTTGCGCCGCTTGCCTCACGTAGGGCTCTGACCGCTTGATTTGTTCGCTGTGAGGCGTCAGGCAGGCTTCAATATAGTCGGCGACGAGGCGCTGTTCCTCGCAATTCTTATCAGTCCAAGGGCCCGGTTGCTTCATCGTTCCGGCCAAGGCCATGGTGTACCATTGTGTGCCCGTGGGCAGCTTGGCCAACAAGGTTTCGGGTGTGGCCATGAGCCATGTTCCGCTTTTCGGCGTATGGACCAGCGAGACAAATGCGTGAGGATAGAGCACGCAGGCCTGATGAAACAACGCAAGTGGGTCGATGTGGGTGTTTAACTCTACCTGCAACTGCCGCGCTAAGACCACTTTCTGCAACGTGTGCATCTGCAAGGCTGCATGAAAGCGTCGGAAGTCTGCGCAATAGATGTCCTCGTCGGCTTGTTGTTTTGAAATCGAAATTTGCGGCATCAGCACGGGCGTTAGAGGGCAGATTTGCACGAAATCGGCCGTTATCACAAGCAACGGATGCGCAGAAGAGAGATGAAACGGAGCCAAAACGTAGCCCGATGTCGTCGCGTCTAACGCTGCGTAAGATGACAACTCAATCGGTGATTGGCGCGACCTTACGCAGAGATATTGCGACTGCCCCGGAAGTCGAAAGTAAGCAAAACTGCTCATTTGCGAGGGGCGGAAGTTTTCATAATGTAATTGGTTACGTGTACGGTGGAGATGAGCTCGTCGTTGGTGTTGACAATATCGATATGCCACTCGTGCAGGGTATTGCCTTGATACTGCAGACGAGCATGGGCAGTGACGGTGTCGCCTTCGTGCACGGCGCGCACGTGATTGCCACTCACTTGGATACCGACGCAAATCTTCCCCGGACACAATGCTAAGCTACCGACGCCTGCTAAGTTCTCGGCTAAGGCTAAAGAAGCTCCGCCGGATAGGAAACCAAACGGTTGCGTGTTACGTCCATCAACTTTCATTGTTGCTTTGCATGTGTCGGGCTCTGGTGTAGAGAAAAACTCCATCCCCAACGTGTTCGACAGCCCATCGTAACGGTGGACAAGTGATTTAATCTTCTCAATATCCATACAGTCTTCGTGTTTCTAATAATCTTGTTCGTAATCTTTCGCTAAGCCGCCCGTGCTGGTTTCTTTATATAAAGAAGGAAGATCATGACCGGTCTGCTTCATGACATTCACCACGCGATCGAAACTTACACGGTGGCTGCCGTCGCTGAAAGAAGCGTAAAGCTGAGCATCGAGCGCGCGGGTGGCGGCAAAGGCATTGCGCTCGATGCATGGGATTTGCACTAAGCCGCACACAGGATCGCAAGTCATGCCTAAATGATGCTCGAGCCCCATCTCGGCAGCATATTCTACCTGTGAGGGACTGCCGCCGAACAGCTGACAAGCAGCAGCCGACGCCATGGCACAAGCGACACCTACTTCGCCTTGACAACCGACCTCAGCACCACTGATGGATGCGTTCTTCTTTACCACATTACCAAACAGTCCCGCCGTTGCCAATGCCTTGATGATGCGATCGTCCGTAAAATGATGTGCGGTATGTAGGTGATAGAGCACAGCGGGGAGCACACCACATGCGCCACATGTCGGCGCTGTCACAATCGTGCCACCAGACGCATTCTCCTCACTCGCGGCTAAAGCGTAGGAATAAACAAGTCCGCGGCTTTGTAGGGAAGGTTTATAACCCGTGGCTTTCACATAGTAGGTTGATGCCTTTCGTGGCAAATGCAACGGACCAGGCAGCACGCCTTCATGGCTTAAGCCTGCTTCGACGGCACTGCGCATCACATTCCATACGTCGGAAAGGAAATCCCAGATAGCATCGCCTTCGCAATGTGCTACATACTCCCAATAGCTGCTACCATTCTCCTTGCACCATTGCATAATCTCGCGTAGCGAATTTAAAGCATAGACATCATTTCCTTCGAAACAATCGCCCATGCCTTTCCCTTCGGACAATGCTCCTCCGCCAATGCTATAGACCGTCCAATCGTCCTTTTCAATGCCTTCGGCATCAAGCGCAACGAATCGCATGCCGTTGGGATGGAACGGCAGGAAGGTCTGAGGCTGCCAAGCAATCTCGACAGTACCAATGGGACTCAAAACATCCTCTATAGCAACATCGGTCATGTGCCCTTTACCTGTTGCAGCGAGTGAACCATACAAGGTGACTTGAAAAGAAGCGGCATCGGCATTACGCGCAGCAAACAACTGTGCAGCACGCTGCGGCCCCATAGTATGACTGCTCGATGGCCCTTTTCCGATGCGAAAGAGTTCTTTTATCGATTCCATACACATTCTCCTTTAAAAGCAAAAAAGCCCCACAAATCACTGATTTGTAGGGTCTTCATTGTAGTCGGTACGAGAATCGAACTCGTATGCCAAGATTGAGAATCTTGTATCCTAACCGTTAGATGAACCGACCGTTTCTTTACATAAGCGCGCAACTCAAGCAAGGGCGGAAGGAGGGGGATTCGAACCCCCGGTACGAGAACTCGCACGGCAGTTTAGCAAACTGCTGGTTTCAGCCACTCACCCATCCTTCCAAGATTAGGCTTATCTCTGATTGCCAAGCATTTTTTTCAAATGCGTTGCAAAGGTAGAATTATTTTCGCACTTCTCCAAAACTTTTCAAGATTTTTTTCCCTAAGGAAAGCTTATAATTTCTTTGTAATGTCTGAATGTGATGTATGACCGATACCAACGTCACCGCAAGAGAGGTATAAACTTCTGTCGAAAGTAGCAAACAGTGGAACAAAAACGAATCATGAGGCTGTGGCGTTATTGAGCAATCCGTACAGTAGGCTGTTAATGTGAGGCAGCCCACCAAGCTGTTTGCATTTTGAGCGTAGCAACATGATAGCCGTATTGACCTGTGTTAACCGATGGGTCGCTGATGGTAATACCGCTAAACTCGTTGACAAGGGTTTTTGTCCCGCTGGCATTGTAGATATAAGTGGTGTTGCCTTTGTAGGGAATCAGCTGCGCCATGAGCGCTTGATATTGACTATAGAGCACCAGATTGCTGCCAAAGAGTGCGCGAGCATAACTGCCAAAGTCAAAATAGACGGTAGGTGAGAAGTACGAACCATCCAAGTCTTGCAACTGATAATTGTTGGCAGTATTCCACGTGTAGGTGGCATTCACTTGCCGCATCAACAGTGCCATGGGCTGAATATATTGCGTATTGATGACGCCGATAGTAGCGTAGGGAGTGGCGGTGCTTTGGTAGTAGGCAATGTAGTCGTTGACGAGCTGACCGAAATTGGGCTGTGGTGCGGCGAGATACTGAAACACTTTGGCATAGGGCATACCAGCGGCCATCACTTCGCTGGTTGAAGCGATGAGTGTGTTGGTTGCGTTGCGCAAATCGTAGGCCACTTCGGCACACGAGAGGTAGCAATCATCGAAGACCAAATATTCTAATTTAATGCCCGCTTGTTGGATTCCTTGTGCGAAATCAGCGATGCTGATGGCGTAACCTGGTCCGCCAAACCAGCGTGTTTTTGCTCGCGCCACATTGTCCTTCGGAGGCAGCCAGCCATTTCCGTGGCAACCTACGAGCATGGCATATTTTGGAGTATTAGAGATGCTCCTCACATCGTTGATGACGCGCGTAATCCATTGTGCATCCATGAGCCGTGGGTAGTCGTAGCGCTTGATGGTGTCGTGCACACATTCAGTGCCTTCCATGCGAACGCGGTAGAGGTAGACCCGAGCTGGTGAGTGATCGGCAATCACCACATAGAGGTTGTTGGTGCCCAATCCACCTGCCTGCTTGATGCTCTGCTCCACGTCGAGAATGTTTTGCTCGAAAAATGGGTAGAGGTCATTGATGCCACTGCCCGAATAAGGCAAATACATGATGATGGTGCGCTCTTGCGGCGTAGCCGTGCGCGTTCTTGCGAGATCGTCGGGGATGTCGTCGTGACAGGCCGAAAGCCAGCTCGTTGCCATGAGCATGAGCAGGGCGACAAACCATTTCGTGGGATGAAGTTGTGGGGATGTCATGTCGTTGCTTTAATTTATCGTTATCTTGTGTGCTGCACGCCCATGGAGCCATGCGGCGAATGTATTGAGGGGCACCACAGTGAGCACCCCCTATTGTTATTTCTTCTTGAGCTCGGCAATGGTTTGCTTCAGTGCCGCAATCTTCTCCACCGAGTCGCTCTCCTTCTTGCGTTCGCGTGCCACAACAGCCTCGGGCGCATGTGCCACGAAGTTGTCGTTGGATAATTTCTTGCGAATGCCCATCAGAAAGCCCTCCAAGTGTTGCAATTCCTTCTCGGCCTTGTCGATTTCGGCTGCCACATCGATGAGATTGCCCAACGGAACGGCATATTCGTCGGTGCCCACCATGAAACTGCTGGCGTCGGCAGGTTTCTCCTTGGCCACATCGATGGCTTCGAGGTTGGCCATCTTGCTGATGATGCTGTTATAGGCTTGCATCTTATTGTCGCCAATGGCAATCAGTGTGAGCGGCTCTTTGGGCGCGATGTTCTTTTGGTTGCGCACGGTACGCACACCGCTCACCATGAGTTTCACTTGTTCAATATCGGCCATGAGTTGCTCGTCGTGCGCGGTCGGAGCATCCATCTGCAACGTTGCCCGCATGATGCTTTCGCCCTCCTTGCGGTCGGTGATGTGTTGCCACAACTCCTCGGTGATGAAAGGCATAAAGGGATGCAACATCTTGAGCAAGTCGTCGAAGAAAGCGATGGTGGCATCGTAGGTGGTTTGATCGATGGGTTGCGCCTTACCATTGACATAAGCGGGCTTCACCATTTCCAAATACCAGCTCGAGAACTCGTCCCAAAAGAGTTTGTAGACGGTCATCAACGCTTCCGAAATGCGATATTGCTTGAATTGTGCTTGCAGCTCGGCATGACTTTGCTTGAGCTTTGCAGCAAACCATTCCACCGCCTGCTCGTTGGCTTTGGACTGTTCCACGGGCGCCGTCTTCCAGCCCTTCACCAAGCGGAAAGCATTCCATATCTTGTTGTTGAAATTGCGCCCTTGCTCACACAGCGATTCGTCGAAGAGAATGTCGTTGCCTGCGGGTGCGCTGAGCATCATGCCCATGCGCACACCATCAGCGCCATACTTTTCAATCAGGGCTATGGGATCGGGTGAATTGCCAAGACTCTTGCTCATCTTGCGACCCAATTTGTCGCGCACAATGCCCGTGAAATAAACGTGTTTGAACGGATAGGTCTGGCGATATTCATAACCGGCCATGATCATGCGTGCCACCCAGAAGAAGATGATGTCGGGACCGGTTACGAGGTCGGACGTGGGATAGTAATAGCGCACTTCTTCGTTGTCGGGATGGTTGATGCCATCGAACACCGAGATGGGCCACAACCACGACGAGAACCACGTGTCTAAGCAGTCGCTCTCCTGTTCTAAGTCGGCTGCCGTGAGCTTGCTGTTCTGCGCTTGCGCTTTAGCCAAAGCCTCTGCAGCGGTTGGGGCAACGACGAAAGAACGCTTGCCATCGGCCGTGGTGAAGTAATAGGCCGGAATGCGATGCCCCCACCAAAGCTGACGCGAGATGCACCAATCCTTAATGTTTTCGAGCCAATGGCGATAGGTGTTTTTATATTTCTTGGGGTAGAATTCGATGTCGTCGCGCATGACTGGCTCCAAAGCCAAGTCGGCAAAGTGCTGCATGCGAAGGAACCACTGTGTGGAGAGTTTCGGTTCGATGGGCACGTTGGTGCGCTCAGAGAAGCCCACCTTATTGTTATAATCTTCCACCTTCTCCATCAGTCCTGCAGCCTCGAGGTCTTGGGCTATGCGGCGGCGCACATCCATGCGATCCATGCCCACATAGAGGCCGGCCGCCTCGCTGATGGTGCCGTTGTCGTTGAAAATGTCGATGGTCGCCAAGCCATGCTTCAACCCCAAGGCATGGTCGTTGATGTCGTGGGCAGGCGTCACCTTCAAGCAGCCGGTTCCAAATTCCACATCCACGTAATCGTCTTCGATGACGGGAATTTCGCGGTTCACCAAGGGCACAACGACGTGCTTGCCTTTCAGCCACGTGTTTTTCGCATCGTTGGGATTGATGCACATGGCCGTGTCGCCCATGATAGTCTCGGGGCGCGTGGTGGCCACGACGGCATAATAGCCCTGCGCATCTTGATGGATGACGTTGCCCTCGTCCACGCGCCGGCAATCGCTTTCCACCACACGATATTTCAAATAATAGAGTTTTGAATGCTCTTCCTTGTAGATGACCTCCTCGTCGGAGAGCGCCGTCTGTGCCTGTGGATCCCAGTTCACCATGCGCACGCCGCGGTAGATGAGCCCCTTGTCGTAGAGGTCGCAGAACACTTTTATCACCCCTTCGCTGCGTGCCTCATCCATAGTGAAGGCGGTGCGATCCCAATCGCACGAGCAGCCCAACTTGCGCAGTTGTTTCAAAATGATGCCGCCATGCTCGTGTGTCCAGTCCCACGCATGTTTCAAGAAGTCTTCGCGAGTGAGATCGGTCTTCTGAATGCCTTGTTCGGCCAAGCGCGCCACCACCTTGGCCTCGGTAGCAATACTGGCATGGTCGGTTCCCGGCACCCAGCAGGCATTTTTGCCTTCCATGCGGGCGCGGCGCACCAAAATATCCTGGATGGTGTTGTTGAGCATGTGGCCCATGTGCAGCACGCCCGTCACATTGGGTGGCGGAATCACCACCGTGTAGGGTTCGCGTCCATCGGGTTTGCTACTGAAAAGCTTGTTGTTGAGCCAATATTCATACCATTTCGCCTCAACCGCTTGGGGATCATATTTACTTGCAAGTTCCATGCTTGAATGATTTATCTTTTACGTGTTATTGAAACAATCGGCTGCAAAATTACGAAAAATAGCTGTAAACCATTCATAAACGGCGCTACTTTTCGTGTTTCATGGGCAAAGGTCGCCGGAAGAGGCTCTGCCGGCGGACAAAAACGAGGAAGGTTGCCGGAAGAGGCTCCGCCGATGGACAAAAACAAGAAAAGGTTGCCGGAAGAGGCTCCGCCGATGGACAAACATAAGAAATGATTGCCGGAAGAGGCTCCGCCGATGGACAAACATAAGAAATGATTGCCGGAAGAGGCTCTGCCGACGGACTAAATCGAGAAAAGGTTGCCGGAAGAGGCTCCGCCGACGGATTAAAACAAGAAATGATTGCCGGAAGAGGCTCCGCCGATGGACAAACATAAGAAATGATTGCCGGAAGAGGCTCCGCCGATGGGCAAAAACGAGGAAGGTTGCGTGGCAGAGGGTTTTGATGGAGGTTGGTAGGGGCGGCGCCTGTGTGCCCGCCCGTGTCGACCTGCAAGGGCGCATCCATCGTTAGCAGGTGTGCATCATGCGCAATGCACAAACATTTTTACGCATGGAGACACCACCTTTGCGGGTGGGGAGCATGCCTTTTGTGGATGGAAGCGCTTCCTTTATGGGTGGGGGATGTGTCCTTTACGGATGGAAACGCCGCTGCGCGGACGTTCGGGCGGGCACACAGGCGCCGCCCCTACCATTTCTCGTGTGGCTCCGTGTCCTAAGGTTGCTGGCGAATGGTTCGCCGACGGGTTGGCTTATTGTCGCTGGGGCGGAATGTCGATGGTTTCGATGCCGCCGAAGGGGGTGATGTGGGCAAAGGCTTCTGCGGGAGAGATGGCACGGGCGTAGACGGCGGCGCAGGCCAAGACTCCTCCGTGGGCAAAGATGGCGATGTGGTTGTAGGGGCGGCGCGCCACCTCTTCGAGAAAGTTGGTCACGCGAGCATACAACTGCGGAAAACTCTCGCCCTTCGGGGTGGGCAAAGTGAGGTAGTTTTCATACCATTCGAGGATGTAAGGGTCGCGGGCAGGCAGGTCGTCATAGCGTTGCAGTTCCCATTCGCCCATATTCATCTCTTTCAGGCGCTCGTCGAGCATGGCATCAGGAAAACCACAAAAGGCCGCCAGCTGGCGTGCGCGCTGCAGTGGCGAGGAGAAGACGGCATCGAAAGGCTCGTGGGCTTTCAGGTTTTGGAGCGTTTGTTTGGCTTCGGCTTCAAAACTATCCGCAACGGGCACATCGCTCCATCCATAGCAGGTGCCTTGGGGAAGGGCCACGCGCGTGTGGCGCACGAAGGTTATTTTCATGTTGCAAAAGGGTTGTTCTGGTAGTAGAAAACGACGAAGCTGAGCACGAAACTCAGTTCGACGATGAGGAACAAGGCGCCGCAGCAGTCGCCGGTGTAGCCGTTGATTTTGCGGCGCATGAGTTGGTAGAGCATGTAGAAAACGATGCCGGGGAGAACGAGGCATTCGTAGGGCAGCCCGACATACCAGCATAGCGGAATGAGCGGCAGCAAACCTTGGATGGCCAGCAGCAGTTTGCCTTTGGTGGACATCGCGCGGTAGATTACTTTGTTTTTGGCTTGCTCGGCCGTTCGCGCATAGGGCAGCATTTGGGTGATTTGTGCGGCCATCATTTTAGCGAAGGGGTCGGCGGCGAGCACCACTAACGCGGCGATGGTGATGGGCAGTTGCGCCAATGTGGTGAAGAGCAGGGCAACGTAGAGGATGAGCCCCAGCACGCCATAGGTGCCGATGTGGCTGTCTTTCATCACGCGGAGCGTTTGTTGCGCGTCGTTCCGCCCCGCTCCGAAACCATCGAGAAAGTCGGCCAAGCCGTCTTCGTGCAGCGCGCCCGTGAGCAACAGCCGCATGACGAAGGCCAAGATGATGGCTGTGGTGGTGGGCATGATTTGTGCGCAACCATACATGGTGGCTGCGGTGAGCGTCGCGGTGAGCCACCCCGTGAGCGGCCACAGTTCAACGACGTGCGCATAGGCTTCTTTCTGCGGCTGATAGATGCGCCAAAAGGGCAAGCGTGTGAAGAAGATGAGCGCCGCAAAGAGCTTGTCTTTCCATGTCGTGGTGGGATGCATCGGGAGTTGCATGGGTTAAAAATATTTGGTGATGTGAGCGTTGTCGAAGTTGTTCATCTCGTTGAGCATGCGCACGGCCGACTCCACGATGGGGTAGCAGCAGAGCGCTCCTGTTCCTTCGCCTAAGCGCAGGCCGAGCGACAATAAAGGGTGGGCGCGCAGATGCTGGAGCAGCAAACGGTGGCCTTTCTCTTCGCTGCAATGGGTGAAAATGGCATAGTGGCGCACGTTTTTATGGATGTGTGTGGCGGCCAACAGGCAGGCTGTCATGATGAAGCCATCGATGAGAATCACCATTTTCTGTTCTGCTGCGCGTAACATCGCGCCCACGGCGGCAACCATTTCAAATCCCCCGAAATAAGCGAGTGCGGCGGTCGCGGGAAGATGCTGTGTGTGGAAATGGTGCAGGGCTTCCGTCAGAATCTTGTTTTTATGGGCTATCCCTGCTTCGTTAAGTCCCGAGCCAGCCCCGATGCAATCAGATAATGGTGTTTTTGTAAAGATGCTCATCCATAAACTTGCCGCACTGGTGTTGGCAATGCCCATTTCTCCAATGGAGAGAATGTTGCATCCCTTTTGTGCGCACATGTCAACCATGTCGGCGCCGGTTTGTAATGCTTGTTCGCATTGCTCGGCTGTCATTGCTGGCCCATGGAGAAAGTTCTTCGTTCCACATGCTATCTTCCGCGAGAGAATCGTCGGGTAGCTTGATAGGTCATGCGCTACGCCCACATCGATGAGAAACAACTCAATGTGATGTTGTCGACAAAACATGTTCACGCCGCCGCCACCGTGTGTGAAGTTTATCATTTGTTGCCAAGTGACTTCTTGCGGAGACGCCGATACGTTTTCAGTTGCAATGCCGTGATCGGCGCCGAAAAGCAGGTGGCATGGATGCGCTAAAGTCGGCGATAGCGCACCTTGAATCAGTCCAATCTGCAAAGCCAAGTCCTCTAAACGCCCCATTGCTCCTTTGGGCTTGTTGAGAGAATCTATTTTCTGTTGTAATGCTTCTCGTAGCTCCCCATCCGGAGCTGTTATATGAAAGGTGTGCATCATTTATTTTATTTTTACGGGGATTCCTGCAACCATCAGTATTACTTCGTCGGCGCGTTGCGCTACATATTGGTTCATCCAGCCTTCCAAATCGGTGAATTTCCGTTGCAGAAGATGGTCGCTTACGCCGCCGCTTCCGATTTCGTTTGTTACAAAGATAAACGTCGCCTCTTGTTGGGTGAAACGATCGAATTCATCTTTTAAATCGCTCAAAACCTCTTGAACATCTATTTCTTCTGCAGTGTTTTTCCCATCATCATAGAAGAAATTCGTGTACCATAGCGTAAGACAATCGATGACGCACACCTTATTATATATGCAATGTTTAGATAGCAGGCGTTCCTCCTCAATGTTCTCCCATTGCCCACCGCGCCGCCTTTGATGCTGGATAACGCGCAATCTAAACTCTTCATCCCAAATGTGTGCTGTAGCCATGTAAATAGGATGTGCATCAAGTGACAAGGCTAATTGCTCAGCATAGGCACTTTTCCCAGAGCGTTGCCCTCCTGTGATGAGAATGATTCGTTTCATGGTGCGAAGTTACAAAAAAGTTAGAGAACAGGTGCTAAGGATGAGTTAAACCCATCTCACTTTGCTTTAAAAATACGATAGAAAGGTTGAGTTTCGCCATTTTTTCTCCCTTTTAGCATAAATTATCGAATAAAAGTTTGGTGTTTCCGATAATTTTTAATTACTTTGCACCCATAAATTTAGGAAAAGATTAAAAACAATAATTATTAATTAAGTTTTAGAGAGACATGAAAAAGTTAGGTTTATTGTTTGCTGCTGCTGTAATGGCAGTTTCAGCTTCTGCACAAACTGTACAGGAGAGCAAAACATTTGATAACATCTATGTTGGTATCAACGGTGGTGTTGCAACAAAAACAAAAGGACACGCTTGGATGAAGGGCTTGGACCCAAATGCAGGCCTCCGCATTGGTCGCTGGTTCACTCCAGTATTTGGTTTGGCTGTTGAGGGTAATGCTTATTTCTCAAATAAGCCTTGGGTATCAACAGGTACAATCGTTCGCTTCGTTAACACCAGCCTTTTAGGTACTGTTAACTTGAGCAACTGGTTTGGCGGTTACAAAGGCCAACCTCGTCCATTTGAGGTTATTGCTGTTGCTGGTCTTGGTTGGGGTCACCTCTTTGGTAATGACGCTAACTACAAAGCGACGACATACCACAACAACTTGACAAACAAGTTGGCTTTGGATTTTGCATTCAACTTTGGTGCAGACAAGGCTTGGCAGTTCTATGTAGAGCCTGCAATCATCTATGGTTTGAATGATAGAACAGATGTTGTTAGCCGCAATCTTGCTAACGATGGCCTTCAATACAATGCTAACCACAGCTTTGTTCAATTGAATGCTGGTTTGGTTTACAAGTTCAAGACTTCTAACGGTACACACAACTTCAAGATTGTTACTCCTCGCGATCAAAACGAGATCGACGCACTTAATTCACAAATCAGTGATTTGCGTGATCAGTTGGCAAAGAAACCAAAAGAGGTTGTTCGCGAAGTTGTTAAGGAAGTTCCTGCAGCGGGAAATGGCGAGATCAATCCTTTGTTCGTAACGTTTGCTCAGGGTAAGTCTTACCTCACAAGCGAAGCTAAGAAGGTTCTTGATGGTGTCGCTCAAGGCAGCAAGGTTCAAATCATCGGTACTGCATCTCCTGAAGGTTCAAGCTCACTCAACAAGAAGCTTTCTCAAGATCGTGCAAACGTTGTTGCTAACTATCTTAAGAATAAGGGTGTAACTGTTGAAAAGGCTGATGGTAAGGGTGTACAAGGTGCTACTTCTAACCGCCTCGCAGTTGTATTCGTAAAGTAATCTTGTAATAGAGTTTAATTTAAATATAAAGCCCAGTGGTTTAAAAGCCATTGGGCTTTTTTATTATCCTCAAGTACGACAGTTTATATCAAAAGACCGTGATACCATTGGGGAATAAGGTTTACGATGGAAGATAAATTATTAAGTGGAGTTGGACGGTATGTTTTTCAAGCAGAACCTTTCCATTGTGATTGCTCTTACCGTTTGTTTTTGGCGCATTTGGGCAACCAGCTGTTGAATGCGGCAGATTTCCATTCTAATGAGCGTGGTTATGGCGTCCGTGTGTTAAGCAATTTGCATAAAACGTGGGTGCTGTCACGTTTCACACTGGAGATCTATCATTTGCCCGAAGTTTATGAGAGCTTTACGATTGAGACCTGGGTGAATAGTGTGATGCGCTATTTTACAAGTCGTAATTTTAGCGTAAGCGATGCCCGAGGAAAAGTGTGCGCTTACGCACGCAGTGTCTGGGCCTTGATAGACACAGACACAAGGCAACCTGTCGATATACTCAAAGTGAATGACGGGCAGATAATGAAGTATGTGGAAAAAGACAAATGCTGCCCGATTGAAGCAGGCGGCAGATTGAAGTTTTCCACACAAGGCAAACAGCAGCAATCGGTTGTCATGCATTATAGCGATGTTGACATGAATGGGCATGTTAACAGTATGAAATATGTGGAGCACATGCTTAATTTATGGCCCATCAGTTGGTATAGCGAGCATCGTGTGAAACGAATTGAGATTGCTTATGTCGCAGAAAGCCACGAAGGGGATGAGCTAAAGTTTTATGTTGAGCAAGAGACTGAGAGTATTTCAGACGTTCGGATTATGAAAGTTGGCGGTGAGCAAGAAATAGAGGTTGTGAGAGGAAGAATCAGCTTTGCATAATGTCCTATTACACTTGCGGAATAGCATCAGTATATAAAAGAAATATGCAATTTTGCCTCGTATGCCTTCCTGCATCAGCTGACACCTCCGTGATAATTTTCTGCTCTATCTTTTGCCGTTTTCGGCAAAAGTTTATACCTTTGTGCCCGATGGAGTTACACAACATAACATATAGCATACAGACGTTGCAAAGAAATTCAAAATTCTTTGCATCTTTTTGTGCTATTTATTTGGCCAATCCAAATAATTGTGTAAACACACACACACACACACACACACACACACACACACAGGAGCGAGACCAATATAAAGGTACGCGCGACGCGCGCGTAATATACAACATAATCACCAATAAACAAAGGGTGTGCAAGAAGTTTTTTATAAACTTTTTGCATGCCCTTTTTGCGTGCATAAATGAACAGATTTTGTGTGCAAAAACATCGAAAGTATTATTCGTAACATATAAATAGTTTTAGAAAAATGAAGAAAAAAATGTATGAGACGCCAACAAGTTGGCTCATTCACGTAGATGCAGAGCATCAATTATTAGCAGGAAGTCCTCCAGCACGCCCCGGTGGCAACCGTGGCGGGAGAATAACCATTACGCCCGCAACACCCGATCAGAGTTCTGATCCTGATGATGACGTACTTGATGAAGATTAATAACCCCATAAAACAGACTCAAATGCAAAAAGATAACCTCCTCGCCCTAATGAAATCGCACGCCTATATAGTTTGCGGGATAGCTTTGGCGGGCTCGCTGTTTACCGTTGCTTGCACCGACGATGATATCGTTTCGCCCAACAAACAACAACGCAACGCAGCAGCCGTTCGTTTCAATATTATCGATGGGCAGCAAAAGGCTTTGGCACAGCGCGCCAATGGACTTACGCGCGGCATTACACCACAGCTCCTGCCAGCTTCGACTTTTGAAACCCACCAGTTGGAAGTGCAAAGCAATGTTCCACTTGCTGATGCTTGCTTAGAAGAAACCACCATTGAGGGCTTTATGCCCGTGAAGGCCGATACCAAAACGCGCGGCGACCTTACCACCACATTGGCGCAAAACTTCTCGTCTTTGGGCTATCGTGGCAAAACCGCCGCCACTATCAGCACCACGCCCACTTGGTTTTATAACGAGGCAACCAAGTCCGATGGCAATTTAGTGAACGACATACGTTGGCAGTGGGACCTCAACCATGCACGCTTCTTTGCCGTCTACCCACAGGTGACCAGCACATATCCCAACATCACGCTTTCGCCCAACACCTATGCGGGCACACCTTTCGTCAACTTCACCGTCGATGCTGACGTGGCAAAGCAAAAAGACCTGATGACCGCCTGCACGGGCGACGTGGAATATGATAGTTTCGCAGGCATAACCCCCGAAACCAACTTAAATTTCCAACACGCCCTCACAGCCATCACCTTTGCTGTGGGCAAAAACCTGTCGCTCAACAAAACTATCGACCGTGTGGAGTTGCAAAATGTGCAGACAAGGGCTAAATACACCCTGCCCACCGTTTATGGTGCAGCCGGCACATGGGATTTAACCGCATCGCCCACACGCGGCACCGTCACACTCTCAGGCTTGAGCGTCAGCACCAACCTTGCCGAAAATACCACCATCATTGGCAACCATGGTGAAAACTTCACGTTCATGATGATTCCACAGCCCATACAAGGCAAGAACATCAAAGCCGTGATTCATTGTGCCGACGGCACCACCATCACCTCGACCCTCAAAGGCGACGATTGGCAGCCCGGCACCACCCGCCAATATAAACTCACGCAAAAGAACTCCAACCGCTACCACATTGTAGCTACCAGTCCCAGTGCAGTAGCCTATGACGCGACGCAATCGGATTACTACACCATTCGCAGTTATCGCGATGACTTCGACCCCGCAACCAACAGTATCGTTCAAAACCCCGTAGCTTGGAAAGTTGTGAAATATGAAGAGAGTGCCGACAATGGTGCAACGTGGACCGACCTTGGCACCACCAAACCCGCTTGGCTCACAACGCTGTCAAAAGACCAAGGGACTGGCGGAACAGCTGGCGAACAAGGCACCGGCACGCTTAAAACAGACATTCAAGACAACTTCAAGACTTATAATGATGTGTTGAAGAATGCCACGCCAAAAGGGACAATTAGCAATCCATTCAATTTGGCCGATGGTTTAAATGGTTCAATGAATAACATTGCCGAAACAGCCAACAGCTATCTCATCTCTGCCCCGGGATATTACTGCCTCCCCCTGGCCTATGGCAATAGTCTCAAGAACAATGCTTGGAATACCAATGCCTACCAATCCACAGAATCTGCAAGTATCTCCTATTTGCTGAAGAACTTTAAAGACCACCGTGGTATGGACATTACTAATCCTTGGCTACGCTGGCAAACAGGTGGTCTCCCCGATGGTGCTAAAATTGTTTGGATGGATCAGCCCAATCTCGTACGTAGTGCCTCTTTCAGAATTTTTGTGCACAATACTATGGACTTCCTTGGGTTCGAAGTTAAGCAAGAGGACATCCGCAATGGCAACGCCGTTATTGCTGTGACAAAGGGTGGAACGGTTGTTTGGTCGTGGCATTTGTGGTTCGACCATGCTGATGCGTTAGATAAAATTCCTTGTAAAAACCATGATGGTGTTATCTATAAATTTACTCGTAGAACATTAGGATCAGCTTATCAAAATCATAAGGAAACAACCTATACACAACCTCGGAAAGTAAGGATAACGATTGTACAGCAGGGCGGAAACAACCAAACAAAAGAAGCAACACAGTTTATTATCACGCAGAATAATGGTGTGGAGAATGGCCCCACTATTTCTACATTGTACTTATTTGGTCGAAAAGATGCCATGCCTGGAACTGATATTGTCTACGACGGCAACAGTAGTACACCTAGCACAACGGCCTTTCAGCAAGAACATGGTGCTCAAACTATCAGTACAACCATACAGCATCCGGGGACATACTATAGGGAAAATACATATCCTTTTAACCACTATAGCCAACTCTACTATAATTTGTGGTCAATCAATAACTACAAGATACGTAATTTAGATTATAAACCCATCATTAAAACAATCTACGACCCATGTCCTGCTGGTTTTCATATTCCCCCTACTAAGGCGTTTACTGGCTTTACTACAACGGGGAAAGGCAGCACTAATCCAAGTGAATTCAATGTAGAGGGGACTTTTAACATGGGATGGAACTTTAAAACAGGTGTTGGTACCTCTATTATTTTTTTCCCGGCTTCAGGTGCTCGCAGTATATCATATTATATACCCACGAATGTGGGAGAACTTGGTATCTATTGGACTGCTGGTATAAGTACTTTTTCCGATAGCTATTACTTTTCCTTTTTACCAAATGATATAAGCCCTTTTTACGAAACTTACCGGTCAGATTGCTATAGTGTCCGCCCCGTAGCCGATAATTAAAGGAGGAATGATGTTGATGTGGAATCATGCTAATATGGAAGTGACTGTTCGGAAGTTCGGACGGTCATTCCCCGAACGGGATGGAGCTAACCCGTATTCCGGACAGCCATTCCCCGAACAGGATGGAGCTGTTCTGTGTTCCGGACGGGCGTTCCCCAAATGGGATGAAACTGTCCCGTGTTCCGGACAGGCATTCCCCGAACGGGATGGAGCTAACCCGTATTCCGGACAGGCATTCCTCGAACGGGATGAAGCTGTACCGTGTTCCGGCCAGCTGTTCCCCGAACAGGATGGCGCTAGCCTGTGTTCCGGACAGGCGTTCCCCGAACGGGATGGAGCTAGCCCGCGTTCCGGACAGACATTCCCCGAACGGGATGGAGCTGTAACGTGTTCCGGACAGGCGTTCCCCAAAGAAGAACCTATGGGCCGAGGGTGGTTCGGCCTTCATTCATAATCAAAAAAAATTAATCACGATGAAGAAAATCAAAGGTTTTGACTTGCGAGGCCTGAACAACGGCGCGCATTTTCAGTTTATGAAAGCGGTGACCGAACAGTTGGCCACCGAGACGGAAATCAACAAAAATGCGGTGGCCAAAGCGGCTGTCGAGGCGTTGGCGGCGAAGTTTAAGGCGGAAGACGAATGCCTGTCGATTTCGCAGAAAAATGCCGAGAGCGATGCTATCGCCGAGAACGATGCGTTGCGCGACGCCCTGTTCATGGGCTACAAAAAGGCGGTGGGGAGCTACGTCAAGTTCCCCGTGGCCGAGAAGGCTAAGGCTTCGAAAACGCTGATGCAGCGCATCAAGGATTACAAGATTGACCCCGACATGCAGTTGGAGCGCGAGACGGGGCTCATCACCAACTTGGTGGCCGACTGCGAGGGCAAGGATGCGGCGGCGGTGGCGTTGCTGAACCTGACGGATTATGTGGCGCAGCTCAAAGCGGCCAACGCGAAGGTGGAGTCGCTCATCAAGGCGCGCAGCATGGCCAAGGCTCCGCAGGTGGCTGGGGCGCTGAAACAGGCGCGGCGTGCATCGGACGAGGCCTATCGGCGTATGGTCGAGGTGATCAACGCATTGGTGTCGTTGGGCATGGCCGAAGGTTTCGACACGTTTATCCTCTACCTCAACGAAACCATCACGCGCAATGAGCAGGAGGTGCTGCCGAAGAAAAAGCCTTCGGAGGATAAGAAGCCGGCTGACGGTAAACCGGGTGACAAGAAGCCGGGTGACGGTGGGAAAACACCCGGTAGCAAGAAGCCGGGCGGTGATGCTGCAAAGCCGGGTGATGGTGGCGACGGCAAGGATAACCCCGGTGATGGTAAAGACAAGCCGGGTGGCAAAGGTCAGGGCGATGCCACGGTGACACCCAAATCATAACTTGTTTTAAAACAAATGGCGTCATCCACGGTGATGCCAAAAGAATAACTTGTTTTAAAATAAAGGACGTCATCCACGGTGGCGCCCAAATCATAACGATACACACACTTTTTTATTTTAAGTAATGGGGGCGGGAGTGCGCGATGCATTTCCGCCCCCGATGTGTGTGGAGGGAGGACATTAAAAAGCAATGTGGTGGAAAAAGTACAACCCCCAAGGGGGGTAGCCTCATCCCTTACATCATTACCCAGGGTAGGCTGCGTTACACTTGCCAACCCTGCGCTATCGAAAGTATAACCCCGATGGGGTAATGGCGCACCGCGTGGTTTGGTGGAGTTTGGTAGGGGCGGTGCCTATGTGCCCGCCCGCGTCGCTCCACAAGGGCGCATCCATCGTTAAATTCCCCGCACACAATGCGTGTATTTTTGGTATGGAAACGCCGCTGCGCGAACGTTCGGGCGGGCACACAGGCACCGCCCCTACGGTTTCGTTTGGGGATTACGCGTGGGTGGTTGGCGCCGTTTGGGTAGATTACGTGTGGGACGGTTAATGTCGTTTGGGGGATTGCGTATGAGCGGTTGATTTCGTTGGGGGGATTGTGTGCAAATGGTTATTTTATTTGTGTGGGATTGCGTGGAAAAATATGATGGAGATTGGTAGGGGCGGGGCCTGTGTGCCCGCCCGTGTCGCCCTGCAGGGGCGCATCCATCGTTAAATCCCCTGCACACAATGCGTGTATTTTTTGTATGGAAACGCCGCTATGCGGACGTTCGGGCGGGCACACAGGCGCCGCCCCTACAGTTTCATTTGGGTAGATTGCGTGTGGGTGATTTTGTTTGTTGGTTGGTGAAAACGGTGCACAGCATCGACCACATTCCCCAGTAATCGCCTTGGCTAAAAAAAGCAGGCATCCCGCGATGGGTGCCTGCTTTTTAATGTTGGTTTGCCTCCAGCGAGTTAGAACAAACGCTGTGGATAAACGCCTTCTTGCACCAACTGCGCAATCTTGGCCACTACGCCGGGACGATCGGCCGCATAAGTCACGCCAAACCATTTGCTGGTGGTGTCGAGCACCTTCACTGTGGCTGTGCCATCGACAATGAGCTTGTTGACCATCAGAGGAATGAAATATTCCGACTTGAGGTTTTGCATGTTCTTCGCATCGGCGAGGAATGCTTTGAAATCGGCTTCGCTATGGTCGAAATAATCGGGTGTGAAGCCCCACACATTCATCGAAACGGGCGTGTTGTCGGCAATGCCCACCCACTGGCCTTGCTCGTCCTTATATTCGATGGTTGTGCCGTGGCGTTCAACCTCGGTGCGCTCCACAACCGTTGTGAGATTGCCCTGCGCGTCGGTTGCACACACACCACGTGCCACAGTGCCGTTGTCGCTCAACGTGTTGCCCACGCGGAAACCCACCATGGCATAGCGGTTGCGGCTGCCCTCGGGCAATGAACTGAGGAATTTGCCCATCACCATGAAGCTGTCGCGGTTGTAGAAATCGTCGCAGTTGATGACGCAGAAAGGCTCTTTAATCACATCCTTGGCCATGAGCACGGCATGGTTGGTGCCCCAGGGTTTCTCGCGACCTTCGGGAACACGGAAACCTTCGGGCAGTGCATCAATGCTTTGAAAAACCAATTCGGCAGGAATATGCCCTTCATATTTCGACAACACCTTTTGACGAAACTCGTCTTCAAAGTCTTTGCGAACGACGAACACAATCTTGCCAAATCCTGCCTGAATGGCATCGTAAATAGAATAATCCATGATGGTTTCACCGTTAGGACCTAAACCATCGAGCTGCTTGAGCCCGCCGTAACGGCTGCCCATGCCTGCAGCTAAAAGTAATAATGTTGGTTTCATTTGATGATATTGAAAAGTTTTAATATTGACGCAAATGTACGGCTTTTTGCCGAGAACAACCGCCTGTTTGCTTTATTTTCTTCTCGGCAACTGCAATTAGAAGGGCAAACCAATGGCAAAATGCAAGCTCTGGGCATCACGGAAATGGCTGATGTTGTAGAAACCATTCTTGAAAGGCACGTGCAGTCCCACACCCCAATCGATGCGCAACACGAAGAAGTCGAGGTCGTAGCGCAGACCTATGCCCGTGCCTAAAGCCAACTCGCGCAATGCGTTCTGCAATTTAAACTTGCCTCCGGGACGATGGACATCTTCGTGCAAAATCCACACGTTGCCAGCATCGAGGAACACGGCTCCATAGAGCTTGCCAAACAACCGCGGCCGATATTCTAAATTGCCCAACAACTTGAGGTCGCCCGTCTGGTCTAAATAAGAGACGGTGGCACTGGTGGGCAAAAAAGAACCAGGCCCCACGCTGCGTGTGGTGAAAGCGCGCACACTGTTGGCGCCTCCCACATAGAACTGCTCGCTCCAAGGTGCGCCCGACGAATTGCCATACGACCAAATGATGCCTGCGCCAACATGTGCCACCAGCTGAGATTTGTCGGCCACGCGCCAGGTTTTCCGATACTCAGCCTCGAGCTTCAGAAACTGTGCATAGGGGTTCTTAAACATTTCTTTGTCTTTGGTGCTCCAGTCCTTGCCAGCCACCATATAACCCAACGACAGCACATTGCCGGCCTCACTCGCCGTCACCTGAAACCAAATGGGGTTATAAAGCTGTTTTGGGCTGGTGTAGAGATAACTGTAGCGGAACCTCGGGATGAACTGGTCGCGCATAGACACCTGCAAATAGGGCGTGGAGGCCAGCAAAGAGACAAACTGCGGCGTGCGCGACGACATATAGGCATATTCAATGCTCAGCGGTGTCCATTGGTGCATCGAGGTGGCTGAGGTTTGAAACGTATAGGTGAGCTCGCCCGAAACAATGTGGCGTTTGAAATAGCCTCCGCGACGAACCACCACAGACGAGGCCTTGAGCAAGGTGGTAGGCACCGTGTAGAAATGGCGATGATGCAACATACCCGGGAAGATGAAACGTGGTATCTCTAACGAAGCATCGCCACCATATTCATAAGTGTGGGTGCGATCGGATGCGCCACTCGGTGTATGTCCCGTCTGCCATTCATAAGACCCCTTGAGATTAATATCCAACTTCTCGCCACCCCGAAAGGCATTGCGCTTGGTAAAGCCCAAAATCAGCCCCGGTCCCATGCGCCCACTCGTGCGACCAGAATAGTTGGTCTCAACATACACGTCGTATTTCTTGTCGAATAGGCAATTCAACGCCAAGTCCAACGTGTCACACTGCGCCGTAGAGTCGCGTGGTGTGAATTGGAAATCGACAAAGCTAAACAAGCCATTGCTAGAAATCTTGTCGGACGATTCCATGTACTTGTCATAGCTAAACACCTCATTGGGGCGCAACTGCAAATCGTGGAGAATAATGCGCGGGCGAATGGGCGAACGTTTGCCATTGAAATGCACCTGTATTTTCTTCACCTCCATCGTATTACTGAGGGGCTCCATAAACTGCTTACGCAAATTCAGGTCGACACGGCCAATATACCATTTGCGCAAAGCTCTGGCTGGAACAGAATCAGCTAACTGAAACTTCAACTGCACTTTCGTTGGAACGCGCAATGTGTCGGCCAAATAAGAGGCATAGCCCGGTTGATAATAGTAGTAGCCATTGTTGCGAAAAAGATTGCTAATGCGCGTGCGTTCGGCCTCGAGTGCACTTGCATCAAAAGCATCGCCACGCTTGATTTTCCTCGCCGTGCGAGTTGTGGCTAATAAACTGTCGGCCGAAGCAGGAAAATTTTCATAGGAAATGCTGTCCAAGGTGAAGAGTGGTCCGAAGTTGATTTGATAGCCTATCTTTGCTTGCTTTGGATTGCTTTGCGTAAGTGTTTCATATCGTACGGTCCCCTGAAAGTAGCCATGCGATTGAAGCACCAACTGCCCCACTGATGCACGTAGCGCAGGATTGACCCAACTCATCAGCACGGGTCGTTTGCCAAACGATTTCGCAACCCATTTTCCTAATGGGCTTGTGGAGGTTGAAAAAGCATTCCAAATCCAGAGCGAATAAGGAAATGGTGTGCGATAATAAGAACTGCCTAACAATGCTCCATTGGGTGCACAAGCCAAAGCCGCTTCCAATTCATCGCGCGTAGCCATGAAATGGTCGTCGCGCTGCTGAGCTACATATTTGATTTTATCCAATCCTACATACAGTTGGTCGCCCTCGGGAATATACTTTGTCGTGGAACAACCCACGAAAAGCAAGCTCACCAAGACTACTACGATGCTTGCTTTCTTATTTCTCATTCTTTCCTTTTTCATTTTGTTTTAACTGATTTTGCAAAGCAGGAATTTCTTCCTTGGGCTCTTTAAAACGCAACAGATCGCTGAAATGCGACAACTTGCGCCGCCAAATGAAACCTGCACCATAAATGCCCGTATTGCCTTCGAGCCAATCATAACTATCACGGTCGTAGAACAAACGCAAATACTGCGTAGAAGCCTCATTCAAACGATATTCAAACGACACATTGCTAAAGATGTTCTCATTCTGATTGGGGACATCGCTACCCGTGGAAACCTTTCCGCCCACAATGATACGCAAGCGATTATTCCAAAAGCGCTTGGCAAACTTAAATGAATAGTCGGTGTGCTGTCGGCCGGTCGCATCCGTGGTGTTATCCATGCCGAAACTCAAATCTAAGGTGCGCAAAGCATTACCCGCAATACCATTAATCTGACTTTGCAAGAACGAGCTGAGCGCAGAGTTCATCGAGAAGCCGCGCGTGTTACCATCTACAAGATACATACCCGTGGTCAACATCGTCACCGCCACTTTTCCTCGTGCTTCTGTCCCCATTGTATTCAGTTGGTTTTGCACTTCCAAATCTTCAGGTGCATCAATGATAAAGGCCAATCCCATATCTTTTAATGTTTTTGTCAATTTCACACCACAGTCGAAATCGACACTACGCCCCACGCCACCACTGCTCGAAACCGTGGCTTTCATGGCTTCAGTAGCCGTGATATTGAGTCGCGGATTCATGGGATCGCCATTGAATTCCACGTAACTGCCATCGTGGATGGTGAAAGTCTTCAACGGAATCACAGGCAAAGAATATTTCATTTCGCCGTTATTCAAGGTATAACGCCCACGCAACCTAAGATTGTCCACTGCATTATATTGCATGCGCAAGGTGCCGCCACCCGTTAAATCAAGATAGTTTGACTTGTCGGAGTTGAGCGCGCAAAGCACATGAGCCGCTTCATCAACACCCAACACCACGTCCATATTAAACCCATTGAGCTCCGGACGCTTCACCACTTGCGCCTTGTTGTCCGTAAAATCAGTGAATTTCACCAGCCCTTCTAACTTGTCATCCGTGCTAATGGGCGAATCGCGCAGCACATAGGTTAAATCAGATGCGCCCAACACATCTACTTTACCACGCATCGAAAGATTATCCAACGGACCACTCAACGAACCTATAATATTCACAAACGCTTTGCCATAGGCCTCCGACTGCACACTCTCCTTGGCATCTATCACCAAGAAATTAGAAGCCTGCATGCGCACGTTCATGTTCATATTCGACGGATTAGAGAAATCAACATAGCCCGCCATCACCAATGGGCTGTCGTTATGGGCATACATTTGGAAGTTCTCCAACAATAGCCGACTATTTGTAATGGTCACAGGGTCGTTATCAAAGCGCAATTCAACACCATAAGGCTGGCTCACCAAATAGGCCGAATCAAGATAAACTTCGCCCTGCACCTTAGGCTTATTCAGCGTTCCTTTCACGCTAACCCGTCCTTCTGCAAATCCTTTAAAGCCTACGATTTGCCTAGGAATAAAACCATTTACAATGCTCAACGGAAGCCGCTCTAAATTGCATTGCGCATCCAAAGCGCCACCCCCACGTGCGTGATAAGATCCACTCAACGTAGCAATCTCACGCCCATTTTGCGTAAGCGTTCCGTCAATTGAATGCGTACCATCGTCAGAAGGCATATACACAAACTCTGCACCGATGTCGCCCATGGCACAATGTTGATAAACGAGTTTATCAATCGTCATATCCGAAGATACCGAAAGCTCGTGCTTTGTTTGGATGATATGGTAGTCTCCATTCATAATTCCCGAAACATCGGGCGCATAAGGAAGCACCGACAACAGGCCATGGAGATTGAAATTCTGCAACGAGACGGTGAGGTCTTGCAACACCTCATGATTATCATCGTTCGTATAGACTTGCACACCCATGCCATCCTTCGATTGCAACTTCAAATTGGCCGAAACACGCTGGTCATTCCCCAAGAACACATAATTGCTATCGTTCACCTCAAAAGTTTTATAGCCCAAGATGGGTGCACCATGCTGCAAACTGAAGCGCAATCCATGTGGCTCCATTTCGGCATTCAGCGACACATCTATTCCCAATCGGTTTTGCGCATCATAAACCCGCGGACGAATGAAGGTGCCGCGCGCATTCAGCTGCCCATCGACCACACCACGGAAAACATACTGCGGATTATGCTTATTATTGATCACCTCCGCATGATAAGTAAACTCGTCATGATCCGATTGGAAATGCACTTTAGCAGTATCGAACTGCATGCTATCGACAATGAGCGAATCGATGTGCACATCGCCGTTGAGCCCCGTTTCGCGCGACGAAACCATATTGATATTGGCACGCGCAAACTGATAGCCATACTTGTTGAGCAAATGAACGAAGAAGTTGTCCCGCCCCGTCTGCAACACGAGCGTGGCATTGGGCAGGCGCTCACGCAAGGCCACTTGACTAATGATTCGCTTCTTAAATTGGCGCTGCAATTCGCCCACAACACCTTGTGCCTGCGCCAACAATCGTTCGTAATGGCTCTGACCATCTAAAGCCAAACGGAAATCGCCGCTATTCATCACGGCATGCGTAGAACTCGGCAGCGAACGAATGTCCAAACTAATGTCGCCCGGTCGATAAATCTTTTGATTGTCGACAAGGGTAATGTCGCTCACAACGCCTTGCACCAAATGCCGGTTCTTAAAGTTCGACGTTACATCGACATGCGCACAAAGAGACGTTGAGAAAGGTGTTTTGAAAAAGCCAAGATGATAGAGATCGACGGCAGTCAAATCGGCCGAAACAGTACCTTTGAAATCGCGCGGGGTGACCAACGCATCAAGCTGAACACGACCCTTGGCCAACGCATTCTGACTATTGAGGACGGCATGCACCCTACCCTTTTCGAGCACCACATCGGCAGCCAAACGATTGAGCCGGTAGCGGTCGTATCTGAAGTCAACGACATGTGCCTTGGCTTTCAAATACGTGCGTGGCGAAAGCATATCAAATCCGGCTCCCGCAGCCACCACATCGCCCGTGAAAGCGTGGAGCCCTTTTTGGCGAACGAAGTCTTGAACGGGGAAGCGAAGCGCCATCAGATTGGCACGATAGGCCTGCCGCCGAACATCAAACGCTACGTTGCCACGAAGGCTACCCAAGCCGCTGCGAAGGGTGAACTGCGAGGCATAGCGCGAAGCGCGCACCGACACGTTGCCCTGCAAGACCATGCCATTGGGCAGCGAAACGTTGCGCGCAAGCTGGGGATTGAATTTCACGAGCAACGAATTGAGCTGATAGGTGTTGAGCTTCAGGCGCACATCGGCACGCAACTTCTCGGGCGCATCGACATGATAGAGCTGCCCTGAAGTCTGCAAGGCAAAATGGGGCGACATGCGGAGCGACAGCCTGCGCAACGCAACATGACGTAAATTGCCCACGGCATCGAGCACGAAATGCAACGGCTGCGGCGGAATAGCCCGCCACACATGCTTGGGCAAGTAGGCTGCGAAAGGTTGCAAATCTCGCTTGCTGACAGCCCCCTCCCCTTTCAGTATCATGCGTCCGGGCTGCTGTGTCGCGAAGGTGTTGAACGGAAATGCGAGCTGTGCTTGCAGTTGCGAAGCACCTAACTTGAGCCACAAATCGGGCAAACGGAGTTGCTCGCCATCGAGCTGCACATGCCCACGAAGCTGCGTCACCTGCAAGCCACTCTGCTCTCGGAAGGCCGCATGACGCACGCTGAGCGACAAACGGGGAGCGGCAAACGACAACGAATCGATGCCGAGCCCCACCGCCGTGAGCCGCACATGCTGATAGTCAAAGCCCTTGACAGCCGGAGCATAAGGCCGCAAATAGGACAACTGCCCACCACGCCAATCAAAACGTTGCACCGCGTAGCGCGCTTTATCTAAATCGAAATTGCCACCACGAGCCGTCACCTCGCCCAACCGCACGCCCACGCGCATGCTGTCACCCGGCATGTGCACCAGCACGTCGGACTGCAAAATGCGCAGGTCGTACACCTTGATTTTCCAAAAATTCCGACTCTTCGTGGTATCCTCCTTGGCCGTGTCGTTGAGTGCCACATCCACCTTCGCGCCCTTCAGTAACGCCGCATTCACCACGACATTTTGCCGCGCTAAATCGATGCCGCGAGCCCGAACCACCAACCGGTCGAAATGTCCCTGCACGCGAGCTTGACGGATGAAGTGCACAGTGTTGAGCGTCACGTCGTGCAACGCCAGCTCACTGACATCCACCTGCTTGTCGAACAGCGGCCACAGCGCCACATTGGCCACCACGCTGCGCGCCATCAGCACCGTGTCGCGCACCTGTGGAAGCGAATCGTTGGGCTGCAAGGCCTGCACCTGCTCCAAACACAAATCGAGCGGAAAAGCTAAGCGCACATAGCCCACCGTCACCTGCATGCCCGTCTTCTCGGAAGCATAGGCCGCCGCTTGCCGCACCGCCCAGTTTTGAAATGGTGGAAAATAGAACAGGGCTGCCAGCAGGCAAAAAACAACGATGGGGGTGGCGACCGCGATGGCAGCCCACTTGATTTTTTTTCTCATACGCGCGCTTCGTGCATTAAATATTTTGTTTCGTTTTTAAACCTTTCATTTCGGCATCCTGGGTGTGTCGCCAAACGCTTGGCGTGTGCACCGGAGCGGTTGGAAAGCACTTATCCCATGCGCCCCTAACGCCACCCGCGCGAAATGCGTTGCGAAAATAAAATAAATATGTGGATCTTGCAAATTATAAGCCAACAAATGTGCTTTTGTCTGCGAGCCTCTTCCCACGGCAACGGGAATTTTTATTTCTCGTTGGAACGACCCTCAATTGGCACGAATGTGAGTCAACATGGGTTACCATCGATCTCATCGACATTGAATTCCAACGCTGGGGCGCATAAAAAGTGGGCTGCGAAGGGATTTGCGCAAAGCAAAGGCAGCAATATTTTGCAAGCTGTGTTTTTTTTGCTACATTTGCAATGCTTTTTCGCACGCCGCGCACGGTCTATGTCTCTGAGACGGGCGAAAACAGCCTCACAACGAGCAGAAATCTCAACTTAAATAAAGAAAAGAATATGAAAAAGAAAATGATGACGTTGTTGCTGGCCATGGCCGCAACATTAGGTGCACACGCACAATTCGAGGCAGGAAAAGTTTATGCTGGCGCATCGCTCACGGGACTCAACTTGAGCTACAGCGGTTCGAGCGACCTGAACTTGGGTATGCAGGCCAAATTGGGCTATCTGCCCGTTGACAATGCCATGCTGTTGGTTGATGTCGATGTGCAAGCCAGTGCCAGCAAATTGGTGCCCAACCGTTTTATGATTGGTGGCGGCGGCCGTTACTATATCATTCAAAACGGCCTTTATTTGGGCGCGAATGCCAAGTTTGTGCACACCAAGAATTACAACGATTTCATGCCGGGCGTGGAGCTGGGCTATGCGTTTTTCATCAGTGAAACGGTGACCATTGAGCCTGCGCTCTACTACGACCAGAGCCTGAAGAACCACAGCGACTATTCCACTGTGGGGCTGAAAGTGGGCATCGGCGTTTATCTGTAAAACGGATGATGAACGAACAATATCCTTCGGCCTTATTGGAAAAAGCCGTGGGCGAATTTGCAAAGCTGCCAGGCATAGGGCGCAAGTCGGCCCTTCGCCTGGTGCTTCATCTTTTGCGCCAGAGCGATGACGAGGTGGATGGTTTTAGCCAGGCGCTTACCACGATGAAGCATGGCATTAAGCATTGTCGCGTGTGCCACAACATCAGCGACACCGACATTTGCCCCATCTGCGCCGATGAGCGACGCGACAGCAGCCTCATCTGCGTGGTGGAAAACATTCAAGACGTGATGGCCATCGAAAAGACGCAGCAGTTTCACGGCCGCTATCATGTGTTGGGGGGCATCATCTCGCCCATGGATGGACTCGGACCTGCCGACCTCGAGATTGACAGCTTGGTGGAGCGCGTCAGTCAAGGGGGCGTGAAAGAAATTATTCTTGCACTGAGCTCAACGATGGAGGGCGACACCACCAATTTCTACATCTCGCGCAAGTTGCAGCCCTTCGATGTGCAGCTGAGCATCATTGCACGCGGCATTTCGGTGGGCGACGAATTGGAATATACCGACGAGGTGACGCTCGGACGCTCAATCCTCAACCGCACCCCTTTCAAATAACCACGCTTTTTTACGTTCAAATGAAAACATTACGCACACAATTCATCACCGTCATGGCACTCACGCTGCTGTGGATCATCCTCAACGAAAACGATGTCTTTGAATGGGTGGGCACGGCGCATCGCTTCGTAGCCGCCGAATTTCTGTGCGCCACGCTCATGGAACTGCTCACCATTTGCAGCATTCCCGTGGCACTGCGCCTGTTTAAATTCCGATGGGTGCAGCAACACATCAACCGCCAACCCGCCACCGCGCAACGCAACTACTATCGTTGGGCATTGATGCGCCAAAGCTGGCTGCAGCTGTTGCTCGTGGCCAATGCCGTGCTCTACTATCCGTTTATGAACGTGGCATTTGGTTATATGGGCATCATTCTCGGCCTCTCGCTGCTGTTCGTCTTCCCCACCGAGGAGCGCTATCAAAGCGAATACAAAATGCTGAGGCAAACCAACGAACCAGAAAAATAACCCTCGCGCAACATGCTGTTATCGGTCGTCATCGTCAACTACAACGTGAAGTTCTATCTAACGCAATGCCTCTGGGCGCTTCAGCAAACGTGCGGCGTTGCAAGCATGGAAATCATCGTTGTCGACAACCATTCGACCGACGGCAGCATGGATTTTCTCAAACCGCGTTTCCCCAACGTCCATTTCATCTCTTGCCAGCACAACTTAGGCTTCGCCAAAGCCAACAACATCGGCATCCGCCAAAGCCAAGGCGAATATGTGTTGCTGCTCAATCCCGACACTTTCGTGGGCGAGCACACATTGGCCGACGCATTGGCCTTCATGCAAACGCATCCACAAGCCGGATGTGCCGGATTTCGTATGCGCAAAGCCGATGGCAGCGTGGCAATGGAAAGCCGCCGTGGCATCCCGACGCCACTCACAGCCGGCTACAAAATGATGGGCTTGCATCGACTGTTCCCGCATCACCGCCACTTTGCTCATTACTATTTAGGGCATTTTCCTTGGAACGAGGCGGCACAAATAGAAGTGGTCAGCGGCGCATGTATGTTGCTTCGCCGCAAAGCCCTGCTACAAGTGGGTCTGCTCGATGAAGATTATTTTATGTATGGCGAAGATATTGAGCTCAGCTATCAGCTACTGAAATGCGGTTGGCAAAACTGGTATCTCCCACTCGACATCCTCCATTATAAAGGCAAAAGCACCGCGCACACCTCCTTTCGCTACGTGCATGTGTTCTATAAAGCCATGCTCATCTTTTTGCGTAAGCATTATGCTCGAATAACTTGGTTGATTAGGTTGCCCATACAGCTACTCATCCTTGTAAAAGAGTGCATCGCCATGTTGCAGACAGCCAGGCTTTATATCAGCAAATATTTCAATCTTTTTCCTGTAAAAAGGGAGCAAAAGTGCTATCTTTTCATCGGAAAAAAAGATATGATTGCCGAATGTAAAACGTTTGCAGCTGCCAATGCACTGCATGCGCAATTCATAGAACAAATGGCAGAGGTGCCGTATATAAAAGTCATCGATAGTACGAATGAAGGCAAGAGACAAGTTATTGTGGTTTATGACACACAATGCTTCACCTACGACACCATTTTGCAACAGATGCATCGGCTGCAACAGCTTGGCTACATGCTTGGAACTTTCCGCAACCACATTCTCCTCACACAAGACGAAGCAATCTGCACCCTATAATGTTGCACTAAAATAAAGACTGCATGATGAAACAAGTTAAACTCAGGGCGATGGAACCCGAAGATTTAGAGTTGCTCTACGAAATAGAAAACGACACCAACCTTTGGCCAATCGGCGCCACCAATGTACCCTACTCGCGCTATGTTCTCCACGACTACATTGCACAAGCTTCGGCCGATATTTATACTGACAAGCAGGTGAGGCTCATCATTGAAACAGAAAGCCATCACACCATTGGTCTCATTGACCTCGTCAATTTCAATCCGCAACACAACAGGGCCGAATTAGGAATTATCATCAAGAAAGACTATCAATATCAAGGATGGGGCACCTTAGCGCTACAACAACTCATCGCCTATGCCACAACAACCCTCCACTTGCATCAAATCTATGCAATCGTTGCCGAAACGAACATTGCTTGCTGCCATTTACTATTGAAACAAGGATTTCAAAACCATGCAACATTGCAACAGTGGCTCCATACAGACAAAGGCTATCAGGATGCCCTACTCATGCAACTTTTTTTAGAAAAAATGTAGTAAAAGTTTTGGAGGAATAAAATATTATACTACCTTTGCAACCGCAATTCAGAATGAATTCCCAAATCTTTTTGGTGCGTTAGTTCAGTTGGTTAGAATGCCTGCCTGTCACGCAGGAGGTCACGAGTTCGAGTCTCGTACGCACCGCAACTCATTCTCATTGCACTCTTTGGTGCGTTAGTTCAGTTGGTTAGAATGCCTGCCTGTCACGCAGGAGGTCACGAGTTCGAGTCTCGTACGCACCGCAACTCGTAGTGAAAGCTATGAGTTTTTTTGTGCCATATAAAAATAAGGCAAACCATAACACGATTCTTTCTCTTTAGGCTTGCTATATTATTTGCTTATCCCCACTAAATCTACAGAACTGCAACTCAAGTGAGTCTGTCTTTATATAAAAGAAAAACAGCCCCGGAATCACTTCCAAAGCTGTTATATCTTGTGATTGAAATTTTATTGAAAAACGACGATCACTCGCCAAGTCATCCAACAATCTTAGTCTTTACCTTTAAAGTCTAACACCTTTCGAATCACATGTTTTAAACCTAATAACTAAAAACCTAAACAATCTATTAACCTTTTGTGCTTGCAAAGATAGTACTTTGTTTTTTAGACTCCAACATTTTAAATGCTTTTTAGCATAAAATTTGATTTTTATTGATTTACATCAAATACAAACAGTGATGTCATCAAGCCGCTTCTGATAACGAAATATGCAAAAAGGGACTATAGCTTGGAATTTTGTGCCACTTTAAAAAGAGTTCCTGTGGGGCAAAGGAAACGACAATATGGGCGAGGCACAAAGAAAGAAAGTAACAGGAATACAATCCCCAGCACGAGGACGCTCCATGAGGCACTTTGAATAATGAAAGCCGAAAAGACTTCATAATCCATCCATTTAAATGTTACATCAAGCAGCATGAGCATGAGCAAAACCGCCCAAAGAATTTCCCGGAAACGACTCAGCGCCTGAGCAACTTCGGTCGACATTCGCCAATGGTGCCGCTTATTGATTTTCCCGGCCAGTTCCTGCAACGAGCCACACGGACAAATGTTGGTGCAATAATAGTTTTTCTTTCCAAACAAAGGATAGATGAAGGCCGTAACAAGCATCATAATGGGTATGAGCGAAGCCCACACATTCACACCATTAGCCAAATAGCCCACCATGAGTGCGTAGGAGATAAAAGTGCCACACCAAAATCCCAATACGGCGACGTTGAGCACTAACTGTAGTGTACGATAATTCTTTTGATGGATGAAGAGCGGCAAGATTGCTGCCATCAACACCACAATCAGGCCGAAAGCGGTTTTTATGTCAAGATCCATCTTCTCCCAAATGCTCTTTTCGCATGTGCTCTTTGCAGCAAAAGCCAATCCTTGTTCAACATTGCCAATGATTGCCTTCGACGAGAACGTTGCACCACTCACCGCATCAACTTTCATTTGTTGCGCTTCAGCGATTGTCTTGCCATTCCAGGCAGCCAACAGACGGCTGGCCTCGTGAAAGAATTCGGGAGTCTCGTGATTCTTTTCTGCAACAATTTTTGCCACCTTTTTATCTTTAACGTAAATTTTCAGAGGCACAGGCCCACCGTATCCCGTGATATTTTTACCCAACTGCACCGTGCGGATGACCAACGTTCCATCGGGCAAACGCTGCAAGGTATCGGCAACGGTGCTGCACTGCACCACATTAGATGCCTGGCTACGCATCTGCATTCCAAATAAGCGTCTATCTCTCACCACAGCCAAGGTGCCCATGATGATGAAGCATGCAAACAGTGACAGCACCTGAGCCATTTTCTTGTTCTTTATATTTATCATATCTTACGCCATTAATTGCGGCACAAAAGTATAAAGAAAAACATTTTTTAAACACGCCAATCCACTGCTTTTAATATATATTAGTAACTTTGTTGCCATGAATACAGTTAGCATTAAAAGAGTTTACGAACCAGAGGAAGCCACTGACGGCTTCAGAATTTTAATCGATAAACTGTGGCCGAGAGGCATGGCGAAGGCAAAAGCGGACATTGCTTTCTGGGCAAAGTTCATGGCACCCTCGACCGCACTTAGAGAATGGTTTGGTCACAAACCCGAGAACTTTCCGATGTTCACACAGAAGTACACTGAAGAACTAACGGCCAATCCCGAGACAGAAAATTTCATCGCACTTTGCAAAAAGCAACTCAAGGAAAGCAATGTCACGTTGCTCTATGGCGCGAAAGACGAGGTGCACAATCAAGCAGTTGTACTCAAACATTTCATCGAGGAAAAACTCAAGACCACTTAAGAGCAGAAGAGTGTGATGAGCATGGGGATGCTGATTTCCAGGATTAACCCATGGAAGACAGCCACAGGGACAATGCGCTGATCGCCCGAAGCATGAAGAATTGACGGCAAACAAACATCCATTGAGCCTATCCCCGCTGTTGAGATGGCGGCCAAAGAACCACCTTTCCTCGTCAGCACCTGACAGGAAAACAGCGACAGAAGCTCACGCGCCACATTGGTCAACAAGGCAATCGTAGCTAATTGCGTCGCAGCTGTGGCTCCCACCGCAGCCGTTTTCAACTGCGCAATCAGCACCGACGAGAGCGAATAGTAGCCAAAACCGCTACCCAAAGCCATCACATCGAACATGCTTTCGTGATTAAAAAAGAAAAAAGCCAATAAGGTGAAAAGCAAAGTTCCCGTGATGGTGAACAAAGGTAAGAACAGCATTTTGACATCAAGAGAGCGAAACATAGCCGTGAGGTTGTCCATTGCGCCAACCCCGATTCCCACTTGAAAAATCAACGCACAAAGCACCAACATGGGCAACGATTCGTTGTGCATCCAATGCGGTGCGACGCCGCTCATGCCAACAACAATTCCGCCGACCAGCGCTAACAATAACGACAAATTACTTTTCATTTTCCCTGTCTTTTTTGTTGATAAAACGATTGAACAGATAGCCTGCGCCAAAACTCCCAATCATGCCCAACACGGCGATGACAACGGCCTGCCAACCGAAATAGCCGATGCCGCGCAACAAACTGTGATTGGAACCAATGGAAATGCCAAATACAAAGAGCAACACTAAAACCGTGTAACGCTCGGTCTTCTCAACAACCTTGATGTGGCGCACATTGCGAAACACATAGCCAAAGACGACCCCTATAAATAAAACGATAAGTATTCTAAACATTTTCTGTGATGGGAAACTCCCGCAAAGGTATAAAAATGCAAGAAACTTGCAAAACTTGTATCCAACTTTTTCACATCCTTTGCTATTCCTATTGATTTATATCAAAGAGGCAAGCCCCATTTCAGCGCTTTACAATTATGTGGACCAACCGCACCCACCCCCAAACGGACGTAATGGAATGGGCGTGGAAACGGTTTAACGCACACCCGATGAAAGAAAAACTAAAAAGAAATGAGATTTTCGCATTGCGTTTTAACAGCATTCGAACAACAAAAGACTTCTTCGTTGACTAAACCAACCTAAAACGGAAAACAGCTCTGTGCTTGGAAAAGGCCATCATAGCGGCGGAGTTCCCGCCAGCTTCCACCTAATTGGGGAAGTGCTGTCGGGAACTCCCGACGATAAAAACCTGATTGCGAAGAAGCTGTCGGGAGTTCCCAACAGCTTCAGTGCGTAAAAGTGTGCCACTACCCTACTCAATAATTCCAGCGTCGCGCCAAACTTTTATCAGTTGCGCCACATCGTGCTGCGCCTCATCCATGGCAACATCATATTCCTGCATCAGCAAGTCAACAAGTTGTTCGGGGGTGAATTCTTTCCCCTGCACTTGCTTCCACAGGTAGGCCGACGTTTCGTTCATACTGATGATATCGCTAAAATCAATATTCTCTTCACCCTCGGCTACGATGATGTTTTCGCCGCACACATTTCTGAGATTAAAACCTTTTTTTGTTTTCATATCCTAATTTTCTTCGTTAAAGTGCTCCAAAATATTTTATCCAAAAACGGCGATAAACGCCCAAAAGAAGACGACGGAAAGGGCGAAGATGCACCCAGATTGCAGAGTAAATGCGCCATTTGCGCCCATCGATGCGATCCAGTGCCGTGCGCCCTTTGCGATAAAATCCCACCACCGAAGCACGGACATCCTCGCGTCGGCAATATTCGTTCGCAAGGTTTCCATCGCCACAGAGCACCACGCGGTCGCCATGGATGGCCACAATGCGATGGAGCACATAATGCCCCGGCTGCACTTCGGCCAAAACAGGGTCGCCTTTCTTGATGTGTTGCACCTTTATTAACAGCGCTTTGTCACGCCCGTTTTCTAAAAAAGGACGCATGCTATAGCCTTTCAGGGGAAGCGTCACGGTGTGCCCTTCGTTTAACATCTTAACTACTTCGGGCAGTAATTGTGCATTCGAGAAGGTCTTTTGCTTCATTTTTTCAACGTTTGGTAGGATAATTCGGCCGCAGCTTTATCGGGGCGACAATGCAGTGTGCAGATGGGAACAAGCTGGATAAACTTGCTTACCACATTGCAGATGTTATTGAAAATAGCTTCATCCCATTTCATCGACGAGCACGAGGGCAGCAACGATGCGAAAGCCTGCACCGTGGGAAGCCGATCCAACCGATTTTCATCCGCCCGCTCAATACGCGTAATGGCGGCCAATTTTGCTTTCCGATTGCGGTAACAGGGTGTTTTTCCGCTCCACGGACTACCATAGATAAAGGGTTTGCCATCCACAATGCGGAGGATGGGGTTGTCGTCGTTGAGCAATTCGCTTCCTGGAATGTGGGTCAGCCACAGCCCCACGTGCGTGCTCTTTCCCGTGCCACTTTTTGCAATAAAGGGATAACCATAAGCGCCGTTTTGCACCGTTGAAGCATGAATCAACAAGGTGTCTTTGAAACTTCCGGCAAAGGCCATCGCCAACATTAAAACGTTGTTCAGGCCGAAACAGCGCTTGTGCTTGTCGCCATAAAGCGCACAACGATATGCTGTGAATTGCGTTCTCGTGAGCAACCGGGCGCAAGTGTCGCCCTCAATATCCTTGATGATAAATTGATAGTTGCCGTCGTTGATCTTATCCACCACCGTATCGCCATTCCCGGTATCAAAAGTTCGAATGGGATGACACGCCGCCGCATCAACCGTCTCTAACGTTCGTTCAATGTTAAGCGTGAAAAGCAATTCGCGGGATGGTGCCGCCTCGCAATAAAAATTCCGGCCAGAGGGGAACATCTCGAACAACTCATGTAATGCGTAAGACGACTTTACGCATAAAACATGTTCGGCAATCTCAAAATAATAATCCATGTTGCACTAAAAATGCGGAACAACAATAAAGCTATGGCGGCACGAAATCCACCGCTTTTCCATGCTATTTGGTCGCCGTTTCTTTCTCGGCAACAACGGGGGTATAGCTAAATTCTTCCGGCGTAAGATACTTGATGGTGTAGGGTACGGCCCCATTCTTCTTCGTGCGCCGATTAGCCAGCATCAGATAACGACTGCGCATGCGCTGATATTTCTTCTCCAATGCGGCACGCGAGGTGGCCCAAACCGTGACACAAGTGGCATGAGAATAACCCTGCGCGGCCAAATAATCACGCAACTGATTGGAATATTCTTCGCGCCCATACAAAAAATTATGTCTGTCAATCTCGGCTTGAACTATCGTTTGCAAATCGGTGAAATAGACTATGGAATCATTAAAAGAAGCTGCAAAGCCATAGAGATATACGGCTTGTTTTCCTGCATAACTGGCCACACTGCAAAGAAGCAAAGCCATTAAAAAAAATATTTTCTTCATGTTTTCTTTATCCTTACTTTTTATATCTAAACTATCTTTTTTGTCTTTTATTACCCCAAATAGGACTTCAAATTTTTATTCTTGGTGCTATTACGCAATTTTCGAATAGCCTTTTCCTTTATCTGCCGCACGCGTTCGCGCGTTAATCCATACTCAGTCCCAATCTCCTCCAACGTTTTCTCGCGCTGGTTTATGCCAAAAAAGGCTTCTATGATTTTACGCTCTTTCTCACTTAATAGGCTCAACGCTGAAATGATCTCTGCACGCAACGATTCTAAAACAAGGTGCCTATCGGCCATAACGGCAGCCTCATTGGGCAAAACGTCTAACAAGCAGCTTTCGTCCTCACCGCCTGAGAATGGTGCATCAACCGAAAGCTGATGACTGTCGTCATGAAGCGCATCAAGAATTTTTTCTTTCGGGAGCCCCACCCTATCGGCAATCTCGTCAAGATTGGGACGTCGCTCATTTTCTTGTTCAAAGCTATTCAGCGCACGCCGCACTTTATTCACCGAATCTATACGATTTGAAGGCAAACGTACAATTCTGCTATGCTCGGCAATCGCTTGAAATATACTCTGCCTAATCCACCACACTGCATAAGATATAAACTTAAAACCACGCGTCTCATCAAAGCGCTCTGCCGCACGTATCAGTCCTAAATTTCCTTCATTGATTAAGTCAGAGAGCGCCAAACCTTGATTTTGAAACTGTTTGGCCACCGAAACTACAAATCGCAGATTGGCACGCGTTAATTCTTTTACGGCTTCACGATCGCCCTTCTTTATTCGCTGTGCGAGCGCCACTTCCTCCTCTGAAGAGATCAAGTCCTCATGCCTAATCTCTTGCAAATACTTATCAAGCGAAACACTTTCTCGGCTCGTGAAAGATTTCGTGATTTTCAGCCGTCTCATTAAGCGTTAATCTTTTAAGAATTGCACAAATGTACTATGTTTTTAGATTTCTCGCAAATATTTTCCTGTTTTTTATTCAAAAAGTTCTTTTACATTGCTGTTCTTTCCCCACTTAGACGCATTGCATTCGCCCACATGGGGTAATCAAACACACCACTCTTACCGAGTTGCTTCCCTAACTTTCCCCATGATTTCCCCAATCGCACTGTTATCATAAAACAAAATGATGGAGATTGCCACACAAAAACGGTAGTGTCTAAAAAAAGTGTGTAAGCTCGACATAATTCTTATCTTTGCATTAAGTAATAAAAAACAACAAGAATATGGAACTTACACAAGGACAAATTTCGGAAATTATTTCGAATTACACAAGTAGCAGTGAAGGTTTTGTCACGCTTCAATCGTTGATTATGAATTCTTTGATGGCCCATGAGCGCGAATTATTCGTCAAAGCGAATAAAAATGAGCAATGCAATGGCTTTCGTCCTCGTCGTTGGTATTGTAAGGGCTATACGTTCGTCTTGCGCATTCCACGTAGCCGTAGCGGCAATTTCTATCCCGTACTTTTAGGGATTATTCGTAGCGAATGTGAAGAGCGTGCTGCCTTGGTTTATCAACTTTATACCAAGGGACTTACCACCGAGCAGATTAGTGAGGTGATAGAGACGGTTTATGGTCGGGCTTATAGCAAACAGCAAATCTCTT
>NZ_JH114215.1:1063817-1080459 GCF_000224615.1 Segatella oulorum F0390
AATCAAGAACTCAATGAAGTATTCACCTTGGAGAACAAAGAGCGCAAATCTTTGCAAGGTTATGAACATTTTATTACTTTTGTAAACCGATGGGAAAAGAAATACCCCGTGTTACGCAAATATAAAGCCGAGCGTAATATTGCTTATTTCACCTATATGGACTTCCCTGTAGAAGTACAGAGATGCATTTATACGACGAATTGGATTGAGCGGCTCAACAGAAAGTATAAAAGAACCATCAAGATGAGAGCTGCAATGCCGTCAAGTCAATCGGTTTTATTTCTATTGGCATCTGTTGCAATGGAAGAAACACAGACGACATATCGAAGGAAAGTCTATCAATGGAGATGCTGGAAAAAGAGTGAATAATTTTGAACAAAATGGAAGATATGGGAAATTATGGTTACACACTTTTTAGGACAATACCCACAAAAACATAGAGATTGTAGAGTAAAGTGGTAGAGATTGTGGTTAGAACTGTTGCATACTAATCTTATCCCGAACTCGTATATATAACTTTTAAAGAACTATGAGAGTTATTTAGTGGTTTATCAAAAAACAGCGTGAAGTTGCTTTTACAAACTGCACGCTGAAATATATTTCTTAAGGGACGGCTAATTACTAATAAGTCATCACTTCTTTCCACTTATATTCATCTTATAAATGAGATGCAACATTAAGTAATTTGGAATAGCATTAAAACGTGTCTCGGTTTTCCCTTGCCCGTTTATCTCATAATTTATGCTCTTAAGTTGATGGAATATATCGTACCCTTCAAGTTTGGCTGCCAGTTTCCCTTTAAAAAAGCTCTTACTAATGTATGCGTTACAAATTAAATCATTGGTATTTATAAGAGAATCTGAATAACCGCGGCGACTGAACATCTTAAGATCCATACCTGTTTCTAATCCAAATTTAAATTTGTATGAACCTATGATGCCATAATTAAAATCCGAGGTACGAATAGTTGAGAAATTTTCACGTCTGCTGTTAGCATATCTCCATTCCATTTCACCAACCAAGCTACAGGTCAATCCTCCTTTTTGATAATTTAAAGATAGGTTCTCCTCTAACCAATGGTTATTCACTTTGCTCAACATACTTTCTGTTTGACCTGTTACTCCTGTGAAGTATACATTGCGGTTGTAACTATAGACGATAGCGTTTACTAATGTGAAGTAGTTTTTATTATCTAAAGGGAAAGTATCGTATAATCCAATATCGCCAGACCAATTCCCCCTTACATTGTGTGGCTTATATGTATATATACCCGTTGTCGGATTGTAAGTAAATCCATTGGCAATAGCATTCTGATGAATATTGATATTTATAAATCCCATCGGCAGCTTAAATCGCCTATTGTTGTTATCACTAAAGATTAAACGTGCCTCTATATTTCTACTATTTTTCAAATTCGGATTACCTAAAGAGACAGCTAAAGGATTGGAATCGTCAGATCGGGTAATTTTTGAGTAAAGGTTTGGAGTTTCTATTTTTGAAGTCACCGTGCCGTAAAAACTGTATTTGTTTATTGTAAACCCCATATTTAAAGACAATTCTGAAATCCAATTATATTGTTTGACAGAAGTGTTTAGCAGTGCATTGCGATAGTCAAGTTTCTCACTTTTGTAACCAACAGACACGTTTGTATTGAAGAATATATTGTTATTATTCTTAAATTTCGAATAACTAAATCCGAGTGAAGCCGAATTTTGCTTACTCATATAGTAGCCTTTGTAACTATTGTTGGCATCTAATGAGAGTAGGAGTGAATCATGTGAAGATGGTAAACTGCCAAGAGCATGATCCTCTTTCCGCCATTCGTTTAGCCTATCTAATCGGTATTTTTGGTTGTTTCGGTAACTTCCTTTTTGCTGATACTGATATCCCGTAAAAAAATTAAAGCCATTAGGAAGTACGAATGTGTATTGTGGCCCTAAACGATAATTGTAGGAATAAGATGGAGTGTTGTCATATCGATAGCGATAGTCGTCTATAGCAGTGCCTTTTAAGTACTTCAACTGATAATTGTTGAACATTGAATTTGTGGTATTTAAATAGTTACCTTCCATCAATGCTGATATACGATCACCAGATTGCAATTTTTTATATGCATTAACATTGGCGAAAGTTGTGAGTGAATGACCAAATCCAAATGTTTTTGAAGACAATCGGTTTACACCAAAATCATTTACAAACCTGTTTCTTGAAGAGGAGAATACTGTATCTAATATTGCTTCTGTGCTACCTATTGGTGATGGGTCTGTATTGAATCTTGCCGAACGGTCGGTTCCCCAATTATCAAATTTATTATAATTTAAGGTTATGGTTGATTTTAGATGAATGGGGGTCGAAACCTTTAAATTATTTTGAAAGTCATAAACAAAGTTCTTTGATTTAACATCAGAGATGCTGCGATTAAAGTTGTTTCCCCCATTTAAGAAAGATTCAGCTATAATTTGACTGATATTATGTGTATCTCTCCACGAGAAACTTGTAGACATACTGTTTTCCAATGTGTTTTTTTCATTGCTAACAGCAGCGTTTAAACCTACCGTTTTTTGTATAACCTGACCGTTTGGTAGCTTAGTTGGATTCCAATCTCCCTTTTCTCCAGGTTTGCGGTCTTCATTCACATTATTGATATTTGAGAAAATAGATAACTGCAATCGTGGTGTGAAGTATAATCCAAACGCTTTGGTTGCATACCTGCTATTCGTACCATCAGCTATATCAAAGTTAGCTATAAAAGTTTTTTCATATTTCTTCTTTAGTGAGATATCCATGATATAGTCTTTCTTATCAATGTCAACACCCATTGCTTGGCTCCTATCAGTACTTTTTTCAAAGACCTTTAGATGTTTAACCGTATAGTTTGGTAAATTTTCTATTAATTGTTTGTTATTTCCTTTGAAGAAATCTTTGCCGTTAAGTGTAAGATAATCTAATTTCCGACCATTGATGAATATTTCGCCATTACTATTAAGTGTGGCACCTGGTAATTGTCTGATCAGAGCATCAAGCATACTTCCCTCAGGAAGATTGAAGGCATCTGCATTATATACAATAGTATCACCCTTCATAATCATCTTAATTTTTGTGCTCTTAACGACGACCTCGTTTAACGTATACTCTTTATCTTCCATTCCTTTTTTCTTGATGGGAATGTCTTGCATGTCAATGCTTGTATTTCTACTTTTGAATAGTATCTCTTTGTTGACAAAAGTTGTTAAATAATCAGGATGTTCTATCTTAAAAATATATTTTCCCTCACTCAAATTCTCTTGCATATAGAAATAGGAGTCGGGATGAACCGCTTTATCGTTCCATATAAAGGTGCGACATGTATCTATTACTGTACTGTCTGCCGATAGTAAGGTTAGTTTAACCTTTGCTATAGGGAGGTTTGTAAACGAGTCTACAATGCGGCCGTGAATAGTATAATTTCGCGTTGGGGGAAGCACTACCGCCTTTTGATAAGCTAATATTTGTTTTGGTAGTAATATTAATAAAGAAAGTAAAGCAACTTGTGCCCATTTTAATGTTTTTAACTTCATAAGCGTTTCTACAAATAAAGAGTATGATTGTTTATTTTAATCACCCCCTTTAGCCCAATTTACATTGGCCTGAAGAGTATGTGATATAATAGTTGCTATAACTTAAAAGAAATAGGAATACTATATACAGCTTTTATAGTCTTATTTTTGGTGTTGTCAGGTTTCGACATTCTTTCTATTTCTAGTAGATTCTTCTGATTATATAAAGTGTCCTTTATATGCATCACATTCAAGGACGAAACAGAACCCTTTGTGTCAACAGTAAAAGAGATATTATATATACGCACATTAGTACTCTTTTTCTCTGGTAATTCTGAATCTTTTATGTCAACATGAGAATCTTTGATTACATTACTCGGAGCTGTATTATTTATAGCTTTCTTTTTGATAATAGCATTTATTCTATCATGTGACATCTCATGTACTTGTTCTTTGAGCTTTTTAATATTATCTTCTTTTGAGATCTTTGATGTAAAAATTGGTTTCTTTTGAAGTACATTGTTTGCTTTTGTATTAACCGATACAATCACTTCATTATTTACAATTTTGTTTAATACTAATGAGTGCGCTACACTCTCAATATTTTTGACGACTAACAATGTAGCTGTTACTGGAATAAGAAGGGCATATTTTGCCTTTACTATTAATCTTGATCTGCGTTTGTTCATCATTTTTATGCGCTTTTTTATGTTCAATATATTGAAATTATTTAGAATAGTAGGTGCATTCTTATGATAAGTCATCCCCAACAAGTGATATTGGTAACTCTTTTGGTCACATCCTACTTGCACAACATGAAGATCTGCAAGGTATTCAAGATTGAGTCTGATTTCTCTTTTTAACAACCATGTAAAAGGATTGAACCAACATACGATAGTAAATAATTCAGATAGCACCACATCTATGGAATGCTTCTGTTCTACATGACACTGTTCGTGAATTAATATCTCTTGTAGTTGCGATTCATACCGTACTTCTGGATTAACAAAAATCCACTGGAAGAAAGAAAAGGGACCTTCATTTTTCTCAATAATGTGTACCTTAATCCCTTTAATGGTAGTTACCGCTGTCTTTTTGGCTAATCTGTATATTCCAATGAGTTGAATTACAAAGCGTAACAGAAGCATGCAAACACCACTCATATATATCCACAAAAGTATAGTATTCCATGACAGCACCGTGGTTTTAGATGGAAGAGAAGTAGCTCCTGACAAGACCGTTTCAGCATATTTATTAGCCATATTTTGAGTAGCCTCGTGAATACTAATCCAATTACTAAAATCAGCAAAAGGGACTAATAAAGCTATAAGGTATATATTCAGCAACATAAATCTTCGCCAGCTAAAGAATGTGTCATTAGTAAACAATAGGCGATAAAAACCATACAAAAAGATGGTAATAATGTTTATTTCAACAAGGTATGAAAGCATAATCCAAATATTTTTTATACATTATCTTTAATTCAGATAGCTATAATATCATAATATTACTCTTTTCCTTTCTCTATCTCACGAATAATATCTACCAAATCTTTAAACGATAGATCCTCCTCTTTGGCAAAGAAACACACCATCTCTTTAAATGAATCTTTGAAGTAGTCATGCACAAATCCTCTCATAAAACGATGCTTATACTCCTCTTCCCCTATGGCTGGTAAATAACAGTATGCAATGCCTTGCTTCTCTTGGGATATGTATCCTTTTTGTTTAAGATTTCTCATAACAGAAGCTACTGTGGTATAAGGAGGCTTTGGTTCAGGGAGTTCCTTTAGAATCTCTGTTACTGTACATTTTTTTAGCTTCCACACTTTTTGCATAATTGCTTCTTCTTGAATAGATAATTTCTTCATATAAAAATTCATTATGTCTATTTTCGTTTCATTTTTAAATATGTTGTTTGTCACTTAATAATATTCTGCAATATTTCAAATGCGCTGTAAAACTACGAACTTTTCGTAGATTGCAATCATATTCTTCAGAAAAAAAAGTAAATGTGGCACTCTTTTACATTTATTTAACCAACTTGAGTCGTAGAATTTAATAGATAGCAAACATTGGTACAATCACTATTGTCAACTTAATAGATTTATGTCTTAAAGCATTTTGGTGGGCAAAGTTTTGCTAATATAAAAAAGGTATCAAGTTTCCCATTACCATTCTGGTTTGGTAAACGCAGGTTTCTCTTCAGCTCACCATCCAAATTTTTGCCAAACTCATCGATCATACAGAAAATTTCTGTAACTTTGTCCTTGGTAATCATCGCTATATGTATTTTATAAGTTACTGATTTTCAATTATAAAGTCACAGAATAATAGCGAGATTACCAACTTTTTAAGCAATTTTCTTATCCTAGACTCGCGTATATTTTATACCTTTGCGTTCAAAGTTGATGGCACCTCTTACAAGAACCTGTGCAAAACAAGTCACATGTGACATTGCACATAAGTGCCATTATGCTTCCATTATGATTGCAACACAAATATGAATTATTCAGAAACAATAGCCTACCTATTTAATAGTACTCCGGTTTTCGAGCAGATTGGGGCAAAGGCTTATAAGGATGATTTGCACAACACCCGCATTTTAGATGAACATTTTCAACACCCACACAGGAACTACAAGACCATTCACGTTGCCGGAACCAATGGGAAAGGGTCTTGTTCCCATTCACTTGCAGCACTGTTACAAGCCAAAGGTTACAAAGTGGGGCTATACACATCGCCACACATCAAAGATTTTCGTGAGAGAATACGTGTCAATAGCGCCTGTATTAGCGAGCAATATGTAGTAGATTTCGTTGAAAAAGAGCGCACTTTCTTTGAGCCTCTCCACCCTTCTTTTTTCGAACTCACCACAGCCATGGCACTCAAGTATTTCACTGACGAGCATGTGGATATTGCCGTTATCGAAGTAGGATTAGGCGGGCGCTTAGATTGTACGAATGTTATCACCCCCATTCTCTCTATCATCACAAACATTAGCTTTGATCACACTCAATTTTTGGGCAACACATTGGCGAGTATTGCCGCAGAAAAGGCTGGAATTATCAAACCTCATGTACCTGTCGTCATCGGCGAGGACGTGCCTGAGACACGCACAATATTTCTGCAAAAAGCCAAAGAGCAGAATGCTCCCATCACCTTTGCGCAGGACCATCCGGAAGTAATTAGCAGTCAGATTAACGAACAACAACAGGGGCGCGACTACGAGACGGTGCACTATCAACACCTGCATTGCGATTTGGAAGGCGATTATCAAGAAAAGAATATGAACACAGTGCTAACAGCAGTTGGCGTTTTAAAATCGCTCAATATCGATTTAACATCACAACTCTACGCCTTACAACATGTGGCTGCAAGCACGCATCTCTTAGGACGCTGGATGACTATACAGCACAATCCAACGGTTATCTGCGACACTGGACACAATCTTGCGGGGTGGCAATATATTGCTCAGCAACTGAAGCGCCAGCCTGCACACAACAAACGGATTGTCTTCGGCATGGTAGACGATAAAGATATCAATGCTGTGATGGATTTGCTTCCACAAGAAGCACAATACTATTGGACACAAGCCCGTACAAAACGTGCCATTCCCGTGCAACAAGTGGCCGACTTAGCCCTGCAAAAAGGAAAGCGAGGAATTTGTTTTGGAACCGTTGAGGCAGCCTACCGACAAGCATTGCAAGATGCTCAACCCGATGATTTTATTTTCGTGGGAGGGTCAAGCTATGTAGTATCAGATCTGCTCATGACAATTAAAATTAAAATATAATTCGTTAACAGATTTTTTTTGACGTTTCCTTTTGAGTATTCATTTTTTTTCTGTTACTTTGCAGGCATTATGTAACTAAAAAACACCAAATGAAAATGAATACCGAACCTGTGAACAATCGCTGCGGTCTGGAGCGAGATGATTTCAAAACCATCGTAAACGGAAAACAAACCGACCTATACATCTTAAGGAATGCATTAGGGAATGAGGTTGCTATTACAAATTATGGTGGTGCTATTGTTGCAATTATGATGCCCGATAAAAACGGACATTATGCAAACATTATCCAAGGTCACGACAACATCCAAGATGTTATCAATTCGCCAGAGCCCTATCTGAGCCGATTAATAGGGCGATATGGGAACAGAATTGCAAAAGGAAAGTTCCAATTACATGGCAAAGAATACCGTTTAAATATTAATAATGGTCCCAATAGCCTGCACGGAGGAAAGCATGGCTTCAACGACAGAGTATGGGATGCAGAACGCATGAACGACCAAACGTTGGTGCTTTACTATGTGTCGGCCTATGGAGAAGAGGGCTTTTCGGGTGAGCTGAAGACAACAGTCATCTACACTTTCACCGATGACAACGAACTTATCATTGACTATATCGCTACCACCAACAAGCAAACTATTCTCAACCTCACACATCATGCATTCTTTTCATTAAGCGGCGTGGCTCATCCTACACCAACTGTCGAGAATGTAATCTGTGAAATCAACGCAGACTTCTATCTCCCTATTGACGAAACAAGCATTCCTACGGGAGAGATATTGAAAGTAGCCCACACGCCGTTTGATTTCACCACACCGAAAACGATTGGGGAACGCATTAACGACAATCACGAGCAACTTAAACATGGCACAGGCTATGACCATTGCTATGTGCTCAATAAGAAAGAAGAAAAGGAACTTAGCTTTGCAGCAAAACTCATTGAACCGCAATCGGGAAGAACCTTAGAAATGTACACCACAGAACCTGGTATGCAGCTCTATACCGGCAATTTTGAAAATGGTTTTGCCGGCTATCATGGTGCGACGTTCCCTGCACGCTCTGCCATTTGCTTAGAAGCGCAGCACTTCCCCGACACACCCAATCACCCCTATTTCCCATCGGTCATTCTGAATCCCGGTGAACAATATAAGCAGAAAACCATTTATAAATTTGGAATAGAAAAATAATATCAATAGAGATTAATCAATAAAAACAGAAATATAACAATGGAAAATCAAACAAAAAAGAAAGGAGCATTAGTGGCTATCATCACCATGATGTTCTTATTTGCAATGATTGCATTTGTCACCAACATGGCCGCTCCATTTGGAACCATTTGGAAAGAACATTATGATTGGGCAGGCATGATGGGTAACATGATGAACTTTGCAGCTTATCTCTTCATGGGAATCCCTGCAGGCATGATGATTACCAAGTATGGCTACAAGAAGACAGCACTTGTTGCCTTAGCCTTAGGCTTCATCGGTATCGTCATTCAATACTGCTCAAGCACGATGGATGGTAATGCCATCAGCACCTACGTGGTCTACTTACTTGGTGCTTTCATCTGCGGCTTCTGCGTGTGCATCCTCAACACCGTCGTTAACCCCATGCTCAACCTTCTTGGTGGTGGTGGGAACCGCGGCAACCAGCTTATTCAAACCGGTGGATCACTCAATTCATTGGCTGCCACACTCACCCCAATCTTCGCGGGTTCGATGATTGGCGAAATCACAAAAGACACATCGCTAAAGGTTGTCACGCCATTATTGGTGATTGCAATGATTATTTTTGCAGCATCGTTTGTCATCGTTTGGTTTACACAGCTCACTGAACCTGAGACCGAAAAATCAGACGTGCTTGCAGGCATCAAAGGCGCATTAGCCTATCGCCAATTAGTTTTAGGCATCATTGCCATTTTCTTCTACGTGGGCATTGAAGTGGGCGTTCCCGGCCAATTACTCTTCTATCTTAGCGAACCTGTAGCCAAAGGAGGCGTGCTTGGAAGCGCCGCCATCGCAGGTCTCATTGCAGGTGTTTACTGGCTTCTGATGCTCGTTGGTCGCTTTGTGAGCGCATTCATCAGTGGAAAAGTTTCGTCACGCACGCAACTCACCGTCACTTCATGCGTTGCACTCCTGTTCCTTCTGGTGGCTATCTTCATGCCCGAAGCCAGCAAAATCAGCCTTACCGTGCCCGACCTCTCCCATAGTTGCTTCATCGATGCAGAGGTTCCCGCCAAGGTGTTGTTCATCATCCTCTGCGGCTTGTGCACATCTGTGATGTGGGGGGTTATCTTCAACCTCGCAACAGAAGGCTTAGGCAAATACACCGCAACAGCATCGGGACTATTTATGACCATGGTTGTCGGTGGCGGACTCATGCCTTTAATCCAAAACCTCATGGCACGCAAAATCGGCGACATCAACAGCTATTGGATTGTTGTCGCCATGCTCGCCTACATGTTGTTCTACGCCTTAATCGGGTCACGCCCCGCAAAGAGCAATACAGAGAAAGTTGGCTAACGGTTAAACGCTTACGATAGCAAGAATAGCAGCCTTTAAACAGAGCCCATCTACGAGGAAAATCGCAAGAGAGACACTCCAAAAAAGGCTGCTATTTTTGTAGCAACAACGAATTAAAAACACTTTTAAAATATTACTAACATGGACATTGAAAAAGTAAGAAGCCGGTTCATCAAACACTTTGATGGCCAGACGGGCAACATCTACATGTCGCCCGGACGCATTAATCTCATTGGCGAGCACACCGATTACAACGGAGGCTACGTGTTCCCCGGAGCTGTCGACAAAGGCATTATGGCCGAAATCCGTCCCAACGGCACCAACACCATCATGCTCTACTCCATCGATTTGAAAGACCGTGTGGAATTCTCCGTCAACGACCCCAAAGGCCCGCGCGCTACATGGGCACGCTACATCTATGGTGTTGTGCGCGAGATGCTCGACCGCGGCATCGCCATCGCAGGCTTCAACGCCGCCTTCTATGGCGACGTCCCCTTGGGCGCAGGCATGTCGTCGAGCGCCGCTTTAGAGAGCTGCTTCGCCTTTGCCCTCAACGATTTGTTTGGCAACAATCAGCTTTCCAAATGGGATTTGGCGCTCATCGGCCAAGCCACCGAGCACAAATACATTGGGGTGAATTGCGGCATCATGGACCAGTTTGCCAGCGTCTTCGGGCAAGAAGGCAAGCTCATGCGCTTAGACTGTCAGAGCCGCGAGTTCGAATACTTCCCCTTCCACCCCAAAGGCTACAAATTAGTGCTGCTCAACTCCAAAGTGAAGCACGAATTAGTGGGCAGCCCCTATAACGACCGCCGTAAGAGTTGCGAGCACGTTGTGGAAGTCATCGCGAAGAAACATCCCGATTGCAACATCAAAACCCTGCGCGATTGCAACTTCGACCAGTTGGAGAGCGTGAAGGCCGAACTCAACGAAGAAGACTTCAAGCGCGCCCGCTACGTGCTCGGAGAGAAAGAGCGCGTGCTCGCCGTGTGCGATGCTTTGGAGCGCGACGATTATGCCACCGTGGGGCAGAAGATGTTCGAGACCCACGAGGGATTGAGCAAAGACTACGATGTATCGTGCGAAGAACTCGACTATCTCAACGACATCGCCAAGGAATGTGGCATTGCCGGCAGCCGCATCATGGGTGGCGGCTTTGGCGGGTGCACCATCAATTTGGTGGAAGATTCCCTCTATGACACGTTCATTCAAACTGCATGCGAGAAATTCGCACAGAAATATGGCCATGCCCCCGAAGTCATCCCCATCGTCATTGGGCAAGGCTCGCACAAGGTGTGTTAACCTTAGCATGCGAGGGTGCGCGAAGGGCGCATCAGCAAATTGCTATCGTTCATCACCCTGAAGCAATCAATCACAAGGTGGAGCAGCACAATTCGTGCTGCTCCACCTTTTTTATCTCCTAACGTAGCCTTGCGCGTTCGTCAACCGCAAGAAAAGATTGCCGGCGAGGTGCTCACCAACGGACTAATACGAGAAAAGGTCGCCGGAAGAGCCTCCGCCGACGGACTAAAACAAGAAAAGGTTGCCGGAAGAGGCTCCGCCGACGGACTAAATTGAGAAAAGGTTGCCCGAAGAGGCTCTGCCGATGGACTAAAACGAAAAAGGTCGCCGGAAGAGCCTCCGCCGACGGACTAACATGAGAAAAGGTCGCCGGAAGAGGCTCCGCCGATGGACTAAAACGAAAAAGGTCGCCGGAAGAGCCTCCGCCGACGGACTAACATGAGAAAAGGTCGCCGGAAGAGGCTCCGCCGATGGACTAAATCAAGGAAAGGTTGCTGGCGAACAGTTCGCCGCCGATATTCCGCACTGTTTATCGCAGGAAAACAGTTCGCCGCCGATATTCCGCACTGTTTATCGCAGGAAAACAGTTCGCCGCCGATAATCCGCACTGTTTATCGCAGGAAAACAGTTCGCCGCCGATATTCCGCGCTGTTTATCGCAGGAAAACAGTTCGCCGCCGATAATCCGTACTGTTTATCGCAGGAAAATAGTTCGTCGCGTCATAAACAGAAGAGTATAGTCGTGAAAAACAGTTCGCCGACGGACAAAAATGCAAAGTGACGGCAAAAACGGATGCTTCTACCAATGGCAAGAGGCTGATGCAAGCAGGCGGTGCCATTTGCTGCATCCAAACGAAAAACAGGAACAAAAGCAAAGGGCACAACGACAATCAACTGCCATTGTGCCCTACACGCATCTGCCTTCAAGGCTGCACCGAGGAAAAGCTACTCTGCTTTCGGTGCTTCGTGGGGATACAACCCCTCAATAATCTGGTCTAAAACGGGCACGAGCCCCAACACATGTTCCACCGGAATGCCACAACTGCTCAAGCCGGCGGCCAACTGCTGCGGAATGTCGCGCGCCGCATGCTCCATCTCCCTACCCTTTTTGGTCAACGAAACAATGCGCTGCCGGCCATCGCTCTTTCCGCGTCTGCGCACCAGCAAGCCCATCCGTTCCATGCGCTGCATCAACGGTGTCACCGTGTTGGTTTCCAACATCAGGCGGTGCGCAATGTCGTTCACCAACAGATGGTCGTTTTCCCACAGCACCATGAGCACCAGATATTGTGGATAGGTGATGCCCAAGCGGTCTAACAACGGGCGATAGGCCTGAATGACGAGCCTGCTCACACTGTACAGACGGAAACAAACCTGATTGCTCAACTTTAACTGTTCTGTTGCCATTTTCGTATCCTGTTTGATTTAAAAAAGACCTACAGCATCGGAAAGCCAATTCACTGTAGGTCGCAATTTATATTAATCTGTGGCGGAAGATGAGGGATTCAAACCCCCGATACGCGAAAGGCGTATACCGGATTTCGAGTCCAGCGCATTCGGTCACTCTGCCAATCTTCCTTTTCGCGAATGCAAATTTAATAAAAAAGCACGAGAACCTATCCCAAAAGGCCACGGCAAAGATGGATATTTAACAGACATTATAGGTTGCGTCATTGGAATGACAGCTGGGCCAAACGGTTGCGCAGTAATTGGGCATCGCGTTGGCGAATGCGCAACGAGACTTTACAAACATTGTCGAATTCCTGACTGACGATTGTGGCATTGAGTTCTTTGATTAAATGCATCACGCCATTCATCATCGGATAGGTGAATTCATAGTCGATGGTCTCTTCCACCTGCCTTTCAACCCATGCGATATGCGATAGGGCATCGGCCGCTGCCTCACGATAGGCCACAATCAGTCCGCCCGTGCCGAGATTGATGCCGCCATAATAGCGTACCACCACCACAAGAACATCCGTAAGTTGCCGGGCATGAATCTGCCCTAAAATGGGTTTGCCGGCCGTTGAACTCGGCTCCCCATCGTCATTGGCACGGAAAAGCGCTCCGTCAGGCCCCAACACATAGGCATAGCAACAATGGCGCGCATCGTAATATTTCTGCCGATAGGATGCCACCAGCGTTTTCACTTCGTCGAGTGTCGCCACATGGTGGGCAAAAGCATAGAACTTGCTGCGCTTCTCGCTATAAAAGCCTTCGCCTACAGCATCGCTCACTACGGTTGTGTACAAATCGTTATCCGGCATGGTTGGAATGAAAAACTGGCACATACCACCATGAGCATGTACCAGTTCGTTTTATTACATGAAAAAAACAAGTTTGCTGTGATTAGCCCTGACGACGGCCATACTGCTCATCCAAATTGAAGAGTGAGCTGTCGCCCATGCGCTTGATGCGGTCCACAATGCCACTGGCTGTAGCTTCTTCGTCGACTTGCTCACGCACAAACTGCCACAAGAAATCTTGTGTGGCATTGTCGCCTTCCTTTTGTGCTTGGCTCAACAGCTCGTTGATGCGTGCACTGATTTTGCATTCATGTGCATAAGCATCCTCGAAAGCATTGAGGGGGCTTGTCCAGGTCTTTTTCACTGCATCAATCGTGTTGACTTCGGCTGTGCCTCCACGCTTGATGATGAAATTAGCCATTTGATAAGCATGATCCATCTCTTCTGCACTCTGCTTCTTCATCCAGGTAGAGAAACCATTAAAACCTTCCTTCTCGAAATAGAACGACATGGAAAGATAAAGATTTGCGGAATAAATCTCGCAAACAATCTGCTCGTTAAGAGCCTTTTCTAATGAACTTGATATCATAAAACCTTTTATTTTAAAGTGTAAATCCGTCGGCAAAGGTACAAAAAAATACATAAGAAACCAATACTTGTCCCAAAATGCCTGTTAAATGCCGGCCGCCAAATCATAAAAGGCATCGGTCGGCCAAGCGACACTGTTAAATGTCTTCTTCGTCGCTCAAATCAGCTTCTGAAGGCTCGCTGCTACCCGTGTCTAATTGCGTGTCGCGCGCAATCGACACGCCACCGGTGCGTGAGAGCGTCATCTTCAGCGGCACATATTCGTCGCTCAGCTTGTCGGGTGAGCCCACGCTGGCCGCAAAACGCAAGTGATTGCCCTCGGCATGGTCGAGCACAATGCCCACCAAGGCTTCGTCGGCATAGGCTTTATCCACATAGGCTAAGAAATCTTTTTTCGTAAAAGAACGCGAGAAGAACTTACTTCCATCGGCACGAATTACCGTGATGGTGATGCGATTGTCGTAATATCTGCTGCTGCCCTCGTTGATAACAGGCAAAGAAGGGTCGGCCATGCGCTTCACCTCCACCGTGTAATGGCTGCCCAGCCAACTCACTTCCCGACGCTGCACGTAGTCGCCCGTCTTTTGAATGGTGCGATGCACCACCAATACGGGCTTCTTCGTGATAATGTCGCCGTTGTCTTTCTTTCCACCACAACCAACAAGGCTCCCCATGAACAGGGCAATGGAAATACATTCCGTCAAGTGTTTCATTTTCATCTCATGTATCAATGTAGCTGCAAAGGTACGGCAAATGGCAGAAAAAACAAAGTAATTCATACGCTTTATTGCCGCAATCCATGCTGGTTTAGCGCGTAATCCATACCGTTTTGCCGCGAGCATTGCACGCTTTCAGCTTTTTTAGTAACTTTGCAGCACATTATTTCAAGTCAATCAATGAAGAAAAGAAACATCATTTGTTTGTCGATAGCACTCTTCGCTGCATTTATCGCGGGATGCAAACGTGAAACGGCTTCTACACAACAGGCCTTCGACACGATACCCATGCTGGTGCACCGCATTCAACAATGCTCCAGACTCTACACCATGGCCTATCAAGTGCACAAGATTGTGACGCATAACGACCAGAAAACCATCAAGGGTTCACTGTTCAACGCCGACATCAACATCAACCTACCCTTCAGCAAACGAAAGGTGGCCATCCCCATGGACGCCACCATCAAAGCCTATATCAACTTCGAAGGTTTTAACGAAGACAACATCGAGCGCCACGGAAAACGCATCACCATCAAGTTGCCCAATCCACATCTCGTCATCACCAGCACTGAAATCGATCACAAAAGCGTGCGTGAATACGTGAGTTTCATGCGCGCCGACTTCACCGATGCAGAGTTGGCCCATTTCGAACAGCAAGGGCGACAGCAGATTCTTCAAGACCTTGCGAAGTCTGATATCTTAGAATATGCGCGCATCAGCGCCACCCGCACGCTCGTTCCCATGCTGCAACAATTAGGCTACGAAGAGAAAGATATTACCATCACCTTCAGCAACAACCTGCAGCCCAAAGACATTCCGCAACTGATTGATAAAACCAACGAACATGGAAGATAAGAAAAAGTCGCGCGGCATCGCCTATTTCACCCAACGATGGCTCGTCAACAAAGTTTATATCGTCTTGGCTGTTGTGCTCCTTGCAGCCCTCATCCTATGGGGCATTAGCCGGTTATTAAAGGGAACCGGCCTCGCCATCGTGGAAAATCGCAACATCGACCTTACGCCCACGCAAGTGAAACGCATTGAAGCTATCGGTGAATGGGAATTTCTTCAAGTGAACGACGAAGAGCTCATCGACACCATCAAGCATGGCTTCTTCGGCGATAGCGAGCTGGCACGCATCTATTATGGCACGCTCCGTCTGGGCATCAACCTCAAGGAAACGCCCGAAGGTTGGCTCACACAAAAGCACGATACGCTCATCGCCACGCTGCCACCCATCAAGCTATTGGATCTTCATTTCATTGACGAAGCGCGCACAATGCCTTTCTACGAAAAGGGCAGCTGGACAGAAACCGACCGCAAGCGCATGTATGACAAGGCCTACGCCGTGATGCTGAAACGCGCGCTTTCACGCCAAAACCTGCAACTCGCACAGCAGAATGCCCAGCAGCAAATGGGCGGACTGCTGCACAGCATGGGTGCCAAACACGTGAAAGTGGTCTTTGCCAACCCTTAACCCTTTTAAAAAAGCCCGTTCTGACCACCGAATGAGTTGTTGCAAGGCGCAACAGCTCATATTGACCCCCGAATCGTTTGCTGCAACGATGTAAAAGCCCATTCTGACCACCGAATGAGTTGTTGCAAGGCGCAACAGCTCATATTGACCCCCGAATCGGTTGTTGCAAGGCGCAACAGCTCATATTGACCCCCGAATCGTTTGTTGCAAGGCGCAACAGCTCATATTGACCCCCGAATCGTTTGTTGCAAGGCGCAACAGCTCATATTGACCCCCGAATCGTTTGCTGCAACGATGTAAAACGTGTTTGCACGCGTACGAAATCGTGTTGCAAGGCGCAAAACGTGTTTGTACGCATACAGAATCGTGTTGCAACGATGTAAAACGTGTTTGCATGCGTACGAAATCGTGTTACAAGGCGCAAAACGTGTTTGCACGCATACGAAATCGTGTTGCAATGA
>NZ_JH114215.1:1080648-1092719 GCF_000224615.1 Segatella oulorum F0390
GCAAGGCGCAACAGCTCATATTGACCCCCGAATCGGTTGTTGCAAGGCGCAACAGCTCATATTGACCCCCGAATCGTTTGTTGCAAGGCGCAACAGCTCATATTGACCCCCGAATCGTTTGTTGCAAGGCGCAACAGCTCATATTGACCCCCGAATCGTTTGCTGCAACGATGTAAAACGTGTTTGCACGCGTACGAAATCGTGTTGCAAGGCGCAAAACGTGTTTGTACGCATACAGAATCGTGTTGCAACGATGTAAAACGTGTTTGCATGCGTACGAAATCGTGTTACAAGGCGCAAAACGTGTTTGCACGCATACGAAATCGTGTTGCAATGATGTAAAACGTGTTTGCATGCGTACGAAATCGTGTTACAAGGCGCAAAACGTGTTTGCACGCCTACAAAGCTGTGCTGCAATAGGGTTGGTTCGCACAGAAAAAAGGTGCAAGGCTGTTGAATAGCCCTGCACCTCATTCGTTTTATTCGCCTTCGGAACGCGCTTATCCCTGCATATCGTAAACCACCTGCATGAGTTTTTTGCCCAATGCGTCGGCCTCTTCCATCGTGGCAGCTTCGCTATAAACGCGAATGATAGGCTCGGTGTTGCTCTTACGCAAATGCACCCATTTATCGGGGAAGTCCAACTTCACGCCATCAATATCGGTCACCTGCACGTCCGCTTCGTCACCATAGAGCGCTTTCACCTTCATCAAAATGGCATCAACATCCGTCGAAGGTGTCAAATCAATGCGGTTTTTGGCAATCGAATAGTTGGGGAAAGTAGCACGCAGCGCAGTCGCCGTGCAATGTTTTTGTGCCAGGCTCGAGAGAAACAGTCCAATGCCCACCAATGCATCGCGGCCATAATGGCTCTCGGGATAAATCACACCGCCATTGCCTTCGCCGCCAATCACGGCATGCTCGGCCTTCATTTTGGTTGTCACGTTCACCTCGCCAACGGCCGAAGCGGCATAATTTCCGCCATGCTTCTCGGTCACATCCCGCAAAGCACGCGTCGAGCTGAGATTTGAAACCGTGTTACCCGGCGTATGTGCCAACACATAGTCTGCCACCGCCACCAAGGTATATTCTTCGCCAAACATCGTTCCATCCTCACTGATGAAAGCCAAGCGGTCAACGTCGGGGTCAACCACGATGCCTAAATCATATTTTCCTCGCTTCATCTCGCCCATAATACCGCCAAGATTCTTCTCCAAAGGTTCCGGATTGTGGGCAAAATCACCGTTCGGCTCGCCGTTCAAAATGGTATATTCCACGCCCAAAGCCTTCAAGAACTCGGGCAGAATGATGCCACCGACAGAATTAATGGCATCGACAACCACCTTGAAATGAGCCTTGCGAATAGCCTCAACATCGACTAACTTCAGCGCCAGCACACTGTCAATGTGGCGTTGGTTGAACGTGTTGTCCTCACGATAGCTACCCAAATGGTCGACATCGGCAAAGGTGAAATCCTCGCACTCTGCCACACAGAGCACCTCTTGTCCGTTGGCGGCTGTCAGAAATTCGCCTTCGTGATTGAGCAACTTCAGCGCATTCCAATGCCGCGGATTATGGCTGGCCGTGATAATGATGCCGCCGGCTGCCTGACACATGCGCACCGCCAATTCGGTTGTGGGCGTGGTAGCCAAACCGATGTTCACCACGTCGAAGCCCATGCCCATGAGCGTTCCGCAGACCACATTCTTCACCATTTCGCCCGAAATGCGCGCATCTCTGCCCACCACAATGGTGTTGCTGCCTTGGTTTTGTTTTTTAATAAACGTGGCATAAGCTGCCGTAAACTTGACGATGTCAAGCGGATTGAGCGTGTCGCCGGCTTTACCTCCGATGGTGCCGCGAATGCCCGAGATTGATTTGATTAACGTCATCGTATGTTATTTTTAGTTAGCTTTCACGCTGTAGAGAAATGGTAAACAGGCTGGGATAAACGCCTCTTGATGCAGCCACTGTGCCGTGTGTTGAGGGAACAATGAGTTTCACTTTAGAAACACCATCGGGATTGAGTCCGCCAAGTTTCAAATAAGGCAGCGCAACCAACCATCCATCGGGCACTTTCGCCGTGCCATAGAATGTTTTAAAAGTGCCCGAAGTGAACTGCGCATAGGGCGTTCCCGACTGCATGCGCACCGTCATCACATCGACCAAGGCTGCGAAATTAGGATATTCGTTGGACATGGTGATAGAGTCGGTGAGCAAATTGCGCTCGGTATAGCGCACAAGCACGTTGGCTGTTTCATTCTTGCCCAACACCTGTCCTGCGCCCGGCCGCACAATTTGCATGTAAACGCCCGAGTTATCGAATACCACAAACTCGTGTTGCACGGTGTCGGTAGTGTTGCCTTGCGCCTTGAATTGCGCTTCGCTTATCACTTTGATATGCTGGTCGATGAGATACTGGCTGATGACGGCACGCTCGCGTTTGCGCTTATCGGCATAGGTTTCAGAATCGCCGCAAGCAGCAAGTGTCAACAGCCCCGCAAAGGCCAAAAGTAAAAAGGATATATGTTTCATTCTAAATCGATTTAAACGAGTGACAAAGTTATAAAAAACATGACAAACAAAGGAGTGGCATGACGTATTTTTTAATTCTTTAATCTATCGCCATATTTCAGAATGGCGCGATGCACCACCTGTTCGGCCTCGGCCAACGTGCATTGCAACCGGCCGCCACTGGCATTGAGATGACCTCCGCCGTTGAAAAATTCGGTAGCCATTTCGTTGCACGGAAAATCGTCTACCGACCGCAAACTCACCCATATCAGCTGCTCCGTGCGGTCATCTTCGCGCAGCGAAATCGACAACCGCATGCCTTTGATGCGCAAAGGCTCATTGACCAAGCCCTCTAAATCGCCCTTCACGAAATTAAAATCTTTCATGTCTTTTCGACCCACCAGATAATAGGCTGCATGATATTCTTCGAAGACGTGCAGGCTGCGATGCATGAGATAGCCGCGGAAACGAATGGCCGACTGACTGTAATTGTTGAACACGCGCCGATAAATCTTATCCTTGTCGATGCCCTTCGTCAGCAGCAACCCGATGATGGTGTAAAGCTCAGGACGCGTCGAATTATAGGTAAATCCGCCCGTGTCGGTCATCATGCCGCAATAAATGGCTGTGGCGGCAGCCTTGGAAAGCGCTTCGAAACCGCCCAACTGATGGACGACGCGAAAGACGATTTCGCTGGTGCTGCTCAGTTCGGGGAAGGAGATGAGCTGCGCCGCCCTGATGTTGGGATTTAAATGGTGGTCCATCACCACGCAGGGTGCCTCGGCTTGTTCGAGCAGCGTGTGCATCGCCTCTACCCGATGGGGCTCTCCAAAATCCAAACAACACACCAAATCAGCCTGGCGAAAGGCCTCGACCACGGCATCGGGCTGTTTATCGAAGCGCAAAACGGCTTCGCTGCCAGGCAACCATTTCAAAAAATCGGGGAAGGCATCGGGCATCACCACTTGCACCTGCTTGCCTAATTGGCGCAGATAAAACGCCCAACCCAAACTTGAGCCCAACGCATCGCCGTCGGGACTTTTGTGTCCGGTGAGCACCACGCGCGTAGCACCGTTTATCAGCTGCTGCAAGGCCTCGGCCTCGGCTGCTGTGAGTAAATCTAAATTCATCATGGCTGCAAAGGTAATAAAAAAATCGTTGGCACTTGTGGTTAGCATAGGCTTAAATCCTAACTGCTGTGCGGTAGGCTTAAAAACATTTACTTCGATGGTGAGGGAATGTCATTTTTCCCATAACATTGCGTTCCGCACCTGCTGAACAATCATTTTTGAGAAAAACAAGCGTTCCGGGATACTGGAACAACCATTTTTAAGAAAAACAAGCGAGCGGCACCCGACGAACGACCATTTTTATCAAAAACAAGCGAGCGGCACCCGCCGAACGAGCATTTTCATCAAAAACAAGCGAGCGGCACCTGCTGAACAACCATTTTTATCAAAAACAAGCGAGCGGCACCCGCCGAACGAGCATTTTTATTAAAAACAAGCGAGCGGCACCCGCCGAACAAGCATTTTTATTAAAAACAAGCGAGCGGCACCCGCCGAACAAGCATTTTTATCAAAAACAAGCGAGCGGCACCCGCCGAACGAGCATTTTCATCAAAAACAAGCGAGCGGCAACCGCCGAACAGCGTTTTTTAAAAACAAACACACAAAACGCCATGGGGATTAGAGCAGCGGACTGAGCAAGCGCACGATGCTGCCCCACAAGCGCTGAAGAAACGAACGATGGGTGAAATCGCGAATGGTCTCGATGTCTACACAGGCCTGCTCGTCGTGCAGATAAATGGCTTTAAAGCGCAGGGCCGTGGCACGGTCGTAGAAAAATAGATTGCTCTCGAAATTGTTTTCAAAGCTGCGAAAATCAATGTTCGTGCTGCCACAAGTGGCAAAATAATCGTCGCAAACCAGCAACTTGGAATGGTTGAACCCCGGTTGATAGAGCATCACTTTGGCTCCGGCTTCGATGATGTCGGCCAAATAGGACGGACACGCCCACTCCACCAATTTCGCATCGCCACGAGCCGGTATCATGAGCCGCACGTCAACGCCCGAGAGCGCAGCCGTGCGAATGGCAAAAAGAATGGGCTCGGTGGGCAGAAAATAAGGGCTCTCCATGTAGACATAATGCCGCGCCGAGAGCAAAATGCGCACATAGCCTTGCATGATGTCGGGCCACGGCTGTATGGGACTGCTCGTGACGAGTTGCGCCAAGCAATTATTGGACAGCTGATGGGCATTTTCAGGATAATAACGATGGTCGGTAAGCAAGGTGCGGTCGACGAAATACCAATCGATGAGAAAGGCGCGCTGCAACGAATAGACGATTCCACCCCGCACTTGCAGATGGGTGTCGCGCCAGGAAACGCCACGTCGGCCACGAATGTAGCGCAAGGCAATGTTCATTCCGCCAATAAATCCCACTGCGCCATCGATGACACAGAGTTTGCGATGGTTGCGATAGTTCACCTTGCCCGTGAATGCCGGAAAACGCACGGGGATGAATGGGCACACCCGCACACCTTCGGATTTCAAACGATTGAAAAAGCTGTTGTGCACATTCCAACATCCCACATCGTCGTAGATGATGCGCACCTCTACCCCTTGCCGCGCTTTATCAATCAGTGCATCGGCAATGAGCTGCCCCAAGGCATCGTCGTCAAAAATATAGGTGTCGATGTGGATGTGGTCGGTGGCCTGTCCGATGGCCTTGAGCAAAGCTAAGAAATAATCCGCGCCCGTGGTGAAAATCTCGATTTCATTATCTTTAAATGGCAACGCCATGCTCTGATTAGCGAAAAGATGCACCAACTGCTGCGCTTTTTCGGGGAAATGCAGATTGCGCTGTTCGGCAAACTCCAACATGCTGCGCTTGGTGAGTGCATCGAGGCTGTGCTGACTGATAAAACGCTGCTTGCGATAGTTCTGCCCAAAGAAAAAATAAATCACGATACCTGCAAAGGGGATAAAGGTGAGCACCATCACCCACGCCACGGTTTTGGCGGGCTGCCGGTTGTCCATGAGCACTGCTAACAGCGCCAAAACTACGATGACAACATAGAGAATGATGAAAATCCAATGCATGTAGAACATAGTTGTTATTGAAAGAGTTCGATGGTGGTGCGCGCCTACACAATGATGTTGCTTCCAAGCTCCTTAGCCAACTTGTTGCGCTGCGCTATCAGTTTTTGATATTCGGCCATGAGTGCCATCTGCCGGTCGCCATGAGCTTGAGCAATCTGCGCCTTGATGGCAACCAAATGCTTTTCCACATAGTCGCGGCGAAAATCGAGCATGAGATGCTTCACCCGATTGCGCAGACTTTCTTCATCGTCCTTCACTTGCTGACTTTCGGAGAGCTTGAACTTTTCTTCGGCAATCTCGATTGCCAGATTGCTCACCTGGATGTCGTTGTGATGCACAAAATAGGGCTCGGTTTGAAAAGTGCGGTCGGTGCCCTTTTCCACAGCTTCCTGCAAAATCTGATTCAACAATTCGCTGCTGAACGAGAGGTTGTCGCAGCTCAAATTATAGTGAATGAACTCGGCAATGGTGAGCGAGATGACGTTGCCATTGCCATCGTCAACATTAGGGAATATCACGCGGTTGCCATATTTGATGATTAATTGCAAGATGAATTTCTCCACTTCGGAAATCGTCTGAACACGATTTGAAGAAGATTGTGCCGGAGACTCGACAGGAGTTTGTTGCTGTTGTTCGGCCGACGTTGCAGGCGTTGCCACGCGCATCGAGCCCGAGGCCTTGCGCTCGCGGATTAAAGCATTCATCTGATTGATGAGCGTCATTTCATTCATGCCGATGCGCTGTGCACAATCGTGCAAATAGGTGTCGCGCAAAATGGGGTTCTGCACCATCGAAATGCTCATCACAATCGAGTTGATAGCTTCTGAACGCTTGAGCGGGTCGTTTTCGTTGTCCAAGAGCAAAGCCGTTTTAAAGCGTATGAAGTCGGTGGCATGCGCCTCAATGTAGGCTTTAAATTCGTCGGCGGTATGCTGGCGGGCAAAGCTGTCGGGGTCTTCATTATTGGGCAGCAGCAACACTTTGAGATTCATCCCTTCTAACAACAACATGTCGGTGCCTCGCAACGCTGCGTGAATACCCGCAGCGTCGCCATCATAAAGCAACGTGATGTTGTTGGTAAAGCGATGCAGCATCTGTATCTGATGCACGCTGAGCGCCGTCCCCGAATTGGCCACCACATTCTCTATGCCACACTGATGCATGGAAATAACATCGGTGTAGCCTTCGACCATATAAACATTATCCTCCTTGGCAATGGCACGCTTAGCCTGATAGATGCCATAGAGTTCGTGGTCTTTATGATAGATTTCGCTATCGGGCGAATTGACATATTTTTGATTTACGCCTTTCGTTCGCGCGTCTAACACACGACCACCAAAACCCACAATCTTGCCACTCACCCCCACCCAAGGAAAGATGACGCGATTGGCATAACGGTCAATGAGTTCGTTGTGGTCGTTTTGATAGCAAATGCCTGTGCTCAAAAGAAACTGTGCTTGATAGCCTTTCTGCAATGCGGCGTGTGCCAATGCCTGCCGATCAGGAAGATCAAAGCCCAAACGAAACTTGCGAATGATGTCATCACGAAAGCCTCGTGAGCGAAAATATTGCATGCCTATCGCCACACCATCAACGTGGTTGTGAAGAATATCCTCGAAATAGGTTACGGCCCATTCGTTAACGATGAACATGCTCTCGCGCAGGCTCTGCTCCTTGCGCTCCTCATCGGACAACTCGCGTTCGCGTATCTCGATATGATATTTCTTGGCCAACCATCGAAGTGCTTCCGGATAGGTTACTTGTTCGTGCTCCATGATAAAGCCAATCGGATTTCCTCCACGTCCGCAACCAAAGCAATGGCAGGTGCCGCGTGCCGGCGAAACAATGAACGAAGGAGTCTTTTCGTTGTGAAAAGGGCACAGCCCCTTATAGTTGCTCCCCGACTTGCGCAGGGTTACAAATTCGGATACTACGTCAACAATGTTGGCCGCATCCTTAATCTTCTCAATGGTTTGCTTGTCTATCGCCATACTACTTTTTAATCATGAGTTAGAAAACAAATCGTCCTACCGGTTCTTGTGTTGCACATACCAATGATGCGTGAAAAAATGATAGAATGCAAGCGCCAGCAATAGCAGTCCCAACGATACCGAGAGCGCTACAAACTCATTGCGGTTAAGTGCATACCAGCCCAAGAATAAACCCAGTGAAATCCCCGATTCCCAACCTAAAAAATAGGTGCTCTGCGAAGTTCCCCGCTGGCAATGCCGACTCAACTTAAGAAGAAACATTTGAAAACGAGAACCAATAAGTCCTATTCCATAGCCTAAAAGTGTTGGCGACAAGTGGCTCATCGCTCTCCCCTGCTGCGTAAAAAGTATGCCTACGGCGGCACACAGGGCGAACAGCCCCGTGACAATTTCACTCTTTAAATCGGCATTGGCGAAGACAAACCGTTGGCTCAGCAGTGCAAAGGAGAACCCCAGCAACATCAATGCGTAGAAAGAAACAGAATGCGACAACGACAACAGAATTCCCACAGCCGTCATGATGAGCAACTGATTAAGGAAAAGCCACTTGCCATCCGTGAGAAAGAAACGGTCGAAGCTCATAAGGTGAATCTCGTCTTCGGGTGTTTTGAAAGGGAACTTGACCATTGAGACGAGCAGCAACGCCAGCAAGCAATCCACCGCCAAGGTGATGAAAACAAATTGAATGCCGAGGTGTTTACAGAGCAACAACCCCACCATAGGACCAACGGCTAAAGCTATTCGCCCAAACCAAGAAGAAGCATAATTAGCCTCGGTGCGATGGGACGAATCACAGACATCCACAATCAACGTGCTGCTCAAAACTTCCTGCACAAATCCGAAAGATGCGCCAAAGCAACAAGCCAGCACATAAAGACTCCACAAGGGGAATTGTGAAATGAAAAAGAGGGCATAGAAAACAGGAATCATGCAGAGTATGGCCAATAAGGCTACGTTGTTGCGACGAAACCGTTGCACCAAGAAACTGCTAAATGGACCAGGAAGCACTACGCCTACCAAATAACTGAGAAAGACGAAGGACATTGTCGCGCCATCGAATTGCGCCTGCGACATCATCCAATATGGCAGAATAGGAATGAGCATATAGACCGCCATGCACAACAAAAACTTAGCGATAGACAACAGCCAGAACGGCCGTTGCCACAAACGAATATGAATGGCTGTATGTTGCGTATCCATGAGCGTTTATTTATATACGATTTGTTTAATAACGTTCGTTGTCATTAGGAAACGATACATTCTTCACGGCTTGGATATAGTCTTGCACACCCTGCGTCATGCAACCTTCTACATCGGCAAAATGACGCAAGAATTTTGGCTTGAAACCATGTGTCATACCTAAAGCATCAGCATAAACCAACACTTGCCCATCCGTATCACAGCCTGCACCAATGCCTATTGTGGGGCAACTCACGGCAGCCGTCACACGTTGCGCCAATGCTGCAGGCACCTTTTCTAACGTTATGCCAAAGCAGCCGGCTTCATCCAATAGACAAGCGTCCTTGAATAGCTTCTCTGCCTCCTGCGTTTCTTTCGCGCGGAGTCCATAACCGCCAAATTGATGAATGCTTTGCGGCGTAAGTCCCAAGTGCGCCATCACCGGAATTCCAGCCTGAATAATAGCTTGCACCGTCGGCAGAATTTCGCTTCCGCCTTCCATCTTGATGGCATCAGCACCCGTTTCCTTCATGATGCGCACAGCATTGCGCAGCGCATCTTCCCGACTCACTTGGTAACTGCCAAACGGCATATCGCAAACCACTAAACAATGGTTGCAAGCGCGCACCACGCCACGTGCATAAACAATCATTTCATCAACCGTTATAGGCAGCGTTGTCGCATTACCAGCCATGACATTCGACGAAGAGTCGCCTACCAAGATGGCATCTATGCCGGCACGATCTAAAATGCCCGCTGTCGTAAAATCATAAGCCGTGAGCATCGCTATCTTCTGCCCCAGCTGCTTCATTTCTCTAAAGACTTTAGTGGTAACCTTCTGTTTATCGGTGGATAAATAACCCATTTTCCTATTTCGTTTAAATAATTATCATTGTGAACTTATCTTCTATTGGTGCGAAATGCCGCGCGGCGAGGTTTCATCCTTCTCGTTTCGGTTGCTGCATGACGCGCACCACATTCTGATTTTTTGCAACAAAGTCTTTCCAACTATTGTAATGCCGAGCCGTTGTTGCGGGATTGCTTTGCTGAAGGAAATGGCAATAGGCCGCAGCCAAAGCATCGGTGGCATCCATGAATTTAGGCATCTCGCCCTGATCCAAGCGCAACAAACGCTGCAACATATCGGCAACCTGCGCTTTGGAAGCCTGTCCTTGCCCTGTGATAGCCATTTTTATTTTTAACGGAGCATATTCATGAATGGGGATGTCGCGACAAATCGCAGCGGCAATGGCCACCCCTTGTGCACGCCCCAATTTCAACATCGACTGCACATTCTTTCCAAAGAATGGCGCCTCAATAGCCAATTCATCGGGCAGATAAGCATCGATGACGCCCGTCACGCGCTCATAGATGTGCCCCAACCGCAGATAGGGGTCGCTCATCTTGCGCAAATCAATGACACCCATCGACAACATCTCGGCCTTTCGCCCCACAATGCGCAGCACACCATAGCCCATGACATTGGTTCCGGGGTCGATGCCCAAAATGATTTTCTCGCTCTTGTTGCCCATTTGCATTGCTAACGGTCAAGATAAGGGTTATGCATCAACTCTTCCCCGATGGTGGTTGCGGCACCATGTCCCGGAAAGACCTTGGTTTCATCGGGCAACTGACAAATCATTCGAAGGCTCTGCATCATTTCAAGCATCGAACCGCCTGGCAAATCGGTGCGCCCAATGGAGGAACGAAAAAGGGTATCGCCCGAAAAGGCCACGTGCTCAGCGGCATCATACAAGACGATGCCACCGGGAGTATGTCCCGGTGTTTCGATGACGGTGAGCTGATGTGTGCCAAAGTCTATTTTGTCGCCCTCCTTCAACCGCGTCTGAACGGGCGGAACAGGCGCCAAAACATCCAAGCCGATAAACTGCGCCGATTGCTCATGGAGCGTTGCCATCAAGGGCAGATCGCGCTCATGCACCTCGGGCGTCAAGCCAAACTCGGCGTACACATAGCCATTGCCATAATTGTGGTCGACATGTCCATGGGTTGCAATGAGATGTTGCGGACGAAGTTGCTGCTGCCGAATATAATCGGAAATCACACGATACTCGTCGGCAGTGCGCGCACCGCAATCAATGATGACACACGCACGCGTCTCGTCGCTCACCACATAGCAATTTTCTTGCAACGCATTACATTGAAAAATCTTGATGGTCAACATATTTATTGGATTGGAATATAAACTAATTTCTTTTCTTCCTTAAACCACTCTTCATCGAAAAAGTCGGTCAACGAAATCACTTCAGCCACGCGCTGAAAGGGTTTCAACTCTTCAACCAGCGCCCCACCCTTCAGGCAAATCAAACCATTGGGCCAGGCATTGTGGTGCGCACGCCGAATGTTTTTGCGAACGATTTTCACCAAATCGGGAAGCGGCATCACGGCCCGACTCACCACAAAATCAAACATCTCCGTTTCTTCTTCTCCCCGTCGCTGCACCGCCTCTACGTTCTGCAAGCCAATGCCCGAGGCGACAGCCGAGGCCACGGTGATTTTCTTCCCCGTTCCATCGATGAGTCGAAACTGACATTGGGGAAAGAGAATGGCCAGCGGAATGCCCGGGAAGCCGCCACCGGTGCCAAAATCGAGAACCCGCGTGCCCGCTTGAAAGCGAATAGCCTTGCCAATGGCCAAAGAATGGAGCACGTGGTGCAAATAAAGATTGTCCATATCCTTGCGCGATATGACATTAATCTTTGCATTCCATTCACGATAAAGGCCATCCAGCCGAGCAAACTGCTCCTGTTGTGGCGCGCTTAAATGGGGGAAATATTTTGAAATCAGTTCGGTCATCTCTGCTGCTTTAGACTGCAAAATTACAACATTCTTTGCAACTTTCCCCACGATGCGCACAATTATTTAGCCTTACCGCTGTGCCACGAGCCGACGCGAACGAGCGTTTGAGCCGAACCATGTCGTGCTTTTCAACCACATTTAAGAATGCAGATGAGAGAGCTGCTCACTAACCTGTTTTTTTCTTGAAACGGATTAGATCCCCGGGAACTAATCCGTTTCTGTTAATGAAATTGAAAAATCCCCCGGGGACTAACACGTTTTTTTCTTGAAACAGATTAGCCCCCCGGGGACTAATGCGTTTCTGTTAATGAAATTGAAAAATTCCCCGGGGACTAACATGTTTTTTTCTTGAAACAGATTAGCCCCCCGGGGACTAATGCGTTTCTGTTAATGAAATTGAAAAATCCCCCGGGGACTAACATGTTTTTTTCTTGAAACAGATTAGCCCCCCGGGGACTAATGC
>NZ_JH114215.1:1092860-1110788 GCF_000224615.1 Segatella oulorum F0390
ATGTTTTTTCTTGAAACAGATTAGCCCCCGGGGACTAATGCGTTTCTGTTAATGAAATTGAAAATCCCCGGGACTAACATGTTTTTTCTTGAACAGATTAGCCCCCGGGGACTAATGCGTTTCTGTTAATGAAATTGAAAATCCCCCGGGGACTAACACGTTTTTTCTTGTAAACAGATTAGCCCCCGGGGGGACTAACGGTTTTTTCTTTGCAACGGGTTAGAAACAGTGTATCTAACATGTTTTTTCAAGAAAACGGATGAGATACACTGTTTCTAACGTGTTTTTCCAAAAAAACGGACGAGATACACTGTTTCTAACGTGTTTTTTCAAGAAAACGGACGAGATACACTGTTTCTAACGTGTTTTTTCAAGAAAACGGATGAGATACACTGTTTCTAACGTGTTTTTCCAAAAAAACGGACGAGATACACTGTTTCTAACGTGTTTTTTCAAGAAAACGGACGAGATACACTGTATCTAAATGTGTTTCGGCTCGGAAAATAAACAGAAACAGTGTTTCTAACACATGCTCACTTGGAAACGGGTTAGAAACACTGTTGCTGACTTGTTTTTGCTTCGCTTTCGGCTCTATGCAGTCATTTGCTTGAGCTTCTTCAGCAAGGCAAACATCACCAACGCACTCAACAAGCACAAGGCAATGAGGATGCCCCAGTTATACATCAACGGCACCTCGTTCCACAACATCGAAGGGATGGAGCTGAGGTAGTTGCCGATGGCCGTAGCCACAAACCAGCCGCCCATCATCAGCCCTTTGTATTTTGGCGGTGCCACCTTGCTCACAAACGAAATGCCCATGGGCGAAAGCAACAGCTCGGCCAAGGTGAGGGTGAAATAGGTGGAGATGAGCCAGCCCGGCGACAACACGCTTTGGGTTTTATCGCCCAAATCCATTGGCGAGATGAGGTCGGTCGAGGCCAAGGTGATGACCGCAAAGCCCAAGGCGGCCACCAACATGCCCCATGCGATGCGTGCCGGTGCGCTCACCTCGTGGCCCTTCTTGGCCAAGATGCCGAAGAACAGCATGCTGAAAGGAGTCAGCGACACCACGAAGAACGGATTGAACTGTTGGAAATCAGAGGGCTGTGTCTTCGTGGGGTCGTCCATTCCCAAAAACAAAAGCACGGCACCAAGCCAGGCGGCAAAGGTAATCATGCCGCAGATGAGACGACTCTTCCGCGTTTTTGCTTGCATGGTGCCAAAGCCTGTGTAGACAGATAGCGCAATCAAGGCCAAACTGAAGATGTTGAACCAAATGCGCATGCCACCCGAAACGGTGAGGTTGGTATATTTCTTAGCAAAGAACGTGAGCGCCGACCCGTTTTGATGGAAAGCCATCCAAAAGAAAATGACAACGGCAAACACCAGAAGCAGCGCCACGATGCGGTCGCGCGTTTGCTTGGGTGTGAGCTCCTGCACGTCGGCATTCGCCGTTTTAGCTTGCTTGGCAGTGATGTCGGCATGCCTGAACCAGTTGCGGCATCCGAAATAGATGCAGGCCGAGAGCACCAATGAAATGCAAGCCACGCCGAAGCAGAGACCATAAGCACCATAGAGTACTTCAAGGTATTTGGGGTCGAGGTTGGCTGCATCATAATGGAAACCATATTGGCCGAGATAGAGGTTGGTGATCCACTTCGCTGTGGAAGGCGCAAACATGGCGCCGATGTTGATGGCCATGTAGAACAGACTGAAGGCCGAGTCGCGCTGATGGGCATACTCGGGTGCATCGTAAAGGTTGCCCACCAACACCTGCAAATTGCCTTTAAACAGCCCCGTTCCCAACGAAACACAGGCCAATCCGGCAAACATAGCCCACTTGCCCACTTCGTTAGCGGCAGTAGGAATGGCCAGCCCCAAATAGCCTAAGAACATCGTTGCGAAACCAATGGTGACACACTTGCCATAGCCTATCTTGTCGGCAATCATGCCTCCGACAAGCGGTGCAAAATAAACGACGGCTAAGAAAATGGCATAAACCTGCCCGGCTTGCGATTCGCTCCAACCGAATTTGGCCTGCATAAACAGCGTAAAGATGGCCAACATGGTGTAATAACCAAAACGCTCGCCCGTGTTGGCCAATGCAAGTGCATAAAGGCCTTTAGGTTGATTTTCAAACATAGATTGATTTATTTAAATGATGATTATTTGCTTGTCCGCATCATGTCAAAGAGGTAGGTGGCTTTGACGACAATTTGCCCGAAGTTGGAGCGCGAGAAATAATCGCGTTTCGACGAGGCAAAGATGTTGCCTAAACCATAATAATAGCGCGCTTCGAGCAGAAAATGCCCCACCGCAGGATGCACATATTCGCCACCAATCCCCGCGGCGATGCCGTAATCAAAACGGCGGGCAACCTTCATGGTTTCTTGTTCGGAAACAGCACTCACACGGTCGACCACATTGCGTTGCGCATAGCTGTAGTTCATACTGGTTTTCTCGCTCAGCATATAACCAAACTGTGGGCCCAAATTCAAAAAGAATTGCATGCCTTTCTGCTCTTTTCCCCACGCCAGATGTGCAAATATCGGCACCTGGACATACGTGAGGTTGCGACTATATTTCTCTGCAACATTCGTGGCACCATTGATTACTGGCCGGTCGTTCGCATCTAAAATATCCTCGGTCCAGCCCACTTGCGCGACATTAATTTCACCCATGACAGAGCAGATGGTCGAGAAATATTTCTCGCTCGTGTAGCGCATCGAGAGGCCCGCTGTAATTCCGCCATGCTGTTTCTGCGGAACGGTGGGCATAAAGCCAACCTTGCTCAGCACATAGCCACCATTCACTCCCACAGCGAAGTCGCTGCGATGCTGACCTATTTGCGCATGGATTGTTGAACAATAGCTAACACTTAGCACTGCAAAAAGCAGCATTTTTAATCGTAATCTCATATTCTTTTCTAAAGACCTTTAATCATGTTAATAGGCAAGGCTCTCAATGCTGCCGTTATAGAGGTAGTGAATGAACTGGAAAGCCGTATTCTGTCGTCCGCCTTTCCCCACGGGCTCAAATTGCAAGGGGGTTTGCAACGGCTGATAGAAATGCTGCCAGCGATTGCCCGTAAACTGGTTCCCATATTGAAGAATGCCGCGAATGAAGAACTGTGCATGGTCGTAACCCGTGATGGCGAAACGCGGAAGCGCTTGCATCAGGGGCTCATGAAACCAGCTGCGATAGCTCTTTTCAAAAGTTTGTGTGGCCGTGGCCGACGCATTATAATAAAACGTTGTGGGGATATACGTATCATATTTGCAGAAATGCGCAAAATCATACGAGGCATACATGAGCCACTCGGTGTAGCCAAACAAACGCACCACCCGACCAGGATACAACTGCTCGAGACGCTCTAACTTTACAAAAGCAGCGTTCAACTCGGGCGAACGTGCCGTGTTGAGCACCACCACATTGGGCTGCGTGGCGCTGAAAGCCTTCGCAAAAGCATCATCGGGCGATTTTAAATTCGTAATGTTGTAGGAAACACCTTTTATATCCAGTTGTTTTCGCAAAGCTGCCGTGAATGCTCCTTTAGGATTAATGCTATCATTGCAATCGACAAACACGGGATGGCACTTGCTGAAACGTTCTAAAAAAGCGTTCACTGCAGCGCTTGTGAGACGCGCCCCATCTTGATAAACTTGAAAAACATACGGGTTAGAGGCAACCTCATTTCCTGTGATAGAAAAGGGAATGACCAACCGAATGCGCCGCGATTTGCAATAATCGGCTAAAGGCTTTACTTGCTTGCTATATAAAGGACCAAAGATCACATTGCACTTTTCAACGCCCTCGCGTTGCAACACTTGCTCTATATCGGTGTTCGCATCCACATTCCACGCTTGGACATGAATGGTATAGCCCGCCGTCTTCAACTGGTTACAGGCCATCAACATGCCTCGATAATATTCGGTCATGCGTTTTCCATCGCCATCAAGCTGATGCAAAGGCAACATCACTCCGATGGTAATTGGCCCCTTAGCTGTCGTGGCCGCCTGCGATGAAAGGGCAAGTGGGAAACCACTGAGCAACAAAAGAATTAAAAGCAAAAAGTATCGATAATATATTCTCATAATCTTTAGTTTGCGACTTTTCAGCTGCAAAAATACAAAAAATAGTCTTTATCCCACGTGTTAACTCTTATCTTTTTGCTACCTTTGTGCGCATTATACAGGCAAAGATTGATTCAGATAGGTAATGTTTTCATTGCCCATTGCATGCGATAACATCACAAGGCATGCATAACCATTTGAAGAGATTTTAGGGAAACGAACGCATGGAAAAAGAAGATAAAAAGATAAATGTATGGGGTGCGCGTGTGCACAACCTTAAAGATATTAATGTTGCGATACCCCGCAATTCGTTAACAGTAATCACGGGGCTTTCGGGCTCGGGGAAATCGTCATTGGCTTTTGATACGATTTTCGCCGAAGGACAACGTCGCTACATTGAAACCTTTTCGGCGTATGCCCGCAATTTCTTAGGCAACTTAGAACGCCCCGACGTAGATAAAATCACGGGATTGAGCCCCGTCATCAGCATTGAGCAGAAAACCACCAATAAAAATCCGCGCTCAACAGTGGGCACCACCACAGAAATCTATGACTTCTTGCGCCTGCTTTATGCACGTGCCGGAACGGCTTACAGCTATCTCACGGGCGAGAAGATGGTGAAATATACCGAGGAGAAAATCCTCGAGATGATTTTACACGACTATGCTGGCAAGCAAATCTATATTCTTTCGCCGCTGGTGAGAAACCGCAAAGGACATTATCGCGAGCTTTTCGAAAGCATGCGCAAAAAGGGCTACATGAACATTCGCGTGGATGGTACGATTGAAGAGCTGACACGCGGCATGAAGGTGGACCGTTATAAGAACCACAACATTGAGCTGGTCATCGACAAAATGTTGGTTGAGGATGTTTCGCACGAGCGCTTAACCAAGAGCGTTGAAGCAGCGATGAAGCAGGGCGACGGCCTCATTATGCTGTTAGAGAAAGGCAGCACCGATGGTAAATATTTCTCAAAGCGATTGATGTGCCCCACCTCGGGCATCTCATATAAAGACCCCGCACCCAACATCTTTTCGTTCAACTCGCCCGAAGGCGCCTGCCCCCATTGCAAAGGCCTGGGCTACGTGACCGAGATTGACTTGCAAAAGGTTATTCCCAACGACAAATTGAGCATTCGCGAAGGCGGCATCGCTCCCTTAGGAAAATACAAGAACCAAATGATCTTCTGGCAAGTGGATGCACTGCTGCGCAAGCACGATTGCAACCTGAAGACGCCTATAAAAGACATTCCCAAAGAGGCGTTAGACGAAGTGTTGTATGGCGCGTTAGAGAATGTGCGCATCGACAAAGAACTCATCCACTCCAATTCTGACTATTTCGTGGAATTCAACGGCATCATCAAATATCTTCAAGCCACCATCGACAACGACGACACCGCATTGGGAAAGAAATGGGCCGACCAATTCAAAACCACCGTCACTTGCTCCTCGTGCAAAGGCATGCGGCTCAACCGCGAAGCGCTTTCTTATAAGATTTGGGACAAGGGTATTGCCGATTTAGCCAACATGGACATCACGGCGCTCAAAACATGGCTCGACGAGGTGGAGCAGCATTTAGATGAGAAACAGAAACGCATTGCTGCCGAAATCTTAAAGGAAATCAAAAAGCGGGTCAACTTTCTCACCGAGGTGGGCTTAGACTATCTCTCGCTCAATCGACAAAGTGCCACGCTCTCGGGCGGAGAAAGTCAGCGCATCCGATTGGCCACTCAAATCGGAAGCCAGCTGGTCAACGTGCTCTACATTCTCGATGAGCCCAGCATCGGCCTGCACCAACGCGACAACGAACGGCTCATTCGCTCGCTCAAAGAACTGCGCGACCTGGGCAACACCGTCATTGTCGTAGAACACGATGAAGACATGATGCGCGCCGCCGACTGGATTATCGACATCGGTCCCAAGGCCGGACGCAAAGGCGGCGAAGTGGTGTTTCAAGGAACACCTGCCAAAATGCTCAAGCAACACACGCTCACGGCCGACTATCTCAACGGCACACGGGCCATCGAAGTGCCCCGAAAGCGGCGCAAAGGCAACGGCAGAATGCTCGAAATCAAAGGCGCCACGGGCAACAATCTCAAACAGGTGGATGTGCAGTTCCCATTGGGCGAACTCATCGTGGTAACCGGCGTATCGGGCTCGGGCAAATCAACGCTCATCAACGAAACGCTGCAACCCATTCTCTCCACCCACTTCTATCGTTCACTCAAGCAGCCCATGCCCTATGAGGAGTGCCTCGGCATCGACAACATCGACAAAGTAGTCAACGTGGACCAAAGTCCCATCGGGCGCACACCGCGCAGCAATCCCGCCACCTACACCGGTGTGTTCAACGATATTCGCGCCCTCTTCGTCAACCTGCCCGAGGCCAAAATCAGAGGCTACAAGCCCGGCCGATTCTCATTCAACACCAAAGGCGGACGCTGCGAAGCCTGCGCCGGCAACGGCTATAAAACCATTGAAATGAATTTGCTGCCCGACGTGATGGTGCCCTGCGAAGTATGCCACGGCAAACGCTACAACCGCGAAACATTGGAAGTGAGGTTCAAGGGAAAATCCATTGCCGACGTGCTCGACATGACCATCAACCAGGCCATGGAATTCTTCGAAAACACACCCAACATTCTCAACAAAATCAAGGCCTTGCAAGAGGTGGGGCTGGGCTACATCAAGTTGGGACAAAGCTCTACTACCCTTTCGGGCGGCGAAAGTCAGCGTGTGAAGTTGGCCACCGAATTGGCGAAACGCGACACCGGAAAAACACTCTACATCCTCGACGAGCCCACCACGGGACTGCATTTCGAAGACATCCGCATCTTGATGGATGTGCTTCAGAAGTTGGTTGACAAGGGTAACACGGTCATCATCATCGAACACAATTTAGACGTCATCAAATTGGCCGACCACATCATCGACATCGGCCCCGAAGGTGGCTCGGGCGGCGGAAAGATTGTTGCCCAAGGCACCCCCGAAGCCATTGTCAAAGCAGGCAAAGGCTACACCGCAAAGTTCTTAGCACCCGTGCTCCAACGGCATTAACGCCCGCAAGAGAAATCGTTCGCCGATGAACAAACACGCAAGAAAGGTTGGTTGCCGGCGAGAGATTTGATGGAGCTGGGTAGGGGCGGTGCCTGTGTGCCCGCCCGTGTCGCATAGTGTGTCGGGTAGTGGCCGTGCCTGTGTGCCGGCCAGCGCGCCCCACAAGGGCGCATCCATCGTTAGGCCATCGCAGGCGAGGGATGGAGACACAATGTTTATACATGGAAGTGTGCCGTTCGCGGCTGTGGACGTGCCTTTTGCGGATGGAAACGCCTCCTTTGCGGGTGGGGGACGTGCTCTTTGCGGATGGAAACGCCGCTGTGCGGACGTTCGGGCGGGCACACAGGCGCCGCCCCTACCATTTCTCGTGTGGTTCCGTGTCCTAAGGTTGCTGGCGAATAGTTCACCGACGGACTAAATCGAGAAAAGGTTGCTGGCGAACAGTTCGACGACGGACTAAATCGAGAAATGGTTGCCGGCGAACAGTTCGCCGATGGACTAAATCGAGAAAAGGTTGCCGGCGAACAGTTCGCCGATGGACTAAATCGAGAAAAGGTTGCCGGCGAACAGTTTGCCGATGAACTAAATCGAGAAAAGGTTGCCGGCGAATAGTTCGCCGATGGACAAAATCGAAAATGATTGCCGGCGAATAGTTCGCCGATGGACAAACACAAGAAATGTATGCCGGCGAATAGTTCGCCGATGGACAAACACAAGAAATGTATGCCGGCGAACAATTCGCCGACGGACAAAATCGAAAAAAGGTTGTTGGCGAACAGTTCGCCGCCGATAATCCGCGTTGTTTATCGCAGGAAAACAGTTCGCCGCCGATATTCCGCGCTGTTTATCGCAGGAAAAGAGTTCGCCGCCGATAATCCGCGTTGTTTATCGCAGGAAAACAGCTCGCCGCCGATATTCCGCGTTGTTTATCGCAGGAAAACAGTTCGCCGCCGATAATCCGCGCTGTTTATCGCAGGAAAACAGTTCGCCGCCGATGTTCCGCGCTGTTTATCGCAGGAAAAGGTGCTCGCCGATGCACTGAAATGAAAAGATAGTCGCGGCGAGGTGCTCGCCGATGAGGACAAAATGAGGTTTGCTGCTATCTCGAAACCGTTTTGGAGCGTTTGTCAAGATGGGCAACCGATATTTTTGGATTTCGCGCATTCTTCGGGCTTGTATGATTTAATGTTGCATTTATTTCGTAACTTTGCACGACAGAATTCGAATTCATAACATTATTATTATATGTATAGGACAAAAACATGTGGCGAGCTTAGGCTTGCCGACGCGGGCACCTCGGTAACCTTAGCCGGTTGGGTGCAACGGATAAGGAAAATGGGTGGCATGACCTTTATTGATCTTCGCGACCGTTATGGCATCACACAGCTCGTTTTCAACAGCACTGCAGACAGTTCGCTCTTCGATGCTGCCAACAGATTGGGGCGCGAATATTGCATTCAGGTCGTGGGTAGGGTGAGCGAACGCGAAAGCAAGAACCCCAAGATGGATACCGGCGAAATCGAAATCCTGGCCGAGCGGCTTCAAATCTTATCTCCGTCGCTGACTCCGCCTTTCACCATTGAAGACGAGACCGACGGCGGCGATGACCTGCGCATGAAATACCGCTATTTGGATTTGCGACGGAATGCCGTTCGCCGTAACATTGAATTGCGCCACCGCATGACCATTCTCATCCGCAACTTCCTCGATGCGCAGCAATTCATGGAGGTTGAAACACCGGTGTTGATAGGAAGTACGCCTGAGGGGGCACGCGATTTTGTCGTGCCGAGCCGCATGAATCCAGGTCAATTCTACGCCTTACCACAAAGTCCTCAGACGTTGAAACAGCTGTTGATGGTTGCGGGATTCGACCGTTATTTCCAAATTGCAAAATGTTTCCGCGACGAAGATCTCCGCGCCGACCGCCAACCCGAATTCACACAAATTGACTGCGAGATGAGCTTTGTCGACCAAGACGATGTTTTAGAATTGTTTGAGCGCATGGCACGCCATCTGTTTAAGGAGATTCGTGGCGTTGAGTTGCCGCCGTTGGAGCGGATGACGTGGCAGGAAGCCATGAAACGCTTTGGCAGCGACAAGCCCGATTTGCGCTTCGGTATGGAATTCGTTGAACTGAAAGAAGCCTTCGCCGGCAAAGGTTCGTTCTCTGTTTTCGACGATGCGCAATACATCGGCGGAATATGTGTGCCGGGATGTGCACACTACAGCCGTAAGCAATTAGACGAGCTCACCGACTTCGTAAAACGTCCGCAGATTGGGGCGAAAGGGCTTGTTTACATTAAATATAATGAGGATGGAAGCATCAAGAGTTCCATCGATAAATTCTATCGTGAAGAGGTCTTGCGCAGCGTGCTCCAAAAGGGCGATGCAAAGCCAGGCGATTTGATGCTGATTCTTTCGGGCGACAAACCCAATGCCACACGCATTCAGCTGTGTGCACTGCGTTTGGAGATGGGTGACCGTTTGGGACTGCGCAATAAAGACGTGTTCAAATGCCTGTGGATTATTGATTTTCCACTGTTCGAATGGAGCGACGAAGAGCAACGCCTCATGGCTACGCACCATCCATTCACCATGCCCAACCCCGACGATTTGCCACTGTTAGATGAGCATCCCGAACAGGTGCGCGCCAAAGCCTATGACTTTGTTTGCAATGGTATCGAAGTTGGAGGAGGCTCGCTCAGAATTCACGACACACAACTGCAAGAGAAGATGTTTGAAGTTTTAGGCTTCACAAAAGAGCGTGCCGAGGCGCAATTTGGCTTCCTCATGAATGCCTTCAAATATGGTGCTCCTCCCCACGCAGGCTTGGCTTTTGGCTTAGATCGCTTCGTGAGCATCATGGCAGGCCTCGATTCCATCCGCGATTGCATCGCTTTTCCGAAGAACAACAGCGGCCGCGATGTGATGTTAGATGCGCCCGGTGTGCTTGATGATAAGCAGTTGGAAGAGTTGCAAATTCGTTTAAATCCGAGCACGAAAGATTGACATAAGTCAAAATATGAGACAACAAGACTGTCAAATCGCTAATTTTGCACTCGTTTCAACGACTAATTGAATAGAATTCAGTACTTTTGCAGTGTCGGATTCCAAGTTCATCAAGAGCAGGTTACGATAAGCAACAACAATTAATTTAGTCACTTATGACAGAAAAAAAAGCTACGTCAAAAGCTACTGCACCCAAGAAAGTCGCAGTAAAGAAAGCAGCAGCGCCCAAGAAGGCCGCTTCTGCAACTCCCGTTTTGTATATCAATGCTGAAAGCGTTGGTTTCCGTGCAGGCGATGTCTATCAGGCATTAGCTGCTGCAGAAGGTGCGCTTTCTGTTGCTGAGATTGCAAAAGCTGCAAAGATTAGTGTTGAAGAAGCCTACTTAGGCATAGGCTGGCTCTTCAAAGAAGGAAAAGTTAAAGATGAGAATAACTTGCTAACACTTGCATAACCATTCTCAAAAGTCTTATTCACCAAAAGGGGGAACTGTTGAATAATAAGCAGCTCCCCCTTTTAAATGATGGGTTGTTTTGGATTATCATCAAGAGATATTACGCATTTTAATCGAAGCCGATTGTGAAGGACTTTCTGTCAAAAAGATTGTGAATCATGTGTACAACGCATGTAATAGTCTTTTCGCTCCCATTGCTTATGACAGTGTTTACAAGGCTGTGGTGCAAGATTTGATAACCCATGCAAAGAAGCCTAATTCTTTGATTGTGCGCACAGCAAAACGAGGAACTTATCGTATCAATACCGAAAATCCACTTTCTAATCAACTGCTACTACAATTCAAAGAACATAATGAGGAAGAGAGGAATATGGAGGAAATAAAAAAGGAGATGCCTCTAAATCTTTTTGAAGACACCAATCTCTATTAAGCATAAAGAGGGATTTATCCGCGTATAATTATTGCCTTTCCTACATAGGATATAGACAAAGAAAATGAGGATATATGCAACATACATCCCCATTTCTCTTATTGATATAAAATACTAATCGTTATTTTACTTTGTCCACAATCGCTTTAAAAGCCTCAGGATTATTTACAGCTAAGTCTGCAAGAACCTTACGATTGATTTCAATACCAGCCTTATGTAAAGCCCCCATCAATGTAGAATAACTCATATTCTCAAGACGAGCAGCTGCATTAATACGCTGTATCCACAAGGCACGGAAATTGCGTTTCTTGTTGCGGCGGTCGCGATAAGCATACGTAAGACCCTTCTCCCAAGTATTTTTTGCTACTGTCCAAACATTCTTTCTTGCTCCATAATAACCTTTTGTGAGCTTCAGAATTCTTGTTCTCTTTGCTTTTGAAGCAACATGATTTACTGATCTTGGCATAATTTTTCTTTTTTAATGTTTTCTACTAAAAAGTGAATTAACGCAAACAAAGCAAATCACGCACTTGCTTCATGTTCGTGCGATCTACTAATGTTTGATGAACAAGATTTCGCTTTTGCTTCTTTGTCTTTTTAGTCAGAATGTGACTATGGTAGGCATGATGTCTTTTAACCTTACCAGTACCGGTGAAAGAAAAACGTTTCTTTGCACCAGAATTTGTCTTAACTTTAGGCATTTTTTTACTTTTTATTATTATTAATAATCGTGGCAACGCATATACCTGGCGTTACGCACTTTTTTTATTCATTTGTTGCAGCACTATCTTTCAGCTGATCAAGTGCCTTTTCTCCATTCTTTGCATTTGCAAACAAGCCCGTCTTCTCAAGATTGGCTTCACGTTGCATGTCACTTGCTAACTTTGCCTCAGCATCTCTCTTCTCGCGATCAAGCTTCTGCTGGCTTTTCTTTGCTACACCCGACTTCTTTGGAGCAATGAATAAGAACATTTTCTTACCTTCAAGACGGGGCATTTGCTCAACCTTTCCAAATTCTTCTAAATCGTTTGCAAATCGAAGCAGAAGCACTTCGCCCTGCTCTTTAAACAAAATGGAACGACCACGAAAGAAAACATAAGCACGAACTTTATTACCATCTTCCAAGAATTCCTTAGCATGTTTCAATTTAAAATTATAATCATGCTCGTCGGTTTGCGGGCCAAAGCGTATTTCTTTCACCTCAACCTTAACTTGCTTCTGCTTAATTTCCTTCTGATGCTTCTTTTGCTGATACAAAAACTTTGAATAATCAATGAGACGACAAACAGGAGGTTGAGCATTGGGGGAGATTTCTACAAGGTCAACACCTTGTTGCCGAGCCATATCTAAAGCCTTCTTCGTTGACACAACTTCAGAGCCTTCATCCCCTACTATGCGAACTTCACGTGCACGTATCTGTTCATTGACACGATACTGGTTTTTTAATTTGTCATTCTTCATCCAATTATTTTCTGTCTGTTTAAATACCAAACGGCTGCAAAGGTAGTACTTTTCAATTTATAAACCAAATTTTAAAACTATTTTTTAGTAATCCCTTTGCGCCGTTAAACGCTGATACTTAAACCTCCTTTAGCTTCTGTTGCCACTTCCATGCAGTTGCCAACACTTCATTCAAAGGTGTTTTTGCCTCCCAACCTAAGACCGCATTTGCCTTAGAGCAATCACCCCAAATCTTTTCAATGTCGCCTTCTCGGCGTGGGCCATATTTCCAATTCACTTTTACACCTGTAGCTTTTTCAAAGGTGTCGACAATCTCTTTCGTGGTATTGCCTTTTCCTGTGCCAATATTAAAATATTCAATTGGTTCTGCATCAGCATTCAACACACGCTGCATCGCAGCGACATGTGCCTTAGCCAAATCAACCACGTAGATGTAATCACGAATACAAGTGCCATCGGGCGTATTGTAATCGTTTCCAAAGATAGTCAATTCCTTACGTATTCCTGCTGCTGTCTGCGTGACGAATGGAATTAAATTGGCAGGGACGCCATTGGGCAACTCACCGATAAGGGCTGTTGGATGTGCCCCTATCGGGTTAAAATAACGCAACACAATGCTCTTGATGTTTGCGCCACTATGAATATAGTCATAGATAATTTGCTCGTTAATCTCCTTCGTATTACCATAGGGTGATGTAGCCTTTTGATGAGGAGCGTCCTCTGTTACAGGCAAATTCTCGGGCTTCGGCTGCCCATACACGGTGCAACTTGAAGAGAAGATAAAACCTTTTACACCATATTGTGGCATTAACTCTAAGAGATTAATCAGCGAAACGATGTTGTTTCGATAGTAAAGTAGCGGCTTTTGCACACTCTCTCCCACAGCCTTTGATGCAGCGAAATGAATGATACCCGCAATATGTGGATATTTTTTAAATACGCCTTCCGTAGCCTCTTTATCGCGTAAATCAACCTTTTCGAAAGCAGGTTTCTGTCCTGTAATCTGCGCAATACCATCAAGTACTTCAATTTTTGAATTACTGAGATTATCAATAATCACAACTTCATAACCGGCTTCCATCAATTCAACAACTGTGTGTGAACCAATGAAGCCCGTTCCTCCCGTTACCAATATAGTTTGTTTCATAAAAATGAATGAGTTAGATTTGTCGCAAAGGTATATAAATTATTTCATTGCACTCTCGTTTTAATATTAATTTGCACAGCCTTTATGGCAACATTTCAAACTTTTTCCACGACGTTCAATGCTACACTTTCACCTTTATATAGAGAGAAGAAAACGCTTTGCGGCATTTAAAATGGCAGTCCAACTGCAAAATGGAAAGCAAAATCACGACTAAACTTAGGATGGAAGATAGGATAATGCTCATGCACATCAGCATAGGCAGGATTGATGGCGCGCATTGCCATATCAAAACGCAGAATGAAATAATCGAAATTCAAGCGGAGTCCAAGTCCATAGGCCACAGCCAATTGCTTGTAGAACGTATCGAACTTAAACTGCCCGCCAGGCTGGTCTACATAGTTTCGCAATGTCCAAATGTTACCTGCATCTACAAAAGCCGCACCATTAAACTTCCAAAACAAATACGTTCGATACTCTACATTCAAATCTAACTTCATATCGCCCGTCTGATTAATAAAGTCTATGCGGCCACCTGAGCCCTTAAACTTTCCCGGTCCTAATTCCCTAACGCTCCAACCGCGCACACTATTGGCACCACCCGAGAAATAACGCTTTTCAAAAGGCAGAATGGTACTGTTACCATAGGGCCACGCCACACCCAAACCCACGTGCATAGCCAAAGCATTGCGCGCATCGAAACAAATTAAATGGGTGAGGTCTACATCAAACTTCACATATTGCGCAAAGGCTATATTAAATAAGGTGGCCTGCTGATTGGCATTCTGCTTAAAACGAAACAAATGCGACAACCCATTGAGAATGTTGCCCGCTGTTTCAATATTAGCCCGCACAACATTCACATTGTCATTATAGGTCAGCCCCATTCCAATCTTCATGATGAACAAATCCTCGTAATTATAGCGCAAAATAGCATTGCGATTGCTCGTTCCATCCAAGTAATCGTGTTTGAAAGTGGCACTGATCCAAGGCATATAAACATAGCTCAAATCCAACACATCGGCACGATAACTGATGTGATGATGGGGCTCTGCCCAACGGTAACGCCATGCGGCCGAGAAGACTCGCCGATGAAACTCGGGGCGATTTTGCAGATTATAACCTGTTGCCAATTCGGATGTTGCCAAGCTCCTGTGCTTAAACGTGCGCGAAAGGAACGGCGCTAAGAAACGAGGGAACTGCAATTTCGTTTCAAAACCATATTCCACATAGTTTTGGTTTTTATAGCCTTCCAACCCACGAATGGCCTCAAAAGCGCCACGTAATTGCACGCTCAACAACTCAGCCCCATGAAAAAGGTTGCGATTTTCCCATGTCAAGCTGGCGGCAGCTCCCAAATCTCCGGCCGTGTTTGTACCTTCGGGCTGAAAAGATAGTGTGTTGGCTTTGTTGGTGTTCAACTGAATCTCGCAATCCAACAGCGTTGTATCGGGTCGCTCTTTAAAAGTGATATTGGTGTATCTGACGACTTGAAAGCGTGCAAACTTGTTGTAGGTCTGCTCCAGTTTATTGGCATCATACGGCTCGTGTGCTTCGAGCATTGTAGCATTGCGCAGCACACTTTTGCGCAAACGTATGGCACCACCATCCTCATTCATGCGATAATAAATGCTATCGATGACATAGCAGGGATGCAACGTGTCGTGCTTTTGTTCGTTTGTGCGATAAGGCAGCAGATGCAACGTGATGTTGATATCACGACTATTACGCGCCGAATCGGCACTATACTGAATAAAATCGCGATGAAACTTGTAATAACCGTGATTCAATAAAAAGTCTGTAATATTCTTGCGTTCGGCATTCAAAGCATCTACCGTAAATCTACTTCCAGCCGCTAAGGTGGGCTTAAACATGTTGCGTTTCTCTTTGCGCGCCAGCAAAGCCGCAATCACGCTATCTTGAATATCATATTTCAACGTATGAATCAGATAGGGTTCGCCGGGTTGCAACCGAAACACCACCTTCACCTTCTTGCCTTTAACCGTTGTTTTGAGCTGTGTTTTTGCCTGCATATAGCCCATGTTGCGCATGGCCGACGTTAAATCCTGCACCGACAAACGCGCTTGCGCAGTGTCGAAAATCACGGGTGCCTCACCGATATGCTTCAGCGTGCGATTCATCCATTTCGTTGAGTCGCGCCCTGCCAAGGCATAGGTGCCCAGCGGAATTTTGAACAACGAAAACCATTTTGAATTGGCCGTTTGCCGCACGTAGGCACTGAGCGTAGAGGCATCCAAATCCTTCCGGTCGGATTTTATCTTCACGCTCTCAAGCATATATTGATTCTCGGGAACGAACTTCGATGCACTACATGCCGTCAGCAACGTTGCAAAAAGCACACTATAAATCTTGCAATACTCCATAGCGACGCAAAGTTAGCACATTTTCCACGAATAACAAAATGCGCTTTGCCCGAAAATTGCTACCTTTGCAAGCATGATTAGCAAAGCGAAAATCAAATTTATCAAGTCGCTTCAGTTGAAGAAAAACAGGCTTCGCGAACGGCTTTTCATCGCCGAAGGTCACAAGGTGGTGGGCGATTTGCTGACCGTGATGCCGGCTCACACCCTCGTTGCCACCGAAGAATGGACGGCCACGCACGAAGTGCCGCAAACCACTGCGCTACACATCGTGAGCGAAGACGAGCTGCAGAGCGTGAGCTTGCTGCAACATCCGCAACAGGTGCTGGGCCTCTTCCCCTACCCCGACGTCAGCGACTTCGACATTCCGCTCACGCAACTTTCGCTTGCTCTCGACGGCATTCAAGATCCCGGCAATTTAGGCACCATCATTCGCATGGCCGACTGGTTTGGCATCGCGCACATCTTTTGCTCGCCCAACACGGCTGAAGCCTACAATCCCAAAGTGGTGCAAGCCACCATGGGCAGCATTGCTCACGTGGCAATTCACTACACCGAGCTTCCCCCTCTGCTGGCTGCGTTGCCCCACGATTTTCCCATCTACGGCACGATGTTGGATGGTGAAAACATCTATCAAAAGACGCTGTCGCCCACGGGCATCATCATCATGGGCAACGAGGGCAACGGCCTGTCGCCCGAAACACGCGCATGGGTCAATCAGCGGCTGCTCATCCCTAATTGCTCGGCGGCCACCAACAAGGCCGAATCGCTCAACGTGGCCATTGCAACAGCCATCGTGTGTTCGGAATTTCGCCGACAAACATTTTTATAACGCAACATCAAATCCATAAAACGATGAACGAAAATTTATTCAAAACGCGCAGCGTGCTGGCCAACATGAAGACCACCATCAACACGCTGCTGCAACACTATCCCACGCTGTTCTATAAAACGTTGATTCCCTATCTCGTGGCGGCCATGGCGCTCACCACACTGCTTTTCAATGGAACCAACGCCGTTGTCAACTTCTATTCAGGCGACGATCCTTCGTTGCTGCAGGTGCTGTTGAGCCTCGTAGCACTGCCCTTAGTCCTGCTACTGCCGGCCGTCGCCATGGGCATCGTCTTCGGCAAGCTCCACCAGCAACCCCGCGCTCGCTGCATCAAGCGCAACCTCGTCGCCGCCCTCGCGTTTGCCCTGCTCACCTTGGCGCTCTATCTGCTGCTCGAATGGGCACAGCATGGCGTGCAAACGCTGTGGCCATCGCTCATTCGCGAAAACGATTTAAACGACACGCAAAACATCGAAACCATCAAATACACCCTCACCTTCATCCTGTTGCTGCCATTCTGCCCACTGAATTTCGCGTTCACAAAATACATCATCACCCCCACCCTGCCCCTGCGCAAAGCCCTGAAAGAGGCCTTCACCACCGGCCGGCGCAACTGGGGTTACCTCGTTTCCAACCAAGCAGCCATCTGCTTCCTCTGCGGCGTGGCCTACTGCCTCATCAGCATACCCGTGAGAATATTGCTCAACGCCTACTATCTCAACGCCATCGGCATGCTGCAAGGCGATGCCAACGGGCTGCCCGCCCACTTCGTTCCCATGATGTTTGCCGTCTGCACGCTCATTGGCCTGCTGCTGTTTCAACTGCTCAACGTCTATGCCGCGTTTGAATACTTCATGTATGGTGCCGCTGAGCAACGCGCCCTCGAAAAGCAGCAACAGCAGCATTTGCGTTAGAAAATGATGCCGTAGCAATCGCGCGTCAAAAAACGATAGTCTTTTTCTGCGCTGCAGGGTTGCAAGTCAAAAAACGATGGCCGTTTTCTGCGCCGCAGGGTTGCACGTCAAAAAACGACGGCCGTTTTCTGCGCCGCAGGGTTGCACGTCAAAAAACGATGGCCGTTTTCTGCGCC
>NZ_JH114215.1:1110964-1131839 GCF_000224615.1 Segatella oulorum F0390
ATGATGTTTGCCGTCTGCACGCTCATTGGCCTGCTGCTGTTTCAACTGCTCAACGTCTATGCCGCGTTTGAATACTTCATGTATGGTGCCGCTGAGCAACGCGCCCTCGAAAAGCAGCAACAGCAGCATTTGCGTTAGAAAATGATGCCGTAGCAATCGCGCGTCAAAAACGATAGTCTTTTTCTGCGCTGCAGGGTTGCAAGTCAAAAAACGATGGCCGTTTTCTGCGCCGCAGGGTTGCACGTCAAAAAACGACGGCCGTTTTCTGCGCCGCAGGGTTGCACGTCAAAAACGATGGCCGTTTTCTGCGCCGCAGGGTTGCACGTCAAAAACGATGGCCGTTTTCTGCGCCGCAGGGTTGCAAGTCAAAAAACGATGGCCGTTTTCTGCGCCGCAGGGTTGCATGTTCAAAAATAATGGATTTTTTCTGCGCCGCAGGGTTGCAAGTTCAAAAATAATGAGTTTTTTCTGCGCCGCAGGGTTGCAAGTTCAAAAATAATGAGTTTTTTCTGCGCCGCAGGGTTGCAAGTCCAAAAATAATGGATTTTTTCTGCGCCGCAGGGTTGCATGTTCAAAAATAATGGATTTTTTCTGCGCCGCAGGGTTGCAAGTTCAAAAATAATGGATTTTTTCTGCGCCGCAGGGTTGCAAGTCCAAAAATAATGGATTTTTTCTGCGCCGCAGGGTCAAGCGTCAAAAAACAACGAGTTTTTTCTGCGCCCGAGGGTCAAGCGTCAAAAAAAACGAGTTTTTTCTACGCCCGAGGGTCAAGCGTCAAAAAACAATGGATTTTTTCTGCGCCTGAGGATCATTTCAACGAGAAATAAAAAATTCCCGTTGATTCGAAGGTTGGTTGGGCGGCTGCGGCAAAAGCGCTACGGCATGGCGACCGCCACCAGACGGTCGGTGCGCTCGCCCACGCCACGATAGTACACCAAAGCGTGATAGAAGTTTTTCGTTTGGTAGAAATTCCCCTCCGATGCCACTGGCACCATGCGCCCATCGCTGCCCGGCGTGAGATATTGATAGGAATAATAGCCTTGTTTCAGCAGCAAATGCGCCTCATAGAGCCCTGCAGTTTCGTTGTAGTGCAACTGACAGGTGGGCGAAAAGCGGTCGCCGGTGACATGGCCGTTGAGATAGATGGGGCGGCTCGTCAAGGGCGTTTGCAATGAGAAATGCACCATCACGTAGTCCGACTGGATGGCGTTGTCGCGGTCGTCGCTGTTGCGCACGCAAAACAAGCCCTGCGCGCTCTCGTCGTAAACATAACTGGGGCGCGGTTCGTCAGTGTGCAGGCGGGCGTGATAGTGCCTTCCGTCCCATGTGATTTCGGCAATGCCCATCGTGGGATGGTCGACCGCCAAGCATTCGAATTTGCGGTAGACGTTGCCCGCGTCGAAAATCAACGCCCGGCAATGCTGCCACGCCAAGCCGTTGGGCGTTTGCATCTGGGGGCTAACGTTGATGCGCGCATCGTCCCAGCGGCCATTTTGCAACACCACCGTCTTGATTTCCCTGTCGGGCTGCGTGACGTTCACGCCCTGAAAGTCCACCGCCCATGCTATCTGCTGATGCGTGGCATTCACGTCGACGTCGGTGTTGGTGGTGCAAGTGAGCCGGGCTTTCATCGTGGCCTCGGTCACCATGAAACAGGCGCGCGCCATCAACTCGTGCCGCTCGTCATAAATGCGCACCTCGTAGTTGCCGCTCTTCGTCAGCCGACATTGGTCGTTGGGCAGGGCAAAGGCATAGTGTGTGTAGGCCACTTGCGTCTGGCGCGAGGGCTGCACGTCGTCGATGGTCAGCGCCTCCGTAAAACCTTCGGCATAATCGGTGGCGAACAGCTGCGTGGAAGGCGTCCAATCGGCCTCGCAATGCACCACGTCGTAGGTGAAACGGCGATAGGCCGCCGAGAAATCGTCGAATGAAATTTGAATTTCATCGCCGCCCGTCAACGAGATGAGGGGTAGCCGTTGCCGCCAGTCGCCATTGCGCAACACCTGCAATGTGGCCAAATCGTGCGACAACAGCGTTTGATACTGCGCCCGTGTGGCCAAACTGTTCGCAAAGGCCAGCATCGCGCAGAGGCCGTATCTGAGAGATTGTTTTAAATGAAGCATCGGCCAATTTGAAAGACGACGGCGCTCACCACCCATGCCAAAGCGGTGGTGTAGCCTGCGGCAAAAAGTGCCCAGCGCCAACTGCCCGTCTCGCCTTTGATGGCGGCGATGGTGGCAATGCACGGAAAATAGAGCAACACAAAAAGCAGGAAACTATAGGCCGTGAGCGTAGCAATGGGCTCGGCCGCGGCGACGGGGATGCCCTGCACGCGGGCAATGTCGTGGGTCATTTGCTGGCGCAGCTGCATATAACGTCCTTCGTTGTGCGAGGCCTCGTCGGCATTGGCCACCTCGTCACTTCCGCTATACAACACGCCCATCGTGCTGGCCACAATCTCTTTCGCAGCCACGCCCGAGAGCAAGCCCACATCCAACTTCCAATCGAAACCTTGCGGACGGAACACGGGCTCAACCAATTTGCCGATGCGCCCGATGTAGCTTTGTTCCTGCTGCTGTTGATCGCTGAGGGTGTCGTCGTGAGGAAAATAGCCCAACGCCCACACAATGATGCTGGCCACCAAAATGATGCCACCCATTTTCTTGAGATACTGCTTGCCTTTTTCCCACGTGTGGCGCCCAATGGCCTTCCACGTTGGGAAACGATAAGGCGGCAACTCCATCACGAATGGCGTGTCGTTGCCTTTCACCAAGAACAAACCAAAAAGGCGGCTCAGCAACACCGCGAGGGCGATGCCCACGAAATAAAGCGACACCATGACCAAGGCCCGGTATTTCGCGGGGAAGAATGCGCCCGTAATCATGATGTAGATGGGCAGGCGCGCCGAACAACTCATGAGCGGCAAGATGAGCATGGTGACGATGCGCGAACGCCGACTCTCAATGGTGCGCGTGGCCATCATCGCCGGCACATTGCAACCAAAACCCATGATGAGTGGGATAAACGACTTGCCATGGAGCCCCATCTTGTGCATGAGCTTGTCCATGATAAACGCCGCGCGCGCCATGTAGCCTGAATCCTCCATGAAGCTGATGAAGAAATAGAGGATGAGGATTTGGGGAAGGAACACTATCACGGCTCCCACACCGCCCAAGACACCATCCACCAACAAGGCTTTCACGGGACCGTCGGGCAGCGCCGCTGAAACGAAATGGCTCAGCCCACCCACTGCGGCATCAATCCAGTCCATGGGAATTTGCCCCAACGTGAACGTGGCTGAGAACATCACCAAAAGCATGAGCAGGAAGATGGGGAAGCCCAACACCCGATGAGTCACAAATTTGTCGAGCAAGTGGGTGGTTTGATACGTGTCCTTCACCTTTCCCACGCTATATTTCACCTCTTCCAACGCCCCATGAATAAAACCATACTTGGCATCCATGATGGCCGTCTCGCTATCGACTCCAGTCTCTTCCAACACGCGCTGCGAGGCCACATCAACAATCTTTTTAATCGCTTCGAAATCGCTTTGCGACGACAGCATCGCCGTGGTGTCAGCATCTTTCTCTAACAGTTTGATGGCCAAATAGCGCGTGGAATAATGCAATCGCAACTGCGTATCCTGCCGTAAATGCGCTTGAATTTGCGCAATGCCATGCTCAATCTCGTGACCATAGTTGATGTGAATATGTCGAACAGATGCCATTTGTTCGCCCGTCTGCTCATAACGCTGAATAATTTCATGAAACAGCGCCTCAACTCCTTCGCCTGTCTTAAACACCGTGGGCAACATAGCCACGCCCAAGAGTTCGGAAAGCTTTTTAAAATCAATGTGGTCGCCGCGCTTCTGCGTTTCATCAAACATATTCAAAGCACAAACCATGGGCATGTGCATATCGATAAGCTGCGTCGTGAGGTAAAGATTACGCTCCAAATTGCTGCTGTCAATGACATTGATGACCACGTCGGGATTTTTCTCAATGAGCTGTTTACGCACATAAAGTTCCTCGGGCGAATAGGCCGATAAACTGTATGTACCAGGCAAGTCGACAAGGTTCAGCCGATAACCCTCAAACGTGGCGTGCCCTTCTTTGGCATCCACGGTGACGCCCGAATAATTGCCTACATGCTCATGCGCACCCGACACAAAATTAAATAGCGAGGTTTTGCCGCAGTTAGGATTACCCACCAAAGCGATGTTAATTACTTTATGCTTCTTTAAAGCAATGCGCTCCAACTTTTCATCGTCGCAAGTCTCATTTACCTCAAGTGTCAAAGCCTCACCTTGCTTTGCGCCACGCGCATTCTCCTGCATGAGGGCTGCTTCAGCCTCGGCTTCAGAAACCACTTCGATCATTTCGGCTTCCGAGCGCCGCAACGACACTTCGTAGCCCATAATCTTATATTTAATGGGGTCTTTGAGTGGTGCATTGAGCAGCACTTCCACCTTTTTACCCCGAATGAAGCCCATTTCGACAATGCGTTTGCGAAATCCGCCATAGCCCGTCACTTTCACGATGATGCCATGTTCGCCCGTCTTCAAATCTGATAATCTCATTTTATATATCCATTTATCCTCATGCAAAGTTACAATTTTCTTGCATAACTCATCGCGCTCACCAATGGCGGAGGCCTTAAATACCTACTTTTTAGGATGCTTCACCACACAAATAAAGGTTAAAACTTCATTTTATGCACCCAATCTGTCTTAGGATTTGTAATTTTGCAACCTCAAGATAACAAGCAAAGCTTTTTAAGAATATGATTATTACGATTGCACGCCAATGTGGTTGCGGTGCGCTACACATCGGCGAACAACTGTCCCAGCACTATGGTATTCCGTTCTACACGCGCAAGAATTTGTTGGAATTAGCTCAAAAACGCGGTGTTTTGCAAGAGATGGACGACTTCTTTGAAGAGCGTCCCGTCGACGAACTCATGTTTGCCATTTCACAATTCGATGAAGAACCGCAGAACGTAAATGTCAAAGCCTTCTCGGTGTTGTCGCAACTCATCGGTCACGAAGATTGCATCATCATTGGCCGCTGTGGCAACGTCATCTTCAAAGATCGTGAAGACCTCGTCTCGGTGTTTCTCAAAGGCAGTTTCAACGGCCGCGTAAAGGCCATTGAAGCCGAAAACAACATGACCACCGAAGAGGCCATTGCTTTTGTCAACGAATTAGACGAAAGCCGCGTGCGCTACCACAAATATTATACAGGCATGAAATGGGGCGATGCCAACGACTACGATTTGTGTTTCGACAGCATTCGTTTGGGCACCAACAACTCGGCTGATTTCATAGAAAAATATATTGAGGAGATTAAGCTCAAATAACGCCGACATCGAAAATGAAATTCATCTCCCAATTCATCATCATCATCGCCTTCACCTTCATTGGCGAGCTACTCCATTTCTTCATCCCGTTGCCCATCCCGGCAAGCATCTACGGCATCGTGTTGCTGTTCATTTGCCTGATGATGAAATGGATAAAAGTAGCCGAAATCCGCGAAACCAGCACTTTTCTCATCGCCATCATGCCTGTGATGTTCATTCCGGCAGCTGTGGGACTCATTGATTCGTGGGCAGCCATTCGCAGCCACATACTACAATATGCCATCGTCACCATTGTGAGCACATTTGTGGTGATGGGTGCTGCCGGCCGCGTTACCCAACGCCTGGTGCGCAGCAATAAAAAGAGAGGCGAAAACAAAACACAAGGATAACCATGCTAAAAGATTCCATCTATTTTGGCGCATTGCTCAGCTTGGGCGCTTATGCCATAGGCGTTTATCTCAGACGCCGCACGGGCTGGAGCTTTCTCAACCCACTGCTCACGGCCATCGTCTTGGTCATCGTTTGCCTGCTCTGCACGGGCATGCGCTATAAAGATTATTTAGAAGATGCCGACTGGGTGAGCTATCTGCTCACGCCGGCCACCATCTGTTTGGCGGTGCCGCTCTATCAGCAAGTAGAACTGCTCAAGAAGAATTTCAAAGCCATCATGATAGGCATCTCCTCAGGCGTGCTGTCGAGCCTCATCACCGTGCTGCTTTTAGCACTGTTGATGCGTTTCGACCACACCACCTATGTCACCTTCCTGCCCAAATCCATCACCACCGCCATTGGTATGGGTGTGGCCGAAGAATTGGGCGGCTATGTCTCGGTCACAGTAGTTGTCATCATCCTCTCGGGCGTATTGGGCAACATCTTCGCCGAGAAATTCCTAAAACTCCTCCGCATCGAAGAACCCATTGCCAAGGGTATTGCCTTAGGTAGCGCATCGCACGCCATTGGAACAGCCAAAGCCATGGAGATGGGCTCCGTAGAAGGTGCCACGAGCAGTCTTTCGATTGTGGTGAGCGGCATCCTGACCGTTGTCGGCGCCTCGCTCTTCGCCATGATGCTATAAATCATATTATGGCCTACAACGTCATCAACCGTCCACACGCAATCCACCCAAACCAAACCGTAGGGGCGGTGCCTGCGTGCCCGCCCGAACGTCCGCGTAGCGACGTTTCCATACCAACCAATACACGCATTGTGCACGGGGAATTTAACGATGGATGCGCCCTTGTGGGGGCGACGCGGGCGGGCACACAGGCTCCGCCCCTACCCATTCCCATGATATTTTTCCACACAAACAAAATAACCATTTGCACACAATCCACCCAAACGCCACCAACCGTCCATGCGCAATCTGCCCAAACGAAACTGTAGGGGCGGTGCCTGTGTGCCCGCCCGAACGTCCGCGCAGCGGCGTTTCCATACCAAAAATACACGCATTGTGTGCGGGGAATTTAACGATGGATGCGCCCTTGCAGGGCGACACGGGCGGGCACACAGGCACCGCCCCTACTAATATCCGTTATACATTTACGCACAATCCCATACAAACAAAGTAACCATTTACACGCAATCCTCTCCAACGAAACCAACCGTCCACACGCAATCCACCCAAACGAAACCGTAGGGGCGGCGCCTGTGTGCGCGCCCAAACGTTCGCGCAACGGCGTTTCCATACCAAAAATACACACATTGTGCGCGGGGAATTTAACGATAGATGCGCCCTTGTGGGGCGACACGGGCGGGCACATAGGCACCGCCCCTACCCATCTCCATCATATTTTTCCACACATCCCACACAAACAAAATAACCATTTACACACAATCCGCCCAAATGAAACCAACAGTCCGCGAGCAATCCACCCAAATGGCATCAACCGTCCATGCACAATTCTCTCAAGCGAAACCGTAGGGGCGGTGCCTATGTGCCCGCCCGAACGTCCGCGCAGCGGCGTTTCCATACGCAAATGAATGAATACAACTACCCACACAACACATCGGGGGCGGAAATGCATCGCGCACTCCCGCCCCCATTCTTTAAAACAAGTTGTGTATGCAAACTGGCATCGAGATGATGCCCTTTTGTTTTAAAGTAAGCTATTTCTTTGGTGTGATTGTGGCATCGCCCTGACCTTTTCCGCCCGGTTTATCCTTGCCATCGTCACCGTCGCCCGGCTTCTTGCCATCAGGCGTTTTCCCGCCGTCACCAGGTTTCTTGCCGCCCGGCTTGTCTTTACCGCCATCCGGCTTCTTATCATCCGCTTTCTTTTTTTCGGCAGCACCTCGTCCTCATACCGCTTGATGAGCTGGTTCACGAAGTCGGCGAATGGTTTCAGGGCCTCGGCACTGCCCAACGTAGCCATGGCGTTGGCCACCTTGCGCACCTGCTTGAAGGCTTCGTCGGATTGCTGACGTGCCTTGCGCAGCGCACCCGCCACCTGTTTCAACTGCTCCGTGGTGCGGCTGTAGAGCAGTTCGCTCACTTTCGCATTGGCCGTTTTCAGCGATGCCAACACCGTTTGCAACCCCAATTTGGCCACCTCGGCGCTGTATTTTTGCTCGCAATCTGCCAACAGGTTTTGAATGGCACCCGTCTCACGTTCCAACTGCATTGAGGGCTTGATGCCATAGTCCACCAGGCTTTGCCAGAGTGTTTTGGCCGCCGTATGCAAATCGGCCGAAGACACACGCAAAAAGCTCTTCACCGAACGGTAGTAGGCCGAATACAACGTGTCGCGGTCGGCATCGGCCGCCAAAATTTCGTCGGTCGAAGCACTTTTCTTCGACAAGGCAAAGTAGCGGTTTTCCTCGTTAAAAGCCCCTTTCAACGTGTCGGCCGCCTTTTTAAAGTACTCGTTTTTCAACAACTCCGTCTCCGAGTCCAGCCGTTTGCAAATAGACTCGATAAACACGAAATGCGCGCCGTTGCTCACGGCCACCAAATTAAAAAATTAATTTCCATCTTGTTTAATTTAATTTTAATTGTGAGAAGACATCCCATTGTGGTAGAATATCCCCTCGGGTTTTTATAATCTTATTTAATCCACTTTTCCTCGTCATCGCTTTTACGAGACGTTTGCTAAGTCGTTAGCAAGTCTCAAATTTATTTTTTGACGTTTGCTAAGTCGTTAGCAAGTCCCAAATTCTTTTTTTGGCGTTTGCTAAGTTGTTAGCAAGTCTCAAATTTATTTTTTGGTGTTTGCTAAGTCGTTAGCAAGTCTCAAATTATTTTTTTGATGTTTGCTAAGTCGTTAGCAAGTCCCAAAATCTTTTTTTGACGTTTGCTAAGTCGTTAGCAAGTCCCAAAATCTTTTTTTGAAACTTGCCCAAGCATTGGTCGAGCTCTTTCATTTTGTCATTTCATCATCATTAGCCTAAATTCAGACTACTGAAATTTTGTAATGCTATATGGAGCTGTAGGATTATCGTGCATGGAGACCCTAACTCTTCCACTCTCAATATTAAAACTAATCATACCCGATTCCCATAAAGAGCTGTTCTGAGTCCAGTATCTCCCTTTTATACCAACGTCTGTGAGCCATACTTTGCTCGCGTCGCTCCCTGCGGCGTTGCTATAACCACCCAATGCTGGTAGGAAGAAATAACCAGTGGTGTTTGTAAGTGGCGTGTTAATCGATGCTGCTGTGTTATCAAATGAATCATATCCGTAATCACTAAAGTCTTGATATGAATCATAATATCCTGCGTATGGACCAATATCTGCTTTATAACCATTTTCCATGTAGCTTGCAGTGATACCTTCATCAGCACAAATCTTACTCTTCGTTTTCAACCACATGCCACCCGTATAAAGATGGTTATGCAACAGCCATGGAGTTGTATTATCCCAATGAGGATCGCCTTTAAATGCATACCAAAGAGCCTCGTTCACATTGGGCGTGTTGTTCTTAAAAAAATCTGTTTGAGCCGTAACACCACTGTTACCCCCAGGCCAAGCACCATGACCTAAACGTTTATCATAAGGAACTTGTTCTCCTTCATACGTTCGTGTCTCTATAGGGAAAAAGCTGAGCGGAAGATAGGTTGCACCAACCTTACCATAAGGAATCGTGGGCAAAGAAGCTTCATAACCATGACCTATGTCATAGGCTTCGTCGGCATCCCAAGCATAATATTTATTGGTATAGGTGCGTGTCACATTGAGGTTGGCCGTGATGTCATTAATCTCGCCGGGCTTGCAATCTATACCATTCACTTGCTTTTTGATTTCGGCTTCAATCCCTGTCACCTTATCCTTGATGGTATAAGTGATGGTGAAATCGTGTATGCCTGGAAGAATCACTATGTAAGTAGCATTCAAATCAGGGGATTCAGCAGTCGAGTTGCTCAACGGGAAATTATTGACCGATGCCGTCACTAAAGGAGAAGATAACCCATTCACTGCCCAAGAAAGGAATGTTGAAGGTAGAAAAACAGCGCCTGTAGAAGGCACATTACACCAGTTTGCCGCAATATAATCATTGGGAATAGTAGACCTCACAACAATTTTTGTAAGTTGAAGGTTTTGTCCTAAAACAGCATTGCTGCAACGCGGTAAGAAGCATAGATAACTTACATTATGCTGCAGTTGGAAACTGAACTCTCCAGGACCACCCGTTGACTTTGCAACGCCTGTTCCACAATCGCCGACATAACCAGCCATGCTAAAATCGTTAGCTTTGGTTTGTGGTTGGAGATAGTTAATATTTAAGTATTCAGGAGAATCATGAAATGAAGGAGAGGTTGACGGGCTGATATTATAAATCACAGGACAGCCATCACTGTAATCTGACTGGTTACCCGGGAGAATAAACGTGGCATGCGTTCTTTCTGTATTGAGCATCGTAGAAATACTCTTTTTCCAAACACCTGCATTATTCTTCACCCAAATATAATCGTCATTGTTCCAATAGGCATCGGCGCCCAAACCTGTTGTATGCTTAATGGTGGTACGCGTCTTAGCACCATCTTCTTCTACGCCCACATACGATTTAGCACTTGTCTTGGTTTCATTGATGGTGAAGCGCACTCCTTGCAGAATTTCTTGTTTCTTCTCCTTGTTATCGGCAAGATTATCGCCTGCGCAAGCTGCAAACATGCTGACGGCCAAGCAGAGCAGGGCGGCGTTGAAATATGTTTTGAGTTTCATTGTTGTTCTCCTCCTTATTATTCGTTATCTTCGTTCGTTGCTGTGGGCGTGGTTTCATCTTCATCGTCTCATTCGCCCCATTCCATGTTGTTGCGCTTGGCATCGCCATAGGTTCCGCCTTGGCCAATGTGCTTGTGCTGACCACTCACGGCCTGCAACAAATGCTCAATCTGCATTTTTACAATCTTGCTTTCGGGCTTCATGTATGCCCACTTTGTTGCTTGTTTCTTCATTTTGTTAAAACTATTTTTTATTTTAAATGAATACTAATCATACCATTTTTTTGCGCGTAAATCCGTTCATTTATGCACGCAAAAAAGGTGTGCAAAAAGTTTATAAAAAACTTCTTGCACACCCTTTGTTTATAAGTGATTATGTTGTATATTACACGCGCGTCGCGCGTACCTTTATATTGGTCTCGCTCCTGTGTGTGTTACACAATTATTTGGATTGACCAAATAAATGGCATAAAAAGATGCAAAGAATTTTGAATTTCTTTGCAACGTCTGTATGCTATATGTAACCAACTTTACGTTCATGGGCGCAAAGGTATAAACTTTTAGCTAATGGAACAAATTTACCTGCAAAAATGTTTTGAAAAAGGAAAAGAAATCATGCCGAAAACAACAAGAGGCAGGCGACAAAAGATGGGGGCTTTTGAGGAGGAAGTAGGCATTGGAAAATGTTGCTAAGGGTGTTAATACAACACCCTTTTACTTAACTTTTGCAAAGATACAGGCATAAAAATATGCATTTTGTTCGTTTATGGAAATAACTACCACTATTTCTACAATAAGAATTTGAAAATTAGTCCTTACCTTTGCGCTATCTAAAGTTCCGTGGGAACATTTACTGTTTACGTCGTGTTAAGTAAAATAGTGAAAAGATAATTAATGTAGTATTTGAAAAGGTAGCCTGTCGCGAGACAGGCTATTTTTTTTGTTCTACACAAGCCGGCTCAGCATTCCATTCACGCCATCTTCAATCAAATCGAGTGCATTGTCGAAATCGCGCGTCGTCCCATAGTAAGGATCGGGCACACTCTTGACCCCTTTATATTCTTGAAAGAAATCGGCCATCTTCATTACCTTTTTCCGTTCCGCTTCATTTCGGGCACGCTGACTGATGATGCGGTAATTGTCATCATCCATCACCACAATATAATCAAAATGTTGGAAATCGTCATTCGTGAATTGTCGCGCATGATGATTGATGCAATAGCCACGTTTTTTACCTTGTAACATCATGCGTTTGTCGGGTAATTGCCCCACATGCCAATCGCCAATACCTGCCGAATCGACCATATAATGATGGGTTAACCCCCGCTCTTCAATGGCTTTCTGAAACACTGCATGCGCAGCCGGCGAGCGACAAATGTTACCTAAACAAATGAATAGAATTTTCGTTTGTGCTTCGTTTTTTGTTGTCATCGTTCTCATTTTTATTCCATGAAGTGAAGGTTGCGTTCTGTAACAGCCATCAATATGGCACGTTCCTCTCGCGAAAATTTCTCAATAGCATAGCGTAGCATCGTGCGAGGCATCTCAACACGACGGCTCATCACATAATTGTAAAGCCGTTGCGGATTGCGTTTACCGGCTTCTCGCAGCATCCAGCCCACGGCTTTATGAATAAGATCATGCGGATGGTGCATCAGCTGGTCGCTTAACGCATAAACATCGTCGAGTTGATTTTTGCGAATGAACGCGAAGGTCGAAACAATCGCTATTCGATTATCCCACAGAAGTGGACTTTCTGCCAATCGATAGAGGATGTCGCGCGGTTTATCGAGCAAATATTCGCCCACGACAGCATAGCAAGAGCAGTCTACCAAATCCCAATTATTGATGCGCTGAGTGTGTGCAAGATAGAAATCGAAAACCTGTTTACGCAACATATCATCAGCCTTTTTGAACTGCTCTTTCAATATGGTTAAGGCACACAGTCTCACCTCGTGCCACTCTGATTGCAGCAATTCATGCAACTCGTCTAACGTCAGATTGCGGTGTTGCTTGGCCACGGCCCGCACCTGCGGAACAACCACACCAAGAAAGCGGTCGCCTTCACCATATTCGCCCTTTCCGGCTCTGAAAAACTTTGGGAAAACAGCTTTCTTCTCGGCATCAGACAGCGCTTCGAGTGCCGCCGTTATTTCAACAACAATATGCTTCATTGTTTTTATCGGGATGATTAATGAGTAAAATAAATGTATGTAGATTGCTTTATACGATATCCAATTGCAGCGCTTGACACAACTTAGACAATGCTCCGTTTTGCTCTTTCAGCTTATCAAAAAGCTCGCGTTTCGTCAGTATTTTCTTGACCTCATGGCTTTCGGCAACACGCCAATCAAGTTCGATTTGCCCGTTTTTCAGTTCCTGAGCCAGGGTGACTTTTATGCGTGCCTTGTATTTTTCAGCCTGTTGGAGCAACAATTCATTGTCAAAAACAAATTCAATTTGTGGATAGGTCGTTATGTGGGGTGTGATGTTTCTGAGGCGCGTTCCCAAACCTTTAAGATCCTCGGGAAAGCGCTTCAACATGCCAAACCAACTTTCTTCTAATACTTCTTGTGTGAATTTCCCCTGCTGTGTGGTGTCAATCTCCGATGCATCGACCTCTTCCACAGGCGCTGCGGCTGGCTTTTCGTTTAGACTGCTAAACGTAACACCTAAATTCTTCAAATTCATTTTAGGTGCGGTTGCACCAGTTTGTGGTGCAGCCGAAGCCGTTGATACCTTCACCATATCATGGGGTTGCTGCTCGCCCACACGATGTTGGTCGGCAGGGGGCGTCTGATAACTGCTCACAGACGCAGAAACTCCAGTCGCAGCCACCTGAGAAGCCGCTTTCGTTGACTGGTGTTTAATGATTTTCTGAAACAGGATTTTTAAACGTTTAGGGCTACGCCCCGCACCAGCGCCATCATCGTCTTGGGTGATTTGCGCCATTTGTATGAGCGTGAGTTCCACCAAAAGGCGCTTGTTGCTGCTCTGCTTATAATTGACATCGCATTGATTGAGCAACTTTAATGCCCGATAAAGAAACTTCACAGGACACTTTTGCGCTTGCTGCTGATACTTAGTTTGCTGCTGTTGGCTCACTTCCAACAGTGGAAGTGTTGCAGCATCGTGTGCCATCAACACGTTTCTGATGTGTTGAGCCAGCCCGTTAATGAAATGTCCCCCATCGAAACCTTTGCGCAACACATTATTTAATAGCACCATCACATCGGTCACTTTATTTTCTAAGGCGTAGTCAAGCACCTTGAAATAATTTTCGGCGTCAAGCACATTCAAGTCTTCTATCACCTTTTGATACGTGATATTTCCCTGACAAAAACTAGCTGTTTGGTCGAAAATTGACAGTGCATCGCGCATGCCGCCATCAGCCTTCTCGGCAATCACAGCCAAGGCTTCTTCCTCAAAAGCAACATTCTCTTTTGCCGCTACTTGCTTGAGATGCGCCACAATATTGGGCACCGTCATACGCTCAAAATCATAAATCTGGCAACGCGACAAGATGGTTGGCAATATCTTATGCTTCTCCGTCGTGGCCAAAATGAATATCACATGTGCAGGTGGTTCTTCGAGCGTTTTCAAAAAGGCATTAAAAGCAGCCGTTGAAAGCATGTGCACCTCATCGATGATAAACACTTTGTAGCGCCCCACCTGTGGCGGGATGCGTGTCTGTTCCATCAACGATTTGATGTTTTCTACCGAGTTATTGCTCGCAGCATCCAACTCAAAAATATTATAAGAACGTCCCTCGTTAAAGGCCTTACAGCTCTCACAGACATTACAAGCCTCGCCCGCTTCGGTAGGTGTTTCGCAGTTGATGGCCTTCGCAAAAATGCGCGCACAAGTTGTTTTCCCCACTCCTCTCGGACCACAGAAGAGATAGGCATGAGCCAGTTTTCCGCTTTTGACAGCATTTTTCAGCGTCGTTGTAAGCGATTCTTGCCCCACAACCGCATCAAAACTCATCGGGCGATACTTTCGCGCCGATACAATATATTCTTCCATTTTTTGTAGATTGATGTTGCAAAGATAGCAAAAATTATTATCTTTGCAAACAAATAAATGGATATGGGTTCTCGTTTCAATCACATTCTCAATCTCCTTGCACATTATAAATATTTAATCGTGTTGGTTGTTGGCACACTCATTGTGGGTGTGCTCGACGAAAACAGTGTGTTGAAACGCGTTCAATTAGATTTACAGATTGGCGATTTAAAAGCCGAAATCGAGAAGTATAACAACCAATATGAGGCCGATGCACGCCAACTAAATGAATTAAGACGCCATCCCCAAGCAATAGAAAAAATTGCGCGCGAACGCTATTTTATGAAAGCCGATGACGAAGATATTTACGTTCTGAGTGACGATGAAAAGCCCACAACCGAGAATGAAGAAGTTAAATAAAATTGAAAGCATCCTGTTTATGTTGGGAGGCATGCTCATGGTAACAGGAATTGGCTGCTACGTTTTTATGCTTGCACCTTCTATCACATGCTGGATTGCACTGACAGGAAGCATCCTTTTTTCCACACTACACATGATGCAGGCCTACGAAGGTAGCCAACTTGCGATTAAACGCTTAAAACGCATCCTCAATATAGCCGATTTGTTATTTGTTATCGCAGGCATATTAATTGTTGACAGCACCTATAATTTCTTACGACCTGCTTTTGAAAATCAAGAAAGCTACATCACTTATGTTTACAATAAATGGGTGTTGTTGCTGCTTATCGCAGCCATACTTGAAGTTTATGCGACCCACCGCATAGACTATCTGCTTAAAAAACAAGGAAAAGATAAGCACTAAGAACAACAATGACAGGCCACAAGTACGAAAAAAAACTAAAAGATAAGAACAATCAATTAAATAGAATGAATTTTTTTTCGCACATCGAGATTACATACTAACTTTGTTTCAGCAACAAGAAAAACAATTTATGAAGAAAGTCTTATACGCCATTATGACGCTCATGGCTTTGACATCATGTACGGACAGCTACAATATAACGGGAACTTCTAATGTTTCAAACTTAGACGGTCGCATGCTCTACCTCAAAGTTCTTAAAGATAATGAGTTTAAAGCTATCGACTCTTGCGATGTTGTACATGGGCAATTCCATTTCTCAGGCAGTATAGATACGGTGCGCATGGCCAATATTTTTATGGACGAAGAGAGCGTCTTGCCACTTGTGATTGAAGGCGGAGACATTGTCGTAAAGATTGATAATGCACAACAAACCGTTAGCGGAACCCCTCTGAACGACAAGCTATTCAAATTCATTAACCGCTACAACCAATTAAAAAATCAAGAAGCAGAATTGGTGCATAAACACGATCAAGCCATCATGAACGGGCGAGACATGGAGGTTGTCAACACGCACTTAAGCAACGAAGCAGCCTTACTGTCGCAACGTGAAGATGAATTGGTGACCAGTTTTGTCACTGAAAACTTCGACAATGTGCTTGGCCCTGGAGTCTTCTTCATGGTTACCATTGGCTATCAATATCCAGAACTTACACCTTGGATAGAAGATATTATGAGCAAGGCTACCGAGCACTTTAAAAACGATCCCTATGTGAAGGATTATTATAAGAAGGCACAAGAGAACCAGCAAATCATGAATGGGTTGCGTGAGCAAGAGCCTGCAACAGGAAATGCCAACGGACAAGCCCTGCAAACGCCGGCAAATCCGGCACCAACACCCAACGAAATGGCGCAACCTTCTGCACAATAAACCAAGAAGTTGCATGAGACTGATTATCAGAGGCGGAACAATTATCAATGAAGGGATGTCCTTTTTGGGCGATGTGCTCATTGAAGACCAACGGATAACCGCACTTTATAAAGCTGGAGAAACACCTCGAGGAATCTATGATAACACCATAGATGCCTCGGGGTGTTTGGTTATGCCTGGTATCATCGATACCCATGTGCACTTTCGCGAACCGGGATTTACTCAAAAAGGCGACATCGAAAGTGAGAGCCGGGCAGCAGCTTTTGGCGGCGTCACATCCTACATGGAGATGCCCAACACACAGCCTCAAACAATAACCCTTGAGACATGGGAAAGTAAAATGGCCTTAGCTGCCGAGAAAAGTCATATCAATTACAGCTTTTTCTATGGTGCTTCGTCCGACAATATGGCCTCTTTTTCTCAGGTCCCTCGCAATGCTTTTCCCGGCATTAAACTTTTCATGGGTGCCAGCACGGGCAACATGCTTGTTGAAGGGAAAGACAAATTGGCGGCTATCTTCAAAACTTGTGCCGATTTAAACTTGCCGTTAGTGACCCATTGTGAAGATACCCAACTCATTGCAAAGAATTTAGCACAGGAAAAAGCCAAACAAGGCGATCCCGACATCAGGCTTCATCCCATCATCAGAAGTGAAGAAGCCTGCTATCAAAGCACATCCGTGGCCGTAGCCTTAGCGAAACAATATGGTACAAACCTACATGTGGCGCACCTCACAACCGCACGCGAATTAGAATTCTTTGGCCATGACGAGCACATCACGGCCGAAGCAGTTGTGGCACATCTCTATTTCACAGATGCCGATTATGCCACCTTAGGTGCACGCATCAAGTGCAACCCTGCCATAAAAACAGAGCAGGATCGCCAAGCACTTCGCAACGCTTTAACTGATAGGCGCATCACCACTGTTGGCACAGATCATGCACCCCATCTGCTTAGCGAGAAGCAAGGAGGCTGTGTAAAAGCTGCCTCGGGCATGCCGATGATACAATTTTCATTGCCGTTGATGCTTGAACTGGCCGAACAAGGAGTGTTGCCTTATGAGCGTGTTGTTGAACTCATGTGCCATCAACCTGCACAACGATTTCATCTCTGCAAACGTGGGTTCCTGCGTCCGGGCTATTTTGCCGACTTAACCATCGTTCGTAAAGCACCTTTTCAGGTGACAACTCAGTGCATTCAAAGCAAATGCAAATGGAGTCCACTGCAAGGACACGTCTTCAACCATCAGGTGATGACAACCATTTGCAATGGAACAATCGTCTTGCATGATGGCCAATTCAACACGAGCTATCGAGGAGCCGCACTCCAATTCGAAACATAGCATTTAAAATGATCACCCATTATTCGATTCAGGAGATTACACCTTATATTAATTGGCTCTACTTCTTTCATGCCTGGGACATGAATGGCAAGCCAAAAGAAGCCAAACAGGCTTTGAGAGCCGATGCCGAAGCTTTGCTCAAAGAATGGGAAGGGCACTACTTCACACATGCAACATTCGATTTGTTTCCGGCTAACAGCGATGGCGACGACTTGATTATTGCCGACATACGCATACCCATGTTGCGCCAACAAAAAGCGCAACAAGATGGCACGCCCAACCTTTCGTTAGCAGATTTCGTTCGCCCGAAGGCACAAGGAATAGCCGACCGCGTGGGCATTTTTGCCACCTCGGTAGATGCTGCCTTGCCTGCTGCTTATGCAAAAGACGACTATCTGCGCATGCTTTCACAAGTGTTGGCCGACCGATTGGCTGAAGGAACGGCAGAAAAGATGCACGAATATGTGCGCCGCGTGTATTGGGGATATGCGCCAAATGAGCAACTCACCATGGAAGAAACCCATACCGAAGCCTACCAAGGCATTCGACCTGCCGTGGGCTATCCGTCACTTCCCGACACGAGCGTGAACTTTTTGCTCAACCAACTGCTCCCCTTTAAAAGTGTAGGTATTCAACTCACCGAAACAGGCATGATGAATCCGCATGCCAGTGTCAGCGGTTTAATGTTTGCCCATCCGCAAAGTCGTTATTTTGATTTGGGGCGCATTGGAGACGATCAAATTACTGATTATGCTAAAAGGCGCGGCATTCCAGCCGATCGCATCCGTAAATTTTTAAAACAACTTTAAACACATTACTCTCATGATTGTCAGGATAATATATTTTTTAATTCCGCTCATCCTTCTGCTCGATGCCGTCGTGTATGCAGCTTTTTGCCACAAACGAACACATGCAAAGCCGTGGTTGCGCCTGCTTTGGTGGCTCCCCAGCGCAGCCATGGTGGTATTTTCCATCGTTTTAGCGCTACAAAAACAGTTTGCCCCCGATAATTCATGCTGGATAAAACTGTTTATCTTCGCATTTGCACTATGCGTCATCCCCAAGATGATGTTTGCTATCGCGGTACTCATCACACGAAGATGGGGCAAGCAAAGTCTAAAGTTCCGCCGCAGCATCTATGCCATAGCCACATTCGTGAGCGTGCTCATCCTATGCACGACGCTTCACGGTGTGTTCATTGGCCCTAAAGAATTGCGTGTGACGCGCCTGTCGCTCACATTTAAAACACTCCCCAAAGCGTTTGATGGCCTCAAGATTGTGCTATTTAGCGATGCACACGTAGGCACATTCAATCATGGTTGGGAACGGTTTTTAGCACGCGATATTGACACCATTCTGGCGCAACGGCCCGACATGATTTGCTTTGCCGGCGATTTGCAGAACACCAACCCCGCGGAACTTCAGCCACTCATCCCCCTACTCGCTCGCCTTGCCAAGCAGGGAATTCCCGTCTATAGTGTGCTGGGCAACCACGATTATAGCGGCTATTATTATGGAACTGCCGCCGAAAAACAAAAGATTGAGGCGCAGATGATTGCTACACAAAAAGAGATGGGCTGGCAACTGTTGCGCAATGAGCACCGGTTTTTCTACAGCAGCCATCATAAAGACTCGATAGCCATCGTGGGTGAGGAATATTGCGGCGTAGGACTTCACAGCTTCGACAAATCCAACATCCGACGCGCTACGGCGGGAATTGACGCGAACACCTTCACCCTGCTCTTGCAACACGACCCCAAGACGTGGCGCACACGCATTCTGCCCGAGAGCCATGCCCAACTCACCTTAGCAGGACACACGCATGGTGGGCAAGTGAGCATCTTTGGCCTTCGCACCACATTGCTCACCTATACCGATGACTACGGATTAGCCGAAAGCCATGGCCGCTATCTTTACGTCACTTGCGGAATAGGCGGTCTTATCCCCCTGCGCATTGGCGTTGAGCCCGAAATCGCCGTCATCACCCTACACGCACAACAATAACTCAATGCTTTCAATGATGAAATACCTCTATCGTCTTTATCAGCTCCTCATTTGTTTGCCCCTGCTGCTTGTGGCAACCATCATCACAGCCCTTGTCACCATCGTGGGTTGCCACCTCGGCAACGGACATTTTTGGGGCTATTATCCCGGCAAATGCTGGGGATGGCTGTGGATAAAACTTCTGCTCCTACCCATAAAAGTTGAAGGGCGCGAACATCTCGACCCGCACCAAAGCTATGTGTTCGTGGCCAATCATCAAGGAGCCTTCGACATCTTCCTCATTTATGGTTTCTTGGGACGCAACTTCAAGTGGATGATGAAAAAGGGGCTCCGCCGCATTCCTTTAGTGGGAGCCGCATGTGCCGCCGCACACCACATTTTCGTTGACCGCAGTGGGCCTTCGAAAATCAAAGCCACTTATGACAACGCCCGCAACATCCTGAAAGAGGGGATGTCGGTTGTTGTTTTTCCCGAGGGTGCGCGCACCTTCTCAGGCCACATGGGGGTGTTCTTTCGCGGTGCCTTTATGTTGGCCGACGAACTGCAATTACCCGTCGTGCCCATCACCATCAATGGCAGTTTCGATGTGAAGCCGCGGACACGCGATTTCTTTTGGGTGTTTTGGCATCCGCTGAAACTAACCATTCACCAACCTATCCCTCCTGCGGGACAAGGCGCTGAGAATATCAAACAACAAATGCAACAAAGCTATGACGCGGTAATGAGTGGGCTTGTGCCGGCATATCAAGGCTATGAACGCAACCCCGACCAATAACTTCACCTTAGGTTTTGTGATAAACCCAAGTCAAATGCTTGTTCAGCAGGTGACGAACAATCGTTTTTGAGAAAAATGTTCGTTCGGCGGGTGGCGAACAATCGTTTTTAAGAAAAATGTTCGTTCGGCGGGTGGCGAACACTTGTTTTTGAGAAAAATGCTCGTTCGGCGGGTGGCGAACAATCGTTTTTAAGAAAAATGTTCGTTCGGCAGGTGGCGAACGCTTGTTTTTGAGAAAAATACTCGTTCGGCGGGTGACGAACACTTGTTTTTAAGAAAAATACTCGTTCGGCGGGTAGCGAACACTTGTTTTTGAGAAAAAATGTTCGTTCGGTGGGTAGCGAACAATCGTTTTAAGAAAATGCTCGTTCGGCGGGTGACGAACGCTTGTTTTGAGAAATCAGCATCGACTGCTGATGTGGGATTTTAAAATTACGTGCACTCATGTGCGTGCGCCTTATCCTTTCAATTGGAATGATGCCT
>NZ_JH114215.1:1132001-1137766 GCF_000224615.1 Segatella oulorum F0390
GAAAAATGTTCGTTCGGCGGGTGGCGAACAATCGTTTTTAAGAAAAATGTTCGTTCGGCGGGTGGCGAACACTTGTTTTTGAGAAAAATGCTCGTTCGGCGGGTGGCGAACAATCGTTTTTAAGAAAAATGTTCGTTCGGCAGGTGGCGAACGCTTGTTTTTGAGAAAAATACTCGTTCGGCGGGTGACGAACACTTGTTTTTAAGAAAAATACTCGTTCGGCGGGTAGCGAACACTTGTTTTTGAGAAAAATGTTCGTTCGGTGGGTAGCGAACAATCGTTTTTAAGAAAAATGCTCGTTCGGCGGGTGACGAACGCTTGTTTTTGAGAAATCAGCATCGACTGCTGATGTGGGATTTTAAAATTTACGTGCACTCATGTGCGTGCGCCTTATCCTTTCAATTGGAATGATGCCTCGATACGCATCACGTCATCCTTAAAATCCTGATCCACCTTGAGGCGCTGCTCCACTTGCGAGCAACTGTGAATAACGGTAGAATGGTCGCGATTTCCCACCAGGCGACCAATGCGCGAAGCCGGAATCTTGGTATATTTCTGAGCCAGGAACATCGAAACCTGACGGGCAACGACCAAATCGCGCTTACGGCTTTTGCTGTTTACGGCTGTGGCCGTAACATTGAAATGCGCACAAACCGCCTCCATAATATCGTCAATGGTGAGCGGCTTATCGTCGATTTTCACCGCCCGCTTAATCACACGTTCGGCCAAACGCATGTCAATCTTGCAATTATATACCACGCTATAAGCCAACAGAGAACTCACCACACCTTCTAAATCGCGCACACTGCCGTTGGCGGTCGAGGCGATAAACTGCACCACTTCTTCGGGAATATGCAGTCCGTCGCGGCGGATTTTATTGTGCAGGATGTCGATGCACAGCTCCACATTCGGTTTCTCCATCTCGGCAATCAAACCACACGAGAAGCGCGTGAGCAGACGCTCGTTCATGCCTTTGAGGTCGACCGGCGGACGGTCGCTGGCCAAAATGATGCGCTTACCATTGCGAAAGAGATGATTAAAGATGTGGAAAAAGGTGTCTTGCGTCTTAACGGCATTCATCCATTCTTGAATGTCATCCACGATGAGCATGTCAATGGTCTGATAAAACCGAATGAAGTCGTTGATGACGTGTTTGAGGTTGGCATCGACAAACTGCGACTGGAAAAGGCGCGCGCTGATATAAAGCACGCGCTTCTCGGGATAAAGCTGCTTGCAATGCAGCCCAATGGCGTTGATGAGGTGCGTCTTTCCGCATCCCGAAGGACCATAAATAAACATGGGGTTGAATTGCGGCGTGGCAGGATGCTCGGCAATCGAAAGTCCCACGCTGCGCGGCAGCTTGTTGCTCGTGCCCTCAATATAGTTCTTGAACGTGAGATGCGGGTCGAGTTGCGAATCAAATTCAACCGCTACCGCCCGATTTTCCGCTTGCTTGCGGCTGCCCTGCGCAGCATTCACATCGGCAATCGCTTCATCCGACTCAATATCTTGCGTCAATTTGTGCTCCTTGTCGGTGACAATGCGATAGGTGAGCTGCACGCCCTCGCCAAAGGTGCGATAGAGCACCGCGCGCAACAAGCCTAAGAAGTTCTCCTCTAAATATTCATAGACGAAAGGACTGGGCACTTGAACGAGGATGGTTTTCTCTTCTTCGTTAAAATGCTCAAAGCCAATGGGCTTAAACCAGGTATCAAACTGTTGCGGCGTGACATGTTGCTTGATAAGCGCAAGTGCCCTGTCCCAACAGCTTGCAGGACTTCCTTTCATGAAAAACTATGCGACTAAAATAATTAAATGTCGTTAGACGTGTTTGCTAAGTGGACACAAAGTTACAAAAACTAATGCAAATTCCAAAAGGATGGGCACAATCTGTAGCATTGTGCACCAAACTTTTTTGTTTATTGTGAATTATTTATCTTTTCTGCCAAACAAAGAGAAGTGCACATAGCGCTTGGGATGCTGCCGCACATTGATGAGCAGCGAGTCGACGCTCACCATCGTTTTATTGAGGTTGTTATAGAGTGCCGGGTCGTGCATGAGCAAACCTAAGCTGCCTTCTTTGCTGTTGAGCTGCTGGCTAAACGCATTGAGCTGCGCGATGGTTTGGTTCACCTGAGCCATCGTTCCGGCGATGTCCACCTGCGCAAGATTGCCCGTGAAGGTGTTGGCATTCACCATCACACCGTCGGCACGGCGCAAAAGGCCCGGCACTTGCCTGTTCACTCCCGCAACGAGCGTGTTGAGCTGCTGCGAAGTGGTGTTGAGGTTGGCAGTGATGCCTTCGATGTTGTGGAGCGAATGTGCCAAAGCAGGGTCGGCCAGCAAGGTGTTGACACTGCTGAGAATACTATCGAGCTTGGGCAACATTTGCTGCACGGTGGGCAACAATTTGGCCACGTTTCCCAACATTCCGCTGTTCTTAGAACCAATAATTGTGTCGCCGCTGTTGACGCGCTCGCGTGGATTGTTGGCCAAGAGCAAATTCATCTTCACGTTGCCCATGAGATCGCTTTCAATCTCGGCCGAGCTTCCTTTTGGGATGCGCAAATCGGGATTGATGTCGATTTGCACGAGCACATCTCCCTTCTTGGCATAGTTATACTGAATGCTTTTCACCACGCCCACCTTATAGCCATCGGCATAGATGGGATTGGACGACGAGAGGCCGCTAATATCTTTGAACGCCACGTAATAGGTGGCATCGGTGGAGAAGAGCGACATGCCCTTCAAGAAATTGAGTCCAAAGAACAGCACCAGGATGCCGACGATGGCAACGAGCGCAATTTTGATTTCGTTTGTCAGTTTCATATTCTATTTTTTGTCGGTTCGCACTTGTGATTTATTTATTTTTATGGGCTTTAAACGTGTGTATCGCCTCATTGATGTTGCATTTCTGCCCCGCTACAAACGCCACGATAAACGCATCGGGGAAACGCTCTAAAAGCTGTTTGCGCAGCTTGTAAATCTCGTTATAATTGGCCGAAGCGCCGCAGGTGTATTTAAACAGCGCACCCTCACGGTAAAAATCCACGCCGTCGAGCCCTTTCAGACGGCTGTCATCGGTGCGCAAAGCCTGGCTGGTCACAAACAGCTGCACTTTAAACACAGGCTGCGCGGCCGTGTCCTTGTCGGGCGTGGCATCGGGCTGCGCTTTCACTTCGGGCGCCGCCACCACCACTTTTTTCTTGCGTGCAGGCTTGGGCGCAGGCGCTTCATTTTGATAGGAGGGCGGCACCACCTGCGGAATGACCGGCTCATCCTTGATGGGTTTGTAGGGCACGCTGATGTTGCTGTCATAATGCTCGCGATATTTCATGAATGCGTTGAAGACGCCCTGCACATAGAGCGGCACAGAGCTGTCGGCATTGAGGAAATCTTCTTCGTCGGGCGTAGAGATGAACCCCAGCTCGAGCAGGCAGCTCGGCATCGATGTGAGGCGCAACACGGCCAGATTATTCTGATGCGAACCCCCATTCACGCGCCCCGTGGCAGCGCAGACATATTGCTGCATCAGACGCGAAAGCTCCACGCTGCGTTCGCGGTTTTTGTCGGCGATAAACTCATACATGATGTCGTTTTCGGCGGCATTGGCATCGAGTTCCTTATACACCTTCTTGTAATCCTTTTCTAAGAACATCACCGAGTTCTCGCGCTTGGCCACGTCGACATTGGCTTTGATGCCGCGGTCGCCCGACTGTGCGCCCCGGCCAAGCGTCCAACTTTGAAACCCATGGGCCGATTTCGAGCCCGTGATGGCGTTGATATGGAACGAAAGAAAGAGGTCGGCCTTGTTGCGGTTGGCAATGTCGGCGCGACCGGCCAAGGTGACGAATATGTCGGTTGTGCGCGTGTAAATCACCTTCACGTCGGGGCAATTTCGCTCCACATAGCGTCCAAAGGCGAGCGCATATTTCAACGTCAAATCCTTTTCGTTGGAATAGGCCCCCGGCGCACCGTTATCGCCACCGCCATGCCCCGCATCGATGACGAGGGTGAAGCGCTTGCCAGCTGCAACCACAGCCAGCGCAAAACAAAGCAATGTTATCAGTGAGAATACTCTCTTACGCATAAGCCACTAAACTTGGCGGCAAAATTAGTGAAAAAAAACTATTTCCTTTAAAAATGGCACTTAGTTTTAGGGTTTATTTAAGATTTTGGAAGCGGCCACGAAAAGGGGGCAGAACAACCCGCGCTGTCCTGCCCCACTTGCAATTCCCGACGCTATGGCTTGGGCGTCACTTCGGCGCTACCCTGCCCGCTTTCGCCCGGCTTTTTGCCATTGCCGCTGTCGCCGGGCTTTTTCTTGCCCGGATTCTTCGGCGTGGGCTTCTTGGGCGCAGGTTTTTCCTCGTGCTTCACCACTTCCAACTGATGATTTTTCACCACCACCCAGAGCGGCTCGTCGCTGCCCGCCACATGCAACTCATATTGCTTCTTTTTGTCGCTGCCCGAGGTGTTGCCCGTGAACGAGAGGCTGCCTTGGTGCAGATTGCGCTTCACCTCCAAAGCCAAGAACATTGGCGCGAGCATTTCGCCGATTTTCTTGCGTGCCGTCTCGAGAGCCGCAGCATTGGCCCGTTCGCGGTCGGCAAACACCCGTTCGCGGTCGGCCACATAGGTGTTGTAGAGCTCGATGGCGTGCAGGAGCTTGGCATCGCGCGTCACCTCATACAGACATTCGACGCGCCAGAGCACATCGTCCAACGCCTCGTCGGTGCGTTCGCGCAAAACACGTGCACCGCGTTGAGGCGCATTGGCATAGCTCTCGTAACGGCCGTAGTAGACCTTGCTAAACGCCTCGTTGGCCTTCTCCAAGCGCGTGATGGCCGGCGCGAGTGCCAACTTGGTCACCTCGGCCGCCACTTTGGCATCCTTCAGGTCGACAAGAAGGTTGAGCACGGCGCCCGTCTCCTTTTCATAGTTCATCGTGGCCAAACCGGGATAGCAGTCGAGCACCCGATCCAGCTTTTTCCCTGCCGCCCGTTCGTCGGCATCGTCGCTCATCAAGGCCGTCTGAATTTTCAGCGAGAGCGAGCGGAAAGCCATGTCGCGCACGTCGTCCAACTGCCGCACGTCGGCTGTCTCCTCGGCAGCCGCCGGCAAATTGAGCACTTCGTCCTCGGTTTTGATGGCTGTCGCCAAGGGCGGAAGCACCTCGTCGATCTTGGCCATTTTGAGAGGTTTAAACTGCGTCAGCACATAGCTGGCATACTGAGAATGCTCCAGATTTTGGAGCTTCGGACGATCAAACGTCTTCAATTTTTGCTTTCTTCGCATTACGATAAAAAATTATGACCTTAAAATGGTATATCTAAGGTCGGTTAATACTATGTTAAACGTTTTTCTATACATTTAGTTTCTAATTTGGCTTGCGGAATTTCCCGACGGCCTATTTTTTGATTTTTGGGGCTTGCGGAATTTCCCGACGCCCTGTTTTTTGATTTTTGGGGGCTTGCGGAATTTCCCGACGCCCTGTTTTTTGATTTTTTGGGCTTGCGGAATTTTCCGACGCCCTGTTTTTTGATTTTTTGGGCTTGCGGAATTTCCCGACGCCCTATTTTTTGATTTTTTGGGCTTGCGGAATTTTCCGACGGCCAACTTTTTTGATTTTTCGGGCTCCGGAATTTTCCGACGACCGACTTTTTTGATTTTTCGGGCTCCGGAATTTTCCGACGACCGACTTTTTGATTTTTCGGGCTCCGGAATTTTCCGACGGCCAACTTTTTGATTTTCGGGCTCCGGAA
>NZ_JH114215.1:1138009-1175725 GCF_000224615.1 Segatella oulorum F0390
GACGGCCAACTTTTTGATTTTTCGGGCTCCGGAATTTTTCCGACGTACCGACTTTTTTGATTTTTCGGGCTCCGGAATTTTCCGACGACCGACTTTTTGATTTTTCGGGCTCCGGAATTTTCCGACGGCCAACTTTTTGATTTTTCGGGCTCCGGAATTTTCCGACGACCGACTTTTTGATTTTTCGGGCTCCGGAATTTTCCGACGACCGACTTTTTGATTTTTCGGGCTCCGGAATTTTCCGACGGCTCTATTATTCAGTTTTACCGCGTTCACCGCCACGCAAAGGGGCAGAGGGTTCCGCCGCCCCTTTCGTGCAGCGCAGCGCGATTACTTCTTGGGCTTGGCGGGCAAACGGAACGTCTCCTGGTCGATGACGAGCGAATGGTCGCTGGTGTCGATGCGGAAGTTTTGCTCAATCTCGTGGTCCAAGCCGGCGCGCACGAGCACGATGTCGGCATAGCCTTCGCCCGTGCTGATGACTCGCCACGAGGTGTAGTCAAACTTCAGTTTCTTGCTCGTCACCTGCCCATTGGCCTCCAACTTCAGCGATTTCGAACCGTCGTAACTGCGATATTCGCCGGCATTGGCGCGCATGGCGGCACTGTCGACCTTCACTTGGGCGGCGGGCTGCGGGGTCTGCTGCTGTTGGGGTTGTTTTTGTTGCGAACATGCCGCGAGGCCCATCATAAGTGCCACTGCGGCGGGGAAAATAAGTCTTTTCATCTGTCTTTTGAATTAATTTTACGCACAAATTTAGAAAAAAACTCGGCTGCGGCCAAAGCTTTGCCGCAAAAATGTGGGGCGGCCGAGCTGAAAAATGGTATGCGCGGCGGATGGCGCTGTCGCAACCCATCTCCCGAGCGGGTGCCGACCGAACGGCGTTTAATAGAGTATTTGCAGGATGCGCTCGGCGGTGCGGCCGTCCCAGCGCTCGGGCAGGCTCGATGTTTTCCACCGGCCGGCCACCATGTCGTCGACGGCAGCGTGGAGCAAGTCGGGATTTTCGCCCACGAGGACGTTGGTTCCCTGCTTCACGGTTTCGATGTGCTCGGTGTAGCTGTTGAGTGTGATGCACGCCACCTGGTTGAAGGTGGCTTCCTCGGCCACGTTGCCACTGTCGGTGATGATGCCGCGGGCGTGGGCTGCGAGATAGGCGAAGGCCAGATAGCCCTGCGGCGGCACGAGCGTGATGGCCTGGGCTTGCGGCTCATCGGCCAGCAAGGCCTCAACCACGTGGGCAGCCCGCTGGCGCAGCGGTGCAATGACGCGGATGCCCGTTCCTTCCACGCTGCGCGCGATGGCCTGCAATAATTGGCGCAGATGCTGCGTTTGCTCGATGAGCAGCTTGCGGTTGAGCGTGAAGACGATGTAGCGCTCGGCGTCGAGCTGCAAGTCGTCGAAGATGGGCGGGCGCCGGAGCGTTTGGTGGATAAATCGCAGGTTGTCCATCAAAATGTTGCCCACCATGTAAACCTTGCTCAGCTCGGCACCCTCGCGGTTGGCGATGCTGTTGTTGCTGGCTCCGGCGGTGAAGAGCACGTCGCTCAGGCCGTCGATCACCAGCCGGTTGATTTCCTTGGGCATCGTGATGTCGAAGCTGCGGGTTCCGGCAGCGATATGCGCCAGGCGCACGCCCGCCTTCTTCGTGACAATGGCCACGGCCATGGTGCTGGCCAAGTCGTCGACCACGAGCACCACGTCGGTGGGATGGGTTTGCAAGTAGCGTTCGAATGCTGACATCACCCGGCCGGTGAGCTCGTTGAGGTTCTCACATTCCACGCCCAAATAAACGCTGGGCGGCGCAATGGCCAAGTCGCTAAAGATGGTGGCATCCAAGGTGGCGTCGGCCGCCGTGCCCACATAAATCAATTCGGCGTGGATGGATTGATAATTCTTGTTTCCATGAATGGTGCGGAGCAGCGGCGCCACCTTGATGAGGTTGGGACGCGCTCCGCAAACAATAGCTATGTTCATTGTTTCGTGTTTATTTTTTAGAGATGGCCGAGGAGCGGCGCTGAATGGTGCCACCGCTCCGCCTGCGTCAAAAAGGCAACGCTCCGGGGCGCACAAAGCGCAAGCCCGGCGCATTTCACTCGCCTTTAAAAAGCTCTTTGATGCCGCCCACGCTGCCCAAGAGATTGGTGGCCTCGTAGGGCAGGAAAACGGTCTTGGTCTTGTCGCCTTCGGCCAACTGCTGCATCATCTGAATGTATTTCTGCGCCAAAAGATAGTTGGCCGGGTTGGTTGATTTGCCCACAGCCTCGGTAATCTTTTCAATGGCCACGGCTTCGGCTTCGGCCTTGCGTATGCGTGCTGTGGCTTCGCCCTCGGCGTTGAGGATGGCGCGCTGCTTGGCAGCTTCGGCCTTGTTGATCATGGCCGCCTTGTCGCCTTCACTCTGCAAGATTTGCGCCTGCTTGTCGCCCTCGCTGGTGAGGATAGTCGCACGCTTGTTGCGCTCGGCTTGCATCTGCTTCTCCATGGCTTGCAGCACGCTCTGCGGCGGCGTGATGTCTTGCAGCTCTACGCGGTTCACCTTGATGCCCCATTTGTTGGTGGCATCGTCGAGCACGCCCCGCAACTTGGTGTTGATGATGTCGCGGCTGGTGAGCGTTTGGTCGAGCTCCATTTCGCCGATGATGTTACGCAAGGTGGTCTGCGTGAGCTTCTCGATGGCGTTGGGCAGGTTGTTAATCTCGTAGACAGCCTTGAACGGGTCGACAATCTGAAAATAGAGCAACGCATTGATTTGCATCTGAATGTTGTCTTTGGTAATCACATTCTGACGCGCGAAATCATACACTTGTTCGCGCAAATCAATGCTCGTTGAATAGGCGTAACGACCGTTGACGAGCGTGACGATGCTCTTCGCCCGGTCGATGAAAGGTATCACTAAATTGATGCCGGGCTTGAGCGTGGCGTAATACTTTCCTAAACGCTCGATGATCTTGGTTTCACTCTGTGGAATGATGACAACTGTCATCTTCAAGAAAATAATGGCTAATGCAACGATTGCCACTAACACATAAATACCAATGTCCATGATTTAGAACTTTTAAAATGAATAAACTATATTAATTTCACTGTTACGATGATGGATTCGCGCGAGACGATTTCAACTCTGTTGCCGCTCGTGATGGGCATTCCGTTCTGGCTTACGGCTTTCCATTCGTCGCCGTCAACCTTCACATAACCGCTCGCGTCAGCCGGAATATCGGCTATGACAACGCCGATGCGGCCAATTAAAGCGTCGGCATTGCTCAAACGTGCGTCGCCCGCCGTGCGCAAATGCCGCACCAACCACGGTCGCACCAACCAAATGCTAAACACCGAAGACAGCGCCCAAAGCAGAATTTGAAGCCATAAGGGCGTGAAAAACGAAACAACTATCGGGACAACGGCGCCGACAGCAAGGCAAATGACGTAGAAATCGCCTGAACTCAGCTCTAAAATCAGACACAGCAAGAAGATGAAGGTCCAAATGAGCCATAAATGGGTGACTAAATAAGCTATCATAATAGAAAGAGGTTAAAGTGAAAAACGCGTGTCGACTATTTTCTGCGCCGGCGCGTTGCCTTAGTTTTCTTTGACGTTTTGCCCGAAGAAATCTGCAACGTAGAGGTCTTGGCACCCGAAGCTTCATAATATTTCTCTGCTGTGGGCAACCACTGACGAATGGCCGCTATACGTTTGGCGTCGCTCGGGTGGTCGCTAAACATGTCGCTGCTGTTGCCGCCACCGCTCTTCTCGGCCATGCGTTGCCAAAAAGGAATGGCTACAGCAGGGTCGTAGCCCGCCATTGCTGCAAAGATAAGTCCCATGTGGTCGGCCTCGGTCTCGTTGTCGCGACTGTAACGAAGGTTGGCAAAGCTAAATCCTTGCTGGGCAATGGCACCCGCAAGGTCGCCAACAGATGAGCCGGCGATGGCGCCAACAATCTGGCTTCCGATTTGTGTGCCGTAGCTCTGACGTATCTTCTTGGACATCTGCTCTGCGCTATGCTTAGCCACTGCATGCGCAATTTCATGCCCCAACACGATGGCCAAAGCCGACTCGGTTTGTGTAACGGGCAACAACCCTTCGTAAACAACAATTTTTCCGCCAGGCATACAGAATGCGTTCACGTTCTTGTCGGCCACCAAATTAAACTCCCAATCGAAGTTGTTCACCTCGTCAGCCGCTCCATGTGAGCGCAAATAATCCTCAACGGCATTCGCCAAACGGCGGCCAACACGCTGCACCATCGCCGTGCTCGCAGCATCTGTCGAACGCTTGGCCGTCTGCATGTATTTCGCATATTCCGACTTGCTCAAGCTCAACACCTCGGCATCGCTCACCAACAACGAGTGTTTACGCCCCGTGATGGGCACTGTCTGCGTCGTTCCACACGCACTAAAGATAAAAACGCCCGCAAGGGCTACCAAACTATATTTAATTTTCTTTACCATATTCATTTGTTTCATAATCCCTATTTTTCATGCAAAAATAAAACAAAATGACCGAGAGACAAAGGAATTGCATGTTTTTATTTCGTAAAAGAACACAAAAAAGAGGAGCTCCATTTAAGAACTCCTCTTCATGTTGTGACTTCGCTGGGATTCAAACCCGGAACCTTCTGATCCGTAGTCAGATGCTCTATTCAGTTGAGCTACGAAGCCATCCGTTTTAAACATTCTTCATGTTGTGACTTCGCTGGGATTCAAACCCGGAACCTTCTGATCCGTAGTCAGATGCTCTATTCAGTTGAGCTACGAAGCCTCATTCCTTGAATGCGGTGCAAAGGTAATGGTTTTTGGCTAAACTGAAAAGACAGCACTAAAGAAAAGGCTAATGATTAGTATTTATTAACAGGATTAACTGCAAAAAAACAAAAAGAAAAGCGGGAAATATGCCGCAACATATTCCCCGCCTTTGTGTATAATGTGTTCAGTGAACTACTTAATCAAGTCCACCGAGCGCTTCAAAAATGCATCTAATTCTTTACCTTTTAGCATGCCATTCTGCAACAAAGCAAGGTCAATTAGTTGATGAACAATGCTATTTTCTTTTGCATAGTTTGCAATCACCTCTTTTTGCTTATCTTGCTGCGCAGTGATTTCTTTTTGCGTGTTCTGCACATCATCTTTCTCCTGCTGCGTCAGCTCCTCTAGCTTCTTTGCGCTCTGTGCCTGCTGCAAAGCCGAGAGACGCGCCTGCAATCCCTTCAGCTCACTTTGAATGGGCTTGAGTGCTTCGCCCGTAGCAGCATCGCAATCGCCCAGCACTTTCTTCACCAAAGCATGGTCGCTGTTGAGCACCAAAGTGTAACTATCGGGCATTTGCTGATAGAAAGCCATGCCGGGTTGGAACTGGCTCATCTGCTTCATGCGCCGCATATATTCATTCTGTGTGATGACAACGGGTTGATTGTTCTCACCCAAGGCCTGCACCTCAACCATAAACTCCACCTGATTTAGATGTGGCATCTGCGAGCGGAACACTTGAGAAAGCTGCTCCGTCTGGTCGGCATTGAGCTCGGTCTTCTTCGCCTCATCCTTCACAATGAGCCGCTCAACGATATCGGCATCCACACGAGTGAAGCGCGACTTCTCGAATTTCTGCTCCAACAAGCCCACCAACGGCGTATCGAGCTGCCCATCGAACAGCAACACGCTATAACCTTTATTCTTAGCAGCCTCAATGTAGGAATATTGTTCCTCCACATTGTTAGCATACAAATAAATCAGGTTGCCGTCTTTATCGGTCTGGCTATCCTTGATAAGCGTCTTATATTCCTCAAACGTGTAATATTTGCCGTCGACATCTTTCAGCAGCGTAAAGTCCTTCGCCCGCTCATAGAAATCCTCCTGCGACAGCATGCCATAATGAATAAACAGCTTCAGGCTATCCCATTTCTCCTCATAAGCCTTGCGGTCTTCCTTGAAGATGCTTTGCAAACGGTCGGCCACCTTCTTGGTGATGTAGGTCGAGATCTTCTTCACGTTCGCATCGCTCTGCAAATAGCTGCGGCTCACATTCAGCGGAATATCAGGCGAGTCGATCACACCATGCAGCAACGTCAGGAACTCGGGTACGATGCCTTCCACCTGGTCGGTCACAAACACTTGATTGCAATACAACTGAATTTTATTGCGCTGCAGCTCAATGCTGTTCTTAATGCGAGGGAAATACAAAATACCCGTCAAGTGGAACGGATAATCCACATTCAGATGAATCCAAAACAGCGGCTCATCCTGCATGGGATAAAGCTCACGATAGAACTTCTCATAATCCTCATCCTTCAGCGTCGAAGGTGTCTTCACCCACAGCGGCTCCACACTGTTAATCACGTGATCCTTGTCGGTTTCCACCTGCTTGCCGTCTTTCCACTCGGTTTCCTTGCCGAAAATCACGGGCACGGCCATGAACTTGCAATATTTGTTGAGCAGCTCGGTCAGCTTGCCCTTATCCAAAAACTCCTTGCAATCCTCGCTCACGTGCAGCACCACATCCGTGCCACGCCCAGCCTTCTCGGTCTCATCAAGCTCATAAGCCGGCGTACCATCGCACGTCCATTTCACCGCCTTAGCATCCTCCTGGTAAGACTTCGTGATGATGTCCACACGGTCGCTCACCATAAAGCTCGAATAGAAACCCAAACCAAAGTGCCCAATGATGGCATTGGCATTATCCTTATATTTATCCAAGAAATCGGACACACCCGAGAACGCAATCTGATTGATATATTTCTCAATCTCCTCGGCCGTCATACCAATGCCGTTATCGCTAATCGTGATGGTCTTTGCCGCCTCATCCAACGTGATGCGCACCGCCAAATCGCCCAATTCGCCTTTATAATCGCCCTTCTCGGCCAGCGTTTTCAACTTCTGCGTGGCATCGACAGCGTTGCTCACCAACTCGCGCAAAAATATCTCATGATCCGAATAGAGGAACTTTTTTATCACGGGGAAGATGTCCTCAGTCGTAACCCCAATATTACCTTTTTGCATATCGCTTAACTGTTTAATTCGTTTTGCCCCACATATAGGCAAAGCCTGTGCCAACTGACAACTTGGCAGAAAGCATTTGTTTGCGAATGCTATTCCTTTTGTTCAAATGAATTTAAAGAAAGTACAATGCCGATGGCATAGATTTTCTCCCGCCGCCTTTCCTCAGGGTAGGCTCCTATCGTCGCCAACCCTCGGCTGACAAAAGTACAAGCCCTACAGGCCTGATTTCCCCCACAGCCATTCGCACACGCGAGTTAACGACATTCGCACAACATCACCCATCCAAACGGAATACGTAGGCCATGCACAATCCATCCCCAAACGAAATCAACCGTCCACGCACAATCTGCCCAAACGAAACCGTAGGGGCGGTGCCTGTGTGCCCGCCCGAACGTCCGCGTAGCGGCGTTTCCATACCAAAAATACACGCATGGTGCGCGGGGAATTTAACGATGGATGCGCCCCTACAGGGCGACACGGGCGGGCACACAGGCGCCGCCCCTACCAATCTCCACCAAGCCATGCGGTGTGCCATTACCTCATCACATTGTACATTCGATAGCCCACGCCAACCACACGGTGTGTTCATACCCCACCGTATTGCACATTCGATAGCTCCAAACCACGCGGTGTGCCCCTACCCCATCGGGGTTATACTTTCGATAGCGCAGGGTTGGCAAGTGCAACGCAGCCTACCCTGGGTAACAATGCAAGCGAGGAGGCTACCCCCTTGGGGGTTGTACTCTTTCTCATCGCACATCCTTACCACACGCGGCGAACAGATGGTTTCCTGCACGAAAATTGATTTTAAAAAGTACAATGCCGATGGCATAGGTTCATGTGTACCGTTTTCCCAACCAACAAACAAAACCACCCACACGCAATCCACCCAAACGAAACCGTAGGGGCGGTGCCTGTGTGCCCGCCCGAACGTCCGCGCAGCGGCGTTTCCATACCAAAAATATACGCATGGTGCGCGGGGGATGAACGATGGATGCGCCCTCGCAGGGCGACGCGAGCGGGCACACAGGCACCGCCCCTACCACGCTCCGTAATATTTTTCCACGCATTCCACACAAACAAAATAACCATTTACACACCATCCACCCCAACGGCATCAACCGTCTGCGCGCAATCCCCCAAACGAAACCGTAGGGGCGGTGCCTGTGTGCCCGCCCGAACGTCCGCGCAGCGGCGTTTCCATACCAAAAATACACGTATTATGCGCGGGAATTGAACGATGGATGTGCCCCTGCAGGGCGACACGGGCGGGCACACAGGCACCGCCCCTACCCATCTCCATTATATTTTTCCACGCAACCCACACAAACAAAATAACCATTTACGCGCAATCCAACCAAATGCCACCAACCGCCCACGCGCATAATTCACCCAAACGACATCAACCACCCACATGCAATCCGCCCAAACGAAATCAACTGTCCCACACGCAATCCACCCAAACGAAATCAACCATCCACACGTAATCTGCCCAAACGAAACCGTAGGGGCGGCGCCTGTGTGCCCGCCCGAACGTCCGCGCAGCGGCGTTTCCATACCAAAAATACACGCATGGTGCGCGGGGAATGAACGACGGATGCACCCTTGTGGAGCGACGCGGGCGGGCACACAGGCGCCGCCCCTACCCATCTCCACCAAACCACGCGGTGTGTTCATACCCCACCGTATTGCACATTCGATAGCTCCAAACCACGCGGTGTGCCCCTACCCCATCGGGGTTATACTTTCGATAGCGCAGGGTTGGCAAGTGCAACGCAGCCTACCCTGGGTAACAATGCAAGCGAGGAGGCTACCCCCTTGGGGGTTGTACTTTTCCCAACACATTGCTTTTTAATATCTTCCCATACACACAACACATCGGGGGCGGAAATGCATCGCGCACTCCCGCCCCCATTACTTAAAATAAAAAAGTGTGTGTATGTTATGATTTTGGTGTCACCGTGGATGACACCATTTGTTTTAAAACAAGTTATTCTTTGGGTGTCACCGTGGCATCGCCCTGACCTTTTCCACCCGGTTTGTCTTTACCATCGCTAGGTTTATCTTTACCATCGCCACCGTCGCCCGGCTTTGCAGCATCACCGCCCGGCTTCTTGCCATCGGGTGTTTTCCCGCCGTCACCAGGTTTCTTCCCATCGCCCGGTTTGTCGCCATCCGAAGGCTTTTTGCCACCTTTCTTTTTCTTCGGCAACACCTCATGTTTGTAGCGGTCGATGTGCTCGTTGAGGAACTTGGCCAAGGCGTCGTAGTCGGTGGTGCCCGAGACCATGGCCAGCGCATTGACGAATTTCACGAGGTGGCGATAGGCGGCATCGGTGGCCAAACGTGCCTGGCGGAGTTCGCCGGCGGCAACGGCCGATTGCGCCGTAGTGCGGTCGACGATGAACTGTTCCACCTTGGCGTTGGCCTCCTTCAGCGGAGCAACGAACAGCGTGAGCCCGAGCTTCGTCACCTGAGCAGCATACTTTGTTTCGAGGTCGGCGATGAAATTGTGCAGCAGCCCCGTCTCGCGGTCCAACTGCATCGCAGGGTCGATGCGATAATCCACCAAACATTGTTGCAATTCTTTCGCAGCCTGCGCCACATCGGCCACGGGCGCATCTGTCAACCCCTTAATCGATTTGCGCAACCCGCGGAAAATGTTGTCGCGCTTGTCGTCGGCCACCTTGATATCGTCGGTGATGAGGCTCTTTTGCGAAATCACCAAACAGCGATCCTCCTCTTTCACCGCGGCCGCCAACGCCTCGATAGCCTTTTTCGCCGCAGCATTCGTACTCAATACCGTCTCCGTCGCGAAACGGTCGCTCACCACCTTCATAAACTCATAGTGCGCGCCGTTGTTCAACTTTGGTAAGTCGATTGTCTTGATGTCTGTCATATTTTTATTTCATTTAATTGTTAAAAGCGAGCATGTAGCTCCATTTTTGTTTCATTTTTTGTTTCGGAACGCTTGCGGAAGCTCCGCAAGCACTAAATTTTTTGTTTTGTCATTTGCGGAAGCTCCGCAAGCGCTAAATTTTTTGTTTTGCTATTTGCGGAAGCTCCGCAAGCGCCAAATTTTTTGTTTTGTCATTTGCGGAAGCTCCGCAAGCGCTAAAATTTTTGTTTTGCTATTTGCGGAAGCTCCGCAAGCGCTAAAATTTTTGTTTTGCTATTTGCGGAAGCTCCGCAAGCGTTAAAACTTTTATTTTCACCTTTGCGGAACGGCGATGTGTGTTTGGAATAGTAGGGGCGGTGCCTGTGTGCCCGCCCGAACGTCCGCGCAGCGGCGTTTCCATCCGAAAATGATGTGCTTCCATGTGCAAACATTGTGTTTCCACCATCGCCCGACACGCCTAACGATGGATGCGCCCTTGCAGGGCGACACGGGCGGGCACACAGGCGCCGCCCCTACCACGCTTGACAACCACATCGGCCGCATTCCTGCAAAACTATTCATCATTTAGAAATACACAAATGGATATACACTCTGTTGATGCATATAGGGGAGATTTCCACTTTCGTAATTCCATCCAGCCTTGTCCAACCACATAGCCACGCTGATACTATGATTATTGGCATCTGTTCCTGATAGCGCCCATTGGTCGCCAACCCAAGTCGCACCTCCATCTGTGAAGACTTTTTTCAGCTTAGTAATATTTATCGGTACTCCCGGTATAGGTGTCGGGGGAGACCAGAAGTCGTAAAAGTCAGTAGGCATGTCGGCCTCTTTCAAATCGGCATAGCGTTTGAGCAATAACTTCACCTGACCTGCTGAAGGGAGGAACCATTTACCGATATTCGCTCCCGTCACGGGCACTCCCGGATTATAGTGTGCAGCATAATAGTAGGTGGGTAATAAGATCTGCTGTTCTGCGGGAGGGGTTGTAGCCATTGGCAAACCATACTCTGTGAAAGCTGTAGGGTTATAGTAATTGGTGGTGTAGGTATATTCATAACCTTTCATATTGTCAAACGAGCCATCACCTCCGGCAATGAAATAATTAGTTCCACGATAGCCCCAAGGTATAATGCCCAATCCTGCGTTTAACGCGCAGGCCGTTCCTTTATCCGAGGCCGATGTCTTTTCTTTCACCACGATGCCGATGGGTGTGCGCGACCCTTTGTCGCCGAGCGTACCAACGGTGCCATCACTGAAGAGATAGAGCACGGAGGGGCGGATTGTAATGTTATACACATAGCTATGATTGCGCTCGAGGAAATCTGTAGCTTGATGTGAAAAAAAGAAATGCGTTATGTTGTTATCATCAAAAATATCATGCTTCCCATACACGGTTCCTTCCCATCTAACATAGTGTGCCATAAACATCTGAAAATGCCCGGGATAATAAAGATAATTTGTTGAAGTCTTATAGATCTCCGTAACGGATGAGGTTGTATGGGGCTTATCGGCAGTCAAGGGTGTAAAATCTCCTGTTTGCGCCGCAACAGAATTTAAATAGCCTGTAATGGTGCCTTTTAAATTGTAGTTTGTCACCCCACAAGGTGCTATTGTTGGATCCGTAATAAAATTTATTTTTGCGCCCACACAAGGTGCCGTGTACGAGGTGATTTGAAAACGCACACGCGCATTTTGATGGCGCATGACAAAGGAAACAACGTCATCGCCCATATTACTTACTTGGTGTTGCGTGACGCCAATTAACGGCTGCAAGGCAGTTTGATTATGGGAATAAGTATAACTGAGGCTGGTTCCGTTATCAACTACAGCATCGTTGATACATACGAACGTGTAGGTCTCGCCGCTGTTCAATTCCCATCGCCCCGGAGGATTGGCTGTGAACACACCACCACTGACATTACCGTCTATACCATCGTGGCGCACATTCGAGGCATCAATGGCATAAATCTTATAATGCCCATCGGGAATGGGATTTGCAGCTCGTGTCTGCGACAGCCCGAGCGTATCGGGTTCGAGAGCTACTTCGGCAGTTAAGCCGTTGCCTAAATCAATCACTTCGGGTGTTTGTGCAGCACGTGTTCCCTTCTTGCTGATTGTGCCAGGAACAAATGCTTCTTCGTTAAACTGAAAAGTGATACCCTTGCCCACATTCACTTTATGGGCTTCATCCATAACGTTTTCTTCGCTGCTACATGCCATTAAGAGCAGGGCAGCTACGAAACAGAGTGCTTTTTGCATATTCTTCTTCATATTCTACTGTTCAAATTCGCCTCCATCAATTTCTTCATCCGAGCCCCATTGCTCTTCTTCGGAGTGAGGGGCATCCATTGTAACACTTGTTTTGTGTACTAACAATTCTTCCATCATGGGGAAGACTTCGCTCTTGGGAGCGACATAAGTTTTTTTCTTCATCTTTACTTAAATTTATTGTTGTTTTGAGTTACTGCAATGCATAACTTTTGAGCGCAAACGGCTCGATTTTTTCCACGAAAAAGGGCATGCAAAAAGTTTATGAAAAACTTCTTGCACACCCTTTGTTTATAAGTGTTTATGTTGTATATTACGCGCGCGTAGGAGCGGACGTTAGAATGTGTGTGTGTGTGTGTTACACAATTATTTGGATTGACCAAATAAATGGCATAAAAAGATGCAAAGAATTTTGAATTTCTTTGCAACGTCTGTATGCTATATGTAACCGACTTTACGTTCATGGGCGCAAAGGTATAAACTTTTTCGGGAAAAAGACAAATGATAGATGGAAAATTGTGATTAGAACTGGAAATAAATGAAGGGTTGGATGGTGGAGCTCTTCACCTGAATGACCATGTAGATGGCGGCAGTGAGCAGCAAGGCATAGACCACCACATTGCAGCGGCGCAACTGCGCAATGGTGCCTTCCTGCCAGGCGTCGGGCAAGAAATGGGTGAGATAGCCAAAGGCCATGAAGGCCAACACATATTGATAGCCCGCACACACCTGCTGCCACAACTCGGCATGGAAGTTGAAGAAGATTTGCCGCAACATGGTCCAGCCGGCAGTGAAGGTCTTTTGCCGAAAGAAAATCCACGTGAAGCAAACAAAGTGGAAGGTGAGCACGATGGCAATCCACTTGCGCACGCCATGGGATTGAAAGCTGCGCCCATGATGCAGCACCTCTTGACTGAAGAATTTATGCACGGCAAGTGCGATGCCATGTGCCCCGCCCCATGCCACAAAGTTGAGACTTGCGCCATGCCACAAACCGCCCAAGAGCATCGTGATGACGAGGTTGACATATTGCCGCAGCTTGCCTTTGCGGTTGCCGCCCAAGGAGATATAAATGTAGTCGCGAATCCAAGTGGAGAGCGAGATGTGCCAGCGCCGCCAAAAGTCGGTGATGCTCACCGAGCGATAAGGTGCGTTGAAGTTGATGGGGAAATGGAAGCCCAGCAGCAAAGCAATGCCGATGGCCATGTCACTATAGCCGCTAAAGTCGCAATAGATTTGCAGCGCGTAGCCATAAACGCCGAGCAGATTTTCCAACCCGCTATAGAGCGTGGGGTTGTCGAAGATGCGGTCGACGAAGTTCAGACTGATGTAATCGCTGATGACGGCCTTCTTAAATAGTCCGATGAGAATGAAATAGACGCCGCGCGCAAACATGTCGTTGGTGATGACGAGTGGGCGGCGTATCTGTGGTGCGAAATCGGCTGCGCGCACAATAGGCCCTGCTACTAATTGCGGAAAGAACGACACGTAGAAAGCATAGTCGAGCAGATGGGGCAGCGGTTTCAAATTGCCCCGATAGACATCGATGGTGTAGCTCAGGCTTTGGAACGTGAAAAAGCTGATGCCCACCGGCAGGAAGATGTCCCATGGTTGGAAATTGTGTTCCAATAGCTGACTCACCATGCCCGCGAAGAAGTTGGTGTATTTGAAATAGCCCAACAGTCCCAAATCGATGAGCAGACTCAGTGCCACCAAAGCTTTGCGCCAATGCCGTGCACGGCTTGCTCGCGTTGCATCAGCCGCAGCCCCATCGGCCAAGCGTTGAATGCCGCGCGCAATGAAGAAATCGCTCACGGTGACCACAGCCAACAGCCAGAAATAAAGGCCGCTGCTCTTATAATAAAAATAATAGGAGAAGAGCGTCACAAACACCAAGCGCGCATTCAGCCGCTGTTGCAGCAACATATAGATGAACGAGAAGCCCAGGAAGAGAAACAGAAACAACCCGCTCGAGAAGATGAGCGGCTCTTGCGGATGATACGCAAGCAAATGAATCAAACGGTCTATCATTGCAATTCCAATGCCTTGCGGCGTTTATAGTTTTCAAATCCGGCCATGAACGACGGAAACACCTTGCCGGCCACCTGTTTGCCACCACCGAAACTCAGATGGGTGTAGTCTTTGTTGGCCAAGTTGCGGTCGACAAGTCGTTTCATGCTGCTTTCTCCCCCCATGGCCTGATAGAGGTTGAGAAAGCCCACCCCACAATCGGCGGCCAACTGTGCCTGCAAACCCACCAACGCTTTTACCTCCTTCATGGTGGTGATGCCATCGGCCGTGCGCTGATCGCGGTCGGGCACGCTCACCACCAAGATACTGGCCATGGGATAGGATGCCCGCAAGTGCTCAATGGCGCGCTTCATGCGCTTCATATAGCTTCGCATCAGCGGCAGCGTGTTGCCCTGCACAGCAGCATTGATGCCATAGTGCACAACGATGAGGTCGTAGGGGCGCAAGCGTGCAAAACTCGAGAGCGTGGGCTGCGGAATTTGCCCTAACTGTACGCCCGACGAGCCACGCATGGAGAAATTGTCGAGAATGACGCCTTTGTTCGACTCCAACGCCATGCCAAAGAGCGTGGTGCGCGGTGTGACATCGGAGAAGGCATAGCGCACGCTGCGCATCAGGCCGCGCGTCTCAATCATCTGCACCCCATCCGACGGCTGTGTCAGATGCACCGAGGCTGGCTGGTCGTTGGCTTCGACGGTAACGCGAATGGGTTGCGGACTACGCAGGAACAACCGCGCACACTGCCACGAGCCCACATAGGGAAGCGCTCCCGAACCTTGTGTGGTGACCTGTGCGCCCTCTGCGGGCACATAATAGCGCTGCGCAATGCCCTGCCGCTGCTTATCGAAGGGCTTTTTCACCACGCTGAACTCCCTCACGCCACGATATTGCTGCTTCACCGTGCGGCGGAAAGCCGACAAGGGCGTACCACAGTCGACCCAGCCCACACCCGAACCGCCAAAGCGCTGCTGAAACAGCTCACGCAGGTTGCTCGTGAGGATGTCGCCTTCGATGAACGAGTCGCCGAAATAGGCAATGCGCACCGGCCGGTCGAGTTGTTTCACCTCGCTGAGCTTGGCATAGAACGCATCCATGCCGCCCGCCTTGCCGGCCGAAAAGTCGGCAATCGGCTCCACACCTTTGGGCCACACCTCCTTAAATGCCACCGCCTTGCCTTGCTTATTCTTCGTCACAACGGGCCGGGGCACCTTGGGGGCGGGCACCACATCGGGCTGCTCGCTCATGCGCTCGGGCAACAACTGGCTCAAGATGTTCACATGGCGCAACGCCGTGCCGCCAATGCTCAACGGCGGCAACTCGTGCATCAACAGCAACTCAGCAGCCACCAATCCCGTTAGTGTGAAAGTCCTTACCGACTGATTCATTCGCTTCCTATTTTTCTCCGCTCTAAAAATTTATGCGCGTGTGCTATCCTGCTCAAAAGAAACTACCGAGCCCACGCATCGCCCAGTAGCCAAACCGCTGCCGGCACCCTCGGGGGTTGCGCCGCAGCAAGTTTTTTGCAGTCTTCTTTAATGGGTGGCAAAGGTAGAAAGAAATTCTGGATTTCAACGCGCCTCGGCAGCATAGTTTTCGTTAAATTTTGAGTGCGTGGCCAAAGAGCGAATGTGTTTTGTGACGCGAAGCACTGCACTTTAGTCTCTGCGCAGTGGTTCGTGCTATCGATTGCACTGCATTTTGCCTCCGTGCTGTGGTTCGTGCTATCGTTTGCACTGCATTTTGCCTCCGCGCAGTGGTTTGCGCTACCGTTTGCACTGCATTTTGCCTCCGCGCAGTGGTTCGTGCTATCGTTTGCACTGCATTTCGCCTCCGCGCAGTGGTTCGTGCTATCGTTTGCACTGCATTTTGCCTCCGTGCAGTGGTTCGTGCTATCGTTTGCACTGCATTTTGCCTCCGCGCAGTGGTTCGTGCTATCGATTGCACTGCATTTTGCCTCCGTGCAGTAGTTCGTGCTATCGTTTACACTGCATTTTGCCTCTGCGACGTACTCTCGGTTAGAAAAAGCCGCGGTAGACCTCGACAGCAGCCGAGAGTTGCTGCAGTTGGGTGTCGATACGCTCCATCTGACAATCGAGCTGGTCGCGCTCGCTATCCAACACGTCGAGATAGGAGGCGCGGTTGTTGAAATAGAGCTGTTGTGCGGCTGAGACAGCACGTTGCAACGCCGAGTCTTGCTGCTGTTTCAGCTGGGCATAGTGCGCCAGGTTCCGCAATTTGGCCTGCAACGTGTGGGTTTCACCACACGCTGTGAGCAGCGCCTTGTCGTAATTATAGAGCGCCTCAATCTGCAAGGCATTGGCCTGTTCGAAATCGGCCTGAATGGCACGCCGGTTGATGAGCGGCGCCGTGAAAGATCCCAGCACGCTGAAGGCCACCGACTCGGGCGTGCGCACCAGGTATTTGGGGTTGAAAGCGTCTAAGCCCAAGGCCGCCGAGAGGTTGAGCGAGGGCAAAAAGGCCTTGCGCGCCGCCTCAACATCCCATTTAGCTGCACGCAATTGGTGCTCGGCCTGCTGCACATCGGCCCGCTGCAACAACAGCTGCGTAGGCATGATGCGCACGGTGGCAGGCAACGCGAGCTGCAAGAAGTCGCCGGCATGGCGCACAATCGGCGCGGGGAAACGCCCTAAGAGCAAGTTGAGATGGGTCTCGGTCTCCACTACGGCCTGCCGCAACTGCCATTCGTCGGCCTGTGCCTTGGCCAACTCGGCCTCGAACTTTTCCACGCCCAACTGCGTTTCGGCATCGGCCTCCTTCTGTATACGCGCCAGCTTGACGGCCTTTTGCTGCAAAGTGATGTATTGCGCCACCACGGCCAACTTGCTGTCTAAAGCCAGGAGAGTGTAGTAGTTTTCAGCCACATCGGCCACCAACTGCCCACGCAAGGCCCGCTGTCCAGCCTGCGAAGCCAAGAAGCGCTCCACGGCCGCCCGCTTGCCACTGTTGAGTTTCTGCCACAGGTCAATGGTCCAATCCACCTGCAGCGACGGCGCCAAGTCGGGGATGACCGTGGGGATGTTGTGCCCAGGCGTGAGCTCCGTGCCCACGTTTCCTGCTCCTTCGGCCGTATAACGCCCCACCTTCGACACACCGGCACCAATATTGGCCGTCACAGTGGGCAGCAAAGTGCCGCGCTTGGCAGCAATGGCGCTCTTGGCAATGACCAACTCTTGCAGCATGATTTTGAGGTCGCGGTTGTTGTGCAGCGCCGTGTCGATGAGGTTGCACAACGTAGCGTCTTGAAAGAAGTCGCGCCAGGCGGGCAAGGGTGTGAGTGTGTCGGTGGGCGTTGGCGGCAATTTAGCCAACGTGTCTTTGGGCTGCGTAGCTTGCGGTGTCTTGCAGGCTGTGAATGCCAGTACCAACAAGGCAGCAAGCGCCGTTGCAATGCGGGGACATTGATGAAGAGTCATGCGAATTACTTTTGTTCTAAATCCTTTGTATAACGTTTGTCTTTCTCTTCGCTCAGTGGCTTCTCCTTTTGGTAGTTCACCAGTTTGTCGGCCATGTTGGCGAAGATGTAATAGAGGCCGGGAATGAGCAGCAGCCCGCCCAACGTGCCGATCACCATGCCGCCCACGGCAGCTGTACCAATCGTGCGGTTGCCAATGGCACCGGCTCCAGAGGCCAACACCAAGGGAATGAGGCCTGCGATGAAGGCGATGCTCGTCATGAGGATGGGGCGGAAACGTGCGACAGCAGCAGCAATGGCGGCTTCGGCAATCGGTGTGCCGAGGTTCTTGCGCTGCACCGCATATTCAACCATTAGTACCGCATTTTTACCCAGCAGGCCAATGAGCATCACCAAGGCGATTTGCGCATAGATGTTGTTCTCTAAGCCGCAGAGCTTGAGCAGCAGGAAGGCACCGAAGATGCCCACGGGCAAGAAGATAATGACGGGCAACGGGAGGAGGAAGTTCTCGTATTGTGCAGCTAGAATGAGATAGACAAACACCAAGCAGACGATGAAGATGATAATGGCGGTGTTGCCTTGGTCGGCCTCATCCTTCGAGATGCCCGCCCAGTCGTAGTCAAATCCTTTCGGCAAGTTCTGCTGCGCCACTTCTTGTATGGCGCGCATAGCCTGCCCACTGGAATAGCCTGCAGCTGGTGCACCCGTCACTTCCGACGAATTATAGAGGTTGTGGCGCGTGATTTCGCTCATACCATAAACCTTATTCAGCGACATGAATGCGGCATAGGGCACCATCTGTCCATCATTGTTCTTAGCATAGAGGTTGAGCAAATCAGACGGGAAGGCGCGATATTGCGGCGCCGCTTGCACAATCACTTTATAGGGTTTACCAAAACGAATGAAACCCGTTTGATAGTCCGAGCCCACCAGCACCGAGAGATTGTTGAGCGCCTTGCCGGGCTCCACCCCTTTTTGCAGCGCCAAAGCGTCGTCGACATGGAGCATATATTGCGGATAGCTGGCCGAATAGAACGTAAAGGCATTACCTATTTCGGGGCGTTTGTTGAGCGCTGCCACAAAGTTTTTGCTCACGCGCTCCATCTCGTGATAATCGTTGTTACCTGTCTTGTCTAACAGGCGCAATTCAAAGCCGCTGGCTGCACCATAACCTGGTATTGAAGGTGGCTCGAAGAAGTCGATGTTGGCTTGCGTGATGCGTTTGCATTTCTCCTCTAAATCGGCAATAATCTGCTTGGCTGTGCGCTTGCGGTGCTTCCAATCCTTCAGATTAATCAAGCAGCTGCCCGAGTTGGCACTCGTTCCTTCAGAAAGAATTTCGAAGCCGGCCAACGACGAGACGCTCTCCACACCATCCTCTTGTTCGGCAATCTTCAACAACTGCTGCGCCACTTTGTTGGTGCGCTCGATGGTTGCACCTGGCGGTGTTTCAATCACAGCGTAGATCATACCTTGGTCTTCCTGCGGAATGAAGCCCGACGGAAGCCCCATGTTCACCCAATAGGCCAGTAGGCAGAACAGCAGAATGGCACCCATGGTGAAGGCTTTGTGCGTGACGGTGCGACGAATGAGTCGCTCGTATTTGAGACTGCCCAAATTAAACTGCGCGTTGAAACGTTGCAGTGCCCGCCCGATGAAGCCCTTCTGCACATGGTTCTCTTGCTCTTTGGTGAGGATGAGTGCGCAGAGTGCGGGCGTCAGCGTCAGTGCTACAAAGCCCGAGAACAGGATGCTTGAAGCCATCGTGATGGAGAACTGCCGATAGAACATGCCTTCGGGGCCACCCATGAACGCCACGGGGATGAATACTGAAGCCATGACCAGCGAGATGGCTATGATGGCGCCACTGATCTCTTTCATCGCTTTCTCAGTGGCCTCGACCGGCGACAGCTTGTTGCGCGACATTTCCACATTCACGGCTTCAATCACCACAATGGCATCGTCGACCACAATACCAATGGCCATGACCAACGCAAAGAGCGAAATCATGTTGAGCGTGATGTTGAAGGCTAACATGGCGATGAAACTGCCCAGCAACGACACCGGAACGGCCATGACGGGAATGATGGATGCACGCCAGTCGCCCAAGAAGATGAACACCACAATGGCTACCAGCACAAAGGCTTCGAACAGCGTGTGCACCACCTTCTCGATGCTGGCATCTAAGAAACGGCTGATGTCATAGCTAATCTCATAGTGCATGCCCTTGGGCATATCTTTTTGCAAACGCGCCATGGCCGCTTTCACTTGTGTGATGACGTTGCGCGCATTGCTGCCATAGGCTTGCTTCAACGTCACAGCTGCCGACGGACGCCGATTGAGCGTGGAATAAATGTCGTAGACTTCGCTGCCTAAATGCACGTCGGCAATGTCTTTCAAACGCACCATCTGTCCATCGCTGTTGCTCTTGATAATGATATTGCCATATTCAGCCGCGGTGGTATAACGTCCCGGATATTTCAACACAAACTCCTTGGCCTGCGGACGCAAGCCTCCACTCTCGCCCAACTTTCCGGGAGAAACCTCAATGTTTTGGTCTTCTAAGGCGTCGCTCACATCGTCGGTCGACAAACCATAGGCCATCATCTTGTCGGGATGCAGCCAAACACGCATGGCATAGTCGCGCGTGCCAAGAATATCGAGGTCGCCCACACCATCAACACGCAGCAACTCGGGCGAAATATTAATATCGAAATAGTTGAAGAGGAACTCTTGATCGACCTTGGGATCGTCGCTGTAGAGGTTGATATACATGAGGATATTGGGCTCCTCGCGCGAAATCTTCACCCCCTCACGAATCACTTCGGGTGGCAATTTGTTGGTGGCTGCCGACACACGGTTTTGCACATTCACGGCATCCACGTTGGGGTCGGTGCCCAATTTAAACACCACATTGATCTCGGCCTCGCCATCGTTGCCTGCATCGCTCTCAATATATTTCATGCCGGGAACGCCATTCAAAGCCTGCTCCAACGGAATGATGACCGATTTCACCAACAATTCGTTATTGGCACCGGGATAATCGGCCACCACATTCACCTTGGGAGGCGATATTGACGGAAATTGGGTGATGGGAAGATTGAACAGCGACAGCACACCAACGAAAGCAATGACCAGCGAGACAACAATGGAAAGCACCGGCCGGCGTATAAAGATTTTAAACATCCTATTCTGCGTTTAATTGACCCAACTTCATTGCTTCCTTTGGCGACACCACCCGCAGGCGCACCTTATCGCCTTCGTTCACCTTCTGAATGCCATCGACAAGATAGCGGTCCGTGGGGTGCAAGCCCGACGAAACAAGATAGAAACCGGTGCCCTCGGCCGCAATTTTGATAGCTCGCTGGTGCGCCACGTTGTGCTGATCAACCACAAACACATATTTGCGATCCTGCTGTTCGTAAACGGCAATCTGCGGTATCAGCAAGGCTTGTTTCTTATGTACAAAGAGTTTCACGGTGCCGGTTTCGCCATCGCGCAGCAGATTTTGCGGATTGCCGAAGAGGGCACACAACGAAATGGTGCCGGTAGCACGGTCGAACTGTCCCGAGATGTCGAGCACCTTGCCCCGGGCAGGAAACACATCGCCATTGGCCAACACCAGCTGAAGCGGCGACTGCGTATAGCGTTCGGGATGGAGCCGATAATCTAAATAATCGGTTTCTGAGATATTAAAATAAACCAACATCTTGCTATTGTCCGACAGATTGGTGAGCAACGTCCCCTGCTCCACCAAACTGCCGGGCTTGTTGGGAATGCGCCCCAGCACACCGGCAAAAGGTGCACGAACGAACGAGGGTCGCTTGTGCAACAAAGCCAATCGGTAGTCGGCCGCGGCACTATGATATTTAGCCTGAGCCATGCGCTGCGCATTGGTCGAAACAATTTTATTCTCGGTGAGCGTCGTAGCATTTTGCAATTCAATCTTCGCCTGCTCAGCCTCGGCCTTGGCCTTCGCAATCTCTTCGTTGGCCCCCAAAATGGCAATGCGAAACAGCAGTTGACCGGCCTTCACAGCCTGCCCCTCGCCCACATAAACATCTTGCAAAATGCCATCCTGCTGCGAACGCACATCGATGTTGCGCAGCGAAACAATGTTACCCACATAAGACTGCGGCAACGAGATATCGTCTACTAACGGCGTGGTGGCCGTGTAAACAGGAACCACTTCTTGATTCTTCTTGGAATGACAGCCCCACAACGCTAATAAAGCCACGAAGCATGATAAACTGAATACGCTCTTCATAAACCTCTTTCAAAAATTTTTGCAAAGATAACAATAATATAAATAGGTTGTAAAAATGGCACTTAAAACTTTGTAACCAAAGTTTATTGTGTGCTAAAAGTGGAGCAAACAGTGCAAAAATGCTGTTGCTCGCGTCGCATGCTTCGAATAAACACCTGTTGCGCCTTGCAACAACCGATTCGGGGGTCAATATGAGCTGTTGCGCCTTGCAACAACCGATTCGGGGGTCAATATGAGCTGTTGCGCCTTGCAACAAGCGATTCGGAGGTCAATATGAGCTGTTGCGCCTTGCAACAGCCGATTCGGGGGTCAATATGAGCTGTTACATCATTGCAACAGTCGATTCGGGGGTCAATATGAGCTGTTACATCGTTGCGACGACCCGTTCGGGGGTTGACAATCGCACGTTTTTGAGAAAAACAATCGTTCGGGGGTTGACAATCGCTCGTTTTTGAGAAAAACAGTCGTTCGGGGGTTGACGCTCACTCGTTTTTGAGAAAAACAGTCGTTCGGGGGTTGACAATCGCATGTTTTTGAGAAAAACAGTCGTTCGGGGGTTGACAATCGCATGTTTTTGAGAAAAACAGCTGTTCGGGCAAAATGAGCTATTGCAGCGTTGCAGCGGCCATTCGGCAGACAAAGAAAAGCGGCCAACAAACCTTTGCTTGTTGACCGCCTGCATACATATAACCATTTATCCAAAATTGTCGTACATAATGGCATCTTGCTCCACACCCAAACTGTCGAGATAGTCGGTGACCGTCTTAATGAGCATGGGAGGACCGCAAAGATAATATTCGCAGTCTTCGGGCGCTTCGTGATTCTTCAGATAGGTGTCGCGAATGCAATTCACGGCAAACCCTGCATAATACTTCACACCGGCGGCATCGGCCTTCGGGTCGGGCTGATCTAACGAAAGGTGGAAATGGAAGTTGGGAAACGCTTTCTCCAATTCCCAAAAGTCCTCCAAGAAGAATGCTTCGACCAGTGCGCGCGCACCATAGAAGAAGTGCATTTCGCGATCGGTGGTGTGCAGGGTCTTCGTCATGTGCATGATTTGTGCCCGCAACGGTGCCATACCTGCGCCGCCACCAATCCATATCATCTCTTTGCCCGAGGTGAAATTGGGGTGGAAATCGCCATAAGGTCCGCTCATCAGCACCTTGTCACCCGGCTTGAGTGAGAAGATATAGGATGAGCCGATGCCCGTGGGCACATTCTGAAAGCCCACTTGCGGACGGGGCAGGAAAGGTGTTGAAGCGATGCGCACGGTGAGGGTGATGATGTCGCCCTCGGCCGGATAGTTGGCCATAGAATAGGCGCGCACGGTGGGTTCGGGATTGTGTGCCTTGAGCGAAAAGAGGTTGAACTTTTGCCACGTGCCGATGTAATCGTCGCCGATGAGCGCCTTATCGAAGTCCTTGTCATAGTCGATGCAGTCGTAAGCGGGAATCTTAATCTGCGCATACGAACCCGGAATGAAGTCCATGTGCTCGCCTTCGGGCAAGGCCACCTTAAACTCTTTGATAAACGAACTGACGTTCTTGTTGGAGATGACGGTGCATTCCCATTCTTTCACGCCCATGACACTCTCAGGCACTTTCAGCGAAAGGTTTCCTTTCACCTTGCACTGACAGCCCAATCGCCAATGGTCTTTGATTTCCTTGCGCGAGAAGTGGGGCCGCTCCGAGTCGAGGATTTCGCCACCACCTTCTAACACCTGCACCTTGCATTGCCCGCAACTTGCTTTTCCACCGCAGGCAGATGGCAAAAAGATGCCGTTTTCATTGAGCGTCGTCATCACGCTGCTGCCCTGGGGCACGTTGATTTTCTTGTCGCCATTGATGACTATCTCCACATTGCCACTGGGGCTGAGATATTTCTTCGCGATGAGCAGGATGATGACCAACAGGAGTATGATGGTTAAAAATACTCCGATGCTATATAGTATAAATTCTCCCATAGTTCTGAATTAAATTTTTAAGCCACTGAATACCATCATCGCCATAGCCATTAGTCCCACGGTGATGAAGGTGATGCCGAGCCCTTGAAGTGGCTTGGGCACATCACTGTATTGCATCTTCTCGCGAATGGCACCCATGAGGACGATGGCTAAGGTCCAACCGAAACCCGAACCGATGGCGTAGACAATGGCATCGACAACATTGCCGATATACTGCGTGTTGCTTGGATCGAGGTTGATGCGTTGTTGCATAAACAGCGACGCTCCCATAATAGCACAGTTCACGGCTATCAGCGGAAGAAAAATACCCAAAGCCGAATAGAGCGAAGGGGAATATTTCTCGACACTCATTTCAACCAGCTGTGTGATGCCGGCAATCACGGCAATAAAGAGAATGAAGCTGAGGTATGACAAATCAACACCCTCGATAAGACAATCGGGCCCTAAGACTTTGGTTTGCAACAAATAGTCAACAGGCACCGTGACCAACAGCACAAAGGTGACGGCCATGCCCAAACCGAAAGAGGTTTTCACGTTCTTACTCACGGCAAGGAACGAGCACATGCCGAGGAAGAAGGCGAAAATCATGTTGTCGACAAATATCGAACGGAAAAATAATGATATGATATGTTCCATCTTTTCGTCTTGTTTTATTTTTCTTTATAGATATAAGCACGATGCACCCAAATGACACATCCCAACAGAATGAGCGCCATGGCAGGCATCGTCATCATACCATTATTCATATATCCGGCATCGTAAACCGATTGCGGAATGAGCTGGAAACCCAACAGGCTGCCACGACCTAAGAGTTCGCGAACAGCACCCACGATGACCAAAATCATGGCATAGCCCAAGCCATTGCCTAAACCATCTAAGAAACTCGGCCAAGGTTTGTTCATCATGGCGAAAGCTTCCAAACGCCCCATCAGGATGCAGTTGGTGATAATTAAACCGACATAAACCGACAGTTGCACGCTCACATCATAGGCAAAAGCCTTTAAAATCTGACTCACGATAGTCACCAAGGCTGCCACAACCACCAACTGCACGATAATGCGGATGCGCAATGGAATGGTTTTGCGTATCAATGAGATGATGACGTTCGAAAAAGCAGTGATAATGGTAACGGCAAGCCCCATCACGATGGCGGGCTTTAGTTGTGACGTTACGGCTAAGGCGCTACAAATACCAAGCACCTGAACCATGATGGGATTATCCAAATTCAGGGGATTGATAAAGGCCTCTTTATTTTGTTTACTAAATAAGCTCATTTGTTTCACTATTGATTAGAGGAATGTTCATTCAAAAATACCAAATATTTGCTCAGCCCTTCGTGCAACATGTCGCGCACTCCATTGCTGGTGAGCGTTGCACCCGTGACTGCATCGACCTGTGTTGCGGGGTCATCAACCTTCTTTTCAACACCTAAAGCAATGGCCTTGTCATTGTCTCCAGCAAACAATTTCTTGCCTTGGAACTTGGCTTGCCATGCCGCATTGTCTTTAATCTCTGCACCCAATCCTGCGGTTTCGCTCTCGTGGTTGAAATAAACACCATAAACAGTGGCCTTGTCTTCATTCAAAGCAATATAGCCACTAATAGGTCCCCAAAGTCCCATTCCATAAACAGGAATGACATATTTGCGCTGCCCATTCACCTTGCAAACATATAAAGCAAGTCGACCTGCCTTATAATCCTTGCTTTCCAGTTTAAAACCAGCCTGTTCGCCACCGGGCTTTCCTGCATTTAACACATGGCCTTGTGCGTCAATAATCTCATCGGCCTCAACCACCTCCTTATAGATTTTATCGGCCACCTCATTGCTCAAATCACGAATATTGAGCGCATTGAGTATCTGCTTTTTCTTGTCCAACGCCACATTGGCATCCTGTTGTGGTTTCAACCCCTGAAAAACAAAGGCCAAAAGGAAAGCCACAATAACAACAATTACGGCAGAATAGATAATTGTATATGAATTAGAATTCGTCTTCATTGCCTTTATTTATTCATTAGTCGTTTTGCACGCTGTGAGATATTGCGTTGCACTACACAATAATCAATCAACGGAGCCACCATATTTCCAAAGAATATCGCTAACATCATGCCTTCGGGGAAACCGGGATTCATCACACGGACAATGATAGCCATCGCGCCAACAAGGAAACCATAGATGTATTTTCCCGTCTCGGTGCGTGCTGAAGTCACCGGGTCGGTGGCCATAAACACTGCTCCAAAGCAGAAACCACCTAAGATAATATGCTCATACCACTGCACAGGTGTCATGCCCAACGCATGGAATAACAACGCCATCACAACCCCTCCACAGAACACAGCACCCATGGTTTTCCAGCTTGCAATACCCGTCCACAAAAGAATAACTGCACCAATAGCAATCGCAATGACACTCGTCTCGCCGATAGAACCGGGGATGAAACCGATAATCATATCGGCAATAGAAGCGTGTGGAAGTGCTCCTACAGCCAACTCACCTAACGGTGTTGCAGCTGTTAAAGCATCAGGCAGGTCATTTCCTAAACCTAATAGGGAATGATTAGCAACCCAAACACGGTCACCCGTCATAGCATTAGAATAAGAGAAGAACAGGAACATACGTGCAGCAATCGCTACATTGAAAATATTCATACCCGTTCCGCCAAAAATTTCTTTTGCAAAAACAACTGCAAAAGCACAGGCCAATGCCAACATCCATAATGGACAACTCACGGGAACAATCAAAGGAATGATGATACCCGACACCAAATAGCCCTCTTGTATCTCTTCATGCTTCCATTGTGCCCAAGCAAATTCAATTCCAAGACCAACGACATAGCTCACGACAACTTTCGGAAGAACAGCCAATGCGCCATAGAAAAAGATACTCCAAAACGATGCTTCCGCCAATTTTCCTGCGAGAAGATAATTCTGATAGCCCACATTATACATTCCGAAAAGCAACGCCGGAAGCAAAGCAATCACCACAAAGCTCATGATTCGCTTTGAATCAATAGCATCATGAATATTCGTTCCTGTCGTTGCAGTGGTGTTAGGAACAAACAAAAAGGTCTCAAGCCCTTCGAACACACTTTGGAAAGCGTGTAATTTTCCACCCGCATCAAAGTTGGGTTTAATCTTATCGAGATATTTTCTTAAACTCATCATGATTTATATTCGTTTACGTTAAGCATTCTCTTTGCGCAACATGTCAAGTCCACGACGCACAATGGCCTGGAGTTCCAACTTCGAAGAATCAACAAATTCCGCTAAAGCAAAGTCTTCAGGGCTCACCTCATAAATGCCTAATTGTTCCATTTTATCAATATCTTCAGCAAGAATTGCTTTAATCAAATACTCACCATAGATGTCCATCGGCAGCACTTTATCATACTCACCACTCATAATCATGTGGCGTTCACCGCCCTTTACACGTGCATCAAGATTGTATTCACGCTTACCTAACAGCCAAGAGAAGTAACTTCGCGAGGTAGAAAACTGCCGAAAGCGAGGCAAAATCCATCCCAACATCTCGTGCAAGTTATCTCCTTCCGGAATAACAGTAACCTCTGATGTATGCGCACCAACAGCACCTTCAAGTGTCGTTTTTGCACCCGTTAGCGGATTGCCATTGATGATACGCACATGCTCTGTATGCTTAAGTTGCCCATCTAAAACAACAGCCAAAGGGGTACCCACCAACGCTTCTACATAGGTTGGATGATTGACCTCACTTCCTGCCACGACTATTACACGGCGAAGGTCTACCTTCCCCGTCAAAAACAAGCGGCCAATCATAATGACCACCGCGGGATCAACCGTCCAAACGACCTCACCTTTATTCACAGGTGCAATATGATTAATCTGAACACCCACATTTCCTGCAGGGCATTTCCCCTCTATCACATGCAACTCCACCTGTTTTGCTTGAAACAAAGCGGTTGCAGTTTGACACTTATGCACACTTAAATGAGTCGTTTGCATCTTCGACAAAGCCGTCAAACCAGCTTGAAACGCAGCTTCATTGCCCTGCAACTCCACTTCGAAATCGGCAGCCAAAGGCATATCACGGAAAGCCGAAACAAAAATATCACGCGGCAAGGTATCGGGGGTCGTTGCCACAGCATAAGGTAATTGTTGAATAAAGCCAAACAAACCCGCTTCCAACAGCGCTTTTTTCACCTCATCTCCTGTGAGCGTCTCGACATCACGCCGACCGAAATCCACATAATCTTGTGTCTCATCTGCCTGAATGGTAATGGCTAAAACCTTACGCCGATCACCGCGAACGACAGCCGTAATCTCACCACTTACGGGAGAAGCAAACTTTTCTTCAGGATATTTCTTATTCACAAACAATGCGTCTCCAGCCTTAACACGATCGCCTTCGCGCACAAGAACCTTCGGAATAACACCGCCAAAACTATCAGGAACCACAGCATATTGCTTACTCTTGAGTGGCGTTACCTGAACACTTTTCGCTTTACCCGTTAGGTGAATGTCTAAGCCCTTACGCAACTTAATTACATTTGCCATAACTATTTTATATAATATTATTTTTCATTTCCTCAAATCAGTCGAAATAACCGGTGCAAAATTAAGGAAAAATAAGCATAAAGGAAAGAAAAAAAGTCAAATTATTCCCGTATATTCCTTTTTTCATGTATTTTTGCAACATCACAAAATTAGGGGGAAAGCATCTGAAACGACTTAAACATATTGTCAATAGTGTAATATGGGCCATGGCGGGTCTATATTTCCTACTGGTTATATTGCTGCACATCCCTGCTGTAAAAACATGTATCGGCAACGTAACAAGCGATGCACTTGCAGAGAAATTAGGTGCAAAAGTCGAAATCCAGGAGATTAATTTAGGCTTTCTCAATCGCATTATTCTTGACGGAATAACCATTTACGACCAGCAACAGCAGAAGTTATTAACCTCATCACGCACATCCATCAAGGTTAATATTTTATCGCTTCTACAAGGAAAGGTCTCCATTTCTTCTGCACAATTATTTGGTGCTACTGCCAACACCTATCGCCAAACAGCCCACAGCAAGCCCAATTATCAATTTGTTCTCGATTCACTTGCCTCGAAAGAGCCACAAAAAGAGTCGAGACTTGATGTTACCATTGGCTCATTAATTATTCGCAATGGCACGCTCATCTATCACCAAAAAGATGCACCAAAGACCATTGGACAACTCAATTTAAAGCATCTGTACATTACAAACCTCAGCGCACATATCTTGGTTAACACCCTAACCAACGATAGCTTAAACTTGCAAATCAAGCGTTTGGCACTTGATGAAGCCAGTGGTATGCACCTCAACGCGTTGACAACAAAACTACAAGCCAACAAAAAAGAAGCCCGCCTGAGCTATCTCAACATCGATATGCCCGGCACATGTATCCGCATAAAAGACGGCATCGCACATTATCAGTTTGAAAACAAGCAATTAGCCCTGCCCACACTGACCTATAACCTCACCCTCTCACCCTCCTACATTCGCCCTTGCGACTTTGCGTTCTTATTGCCTGCACTACGCCCTTTCGTTAAAAAAATAGACGTATCAACAGGGATTAGTGGCACAAGCTCCTCACTTCGTGTACACCATTTGCATCTTTCCGGCTCCAGCATTTACCTTTCTGCCAACGGAACAATGCGTAATTGGCAAAACAATCTGCAATGGAAGGGGCACATTAACACCCTCAGTTTGCGCGCTAATGGCATTCAGTTTATGGTGGACAATTTAGGACAACAATTCCATATTCCGCTTGAGATTACCCGATTGGGAAACATTTATTTTAAAGGCGATTTAGATGGACATCACGAAAACATCGCGCTAAAAGGCAACCTCCATACCGATGCAGGGAATGCCAAATTGGCGGTGAACCTACAAAGCAATCGTTTTAAAGGACACATCGAAACAACCGGAATAGCCTTAGGGAGAATTACAAACAATGCCCAGTTTGGCAATTTTAAAGCACAACTCGATGCCGATGGTTACTGGCAGGGCAACGCACTGGGGGTGAAAGCGAAAGGTGTGATTGACCTGTTTGATTACAACCAATACACCTATCACAACATTTCACTGAATGCAGCCATAGAAAAAAAGAACCGTCAGATGAACTTTGATGGGAAGTTTGATATGAATGATCCCAATGGAGAAATACACCTTAATGGTTCATTTAGCAACATGGGTAAACTTTTTAATGCCAAATTACAAGCCAATGTGGCGCACTTTAACCCACAATCTCTGCAACTTTCGAAGCAAATCCCTACTGCTTTTTTCGGCATGCAAATAGATGCCAATATCAAAGGGCACAACCTTAACACCGCATTGGGTAGCATACGTGTCAAAGATTTTGACATGCAAGCCCCCAATAAGCATTATCATCTCAATGCCTTGACCTTGCAAGCGGGCACCGAAGAGGGTGTGCATACCATTCGTTTAGACAGCGATTTCGGACAGATGCGTTTAAAAGGAAACTATGACTATGCCACACTTTCCAACAGTATCACCAACATTATTGCTACAAAACTCCCCACCCTTCCCGGGCTGCCACATTACAAGAAAATAAAAACAAATGATTTTACATTTGAAGCCAATATTCAAAAAAGCGATTGGTTGCAACAAGTATTCGACATAGATTTAGACCTGCAACAGCCTCTTCGGCTCAATATGATGGTGAATGATAGACACCATTTAATGGACATCTTAGCGCAAATGCCCTCGTTTACCTATGCCGGACAACACTTTGAGCGAGGCTATCTGTACCTTTCTGCATTGCAAGACACACTGAAAGCCAATATCCAAACGCGGAAAGTTGACGAAACCGGGCATGGGGTTTATCTCAATGTGCAAGCCAATGCCGCCGACAACAAACTGAATTCTATCCTCACCTGGAGAAATCTTAAAGGAAAAAGTATATGGGGTTCGCTGCGCAGTGAAGCCACATTTTTCACTCATCAAAAGTTAGCTACAGCACATATCCGCATCCATCCTTCCGATATATGGGTTGACAAAACCGCATGGAAAGTGCAGCCCAGCGACATCATCTATCAGGCAAAGCACCTGACTATCGACCATTTTGCAGTAGTGCACGACGACCAACATATTGTCATTGCAGGTGAGGCTACGCCCCATTCAAATGATTCTATCACGGCCGAATTAAAAAATATTGACGTGGCCTACATCCTTAATTTGGTAAACTTCCACGCAGTAGACTTTAGCGGAAAGGCAACAGGGCGTGCACATGTCTCTAACGTTTTTACGAAGCCTCAGGCTGCAGGAACATTTAAAATTAGTGATTTTAAATTCCAAGAAGGGCGCATGGGCACACTCCTTGCAAATGCAACTTGGAATGATAAGGCCGAACAAATTGATATTGATGCCACAGCACACGACACACTTACGCAGGACAATCGCACCACGACGATGCTTGCACTGACGAATATTCGGGGCTATGTGTCGCCTACTAAAAATTATATTGATCTCAATATTGCCGCCAACAACACCCGCATAGCGTTTTTAAAGAGCTTTTGTGACAGCTTTATTGACCGCATAGAGGGCTATGCTTCAGGCGATTTCAAAGTGGCAGGGCCGCTGAGTAACATTAATTTATCGGGCGATGCCATCGTCAATGGGAAGGCACATCTGAGCACACTCAACACAGAATATACACTGAAAGATGCGCACATGCATGCCATTCCGGATGAGATTTATCTCATGAATGACACGCTCTACGACAAGGATGGCCATCATGGGGTGCTCTATGGGGTGCTCCATCACCAACATCTCACACAAATGAGTTACGACTGTACGATTGAAGCACACAACCTTTTGGTCTATGATACCCACGAATTTGGCAACAACACGTTTTATGGAACAGCCTATGCAACGGGACGATGTGACATCAAAGGTCGGCCTGGAAACGTGGATATCAACATAGATGCACGTCCGAATCAAGGTACACAGATTGTATATAATGTGGCCAGTCCAACGGCGATTGCCGACCAAGAATTCATTCATTGGCGAGACAGAGAGCAGGAAGCATTGCAAATGGTGCAAAATAAACCACAACAAAATGCAGATGAGGAGTCGGATATTCCATCGGATATGCACATTAATTTCCTCATCAACATGACACCTGATGCCACCATAAAACTGCTTATGGACAAAGCTACAGACGACAACATCACACTACACGGTTCTGGAGGTATTCGCGCCACCTATTATAATAAAGGTGGATTTGATATGTATGGCAATTATCTTGTCGACAATGGCATGTATAAGCTCACCATACAAAACGCCATTAAACGCGATTTCAGCTTTATACCCGGAGGAACAATCAGCTTCGGAGGTGACCCCTATCATGCTGCATTAAACCTCAAGGCGCAATATACGGTGCAAGGAGTTAGTCTGTCCGATTTAAATATTGGTCGCAGTTTTGCCAATAACAACATCCGCGTAAACTGCTTAATGAATATCACCGGGACGCCTGCTGCCCCAAAATTAGACTTTAATCTCGATTTGCCAACACTCAACAGCGATGCAAAACAAATGGTTTTAAGCCTCATCAATAGTGAAGAAGAAATGAATCAGCAGGTGCTCTATCTGTTGGCTATAGGCCGATTCTATACCCAAGCATCGAACAATGCAGCCACGGAGACCGGACAAAGCAAAACCAGTTTGGCCATGCAGAGCATTCTCAGCGGAACAGTAAGCCAACAAATTAACAATGTGTTGAGTAGCGTCATCAACAACACCAACTGGAATTTCGGAGCCAATATATCAACAGGTGACGAAGGATGGAACAATGCTGAATATGAAGGAATCCTAAGTGGTAGGCTTTTAAACAACCGCCTTTTGTTCAATGGTCAGTTTGGTTATCGTGACAATGCCAACGCAACAACCAGTTTCATTGGCGATTTTGATTTGCGCTACTTGCTGTTTCCGAATGGTAATTTCGCCATCAGAATGTACAATCAAACCAATGATCGCTATTTCACTCGCAATAGTTTGAACACGCAAGGCATTGGCTTTATTCTGAAAAAAGATTTCAACGGAATAGGCGAACTATTCAGAAAGAATAAGCACAGAATAGAAATAAAAAAAGTTAAATAACTGCTTTCGCCAAGAAAAATAAAGTGCAAAAGCATAGCATTCTTACGAATTCATGTACCTTTGCAGGCGTTTTCGAGCACACCTATTATAATATGGTGTGCCACAATTCACATAAAGTCTAACTTTATTAATTAAATTTTTTATTATTTTTATGTCAGATTTAAAGAACGTACAACCGTTGGCAGACTTTGATTGGGACGAATTTGAGCATGGTACCCAAGCAAATGTCAGCAAGCAAGACCTTGAAAAGGCCTATGATGAAACCCTGAATAAAATTCAGGAGCATCAAGTAGTAGAGGGCACCGTGATTGCACTCGACAAGAAAGAAGTTGTGGTAAACATCGGTTACAAGAGCGATGGTATTATTCCAGCTTCAGAATTCCGTTATAACCCCGATTTGAAAGTTGGTGACAAAGTTGAAGTCTTTGTTGAAAACCAAGAAGACAAGAAAGGTCAGTTGATGCTTTCTCACAGGAAAGCTCGTCTCAACAAGAGCTGGGATGAAGTGAATGCTGCCCTTGAGAACGAAGATATTGTTCAGGGTTATATCAAGTGCCGCACGAAGGGTGGTATGATTGTCGATGTATTTGGTATTGAAGCATTCTTGCCCGGAAGCCAGATTGACGTTCATCCTATACGCGACTACGATGTATTCGTGGGCAAAACCATGGAATTCAAAGTAGTTAAGATCAACCAAGAGTTCCGCAATGTTGTTGTTTCTCACAAGGCTTTGATTGAAGCTGAGTTGGAAGCACAGAAGAAAGAAATTATTTCTCACTTAGAGAAGGGTCAGGTGCTCGAAGGCACAGTGAAGAATATTACTTCGTATGGTGTATTCGTTGACCTCGGCGGTGTAGACGGATTGATTCACATTACCGACCTTTCTTGGGGCCGCGTAAGCGATCCTCATGAGGTTGTTGCACTTGACCAAAAGATTAATGTCGTTATCTTAGACTTCGATGAAGGCAAGAAGCGCATTGCACTTGGTTTGAAACAACTCACTCCTCACCCATGGGATGCCTTGAGTCCCGACCTCAAAGTGGGCGACCATGTGAAAGGTAAAGTTGTTGTAATTGCTGACTATGGTGCATTTGTTGAAATTCAACCCGGCGTTGAAGGCTTAATCCACGTGAGCGAAATGTCATGGAGTCAGCATCTCCGTTCAGCACAAGATTTCTTGCATGTTGGCGACGAAGTTGAGGCAGTTATCCTGACGCTCGATCGCGATGAGCGCAAGATGAGCTTAGGTATCAAGCAACTGAAGGAAGATCCTTGGGAGGCTATTGAGGTGAAATATCCTGTAGGTAGCAAGCACACTGCAAAGGTTCGCAACTTCACCAACTTTGGTATCTTCGTTGAACTCGAAGAAGGTGTTGATGGCTTAATTCACATCAGCGACTTGTCATGGACGAAAAAAGTTAAGCATCCTTCAGAATTCACCAATGTAGGGGATGAGATCGAAGTAGTTGTTTTAGACATCGATAAGGAAAATCGCCGTTTGAGCCTTGGCCATAAGCAGCTCGAAGACAATCCTTGGGATACTTATGAGACACTCTATACCCCAGGTTCTGTGCACGTAGGTAAGATTACACAGCTCATGGACAAGGGTGCAGTCATTACATTGAACGAAGGTGGTGAAGGTTTTGCAACACCCAAACACCTCGTGAAGGAAGATGGTTCGCAAGCACAACTTGGTGAAGAACTGCCCTTCAAGGTAATAGAGTTTGTGAAAGATACCAAGCGTATCATCCTCTCTCACAGCCGCACATTTGAAGAAGGCAAGGACGATGTCGTTGCAACGAAGCCCGCACGCAAGCACAGTGCGCACAAGGGCGACGCAGCTGCTCAAATCAACAACGTAACAGCCGGAACCTCTTTAGGCGACTTAGACGTGTTGGCTGATTTGAAAGCTAAGATGGAAAAAGGCGAATAATCATTCTTTTTCACTTCATATTAGGGGGTCTGCTTTGAAAAAAGCAGGCTCTTTTTTTGCACATACAAATATTTTATTTACCTTTGCAGCAATTAAAAACAAGGCGTTTCCATCCGTGAAACGTTATTCCATCAACAAAATATTTTCACATACAATTAGATATGTATAGTAAAGATGAGCTATTACCTAAAAGCATTCCGGATTTAAAAGTAATCGCAGAAGGCTTAGGTGCAACAATTCATGCCAATGATAGCCAAGAGGATATCATTTATGCGATACTCGACAAGCAAGCGATTGAAGAGGGAAACAAAAACCCCTTGACAACGAAAAGAAAACGCACACGCATTGCTAAAAAGGAGTCTGACCACGTATATAGCGTGAAAGGAAAAGCTGGAGAAAATCTCGACACAAAGAAAAAGGCAACCAATTTGGAGCAGAAATCGCTCTTTAATGAAACTGATATGGAAGCAAAAACTGTTGAAGAAAACACAAAGGCCGAGAACCCCGAAGAGGTTTTGGCCACGATGCCCAAACACAGAGGACGGAAATCGAAAAAAGAACTTGAAATCATTGCTGCTGCAGAAGCTGCACAAAAGGCACCTGATGCGGAAGAAACAACCGAAAGTTCGGCCGCAGAAGAAAATGTTGCGGAAGCTAAAACCGCCGAGGCTGCCGAAAAAGAGGCTGCGAATGATGCGCCTGAAACCACGGCTGCAACGCAAAAGCAGGCAGACATCCCCGAGTTTGCCATTCCCGAAGCACAATTCAACACGGCAGCCAACAGCGATAACGACAGCGAGAAAGAGGATCTGTTGGCGCAACTGCAAGCCAAAATCAAAGACCGCGGCAAGGAGCGGAAGACCGCACCTGAAGAAACGCGCGCCGGTGTTTGGGAGGGCGACCCCGGCAATGGTACAGACTTTATCATCGCCGTTGACATCCCTATCGAAGATCAAGGTGCGGTGCCCAACTACGACATGTTTGACAACCCCACCATCGGCATGGCCAACCAGCAGAGCTTTCAACGGCAGGCTCCCACCCGACCCACCGAGGAGAAATTTGATTTTACCAATCTCATCAGCGCCAACGGCGTGCTCGAAGTGATGTCCGACGGTTACGGTTTCCTGCGTTCCAGCGACTACAACTACCTCTCATCGCCCGACGATGTCTACATCACCGCCAACATCATCAAGAAACACGGTTTGAAAACGGGCGATGTCATCGAATGCCACGTGCGCCCACCCCATGAAGGCGAAAAATATTTTCCACTCACCAGCATCGACAAAATCAATGGCCGCGACCCTGCCGAAATGCGCGATCGCATGCCATTCGAACACCTCACCCCACTCTTCCCCGAAGAGAAATTCACACTCTGTGGCGACCGCCGCACCACCAATCTCTCTACACGCATCGTCGACCTGTTCTCGCCCATCGGCAAAGGTCAGCGCGCCCTCATCGTGGCACAACCCAAGACGGGTAAGACCATCTTGATGAAAGACATTGCCAACGCCATCGCAGCCAATCACCCCGAGGCCTACTTGATGATGTTGCTCATCGACGAACGCCCGGAGGAAGTGACCGACATGGCGCGCACGGTGAATGCAGAAGTCATTGCATCGACCTTCGACGAGCCGGCCGAACGCCACGTGAAAATTGCCGGCATCGTGCTCGAAAAGGCCAAACGCATGGTGGAATGTGGTCACGACGTGGTGATATTCCTCGACTCCATCACCCGTTTGGCCCGCGCCTACAACACGGTGAGCCCCGCCAGCGGCAAGGTGCTCACGGGTGGTGTGGATGCCAACGCCCTGCAAAAGCCCAAACGCTTCTTTGGTGCAGCGCGCAACATCGAAGGTGGCGGCTCGCTCACCATCATCGCAACGGCCCTCATCGACACGGGCAGCAAGATGGACGAAGTGATTTTCGAGGAATTCAAAGGCACGGGTAACATGGAGCTGCAGCTCGACCGCTCGCTCAGCAACAAGCGCATCTTCCCGGCTGTCAACCTCGTGGCTTCGAGCACCCGCCGCGACGATTTGCTGCAAGACAAGACCACGCTCGACCGCATGTGGATATTGCGCAAATTCATCAGCGACATGAATCCCATCGAAGCCATGAACGCTATTCACAGCCGAATGGCGCACACGCGCGACAATGACGAGTTCCTGCTCTCGATGAATTCGTAGGCTCGTGGAGCACACCTAAAAAAGAATCCGCAGACACACACAATGTTTGCGGATTTTTCTTTTTGCAACAACGAAGGTGCAACCACCGCGAAAATGTTTTTCCACCGTTGCCGAAAAGGTCGGTTGGCAGTAGTGCCTCGGGATTTTCTGCGCCGCAAGGTTGCACGTCAAAAAAAACCGAGTTTTTTCTGCGCTGCAGGGTTGCACGTCAAAAAAAACTGAGTTTTTTCTGCGCCGCAGGGTTGCACGTCAAAAAAAACTGAGTTTTTTCTGCGCCGCAGGGTTGCAAGTCAAAAAAAACCGAGTTTTTTCTGCGCCGCAGGGTTGCAAGTCAAAAAAAAACCGAGTTTTTTTCTGCGCTGCAGGGTTGCAAGTCAAAAAAAACCGAGTTTTTTCTGCACCGCAGGATTGTTTGCGCGGAAAATAAAATTTCTCGTGGTGCACGACGGTTGCACATTCAAGAAAGCTATAGCGCATTGGCCGCGAGGTCGGCCATCAAGCGCAATTCAATTTTTGAGATGCCATTTGCCTTCAACGTGCTCCAATCTTGTTTGAAAGCATCCATCAACATGCCTCTCAACTTGCCCGGCCTATCATGTTGCACGTTGTTCTC
>NZ_JH114215.1:1176015-1184718 GCF_000224615.1 Segatella oulorum F0390
GTTGCACGTCAAAAAAACTGAGTTTTTTCTGCGCCGCAGGGTTGCAAGTCAAAAAAACCGGTTTTTTCTGCGCCGCAGGGTTGCAAGTCAAAAAAAACCGAGTTTTTTCTGCGCCGCAGGGTTGCAAGTCAAAAAAAACTGAGTTTTTTCTGCGCCGCAGGGTTGCACGTCAAAAAAAACTGAGTTTTTTCTACGCCGCAGGGTTGCAAGTCAAAAAAAACCGAGTTTTTTCTGCGCTGCAGGGTTGCAAGTCAAAAAAAACCGAGTTTTTTCTGCACCGCAGGATTGTTTGCGCGGAAAATAAAATTTCTCGTGGTGCACGACGGTTGCACATTCAAGAAAGCTATAGCGCATTGGCCGCGAGGTCGGCCATCAAGCGCAATTCAATTTTTGAGATGCCATTTGCCTTCAACGTGCTCCAATCTTGTTTGAAAGCATCCATCAACATGCCTCTCAACTTGCCCGGCCTATCATGTTGCACGTTGTTCTCGGGAGTAGTCCCTCCGACAGGTTTTAGCTTGTGCTTCTGCCATTGCACGAGCAACTGGATGGCGGCATCCATCTTCCGCAAAAACCATTTGGCATAGGCCGCGTTGAGATAGTCGTCGGCCACGAGTTCGTGCTGCGCAAACAGCTCGTCGTAAAGGCGATCGGCGCGTTCGAGCTGCGTTTGATTGAGCAAAATCCAGGCAATGGCGCGCGTCACCGGCAACGAGGGGGTGTCGAAATAAAGGGGATAGAGCAGTTTCAACGCCTCATCGAACAGCCGTTGCTGCGCCAAGGCCAAGCCCAAATAAATTTTATACTCCGTGCGTTCGTCGCGCCGCAACAGCTCGCGATAGGCCAACGCCGCCGCCTCCCACTGATGATTGCAATAATAGGCTGCGGCACAGCGACGCAAATCCACGTCGGATGTGAAGCGCACATTGCGTTCCACCTGCATAGATACGCTGGTCGGCGGGTTGGTGCGGTCAAACAATTCTTCATATCTGAGCCCACTTTCGGGATTGCTCAGTGCCGAGAGATAAATCAACTGGCTGGCGTGCGTTCCCAAGTCTTCCCAAAAACACGACAGCTCGCCGTGTACCTTTTCATATCTTTCAAAACGTATGCGCAAACGCAGATAGGTCAGCATGCTATCGAGTTTATCGGGGAGAATGCCATCCCATCTGTAGAAAGGAACTTTGTAATGTTCAAACAAGGCATAAGCCATCGGCCAATGGGCACGCCGCTCGGCCAGCGCAATGAGCGTAACAGCCTCTTGAAGCGCATTGCCGATGTGGAAATAGTCGGTCAAGAAAGCTAAATTATGATTGTCCTGGTCATCCAAATCGGGCATGGGGTTGCGAAAGTCTTTGCGCCAATCGTTGAGCGCAAAGAAACGGTAGAGGCTTTGCAGATATTGCCGACGCCGAAAGGCTGAGAGATCTTTGGGCAAATGCTCCTCGTCGATGGCCATCTTGGCATGGCGCATCATGTCGCGCAGCTGGGGCGGCATCTGGCTGTAAATGCGCTGCACGGCAAAGAGGAACGAATATTTGTCGGAGTCGCAAAAGGGGCCTGTCTGAAACAAGGAGGCGATGAAGCCCTGCTGCCCCAACGTTTCCAACGGCTCGTCTAAGGCGGCATTCGATGGCGAGAAAGGCACAAACCAGTTGCTCAACGTCGCAAAGAAAGGGAAGCGCTTCATTTGTGCAAAGCCGCCGAAATAAACATCCATGCCTTGCTGCTGCATGTCGGCCAACTCTTTCATGTGCTGCTCCATGCGCTCCATGTCCTTTTCGGCCTTGTCGGGATAAAGAATATCGTTGATATCGGCCTCGTCATGCGGGAAAATATTGTCGTGCAGCAAATCGGTTTTCGCCCGTTTGATCATGTCGGGCAGGATGTCGCGCTGAATGGTCTGCATGTCGTTGCGCGCATTGCTGCAATAAATGAGCTGCTCGTCAATCGACAGCAACAACGCTTTGAGCTTTTCGCCCTCGGCTCCTTTGAGCGCTGCCGTGAAGTGCGCATCGCAGCTTTCTATGCGGTGAAAATCTTTGTGGGTCAACATCAAGCGCCAGCCCACCAGCGCCCGCTGCCGCAACTCGTCGTCGTCGGCCTGCTGCCACACCTCCCAAAGCAAGATGAAGCGCGAGGGATCGATGCGGTTGAGTCCGCTCAGCATCACGGCCGAGACCAATGTCTGGGCATCGTAAACATCTATCAACGGACTTGAGAACAGGCGCTTCATCTGTGCGCAAATGCTTTCATTCCAAAAGGGCGACACGATGATGGCATCGAAAATCTTGGCCAACTGTTGCTCGTGCGCATGGCGCAACTGCCGCGTGGCGGATGGTTTTTCTTTGCTCGTTTCCAACGAGAGCATGGCAACATCTTGCACATAGCGCTCTAAATCATCCACCCATGCGCCGTCGCCCAAATCAATGTGCTTTGCATGTTGCGCCGCCAACTGATAATAGCCCGCTATGTAGATTTCCTCATCCAGCGCCACATCGAAATAAAGGCTGTAGAGCTGATGCAACATGTCGGTGTAGAGTTGATTGCGCATGGGGTCTTGGAAACCGCGCCGCATGTAATCTTTCATCAAATCATAATTCGACGAAATGGTCTGCAACCGCGCTTCGAATTGGGGATAATCACCCGAAGCGAACTCCTCAGAAAATAAATTTAACGCCTCGGCCACATCCCGATCATAAAGGATAGCCGAATGCACCAATCCCAAATAAGTATGTTCGAGCTCCATCATTTAATCTTTAAATGCGTGCGCCGCCACGGCAATATCCTGCTGACGCGGTGGCGCGATGTGTGAATAATGCAATTTAGGCAGTGCTTGGAGCGTGGCTTTATCGGCTTTACACCACCGCGCTATCACATCGGCATAAGCCTGCAAGCCACGCTGATTCAGCGAATCGCACGCCCGATTATATCCTTTTACAAAAGCAGCCAGTTGCGCTTTACGCCGAGCATCGCTCACACCGGCCGTGCGCAAAGCCAACACACCCAACGCCACTTTGAAGTCGCGGCTATCGCGCAACATGGGATTTCCCAAGATTCGCGCCTTTGTGGCTTGTGGTTCGGTCAACCAAAGAGCATCAATCTCGTTGTTGAGCAACATATCCAACCGTATCAGCACATTATTGAATTGCACGCGAAACACCTGCGCACGCGTCTTCACCGTGTCGAGGGTGCGATTGGTTAAATAATCGGTTGCCGAGAAGCGCGTCATCGCCACCATCTTATCGCCCAACTGATTGAGCCGCCGCAAACGCGCCAACCGATTGGTGTAGAGTTGCCAATAAGCATTGGTGGCGGTGAGATAGTCTACGCCGATTCCCTGCTGTTTCAGACGCTCTGTGCGCACAAGATCGCTCACCATGCCCTCCACACGCCGATTACGAAAGGCTGTGTCGCAATCCATCTGCGCCAAATAGGGCTTTAAGCGCAAATCCAACTGCGCCGTGTCATACAGCTGATGCGCCTTCATCACATACAACGGCAAACAGTCTAAGGTAGGCAACACCGCAATCTTCAATGCCAACGAGTCTTCGCGTTGCAGACGCATGCGCTCGGCTTGCGACAAACGTTGGCGTTCGTGTTCTGACAAGCCGCAAGCTGCCAGCAACAAAACAGCGCCCAACAAAGCGCTTATATTCCATCCAAAAAACAGGGATTGTTTCTTCATTTTGCTTCGTTTCGATATCGTGCAAAAGTAATAAATAATTTTGTAACATCGAATATTATGCTTACTTTTGTGTGGCTTTCAAAGGCCGTAAGAACAGCATTCGCGCTTCATGAGAATGCTGCTCGGACAAATTCGAAGTCAACTTCTTTAAAACTCAAAAAGCAATGGCAAAAGACAAAATAGCCTACGTGTGCAGCAACTGCGGACAAGAGTCGGCCAAATGGATTGGCAAATGCCCCGCTTGCGGACAATGGAACACCTACAAGGAAATCAGAATTGCAGCCGACTCGGGGTCGATGGCGGCAAAATCGGCAGCCCACGCCGTGCGCAACAAGTTGGAACACCACAACAAACCGCAATTCCTACACGAGATTTCGGCACAAGACGAGCCACGCATCGACATGCAAGATGCCGAGCTCAACCGCGTGTTGGGCGGCGGATTGGTGCCGGGTAGCATCGTGCTTTTAGGCGGCGAGCCCGGCATTGGCAAAAGCACCCTCACGCTGCAAACCATTCTGCGCATGCAAAACCGCGACATCCTTTATGTGAGCGGCGAAGAGAGCGCCCACCAAATCAAGATGCGCGCCGAGCGCATCGGAGGCAACGGCTCCGTGCAAGTGCTGTGCGAAACGTCGTTAGAAAACATCTTCGACAGCATCAAAGAGGCCAAGCCCGAGCTCGTCATCATCGATTCCATTCAAACCATTTCCACCTCAGAGGTGGAGAGTTCGCCCGGCAGCATCACACAGGTGCGCGAATGTGCTTCGGCCTTGCTGCGCTTCGCCAAGACGAGCGGCATCCCCGTCATCCTCATTGGCCACATCAATAAGGAAGGAACGTTGGCCGGACCGAAGATTTTAGAACACATTGTCGACACCGTTATCCAGTTCGAAGGCGACCAGCACTACATGTATCGCATTCTGCGCGCCATCAAAAATCGGTTCGGAAGCACGTCGGAACTCGGCATCTACGAAATGCGACAAGATGGCCTGCGCCCCGTTTCCAACCCCTCTGAATTGCTGCTCACGCAAGACCACGAAGGCCTTTCGGGCGTAGCCATCTCTGCCGCCATCGAGGGCGTGCGCCCCTTCTTGGTCGAAACACAAGCCTTGGTTTCGTCGGCCGCATACGGCACGCCACAGCGCACAGCCACTGGCTTCGACCAACGCCGCCTCAACATGTTGCTGGCCGTGCTCGAAAAGCGCGTGGGCTTTAAACTCATGCAGAAAGACGTGTTCATCAACATTGCCGGCGGACTGCGTGTAACCGACTTGGCCATGGACCTCAGCGTCATTACAGCCGTGCTCTCGAGCAACGTTGACACGGCCATCGAAGCGGGTTGGTGCATGGCAGGCGAAGTGGGATTGAGCGGTGAAGTGCGACCCGTGAGCCGCATCGAACAGCGCATTGCCGAAGCCGAAAAGTTGGGCTTCACCCACATGATTATCCCCGCCTACAACCTCAAAGGCTTCGACAAACAAAAATATAACATTGCCCTCCACCCCGTGAAAAAGGTTGAAGAGGCACTACGAACTTTATTTGGATAAAACATGACAAAGAAAAATTCTGTGATTATTGTGAGCGGCGGCATGGACAGCATCACGCTGCTCTACGACCGACAAGACGACATCGCCTTGGGCATCAGCTTCGATTATGGCAGCAACCACAACGCCCGCGAGATTCCCCTCGCCGCCATGCACTGCAAGCGTTTGGGCATTCCCCACATCGTCATCAACTTAGACTTCATGCAACGCCACTTCGAAAGCTCGTTGCTCCAAGGTGCCGACGCCATTCCCGAAGGCCATTATGCCGCCGACAACATGCAATCCACCGTGGTGCCCTTCCGCAACGGCATCATGCTCGCCATTGCCATTGGCGTGGCCGAAAGTCACGGCCTCACGCAGGTTTTCATCGCCAACCACGGCGGCGACCACACCCTCTATCCCGACTGCACGCCGCAATTCATCCGCGCCATCGATGCCGCAGCCACAGCCGGAACCTACGTAAAAGCGCATGTTGTGGCACCCTATACCAACATTTCCAAAGCCGACATCGCGCGCATTGGCAAACGGCTCGGCCTCAACTATGCCGAAACATGGAGCTGCTACAAAGGCGGCGCGCACCATTGTGGCAAATGCGGCACCTGCATCGAGCGCAAAGAAGCCTTGCAAGCCGCCGGAATCGACGACCCAACCCTATACGACGCATAGCCCGTTCCGCACAGGGCAACGACAGGTGCACCCTTGCGGGACGACGCCGTAGAACGTGTAGGCGCAGTGCCTGCATACTCATCCGAACAGCCGCGCAGCCGCGTTTCCATACGCACGAGAACGAAGACCACACACAAACGGGAGCGGGAATGCATCACGCACTCCCGCTCCCTCTTTTTTTATGAAATCATATCGATGAAAAAACTTGAAAAAGCATTATGCTTTCGGCGTCACCGTGACATCGCCTTGCCCGCCGTCGGGGTTCTTTCCCTTGCCGGACGCGTCGTCGCCGCCAGTGTCTTTGCCTTTGCCGGGCGCGTCGCCGCCTTTGCCACCGTCGCCACCTTTGCCTGGTGAGCCGCCGTCGCCCGGCTTCTTATCCTTGGGCTTCAGCGTGGCCGAGCCGCTGCCTTTTGCGCTGGGCTTGGTCTTGACAAACACCAGTTCGCCACCCACGAGCCGTGCCCATTGCTTTTTGCCCGTGCTGGCGGCGAGCACCTCGTAGCGCGTTTCTTTCTTGACGGATTGCGTGCGCCCCGTGAAGGACAGGTCGCCCGCAGCGTGGCCCGTTTTTGCAGCCAATGCCGGCAGCAGCGGGTCGATGCGCTTGTGATTGCTCTCCAACTCCATCTGCTTGGCGATGTCCTGCTGCGCCTTGCTCGATTTGCGACTCGTGGCGTAGCGGGCGAGCATGGCATTGAGGTTGTCGACGAGCGTGGCAATCATCTGTTTGTCGGTCGCGGTGGTGGCGTAGTAGAAGGCCGCCTCGACGTTGCCGCGCACCTCGTAGAACTTTTCGTCGGTCAGCGGGCGCACCGCTTTGGTCGACGTCGGCCCCGATTTGTCGGTGCCGTCGATGCGTTTCAGCTCCAACTCTTCGAACTCCTCGTTGGTGGTTTTCAGCATGGCGATGACCGCCGTCAGCCCCAGCGCGGCCGTGTCGGTGGGTTGCTTTGCCAAATCCATCAACAGTCCGTTCACGTGCAGGCTCTCGGCCATCAGCACCTCCGTTTGAATGCCTTTGTAGGAGTTGACCAACTTCACGAGCCGTTCGGCCGGTTCGCGCAGCGCCTTCACGGGCGAGCGGCGGTTGCTGCGAATGGCGCTGAAGATTTGCGTGATGAGCGCGTCGCGGTCGTCGTCCAGTTGTTGCATCTTGGCCGTCAGCTCGGTGTCCTGCTGGGCGTTGTTTAGCTCCACTTCCTGCGCAATCAGGTCGTTCCAGGCCTTGAGCAGCTCGTCGGTGAGGTGCAGTTTCTGCTTGTCCTGCGCTGCAACTAAGCTGTAGAGTTGTTGATGCAATTCGCCATGCATTGCGCTGGTGTGCGTTGCGATGGCTCCAGTCACCCGCACGTAGCGGGGAGTCGTTTCTTTTGAATTTTTCATTTCTTATTATTTTTAAAAGTTAGCGCCAATAGCGACGCTAAGAGTTTGTTTTTGCAAAAGGTGTCCGTCGAACATTGTTTTCTCAGGTCCAATTACAAAAGGTAGCGTAAAAGTACACTTTTTCGCGCATAAAACCAAAATACAACCAAAAAAATTATCAATTTTCTCCATTTTGCACGTTAATGTTATCGGCGGCGAACTGTTTTCCTGCGATAAACAGTGCGGAATATCGGCGGCGAACTGTTTTCCTGCGATAAACAACGCGGATTATCGGCGGCGAACTGTTTTCCTGCGATAAACAACGCGGATTATCGGCGGCGAACTGTTTTCCTGCGATAAACAGCGCGGATTATCGGCGGCGAACTCTTTTCCTGCGATAAACAACGCGGATTATCGGCGGCGAACTCTTTTCCTGCGATAAACAGCGCGGAATATCAGCGGCGAACTGTTTTCCTGCGATAAACAACGCGGATTATCGGCGGCGAACTATTCGCCGGCAACCTTTTCTCGTTTTAGTCCATCGGCGAGCACCTCGCCAGCAACCTTTTCTCGATTTAGTCCATCGGCGAGCACCTCGCCAGCAACCTTTTCTTGTTTTAGTCCATCGGCGGAGCCTCTTCCGGCGACCTTTTCTTGTTTTAGTCCGTCGGCGAGCACCTCTCCGGCAACCTTTTCTCGTTTTAGTCCATCGGCAGAGCCTCTTCCGGCAACCTTGGGACACGGAGCCACACGAGAAATGGTAGGGGCGGCGCCTGTGTGCCCGCCCGAACGTCCGCGCAGCGGCGTTTCCATCTGTAAAAGGCACGTTCCCCACCCATAAAGGATGCGTTTCCATCCGTAAAAGGCACGTTCCCCATCCGCAAAGGAGGCGTCTCCATGCGTTGAAATGTTTGTGCATTGCGCATGATGCACACCCGTTATCGATGGATGCGCCCTCATGGGGCGACACGGGCGGGCACACAGGCACCGCCCCTACCAACCTCCATCAACCCCCTCTGCCACGCAACCTTTTTGCGTTTTGTCCGTCGGCGAACCGTTTGCCGCCAACCATTCCGCGCGTTTGTTTATCGGCAAACTCTTCGCCGGCAACCTTTTCTCGTTTTAGTCCATCGGCAAACTCTTCGCCGGCAACCTTGGGACACGGAGCCACACGAGAAATGGTAGGGGCGGCGCCTGTGTGCCCGCCCGAACGTCCGCGCAGCGGCGTTTCCATCCGTAAAAGGCACGTTCCCCACCCGCAAAGGAGGCGTTTCCATTCGCAAAGGGCACGTTCCCCACCCGCAAAGGAGGCATCTCCATGCGTTGAAATGTTTGTGCATTGCGCATAATGCACACCTGCTAACGATGGATGCGCCCCTGCAGGGCGACACGGGCGGGCACACCAGGCGCCGCCCCTACCAACCTCCATCAAACCCCTCT
>NZ_JH114215.1:1184920-1235657 GCF_000224615.1 Segatella oulorum F0390
CCAATCATTCCGCGCGTTTGTTTATCGGCAAATTCTTCGCCGGCAACCTTTTTCTTGTGTTTGTCCGTCGGCGAACTGTTCGCCGGCAACCTTTGGGACACGGAGCCACACGAGAAATGGTAGGGGCGGCGCCTGTGTGCCCGCCCGAACGTCCGCGCAGCGGCGTTTCCATCCGTAAAAGGCACGTTCCCCAGCCGTAAAAGAGGCGTTTCCATCCGTAAAAGGCACGTTCCCCACCCGCAAAGGAGGCATCTCCATGCGTTGAAATGTTTGTGCATTGCGCATGATGCACACCTGCTAACGATGGATGCGCCCCTGCAGGGCGACACGGGCGGGCACACAGGCGCCGCCCCTACCAACCTCCATCAAACCCCTCTGCCACGCAACTTTTTTACATTTTGTCCGTCGGCGAACCGTTTGCCACCAACCATTCCGCGCGTTTGTTTATCGGCAAACTCTTCGCCGGCAACCCTTTTCGATGGAGCACCATGCGCCTGAAATATTGCCAACTTGATGTGCCAAAACACGGCGATAGCATAGAAAAAGCAATGAAATCTCGGTAAAGGTTTCCCTGTTTCAACGAAAAAGCCGTATCTTTGCCGAGTATAAAACAAAAGATTTTTAACATCAAAAATAACTGTAAAATGACGATCGAACAATTTAATTTTGCTGGTAAGAAGGCAATCGTTCGCGTGGACTTCAATGTTCCCTTGGACGAAAATGGAAAAGTGACTGACGACACGCGCATTCGCGGTGCATTGCCAACGTTGAAGAAGGTGCTGGCCGATGGTGGCGCGCTCATCATGATGAGCCACATGGGCAAGCCCAAAGGTAAGGTGAAGGCTGAGCTTTCGCTCTCGCAAATCGTGAAAAATGTGTCGGACGCATTGGGCGTTGAGGTGAAATTTGCCAAAGATTGTGGCCATGCCGAAGCCGAAGCGGCTGCACTGAAGCCCGGCGAAGCGCTGCTGTTGGAGAACCTCCGTTTCTATCCCGAAGAAGAGGGCAAGCCCGTGGGCGTTGAGAAAGGCACACCCGAATATGACGAGGCGAAGAAGGAGATGAAAGCGCGCCAGAAGGATTTCGCGAAGAAACTGGCTTCGTATGCCGATTGCTACGTGATGGACGCTTTCGGTACGGCTCACCGCAAACATGCTTCTACGGCAGTCATCGCCGATTATTTCGATGCCGACCACAAGATGTTGGGCTATCTCATGGAGAAAGAAGTGAAGGCCGTTGATGCTGTGCTCAACAACATCAAACGCCCCTTCACCGCTATCATGGGTGGCTCGAAGGTGTCGACCAAGATTGGTATCATCGAAAACTTGCTGGGCAAGGTCGACAACCTGATTCTCTGCGGCGGCATGACCTACACTTTCGCCAAAGCGCAAGGCGGAAAGATTGGCAAGAGCATCTGCGAAGAAGATAAATTGGACGTGGCGTTGGATGTGATGAAGAAGGCCAAGGAAAACCATGTGAACTTGGTGCTCGGCACCGATTCAATCATCGCCGACGATTTCAAGAACGATGCCAAACAGAGCGTCGCACCCTCGGACAACATTCCCGATGGCTGGGAAGGGATGGATGCCGGTCCCGAATCGCGTAAGGCTTTCGCCGAGGTGATTGAAAAATCAAAGACCATCTTGTGGAACGGTCCTGCCGGCGTATTCGAGTTCGACAACTTCGCTGGTGGCTCAAAAGCCATTGCCGAAGCCATCGCCAAAGCCACAAAGAACGGTGCATTCTCGCTCATTGGTGGCGGCGACTCTGTGGCTTGCATCAACAAGTTTGGCTTGGCCGACCAGGTTTCTTATATCTCTACCGGTGGCGGCGCCTTGTTAGAAGCCATCGAAGGAAAGGAACTTCCCGGCATTGCAGCCATCAAAGGTTAATGGCCGAGCGCCATTCCACCTTATTATACTTGCGGCATGCTCCATCTGAGTGTGCCGCAAGTTCTTATTTATACCCGCTCGCCAGCTGTGAATGAGGGTTACCGCAACGCTGTAAAAGGCCGTTTTGCCCTCCGAATGACCATTTTCTTCATCCACCTTATATCATAAAAAGGCAAGGAGATGATTTCGGACCTCATGCGCATACCGAAAGTTTAATTTTTTATAAAGAAAAGCCATGACAAACGGGCAATATTTGCATCTGTCGAAGAAATCATATAATTTTACAGCCAAATAACATATTTTAATCAGATATTTTATGAAGAAATCTTCAATTTACGCATTGGCTTCACTCTGCATCTTACAAAGTTATAAAAGGAGGACGTTGGCAAAAGAAAGAATAACGAAAAGTCTCCTCAAAATCCGACACCTCTCCGTCCTTTTCTCGGGATTACAACCCCGCGCCGCTTTCTGTATTTGTAGATCCTGTATTATAAACTAATTAAAATTTTACACAATGAAAAAGTATCTATTACTATTATTAGCTTTTGCGTTTCTAACTTCGACAAATTCTATTGCACAAAAATTTGAATGTATGGATTTTATTTCTAAACAAGCAAAATGGAATGCAATAAAAAAAAGTAGCAATAAGAAATGGGCAAAAGAGGCAATAAAACAATTCCCACTTAATTTGGATGGAGATATTTATTATAAGTATACTGTGTTTAATAATTGCAATATGACTATAAAGGAAATGACGAAAAGGAGTGATGGCTTCTTAAAATCAATTCTTAATTTAGAAAAAGGTGCAGAAATAAAGATAGACACGATTAATAATATTTGCTACGGTGAAGGGAAATGGGCAAATGTGGGGCAGGTCATAGGACTTTATAATGCAACTATTATACATGCTGAATTAAAAATAAGAATAAAGATATATAAAGATTCTCTAACTTTTGAAACAAAAGTACCTCATTATATTTTAGGCGCATTTGATTTATTCAAAAATGGGGCAGAATCAAATTTAATTTCTCCTAAAGATGTGTTCCCATCAAATCTTAATGGTAATCATAAAGAATCTTATTCACAGGCATTTATTAACTGCAACGCATACTCCTACAATATAATGTCATCCTTTTTATCTTACTTAAATAAACATAATGACGATAAAAACATTGATACTTGGTAATATAATCATCCAATAATATAGGTTTTTAATTCAGTCACTTCAACATTCTCCCGCAGCACCATCATCGGACCTGTCCGCCTCGTCTGATGGCACCTCCCAAACCATCCAAGTGTACCCCCGTGTGGGGTGCCCCCCCCTGGAAGACTCCCTTTTTATCCTAAATCCCTATACATAATTAAGGTGTAACGCTATCTCAAAGTTGCTCGCAAAGTGTCAGTTTCTTGTATCAATCCCCCCTTTTTTGGATTGTTGCTATATCCTCACAGTGGGTGTCTTGGCAGGAGTTTTGTCCACCTAAACTTTTGAAATTGTCCATCTAAACTGTCCATCTAACAGTCCACCTAACACCTACAATCCACATGTTTTTATGTATTTTTCCCAAAACCGACCTCGTCCATATACCCCAAAAAAGAGGTAATGCCATTCCTGCCATTACCTCCCATTCTAATGCCATTTTTATAGAGTTCTAAGCCCGTCTCTTCTCAGTCCTTATACATTGTTCCCGAACCACCCGAAATCAGTGTAGATTGCTTTATTACGGCCCGTTTCGTAACGATTGTACCATTACCTGAAAGCCCCGCGTGGAGCAAGTAATTACGTGTCACTCCAACCTGTTTCGACGTGAATACCGTATATACAGCCGAAATGCTACTGAAATACCAATCCTTCTGCTTCGTTCCCTCTATTCCATGCAGTAGATGCACATGTATAACCTTTGCCATATTCTCATTGTTTGTTTGCTGCAAATATACCAAATAATAATTATATAGAATAAAAACGCATCTAATATTTTTAAAAGAGGCAATAAAAAAGAGGCGATACAATCACCCCCTCATCGCTCCGCATCCCCCATCTGTAACCCCAAATTAACACCCATGTAACATTTATGTATCAATCGTCAGCCGGATAAACCCTCAGATGTAACACGAATGTAACACGATGTAACATTTCGTTTTGAGGAGCCTCGACTATCTAAATACACGTAACATCTTGATATTAAACAACTTCATTCCTTTTCGTCCTCTCATCATCTATATACGTTTCGTTCTGTGCCCTATACTTAGGCGGCGTGTTGCATGCTTGTAAGCCCAAAAAGGCTGGCCACATTGCCGTTGACGACGACGCTGCCAAGCAGGTTTATGTGGCTCCCGGGCACTACGACGAGTATTATGACTTTGTTTCTGGTGGCTTTAGCGGTCAGGTTTCCGTCTATGGCATTCCCTCCGGACGCCTTTTGAAAGTCATTCCTGTGTTCTCTCAAAATGGAGAAAACGGTTATGGCTATGATGAAAACACCAAACCTCTGCTGAACACGTCATTTGGTTTTGTGCCATGGGATGACTCACACCACACCCAACTATCTGAGACAAATGCCATGTACGATGGCCGTTGGCTCTTCATCAATGCCAACAACACGCCACGTATTGCGCGCATCGACTTAAAAACATTCCGCACAGCAGAAATCATTGAGTTGCCCAACACCAGCGGTAACCACGCTTCGCCTTTCATCACGAGCAACACCGAATATATTGTTTCAGGCTCTCGGTTCAGCGTTCCTGCCGACTATGAGAATGGCGACGTTTCGATTAAAGACTACAAGACCAAGTTCCGCGGTTGCGTTTCTTATATCAAGGTAGACCAAAAGACAGGACATCTGAATTTGGATTTCCAATTAAACCTGCCTCCGTTCAACTATGATTTGAGCCACAGCGGCAAGAATGAATCAGCCGATTGGTCGTTCTTCACGTGTTACAACACCGAGGAAGCTCACTCGCTCTTAGAGGTGAATGCTTCGCAAAACGATAAGGACTATATCCTCGCCATCAACTGGAAGAAAGCCGCTGAGCATGCCGCAAAAGGCGATTTCGATTGGAAGGCTTGCAAATATGCGCACAACGTGATGAACGAAAACACCGAGCAGGCAACGTCTGAGATTCTAAACAAGGTGAAAGTGATTGACACGCGCAAGGTCAACGACTTCCTTTATCTCATCCCATGTCCAAAGTCTCCCCACGGCGTGGATGTCGACCCGACGGGCGAATACATCGTGGGTAATGGTAAGTTGAGCGCCAACCTCCCTGTGTTCAGCTTCAAAAAGATTCAAGAAGCCATCAAGAACCACAAGTTTGATGGTAAGGTTGAAGGCATCAACGTCATTAAATATGAAGACGCTTTGCATGGCGAAGTGCAGGCTCCGGGCTTAGGCTCGCTCCACACCGAGTTTGATGCCGACGGCAATGCCTACACCAGCTTCTTCATTTCTTCGGAAATTGTGAAATGGCGTCTCAAAGATTGTCAGATTGAAGACCGCATCCCAACTTATTATTCGGTGGGTCACCTCTCTGTCCTCGGTGCCGATACCAAGAAGCCTTATGGCAAATATATGATTGCTTACAACAAGATCACGAAGGATTGCTTCCTCCCAACGGGGCCAGAACTTTGCCAAGCTGCACAACTCTATGACATTAGTGGTAATAAGATGAAGTTGCTTCTTGAGTTCCCATTGATTGGTGAGCCCCACTATGCCAGTGCCATTGCAGCAGACATGTTAAAAACCAACATGGTGAACTTCACTTTATTGAAGAACAACCACAATCCTTACAAGATTAGCACCGCACAAGAAGCTCGCGTTGAACGCCATGGCAACCGCGTTGATGTCTACATGGCAGCCATCCGTTCGCGTCTCGTTCCCGACAACATCGAAGGCATTAAGATGGGCGATGAGGTTTACTTCCATGTAACAAACATCGAACAAGAATGGGATATTCCACACGGTTTCGCTGTCAAAGGCAACAACAATGCAGAGTTGTTGGTTATGCCCGGAGAAACATGCACGTTGAAATGGATTCCCAATCGCGTAGGCATCTTGACATTCTACTGCACCGACTTCTGCAGCGCATTGCACCAAGAAATGCAAGGTTATGTTCGCGTGTCTCCCAAAGGAAGCAATACGCCTCTGAGCTTTACGATTGACGATAAGTTGCCATCACAATTCATTGTGACGAAACCTACCACACAATCGGGTGCTGCTCCAACAACACACAAACGATAATCAAAGAACAAAATAAAAAGGAAACAATCATGAACCTGTCGCGTGTTAAGATCAACATCAAAGACTTGCGCCGACGACAGGTTCATCATAGATGAAAGTATATGAAATTTAATTTTACAGGCAAGCTCTCAAAATCAAGCATGATATTGCTTATTGTTGCAGGCATATTCACAGCGATAAGCGCTTTTACATCTGTATGGCGAATTGATCTTACTGCACCACAATATCCCGAGGGGATGGTTCTCTACATCGGTGGCCTCGATGGTGTTTCGGGTGGAGACGAAGGCAATGATCTTTACAAGATTAATGAATTGAATCACTATGTGGGAATGGCACAAATCCACCCCGGAGATTTCTGGGAATTCACGGCTTTGCCCATCATCCTTGGTGCCTTTGCTGTGCTCTTTTTAGTCACAGCATTCATTAAAAACAAAAAGTTAAGCATCGCCTCTTTAATATCGTTTGGTATCTTTGGCGTTCTTGGTTTTATTGATTTCTACCATTGGACCTACGTTTACGGGCACAATCTTTCGCCCGATGCACCAATCAAAGTCCCGGGCATGTCCTACCAACCCCCTATTCTTGGCGAGAAACAACTCCTAAGTTTCGACGCCCTTTCACAACCTAATGTCGGCGGATACTTGCTTATGCTTGCAGGTGTCATCCTCTTGTATGTTGTTGTAAAAGAGGTTGTCGTCTTTGGGAACAAAGCAAAACAAGACTAATTCGTATGAAAGAAAACTTTCGTAAGAAACTGATAAAGGGGTCAGCAGCAGCCTTTGTGCTGTTGCTGACACTTCTTTGTGTCAGCGCTTGCACACACAACGACAAACCACAGCCCGTTGATTTAGGAAAAGATAATTGTGCAAAATGTGGCATGACCATTGAAGAACCTCAGTTTGCATGTGAAATCATTACCGACAAAGGGAAATGTTTTAAATTCGACGATCTATCATGTTTGTTTCATCACATCCATGACAAGAAACTTTCGGATAGCATCGTTGCAAAAATATATGTAGCAGATTACGAACACCCCGACTCTTTAATCGACATCAAAACGGCCAATCTTGTGCTCGGCGAAGACATTAAAAGTCCGATGAATGGTGGCGTAGCAGCTTTTAAAAATAAAAATCATGCACGCACGTTTGCTACGAAAACTCGCTCTATCCTACTCGATTCATGGGAAAGATTAAAAATACAACATGCCGTAAACTAACGCTGTTTCTCGGCTTGTTGTGCACGCTTCCGAGTTTAGGGCGCACGATTGACGTAGGAAAGGGAAAAACCTTTCCTACGATTCATGATGCCCTGAAATCAGCAAAGCCCCACGATGAAATTGTGGTGCATGCAGGAAAGGTGTATAAAGAACATTTACTGATTGATAAACCTATCATCCTCAGAGGAGTAGGTTTGCCCATCATTGACGGCAGTCTGCAAGGAAATGTCATTCAAGTAAAAGCCAATGATGTGGTGATTGACGGACTTCAAATACAGCATTCTGCACGCTCTTCGCGCATTGATTACAGTGGCCTGCACATCGAAAATGCAAGATCCGTCATTGTCCGTCATTGTGTGTTTCGAGCAAATCAATTCAGTATTATGTTCCAAAACAGTAGACATTGCACGGTAATTCACAACAATATTTCGAGCAATATAGTGCAAAATGCAATCATGGGAAACGCAATACATTGCTGGAAATGTGACGACATGCACATTGCCGAGAATGTGATTGGGCATAATCGTGATGGCATTTACCTTGAATTTGTAAATGCTTCGCGCATCGAACACAATAAAGTTAGCGGATGTGCACGCTATGGACTCCACTTCATGTTTTCGCATTTTAATGTCTACCGAGCAAATTTCTTTAGTCACAACCAAGCGGGTGTGGCAGTTATGTTTGCACACCATGTAACGATGTTGAATAATGTTTTTACATTCAATCGAGGCAGCTCGTCTTATGGCTTGCTCATCAAAGAACTGCAATACAGCACCATTAAAGGAAATCGTTTTCTTGACAATACAGTAGGACTTCTTGTTGATGGCGGATCGGATTTATTCATAAAACACAACGAAATAAAGGGCAATGGCTGGGGCATGCGGTTGATTTCGGCCAGTACAAATGATACCATTTGCGAGAATAACTTTCTCGGAAACACGTTCGATATGACGACCAACGTGAGCTATAATCGCAATATTGTGAATGGTAATTATTGGGATAAGTATGAAGGTTATGACTTAAATAAAGATGGCAGAGGCGATGTTCCCTTCCATCCTTTAAGTCTTTTTTCTATGCTGGCTGAACAAAATGAGAATGTATTATTCTTTTTCCACAGCTTCTTAATGGATTTACTTGACAGCACTGAGAAGCTGTTGCCCTCCATCACACCCGACAATTATGTTGACAACCACCCCTATATGAAACCCATTAATATATGATAACAATAAGCAACCTCAATAAGTTTTATGGCAAATTACATGTGCTCCACGATGTTAATTTGCAATTAGAAAAAGGTCAGTGCATTGGCTTTGTTGGGCCCAATGGATGTGGAAAAACAACCCTCATGAAGTGTATCCTTGGTTTGGTAAGCCCACAGTCCGGACAGATTTTAGTAGATGGTGTGGACATCAACGTGCATCCTTCCTATCGTCAGCACATTGGGTTTATGCCTCAAAGTAGCTGTTTCCCAGAGAATATGAGTGTGGCTGAAACCTTCAAAACCATCCGAGAAATACGCGGAAACAACACCGAATGTGATGATGAATTGTATAAAGCATTCCGCATTGATGCCATTGCGAATAAAAAAACGAAAGCGTTATCGGGCGGAACGAGTCAAAAGGTAAATGCCGCATTAGCATTTCTTTTCAATCCCGACATTCTGATTCTTGATGAGCCGACTGCCAGTTTAGACCCCATTGCTGCTAATATTCTAAAAAATAAAATTGCGAAAGAGAAGCATAAATTGGTTTTCATCACCTCACATATCCTCAGCGAATTAGAAGGTATTGTCACCCACATCATCTTTATGGATGAAGGCAGAGTGCTGTTCTTTATGTCGGTTCAACAGCTTTTACAGGAGACTGGGCAAGAGAATATTTCGCAAGCCGTCATGTCGTTGTTAGAGAAGCGCCAAAAACAATAAAACAATATGGGAAAGATTACGAAGATTATTTTTACAGATAATATTAAGGATAAGGTCGTCGTTATATACCTTATTTTATTAGCGCTCCTCTCATGGACATCACTTCTGTTGCAAGATAACGCATCAAAAGGGGCACTCACAGAACTGAATATCATTCTATTCATCACCCCACTCATGTCGCTGCTCTACACAGTCACCTATCTTTACGATTCGCATGACTTTATTGTGCTGCTGTTAAGTCAGCCACTCAAACGGCAACAAATTTGGCGGAGCCTTTACATTGGCGTATCTTTCAGTCTGCATCTTGCGTTCCTGATTGGAGCAGGTATTCCCATGTTGCTCTATACAGAAAGCGGAACTGCACTGATTTTAATTGTGATGGGCTGTGTAACCACGCAAATATTCGTGTCATTGGCCTTTTTAACAACAATGCTCACAAGCGAAAAAACACGGGGTATAGGCATATCCATTCTCATTTGGTTGCTGCTGACAATGATTTATGATGCCGTGCTTCTCTATCTTGTTTTCCTATTGAGTGAATGGCCTATAGAAACGCCTTTGCTTTCGCTTCTGATGCTTAACCCACTCGATTTAGCTCGCTTTCAGGTAATTCTTAAGATGGATGTCTCTGCCATGATGGGATATGGTGGTGCCGCATTCAAAGAGTTTTTAGGAGCCACTGGCGGAATCATCATCTCTTCCTTACTGCTCCTGCTATGGATTATACTTCCTTATGTGTTCTCATCACACATATTCAAGCGGAAAGATTTATAAGAAAATCTTTATAAACACACTCACTCCACCGTGCAACTCATTCTATTATTAAGGCGTCGTAATGATACTTATGAAAAAAGATGCTGACAAACTTTTTCCAAAAAAAATGAGCAAAAGTTTGTGGTGTCTTAAAAAAAGCCTTATCTTTGCAACCGCATTTAGCGAAATACACTTTGAAATAAAGGTTTTATGCGGAAATAGCTCAGTTGGTAGAGCACGACCTTGCCAAGGTCGGGGTCGCGGGTTCGAGTCCCGTTTTCCGCTCTAATGCTGAATAAGATGCGCAGAGAGATTTATCTCTTCTCATAAGCCCAGGTGGCGGAATGGTAGACGCGCACGTTTCAGGTGCGTGTGTTTAACGGCGTGCAGGTTCGAGTCCTGTTCTGGGCACATTTTATTTAGTATTACAAACATGTTGGAGAGGTGGCGGAATGGTAGACGCGCTACTTTGAGGGGGTAGTGTCAATTGTGACGTGGGAGTTCGAGTCTCCTCCTCTTCACATGCAAAATAGGTGAAGAAATTATTCTCTACGCGGAAATAGCTCAGTTGGTAGAGCACGACCTTGCCAAGGTCGGGGTCGCGGGTTCGAGTCCCGTTTTCCGCTCTTTTATCGAGAAACATACAAGTTCATGAATCTGTATTTAAGATATTTCAATCGTGAGGTTTTGGTTTCTTCAGTTGAAGAAGCACTCGATTTCCTAAGTTCTATTCCTGATATCGTACTGACCCATGCTTTAGAAGACGACATCCGAGCTTATGTGGCCAGCGGTGTTTCGTATCCTAAACGTTATAAAGTGCACCAACGTGCCTATTTCATCATCATCAAGACGACAGCAACAACAATGACAGATTTTAAAGAAAAGAAGGCCATGCAGCCCAATATTCCTTTGATGGAGAAACATGCTTTAGCGACTTCAGCCATGACGCGCCTCACCGAGATGCAGCCCGGATGGTATGAAGGTTCATTAAATTTCAAACGCGTAGTGCTCGTTCCTGCCACAGGTAAGCACGAATATCGCGACACACTGTTCGTGGTGCAGTGCAAAGCCAATTCGGGACAAGATTGTTACGACCGTATTGTTGAATATCTACGCACACGCGTTGACAATCGTTCGCAATTCCCATCGGCTAAAGGAAAGAATTTCCAATTCCGCTATTTAGGCATGTGGAAATAGTCTTTTCTTCATTCATTTCAACTTAAAGTTTTCACAATGAATAAAGTGATGTTGATTGGTAACGTGGGAAAAGATCCCGACGTGCGCTATTATGACGCCGATCAAGCTGTGGCACAATTCCCGCTTGCGACGACAGAGCGTGGCTACACCTTGCAGAATGGCACAAAGGTGCCCGACCACACCGATTGGCACAATCTCGTTGTGTGGCGCGGATTGGCCAAAGTGGTAGAGAAACATGTGCACAAAGGTGACAAGCTCTATGTCGAAGGGCGCATCCGCTACCGCAGCTATGACGACCCAAAAGGGCAGCGGCGCTATGTCACTGAAATTCTTGTTGAGAACATGGAACTGCTCAATCCCAAGCCTGCAGAGCGAGAGGAGAATGCACAACACACAGCTGCACAATCCACAACTACGCAGCCTTCCACCCCACAACCTGAGAATGAGAAGCAGAAGCCATCGGCAACCACTGCGACAACTGCCGATGATGAAATTCTGCCATTCTAAGTTTTAAAACGAGGAACCCCTTGGACATATCATCGTTTACAGAAGCTTTTTCCGACATCACCCTTCAGACGCCCACCCTTGGCGTAGTGATTTCCATCTTTTTAGTGGTGTTTTTGCTGCTACTCTCGGGGTTTGCCAGCGCATCAGAAATCTCTTTCTTTAGTCTTTCGCCCGCCGACATCGCCGACTTAGATGTCGAACACAGCGCAAAAGACCGCAAAATAGAAATGCTCCGCCAAGACAGCGAACGCACGTTGGCCACCATTCTCATCACCAACAATTTTGTGAATGTCACCGTCATCATGCTTTGCAACTTCATCTTCGGCTCGCTCATCCACTTTGGACCAAGAGCGGAATGGCTCGAGTTTTTGGTGCTCACGGTGCTGCTCACCTTTCTTTTGCTGCTCTTTGGCGAAATCATGCCCAAGGTTTATAGCCGTCAAAATCCACTCATCTTCTGCCGTTTCGCCGTGAACGGCATCCTTTTCTTCCGCAAATTTTTCTGGCTTTTAGAAACCATCCTCACCAAAAGTGGCGTCATCGCTGAGAAAGTGTGGCAAAAGAAAAATCGCCAACTCAGCGTCGACGATTTAGAGCAAGCCTTGGAGCTCACCGACAAAGAAGACATTAAAGACGAGCAAAGCATGTTGCAAGGCATCATTCGCTTTGGCGATGAAACCGCAAAAGAAGTGATGACCACCCGCCAGGACATTGTTAACTTAGACATTCACAGCAATTTCACCGAAGTGCTGCAATGCATCGTCGAGAACAACTATAGCCGCATTCCCGTCTATCAAGACAATACCGACCACATCCGCGGCATTCTCTACATCAAAGATTTGCTGCCCCACCTCTCGAAGTCGGCAACTTTCCGCTGGCAGAGCCTCATTCGCCCACCCTATTTTGTGCCCGAAACGAAGAAAATCGACGATTTGCTGCGCGAATTCCAAGAAAACAAAATCCACATCGCCATCGTCGTCGACGAGTTTGGCGGCACCAGTGGGCTCATCACTTTGGAAGATATTTTAGAAGAAATTGTCGGCGAAATCAACGACGAATACGACGACGACGTCAAAAGCTACACCAAGATTGACGACAACACCTATATTTTCGAAGGCAAAGTGCTTTTGAGTGATTTCTGCAAAATCCTTGCACTCGACGACGATATTTTTGACGATGTCGAGGGCGATGCCGACTCTCTGGCCGGCCTGTTGTTGGAGCTCAAAGGCGATTTCCCCGCGATGCACGAGAAAATCGACTATCAGCAATTCACCTTTGAAATCCTCAGCATCGAGGCCCGCCGCATCAGCAAAATCAAAGTATCCATTCATCCTAAAGAGGGTTAACATGCCACTGCTTTCCCTCGAAAACGTCAACCCCGACACTTTATTGGGCGTTTGGAAAATAGAAGAGACGGCCGCCGACTTCTGCGCATCATCCCCCTTTCTGCAAACCATTTTCCAAAGCGAACTGACGACGTGCCACAGCAGCAGCCGACAAGTGGAACGCTTGGCCGTTTATGCGCTTGTTGAACGGCTCACACAGCAGCCCCTCCGCATCACGCACAATGCAGCCGGAAAGCCTTTCATCGCCGGCTATCACATCAGCATCAGCCACACGAAAGGCTATGCCGCGGTCATCCTGTCGAAAACGCACGAGGTTGCTGTCGACATCGAATACGTCAGCCCACGCGTCGACCGCATTGCCGGCCGATTTATGCGGCCCGACGAGCAGGCTCCGACGACCGAAGAGCGTCTGTTGATATGGTGTGCCAAAGAGACACTCTACAAATATTGCTCGGCAGAAGCTTTGCAATTTTTCGACATGCGCGTGGCCTCTCGTGACGAAAAGCCCGGCATCCGAGCCATCGAAAACCTGCGCCAAGGCCGTTGCTTCACCATCGTTCACCGCGCCAACGAGGCCTTTGTGCTCACCTACATCGCATAAAGTGCCCATTTGGGGACAAACAACCCCACGGCGGTAAAAATTCTACATGAAATTCTTACCAACTGACCTCGGGGGTAAAAATTCCACATGAAATTCTTACCAACTGACCTCGAGCGGTAAAAATTCCACATGAAATTCTTACCAACTGACCTCGAGCGGTAAAAATTCCACATGGAATTCTTACCAACTGACCTCGGGGGTAAAAATTCCACATGAAATTCTTACCAACTGACCTCGAGCGTCAAGATTTCCACATGGAATTCTTACCAACTGACCTCGAGCGTCAAGATTTCCACATGGAATTCTTACCAAATGACCTCGGGCGTCAAGATTTCCACATAGAATTCTTGACAATCGACCTCAAGCGTCAAGATTTCCAAATGGAATTCTTGACAATCGACCTCGGGCGTCAAAATTTCCACATGGAATTCTTGACAAACGACCTCGGGCGTCAAGATTTCCACATGGAATTCTTGACAAACGCCTCTCTGCCGTGAAAAACATTTTTCGGTTGCTTTCCTTCCTTTGCTGGGAATGCGAACTACTTTGCGCGCAACGGCGCTCCATCCATCTGATAGTTCATCAACCGATGCTCGGCCAGCTGCGCATATTTCGTTCCGGGTTGGCCGAAATTGGCAAACGGATAGATGCTGATGCCGCCACGAGGCGTGAAATAGCCCACCACTTCGATGTATTTGGGCTGCATCAGACGCACCAAATCCTTCATGATGATGTTGATGCAATCTTCGTGAAAATCGCCGTGATTGCGAAAGCTGAAGAGATAGAGTTTGAGGCTTTTGCTCTCCACCATCTTCGCTCCGGGAATGTAGCGGATGCAGATTTCGGCAAAATCGGGCTGCCCGGTGATGGGGCAAAGCGACGTGAACTCGGGGCAGTTGAATTGCACCCAATAATCGTTGCCGGGATGCTTGTTGTCAAAAGTCTCCAGCACCTCGGGCGCATAGTCGGTTGCATAGCGTGTGGTGCGGCCCAAGGCGTGCAGGCCCTCATCTTTTCTATCCATTATTTTTCAGATTAAATATTTTCCAAACGTTGTAACTGATGCCTTCGTCATAGGTGTCTTCGCCCTCGTGCTGTTTGAGATAGCCCACGACGCGAATGGTGAGCGGCAGCGCAATGATTTCATAAACGGTTTTCAGCACCACTTGCCACAGCATGAGTTTGGGCAATTCAGCCCAAGGCACTACGCCGCCTAACGCCAAGGGGAAGAAGATGATGGAGTCGATGCTCTCGCCAAAGACGGTGCTCCAGATGGCACGTGCGGAGAAATGGCGGCCGCGGTCGCGCAACTTCATGCGGCTCATGACATAGGCATTGACGAAACTTCCCGACAGAAAGGCAATGAACGAGGCAGCTGCAATGCGGGGAGCCAGACCGAAAATGGCATGAAATCCCGCGTCGTTGGTCCAGTAGGGCGCGCCGGGAATGGCATCACAAATCGCGCCCATCGTCACAAAGAAGAAGTTCATCAAAAAGCCTGTCCAAATGAGCAGTCGCGCTTTTTGATAGCCCCACACTTCGCACACGCAGTCGTTGATGATGTAGGAGACGGGGAAGACGATTAAGCCGCCCGTGAGACTGATGTTAAATACTGAGATTTGCTTTGTTTCGAGCACGTTGGCCGCAATGAGGCAAACGCAAAAGAGGATGCTGAAAAGCATGAACAGCACACTCACCATGTTCTTTTCTTGTTTCATTTCTTGTTTTTTACGAGGTTTGTCAAGCACTCGGTTCTGTTTAAACGTGGGCGCAAAGTTACAAATAATTTGGCAAAACGCCCACGTTGTGCGAGATTAATCCATGCGGCTGCGATAATCTTCGTAGCCGAACTCGCGCAACATCTGGAATGTTCCGTCGGCCTTAGCTAAGACGATGGCGGGATGCGAAATGCCGTTAAACATGTTGGTTTTTACGGTGGTGTAATGCAACATATCTTCGAAAATGATGTTCTCGCCCACTTGCAATGCGTGGTCAAACAGCCAATCGCCCATGAAATCGCCGCTCAAGCAGGAGTTACCGCCCAACCGATAGGCACGCTGTGGCTGCTCAGCTGCCGGGTCGATATGCTCGGCATGGCGCACGGTGGGGAAATAAGGCATTTCCAAACAATCGGGCATGTGGCACGTGAAGCTCACATTGAGGATGGCCGTTTTGATGCCTCTGTCCTCCACCACATCGACCACTTGGCTCACCAACGGCCCCGTTTGCCAGGCAAAGGCACTGCCCGGCTCAAGAATAACGTGCAACCAGGGATAGCGTTGGCGGAAGCGTTGCAGCAGGTCGACAAGCAACATCACGTCGTAATCGACACGTGTCATCAGATGTCCGCCACCGAAGTTAATCCATTTCAGCTGCGGAAACCACTTCGCAAACTTCGCCTCGATGTGCTGCAAGGTGCGCGCAAACGTGTCGGCGCCGCTCTCACAATGGCAATGACAATGAAAACCTTCGATGTCTTTAGGCAACTGCTGGGGCAACTTGTCGGCCGTGATGCCAAAGCGTGTGCCGGGCGCGCAGGGATTATAAAGCGCGGTGCCCACCTCAGAATATTCGGGATTGATGCGCAGCCCAAAACTGATGGCCGGGTTGACATGCTTCGCCCGCTCGTGGAAACGTGCATATTGCGTGAGCGAATTGAATTGCAGATGGCTCGAACAACGGGCTATCGCGTCGATTTCATCATCGGTATAAGCGGGAGAAAACGTGTGGGCTGCACTGCCAAACTCCTCAAAGGCCAAACGAGCCTCATTCAAGGAACTGGCGGTTGTAGCGCGGATATACTCCTTGAAAATGGGAAAGGTTTTCCACAGCGCAAAGGCCTTAAAAGCCAAAATCACCTCTACACCCGCCTCACGAGCCACCTGCGCAACAAGACTTAGATTGCGACGCAGGCGCACTTCCTCGAGCACATACATCGGGCGTGCGATGCCTTGAAATGTTTCGATATCCACTTTCATTTGTCTGCTCCTCCTCTTTTTTTGTCGTGCAAAGGTAACTTTTTGCAATGAGATAATTGCGGGTTTAATAGAAATTTCCTACATTTGCAACGTTTTTCAACGCTAACATAATGAAGAGGCAACCCCACATCCGTTTCTATGCCCACGCGCCGAAGGCCAACCGCTTTCTGCACGTTGAAGAAAAGTTAGCGCCCCACGCAATCAACTTCATCAACATAAACACGAATAAGAATGAGTGAAAATAACTCTTTTTTGGTTTTTTCGGGTACGAGCACACGCTACCTCGCTGAAAAGATTTGTGCAAGTTTAAATTGTCCTTTAGGAAACTTAGTGGTGACGCGCTTCTCCGATGGCGAGTTCGCCGTTTCTTATGAAGAGTCTATTCGTGGCCGCGACGTGTTCTTGGTTCAGAGCACGTTCCCCAATTCGGACAACCTCATGGAACTGCTGCTCATGATCGATGCCGCTAAGCGCGCCTCAGCACGCAACATCATTGCCGTGGTCCCCTATTTTGGCTGGGCACGGCAAGACCGCAAAGACAAGCCGCGCGTGAGCATCGGGGCAAAGTTAGTGGCCGACCTGTTGAGCGTTGCAGGCATCGACCGTCTCATCACGATGGACCTGCATGCCGACCAAATTCAAGGTTTCTTCGATGTTCCCGTCGACCACCTCTATGCTTCGGGCGTGATTTTGCCCTATCTGCAAGGTCTCCACCTCAAAGACATGGTGATTGCGTCGCCCGATGTCGGCGGTTCAAAACGTGCCAATACCTATGCCAAATATTTAGGTTGCCCACTGGTGCTGTGCAACAAAACGCGCGCACGTGCCAACGTTGTCTCCAGCATGCAAATCATTGGCGACGTGAAAGACAAAAATGTAGTGATTATTGATGATATGGTCGACACGGCAGGCACCATCACCATGGCGGCAGACATCATGAAAGAGGCCGGCGCACTGTCGGTTCGTGCCTGCGCTTCGCATTGCGTGATGAGCGGGCCGGCATCAGAACGGGTGCAAAACTCGGCCCTCGAAGAGATGATTTTCACCGACTCTATCCCCTACGCTAACCGCAGCGCAAAGGTGAAACAGCTCTCCGTGGCCGACATGTTTGCCGAAACCATCCGCCGCGTGGTCGACAACGAGAGCATCTCGTCGCAATATTTAGTTTAACGGCTTGCGCGCCAAGCACGAAAGCCAACCATCAACGGGCGTTCATTTGTTCTTCGAATGAGCGCCCGTTTCATGTTCATACGCCGCTGCTAACGCGTTAGCAAGGGCAAAAAATCAAAAAGATGGGCTGCTAACGAATTAGCAAGCCCGAAAAATCAAAAAATGGGGCTGCTAACAAATTAGCAAGGGCGAAAAATCAAAAAGATGGCCTGCTAACAAATTAGCAAGGGCGAAAAATCAAAAAGATGGGCTGCTAATAAGTTAGCAAGGCCAAAAAAGCAAAAAGATGGCCTGCTAACAAATTAGCAAGGACAAAAAAGCAAAAAGACGGGCGTCGGGAAATTCCGCAAGCCCCAAAAGAGGCGTATGGAAAGGTAGCTTTGGACTTATGCTGCCGGTGCTTTTTCTTCCAACGCCTTGAGCCAGTTGCCACGAAACAAACGATAGAGAAAGAGCAGGCCGCGGAAAGTGAGCTCGACGGCCATGGCCATCCACACGCCACGTAGCCCGTAATCGCGCGCCAAATAGGCTGCCAGCGTGAGGCGCACACACCACATCGAGGCCAGATTCATGATGGCTGGGCGCAAGGTGTCGCCCGCACCTACGCAGATGCTATAGGTGACGATAGAGGCCGCAAAGAAAGGTTCGGCGAAAGCTTCGATGCGCAACACGCTTGCTCCGAGCGCCTGAATATCGGCAACGGGGCTGAGCAGGGCTATCATCTCGGGCGCAAACACATACATGATGGCGCCCATCGCCGCCATGACGCTCATGCCCAAGCCCACCGTGAGACGGGCAAAACTGCGGCACAAGGCGCTGCGTCCGGCACCAAAGGTCTGGCCCACAAGGGTGGTTGCTGCGTCGCCGATGCCATAGCCCGGCATGTAACACAGGCTTTCGGCCGTGATGGCAAACGAATGGGCGGCGATGGCCACGTTGCCCAGCGGTGCCACGATGATGGTGCTGATGATCTGTGCGCCGCTCATTAAAATTGACTGCACGGCAATGGGCAGGCTGATTTTCACGGCCTTCATCACGTAGTTCCACACCCAATGGAATGGTGCTCTGTCCCATTTCAACGCTAAAATTTTGTCTCGGCAAGTGGCAAACCAGGTAATCGGCAGCGAGGTGCAGATGTAGGCCACGGCAGTTCCCAAGGCGGCACCCATCACCCCCAAGTGAAGCCGGTAGATGAAAACGTAGTTGAACGCCACATCCAACACGCACAGCAGCACGCTCATGGCACTGGCTAATTGCATGTTGCCCGTGCATTTCAGCATATCGCACGACAGATGGAACAGCATCAGAAAAGGAATCGTCAGCGAGAAAATAAAAAAATAGCGTGCCGACTGCGCTGCAACCGTCGCACTGCCTCCAAGCCACAAGGGCAACGAATGGTGGATGGCGACTCCGACGACCAGCAGCAACAAACTCAAAACAATCTCGCAGATATAGGCCTGGCGAAACACTTGCCGCGCCTTGGGAAAGTCGTTGGCTCCGATGAAATGGGACACCTGAACGGAAAAGCCGATGGCCGACGCACTCAGCACGCTGCCGATGAGCCACGCTGTAGACTCAATCAGCCCGATGCTGGCCGAGGCTTCGGCACCCAAATGCCCCACCATGCCGGCATCAATGAAGAACATCATCACGGTGGTTAGCTGCGCTAACATCGACGGGACACTCAAACTCACGATGAGCCGCAGTTTCTCGCCTTGCGTCATGGGCAATCCGTTGCGAATGTTGGCCAATAATCTCTCGCTGCTTTTGCTTCCTAACATATCTGTTTAAATGAGTGTGCAAAATTAATAGAATTTGAACGATTTTCAAAGGTCGCATCTAAAAAAAGCGATGCACCCCTCGTCTTCAAAGCAATACAGAACATAAAAAAAACGATTCTGCTCACGCAAAACCGTCTACTCTCTCAAACTTCCAAATCTATGCTTTCGTCAAAAAAACGTGTTGTCCTGAACAATCTATTCACTTACCTTATGAAACTAAACCTTTTCTTTTCGTTGAACACTCAAAAGAGTGTGTTACCCTTCTACATCTTCTACCTTACTAATACCTTGTTATCTGAACAAATCTTTTACCAAAAGCATTTACCTATGAGATTTATATGAATGAAAATCTTCTTTTAATTCATAAGAATGATATCCCATCATTCTCCTTTGTCTTTCGTTCTAATACGTGGCAAAGGTAAAAAGAAAGTTGAATGGGAATTCATGTACGACGCAGAAAATGAAGTTATGAGGTTTAATTTTTGATTTACATCAAAACACTTGCTGCCAATTTGCCCCACTTTAAAGAAGAAAAGCATGTGAAACAGTCATCAAACTGCGTCACATGCTTTTATTTAAGCTAATCATATAGAAGACAATTTTTAATTGCCTGTGCTCTATTACTTAATTAGCAGTCTATTTAATAACTTACTTATAATACATAATAACACTGACTTTATCGTCTTTTCTCTTATCAAGTAGAAACTTTCTTTTATAGCCTGCTCTTTTCATTGCTATATCATTATTCTTCAGTTTCTCTGACTTAAAATGCTTATTAGCACTTATGAACAAGACTATCGGATGCTTATACACCCCCATACTGTCTTGCTTTTGATAAATCATATTAGGTGTTCCAGCAATACTCCAAGTACCTTCTCCAAGAACATTTTTACAAGAAGTAGAATTATAATGCTTACTATGCTGAAAATAAAATTGGAAAGGGGGATTTTCAACATTTTCAATTAAAGTATATTTATTATACCCTTTAACTGATTCCCACAAATTATAAGCATCCCGTCCTCCAGAATCTTTTTCCCAACCAGGATTCCATATATTAAAGAAAGGAAAAGAAATAACAAGCACAGTAATACAAATACTGAGGCTTTTCCTCAGCGAGACATTCTTTTTTATAAGCTCCATCAAATTATAAATTCCATACACAATAGCAAGAAGAATCAATGGAGCCATATATAACGTGTAACGATCACCGAAATTATAACACCCTCTCTTACCATCCCATTCATTATAAGCATAGAAAGAGGTTGCAACTAATACAAAATAAAGAATATATACCAATACAAGAGTGCCCCAAACCGAGAACAGAAACTTATTTTTAGATAATAGTCCGATAAAAGAAAGGAGACATGCAAGCAAAACTATACCCAATAAGAATACAGGAGTTGTATTAGTGAAAAGGAATCTAAGGATTGCATAAATCCCATAAAAAAAAGAATAAATAACATTTTTCTGGAAGACTGGTGCATGGGACACTCCAATAGAGTGTTGATGTGTCATTTGGGGAATTAGAAAATAGTATAATAAGGGTAATGCAAACACTACAAGAACAAATACAGTACAAAGAGACAAAAATATAACTAACTTTTTATCTCTACGCTTTAAGACATTCATAAAAAGCATTAGGAACAAAGGAACCATTAAAAGGATTGCCCCATACTGACTATATGCTGATAGGACTGCGAAAAGCAAAAAGCCTATGAGTTTTTTCTTACTGGTATTATACTCTTCTGCTTTAAAGAAACTCGTAAAATAATATAATGCCCAAGACTCCATACATAACATCAAATAGTATTCTCCGCATTCAAGTCCATAATATACAATAGAATTTGTCAGTAGATAAACTACGATGCCACCTATTGCCCAATTATCATTTGAAAGGAGTTTTATCGTTTTAAAAAAGCCTAACGCACCAATGAATGTGAACAAAATCCCTATAAACCTGAAAGAATTTACTCCATCGAACAGAAGCAACCAAAAGTACATTAACACATTATATAATGGTGGCTGAAATGTTGAGCAAATCCGCATATACATGTTTGTCTTACCTTCAGCATTTACTTGTACTCCTTCGGGTAAGACACCAAGATACTTAGAATAAAAATATTCTATTCCTTCATCATACCATAAACCACTTTTTGTCAGATAGACAACATAAATTGAAAATATAACTAACAAACAGAATATTAGAATAATATTCTCACGACGCAACAAAAAATATTTCTTTTCCATTATATATTACCCATTTTTTTACGTATAACCCAAAAATCACTAACAGCTTTCCAACCTATCTTTATAATTTTCTTTATATTAATAGAATTAACACCGCCTTGTCTTGGCTTAAATGTTATTTCAATATACTTAACACGTTCATGGAACTTACTAAAACAAGCTGTAAGGACGGCATTGGGAAGGTTAAAATCAGACGGTAATAAGGGCAGATACTTACTTAAAACAGATGCCTTCATTAACCTAAAAGGTGCATTCGCATCAGGAACCCAAACTTTAAAAAAGAGGAAAATGTATGAACGCAAAACATTTTCTACAAACTTTCTATCTTTCCCATCACCACGTACACGCCGGCATCCTAACACACAATCATAATTCTGACTTGCTTCCCAAAAAGCAAAGAACTCATTTGGATCTGTTTGTCCGTCAGAATCTGTCTGGAAGATATATTCAGCACCTTGGGACAAAGCATACTTATACAAGAAAATAACAGTAGCACCATGACCTTGGTTCTTTTTATCAAGTACTATTAACTGCGGATAGGTCGATTTCAAACTATTTAAAACAGCTAATGTCCCATCTTTACTGCCATCGTTAGCAATTACGAGACGGCTATCACTCCCCACCTTTTCTACAACGGGATACCATTGTTTTATCGTCTCTTCAATGTTTTCTTCCTCATTATAGGCAGGAAGAACAAAATAAATTTTATTCATAATTTAATTGGTTTAAATGTGACATATTTATTAATCAAGAATTGGAAGCATACTACTAAGATAATTGAACAAATCTTTGAGACAATCTTATTCATTTCTAAATGATAAATACACATCCATAAGATAAGATTACTGAGCAGCATACCACACAAGCCCACGGTCAAAAAAATGAAAAACCTTTTCTTAGTATTATCCTTAACTTTAAAATTATAATTACGATTAAGAATAAAACTTGTAGCAATCCCTGCCAAAACAGAAATGCTATTCGAAAAGATATAATGACAGCCTGCAACTGTTATTAAAACTGTGTAAATTAAGAAATCAAGACCAGATGCACAGCAACCAATTATGCCATAGAGAATCAAATTACGGAATTTCCCATACGCCCTCCGTATAACTTTATTATCACTCATATTTTTATTTATAAAATTCTTCTATAGGAAGTATCATGCTCCCAATTAGGCAAGTATATAATCATATTTAAGAAAATCAAGTTCTCTCTATATATATCTAATAACACCAGGCAAAATAATACTTTATCTTCCAAGTTTCCGCCTCTACCTAACAGACTCAAGCAAATAAACGTAGTACATTCTCTATAATTGGAGCCATATCATAATATCTGTATTCTGCAAGCCTGCCACCAAAAATTACATTAGGCTCCTTTTCTGCTAATGCACGATATTGCTCAGCAAGAATACTATTCCTTTCATCATTCACTGGATAATAAGGTTCCATGCCTTCTTTCCACTCAGTTGAATATTCACGAGAGATGACAGTCTTTGGGTTATCATAGACCTCTTGCCCAAACGACTCAAAATGCTTATGCTCTATAATGCGCGTATAAGGAATGATAGAGTCTGTATAATTCACTACGGCATTTCCTTGATAATTAGCCATATTCAATGTTTCTTGCTCAAACCGAACCGTACGATAATCTAACTTCCCAAATTGATAATTAAAATATTCATCTATCTTCCCTGTAAAAACAAGCTGCTTGCACTGATAACAAAATTCAGAGTTCCTAACTGTATGAATCTCAGAACTAACATCATAAGAATGTTCACAATCAAAAAAATTAAGATTGTTTATAGTGTCAATACCGTCAAGCATAGTCTCTATCAACTTATTATATCCGCCTACAGGAATACCTTGATATTTATCATTGAAGTAGTTATTATCATAAACAAGGCGTACAGGGAGGCGTTTTATAATAAACGCAGGAAGATCCGTACACTTTCTCCCCCATTGTTTTTCTGTATATCCTTTTATTAGTCGCTCATAAATATCTCTTCCTATCAATGTTAGTGCTTGCTCTTCAAGATTACGCGGCTCATTGACACCTTCCGATTTCATTATCTTTAGCACCTCTGTTCGCTGTTCTTCTAACTTGATTTGAGCCTCTTTAGGAGTGTGTACACCCCACATTTGATAAAATGTATTCATATTAAAAGGAAGGTTGTATAGTTTCCCCTTATAATTCGCAATAGGAGCATTGACAAAATGATTGAACTCGACCAAAGAGTTCACAAAGTCCCAAACACGCTTATTGGATGTATGAAAAATATGTGCACCATACTTGTGCACGTTTATTCCTTCCACATTCTCACAATAAAGATTGCCACCAAGTTGTGATCGCTTATCGACAACTAAACATTTCTTTCCTTGCCTCTTTGCTAAATAAGCAAATGTAGCACCAAAGAGTCCACCCCCCACTATCAAGTAATCATACTTTGTCATACTAAAAATATATTTAAATTTTTACAATAAAAACTGCAAAGGAAGAAGAAAAAACAAAACCAAGACACAGCTTAACTTATATAGCTACCGCTCTTAAAGGAAACTTTGCATTAGAGCGTAAGTCAAACTCTTTAGAAGATAGGAGTGGGAAACCATTGAATTCTTGATAATAAAATACCATTAATCAAGATACGCATTAAGAACCTCTACCCAATAACATAAGTCCCCCACTATAAGAAGATTGTAAAGCTATGCTTTTAATTTTCATCTATCTTAATATTATTTTGCCTTTATAATAAGCCGGATATAACGCATTTAAAACATATATCTAAACAAGAGAGAAAACTTCACCTAAAAGAATGAAGAATATATACTTACTCCTTCCTGCAAACCATCATAATTCACAAGCAAAAAAACTATTATGATTCTTCCACTTATGAGCGAAATAACAAAATTAAACAGAAATCAGCAGGTTTCAATGCCATAACTAATACGACCTCATCCTGACAATTCAGTAATGGCTTCGCACGCAGAATCCTTTTTCAATAGTTTCTAATTCATTATTCTCGCACAAAATTATGAAAAAACTTTGAGAACTAAAAGGATATCTATAGATAAAAATAACCTACTATTCAAAATTTTAAAACAAATGTAATAAATACGCTATATAAACCTTACTCTAAAGTTTCTGTCACCAATTTGCCCCACTTTAAAGAAGAAAAGCATGTGAAACAGTCATCAAACTGCGTCACATGCTTTTGCAATTTATATGCTTTTACCTGCCCTATCGGCAGAACCTTTACATGGCCTCAACTGCGCTATTCGGTCGCTCCAATCAGTTTCTTGGCTTGGAGCTGCGCACTCGTTTTGCCTGCATGATAGCTTCCGGCCAACGTTACATCGAAAACGAGCGTGGAATTTGCGGGAATGCCATAACGACTGTCGATGCCCGTAGTGAGCGCAGCAGGCACAGTGATTTGCCATCTGTCGCCTTTGTGCATGTGAAACAAAGCGGTTCCGAGCCCCACACCCCACTGACTATTGCTCACTTTTTGTGGTGCATTGCTCGTGGGGCTGAATGTTTCGGTCTGCCAGGTCTGCACAAAAACCTTTCCTTTTGTGTAGGTGGTCGACGGAATAAGACGCCCCTGCAGGTGCACCATCGCCGTGTCGGTGTAAAGCGGAGCGATGGTTCCCGTGCCCGTCTCGAGCACTTTCACCACCACAAAGTCGGTGGGCTGATTGCGACTTGCAGGCAACGACCACGCATGAAGCACTTTGACGTTGGGATTGGTGGCCGACGCTGTCAGCGCCTGCTGATAGGCTTGTGTGAAATAAGTTTCATTGCGCGCCTGCCAATTAGGAAACTCTTCTACCGTATTATCGTCCTCCTTGCAAGCCGATAAGCCAAGGAGCGCCAGCGCGAGGGGCAAGAAAAAATATGCAATGCGTTTCATTAGTCAACATTTATTTTCTTCAACAAACTGGTGATGCTCACGCGATCTTCCATGATTTTGCGCAAATCGTTGATATCAACACGCTCTTGCTTCATCGTGTCACGATAGCGCAAGGTCACTTTATGGTCGTTGGGCGTATCGTGGTCAACGGTCACGCAGAATGGCGTTCCCACTGCATCTTGGCGACGATAGCGCTTACCAATCGAGTCTTTCGGATCGCCATAATGCGTGTTGAAATGAAATTTGAGGTCGTCAACAATATGCTGTGCCAACTCGGGCAGCCCATCCTTCTTGTCTAAGGGGAAGACTGCGCATTTCACAGGTGCCAAAGCCTCGGGCAATTTCAACACGACACGCGTCTCACCGTTTTCGAGTTGCTCCTCGGTGTAGCTGTGACACATCACTGAAAGGAACATGCGGTCGACACCGATAGAGGTTTCAACATCATAGGGAGTATAGTTCTCGTTGCAGTCGGGATCGAAATATTTAATCTGCCGCCCACTGTATTTCTCGTGTTGCGAAAGGTCGAAATTGGTGCGCGAGTGAATGCCTTCCACCTCTTTGAAACCAAATGGCATCTTAAATTCGATGTCGGTTGCCGCGTTAGCATAGTGAGCCAGCTTCTCATGGTCGTGGAAACGATAGTTGTCATTGCCCATGCCCAATGCCTCGTGCCATGCCAAACGATGCTTCTTCCAATACTCAAACCATTTCATTTCCGTGCCGGGCTGACAGAAGAATTGCATCTCCATTTGCTCAAATTCGCGCATGCGGAACACAAATTGTCGTGCCACAATCTCGTTACGAAAGGCTTTACCTATTTGACAAATACCGAAAGGAAGCTTCATGCGACCAGTCTTTTGCACATTCAAATAGTTTACAAATATGCCTTGCGCTGTCTCCGGGCGCAGATAAATTTTATTGGTTTGGTCGCTCAATGAGCCTACCTCTGTGGAGAACATCAGATTGAACTGGCGCACATCGGTCCAGTTTTTCGTACCACTAATGGGGTCGACAATCTCTTCATCGAGAATAATTTGTTTCAGTTCTTCAAGGTTAGGCCCCTGCATAGCCGCAGTGTAACGCTCGTGCAAAGCATCGCGTTTCTGCTGATTTTCGAGCACGCGTGGATTGGTTTCGCGAAATTTCGCCTCGTCGAAGCTATCGCCAAAGCGCTTCTTTGCCTTGGATACTTCCTTCGCAATCTTCTCCTCATATTTTGCAATTTGGTCTTCAATGAGCACATCTGCACGATAGCGCTTCTTCGAATCGCGGTTGTCTATCAAGGGATCGTTGAAAGCATCCACGTGACCACTGGCCTTCCACACGGTGGGATGCATAAAGATGCTGGCGTCGATACCCACAATGTTGCTGTGCAACAACACCATGCTCTTCCACCAATACTCCTTAATATTGTTTTTCAATTCAACGCCATTCTGCCCATAATCGTAAACGGCCGCCAAACCATCATAAATATCACTGCTTGGGAAAACGAAACCATACTCCTTGCAGTGGCTCACAATTTTCTTGAAAACATCTTCTTGTGCCATAATTCTTCTGTTTATTTTTACTTTGCTGCAAAGATACAACATTTATCCGAAAACAGGCCCACGGGGCTGCAAAGTTATGTGAATAGCCGTCAGTTGAAAGACTATAAAGCAAAATTCAATCAACAAAAGAATTTCTGAGAATAAAAGAAAGAAGTATCAGCATAAATAACTACATTTGCAATCGTGCACTTTTGTTTGACAACGTACAGTTACTAAATATAATATATAATCGCACTAATTAAACAAGGAGGTGATTTTAACAATGGTCATGATACTTTAACTGAAGATCAATATGCTGACCAAGGCTCCCAAACATTTAGAGAATTCAACAGCTATATTCAACGAGTGTCAGAGAACAAAGAAAGTATTGTATCTATTTTAAATTCCAAAGATTATACTGATGGGCAAAAGAAGCGTATTATTGACAACTATTGGAAACAATATCAAGGAGAAAAGAAGATGCCAAGTAATTAAACTTTTCACGATGGTACTCACTTTATTTTATACAATTTCTTGTAATTCAAATCAATATTTTTTTGACGAAAAAAGACAACAGATTGTATCTTGTTATACTATTGTGGCATTAGATGTATTGGATTTAAAAACTGGAGATATTTATTTTATAAAGAAAATTGCCGATAATACAGCTGGGACTAAGGTCATAAATTTAAATTATCTCCCTAAAAATTATAATGTTTACCAGAATTTGCATAATAATCCTTTGAGGTGTAAGCGCTTTATTAAACCTAATAGAATATATGAAATTGCAAATGTTTCTGTTGGGGATGCAGGTAGATGGAAAGTTAGGTTATCTTCAGACTATAAAGGGAAACTTCATGCTGTACCCATAGACAAAAGTATATAGATGAATATATATAGTATAAAAGGCCGCAATCGTGAGACGATTCAGCACATATCGGGCGACAATATCATAGTGAAGTATGATTACGATGCCGTGGTCCAACTCACCACTGTGCAGCATCCCAACGACAAGACCACCACGTATGAATATGAACTCTTGGGACATAAGCTCAAGGTGAGCCACCCCAATGCAGGTGAAGTGACCTGTACATACTCTCAAAATTCACAAAGACCATATACAGTTTCTCAAGTAAGGACATCAAAAGCTTTAAAAAGAAAAAAGACATGCAAATGAAAATCATTTTATTAATATTTACGGTATTATTACCTTGTAAGACGAATGCTCAGAGTGCAAAAGACAGTAGTCTATATAGCAATATAAAATATGTAAATGGAAAATACGAGCGAGAGATAGAATGCGTATTTCAAGGGATTGGTAAGAATCCTATAGACGGAGATACGCAAGGAATAGCCTCAGCAATAAAAAAAGAGATTAAAGAGATTCCTAAAAGTTCCGTTTCGCTTGTTTATAAGGAAAAAGAATATTACATTAGCATAAAAAACAAGTGTGATACAAGAAGTATCCCATATGGTGAAAAGATAAAAATAAGAATTATCTATTTTGAGAAATTACGACAGCCGTATGATTTTACATACCCTTTTGCCATCATAACAAAGATTGAAGTTACAGGTAAAGCTCCTCAAGCAAAACCAGCAATCAATCCAATCACACTTCCGCAAAATAGTACAGAATTGTGAATTAATCCTCAATCGCCATCAAATAATGACTAATGATTATATATATGAGATTTTATTTTATATGGGTATGCTTTACTCTTTTCTTTGCATGCAGTGAAAATCGACAGCCTATACAAAAAAATATAAGGAAAAAGACTGAAGTTCCAAATCATTCCAACATGCTACAAGATGAATCATTTAAAGTGTTCGTCAAGAAATTTCATAGTGATAAACACTTTATGGAATCAAGGATTGCAAAGATTGTTACAGGGTTCAATTCTGATGATCATATTGTAGATGATACAATAACTGGAGCATATAAATGGGATAAGCAAGATATCATCTTCTATATGCGCGAGGTTAACGATGCATACAAATCTATTAAGTATATAAAAAAATATACTATGCTAAGTGCTAAAGAGCAAGAAGAATATATATACATACCTGATAGTGGATGTTTCTATAAATGTATCTTCCAATTTAATGAAAAGTGGTATTTAATTGGATTTATTGTAAATAGATTATAACTCCAATACTGTTGATGTGTGTATTAAACATTATCTGTGCTGTGGATGCACAATCGCTGACAAATGGAAATCCTACTCATCTTGGCGGTACTTTCAAGCACAGCTATGCTTACGACGATTTAAACCGTTTGGCTTCGACAAATGGTAAAACTAAGCATGTGTTTGTATGAGCTATATTTTAAGAATTTGGGGAACAAGCATTCTTGAAAAAGGCATTCGTTCCAAGGAGTCGGAAAACTATATTGAAGAAAAGGCATATCCAAAGGGATAGAACAGATACATTAGGAGATTGCGCGCTAAATTAAAATTCATGATACCCATGGAAGTATTTTTCAAAAATATCAGGTATATTTGCACTTGTCGGTTGACGCTACGCTATAAAGCAAAATTCAATCAACAAAAGAATTTTTGAGAATAAAAGAAAGAAGTATCAGCATAAATAACTACATTTGCAGTTGTACACTTTTGTCTGACAACGTACATTTAAATGTATTATATTTATGAAAAAGTTCATATTTGTGTATATAGGCATATTTTGTATATTATTTACTTGTTATGGGAAAGGTATACGATTACAAACACACTACAAAAAGAATAATGATACAGACAGGGAATACAACTCTGTTTCTATCGTAGTAGATTGTTTGGGAGCAGATGAGGCTATGAATATTGTTAGCAAATTAAAAGAAGTAATAGAGCTAGAACGTTATTACAAGGTAAAAGGAAGAAAAGCTATTGTACTAATGCAATCCCCCAATAAGGAGACTCCTTATTTTTGGATTCAAGTAGGCTTTTCTACTTCATATCGATTTGAACCAATATATAATTTTTATGTTTCACCGAAAAATGGTAGCGTTTTCTTTTATGATACAATGACAGATTCTATAATCAAAATAGAGGATTGGAGGAAGAATGTTCAGAAAAAGTAACTATACACAAACATATATATGGTGCTAAGATAATCGCACATTGGTGGAGAATGACAGTCCCGATGCCAAGTGGTATCACTGACTTCAAGTCTACATCTCAGCAAAACAAGTAAGTTTGTTCTTCATACGGCTTGTACTGAAGTTCCAAGGAACAGCGAATAAAACAGATATTCATTATCTCCTGTTCGTACATCTAATGGAGAATATGAAATAGGAGTTGTTAGAAAAGACTATTCTCCTGCAAATATGCGAGTCTATACAATCAAAAAAAATAAACAATAAATATGATATTAAAGAAACTTATTTCTATTGTAATAGGGATATTCTTGTATCTTACAATATCAAACTTCTTCCATTATCTTTATGGAGGCAGGTGGGATATTTCCTTAGGAATTTTGTATCTGTATAGCGATTTGCAATATACTATAGGGTTTGTCTTAATCTTCCTTTTCTATGGGGAAAATCTTTTTTGTAAGATTCTATTTTTGTTTTTTAGTATAATCCTTCTCTCATTATATATATATAATTGGCTTATTATATATGAGTTACCTTATGAGAGATTTTTGTATATAGGATTAGGTTTATTTGTATACATTATTGAATTGTTGTATTTAAAAAATTATGCTAATGAATAGCCATTATACGAGTATTGGATATATGTCAGCAAAAACAGATTTATGAAGCATTACTTTATCGGCGACAAACGGATTGCCTCCAAATTGGGAACAGGCAAGTTCAGCAATGTTTACGGCATCAATGCAATAACGTTACGGCAGGAGCTTTTATCCCCCATCGTATTTGTTAAATCTATTATGCATGGCGAAAAGTTGTAATGGAATCCCATGAAAGCTCAAGCACTCATATTAGCAGCACCATCTTTTACAACATAAAGAATTTATGAATTAATCAACAAAAGAATTTTTGAGAATAAAAGAAAGAAGTATCAGCATAAATAACTATATTTACAGTCGTGCACTTTTGTTTGACAACGTACATTAAGAAACATCCCTCACTAAATAATATTTTTAATGAAGCAAAAAAAGAGCATACAAAGTATTAGTAGATATTGTAGACTTCTACTCCTCAGTATTTGCTGTTTCAGCTGTACAAAAAATCCTAAAGAAAATAGTTTGCTTCCAAAGGATGGAATTAAAGAATTTAGGATAGTACAAACTCAAGATACACTATTAATCAGTAAAGTTTGCAACAGTAATAATTCTTCTGTCCAAATTTGGAAACTTTACAAAAAGAATGGGAATTTTTACTCTAATCACCTCGGACAAAAAGAATTGATTATGTCGAATACTGTATCAATGGATTCTATGTACAAATATCCAAGTAAATATTGTTTTGAAAGAGTTGTTATAGAACACATAAATGACACTCTAATTTCGACCTCTATCTTTACGAAAGATGTACAAGAGCATTTAGACATAAAAATCGTATATAATCATAATTATGAGATTAAATTTATTCAGAATTGGTTGGTTTTTATTACATATAAACCTTTATAACTAAAAGTCAACTGTCTGAATACCGAACGGAACATGTATTGGAATGAGGATAACCGACTGATGACATTAGTCTCCATCGTATTTGTTAAATCTATCATGCATGGCGAAAAGTTGTAATGGAATCTCATGAAAGCTCAAGCACTCATATTAGCAGCACCATCTTTTACAAAATAAAGAATTTATGAAAATCACCTATTTCCCATTTATATTATCGCTTATTTTAATGCTTGTATCTTGCGATTTAATCCTCTCTGGAAGTTATCCGCATGCGCAACAATATGAATGCTACGTAACGAGCAATGAACTTATCGGTAAAATTCAAGGCCTGAAAAAGAAAAGGGTAAATTTAGAAGTATGGATAGAAAACGATTCAGACAGTATCGTAAAAATGGATTCTTACAATGAGAGATTCGAATATTTGAACTTTAAAATTCCTATCACAAAAGATTCCTCGATAATTATGTATAGTGTCATTTTTCACCATTCAAATCCTGCTATCATCCTATTAGATAGAATCTCTCCTTTGGACTATAGAACCTTTAAGCATATAAACACCAAAGATTTTACAAACGAAGAAAATGAAAAGATGAAAAAGATTTTCGAAAAAGATATTTTAGATAGATTGAGTATCAAATGGAAAAGGAAGTAATAGCTTGGCGCACCACTAATGTCACGGATACATAAGGAGATTGCGCGCTAAATTAAAATTCATGATACCCATGGAAATGTTTTTCAAAAATATCAGGTATATTTGCACTTGTCGGTTGACGCTACGCATCAAAAACTTCCCAAGCATTTAAATAAATTGGAAATGTGACATTATGAGAGTATTTTATAACATTCTTGTTTTTATTTCTTTTCTAACTATATCCTGCACCCACACTATCAACAGAGAAGATGTCTGTGGAAAATGGTTTTATAAATCAACGAAGATTTATTTATATCAAGATGGTAGAGCATACATTACTAACATACGTGGAAGTTTTCCTGTATCTGATGATATTCCAGACACGTTGACATGCAAGTGGAAAATGGAAGATAACCGAATCACCATTACCGGCATGTATATGTTCGAGATGTATGCCAAAGATAAAAATGAATTATATGCCTACAAGGGAGATCCCGATGATTTAAACACATTCTCTTTTAAACGAATACAAGATAAATGAGAAATCTACACTCACGCCAAATGGCACACTTCCTTTTGGGGCCGGAAGTGTATCGCACATTCCCGCCCCGCTCTTGATAAGTTATTTCTTTGATGTCACCGTGGCATCTCCATGGAAAGCCAGTCGTTATTTTGTTCTATTTGATAGATAAAGTGAGTACGTAGCTCCGTCTTTCGTTTAATTCTTTTTCCGGGACGCTTGCGGAAGCTCCGCAAGCATTAAAACTTTTGGTTTGCCATTTGCGGAAGCTCCGCAAGCGCTAAAATGTTTGTTTTGACCTTTGCGGAAGCTCCGCAAGCACTAAAATGTTTGGTTTGCCATTTGCGGAAGCTCCGCAAGCACTAAAATATTTGTTTTGGCCTTTGCGGAAGCTCCGCAAGCACTAAAACTTTTGGTGTGGCCTTTGCGGAAGCTCCGCAAACATTAAAACTTTTGGTTTGACATTTGCGGAAGCTCCGCAAGCACTAAAATATTTGTTTTAAGCCTTGCAGTCCCAACTGTGAGCACCCAAAATTAAAAAAACAAAGAAGGGTGGGAAGCATAGAGAATGAAAAAGGATGCGCCGACAGGTTGGTGTCGGCGCATCCTTTGTTGATGGTGAGTGTTGCTCTTGGCTTTTTTGTGTTGACCATCATCAAAAAGAGTAACGTGAGCGTTGCTATTCAGCGAGGCTCGTTAAGCCATCAGAATGTCCATTTGGCAGCAAGTGTAGGGAGCGCATAGAAACGATTGTGCTCGCCGCGCTTGTTCCACACAAAGTTGTTGCTCAGCTCCACCTCGCAGCCAAGGCTCAAGTTGACGCCTTGCATGCCGCGTAAGGTGTTGAGGTTTACCCAAAACTGCGGTTCGGACATGACGATGAGTTTGCCATTAACATCGGGATTATACCACACATCGCAAAAGCCGCTGAACGTGCAGAGGCCTTTTGCAAAGGTGATGCCCCATACCTCGGTGAGCTGAAAGCCGCTGAACGGATGGGCACCATAGTGGCGATTTTTGAAATAATATTTATAGAGTGCCTGCACCGAAAAGGTTTTCGAGAAGTCGGCACTATGCCAGTTCCACGCACCGCCGAGGAGCACGGCATGTTGAAATCGATTGGCTTGCCACGTGTCTTCATCGCTTGCCAAGCCGCCATTATATTCTACATGCGCAGCCCATTGCTTGTTGCGCGAGACGTTAAACTCGCGTGCAATTTCCCAATAGGCGCCTGCCACGCCATCGCGCTGATAGTCGATGTCGGTGAAGGTGAAGGTGCTGCCCCATTTGTCGGGCTTAAACAGCTCGAGTGTGGTGGTGAGCGAAGGGCGATTGGTGAGATCCTTGCAGAGCGAGTGGCCTAAATCATAATGCACTTGAATGTTTTGTGCAACGGCTGTAACTGCCATGATGGCAAAGAGGAACAGGAATGATGCTTTTTTCATTTTATATAATCGGAATTAAAAGTGATGCTAAGGTTGCAGATGGGTATCCAACGTTGCGATGGCCTCTTGCATGTCGGCGGCAAAGGAGGCATGCGTGAGCAGAAAGCCCTCCCTGCCCCGGGCCAATGCTTCGTAGAGCTGCGGATCCATCTCGTTGACATAGCCACTAATGGCATATTCGATGTCGTCGCGCTGGCGTTCGCTATGCGAGAAAGCATAAACCTGCCATTTCTGATGGAAGAAGCAATAGGCCGAGGCAATGCTCTGTGGTGAAACTTGGTTGATGTTCATTGTGCTTAATACCATTGCACGGCGTTGGTGTAGCCGCTTCGTTTGTCATATTTGAGTGCATCGGTCAGGGTGCTGGCGTTGCAACGGAAAGAGAAATTGTAGCTGGTGTAGGGGGCGATGACCACCGAGCAGCTCATGTTGAAGCAATGCAAATCGCGTTGCAGGCTGGCAGTGGTCATGCTGATGGCATGGGTGTTGAAGTCGTAGCCCGAGGTGAAGCTGATGTTCCACCCTTCGCTAAGCCTCACGTTGCCGCTGACGTTGAGCGTCTGCGTGAACATGTAGGGATAGCGCATGGTGTTGTAATTGAACTTGGCGATGTCGGTGTTCTCGCGCATGGTGATGCCGTAGCCAAAGGTGAGCGACCACGGCATGGAGAACGACATGTAGCCGTCATCGTCGGTTTTGGCCTTTGCCGAAGTTTTATCTTGACGTGCATTGCGCTGCCCCTCAATCATCGTGTCGTCGACATTCGATTCGATGTCGGTGTCGATACCTTCAGCATCTTTATGCTTGCGCAGACCATCGTCGTCGTCCTTCGGGCCGCCTCCGAAAAGATGTTTGAGTTTCTCGGGCGTGAGGGTGAACGAAATGTTTTGCGACATACCTTGAAAGCGCCCTATCTTGCCCATGCCCCAATAGGTGTGTGTGCCGACGTAGGGATGGCCATTGGCATCAAGCTCGTAGGCATAGGACGCAAAGACGGCGTCGAGGTTGAAAGTGTAGTTCTTCCACCACTTCAAACGAAGATTGACGCCGAGGTCGCTCCACGGACGCAGTTTCTCGGCCATGTTGTAGGACATGCGGAAGCCCAGGTTGTCGATGATGCTGATTTTCTTGATGCCTGTAGAATCCTTATCCGACTTGATTTTCATTTCGATGTTGTTATCCAGCGAGAAACTGACGCTTCCTGTTTTTCCTCGTCCGGGTGCACCGTAGAGGTTGGGCTGGAAGGGCGAATATTCCACGAGGCTGACGTTGCCGTGGGAATCGGTACGCTGGTAGGTGGCATAGTAGCCATAGCGCGAGGTTCCAAAGTCGGGCGCATAGCTGAAGCTCACTTGCGGGGAAAGCACATGGCGCACAGCCTGTATTTTGTCGCCAAATATTTTGCGATTGGGCAAGAACATGCCATAGAGCTTTGTGCTGGCGCTGAGGCTCAAGTCCCAGTTGTAGACGTTATAGAAGCCATTCACCTGTTCGCTTTCTTCTTTCTGCGTGGCTACATTCCAAGAATGAAGTGTCTTGTTGCTATACATGCGGTCGGTGAAATTGAACGAGGGATTGATGTTGACATAATTAAATAAGGTGAAGCTGCCGCTGATGGGGATGCGGTGTTGCATTCCATTACGCCAATCCTTGACCAGATTAGAGTGAAACAATTCACTTTCTTTCGTGTCAATAGAGTTGCTGAGTTGCCCGGTATAACTGACGGAGATTTTCTCATACCACCGCTCGGCACCCACAACATGCCGCCGCTTGAACGGATAGAAGCGGGCAAGATTGAGGTTGAGGTCGGGCAACGTTAGTGCAATGGTTTCGTAGCGCATATTCTGATTAAGATTGGCGGTGGTGCTGAGTGTGAGTCCAATGCTCGAGAACGATGTGCTCCAGCTCACAGATGAGGTGCGCGTCGATTGCGTCATCGTCTGCGGATTGTAGAGGCTTCCGAGATTGTTGCGCTCGTAACTGCTCGTGGCAAAGTTCACGCTGGCCGAGAAGGTGCTATAGGGGTTGGCCTTAGCATCCTGCCGATGGCTCCATTGCACCTTGAAGCTCTTTTGGTTGATATAGTCGGGCATGCCCTTGTCACCGGTCTTGGTGTTTTGAAAACTGGCGTAGAAAGTGCCGTTGTAACGATAGCGCTTGCGATAGTTGCTGGCGGCACTGAGCCCCCATGAGCCGCGCGTATAGATTTCGCCGAGGAGCTTCAGGTCCCACCGATCGCTCATGGCGAAATAATATCCGCCGTCGCGCAGATAGAAACCACGGGTGCTCTCGTCGCCGTAGGTGGGCATGATGAAGCCGCTCGAATATTTCTTCGTGAAGGGAAAGAAGCCATAAGGAATGGCCAAAGGCAACGGAACATCGGCCACCACGAGATAGGCCGGGCCGAAGACGACATCCTTGCCGGGGCGCACCTTGGCGCGTGAGAGCGAGATGTAGAAGTCGGGATGGTCGAGGTCGCAGGTGGTGTAGCGTCCGTGTTGCAGATAAACATTGCCCAAAGAGTCGCGCTTCGCCAATTCGCTGCGCAGATAGCCCTCCTCCTGCTGCGTGTAGGTGTTGCGGATGAGCCCCTTTTTGCTTTTAAAGTTAAACGCAATGGTGTCGCTCTCATAATTATCCTTCCCCATAGCAAAGACGGGCGTTCCCGTGAGCTTCTTCGAAGCCGTGTCGCGCACCCCCGTTGCATGAATAATGCTGCTGTCCATGTTGACATGAATGCGCTCGCTCTTGAGGTTCATGTTCTCATATTTCACGTTCGACGAACCATAAAGATAGGCCGTTCGGCTGCGCGCATCATACACCATCGAGTCCTTGGCCGCGAAGTCGATGGGCGCTTCGATGCCATTCTTCTTTTGCCGATTGAGCGAGTCGAGATGAATAGAGTCGTCGATGGCCTGATTGTGCCGATAGATGGCGCGTTGCAGCGAGTCCATCTTCGTGGTGTCCACAGCCATGCGCGCAACACTATCCCCCGGCAGACTATCTTTCATTGCAGCCGTCTGCGCCCCACCCTTCTTGCGCTTTTTGAGCAAGGGATAGTTGACGCCGGCCATGACCATCAGCACGGCGAGCAGAAAAGCTGCAATAAACGAAAATCTTCTCATTGGGCTGCAAAGTTAGCAATTAATCTGTAGATTGTCCAACCCACGGCGTTAAAAGATGATTAAACCCCACGTGGGCAGCAGCGCGTTATGCCGCCGTTCAAGCCCTCGCCGGCAACCTTTTCTCATTTTAGTCCGTCGGCGAACTATTCGCCGGCAATCATTTCTCATGTTTGTCCATCGGCGAACTATTCGCCGGCATACATTTCATGTGTTTGTCCGTCGGCGAACTATTCGCCGGCATACATTTCGTGTGTTTGTCCATCGGCGAACTATTCGCCGGCAATCATTTCTCGTTTTGTCCATCGGCGAACTATTCGCCGGCAATCATTTCGTGTGTTTGTCCATCGGCGAACTATTCGCCGGCATACATTTCGTGTTTTTGTTCATCGGCGAACTATTCGCCGGCAATCATTTCTCGTTTTGTCCATCGGCGAACTATTCGCCGGCATACATTTCGTGTGTTTGTCCGTCGGCGAACTATTCGCCGGCAACCTTAGGACACGGAGTCACACGAGAAATGGTAGGGGCGGTGCCTGTGTGCCCGCCCGAACGTCCGCGCAGCGGCGTTTCCATCCGTAAAGAACACGTCCCTATCCACAAAGGTGGCGTTTCCATCTGCAAAGGGCACATCCCCCATCCGCAAAGAAGGCATCTCCATGCGTTGAAATGTTTGTGCATTGCGCATGATGCACGCCTGCTAACGATGGATGCGCCCTTGTGGGGCGACACGGGCGGGCACACAGACACCGCCCCTACCAACCTCCATCAACCCCCTCTGCCACGCAACCTCCCTCGTTTTAGTCCGTCGGCGGAGCCTCTTCCGGCAATCATTTCTTGTTTTAGTCCGTCGGCGGAGCCTCTTCCGGCAACCTTTTCTCGATTTAGTACATCGGCGAGCACCTCTTCCGGCAACCTGACGACCGATTGGGGGTTAACGGAAGCGAGCGTCCCAAGCACGGAAGCGCTGCAAACTGTCTGCGCCAAAGCGAGCCATGGTGGCCTCAACGGCAGCAAGCGGTTTCTCGTCGGTGGGATGGCTCTTCGAATAGAACTTGTCGGCGTAGCAGATAACTTGCTCTTCGAGCGTCTCGGGCAGGAAGTCTTCGTGGGGCAAAGGCAAATGCTGCGCGATAATCTCTTGCTTCGTGAGGCCCGCACCGGTATGGCGTTCGCAAACGCGGGCATGCTGCGGATAGCCTTCGCTGCGCAGTATCTCGGCGCCGATGCGGCCATGGCAGATGTAGGGCTCGGTGCCGAAACATGCTATTCCGGGCGCATGGCAGCGAAAGATGCCGATGTCGTGGAGCATGGCGGCTTCGATGAGGAACGGCCGGTTGAGCTGCAACTCGGGATGGCGCTCACAAACCAACACAGCACGCTTCATGACGAGCGTGCTGTGGGTGATAAGAATATCCCGAAGTCGATTGGCTTCGGGATAATATTTGTCGATAATCTGTTGATAGTCCATGCGCTGAGGGTTAAGCCTCGGGCCGCTGAATATAGGCAATCACATCGCCTTTATTCACCTTCGTGCCCTGCTTGGCATTAATCTCAACCAACTGTCCGCCGAGCGCGGCCGGAATGGTTTCGAACTCGCCCCACGGTGTGCAGATGTAGCAGAACGCATCGCCCTCTTTGTATTCCTTGCCAATGAAGGGCTCGGTCGCTGTGAGCGCTTCGCCGTCGCCTTGGAACTCCCAAAAGATTTGTCCCTTCACGGGCGAAACAATAGCGTCGGCCTTGGCGTGTTTAAAGGCCGCAGCCTCTTCGGGGCTCACCTTGGCACCGAGCTTGGCATCTTTGGCAGCCTGCAAGTCGCCCAGGAAATTTTTCTTTGCCTGCCCGCTGCGATAGTTGCGATATTGCTCGGGGTGCATGGCCAATTCGAAGAGCTCCTCGTCGTCTTGCCCATATTCCCAACCGTTCTCGTCCATCTCTTTGCGGAAGTCATCCAGCGCATTGGTGAGCAGCGTGTGGGGGTCGGCATCGGTGAATTCGCGTCCTTGTTTCTTGGCCAATTCAACCAATTCGGGATCGATGGCGCCGGGCACCTTGCCGCTCTTTCCGAGGATCATGCCCCACATCGATTCGTCCATCATCACGAAGCGGCCTTTGCCTTGCTCCATCGTGAGCAGATTCATCAGGGCGATGTTCTTGGTGTATTGGCTGAAGGGCGTAACCAATGGCGGATAGCCCACGCGCGGCCAAACATATTCCACCTCGCTGAAGAGTTTCACGAGCATGTCGTCCATCGTGAGTTCGTCTTCGCCCTTCTTCTTGCGCAGGTTGTTGATGGTTTGGCGAATGCCGCCCAAATCGGCCATCATCGAGCCCATCATGCCGCCGGGCAAACCGCAACCGAGCAGCAACGACGACATGATTTTGTTGGACGGATTGATGAAATAACCCAACCACTCGTCGATGAACTCCTGCGTCAGCGCACGCGCCTTCATGTAGGCATTCATGTTGATCTCGGGCACATCGAAGCCTTCGTTCTTCAGCATGCTGAGCACCGAAATGATGTCGGGATGCACTTTACCCCATGACAGCGGTTCGATGGCGGTATCGATGATGTCGGCACCATTGTTGCACACCTCTAAAATCGAAGCCATCGAAAGGCCTGGTCCCGAGTGGCCGTGGTATTCGATGATGATTTCGGGGTGCTTATCTTTGATGGCCTTGGTGAGCTTGCCCAACAAGGCAGGCTGCCCAATGCCGGCCATGTCTTTCAGACAAATCTCGTCGGCACCAGCCGCTATCAGCTCGTCGGCAATCTTGGTGTAATATTCCAACGTGTGAATGGGCGAATTGGTGATGCAGAGCGCCGTTTGTGCGGTCATGCCGGCCTCTTTGGCCCATTTAATCGAAGGGATGATGTTGCGCACATCGTTCAACCCATCGAAAATGCGTGTGATGTCGGTGCCTTGCGCGTGTTTCACCTTGTACATCAATCGACGCACATCGTCGGGCACGGGATACATGCGAAGCGCATTCAAACCGCGGTCCAACATGTGGGTTTTGATGCCGGCCTCATGCAATGGTTTGCAATACGCGCGAACGGCTTCGTTCGGATTTTCGCCGGCTAAGAGGCACACCTGCTCAAAAGCACCACCATTGGTTTCTACACGGGCGAAGCAACCCATTTCCACGAAGACGGGAGCTATGCGCACCAGTTGATCCTTGCGTGGCTGAAACTTTCCGGAGCTCTGCCACATATCTCGATATACGAGACTGAACTGAATTTTCTTTCCCATTATTTTGTTGTATTGATATCCTTAAAAACGAACGAACGGGGCGTTTCTGAATGCGTAAAACAGTAGCAGAACGGCAGCTCGTCGGCCTGCAAAATTAGATAAAAAAAATCAAAAACGCCCGCCTCATCCCCTTTTTTTGTGATTATTCTCTTATATTTGCACAAAATAAAACGCACATGAAGTTCAAATCAATCGCAACACTCAGCATAGCCATCGCATGTATTGCAGCCTGCGGACAGCAGACAACCAAGAAATCAACCACACAGCAAAAGATAAAGACCGATTACCAATCCATTGGCGACAGCACCATTTATGGGTTGGCCTGCGAGGGATGCAACGACTCGGTGATTGTGTTGTTGCCCAACGATGGCAGCGACCCCGTGACCTACGATGTGGTGGATGCACGAAGAAACAAGCGCATTCTGGGCGACATACAGATTGGCGACTGGATTGGCATTGTGGCCAATCGCTATGACAAGCGCGTTGCCGACGAGGTGGTGAACCTCGACCAGCTGAAAGGCATTTGGTGCTACGTGGTGATGCCCAAGATGCGCGATTACGAATACATGAGCAAGAGCCTGCAACGCCGCATGATGCGCGACATGCCCGACTCCGTGAAGCGCACCTATCTCATCCCACGCGAATATGGCTTTTGGCTGCGGCGGCAGTGGGGCGCACAGAGCGTCGGCTACGTCAGCGAGCAATCGGCCTTAGAGCAAGAGAGCCCCGTGGTCTATCCACAATTAGGCTATTTCACGGGCTGGCGCATTTGGAATGGCAAGGTGATTATCCTCAGCGCCACGCCTATTTTCAAAAACGACAACACCATCCAAACCATTGACCCGCGCATCGACACCTGCGACATTGTCTATTTAGGCAACGACTCACTGGTGCTGAGCAGCGAAGGTGCCTCGCGCAGCTACTATCGCAAAAAGGACATCAACGATGTGAACGTGAAGGCGCGTTACATGGCCGAGAAGCTGAAACGCGAAGCACTCAAAAAAACAACGCAAGAAGGATAATCGGCGGTGAGCCTTGCCGCTTTCCCCATCCAAACGAGCGACATGCCACGTCGCCCTCTACGAAAACAGCATTCCCAAGCACATGGGAATGCTGTTTTGGGAGAAAATTCCCCGAAAAACAACGCAAGAAAAGGTGTTTTGGAAAAAAGTCTTTGAAAAACAACGCGCGAAAGCATGGTTTCTTTCCCAAACATCCCTTACAGACCCTCCGAATGGACGACTAATTTTGAAAACAGCCCTTGCAGACCCTCTGAATGGGCATCGAATTTTGAAAACAACCCTTACAGACCCTCCGAATGGACGACTAATTTTGAAAACAGCCCTTGCAGACCCTCTGAATGGGCATCGAATTTTGAAAACAACCCTCGCAGACCCTCCGAATGAGCATCGAATTTAAAAAACAACCCTTACAGACCCTCTGAATGGGCATCAAATTTCGAAAACACCCTTGCAGACCCTCTGAATGGGTATCTTTTTCGGAAAACACCTTTACAGAAGACTCGGAGGCAGGTTTTTCACGAAAAACAACGAAAACCATTCCGGCTTTTCGGCTCCGCTTCATCCCCGCACGGCATGCAACAAAAAGCAGGCTGCCGGGAAACGCGTTCCACAGCAGCTTGCCTTTACATAAACGATCAACCGGCGTTTAATCCAACCATTTCACATAGCAGAAGTCCTGCCGATGGGGCAGATTGGCATTCTTGGGATACATGCGCACACAGCTCTTGAAGGCACCGGCCTCGTCGGGCTCTATCACGGCCTCGAAGGTATAGAGGTTGCCTTCGTGCTGTTTCACCTTGAAAGGATGCACCTGATAGACCTCGCGCCCGTCGGCATCGGCCTGGTTGTTGAGCACCACAAGCTCCAAACCCACAGCGTCGTCGAGGCCCTGCTCGTCGATGACATAGGTCATGGTGTATTTCTTGCCCGTTTCGCCCCCTTCGTCTAAGAGCGAGGTGTCGCGGCTCACCACGTGGATGGCATCCCAACGCTCGGCCACACACTCCTTCCAGTGGGCCAACTCGCGTGCCAACTTGTCGTTGTCTTTGCTCAGCTCGCGGAAACGCATTGCCTGACGGTCGTAGAACTTCTCGAAGTAATCGTCCAGCTGGCGCTTCATGGTGTAATGGGGCGCGATGGTTGCGATAGAGCGTTTCACCACCTTGATCCACGCTTCGCTATAGGGCTTCTTGCCGCGGTCGTAGTAGAGCGGGATGATGTCGTTCTCCAACAAGCCATAGATGGTGGCTGCATCCAACTTGTCCTGGTATTCCTGGTTCTCGTAGGTGCGCTTCTGTGGCAAAGCCCAGCCCGCACCTTCGCGATAGCCTTCAACCCACCAACCATCGAGCACCGAGAGGTTGACCACACCGTTCATTTCGGCCTTCTCGCCCGATGTTCCCGAGGCTTCCAAGGGGCGCGTCGGCGTGTTCATCCAAATGTCGACACCCGACACTAAGCGGCGCGCCAGCTGCATGTCGTAGTCTTCTAAGAAGATAATCTTGCCCAAGAACTCGGGACGCTGGCTGATTTCGTAGATGCGCTTGATGAGTCCCTGCCCTGCGCCATCGGCCGGATGGGCTTTTCCCGAGAAGAAGAAGAGCACGGGACGCTCGGGATTGTTCACAATCTTGGCCAAGCGGTCGATGTCGGTGAAGAGCAAGTGGGCGCGCTTGTAGGTGGCGAAACGACGACAGAAACCAATCATCAGCGCGTTGGGCGTGATGCGTTGCAACAACGACACGACACGTGCCGGGTCGCCCTGGTTGCGCAACCACGTCTCGCTGAACTTCTCGCGGATGTAGTTGACGAGCTTTTGCTTCAGTGCCATGCGCGTTTCCCAGATTTCGGCATCGGGCACCTTCTCAATGGCGTGCCAAATGGTTTCGTTGCTCTGGTCGAGTATAAAGCTCGGATCGAAATATTTGTCATAGATGAGGCGCCATTCCGTGGCCGTCCAGGTGGGCAAGTGCACGCCGTTGGTGACGTAACCCACGTGGTTTTCTTCGGGGAAATAGCCCTGCCACAAGGGTGCAAACATCTTTTGGCTCACCCATCCGTGGAGCTTGCTCACACCGTTCACCTCCTGGCAGGTGTTGCAGGCAAAAATACTCATGCAGAAACGCTCGTTGTGATCATCGGGATTTTCGCGACCCATTCCTATGAATTCGTCCCACGATATGCCCAACATTTCGGGGTAACCACCCATATATTTTCCAAAGAGAGCTTCGTCAAAATAGTCGTGACCTGCCGGAACGGGCGTGTGCACGGTGTAGAGCGACGAGGCGCGCACCAGTTCCAAGGCTTGGTTGAAGGTGAGTCCTTCGGCCACGTAATCGCACAGACGCTGCAAGTTGCAGAGCGCGGCATGCCCCTCGTTGCAGTGATAAATGTCCTTCTTGATGCCCAATTTCTTCAGCGTCAAGATGCCGCCGATGCCCAACAGAATCTCTTGCTTGAGACGATTCTCCCAGTCGCCGCCATAGAGGCTGTGGGTGATGGGACGGTCGAACTCGGAGTTCATGTCGGTGTCGGTGTCCAACAGATAAAGGCTGATGCGCCCCACATTCGCGCGCCACACCAAGGCATGCACATGATAGTTCATATAGGGCACGTCGACCACCATCTGGTTGCCGTTGGCATCGAGCACACGCTCAATGGGCAAGGAGTTGAAATTCTGTGCGTCATACTTGGCAATCTGCTGGCCGTCCATGCTGAGGCTCTGTGTGAAATAGCCATAACGATAGAGGAACCCCACGGCACACATGTCGACATTGCTGTCCGAAGCCTCTTTCAAATAGTCGCCGGCCAGCATGCCCAAACCGCCCGAATAGATTTTCAATACCTGCGTCAAACCAAATTCCATGCAGAAATAGGCCACCGAGGGACGCTTCTTGTTGGGTTTCACAGCCATGTAATCATGAAACTTCGTGTAAACATCCTTCACGCGTTTCATGAGCGCCTTGTCCTTCACAATAGCCTCTTTCCGCTCATAGCTCAAACGCTCGAGCAACAACACCGGGTTGTAATTGACAGCCTCATAGAGGTCGGCATCGAGGCTCTTGAAGAGCTTGGGTGCCTCATTGTTCCATGCCCACCATAGATTGTGAGCCAATTCGTCTAAGCATTTCAATTGCTCAGGCAAACGCGATTTCACTGTTAGCTCCCGCCATTGGGGGGCATTTACATAGTCAGCTTTAATTTTCATACCGCTTGATTGATAATGTTTTTAAAATATTGTTGCTACGCCCGTGCAGCAGCTTTGCGCAGTGCAAGGGCATAGGCCTTTTCATAATAAGGAATGAAGTGCTTCCACAGTGCCGCTTTCGACAAGTTCCAAGCCGCCTTTCGGCAAGTTTTACGCTGCGTCTCGTCGGCCTTCGCATAGTGTTCAATAGCTTGGCAAATGGCTGTGGCCACCTCTTGATAATTATTGTCATCGCGATGCACCACACAGACGCCATCTGCTAACCTTGCTTCATGCCCAACAGTGTGGTTTGCCCACAGACCAAAACCGGCCAAATCGGTTGTGATGCACGGCACATGAAAAGCGATGGCTTCGAGTGGTGTGTAGCCCCAAGGCTCATAGTAGGACGGATAGACGCAGAGATCGTTGCCGCCCACCAAATGATAATAAGGCTGATTGAAGATGCCATCCTGCCCCGTCAGATAACAAGGCACAAAGATGAGTTTCACGCGCTCGTCCAAAGCGTTGTGTATGCCCAAATAGTTCATCATGCCCAACACGCGATCGCTTGCTACGTCGTGCAAGCAATGGGTGCAAATAGGGTTGTCCAAAGGCGTGTCAAAAGTCTGACCGCTGCGCAGACGCACTTGCAAATCTTCGCGCGGACCAGCCACCCAGCCCGGCACTTCGATAAAGGCTACCACCTTTTGTGGCAAAGGGGCGCGGCGCAATCGATGCATCGCTTCAATAAACACATCAATGCCTTTGTTGCGAAACTCGTAGCGCCCACTCGTCGAAACAATCAACGTTTGGTCGTCGAAACGGTCGCCTGTCAAGGCATTGGCCACCTGCAACAAAACTTTTCGTGCGGCCATGCGCTGCGCATCGAAAGCCTTTCCGCGCGGCACAAAATCGTCTTCAAAACCATTGGGCAGCACCACATCCACGGGCTTATCCAACAGTTCGCGACATTCCACAGCTGTGATGTCGCTCACGGTGGTGAAGCAATCCACATATTTCGCAGCCTGCTTCTCCACCGAATGTTTACTCTGCATGTTGAGTTCTTCGGCCATCTGGTCGCCACGATAAGCCCAAAGATATTCGTAGAGCGGCTTCATGTTGCCCGCAATGCTACGCCCGATGCTCGTGGCATGCGTCGTGAAAATAGTGCCTATCTGCGGCACATGCTTATGAATATAAAGCAAGCCCAAGCAGGTCATCCATTCATGGCCTTGATAAACCACCTTTGCCGCAGCCGGCAACACATGCCGATAGAAACTCTCGACCACCTTTGCCGCAGCATAGGAAAACATCGATGCCTCGTCATAATCGCCATAGGCATGCAGACTATCCACCTGGAAATCGGCCCACATCTGACCATAGATATCATTCTTTTGCGCATAGAACGGGCGGAAATCCACCAACAGCGCAATCGGCGCTCCCGGAACATTCCAGCGCCCCACACGCACGTGCAATCCCTCTTGCTGCGCCTTTACACGCCAATCAGAATACAGTTTCTCATCCGCCGTAAACAAAGGATTATCGACCTCGTCGCCAAAGTCGGGACCAACGAAAAACACCCTGTCGGCAAACAGCTTTTGCATGGTCTTGGCACGCGTCGACAACACGGTGTAAATGCCACCCACCATGTGGCACACTTCCCAACTCGATTCAAAAATATAATCCGGAACACACTGCCCTTTAACCATACGAAAAACCTTTTTTTGAGCGACAAAGATAGCATAAAATTCCTAAAAAGCCAATGAAGCGCACACTATTTTGCCCAAAAGCGCCCATTCCTTGACATAAACTTTATACCTTTGCACGCAACTAAGTGTATCGCATAATGAAACGATGGTTTTTATCAATCCTCCTCACGCTCGCCTGCACATGCACATGGGCGCAAAACACCAACGAGCCTTTCAAAGGCCATCTATATAATAAGGAGTACAAAGTCTATCTGCACATCAATTTCTATCAAAACAACATCCTCATCCCGGGGCAAGAGCTCTTCGGACAAGTGGCGGGCTATTTCGGCGCCGATTTAGACAGCCGCAAATGGATTTTCACCAACGTAACCCTCAAAGACAACCACACGGCCGCACTCTTGGTGACCAACGACTATGGCAGCGAAGACCTCGAAGCCACACTCACGGCCCAGCCCGACGGCACATTCGTCTTCGAGCAAGGTAAAGGCAGCACCATCAAATTTGCCATCCAGCGCAAATGGCAAAAGATGCCGCGCCGACTCGTCTTCGTCAAACAGTAACGCCCCGTTCAAACATCATTCAACAAAAAACACCAACAAACCCTATGGAACAAATAACATTTCACCACAGCCTTCCCATTCAGCTCCGATTTACCGATGCCGACCAATTCGGACACATCAACAACACAGCCTATTTTCAATATTACGATACCGCAAAAATCGATTACGTGCGCAAGGTGTGCAACATCCCCAACGAGCGCTATGCCATCTTCGCCGCACACGTCGAAGCCGACTTCCTCGCACAGGTCTATAGCACCGACCAAGTGGAAGTGCAAACAGCCATCACCGCCATCGGCACCAAGAGTTTCACGCTCACACAACAGCTCATCGACTGCCAAACGAAAGCCGTGAAATGCGTGGGGCGCACAGTGATGGTGGCCTACGACCTGCTCGAAAACCATTCTATCCCCATGCCCGAAGAATGGATTGAAGCCATTTGCAAATATGAAGGGCGCGACGTGCGACGGAAAAAATAACCCCCACCCACATTTGAGTTTGACAAGAGAAAGGCAATAAAGCCAGTATTGTCGAAGAATAACCCCCTACCCAAACAACACATCGGGGGCGGAAATGCATCGCGCACTCCACCCAAACGAAACCGTAGGGGCGAACATCCGCGCGCAATTCTCTCAAGCAAAATGCGTAGGGGCGGCGCCTATGTGCCCGCCCGAACGTCCGCGCAGCGGCGTTTCCATACCAAAAATGCATGCATTGTGCGCGGGAATTTTAACGATGGATGCGCCCTTGCAGGGCGACGCGGGCGGGCACACAGGCACCGCCCCTTACCAATCTCCATCAAACCGCACGGTGTGCCCCTACCTCATCACATTGTACATTCGATAGCCCACGCCAATCGCAAGGTGTGTTCATACCCCACCGTATTGCACATTCGATAGCTCCAAACCATGTGGTGTGCCATTACCCCATCGGGGTTATACTTTCGATAGCGCAGGGTTGGCAAGTGCAACGCAGCCTACCCTGGGTAACAGTGCAAACGAGGAGGCTACCCCCTTGGGGGTTGTACTTTCTTTCATCGCACATCATTACCACACGCGGCGAATGAATGATCTCCCGCATGCAAATTGATTTTAAAAAGTACAATGCCGATGGCATAGGTTCCCCTCCACGACTTTACCCAGGGTAGCCTCCTATCGTCGGCAACCCTGGGCTGACAAAAGTACAACACCGATGGTGTTGGTTCATGTGTACCGTTTTCACCAACCAACAAACAAATAAAAACACCCACACGAAATCGTAGGGGCGGCGCCTGTGTGCCCGCCCGAACGTTCGCGTAGCGGCGTTTCCATACCAAAAATACACGCATTGTGCGCTGGGAATGGATGATGGATGCGCCCTTGTGGGGCGACATGGGCGGGCACACAGGCACTGCCCCTACCAATCTCCATCATATTTTTCCACGCAATCCCACACAAACAAAATAACCATTTACACACAATCCACCCAAACGAAACCAACCGTCCCATACGTAATCTGCCCAAACGACATCAACCACCCATATGCAATCCGCCCCTACCCATCTCCACCAAACCATGCGGTGTGCCCATACCCCATCGGGGTTATACTTTCGATAGCGCAGGGTTGGCAAGTGCAACGCAGCCTACCCTGGGTAACAGTGCAAGCGAGGAGGCTACCCCCTTGGGGGTTGTACTCTTTCTCATCGCACATCATTACCACACGCGCGAATGGATTATTCGCGAATGGTTTCCCCACACGAAAATTGATTTTAAAAAGTACAATGCCGATGGCATAGGTTCCCCTCCACGACTTTACCCAGGGTAGCCTCCTATCGTCGGCAACCCTGGGCTGACAAAAGTACAACACCGATGGTGTTGGTTCATGTGTACCGTTTTCCAAACAAACAAAACCACCCACACGCAATCCACCAAACGAAATCACCCATTCCACGCGCAACCTGTCCAAATGCCATTCTACATTCACACGCAATCCATCCAAGCAAAATACGTAGGGGCGGTGCCTGCGTGCCCGCCCGAACGTCCGCGCAGCGGCGTTTCCATACGCAAATGAATGAATACAACTACACAACACATCGGGGGCGGAAATGCATCGCGCACTCCCGCCCCCATTCTTTAAAACAAGTTTTGTATGCAAACCGGCATCGAGATGATGCCCTTTTGTTTTAAAGCAAGTTATGATTTCGGCGTCACCGTGGCATCGCCCTGACCCTTTCCGCCCGGCTGATCCTTGCCACCGCCCGGTTTATCCTTGCCATCGCCACCATCACCCGGCTTCTTGCCATCGGGCTTCTTCCCGCCGTCGCCGGGCTTCTTTCCCTCTCCGGGTTTTCCACCGTCGCCAGGCTGCTTGCCATCGCCCTTTTTCTTCGCCTTGGGTAGCACCTCCTGCTTGTAGTGCTTCACCTGCTCGTTCATCTTGCTGATGAAATCGGCATAGTCGGCCTCGCCCTCGACCACCGCCAAGGCATTCACCTTTTGCACCAACGTGTGATAGGCCTCGTCGGAGGCGTGTTGCGCCTGCCTCAACTGACCCACAATCTGCACCGCACGGTCGTTGGCACGCGCCCGCGTCACCTCGCGCAGCTTGTCGTTGGCCTGCTTCATGGCCTGCACCACGGGCGTGAGAGCCAAGGCCGTGACATCGGCAGCCGACTTCGTTTCCAAATCGCTGATGAGGTTGAGCAACAAGCCTGTCTCGCGGTCCAACTGCATCGCAGGATCGATGTTGTAATCCTTCAGCAGCTGTTCCAACCGCGCGGCGGCCTTCACCAGCTGGGCATCGGGATGGTTCAGGAAAAACGTGATGGCCTTGCGCAGCGCCTTGTAGTGCTTATCGCGCTCGGCATCGATAGCCTTAATCTCCTTGCTCAGCAGGTTGGCTTTCGACAACGCCAGCGCATCGTCCTCGGCCTTCAGCGCCGTTTGCAGGGCCGTCAACTCGGCCGTCACCTTTGTTTTTACTTTGGCATCGGCCGTGGCGAGCCCCACCGTGTCGGTGATGAACAAAAAATGGGCACCACTTTTCATGTGCGCCAAATCAATTCCGTTGATTTCTTTCATTTTTAATCGTTTTAGTTACAAAATATAAAAATATAATGATGTGGCGGAAGCTTCCGCCGGTTAATCTCTGTTTAAAAAATCATCAGCGAGCCGCTCACTAACGTGATTTCGCTTAAAAAACGGTCAGCGAGCCGCTCACTAACATGATTTTGCTTGAAAAATGGTCAGCGAGCCGCTCACTAACGTGATTTCGCTTAAAAAATGACCAGCGAGCCGCTCACTAACGTGATTTCGCTTAAAAAATGGCCGGCGAGCCGCTCACTAACGTGATTTCGCTTAAAAAATGGCCAGCGAGCCGCTCACTAACATGATTTCGCTTTAAAAATGGTACAGCGAGCCGCTCACTAACATG
>NZ_JH114215.1:1235855-1252107 GCF_000224615.1 Segatella oulorum F0390
GCGAGCCGCTCACTAACGTGATTTCGCTTAAAAAATGGCCGGCGAGCCGCTCACTAACGTGATTTCGCTTAAAAAATGGCCAGCGAGCCGCTCACTAACATGATTTCGCTTTAAAAAATGGTCAGCGAGCCGCTCACTAACATGATTTCGCTTTAAAAATGGTCAGCGAGCCGCTCACTAACGTGATTTCGCTTTAAAAATGGTCAGCGAGCCGCTCACTAACGTGATTTCGTTTCAAAAATGACCAGCGAGCCGCTCACTAACATGATTTCGCTTTAAAAACGGTCAGCGAGCCGCTCACTAACGTGATTCCATTTCAAAAATGACCATTCCAAAGCCCATTCTATTTTTAGGTCACCCTCGTTTAGGGTTCGGCCACGGGGCGGACAGACTTCCCAGTCGACCGATAGCCGTAGTTCTGCGGGCTAATGCTCGTCTGGTAGAAGTACATGTGACAATCGTTGTGCAAGCTATTCGGAACGGCCGAAAGATAGATGCCGTACTCGCCCACGTAGTACAACGAACCATTGCTGCCGCGACAACCCGAAGCGGGGAAATAGACGGTGGCGGTTGAACTGCCGCCGGCTTTGAAGTTCCACCCGTAGTCCCAAGCACCGCTTACATTCATTAGCCCACTACTCAAACCATTCGTCGTGAAACCGGTGAAGGCGTTAGAGGCGGGCATGTGGAAACCTGCGGGGCAGGGATCGTAGATGGTCTTGACCACGGCATTGTCGTTATAACCGTAAGTGGTGTTATCCATCGACCAGAGGTTGTAGTAAGTGTAACCTGTTGGAGGAATATAATACCAACTTGTCCCATCAGAGTATAAAATTTCGGGATGTTGGATGCCGTTCTGAATGGACATGTTATCACCGCCATTTGGTGTGAAAGAGCCGTCGCTCACGGCGTCAATGCCCGGCATGGCATCCTTGCGACCGAACTGGTAGAGAGTGGAGGAGATTTCCTTGACGCTGCGGGGATTCTGCGTGATAGTGACGTAGGCAGACTGCTTTGTGCCGCCGTTGGCGCTGGTCTGTTCCACCTTCATGCGGGCCATGCGCGGTTTACTGTAAGTAGATTCTTCCCATTTACGATAGGCGAAACCGAGCGTCTGCTTGGTGAAGTTGTAGGTGTACCCTTGATAATTGGTGCAGGCGATGGTGTTCAATACGTCGCTGTGGTCGAACCACAGATGCCATGACCACATCACGATACCCGAGGCGTTCTTGACAGCGATGACGGCGTTACCGTTCTTGATTTTATCGGCAGGGACGTGGAAGTTGACATACGAGTTGGCACCACTACCTGTTACTGTCAAACCATCAACCAGCCCACTTTGGTCGGTCCATACGATGCTGGCCTTGGTGGCTGGGTTGGAGGCATTCTGCACATTGATGTAGGGAGAGTTGATGTCTACACCGGCATGATCCTTGAAGTTGGTCAGGATTTCGTTGCTCGTGTTTGATGTTCTGTAAGAATGCTCATTCTTGATACCGTTCTTGATGGCATTGCCATAGACCAGCGGGATGCAATAGTGTCCCGGGGCAGAAATGAGATAACAATTAGCAGTCTCTTCTATATGACTTTTTGCACCACTACCACCGGGATTGGCCAAATTGTAGGGATTGCCGGCCGATCCTTTGGGCATAGCATCCTTGAGCACTTGGTTGTAAGGGGCAAGTTTATCAATAACAGTGGCAGGTTTCACTGCGGTGTTGCCTACTTCTGCTGCTGTTCCACCATTACCCTGATCGGTGAGGTCGCCGAGCCAATCGGGCTTTGTAGTGCCGCGGTCTACCCAGCCACCAGTGCCGCCGTTGAGCGTATAGTCCCACTCTTCATATTTGGAAATCTTCCAAGGTACGGCTTGTTGTGTAGTGCCACTCTGGCGATAGCTGGTTACTTTAAAAGCAATGTTACTACTCGTTTCATTACCTTGATAATCGTATGCCTTATTTTCATCGGCAAGCGTAAAAGTATAGCCCCAGCTCGAATTCTTCTGCGAGAGCTTATATTCACGTGTGGTGTTGGCCTTCCATTCACCAGTCAAAGGGAATGAAATATGCTTGGTAGAACCACCTTCCTCGTAATAAATCGTAACCTTAGCATGATTGGCATCTGATTTATTCGGTAAGGTTTGCGGAATCATCAAGAATGTATAAGCATCGCGTCCTGCACGATTGTTGGGATTTGTCGCAGGATTGAGTGCTCCGGCCAACATCGTGTTGGGCATCTCTGCAGCATTCATGTTGATGCCATCGAGCGTTACGGTGGTTGTGGCAGTGTTAACCGACGTCCATATGCCCGTTGCATTCAACGCATTGGGCAATTTGTAGCGGCCTTTATACTTCACACCCGAGACTTCAATTTTCTTGATGGTGACGGGTGAGAGGTTGCTGCCGATGGAAAACTTCACAGCAGCCAAGGCATGCGTGAACTTGAGGTTGCTCGTGGGGTCGTTGCCATGCTCATAGTGCACCTCACCCGAGCAGGCTGTCATCAAGTCGACTTGGTCAACAACATTGCTCTTTACCTCAAAATCAACATAAGGCACCTGCGCATAGTTGCTCGGTGAGAGTGTGATGCCATTGGCTGCTGTAGCTTCGGGCGACACAGCATAGAAGCGACCATAAACATTCACTGGCCAGTCCCAATCGTAACGATTTACCAACGTGCCATCGGGATTAGTCTTTTCACCATGAAACCACAACAGCGCTGTGCCGGGATTGGATGCAGCAGCTGAACTTGCCGCACGATAGCCAATCGAGGAGAAAGTGCCAAGCGTGCTGGCGGTGAGAATGGTTCCGCGTGTCTTCGCATCCACTTTCACAGGGTTAAGACCCTCAACGGTCGACTCAATCAGGCAGAAGTCGTGGGGATTGCTACCTGTGGCGTCAATCTTGCGCGGAGCAAGATAGCTTGCCGGAATGGGTTGCATACTCAAACCGCGCGTTTGCCCTGCGCCGTTTTGTGCCAAGGCATCCATCTGCATATCGCTCACATTGAATGCTAAGGCGGTGCCCGTGTGCTTGTTGGACTTGTCGGTTGCTAAATCATCGTCGGCACAAGCGGCTGCCAAAAGAGCTGCAGCACCAACGGCAACGAGCAAACCTCGACTGCGAAGTCTGCGCCATGCAAGGTTGCTCAACTTATTCTTTATCTTCATTTTTGTTATTCCTTTTATTTTTACGCTACTTGTTTGCCACAGCCATTAATCTTCATCTTCGATTTCTTCGCTGCCGCCATCATCAAAATCACCCACCGAGATGCTACCCTTGTGGCCTGTTTCTCCACCGCCACCGGGACGTGCCACGGGGCTTTTCGTCAATAACAAATACTCTTCCGGCAAAGGAATGACCCTGCAAACCGGTGTTTCATACAATTTTTTCTTCATTTTTTTATTCTGTTTAAATGATTATATTTACTACTATTGATTTCTTGCTTCACAGGTGCAGTTACACACACGCAAAAAGCATCTGCAAAGAGCTTTGAAAACTCCTTGCAGATGCTTGAAACGGCAGACCGACACCCGCGCCGGGCGCACCGCTATCGCCTTAGTACAGAGACTTAGACCGTTGTTAGAATGTGTGTGTGTGTGTGTGTGTGTTACACTTTTATTTGGTTCTGCCAAATAAAAGATGTTAAAATTTACACTGCTTGAAAAATTATTTTCCATTTGCATACCAACACTTTCTGTTTAATTCGGCAGCAAAGGTATAAACTTTTGCGCAAAGCAACAAATTTACTCGTAAAAAATGTTTCGAGGAAAAAAAAGAATCATGCCGAAAACAACAAGATGTGGACAACAGAAAGACGGGACTTTTTGAAGAGGAACTCGCCAAGAGAATGGAAAGAGTGGACGCAACAAAGGCCATTACGCGGCAAGGTGCCACCTAACGGCCTTTGATGGGGAGAAACCTTCGCTTTCGGCAATCCTCTTTTTGCTTCAATAAAAGCAAGGATGGAATAGGAAGCGAGATGTGGAATTATTTCACTTGAATGACCAAATATTTGCTGGTGCTCCAGAAAATCTCAGGATTGGTGATGGTCAACACAAACTGCTTGTTGGCATCACGCGCCAAGGTGTAGCTGCTTGCCGGGTGCAGGGTGAGCAACTTTGCCGACTTAGAATAGAGCTTGATGACTTTATCGACACGGATATCAATCTTCGTGAAATAGTTTTTGTTGAAGTTTCCTTGCAACACTTTTCCATCAGCAATGATGCGTTGCTCCTTGAGTTCGCTCTTTGTTCCAAACACATACCAGGCCGTATTGAGCTGTTTGTCTTGCGCATTAATGGTCTCCGTTTTCTGTTTGCTCTCTGTGGTGAGATGGTTCACGTTGGTGTTGAGGTTGCTAATGGTTTCGTCCAATTCGCCAATGTGAATGTCCTTGGCATCCAAATCGGCGCGCAACTGTTGCAACTGCTGATCCTTCTCATCCAATTGCTTCACCAAATTGTCGATGGTGGCCTTGAGCTGCGTTCCTTTTAACGAACTCGTCGAAAGCTGTTGACGCAACTTTGCAATGAGCTCACGGTTTTTTTGCATGGTTGCCGCAATGAACTTCACATTGTCACGCAACATTTGTTTCTTGTCAGCTCCCTCGCCATCTTTCGCAATGGTGACGCGATTCTCGGCTTCGTTAATCTGACGAAATCCCTCCTGCACCTCGTTCATCAAGCCCATCATGTCGTTGATTTCAGAATCTTTTTGCGACAGAATCTGCTCCAACGAATCATTTTGGTGTGCATTACTGGGATTGTTTTCACTCTTGTTTTGTTTGCAACTTGCAAAGGTCAGCAACAATGCGCCAACCGATAAGAATAGCATTTTCTTCATAACTTTTTACTCCTCTAATTTTAATTGTTTATCTTTGGTTTTCTTTATACTACATCCTGCCAACGTGATGACAATTTCGCCGCGTGGCGCTGTTTCTTCGAAATGGGCAATAACCTCGCTCAAGGTGCCGCGTACATGCTCTTCGTGGAGCTTGGAAATTTCGCGTGCCACGCTCACTTGTCGGTCGTTGCCAAAGACTTCGGCAAATTGTTTGAGCGTCTTCACAAGCCGATAAGGTGATTCATAAAACACCATCGTGCGTGGCTCGGTCTGCAAACTTTGCAAAATGGTTTGGCGACCTTTCTTCTGCGGCAAGAAACCTTCAAAGCAAAAGCGGTCGCAAGGCAAGCCCGACGAAACCAAAGCAGGAATGCAAGCTGTGGCTCCCGGCAAGGTTTGCACCTCAACACCTGCCTTGACAGCCTCGCGCGCCAACAGAAATCCGGGATCACTCACGCCCGGTGTGCCGGCATCGCTCACAAGAGCAATGGTCTCACCCGCCTTCAAACGCTCAACGATATGGGTAGCCGTGCCATGCTCATTGAATTTATGATGCGCCACCAACCGATTTTTAATGTCATAATGTTTCAGCAAAACACTCGACGTGCGGGTGTCTTCTGCCAAAACCAAATCGGCTTCTTTCAACAAGCGGATGGCTCGAAACGTCATATCTTCCATGTTGCCTACGGGCGTTGGTATAATATATAATGTTCCCATATCGTGTCGCAAATATATAATAAATCTGCATGATGCCCAACAGATGCCCGCGTTTCTTTGCAATTTTTAAAAATCTAACCGCGCAACTGAAAAGATATGTTTTTAAAATAAAAGAATTGCGTGCATGGCGATGGCGGCGGCTTTTCTTTTTAGATGCAAGCCGATGGGTTTTCGTTTTTTTCTTAACTTTGCACACATTATGATGGAAAATTCAATCGGAGAAACCTGTCGTCGCGGACGAATAGAAGTGATTTGCGGTTCGATGTTCTCGGGAAAGACCGAAGAACTCATTCGCCGCATGAAGCGTGCCAAGTTTGCTAAACAACGGGTTGAGATTTTCAAACCGGCCATCGACGTGCGCTATTCCGAGGACGACGTGGTGAGTCACGATCAAAACAGCATTCATTCCACGCCGATTGACGCATCGGGGGCATTGATGCTGCTCACGGCCGACATCGACGTAGTGGGCATCGACGAGGCACAATTCTTCGACGATGGCTTGGTCGACGTGTGCAATGCGCTGGCCAACCGTGGCATTCGGGTGATTGTTGCCGGCTTAGACATGGACTACAAAGGGGTGCCCTTTGGCCCCATGCCGGCGCTCTGTGCCGTAGCCGACGAGGTAACTAAGGTGCACGCCATCTGCGTGAAATGTGGCGCGCTGGCCTATGTGAGCCATCGGTTGGTGGCCAACGCCCATCGCGTGATGCTGGGCGAGCAAACAGAATACGAGCCACTTTGCCGAAACTGTTTCCAAAAGGCAATTCGCGAAGAAAAATAAAAAGCATTCAAGATGAAAGAGATTACATTCGACCGGTTTATTCGTTGGGCAGGCATCGGCGCCATTGTGCTGGCCGTGTTGCTGCTGCTCAATTATCTGAGCAGCGTGTTGCTGCCCTTCTTCATTGCATGGCTGCTGGCCTATTTGCTCTATCCAATTGTGAAATTCATCGAAGACAAGCTCCATCTGCGCATCCGGGCGCTGAGCATCATCGTGGCTTTCCTGGTGGTTGTGATGGTCATCGGTGGCATGCTCTATTTCATCATTCCGCCCATGATTGAGCAATCCAACAAGGTGCAGGACATTCTCTCGCAATGGTTGCACCAAACAACCCACACCAACGACCTCACAAAATACATCTCGAACTGGATTGAACGCAACCAAAAACAAATCACCGAATTTGTGCATAGCAAGAACTTCAGCGACGCACTCCACACCGCCATGCCCAAGGTTTTCACGTTGGTGAGCCAAACGGCCAGCATTCTGCTCAGTATCGTAGCATCGCTCATCACGCTGCTCTACACGTTTTTCATCCTCTTGGACTACGAATATCTCACGGCCAACTGGATTAAAATCTTTCCCAAGAAATATCGTCCCTTTTGGCACGAGCTGTCACAAGACGCCAAGACGGCACTCAACAGTTACATCCGCGGCCAGGGACTCGTGGCACTGTGCATGGGCATCATGTTCTGCATCGGCTTCACCATCATCGGCTTTCCCATGGCCATCGGCTTAGGCATTTTAATCGGCATCCTCGACCTGGTGCCCTATTTGCACACCTTCGCCCTCATCCCCACAGCCTTTTTAGCCATGCTCAAGGCCGCCAATACGGGCCAAAGCTTCTGGGTGGTTTTCGGTTTGGCGCTACTCGTTTTCGCCGTCGTTCAGGTGATTACCGACATGATTGTAACCCCAAAAATCATGGGCAAAGCCATGGGGCTCAACCCCGCCATTCTATTGTTGTCGCTCTCGGTATGGGGCGCACTGTTGGGTTTCATCGGGCTCATCGTAGCATTGCCGCTCACCACGCTCGTCATGGTTTATTGGCAACGCTATGTGACGCATGAGATAACCCCGATAAAAGAGGAACGAAACGAATAGCTTTCAAGCCCCATCCCAAACGCTACGAGCAAGAAAAACAAAGCGGCACAATCCCCCACTCTTTCAGACAAATCAGCAACAAGACGGCATGCGATGAAACCATTGCGTGCCGTCTTGTTATCATGAAGAAACAAGTTCTCCGACCGTTGTGCATCGTTTGCGGAACTTCCGCAAGTATCATTCTTTTTTTGCGCATCATTTGCGGAACTTCCGCAAACACCACTCACTTTCGTACATTATTTGCGGAACTTCCGCAAACGCCATTCATTTTCGTTTATCTTTTGCGGAACTTCCGCAAGTATCACTCACTTTTGTACATTATTTGCGGAACTTCCGCAAGCATAATTCATTTTTGTTTATCTTTTGCGGAATTTCCGCAAGTATCATTCTTTTTTGTGAATTATTTGCGGAACTTCCGCAAGCATTATTCAATTTTGTACATTATTTGCGGAACTTCCGCAAATGGGATGCAAGTTTCGGCTAACCTATCTTGAAGCATTTACCACATCGAAAAACTTCCGAAAAGCGAAGACTGGCATGGAAAAGGCTCCGTTACTCAGTTTTTTTTCGTATTTTTGCATGCAGAAAATAAAAAACAGCAACGAAACAACAATGAATATTTTAGAGTTAAGCGAACAGGAAATTGTTCGCAGACAATGTCTTCAAGAGCTCAAGGAAATGGGCATCAATCCCTATCCAGCAGCCGAGTTTCCCACCAATGCTTTTTCGGTTGACATCAAAAAGGCATTCGATGCCGACGAAGAGAAACGCGAAGTGGTGATTGCAGGCCGCATGATGAGCCGCCGCATCATGGGAAAAGCCAGCTTCATGGAGTTGCAAGACAGCCGTGGCCGCATTCAGGTCTACATCTCGCGCGACGACATCTGTCCGGGCGACGACAAGGACCTATATAATAAGGTGTTTAAAAAGCTCTTGGACATTGGCGATTTCGTGGGCGTGAAAGGGTTTGTCTTCCGCACGCAGACAGGCGAAGTGAGTGTGCACGCACAAGAGCTGACTCTGCTGAGCAAAAGCCTCAAACCGCTGCCCATCGTGAAATATAAGGATGGTGTGGCCTACGATAAATTCGACGATCCCGAGCTGCGCGCCCGTCAACGCTACGTTGATTTGGTGGTCAACGAGGGTGTGAAGGACACGTTCCTCAAGCGTGCCACCGTGCTCAAAACCATGCGCAACTTCTTCGACGAGCATGGTTACACCGAGGTGGAGACGCCCACTTTGCAAAGCATTGCCGGCGGTGCCAGCGCACGCCCGTTCATCACGCATTTCAATGCCCTTAACATCGACATGTATATGCGCATCGCCACCGAGCTCTATCTGAAGCGGCTGATTGTGGGTGGCTTCGAGGGCGTGTATGAAATTGGCAAAAACTTCCGCAACGAGGGCATGGACAAGTTCCATAATCCCGAGTTCACCTGCATGGAGCTCTACGTGCAGTATAAGGATTACAACTGGATGATGCGCTTCACCGAGCAACTGTTAGAAACCATTTGCCGCGCGGTGAACAACGGCGCGACCGAGGTGAAGAACGGCGAAAACGTCATTTCGTTTAAAGCACCCTTCCGCCGCTTGCCCATCCTTGAGGCCATCAAGGAAAAGACGGGCTTCGATTTGTCGGACAAAACCGAAGACGAAATACGCCATATTGCCGTCGACGAGCTGAAATTAGAAGGCATCGACGCCTCGTTTGGCAAAGGCAAGCTCATCGACGAAATCTTTGGTGAGTTCTGCGAAGGCACCTTCATCCAACCCACCTTCATCACCGATTATCCCGTGGAGATGAGCCCGCTCACGAAGATGCACCGCTCGAAACCCGGCCTCACCGAGCGTTTCGAACTCATGGTGAACGGCAAGGAGCTGGCGAATGCCTACTCCGAGCTCAACGACCCCATCGATCAGGAGGAACGTTTTAAAGAGCAAATGAAATTGGCCGACAAAGGCGACGACGAGGCTATGATTATCGATCAGGACTTTTTGCGCGCTTTGCAATATGGCATGCCGCCCACATCGGGCATCGGTATCGGCATCGATCGCCTTTGCATGCTCATGACGGGCAAGGAGTTTATCCAAGAAGTGCTGCTCTTCCCCCAAATGAAACCCGAAGCCAAACTGCCGCAAAGCAGCGTAAAGGAATGGGCGGCCTTGGGTGTAGCCGAAGATTGGGTCTACGTGTTGCGCAAAGCAGGTTTCAACCTCATCAGCGATTTGAAAGACGAAAAGGCGCAAGGCCTGCAACAAAAATTGCTGGAGATTAACAAGAAATATAAATTGGGCTACGAAAAGCCGGCGTTAGAAGATATTCAGAAGTGGATTGACGGTGCAAATGGATAGTTGCGGAAACATAGCCATTATTGGTAGCGGCTCGTGGGCCACAGCCATTGCCAAGTTGGTGGTGCAGCATACGCATCACATCGGTTGGTATATGCGTCACGACGAGCGCATAGAGGCTTTCGTGCGTTTAGGCCATAACCCCGACTATCTAACGACCGCACATTTCAATGTAAAGGAGATTACTTTCTCGAGCAATCTCAATGACATTGTGGCGCAATATGACACGCTTATCTTCGTCACGCCATCGCCCTATTTGAAACAGCATCTTCAGAAGTTGACGGTGCCTCTGCGCGATAAACTCATCGTGACGGCCATCAAGGGGATTGTGCCCGATGAAAACATGATTGTTTCAGAATATTTTCATCAGGTGTGGCAGGTGCCTTACGACAACATCACGTGCATCGGCGGTCCTTCGCATGCCGAAGAAGTGGCCTTGGAGCGCTTGTCCTATCTCACCATTAGCTGCACCGACGTGGAAAAAGCCCAGGCTGTGGCCGAGATTTTGGCAAACGATTTCATTAAGACAAAATGCTCCACCGACATTATCGGCATTGAATATGCCGCCGTGCTGAAAAATGTTTATGCCATCGCTGCCGGCATTTGCAACGGATTAAAATATGGCGACAACTTCCAAGCGGTGTTTCTCTCCAACGCCATACAGGAAATGAAACGTTTTCTCGAAGCGGTGAATGCCACGCCGCGGTGCATCGACGACAGCGCCTATTTGGGCGATTTGCTCGTGACAGCCTACAGCAAATTCAGCCGCAACCGCACCTTTGGCAAAATGATTGGTCGCGGCTATTCGGTGAAAAGTGCGCAAATCGAGATGGAAATGATTGCCGAGGGCTATTATGGCACGAAATGTATGCACGAAATCAACAAAACGCTGCAAATGGACATGCCGATTCTCGAAACCGTCTATCGCATTCTCTACAAACGGGCTGAAGTGAAGACCGAAATTCAATTGCTCACAAAAAATTTCAGATAAAACATGACGCTCTTGTTAGCGTCGCAATCATTAAAAATAATGAAGAATATTAGCTTAGACATTACAAAGGCCGAGCAGTTTTTAAAGACAAACGCTGTGGCCGCGTATGAAAGTAAAGTGAAAGCAGCGCAAGCGTCGCTTGAAAATGGCACTTGCCCGGGTAACGACTTCTTAGGATGGCTGCATTTGCCATCAAGCATCACCGATGCTTTCTTGAACGACATTCAAACTGTTGCCAACACGCTGCGCAGCAAATGCGAAGTGATTGTTGTTGCAGGCATCGGCGGCTCTTATTTGGGCGCGCGTGCAGTAATCGAAGCGCTCGGCAACAGCTTCGCCTGGTTGGTGAACGACAAGAGAAACCCCACCATCCTCTTTGCTGGTAACAACATTGGCGAAGACTATCTTTTTGAACTCACCGAATATCTGAAAGGTAAGAAGTTTGGTGTCATCAACATCAGCAAATCGGGAACCACCACCGAAACGGCGCTCACGTTCCGCTTGTTGAAGAAACAATGCGAAGCACAACGTGGCAAAGCAGAAGCCAAAGATGTGATTGTGGCGGTGACCGATGCCAAGAAAGGTGCCGCACGCATTTGCGCCGACAAAGAAGGCTACAAGAGTTTTGTTATTCCCGACAATGTGGGCGGTCGCTTCTCAGTGCTGACACCAGTGGGATTGTTGCCCATTGCCTGCGCAGGTTTCGACGTGAAAGAATTGGTAAAGGGCGCACAGACGATGGAAAAGGCTTGCGCAGCCGATGTTCCGTTTGCTGAAAATCCTGCCGCACAATATGCGGCTGTGCGCAATGCGCTCTACGAGGAAGCCGGCAAGAAGATTGAGATTGTGGTGAACTTCCAGCCCAAACTTCATTTCTTTGCCGAGTGGTGGAAACAGCTCTATGGCGAGAGTGAAGGTAAAGAGGGCAAGGGCATTTTCCCCGCAGCTTGCGATTTCACAACCGATTTGCACTCCATGGGACAATGGATTCAAGAGGGTGAGCGCTCGATTTTCGAAACAGTGATTAGCATTGAGCGCCCCGAAAAGACCTTGTTGTTCCCCCACGACGATGAAAATCTCGATGGATTGAACTTCCTCGAAGGCAAACGCGTGAACGATGTGAACAAGATGGCCGAATTGGGCACCCAGTTGGCACATGTCGATGGCGGCGTTCCCAACATCAAAGTAAGCGTTCCGCAACTCAATGCCTTCTATATCGGGCAGCTGATTTATTTCTTTGAGATAGCTTGTGGCATCAGCGGCAACCTGCTCGGAGTTAATCCTTTCAACCAACCCGGCGTGGAAGCCTATAAAAAGAATATGTTTGCGCTGCTCAACAAGCCAGGCTATGAGGCCGAGAGCAAAGCTATTCGTGAGCGCTTAGCATGATTGAGACGCAAATAAAGCAATATCTTTCGAGCAACGGCTTTGGGACTTTCAGCCCTAAAGCCGTGCTTTTCGATATGGATGGTGTGCTCTATGACAGCATGCCCAATCACGCTGTTGCATGGCAAGAAAGCATGAAAAAGTTTGGTATTCATTTCACTACGGCCGACGCTTATGCCACAGAAGGTGCACGAGGGGTGGATACCATTCGACAATTTGTGAAAGAACAGCAGGGGCGTAACATTACCTTAGAGGAGGCGCAACGTATGTATGACGAAAAGAGTCGCATCTTTCACGAAATGCCCGAAGCGCCTATCTTTGACGGCGTCATCCCCTTGATGGAGAAAATTAGGCAAGCTGGTCTATCCGTAAATGTCGTGACGGGAAGCGGACAGCACTCACTTATTCAGCGCTTATTGCACGACTTCAGTCATTTTTTAGACGAGGAACACATCACCACGGCCTACGACGTAGTGCGTGGCAAGCCCTTTGCCGACCCTTATTTAAAAGGTCTTGAGAAGGCAGGAGGCTTGAAACCCTTTGAAGGTATCGTGGTGGAGAATGCCCCTTTGGGCGTGAAAGCCGGAGTAAATGCACACATTTTTACTGTGGCTATCAATAGCGGGCCTTTGCCCGACGCGGCACTTCTTGAGCAAGGTGCCCATCTGCTTTATGACAAAATCAAATCCTTTAATGGTGATTGGGATAACTTTAGTTCCTTTTTTGCACACTCAAAGTAGTGTGTGCGCACTTTTTAGCAAAACAACTTTAATATAGTTTAAAATCAGTCCTCACATTCTTCTATACATCTTTTCTACTTGTATTTTTGTCGCCAACAAAGACATTAGGTAAAGATGACAGCCGAAGAATTTTACGAGCGGGGCAATCAGCTTCGCCGAGAGGGAAACTACAAGCAAGCCATGGAAGCTTATTTAGAAGCCATGGCACTTGACCCCGAGAGTCCGGCAGCAGAGGCATACAAGATGTTACGTGACATTTATGCTTTTTATTGCAAAGACATTTATAATCCTTGAAGCTCGCCATCCACGTTAACAACACATAGTATAGAACACATTATGGGAAAAATCGTTGGTGCCATTGTTGTCAATACAGACCGGTGTAAAGGCTGCTCGCTGTGCGTTGTGGCCTGCCCCAAGGCTGTAATTGAATTGGCAGGAAAGAAAGTCAATGTTCATGGCTATCCGTATGTAGAAGCCATCCGCCCCGATGATTGCATCGGTTGTGCGGCTTGCGGCGTCGTTTGCCCTGACGGCTGCATTACGGTTTATCGAAAGAAAATTGATTGAAAGGAGAAAAATCTATGGAAGATCAAGAAGTAAAATTAATGAAAGGGAACGAGGCCATTGCCCACGCGGCTATCCGTTGCGGCACCGATGGCTATTTTGGTTATCCCATAACCCCACAGAGTGAGATTATCGAAACCTTGGCTTTGCTTAAGCCTTGGGAGACAACGGGCATGGTGGTGCTGCAAGCCGAGAGCGAAGTGGCATCGATTAACATGCTTTATGGCGGTGCCGGAGCCGGCAAACGTGTGCTCACATCAAGTTCAAGTCCAGGCGTTGCACTCATGCAAGAAGGCATTTCTTACATGGCCGGAGCCGAACTCCCCGGCGTGATTGTCAATGTGCAGCGTGGAGGTCCGGGCTTAGGAACCATCCAACCCAGCCAAAGCGACTATAATCAGGCTACGCGTGGCGGTGGAAATGGCGACTACAACGTCATTGTTTTAGCTCCTGCATCGGTGCAAGAGATGGCCGACTTTGTTGATTTGGCCTTCACCTTAGCGTTCAAATACCGCAATCCTGCAATGATTTTGAGTGATGGTGTGATTGGTCAGATGATGGAGAAGGTGGTGCTGCCGCCGATGAAACCCCGCCGCACTGAGGAAGAAATCTTGAAAGAATGTCCCTGGGCTTCAACGGGAAGAACACGCGACCGCCAACCCAACATCATCACATCGTTGGAACTGATGCCCGAGGTGATGGAGCAAAAGAATTTGCACCTGCAAGCCAAATACCAGCAAATCCGCGACACGGAGACACGCTGCGAGATGACAAACTGCGAAGATGCAGACTATATCATCGTGGCCTTTGGCAGTGCTTCGCGTATCGCCGAGAAGAGCATGGAGACAGCGCGCAAGCAAGGTATTAAAGTAGGCCTGTTCCGTCCGATTACGCTTTGGCCATTCCCCAAGAAAGAACTGCAAAAGGCAGCAAAGGGAAAACGTGGCATTTTAGTTGCAGAAATCAATGCCGGACAGATGATTCAAGACGTAAAGATTGCCTTGGGAAATAGCGTTCCTGTGGAACACTTCGGTCGATTGGGAGGAATTGTGCCCGACCCCGAAGAGATTGTACACGCAATTCAAACAAAACTGATGAGCAATGAATAACGATATTATTTCACCCGAGAACTTAGTTTACGAGAAGCCGGCCCTCATGAATGACACGGCTATGCACTATTGTGCAGGCTGTTCGCATGGCGTGGTGCACAAATTAGTGGCCGAGGTGATTGCCGAGATGGGCATGGAAGACAAGGCTGTGGGCATCAGTCCCGTGGGCTGTGCCGTCTTTGCCTACCGCTATATCGACATTGATTGGCAAGAAGCGCCTCATGGTCGCGCGCCGGCTTTGGCAACAGGTGTGAAACGTTTGTGGCCCGATCGCCTGGTGTTCACCTATCAAGGCGATGGCGACTTGGCCTGCATCGGAACGGCAGAAGCTATTCATGCCCTCAACCGCGGCGAACATATCACCATCATTTTCATCAACAATGCCATTTATGGTATGACGGGTGGGCAGATGGCTCCGACAACACTGTTAGGTCAAAAGACTGCAACATGCCCCTACGGCCGCGAGCCCGATTTGCATGGCTATCCACTCAACCTCACCGATTTAGCTTCACGATTAGACGGCACTTGCTACGTGACGCGCCAAAGCGTTGAAACCGTGGGAGCTATTCAAAAGGCCAAGAAAGCCATTCGAAAAGCATTTGAAGCATCGATGAAAGGCTTAGGTTCGAGCTTGGTTGAGATTGTGTCTACCTGCAACAGCGGTTGGAAAATGTCGCCCGTAGATGCCAACAAATGGATGCAAGAAAACATGTTTAAACAGTATCCCAAGGGCGACCTCAAGGATACTACGCAAGGTTAACAACAACTTGGTTTATGAAAACAGAAATTATCATCGCAGGCTTTGGCGGACAGGGCGTGCTCTCCATGGGCAAAATCTTAGCCTATTCGGGTCTGCTCGAAAATAAAGAAGTGACCTGGATGCCTGCTTATGGCCCAGAACAGCGCGGCGGAACAGCCAATGTCACCGTCATTGTGAGCGACGAGCGCATCTCCTCGCCCATCCTCAGTAAATATGATGTAGCCATTGTGCTCAACCAACCCTCGTTAGACAAGTTCATGCCCAAGCTCAAACCCGGCGGCATACTCATCTACGATGGCTTTGGAATTGTCAATCCGCCCCAACGCGACGACATACGCATTTATCGTGTTGACGCGATGGACAAGGCGGCAGAAATGAAGAATGCCAAAGTGTTTAACATGATTGTGCTCGGTGCATTGCTCAAAGTGTGCCCCATTGTGAGCACCGACGGGCTGCAAAAAGCGCTCTATAAGACGCTCCCCGAACGCCATCACGGCCTCATCCCCCTCAACATGCAAGCCGTAGAAGAAGGGATGAAGCTCGCTAACGAATAAACAACAGCACACATTCTTTGATAACAGATACCGAGAGAGCATGCCCATGGGGACATGCTCTTTTTGTTTTAAAGCAGCCCAAACGGCCGTTCCAAGGGGTTGGAACAACCATTTTTGAGAAAGACAAGCGTTCAGCTGGTGCGGAACAACCGTTTTTGAGAAAAATAAGCGTTCGGCAGGTGCGGAACAACCGTTTTTGAGAAAAACAAGCGTTCGGCAGGTGCGGAACAACCGTTTTTGAGAAAAACAAGCGTTCGGCAGGTGCGGAACAACCGTTTTTGAGAAAAACAAGCGTTCGGCAGGTGCGGAACAACCGTTTTTTGAGAAAAACAAGCGTTCGGGGGTGCACGAACAAC
>NZ_JH114215.1:1252300-1263767 GCF_000224615.1 Segatella oulorum F0390
AACCGTTTTTTGAGAAAAATAAGCGTTCGGCAGGTGCGGAACAACCGTTTTTGAGAAAAACAAGCGTTCGGCAGGTGCGGAACAACCGTTTTTTGAGAAAAACAAGCGTTCGGCAGGTGCGGAACAACCGTTTTTGAGAAAAACAAGCGTTCGGCAGGTGCGGAACAACCGTTTTTGAGAAAAACAAGCGTTCGGGGGTGCACGAACAACCGTTTTTGAGAAAAATAAGCGTTCGGGGGTGCACGAACAACCGGTTTTGAGGAAAACAAACGTTCGGGGGTGCACGAACAACTATTTTTGAGAAAAACAAATGTTCGGGGATGCACGAACAACCATTTTTGAGGAAAACAGGTGTTCGGGGAGGCACGAACAACTATTTTTGAGAAAAACAAGCGTTCGGGAGTGCACGAACAACCTTTTCTGAGAAAGACAATCCGCCCAAGAGGTTGGGCGATGATGATGATCAAGGATTGCTTACAGACGATGTTGCTTGCAGCTGGCGCAGCACTTCGACAGCCGCTTCAACCGTTGCTATGGCCGACACTTTCAGCAGACGGCGGTTACCCACCTGTTTAAACTCGCATTGGCGCGCATGGTTGCCCACATAATTGATGACAGCTTCGAAAGCCTTGCTTTGGTAGTAGGCGCTGTTGGGATTGGAAACAAACTGCAACGTCATCAGCCCCTGCCGCAAGATGATTTTCTCGCAGCCTAACAGTTTGCCCAATCGGCGCAGCAAAACCACCTGCATCAGTTCCTCACCCTCATGGGGCACAGGACCAAAACGGTCGACAAGCCGTTGACGATAAGCATGGAGGTCGTCGTCGGTTTCGATGTTGTCTAATTCGCGATAGAGCAACATGCGCTCGCTGCTGCCGGGCACATAGTTGTCGGGGAAATACATCTCGAGGTCGCTCTCTATGGCACAATCGTCCACAAACTCTTCACCGCTGACGGCTGCACCTTCGGCCATTTGGTTGCGATAGATCTCGCCAAACTCCTCGTTTTTGAGTTCTGTAACGGCCTGCGAGAGAATTTTCTGATAGGTTTCGTAGCCCAAATCCTCCATAAAACCGCTTTGCTCGGCACCCAGCAAATTGCCTGCGCCGCGGATATCCAAGTCTTGCATGGCCAAATGAAAACCACTCCCCAGCTCGGAAAAGTTCTCCAAAGCCTCCAATCGGCGGCGCGCCTCGGGCGTGAGCACACTCTTTGGCGGTGCCAACAGGTAGCAGAACGCCTTTTTGTTGCTGCGTCCTACGCGTCCGCGCATCTGGTGAAGGTCGCTCAAACCGAAACGATGCGCATCATTAATGATAATGGTGTTGGCATTGCTGATATCGATGCCGTTTTCAACGATGGTGGTCGAGAGGAGCACGTCGTAATCGTAGTTCATGAAGCCCATGATGATTTCTTCCAGCTCATCGGGTTTCATCTGCCCGTGACCGATGGCAATACGGCAATCGGGCACATATTTCTTGATGAGGTTAGCTATCTCTTGCAAGCCGTTGATGCGATCGTGCACAAAATAAACCTGGCCGTTGCGGCTCATTTCGAAATTGATGGCGTCGGCAATCACCTCATGCCCAAAGGTGGAAAGCTCGGTGTGGATGGGATAACGGTTGGGCGGCGGCGTGCGGATAATGCTCATGTCGCGCGCTCCCATCAGCGAGAACTGCAACGTGCGCGGTATGGGCGTGGCTGACATGGTGAGCGTGTCGACGTTGGTTTTGAGCTTCCGCAATTTCTCTTTGGTGGAAACACCAAACTTTTGTTCCTCGTCGATGATGAGTAACCCCAAGTCGTGCCACTTCACTTGCTTGCCGATGAGCTTGTGTGTGCCGATGAGAATATCTATTTTGCCGTCGGCTAAATCGGCCAACACCGCATGGGTTTGTTTGGCCGAGCGCGCACGTGAGAGATAATCGACGCGCACCGGCATAGGCTTCAACCGATGGCTAAAGGTTTGGAAATGCTGATAGGCCAGCACCGTCGTTGGCACCAGCACGGCCACCTGCTTGCCATCGCAAGCCGCCTTAAAGGCGGCACGCACGGCCACCTCGGTTTTGCCGAAGCCCACATCGCCGCAAACCAAGCGATCCATGGGGCGAGCACGCTCCATGTCGGCCTTCACCTCTTGCGTGGCCTTGCTTTGGTCGGGCGTATCTTCGTAAAGGAAGCTCGCCTCCAACTCGTGCTGCAAATAACTATCTTTGGCAAAGGCAAAACCCTTTTCCTGTCGGCGCTTGGCATAGAGCTTTATCAAATCGCGGGCAATATCCTTGATGCGCTTCTTGGTTTTCTCCTTCAGTCGCTCCCACGCGCCCGTTCCGAGTGTGCTCAAACGTGGTGGTTCGCCCGTGTCGGCACGCCGGTATTTGCTGATTTTATAGAGCGAATGGATGCTCACATCCACCTTGTCGTTGTTTTGATAGATGATGCGTATCATCTCTTGATAGCTGTTGCCGGTGGGCACGCGCACCAAACCGCCGAATTTGCCGATACCAAAATCCACATGAACGATGAAGTCGCCGGGCTCCATCTCTTGTAGTTCCTTCATGGTGAGCGCCATTTTTCCGGCGCGTGCACCGTCGCTCTTGAGGTTGTATTTGTGGAAACGGTCGAAAATTTGATGGTCGGTGAAGCAACACAGCTTGAGCGCATCGTCGGTAAACCCTTCGTGAAGCGTTTTGTTCACCGCCTCGAAGCGAATATTTTTGGCGGCCGCGCTATCCATGTCGGCAAAGATGTCGCGCAGGCGTTGTGTCTGCTTTTCGCTGTCGGCCAGGATATAGAGCGTGTAGCCATGACGCAAATAATCGTCGAAGGTGGTCACCAGCAAATCGAAATTCTTATGGAACAACGGTTGGGGCGTGATGTGAAACGCCACCACGCTAAACGCCTCTTCCCCACCCTCTGCACGATTTCGCGACGTTTTGGGCAGCGTCCCGATTTCAATGCGTCGGAAAGGCGCCGCATCAGCAACAAACTCTGTGGGCGGCACCAGCGCTTGGGTTTTGCTGAACGTCTGCCTGATTTCTTGCTGTTCCATCTCGGTAGCACCCGCCAACTTTTCGGTGAGTGCCTGCTTGGAAAAGCCTTCTTCATAGATTTTCCCCACTGTTTCGCTCACGAAAGCAAAATCTTTGGTCACCAAGACACTGTTCTCGGGCAGGAATTTGAAAAACGAAACGCGATGAGCCTCCAACGTAGACAACTCGGGGACGATTTCCACGGCGTTGCATTTGGTTTTCGAAAGCTGATCCTGGATTTCGAACGTGCGGATGGAATCAACCTCTTTTCCAAAGAAATCCACGCGAAAAGGGTCTTCGCAACTGAAAGAGAAGACATCGAGCAAGCTGCCACGCACGGCAAATTGGCCGGGCTCATAGACATAATCGGTTTCGGTGAAGCCCAACTCGCGCAACGCATGCACCACCTCGGTCAAATCGATTGCTTGCCCCACCTTCAGCGACAGGCGGCGCTCATTCAACTGCTGTTTGCCCACCACCCACTCGGCCAGCGCCTCGGGATAGCTCACCACGAGCAGCGGCTCAGCAGCGTCGGCATGGGTTGAGAGCCGCGTGAGCACCTCGGTGCGCAAAATTTCGTTGGCACTATCGCGCTGCCCATATTTCACGGCACGCTTGAAACTCGACGGAAAGAAAAACACCTCGCCATCACCTTTGATTTGCTGCAAATCGTGATAGAAATAGCCCGCCTCGTCCTCGTCTTGCAAGATAAAGACAAAAGTCGAAGGCACCCTGTCGGCCAATGCGGCAAAAACCAACGGCGCCGACGAGCCCACAAGTCCGTCGGCATAAACAGTTCCGCGCGTCGAAGTGCGCAGCAGTTGGGCCAGCGCGCCCACCTGAGCCGACTTGGCATAGCGTTGTTGCAGAGATTGTATGTCCAAAATTGTTGATTTAAACGGCTGCGCCACCATGTGCTATCGGCCCGCAGCAGTGAAGTCGTAAGAAAAAATTAAGCTTTCGGCGTGGGATATTTGCGCAACCAGCCGTCCAAGCGCAGTTGCATCACGCCAAAGAATGCCTCGCCAAAGATGCTGCCGCTCATTTTGCTCACGCCCTCGCGGCGATTGACAAACACCACGGGAACTTCTTTGATTTTGAAGCCTATCTTATAAGCGGTATACTTCATCTCGATCTGAAAACCATAGCCCTTGAAACGCACCTCGTCCAAAGGAATCGTTTCTAACACGCGCCGACGATAGCACACAAAGCCGGCCGTGGTGTCGTGCACCGAGAAGCCCGTGACCAAGCGCACATATTTCGATGCAAAATAGCTCATGAGCACGCGCCCCATGGGCCAGTTCACCACATTGACACCGCTCACATAACGCGAACCGATGGCCATGTCGTAGCCCTCGTCGTGGGTAGCCGCATAAAGCCGCGGCAAATCGTTGGGGTCGTGGCTAAAGTCGGCGTCCATCTCGAAAACATAGTCGTAGCCCCGTTCCAGCGCCCATTTGAACCCCGCGATATAAGCGGTGCCCAAACCCAGTTTCCCGGCGCGCTCGATGATAAACAACCGCCCCTCGAACGCCGTTTGCATGAGCCCGCGCACAATGGCCGCCGTACCGTCGGGACTGCCATCGTCGATGACTAAGATGTGGAAACACTTGTCCAACCCAAACACCGCCCGAATGATTTTCTCGATATTCTCCTTTTCATTATAGGTGGGGATAATCACTATCGAATCGCTCTCTTGCATGCTTTTCTCGTTTTAATTTTCGGTGCAAACTTACTTATTTTTTTTCGATTACAGCCCCCCTCACGACAAAAAAGAACTCCCGCCCCTCCGTTATGATATGTCAAGACCCTATCTGCAACTTCAAGATTTATTCCATCTTGACACAATTCTTTTCGAAAATATTTCGCCATTTCGCTAAAAACATTTAACTTTGCTGCCAACAAAAATAAAAAAGTCAGTAATGAATCGTTTACACAACAAGGCAACTTTCGCAGTGCAAAAGAATTTTTCTTCTGCCTGTTTTTTTATGCCTTTTTATTTGGTCAATCCAAATAAAAGTGTAACACACACACACACACACACACACACACATTCGAGCGACCGCTCATTAATAAAGAACGCGCGCGCGTAATATACAACATAATCACTTATAAACAAAGGGTGTGCAAGAAGTTTTTTATAAACTTTTTGCATGCCCTTTTTCGTGGAAAAAATCAATCCGTTTTTGTATACAAAGACGGTGTAAAACATAACTCTGAATATATAAAAGTTTTATTAAAATGAAGAAAAAATTGTATGAAACGCCTGCATGTACGGTCATTCCGTTGGCGGATGAGTATTTGTTATTAACGAAAAGTCCCGTGGCACGTCCCGGTGGTGGTGGTGAAGCAGGTCACAAAGGTAGCGTCAGCGTAGGAGACTTTGAAGATGGTGACAGTGAGGAAATCGAAGATGAAGATTAATAGCTGTGGCAAATGAATGGAGTAAAAATAAAAGGAACAACAAAAATGAAGATAAAAAATAAGTTGAGCAACCTTGCATGGAGCAGACTTCGCAACCGAGGTTTGCTTGTTGCCGTTGGTGCTGCTGCTCTTTTAGCTGCTGCTTGTGCCGACGATGATTTAGCAACCGACCAACCCGGCAAGCACACCGGAATGGCGTTGGCATTCAATGTGAGCGACGCACAAATGGAAGATTTGGAGCAAGCCCATGCCAAAGGTGCAACGCGCAGCCTGAGCAATCAGCCTGTTTCTGCGACCTACCTTGCACCCCAAAGACTTGAAGCTACGGGCGACAATCCCCATGATTTCTGCCTGATTGAGTCGACCGTTGAGGGCCTTAACCCCGTGAAAGTGGATGCGAAGACGCGCGGAACGATTCTCACCGCCAGCACGCTTGGCACCTTCTCCTCGATTGGTTATCGTGCGGCCAGTTCTGCAGCCGCATCCAATCCCAGTAGCGCGTTGTTATGGTTTCACAACGCGAAGACCAATCCCGATGGAACATTGCAAAATCGTTACGATTGGGACTGGCCCGTAAACGTTTATGGCCGCTTCTATGCTGTGTCGCCCGAAGCTACGGCTGCTAATGGCATCACACTTTCACCCAGCACCCCTGCGCAGGTGCCTTATGTTGATTTCGAAGTCAATCAAGATGTAGCGCAGCAAAAGGATTTGATGACAGCCTGTTCGGGCGAGGTGCATTATATTCATGGCAACGACCCCACAAGCAACCTTAAGTTCCGCCATGCACTGGCCGCAGTGAAGTTTTCCATCGGCAGCAACCTCTCGCCTGTCATCATTAAGAAGATTGAAGTTTCAGGTGTGAAGTATAAAGGGCGTTACCAACTGCCCAACAAGGCCGATGGCAGCGATGCCGCTTGGCTTTCGGTTGACAATGCCACCACCACGATGACGCTCGATGGCATCAATGTTGATGCGTCGAAGATGCCCAATACGATGTTGGCCGGCGAGCGCAAAACGCCCACTTATTATAACCAAGCAGGCTGTGAGAACTACACCTTCCTGATGATTCCGCAAACCTTGCCCGCCAAGACGGCGACTGATCATGCCAAGGTTTCGATTTACTACGAAGAAGGCGGAACCACAAAGCATGTCACATTCCCTTTGTGCAATGCAGATGGCACGCCCAGCGTGTGGAAAGAGAACACCACAACCGAATATAAGCTCACACAGCGGAAGTCGGGTTGGGAGTGCCACCTCACGGTTTCGCCAGCCCTCACTTTCTCCTATCAAGAAAGTTCGCAAGGATATACTGTCAACAGTTATCGCGAGGGCTTGGGCGGCACCAAAAAGCAACCCATGCCTTGGAAAGTTGTGAAATATGAAGAAAGCACAGACGGCGGTACAACCTGGACCGACAAAGGCATGACCAAACCCGCTTGGCTCACTAACTTCTCGAAAACTGAAGGCGATGGCGGTAACAAGTACAATGGCAATGTTTATGCTGACTGGGGAAGTGCATCCGTGCGCAAAGACCTGATGATAGATAAGCTCACACCTTATAACAAAGTGCTCAAAGATGCTACACCCAAAGGCAGTGACAGCGACCCTTACAACCTTGCGAACCCCGGTGGAAACGGTGCAAGAGACCGAATTGAAGAGAGTGCCAACAGCTATCTCATCTCTGCCCCTGGGCATTATTGCATCCCGTTGGTTTATGGCAACGCGATTAGACGGAATGTAGCCAACAAGAGCGCCTATATCAGCACGGCACCTGTAACACCCAGTTGGATTTATCCTGATGTCATTCTACATACATTCTTGGATCATGCCGATCAACCGATTTCTTCTCCCTATATCAATGTACAAAATAGTACGGATAAAGCTGTGAAAGCAGATGTTGTTTGGATGGATCAACCCAATATGGTTCATTTCGGTACCAATCCAATCAAAACATACAATGGGGTTGACTTTGTAGAGTTCGAAGTCAAGCAAGCTGATATTTGCAATGCGAATGCCGTCATCGCAGTTAAAAACAACAGTGGTACCGTGATGTGGTCGTGGCATTTGTGGTTCGACCACGCCGACGCATTAGACCCTATCCCGTGTAAAAATCATAGCGGTGTCATTTATAAATTCACTCGCAACTCCTTGGGTTATGTCCATCTCAAATGGGAGGTGACTTCTTATACCAAGCCTCGAATGGCACGCGTCACCTTCCAGCAAATAGGCGGCGGTCGCGTTGCAGGGCATCCTGATAATCCACAAGAGGCCAAACTCATCATCACACAGAACCCCGGTGGCGATCGTGAAGAAGTGAATACCCTCTATGAATGGGGACGTAAGGATGCCTTACCCAACACGACAAAAATCTATCCTGCCAATGCTTTTAAAGCTATTAATGGGCGTGCTTCTGTGGGCAAAACCATTCAAACCCCAGGGACATATTACTATACGAGTTCTGCACAAAACGACCCTTATGCTACGACCTATGCCAATACATGGTCGACCAATAACACCAAAATGCCCAACCGGAGCGATGATGAGGTTACCAAGACCATTTATGATCCATGTCCTGCCGGTTTCCACATGCCTGCCTCTAATGCGTTCACAGGTTTCACAACAACGGGTGAAAGTGAAAGTTCTGATAAAAGTAAATATAATGTCGTAGGTCCTTGGGACTATGGTTGGCATTTCAAGACTCATACCACCCCAATAGAAACCATTTTCTTTCCCGCTACGGGCTTCCTTTTCTACTACGATGGCCGTTTGGCTTATACTGGCGAACATGGACATGGTCACTATTGGTCGGCATTCCCAGCCGATGTCCAAAATGGTCTCTTCTTAGATTTTAATGAAAATCAATTATATCCAAGAAACAGTTATGCCCGATCAAGTGGATACATCGTCCGTCCCGTTGCCGAACCCAAAACGGCAGTACGGCCAGGGGTGTCCGGCTCAACGATTACGCCATGGGGTAGTGATGGGTCGTCGGAAGGTGGAACCATATTTACGGGCGACGAAAGCACTGTTGCACCTTAATGGCAACAACGGAAACGATGTTTTATGAATTTAAAAACGGAGAAGAAATGAAAATTATAAAATTAGCAATTATAGCCACAGCCCTGTTGGGGCTGTCGGCCTGCCACAGCGAGTTGGACAACCAACCCGGCGGCAAAATAGACACGGCAAAGCAAATCACTTTCAAAGTGAATTTTGAAGACTACAATGCCGACAAGGAAGTGCAGGGCACGCGCGCCCTTGTCCCCGACACAATCAGCAAGCAGGTAATCGACCTCGACAACAACCTCATGGCCGAAGTATCCATTCAGCGCGACACCACCAGGGCCGACCGCGCCACCACACGTGCTTTGACCGACGGTACCTACACCCTGCTGGCCTATCAAGGCTCAACATTGGTCGGCGAAGTGACGGGCACCGTCAACAGCGGCGTGTTCACCATCAGCAGCGGTTCGATGAATTTAGAACCCGGCACCTACGATTTTGTGCTCTACAGCGATTTAACCCGCAGCGGCAACACGTTCATCGTCGACCGCTCCAACATGAGCAACGCGCTGATTGGCCGCACCACCGGTGTGGTTCTCACTGCGCAAGACGCTACGAAAGAAGTGGTGTTCACCCTCAAGCATCTTGGTGCCCGCATGAAGCTCAAGCTCACCGGCTACATGCCCTATCCCGCCATGGCCGCCACGCTCGCGTCGATCAACGCTACGTCCGTTCCCAACCAGGCCACTTATGATGTGAATACCGACACTTGGACAGGCTACACCAATGCGGCACTGAGTGAAAACTGCACATTCCCGGCTAACAATACTTGGGTAGAAGGTAATGTGACTGGGGGGGTGGAAGGAGTTTATCAAGATATTAACTACCCCAGCCTCACCAACAATTATTTTTATTTTCTGCCGACAACCGATGCTTCGAAATTAGAGCTAACCTTCCATAGCGGAAAGATTTACCGCGCTGATTTTGCCAATCACAATGCTTCGCTCACCCTCGCGCCCAATCCTGCGGTGGTAATGCAAAACAATGGGTCGTATATCATCAACGTGAAGCTGCGTCCCAACTATCTCTATCTGATGAACGATGGCAGCACCGACTTTATCAATGCCACGCAATATACACGTTTGCGCAAATCAGATGGCACACCGCTCTATCGCGACAAGCAGGGCAATGTGCTCGCCTCGCCGAAAGTGCCCATTGGCTTGGTGGTGAGTCAAAGCAGACGGCTGGCTGCTGCTCTGAATGAGGTTGCCGGAGGACGCATTGAGTTGTATACAGGCCCGTATATCCATCCCTTCAATTATAAATATTATGGCGATGGGACACACCCTTTTTGGCCTAATTGGTCAGAGACTGCTGCAATGATTCAAGATATGGATGGCTATCGGTACACTTGGGAGGCATCGGGCAGTGCCGATGGAACAACGATTAAGGCCAATCAGCCTACCCTCTATCCGGCTTTCTATCGTGCGGCTCATTACCGCGAAGAGTTGCAAAACAGTGGTGTGACATTGACGGGAACAATGGCCACAGCAAACTGGTATCTGCCCAGTGTCGGGGAAATGTATTTATTTGCAGTTGCGTCGGGCTTTAGTGATGGTACTCAAGCCTCTGGAGGTAGGACGAACTATAAATGGGCCAGCTCTGCCTTTTACTTCGACCTTATAGACTTAGGGATCACTCCTCCTCCTGCGATACATACAAATTGGACAAGCACTGAATTTTTTGAAAGTTTTGGCGGCAGTGTTAGATGTGGTGCGATTGTGCTTCTTGATGGAAATATGGCTTTTACCGCATCAGATTATCAATCGTGGGTTAGGCCCTTTGTTAAATTCTAAGGGCGTAAAGAGCTATGTTTGGGGAGTCTCGATGGGCTGTCGCAATGATGCAAAAGCTCATATTGCCCCCCGAATCGTTTGCTGCAGCGATGTAACGGTCATTTCGACCCCCGAATCGTTTGCTGCAACGATGTAACGGTCATTTCGACCCCCGAATCGTTTGCTGCAGCGATGTAACGGTCATTTCGACCTCCGAATCGTTTGCTGCAACGATGTAACGGTCATATTGACCTCCGAATCGTTTGCTGCAGCGATGTAACGGTCATTTCGACCTCCGAATCGTTTGTTGCAGCGATGTAACGGTCATTTCGACCTCCGAATCGTTTGCTGCAGCAATGTAACGGTCATATTGACCTCCGAATGGGATAGAACACGAAAAAACTACGCTTTGGGGTATTCCCAAAGTCAACTTTAAATACATTAACAAGCAATGAAATTAACTGCTTTAGACCGTAGCAAGCTCCCTGGGATGGAGCACTACCAGTATGCCGGCCATGTGCTGCGCATGTGTAAAGAGGCGGGCGTTGAAAAGCTCACCGCTGTGTTGAAACCTTTAGAAGATGCGCTGAAACGCGAGGACGAGGCGCTGAACTATCCGCGCTCCAAGGAGGGCTCGAAGGAGCTCGACACTTTGGACAGCGTGCGCGACACGGCCTATCGGGCTTTGATGAAGGCGCTGGAGGTGGCCGAATTGAGTGCCGATGCCGACGAGGCGAAAGCCGCCGACAAGCTGAAAGAGGTGGCGAAGAGGTATCCAGGTGTGGTGCGGGCGAATTATGACCGGGAGACGGGACTGATTGAAAACCTTGTGACCGATTTGAAGAGTGCCGAATGCACAGCGGCGGTAACAAAGCTGAAGCTCGCGGCCGCCATCACACGGTTGGAGACGGCCAACACCGCTTTCGGCGACTGCTATCACAACCGTTACAAAAGCGGTAGGGCAGTGGACGATTTGAAGGAGTTGCGCGTCGCCACCGACGATGCCATCGACAAGGTGTTGCTGCGTGTGGTGGCATTGAACGAGTTGGATTCGAGCGAAGCCATCACGGCGCTTATTCAACATTATAACAACTATGTGCACGACCGTCACACGGTGATTAAACAGCATAAAAACAGCACTGCGCATGAGAATGCGGTGAGGGTTGAGCA
>NZ_JH114215.1:1263829-1277556 GCF_000224615.1 Segatella oulorum F0390
CCGGGAGACGGGACTGATTGAAAACCTTGTGACCGATTTGAAGAGTGCCGAATGCACAGCGGCGGTAACAAAGCTGAAGCTCGCGGCCGCCATCACACGGTTGGAGACGGCCAACACCGCTTTCGGCGACTGCTATCACAACCGTTACAAAAGCGGTAGGGCAGTGGACGATTTGAAGGAGTTGCGCGTCGCCACCGACGATGCCATCGACAAGGTGTTGCTGCGTGTGGTGGCATTGAACGAGTTGGATTCGAGCGAAGCCATCACGGCGCTTATTCAACATTATAACAACTATGTGCACGACCGTCACACGGTGATTAAACAGCATAAAAACAGCACTGCGCATGAGAATGCGGTGAGGGTTGAGCAGCAGCGCCAAATGCTGCTCCCGATGTTCGATGCGCTGGCCAAGCCGTTGGGCGTTGCTGCCGAAGCGGTGCATTATTCGGGCGAGAGCCGCGGTTCGGGTGCGAAGAAATGTTACCGACTGACGATTGATGGCCGCGCGAATGATGTTTGGGTGAAGGTGGTTCGCAAGAAGAAATTGGTGCAGGTGGCCGAGTCGGAAGTGCCGAAGTCGAAGAAAGGCGGGAAGAAGAATGGCGGCTCTGATAACGGCGGAAACGGTGGCGGTTCGGGTAATGGTGGTTCCGGTAACGGCGGAAACGGTGGCGGTTCCGGTAACGGTGGGTCTGGAAACGGCAGCCAAGGCAGCGGTTCAGGTAGTGGCAGCGGTTCGGGTAATCCCGGTGGAAATAAACCCGGTGGCAGTGGCCAAGGCGATGCTACGGTGACACCAAAGAAATAGCTTGCTTTAAAACAGAAGGGCATCATTTCGATGCCAGTTTGCATACACAACTTGTTTTAAAGAATGGGGGTGGGAGTGCGCGATGCATTTCCGCCCCCGATGTGTTGTGTGGGTAGTTGTATTCATTCATTTGCGTATGGAAACGCCGCTGCGCGGACGTTCGGGCGGGCACACAGGCGCCGCCCCTACGGTATCGTTTGGGCAGATTGCGCGTGGAATGGGTGATTTCGTTTGGATGGATTGTGTGTAAATGGTTATTTTGTTTGTGTGGGATGCGTGGAAAAATATGGTGGAGATTGGTAGGGGCGGAGCCTGTGTGCCCGCCCGTGTCGCCCAGCTACCGGCGAAGTGTTCCGTTGGTCCTTCTTTTTAAATTCTTTAGTAGAAAAGGCGAAAAAAACACAGAAATCGCTCTGATTTAATAAGTTTTAACAAAAAAAACAAATCTTACTTGCTCAACATACATTAACTTTGCCAGCACTTTAATCCTTCATCTGCACAGATCTTAGGAAACTAAGTACTTTTAACAAAACATTCAACGACCCATGAAGGGTCTATTTTTTTAGAGATTTAGAAACAAAGTAAAGAACTAAAATCTAAAGTAATGACGTACTTAAAACGTAACAAAAACAAAACGTTATTCGCCTTAGCATTGCTGGGCGCGAATGTAAGTCCTTCGATGGCCACAGCGGCGATGCCCGTGGCCATGGTACAACAGCAAAATGCCTGCAAAGGCGTTGTGCTCGACACTAACGGCGAACCCATCATTGGTGCCTCGATCACAGTGACGGTGAACGGCCAAAAGAAGGGCGGCATTACCGATTTGAACGGTAATTTCGACATCGCCGGAGTGAAGCCGGGTAGCACCTTAACCGTGTCGTACATTGGTTATACGACGCAGCGTGTGGTGTGGAACGGCAAGAACCTCACCGTGAACCTGCACGAAGATGCCGGCACGTTGGACGATGTAGTGGTTGTGGGCTATGGTAGCCAAAAGAAGGTGAACCTCACGGGCGCCGTATCGGTGGTGAACTCCAAAACCTTGGAGGCGCGTGCCGTTACGAGCGTTGCGCAGGCCTTGCAGGGTGCCGTACCCGGTTTGAACTTCAACGTGGGCAATGCCGGTGGCGCGCTCAATGGTAAGTTCAGCATGAACATCCGCGGAACGGGAACCATTGGCGGCGGCTCGAATGCAGCTCCCTTGGTACTCATCGACGGTTCGGAGGGCGACCTCTATTCGATTGCCCCCAACGACATCGAAAGCATTTCGGTGCTGAAAGATGCTTCGTCGAGCGCCATCTACGGTTCGCGTGCGGCTTTCGGTGTGATTTTGGTCACCACGAAGAGCGGTCGCGACGGTCGCATGAGCGTTTCTTACAACGGCAACATGCGGTTCTCAACGGCTACGCAAGTGCCCGAGATGCCCAACTCCTACGACTTTGCGCGCTATTGGAACGATGCTGCCACCAACAATGGTGAGGCTTTGCCCTTCAGCAACGACATGTTGGAGAAGATTAAAAACAACATCAACGGCACACCTAAACCCGGCGACGAGGTGCCCACCACGTGGCGCGGTTATGCTGCCAACGAGCCTTGGGGCATGTACAACAGTTCGTGGGCAAACACCGATTGGTTTAAGGAAATGTATCGCAAAGGCGTGCCTTCGCAAGAGCACAACATTGCGCTCAGCGGTGGTTCGAAGAATGTGAACTATTATCTCAGCGGTGCCCTGCTCAATCAACACGGTCTGATTCGCCATGGCGAGGACGTGATGAACCGTTATAACTTCACGGCGAAGGTGACGGCGCGGCTGAACGACTGGTTCTCGATTACCTATAATAATAAATGGAGCCGTGAGAACTATCATCGTCCCAGTTACATGACGGCCCTCTTCTTCCACAACATTGCACGTCGTTGGCCTACCAACCCCGTGTATGACCCTCACGGACATTATGTGCACGGCAACGAAATCCTGCAAATGGAGAACGGTGGTTTGGACAAAACGTCTACCGACAAAGTGTTTCAGCAGTTAGCACTCGAATTTACACCCATCAAGGGTTGGAAAATTCGCTTGGAAGGCAACTACAACACCACCAACTATCACAACCATTGGGACGTGCTACCCATTTACTACTACGACCCGAACAACCTGCCCGTGGCTGCAGCTTGGAGCGGTGACTACGCCGCCGGCAAATCGAACGTAGGCGAAGCGATGTCCAAAACCAACTATTTCAACGGCCGTTACTTCACCGAATATGCGTTTAAGCTCAACGAGAAGCACGATTTCAAGGCCGTGGCCGGTATGGATATGGAGTCGAATCGCTACACTTATCTCGGAGCATCGCGCGCCGACCTCATCACGCCTTTGGTACCGACATTGAACAATGCCACCAACAAAGTGGTGAATCCCAGTTTCAGCGACACGCAGTGGGCAACGATGGGTATCTTCGGTCGTGTGAACTATGCCTACGACAACCGCTATCTGGCCGAATTTTCTATTCGCCGCGACGGTTCGTCTCGTTTCATCGGCAACAAACGTTGGGGCGTATTCCCCTCGTTCTCGGCCGGTTGGAACATTGCCAACGAAGCCTTCTTCAAATCGCTGTCGAAAACCATTCAGGTGTTGAAGCTACGCGTTTCATGGGGTTCGTTGGGCAACACCAATATTAAACAACTCTACCCTTGGTTCTTAAATCAGCCGGTTTCGGCCGCATCATCGGGCTGGTTGCTCAATGGCGAGCGTCAGAATATTGCGAACGTGCCGGGCTTGGTTTCGCCTAACCTCACTTGGGAACGCATCCAATCGTGGAACATCGGTTTCGATTTCGGTGCATTCAACAACCGCTTGCAGGGTAACTTCGACTACTTCGTGCGCACCACCAAGAACATGGTAGGTCCCGCACCGGTGAAACCCTCAATCTTGGGTGCTAATCAACCCGCCGAAAACAACAGCGATATGCGCTCAAACGGTTGGGAACTGGAGGTAAAATGGCGCGACCAAATCGGCCAGGTGAACTATGGTGCGAGACTGGTTATGTCGGACGACTACCAGACCATCACTCGCTATTACAACCCCAACCACTTGCTTTCAGAATGGTATGAAGGCCAACGCATGGGCAACATTTGGGGCTATGAAGTGGAAGGCATCGCACAAACCGACCAGCAAATGAACGAATGGCTCGCCAACAACAAACCGTCTTGGGGCTCAAACTGGGCTGCCGGCGACGTGATGTATAAAGATTTGAATGGCGATAAGAAGGTGAACAACGGCAGTGCAACCTACGATGACCCGGGCGACTTGAGAAAAATCGGTAACACCACACCGCGCTATCGCTTCGGTATCACATTGGATGCAGCCTGGAAAGGCTTCGACTTCCTCATCTTCATGCAAGGCTTGCTCAAGCGCGACTTCTGGGATTCGTCTCCTTACAGCGTGGGTGCTAACGTAGGTTTGTGGCAGGCAGCTGCCTTTAAAGACCACTTAGACTATTGGCGTCCGGCCAACGACACCAACTTTGGTCCCAACCCCAACGCTTTCTATCCGCGTCCGTTGTTTGGCAGCGGCTCGAAGAACTTCCAAACCAGCGACCGCTATATGCAAAATGCCGCTTACATGCGCATCAAGAACATCCAGTTGGGCTATACGCTTCCTGCTGCACTCGTTCGAAAGATTGGTGCCAACAGAGTGCGCGTTTATTTCTCGGCTGAAAATCTCTGCACCTTCACCAAGATGAATAAGATTTTCGACCCCGAGGCAACGGGAGGCGACTGGGGCCCCGGAAAGCTCTATCCCTTGCAGCGCACGATTTCTTTCGGTTTAAATCTCAACTTCTAAAACAACTTCTATGAAACGTATATTCAAAAATATTTTCAGCGCAGGCTTATCGCTTTGCGGTGCAGCCTTATTGCTTGTTTCGTGTGACGATTTCTTAGATCGTCCGCCCCTTGACCAAATCTCTCCGGACAACTATTTCAAAACTGCCGACCAGTTGGGTAGCTTCACCTTTAACTATTACGGCACGATATTCCCAAATAACAGCGGTTGGTTTGCGGGTGTCGCTACCTTTGACGACGGCACCGACAACCAAGCTGCCGTGAATGGTAACCGCGGCATGTTCTTGCCCGACCAGTGGTTGGTGCCCACAGCGGGCGGAATTGGCTTCAATGCCATTCGCAATGTCAACAAGTTCATCAACGAGAGCGAGGCAAAAATTGCTGCTGGCCAAGTGACGGGCAGTACCAACGATATCAATCAGTATATGGGCGAAGCCTATTTCATTCGCGCCATGCTTTATTATTACAAGCTTCAGGCGTATGGCGACTTCCCCATCGAGTTAAACGAACTCAATATCGACAAAGACTTGGTGGCAGCCAGCAAGCGGCAACCACGCAACTTGGTGGCACGCCAAATCCTCTCAGACATGGATAAAGCCATCAGCAAGTTGCAAGTGTCGGTCAGCAACAAGTTGCGCATCAGCAAGAACACAGCCTTGGCCTTTAAGTCGCGCATGGCCCTTTATGAAGCCACGTTCGAGAAATATCATCGTGGCACAGGTCGCGTGCCGGGCGATGCCAACTGGCCAGGAAAGAACAAGGAGTGGAATAAGAATTTCACCATCAACCAGAACGACGAGGTGAACTTCTTCCTTGATCAGGCGATGGACGCAGCGAAGCGCGTTTGCGATGCCGTGCCTTTGAGCACACAAAACAGCCACGTGATGAATCCCGGCAACGTGGGTCAATATAACGGCTGGAATGCTTATTACGACATGTTTGCCAGCACCGACCTTTCAAAGGTTCCCGAAGTGCTGATGTGGCGCCAGTTCAATGCCGATTTGTCGGTAGCCCATCTCACATCGAACAAGCTCCGCACGGGCTCGGCCACAGGTTGGACACGCGGTTTGGTGGAGTCGTTCCTGATGAAAAACGGTCTGCCCATCTATGCCAGCGGCGCAGGCTATCATGGCGATGCCACCATCGACCAGGCCAAGCAAGACCGCGACGAGCGCTTGCAGCTGTTTGTCTTTGGCGAGTCTGACGTGTTGGCCATCGACCAGGCCAGCATCGATTTGGCCAACCGTGGCAAACCCATTGCACAGCACGTCAACAAGGTGAAGTATAACATCGGCAACATCATCACCAGCGCACAAGAGGAGAAAGACATCACGGGCTATCGCCAGCGCAAGTTCTACAACTATAACCCGGCCATGCAGTTGGGACAGAGCTTCTCGGATGTCTCGGGACAAATCCTCATCCGTGTGGAAGAAGCCATGCTCAACTACATTGAGGCCAGCTATCTGCGCAATGGCAACATCGATGCCACAGCCGATCAATATTGGACCGCGCTGCGCACCCGTGCCGGCATCACCGCACCCATCGCCACAACCATTGCCAACACCGACATGAGCTATGAGGCCAATGTCAACCGTCCATCCTATGACTGGGGGGCATTCTCGGCCGGCGTACCCGTCGACAAGACACTCTATTGCATTCGTCGTGAGCGTCGCTGCGAATTGGCCGGCGAGGGGTTCCGCGAAGACGACCTCATTCGTTGGGCAGCCTTAGACCAGGTGCACAATTACCAAATCGAGGGTGCCAACTTCTGGGATCAGATGCACACAAGCCCCGTGTTTATCAAAGATGGCAAGAGTCTGATTGTTGCTGACGGATCGGCAAAGGCTACGATGTCGGCGAAGAGCCTGTCGAAGTACATCCATCCCTATCAGATTAACAACAAATACAATCTCTACAACGGCTACACGTTCTACAAGGCTCACTATCTCTCGCCCTTCTCTGTGCAGGAGATGAAGCTCTGTTCGCCCGATGGAACCGTTGAGAACAGCAATCTGTATCAAAACATCTATTGGCCGACGACAGCCAATTCTCCCGCCGAACAATAATCGCAACGGCTTAATCTCATCATAACAAGAATGAAGGCGTGGCACTGCATAGCAACAGTGCCCGCCTTTTTTATTCTACGGCTCGATGACGGACAAACCGCAAAGCATTCCGCCGTTCGCACCTCTTTTGCCGACCTGACGTCAAGGTATGCCATCGTTCATGCCTCTTTTGCCGACCTGATTGCAAGTTATAGTCGCAAAAGAGGCTTCGACGATGCACTGCAAGCAATGTATAGTCGAAAACAAGGCTTCGACGATGCACTGCAAGCGATGTATAGTCGCAAACAAGGCTTCGACGGTGCACTGCAAGCAATGTATAGTCGAAAACAAGGCTTCGACAGTGCACTGCAAGCGATGTATAGTCGAAAACAAGGCTTCGACGGTGCACTGCAAGCGATGTATAGTCGAAAACAAGGCTTCGACGGTGCACTGCAAGCAATGTATAGTCGAAAACAAGGCTTCGACGATGCACTGCAAGCAATGTATAGTCGCAAACAAGGCTTCGACGGTGCACTGCAAGCGATGTATAGTCGAAAACAAGGCTTCGACGGCGATATGATCCGCGCGTTATGCCGCCACGAAACGCAAGCGCAGGCTGTTGAGCACCACACTCACACTCGAGAAGGCCATGAGCGCGCTGGCCCAAAGGGGCGTGATTTGCCAGTCGATGCCGAACGCATAGAGCACACCGGCAGCCAACGGAATGCAAACGAGGTTGTAGATGAAAGCCCAGAAAAGGTTTTGCGCAATCATCCGCACCGTGCGCTGGCTCAGGTCGAAGGCGCGGGGAATGTTGCGCAGGTCATCGCCCATGAGCGTCACTTGTGCCACGTCCATCGCCACATCGGTGCCTCGCCCAATGGCCATGCTCACGTCGGCCAAGGCCAGCGCCTGCGTGTCGTTGATGCCGTCACCAATCATGGCTACGGTGTGACCTTCGCGTTGCAACTGGCGCACAAGGTCCTCTTTGTCTTGCGGCAGCACCTTGCTTTGATAATGCTCGATGCCCGCTTTGTTGGCCCAATAGTGGGCAGCCTCCTCTTTGTCGCCACTCATCATGTAGACGGCAATGCCACGTTCCTGCAAGGCTTTCATGGCTTCGGCCGCATGGGGCTTCAGGGTTTCGCGCGCTTCTAAATCAAGGTTGTCGGCTTTGGTGAAGTCGATGGCTTGATTGGGCAGAGTGAGCGTGCCCGTCTTGTCAATCACGATGGCATCAACCTTGCGCATACGCTCCAAGGCGGTAGCATCCTTGATGAGCACTTGCAATTCGGCAGCCTTACCGATGCCCACCATCAGCGCCGTCGGCGTGGCCAATCCCATGGCACACGGGCAGGCAATGACCAGCACAGCGATGGCCGAAAGGATGGCCTGTGGCAGATGATCTACGCCGCCCGCAACGAGCCAGATGACGAAGGTGAGCAAGGCGATGGCCGTAACAACGGGCACAAACACGAGCGCCACCTTGTCAACGACGCGCTGCACAGGCGCTTTGCTGCTCTGGGCGGCTTGCACCATGCGGATGATTTGTGCCAAAGCGGTGTCTTCGCCAATCTGTTGTGCCTTCAACCGCAGCTTGCCTTGACTGGGGATGGTGCCTGCCAACACACGGCTTCCCACGCGCTTTTCGGCTGGAGTAGGCTCGCCCGTAATCATGCTCTCGTCGACATAGGCTGCATCGGCGGTCATAAAACTCTCGGCTTGCGTCACGATGCCATCGACAGGTATCTTCTCGCCCGCGCGCACCTCTAACACATCGCCCTTGGCAATGGTGGCGATGGGCACTTCGTCCACGTGGTCGCCATCCACCAAACGTGCCGTTTTGGGTTGCATTCCCATGAGGCGGCGGATGGAAGCAGCAGTGGCATCCTTGGCGCGTTCCTCTAATAGGCGACCCGTGAGCACAAAGGTGATAATCATCACGCTGGCATCGAAATAGGTGTGCCATGCGATTCCACGACTACCCCACAGCGCATCGCCCCAGAAAGTGTTGATGCAACTAAACACGAAGCTGATGCCGGTGGACAGCGCAACGAGCGTATCCATGTTGGCCGTGAGATGGTGCAACTGCTTAACGGCGTTGATAAAGAATTCGCGTCCGCAATACATGAAATTGGCCAATGCCAGCAACAAGGCCACTTGGTTGGCCATATCGCGGCTGCCAAGCGGCAACCAATGCATGGAAATCGCCATGACCGAGAGGGCAAAGAGCCACGAAAGCAACGTGCGCCGACGCAGCAACGTGTAGGCGCGCTGCTCGATTTCGGCCACACTGCGGTCGGCCTCGATTACCAAGTCGTAGCCGATGTCGTTCACGGCCTGCTTCATTTTCTCCAACGAAATGGTGGTGGGGTCATAGTCGATGAGCGCCGAACGTCCCGGCAACGACACCGAAGCCGAGTTGATGCCAGCCAAGGAGTTGAGCTTTTTCTCAACGTTGGCCGAGCAAGCCGAGCAGGCCATGCCCACCACAGGGATAGTTTTCTTCATGTGCGTTTACTCTAAAATCAATTCATAATGCCCTGCCTCGTCAACGGCCTTCTTGATGGCTTCGGCCGAAACCTTTGCAGCATCGAAATCAACGGCCACGTTGGCGGCATCCAAATGCGCCTCAGCCTTTTCTACACCCGGCAAAGCCTGGATAGCTTCTTCCACATGTGCTTTGCAGTGACTGCACTTCATTCCTTCAACTTTAAATGTTTTTGTTGTCATAATCAATTCTCCTTTGTTTTTAAATTTATCGTAGGCAAAGGTAGTGCTTTCCCGGATTGGCGCGTTATAAAATGATGGATAGTTGTTACAACATTCTGCCGCTGCGGCACAGGCTTTTTCCAAATATTTCTTAATAGCATGGAGATTGCCGCAGAATTTGTGGTATATTTGCACGCAAACTCATGCAAAAAACAAAGAATTATGACAGGAATTATTATTCTCATTGTCGTGGTGCTGTTGGCACTGTGGCTCATTTCGATTTACAATCGTTTGGTGAAGTTGCGGAATAACCGCGAGAATGCATTTGCTAACATCGACGTGCAGTTGAAGCAACGCCACGACCTTGTGCCGCAGTTGGTCGCAACGGTGAAGGGCTATGCCACACACGAGCGCGAATTGTTGGAGAAAGTGACGGAAGCACGTGCGCAAGCCATGGGCGCAACGACGATGGACGACAAGATAGCGGCCGAGAATTCACTCACCGCAGCCTTATCGGGTTTAAAAGTTTCGTTGGAGGCTTATCCTGATTTGAAAGCCAACCAAAACTTTTTGCAATTACAAAACGAGTTGGCCGACATCGAGAATAAGTTGGCTGCTGTGCGCCGCTTCTTCAATTCGGCAACGCGCGAATTGAACAACGCTGTGCAAACCTTCCCATCGAACCTCATTGCGGGCATGTTTGGTTTTAAAACCGAACCGATGTTTGAAATACCCACCGAGCAACGCGCCGAATTGGACAAAGCACCCGAAGTAAAGTTCTGAGCCGATGGAATATGTAGGCATGCAAACGCAAATCAGCCGCAACAACCGCCTGACGTGGCTGTTGCTGGCAATGTTTCCGCTCATCATTCTGGCTGTGGTGTGGGCGTTCTTGGCGGCGCTCCACTATTTTGAAGGTGGCTATTACGATGTCAACGGCGAATGGACGAGCACGCTCGACGTGGCCACTGTGAATGCCTATTTCGTGCAGGTGTTGCCGTGGGTAGTAGGCATCGTGGGCGTGTGGTTTGTCATTGCCTACTACAGCAACGCGTCGATGATTCAGCATGCCACAGGCGCACGACCCATTAGTCGGCAGGAAAATCCACGCTTGTATAACATTGTGGAGAACCTCTGCATGACCTGCAACATGGATATGCCGAAGATTAACGTGGTCGACGACCCGCAACTCAACGCATTTGCAAGCGGCATCAATGCAAAGAGCTACACGGTGACGGTGACAACGGGGCTGATGAATCTGCTCGATGACGACGAATTGGCCGGCGTCATCGGCCACGAGCTGACGCACATTCGCAACCACGACACGAAGCTGCTCATCGTGAGCATCGTGTTTGTGGGCATCATTTCAACCGTGATGTCGATGATAGTGCGCATCATCTATCATACATTTCTCTACGGAGGCCGCAGCAGCAGCCGCGGTAACAACGGGCGTGGCAACCGTGGTGCAGGCATCATCGTGGTGATGCTCATCGGTTTAGTGCTTTGCGCCATCGCCTATCTCTTCACGCTACTCACACGCTTTGCCATCTCACGCAAACGCGAATACATGGCCGACGCGGGTGGTGCTGAGCTGTGTGGCAATCCGTTGGCGTTGGCTTCGGCGCTGCGCAAGATTGAACACAACCCGGGATTAGATAACGTTTCGCGGCCCGACGTGGCACAGCTGTTCATCATCCAGCCCGACGAGATGAAGCAAGGCATCATGGGTTTCATGAATTCGCTCTTCAGCACGCACCCCGATACCGCGAAACGCATTGCCATTTTAGAACAATTTTAATGAAACAAACCGTTATGCGATGCCCCTTACGCTGGGCTATGGCGCTGTTGCTCTTCGTCGTGATGGGACGCGAAGCCGCCATGGCGCAGCCGCAATCGCCACGCAAAACAACGCCGCTGGTGGTGATGTTGGGCGACGAGCGCACCTCACAAGCGGGCAACTGGAATAAACTTTTGGGTTGGAAAGGGGTGCAAAATGCAGGCATGGCCGGCGAGACGCTTGCTGAGACGGGCGCACGCCTGAACACCATTTTGCAGCGCAAACCGCAAGCTATTTATGTGATGCTTGGCTGGCAGGAGGTGTGTGCAGGAGCATCGGCCGACGAAATCTTTGCCGCGTGCCAAACGCTGATTGACCGCATCTGGGCACACGCCGCCACGACGAAGCTGTATGTGCTGAGCCTGCTGCCCATCAACGAGCGGCTGACTGCCGACAAAAACTTGGTTGATAAGAGCGCGGTGGTGGCCGAAGTGAACCAAAAGTTGCGCCACTATTGCCAAACCAACCACATTGCCTACATCAACTTGTTCAAACAATTTGTGTTCCACGGCACCTACACGCTGCAAGATGCGCTCACCACCGACGGCGTGCATCTCACACCCATGGCCTACAAGCGTTGGGCTTTTTTCCTGAAAAAGTTCACCGCCACAGCCGAGCAATCTTAATCCCCTGGGGAAAACACCTGTTGCATGACATTGGCTGGCGCACGATGATGCGCCAGTTCGTTTTTCATGAAGTCCATATAGGGCGCCACATGCGCAAAGAACTGTCGATAGCCCGCACAAAGATAATTCAGGCCGGGCTGCCCATAACAATCGGTCAGGAAGCGGTTGCGCGGGCACTCCCCATGACAAGCAAACTCAAACCGGCACTCGCGGCACTGCCGTGGCAACTGCTCGTGCTTCAACCGCGCGAAGGCTTGCTGCTTTGTGCCATACATCATTTCGCAGAGCGTCTGGTGGTTGAGATTGCCCAACCGATGCTCGGGAAACACGAAATGGTCGCACGAATACACATCGCCGTTATACTCCATCACGCCGGCGTGGCCGCATTCCTTGGCCAACGTGCAGACACCTGGCGCCACGCCCACCCAGTTGGCCAAGGTGGCATCGAAAAGCTGAATGAAATAGTCGCCCACATCATGGTGCACCCACGCATCGAACAGCTGGCAAAGAAAGCGCCCCCACTGTTGCGGCGTAACCGAGAAATCGGTCAGCGTGCCGCCCATCTGTGTGCCAGCTGCCAGCGTGAGGCCGTCGTCACGCGTCACCATGCGCTCCACCACGGGCGTGAATTGGATGTAGTGGCAGTCGATGGATTTAAAAAAATCGTAGAAAGCCAACGGCTCTTCGGCATTGAGATGGTTGACCACGGCCAGCGCATTCCATTCCACCCCATGCTTGTTGAGCAAACGAATGCCGCGCATCACCTGCCCAAACGAGGGTCGCCCGGCGGCCGTGCGCCGATAGGCATCGTGGAAATCCTGCCCGCCATCGATGGACACGCCCACCAGAAAGTTGTTTTCTTTGAAAAACGCGCACCATTCATCGGTCAGCAACGTGCCATTGGTTTGAATGGTATTGTCGATTTGTCGCCCCTGCGCATAACGCTTTTGCAGCGCCAACGCCCGCCGATAAAACGAGATGGGGCGCATCAAAGGCTCGCCGCCATGCCAGGTGAAGAGAATTTGCGGCGTGAGTTGCGCCTCGATATACTGCTGGATGAAACGCTCGAGCAACGCGTCGCTCATCACGTGGTGCGTGGGCTCGGCATAAAGACCGCTCTTTTCTAAGTAATAACAATATTGGCAGCGCAGGTTGCAATGCGACCCAGCCGGCTTCACCATGACATACATGGGGCGTGAAAAAGGAGCTATCGTTGGCATCGAAGATGATTTTTTTAGTTGCCTACAAAGGTACGGCTTTTCGGTCGTCGCCAACACTTTTCGTTGTGGAAAAACACAGCGTCGGAATTTCCCGACGCCCATCTTTTTGATTTTTTGGGCTTGCGGAAAACTCCGACGCGCCATTTTAAGTTGATTTGGGGCTGCGGAATTTCCCGACGCGCCATTTTAAGTTGATTTGGGGCTGCGGAATTTCCCGACGACCCTTTTTAAGTTGATTTAGGCTTGCGGAAAACTCCGACGCGCCATTTTAAGTTGATTTAGGCTTGCGGAATTTCCCGACGCGCCATTTTAAGTTGATTTAGGCTTGCGGAATTTTCCGACGCCCCATTTTTTTGATTTTTAGCCCTGCTATTTTTCCAGCAGCCCCATTTTTTTCATTTTTGCCTTGACTTACGCGTAAGCAGCCCTTCTTTTTGATTTTTTGCCTCGACTTACGCGTAAGCAGACCATCTTTTTGTTTTTTGCCTCGACTTACGCGTAAGCAGCCCTTCTTTTTGATTTTTTGCCTCGACTTACGCGTAAGCAGCCCTGCTTTTTGATTTTTTGCCTCGACTTACGCGTAAGCAGCCCATTCTTTTTGTATTTTTCGCCGCGACTTACGCGTAAGCAACCCTTCTTTTTGTA
>NZ_JH114215.1:1277673-1302378 GCF_000224615.1 Segatella oulorum F0390
TGCTATTTTTCCAGCAGCCCCATTTTTTCATTTTTGCCTTGACTTACGCGTAAGCAGCCCTTCTTTTTGTATTTTTTGTCCTCGACTTACGCGTAAGCAGACCATCTTTTTGTTTTTTGTCCTCGACTTACGCGTAAGCAGCCCTTCTTTTTGTATTTTTTGCCTCGACTTACGCGTAAGCAGCCCTGCTTTTTGATTTTTTGCCTCGACTTACGCGTAAGCAGCCCATCTTTTTGATTTTTCGCCGCGACTTACGCGTAAGCAACCCTTCTTTTTGATTTTTTGCCTCGACTTACGCATAAGCAACCCTTCTTTTTGATTTTTTGCCTTGACTTACGCGTAAGCAACCCTTCTTTTTGATTTTTTGCCTTGACTTATGCGTAAGCAGACCATCTTTTTGATTTTTTGTCTCGACTTATGCGTAAGCAGCCCTTCTTTTTGATTTTTTGTCTCGACTTACGCGTAAGCTACGCCAAACGAGGCGTCATTGCGCCTGCCGTTGGCGCTCGCGTTGCAAAATGCCTTGCAGTTTAAACACCTCTTCGGGATGTTGCAACGCCACATTGTCGCGCTCATAAGGGCTGGCCGTCATGTCGTAGAGCTGCGGCGTGGGCGCATTGCCCGTTTCAATCTTCGGCCCCCACGTAATCATTTTCGGCCCGTCGTGGGGCTCGATGTAGCGCCAATGGGGCGTGCAAACCGAGAGCACATGCGCGCTCGACTGGCCCAGCACGTAGCTGCGGCCGATGCTGTCGGTGCCCAAGAAGGCGGGCAGATAGTTGCGGCTGTCGGGCGCACTGCCCTTGGGGAGCGTGGCACCGATGAGCGTTTGCAGCGAGGCGAAGAGGTCGATTTGGCTGAGCAAGGCCTTCGATTTCACGCCACGGGGCACACGGGCTGGCCAGCTCACGATGAGCGGCACGGCGGTTCCGCCCTCGAAAGCGCTGTATTTGTTGCCGCGGAATGGTCCGGCGGGGCGATGGCCGTGCAACAATTCCTCGGCTTGGTCTTGATAGCCATCGTCGACCACGGGGCCATTGTCGCTCGTGAGAATGATGAGCGTGTTGTCGGCAAGACCCAACTGGGCGAGGATTTTCATGATTTCGCCCACCGACCAGTCGAATTGCACGATGGCATCGCCGCGCAACCCCATTTGGCTTTTGCCGCGGAAACGTGCGTGGGGAAAGCGAGGCACGTGGACATCGTTGGTGGCAAAATATAGGAAGAACGGCTCGTTGCGGTGGCCTTTGATGAAGTTCACGGCGTGGCTGACGATGGAGTCGGCAATGTTTTCGTCCTTCCACAGCGCCTTTCCGCCGCCTTTCATGTAGCCAATGCGGCCGATGCCGTTGACAATCGACATGTCGTGGCCGTGGCTCGAGCGCAAGTTGTAGAGCAGTTCGGGGTGCGTGGCACCGGTGGGTTCGCCGTCGAAATTGCGCTTGTAGCTCACCGATATGGGATGCTCGGCGTCATAATTGGCCACGCGCCCGTTCTCGATAAACACGCAAGGCACGCGGTCGGCCGTGGCAGCCATGATGTAATCATAATCAAAGCCAATATCGTGGAGCGCTTGCGGCAGTGGCGCATTCCAGTCTTGCTCGCCCGCCTTGTCGCCCAATCCTAAGTGCCATTTGCCGATGGCGGCGGTGGCGTAGCCCTTACTCTTAAACATATCGGCCAGCGTGAACTGGTTGGGCCGAATAATCATGCTCGCATTGCCCGCCGCAATATCGGTGTCGTTGCGTCGCCAAGCATATTCGCCCGTGAGCAACGAGTAGCGCGATGGGGTGCTCGTGGCGGCAATGGCGTGGCCGTTGGTAAACTGGATGCCCGCTTGTGCGAGCCGATTGACATGGGGCGTCTCAACCCCTTTGGCACCATAGCACTGCAAGTCGCCATAGCCCAAATCGTCGGCTAAGATGACAATCACGTTGGGCAGCTTGCGGTTTGTGTCGGCATTGCCCTTCCGCTTCGCCATCGTGAGCAAAGGAAAACTCGCTGCAGAGGTGAGCAAAGCCACCGTGAAGATGTTTTTATTCATGGTTTTCCGACGCCTTTGGTTTTTCCTTCAGCACCAATGACGCAACAATGCTAATCGCAATCACCGCGATGATGAAGAAAAGCGAACCCACGGCACTGATTTCAACATACTTGTGGATGAGCAGTTTCACGCCAATGAAAAGTAGCAACAGGCTTACTCCCACTTTCAGATAGCGGAACTTATCGGCCACCGCAGCCAATAAAAAGAACATGGCGCGCAGGCCGAGGAGCGCAAAGATGTTGGAGAAGAACACCACATAAGGGTCGAGCGACACCGAGAAGATGGCGGGAATGCTATCGAAAGCAAAGATGATGTCGCTGAATTCAATCACAATGACGGTGATGAGGAGTGGCGTGAGGCAGAGCAGGCCATGTTGTCCGTGTTCCACCAAAGTGTAGGTGTTGCCTTGCTTTTTGGCACGCACAAAGAAGTGATCGCCCACGAAATGAGGATAGACATGGAAATATTTCGATAGAAATTTCACCATGGGATGGTGTTGCACATCCATTTGTTCTTGTTTGTTGCGGTCGAGATACATCTTTATTCCGCTGTATACAAGGAATAGACCAAAGATGAGCAACACCCATTCGAAGCGCTGAATGATGGCAGCACCTGCGAAGATGAAGATGAAGCGCAGCACGATAGCCCCCAGAATTCCCCAGTTGAGCACGTGCTGATATTCGGTGTTCTTGACGCCAAATGAGGCAAAAATCATCATCATGACAAAAAGGTTGTCCACCGAAAGGGTTTTCTCGATGAGATAGCCCGAAAGATAGGAAATGGTCATGTAGTGGCGATAGCTTTGCACGCTGGCTTCAAAATGGTTAGGATCGAGCGTTAAGTGGCGTGCATACTTCGCCGCAACAGCTTGCAAATCGGCATAGTTTTGGATGCCATGCACCATGTCGCCAAAGAACCAAAGGAAGGCTGAAAACGCCAAAGCCAAACCAATCCACACGAAGGTCCACGTGGCAGCTTCTTTTATACTTACGACATGGGCTTTGCGGTCGATGACCAACATATCGAGCATCAAAATGGCAATGATGAATACAACAAAGCCGATGAGGAAAATATTTTCGATTGAGAACATACGATTAAGATAATCCAAGAAGTTGTTTGAGCTGATTTTCGCGCCACAATGCGTAGAGGGTGGTGCCAAGGAAAGCCACAAAAAGCAATACCAACAAGATGCGACTACCATGTGGTCCCGCCTTTTGGATGGGGACAGTGGCGCTCTGAAGCGTGATGAAAGCAGGCGTCACGTCTTGCAGTTTAGCATAGGCTGATTGCAAGTTGGCTGCCAAAGAGTTGTAGGTGTTGAACTGCAACTGCATGTCATTTTCCAAATCTTCGCCTTTACTGCGCACACTTTCAAGAATTAAATCCTGGTTGCTATCACTGAACGAGCCATACAGTTGGCGTGCCTTTTCATAGCGTTGTTTCGCCTCAAGACACAGCCGCTTCGTACTTTCCAAATCGTTGCGTGCTTTGTTCGTGCGATATTTCGTAATGAATTCTTGTAGACGTGCCTGTACCGAATCGGCCATTGTAGCGGCAATCAGTGGGTCTTGGTCGGTGACATTGATGGTGATGACGCCCGTTTTCTCGTCTACATCACACACCACATTCCTTTGAATTTGCTGCATGATGGCCGTTTGTTGACGTGTCAGCATAAAGGTGTTGAGCTTCTGCTTTCCGATGGTATCTTTCGAAGCCAAAAGCCCGCTCCACCAAGGTTTCACCTGGTCGCGCAACAGATAGTCATAATAGGTCATCATCTTAGTGCTGTCCTTGCGATGCACTTTAATATCAAAGAGGCTGGCTTTGAAGTCGACAGAATTCATGAGGTCGGGATAGAGGTTGGGCGTAATGGCATCAGCATCTTTCGAACTGCCTCCACCTATGCGCATGCCGAAGGTTGATGCTAACGAACTTAGTGCGCCGCTGCCCGATGACCCTGAAGCCAATTCCGGAGCCAACGTCACCTGACACGTGTAGTAAGGCGGAAGGGAGAGAGCAATAACGACGCCCACAACCGCAGCCACGGCAAGTGAAACGGTATAAGCAAGTTTATGCTTCAGTAGCGCTGCAAACAACGCTTTGAAATCGATGGCGGCATCGTCGTCATCTAACTGTTGTCTCATGTTGTTGTTATCTTCGTTCATAATTACATCTTTAACGTGTAAAAATGGCGTTGCTCTATTTAATAATGTGCGCGAGTGAGGCAATTAAAGTAGCCAAAGCGGCAACACTTGTGCTGATGCTTAGGAAACCAGCCAGCCCGTTCCCCGTTGGTTTTGGTTTACTGGGCACCACAATCTCACAACCGGGTTCAATCTCATGTTTTCCAGCCTCGCTCACTGTTCCGTTTTGATAGATGATAAACGTTTTTGATTTCTTGGCGCGATTGCCAAATCCACCCGCTTGATTGATGTAATAACGATAGCCCTTACCAGCTTCGTATGCCACCGTGTTGGGATACATCACGTCTCCGGCTATCTTCACGGTTCCGTTGTATTCGGGTACAAACAAGCGATCACCTTCGCGCAATACAAGGTCGAAGTTAGAGCCAGGATTTTCAATGGCTTTATCTAATTGAATGCCTACATAATAGGTTCTGGCCGAGTCGAGCATGTGTACGTTGATTGAGTCTCTGTCGTTTGGACTGTTTACCAAGCGCATCACGCTCTGCATGCGAATGCGCTCCTCTTCATTAATCACGCGCTCCAAACGCGCACCACGAATATAAGCCTCAGTAGTGATGCCACCAGCCATCTTCACCAAATCGCTCAGCCGCGTGTTCTTCTGTGGCAAGGTGTAACTGCCTTCAAAGTTCACTTCGCCACGCACCTGCACATTGCGCTGCGTCTGATAGCCTGGGCTGCGCCGCACATAAACCTCATCAAAAGGCTCAAGTGTGAACCCTTGCTTACCACTGATAACAAAGCCGTCTTTAAGGGTGAAAGTAAATGTCTGTGCAATCTGCTTGCCCGAGACGGTCGCACCAGCGTTGATGATACGCCGCGAGACATCTACACGCGCCGTAGAAGCCGCATCGGTGAGCCCACCTGCCTGCATAATAAAGTCCTCAATGGTTTCGTTGTCGGCATACTGGTAAGTACCCGGAAAGAGCACTTCGCCGCGAATAGTGAGTGTGCGTGCCTGCATGCGGTCGCTCTGTGTAGGAATAAAGAGCACATCTTCGTTTTGCAACGGAATATCGGCCACCGTTCCTTCCATGATTCCTTTCACGTCAACGGCCACAACTTCCAAGGTGCGGTCGGCCTTCATGCGATGCAACACAGCATGCTCAGTATAGGCATCCTCGGTAGTTCCGTCGGCATGTTGAATGAGTGTGCGCACACTATTGATGTCTTTTCCCAGTTGGTAAATACCTGGACGGAACACAGCGCCTTTCACCTCAACGCGATTCTCATAGCGATTAAGGATAGAGTCAACCGACACCTGGTCGCCATCGGTCACGCGAAAATTGCTCATTTCGAACTCATTCACGTTGAACACCGATCTGCCTTTACCCGAAGCACGCAACAGCCGGACCGATTTTTTATACGCATCGCCGGCAAAGCCGCCGGCATAGCGCAGCAGCGTGCTCACGCTTTCGTTGCGCCGCATCTCATAGGTCATCGGACGTTTCACCGCACCTTGCACATCAACCAAGCAGTCATAAGGCCCTACAACGATGACATCATTGTCGTGCAGCCGGATGTTACCCACCAAACGACCATTGAGAATATAATCATACACATCGACCACCGTCACCAAACGCCCACCACGATAAACCTTGATATTGCGCAATGTGCCCAACTGGTTGATGCCGCCAGCCATGTAAAGCGCATGGAAAACACTGGCAAAAGCACTAATCGTATAGGTGCCGGGCACCTTTACTTCGCCCATCACGTTCACAATGATGGTGCGCGTCTGCCCCACAGTGGTTTGAATTTGACTGCTGCTGAAACGCGTTCCCAGCGTGCGGCGTATCTTATCGTTGGCCGCAGCTACCGTCATGCCGCTCACAGCAATGGGACCATAGCCTGGGACGGTCACGGTTCCTTCAGGAGAAACTACCAGCGTCTCGGTCTTTTGCGAAGCGCCAAAGATGTTTATCACCACCTCATCACCCGGACCGATGGTGTAGTTGGTGGGTGTGGCAATATTCATGTTGGGCTCGAAGCTCAACAACTTATTATTAAAAATGTCGCGGCCAAACACCTTTCTTCCATCGGGTGTCAATGCTTCTGCCAGCAATCCCGCTTGCGCCAACGAGTCGTTACGCTCGGCTAAACGGTTGGCATTGGCGTTTGAATACGAAAAATCAGCCGAGCCCTTGTTTTGCTGCGGCGCACTTGTTTCATTGCTGTTGCGTAGCGAGGTACCCTTGTTTGGACTGTAATTTGCACCATTTTGCGCCGCATTCTGCTGCTGATATTGGTCACGAATGCGCCGTATCTGGCTAATATCCACACCACGCTGCATGAGTTTCGTCACAATTTGTGCACGCGAAGTGCCGGCTTTCACCTCCTTTTGATAGAAAGCCATGACTTGGCTGTCGTTCATTTGCGCATACGAAGTGAAGGTGCAAAAGCAAAGCAAGAAGCACCAAAGGAGTCGTTTCACCGCTATATCAATCGTTTTATTTGTCATGTCGACGCAAGGGTTTGTTTTGAATTTGTTGCAAATTTATAAAAAAATGCGTGGCTTTAAAAATCTTTTCCTTGAAATTAGTCGCCTACACTCGTTTTTATATGCTTCTGCGATGTTACCTCATGCCAACGACATGGTGAAAAAGGATGCTAATGCCCAATGGGGATTAAAACTTCTTTCCCGTCACCATGTAGCGGAAAGTGGTGAAGAGGATATGCAGGTCGAGCACCCAGCTGCGATGCTCCAAATAATATAAATCCCATTTCAAACGGGTAAGCATCTTTTCCATGGTGTCGGTATAGCCATTGTGTAGCGTGGCATAGCTTGTAACTCCCGGCCGAATGGCATATAACCGTGCATAACGTGGGTCGCGAATCATGATTTTATCAATATAGAACTGGCGTTCAGGACGTGGTCCCACGAAACTCATATCGCCACGCAAAATGTTCCAAAGTTGCGGCAACTCGTCAAGATGATGAGCACGTAGAAAGGTTCCGGCCAGCGTGAGTCGCTTGTCTTTGTGCTGCCGATAGAGCGCAGGGCCTTGCCGTTCGGCATTCATAGTCATGCTGCGAAACTTGTACATCACAAAGGGTTGCCCATCACGTCCGATGCGTTCTTGCCTGAAAAACACGCTGCCGTCATGCCCACGCCACACCAACCAATAGCAATAGAGCAACAGCGGCGTGCAGACAACAAACAACAACAGCGCGAGAGAAATGTCAAAAAGCCGTTTCAAGTACTGGTAAATACGGCTTGAGACGCCCAACTTTGTCATGCGCTTCCTCCTTCCTTGATGACTTTTGGCGAACATTTTGCGACCGAAGCGGTTGCGCGAAGCTGGGTCATATAGAATTTTCTCCGCCAAAAGGTGGGCAGAAGCCTCACGCATAACCGCGTGACGATATTGCCCAAAGCCTGTGTTGGCATGAGAAACTGCCGGCGAACTAATGCCTTTTGGAAACCTATTTCTGCTGCAATATAGCGCCATCCTCCCCGCCGACGGAACGCATTAGCGTTGAGGCGGAACCACAACAGACACTCTTGCAGATTGTGAAAACATGCCCCTTGCTGCAACATGCGCGCCCAAAGGTCGTAATCTTCAAAGGCAGGCATGTAGCGATAACCACCCGCTTGCAGCACCTTTGCTTTGCGAAACATCACAGTGGGATGGTTCATGGGGTTGCGAAAGTGCGCAAATTGCCAAATCGCTTGGTGGGTTTCGGGCACACAACGAACCGAAATCACCTGTGCGGGTGTAGTTGAAAACTCAGCCACCCAGCTCCCCACCACATCCACTTCGGGATGGATTTGCAAATAAGACAGCTGTTTTTCAAAACGCTGTGGCATGCAAATATCGTCGCTATCCATGCGCGCCACCACGTCATGTTGACAATGTTTCAGTCCCTCATTCAATGCCAATCCCAACCCTTCTTGCCGCGGTTTCGCAATGCGTTTGCACGCTTTATATTGCCGCTGAAAGTGCGCCAACACCTCATTTAAAGCGGAGGTCAGCGGTCCATCTTCCACCACAATCACCTCATTGGGCAACAGTGTCTGTTGCAACAAACTCTCTAAAGCCTGCTGCAAAAAATGGGGTTGCTCTTGGTTGTAAACGGCTATTAAAACAGAAAAGGACATAACGACACCGAATGTAGTTGCAAAGGTAGATGTTTTTATTGAAAAAGTAGATGATGGAACTCACAATTTAAGCCACCTCTCGGCAGCAGGCGACATCTTTTCTTCGTGTGCATACCACTGTTTCGGAGCAATAATCCAGCCCGCTTGATGTGGCGAAAGCCAGGCACCCCACCATGAAAAAGACGAATTAGCGATAATGTGATGCCGGCAAAGTGTCATCAGATGCAGGTCGCAAATGCTGGCTTTCCCGTGGTTCCAGTCTACAAAAACCGCTTCGTTGGTTTGCAACAACGGCTGAATATGTTGCCGACACCAAGCCATGTCGTCCGAAAAAACATAGAACACGGGATGCGCAACATGCTGCAAAATGCAGGTTATCGCACGCTGAAAATAGGCCAACCCACACGTGTTTCGAAACAGCGCATCGTGCAAATAATCGCCTCGCCGCACATGTATCGCCACACTCTCCGTCGTGTTTATCTGCTGCTGCATGGCTAAGTTCCGTGGATTTGTAAATGTAGGGAATGTGAACGCTTGTAAGATGGCCGGGCGGTAGTGGCTGAAATAGCGCTCATCCTGCCAACAGCCCTCATAATAAGCATCACCCTTTCTTTGCAAAACCTCTGGCAAAAAAGCTCCATTATCCGGTTCCTTCAACATCGTTTTGCACACAGGCAGCACGCGATGCCCCAAGCGCCACAGCTGATAATGCGGATAATACCACGCCAACTGCGCCACCTCTTGCCATGTGGCTGCGGGCAAAGTGGTGCCAAAGCATTGCACTAATTGAAAGCCTCCATGCTTCTTGTAACCCCGAAAAGCCGAAAGGTCGAGCTTCACCTCTTCGTTTTCCTGCTGTTGTTTCAACGCCAAAGCCAACGCATATTGAAACATTTGGTTACCCAAACCGCCGATAATTCTCACGATTTTCATTGCTTTTGCGTTTTAAAACGTTGCAGCCAGCATTGCATCTCTAACGCCCGGCCTATCCATCGGTTATAATAGTCCTTCTGTTTGATTGTGGTTTGGTCTTGTCGCAAAGCCTGCATAATATTTATATTAAACGTGATTTGCTCTGCATGTCCATGTTGAGAACGCACAAAGCATGCGGACAGATAAGCAACTTTTGCATGCCTAAGCACCCGAAAATACCATTCCACATCCACCAACCACGTGAGCTTTTCATCCAACATCGGCAGCAACTCGCTCACCACTGCTACGCAAGCGCATGGTCCAATGGTGTTACAAGCAAAAAGCAATGCGGGATGATGCAGGCTACAACGCTTGATAAAGTTCGGAAGAAGACGGTTCTTTCGTCGACCTCTGGCCTCCACTTGAATATTCGTCACCACCACCTGCGCCTGTTGCTCAAATGCTTTTTTCACCCGATATAAATGGTCATCACTCACAAAAGCCTCATCGTGATGAAGCAACACCACATATTTTCCCTGCGCTTTTTGCAGCCCCGCATTCCAATTTTCCACCGCACTGCCCGTGCGCTGATGCTTAAAATAACGAATGTTTGCCGCTTGGAAATCGCCGCATAACTGCGCAATGGCATCATCATCCGAGTCGTCTGTAACTATCAATTCTATGCTCACATGGCGCTGTCTCAGCACAGAAACAATGGCTTGCCGCGCCAAAACAACATGATTATAGGTGGGAAGGACAACCGAAAAATCTTTCATCTTTTTAAAAACAACGTGAGATAAAGGGTCGCCAATATCGACTTTAAACCATAGGCTATCAGCACAGCCAATGCTATTCCGGTGGCATTCAGCCCGCGTTCAACCAACCCATAGGCTGAAACCAACAGGACGATGGCCCAGAAAAGATTAATTACAAAGGCCTGCCACATTTTATTTTTGCTGTAAATCGACATCTCTATAATGTTCGAATAGGCTGAGAAAATGTTGGATAGTGCCAAATAAACCAATGGCATTTTGTCTGAAAAGCCCTTGCCATAGAGTTGCATAATAGGGCCGCCCAAGAGCAAAACCACCAGCGTTATCATGGATGAGATGCCGACAATGAGCCCTATATTGGCCAACAGGACATGACGAAATTGCTGCCGCTGTTGCCGAATGCTCGTCAAAATGGGTAATACCATCTGACTGATAGCCGTGGGAATGAACAGCATCATCACTTTCCATTGATCGGCCGCCTCAAACAAAGCCAAACTGTTGTAACCGTCATGTTGCAGCAAGATGGTGCGTATTCCCCAAAAAGTAGGTGTCACCATCAACGCCGATAGGGTGGCAGGTATGCAATCGTTCAGCAGCATTGACCAATCATTTAGCGTGTGCGTGGACTGCATTTCGCCAACAACATATTGCGCATAGTGCTTTTTAATCGACAGCCGATTGACCCAAAAAAGTGCTCCAAGGCCTATGCCTAAACCGACAATAGCCCCTGTCAGTCCCCAGAAATAGGCACCTGCAACCATCAAAACAGCCTCTAACAAACTCCCAATGAACATGTTACGTGCCATGATTTTAAACTGTTCTAACCCCGTAAGAACACCATTTTGCACGCCGTACAAGATGGAAAACAGCAACAACAAACTGGCAATTTGCAGTTCAAACGTGAGGTGTTCGGCATGGAGAATGTGCCGTGCAATCGGTCGGGCCAAGACGAAACAAAACACCATGAGCACCAAAGCCATCACCCAAGCCAATCGAAATGTCAGTCGGGTCATACGTAGCAGGCGCGGAATGTCGTTGGCTCGATAGGTCGAAATCAACTTCGTGGCGGTCACACCAATGCCCGATGCACCGAAAACGATAAAGATATTGAGGGTGGAACGAATCATGCCCAACTGTCCAAACACCTCTTGTTTCAAAAGATGCGCACAGAGAATACCTGCTACCAGCAGGCACAATTTCCCCATTGCCGTACCCGAAAACGACCAAAATGCACCATGGAACATGCGCCGCGCAAGGTCAGATTGGAATGCTGTTAAACGCTTCTTTCTCATGGTTATTTCTGCGGATAAAGATGATAATAATGGTAATGATTGCTGAAATCATAAAACCGATAGGGCACCAAGTGCAGCCATTCAGGACGAAAAGTGCTGACAACGGCGATGCGAGCTACAAAGACACAGCCGATAAAAAGCACCGCCACGCGCTGTGCCAAGTGGTATTGAGAATGAGAAACAGCCACTGAATCGGTGGGATGGGAGTGCACATAGCGCAAAAAAATCACAATGATCAGTGGCCAAAGATAGTCGTTGATGCGCGAAAAGAAACTGAATACCGGCAGCATGATGGCCACACTGAGTGCTAAAACGAACACGGCATACACATTTCGATCAACCGCCTTGCAATGTATGCGCCGATGAAGTCCGTAGCAAGTGCCCACAGTTGTTCCCATAATGGCTAATTCCATCATTCCAAAGATGGAGAGGGTTTCTTTTTGTAGCGCCACCTTATAATAAACACTATCTTGCAACCCGAAAAGCGAAAGCAGTTGGAAAAGGCACAGGGTAAGCAGCAAAGCACCGACCAACAGCAACAGGGTGTGGCGCTTTGTGGGGCGAATGCGTTTGAGCAGTGGAAGCAACAATAGCACAAGTGCCGAGGTATGAAACAACGTAGCGAGCAATATGAGCAGGCAATAGCCTTTATTCCGCCCCTTTTCAAGATAGCAACAATAGGCCACATAGAAAATAGCGATGGCAAAAGCCTGCCGAATGACACAATATTGCATGAAAAAAACATAGCCTATCAGCATGAAAAAGCAGGTCATCGCCACATCTTGTGTCTTACGTTGAATAAACCATAGGTTGCTGATGGTGATGACAAAAGCCGAGAAGATAATAATCGTATAGGGAGACCTTGAAACATATTTGATGAGGAAATGCACCAACACTTGAAAGCCATACTCAAACTTGTCGCTCAGATGAAATGCGAATATCGACTCATTCCGATAGCTTGTGTAAAGCGATTTGAGGTAGTAGAAGCCATAATAATGCGGCGTGTCGTTCAGCACTGTGATGTCGCGAAAGCCAAAAAAAACAAAGAGCAGCACGAAACACAACAGCATTTGGAAAACTTTCTGCGTGCGGACGTGCACAAACACCTTGGAGGTGAGGCTCACAAGAGGGAACAATAGCGCATAGAGAACGACAACAAGCATGATGAATGGTTAGGATTGAGCTTCGTCGTGCAACAGCATTTGCACATTCATGCGCAGGAAAATCACAAACAAAGGGATGCAACACCCCATGAGAAGTGCCACCCCCAGCACCATCAGTTTATGGGGCTTCACGGGTTTCAAACTGCCCATAGGGGGTGAAAGCACCCGCACTTTATAGGGTGTAAAGGCACGAGAGAGGATGTTTTCTTCACGCTTTTGCAACATAAAAATATAGAGCTGTTCCTGGATTTTCTGCTGTCGCTCGGCCGAAAGCAAGAACTTTGCTTGCTGCGGGCTCGACTTTGTCTGTGCATCATTGGTTCCTTTCAGCTGGTAATAGGTAGCAATTTGCTGATCAATTTGCTGCATATTGGTGCGCAAACTCGCATGGATTGACGACCGAAGTGCCGCTAATTGTTTATCCATCCCCTGCACAATGCTGTTTGAGGCATTGCTATTGGCCGCTACCCGATTGCGTTCTAACTGCAACTGGTTGTAGTTTTCCACCTGCATGGCAAGGGTTTTATCGTTGTTCAGCAGATTAACGGGCAACGTTTGGTTCGCATTTGCATGCTGATTTAAGAACCGTTCCATCTCACTTGCCGCAGCCCTAAGCCCACGGAGGGTGGCCAACTCGCTGCTCATCTTTGTCGAGGTCTCCATGGCCAACTTGGTCGTTTCGACCACATCGGGCAGGTTGTGCTTGGTTTTATAGGCCGTGATGGTCGTTTCTGATTTGCCCAACTCGGTTGTAATCTCTGCAATACGGTTGTCGATAAAACGTGTGGTTGAAGCATTTAATTGATTTTCATCGCCCATCCATCGCTCGTTATAAACGGCTACAAGCATGCGAAGAAAGTCCTCTGCACGTTGTGGAAGGATATCCTCATAGCGCAAATCAATCACCGACCCTAATTCCTCGGCGATACCTGCATCAAGTTTTTTATTCATGTCGTCGGCCACTTCAACGGGCGGTGTGTGGCGAAAAGTTATCGTTTGACTTTCTTTTCCCGTGTAAACCCGTGTCGGGAGAATAGCCACAAGGCCAATGGGTGTATGAACAATGCCTTTTACTTGCCCATGAAAGGTGCCATCGAATGACGTTTTATTTCGCTTGATATGAGAGAGTTCGATGTTGCCTTGCGCTATTTTTATCTCCATCTGTAGCTTGTCTTCGGGCATTAGTCCTCTGACATCTATCCGAATAGGCAGCGAAGAACCATATAAGGTGGTGCGATGAAAGAGGTTGCCTTCGGTGTAGGTATCATCCAAATGCAATCGTTTGATGGCTTCTACTATATTATAAGGTGTAGTGAGTGCAAGTAACTCATTGTTGACATTGGCACTCCCTCCCAACATGCCTCCCAAGCCTTGTATCATGCTTAGTCCGGCAGTGAGCTTTGAACTGGGCGTCGCATCTTCGCGCACCATGAGTTGTGTGCTGCGCTCATAAACGGGCTTTTTGAGCATAAGATAGCCTAAAGCAGCGGCCATGCAAAGCGCAACGGAAATGAAAAACCATTTCTTTGCTTGCTGACAGAAGGCAAGATATTGGCGGAGTGTGAAACCTTGTGTGGTGGTAGACATGAGCAACGGCGTTATTTAAAGATTAAAACCGCAACAGTGGCAAACAATGAGGCAACCGAAACCCAAAAGGAAGTGGACTGAAGTGTGTTGCCATTGATGGTGGCTTGCCGTTGACGGGTGCGATTGGCGGGCACATAAACCACGTCGTTCTGTTGCAAATAATAGGCTGGCGACTGCAAAACTTGAGGAGCTGAAGCCAAATTCAGCGTGTAGGCAACAGGCTTTCCATCGACTTCGCGAAACACTTTCACGCTATCGCGCTGTCCATAGATGGTCATATCGCCCGCCATTCCTAAGGCATCGAAAATAGTGATGCGGTCTTTGGTGATGTCAAAATTACCTGCTTTATTCACTTCGCCCAACACAGAAAAGGTGAGTTTGCTAAAGTCGACGGTGACAACCACATCCTTTGCACCAAATTCCTGCACCAAACGGCTCTTAATGCGCTGTGCAGCTTCTGTACGGGTGAGCCCCAAAAGCGCCACCTTTCCTAACATCGGGAAATCGATGTTGCCTTGGTTGTCGAGCGTATAGGTGAGCACCTGCTGCATATTGGGCAGTGAAATATTGAAATGTTGGGTGAGCACCTCATCGCGACTTTTTACAAAAATCGAAACTTTATCATCAGCCATCAGGCGGATGTTGTGCGTGGTGGCAGACTGCTGTGCATCAAAAGCACCTTGCATGTAGGTGAGGTTGCGAGGGGTCTTGCAGCTGGCGAACAACAGGATCGCCCCTATCACGACGAGACTATAGCTTAAAATATGTTGGGATATGTTGCGTTTCTTCACTTGCAGTTGTATCATTTTAGCTGTTCTAAGATGCGAGAAATTATACATTTGTTGGCGAAACTAAGTGCAAGCCATCGTCCTCTATCGTGATAAGGTGTTTTTTATAGAGGTCGCCAATGGCCTTTTTAAAGACTTTTTTGCTTACTTGAAACTGATGTTTAATGGCTTCGGGGTCGCTCTTATCGCCCAAAACACAATAGCCATTGTTCTCTTTTAAATAGCGGAGGAGCACCGACGAGAAGTCTTCAGCAGCGGCAATGCCCGTGGGTTGCAGGGTAATATCGAGCTTTCCATCCGTGCGAAGCTGTGCCACATAGGCTTTCATGCGGTCGCCAGTGTGGATAGATTTAAAGATTTGATCTTGGTAAATGAGCCCGGGATATTGGTTGTTGACAATGACTTTAAAACCTAATTCGGTTTTCTGCCAGATTAAAATGTCAACTTCTTCATTGCGTTTGAAATGTTTTGCGGCCATATCTTCCTTGAGATAGCGTTCAACCTTTGCACTGGCCACAATGCGATAGCTCTCTTCATCAATGTGGACATGGACAATGTAGCGATTGCCTATCTCCATCTTTCGCTTCTGTTCGCGAAACGGACAGAACAAATCTTTCGTTAAGCCCCAGTGCAAAAAGGCGCCATATTCGTTAACCCAGGCACATTCTAAATAAGCGAAATCGCCAACCTTTGCAAGGGGTTGCTCGGTAGTGGCAATGGGACGCTCCTCTTGATCTAAATAGATGAAACAAGTTATCTCGTCGCCTACACGGACGTGTTCGGGCACATATTTCTGCGGCATGAGGATATCTCCCTCGCGACCACCATCTAAATAGAGTCCAAACACTTCGCCATAACCTTCGCGTCGTGCCAATTCTTTCACACGGAGCACATTATAATCACCTAATTTAATATCATTAGCCATTTTCTCTTTGCACTTTATCTTTATGGATGCAAAGTTAATCAATTTGCTTGCATATCTTGAATTTTTCCCTCTATTCTTGCCTTTATTGCGTGGAATATATTAATTTTGCGTGAATTAAAATCATATTAAACAGGAAAATAGACAATGAAAGTTGCGATTGTTGGTGCCAGTGGTGCCGTCGGCCAAGAGTTATTACGCATTCTTGATGAGCGGAATTTCCCCTTAGATGAATTGGTCTTGTTTGGCTCTTCACGCAGTGCAGGAAGGAAATATACGTTTAAGGGTAAAGAATATGAGGTGAAATTATTGCAACATAATGACGATTTTAAGGATGTTGACATCGCATTAACCTCGGCAGGAGCAGGTGTTTCTGAGGAATTTGCAAAGACCATTACCCAATATGGAGCGGTGATGATTGACAACTCCAGTGCGTTCCGCATGTGTGACGATGTGCCATTGGTGGTTCCCGAAGTGAATGCTGAGGACGCTTTGCATTGCCCCCGTCATATCATTGCCAATCCGAATTGCACCACTATCATGATGGTTGTGGTGTTGAAGCCTATCGAAGCGCTGAGTCATATTAAAAAAGTGCACATCGCAAGCTATCAAAGTGCCAGTGGAGCCGGGGCAGCTGCAATGGCCGAATTGGAGCAACAATATCGCGAATTGGTGAATGAGGGTGAAGTGAAAACAATTAAAAAGTTCCCCCATCAGTTGGCCTATAATGTGATTCCACAAATCGATAAGATGATGGAGAATGACTATACGAAGGAGGAAATGAAGATGTTTAACGAGACACGCAAGATTATGCACAGTGACATTCGCACGAGTGCCACCTGCGTTCGCGTGAGTTCTTTGCGCGCACATAGTGAGAGTGTGTGGTTTGAAACAGCTGAACCCCTGAGCGTAGAAGCCATTCGTGAGGCCTTAAAGGCTGCTCCCGGTGTGACTTTGGTTGACGATCCGCAGCATTATGTCTACCCCATGCCGTTGGAAAGTGCAGGGAAAGATGATGTCTACGTGGGTCGTGTGCGTAAAGATTTGGCCGATGACTATGGCAACACGCTGTGGCTTACGGGCGACCAAATACGCAAAGGTGCGGCATTAAATGCCGTGCAGATAGCCGAGTATTTGGTGAAGCAACATGCCATAATGAAATAATACGGATTAATTTCTTGAGGGGCGTTCCGTGCTTTAGAACATTGCTTTCGGAAATATCTTATTTAGGATAAAAGAAACAGGTATGCCTCATGAAGCATACTCGCTTTTGTTTTCAGTTAAAAACAATCACATACCCTTCTAATTTGCGGTGCTTTCTACGCAAAAGGACGCTTGAGGAAAGGGAATTTCTGGAATAAGTGGAATGGAAATAAAGCAAGAAATAAAAAAGGAAATGGCTATTTCCTCCCTTGATATTCAGGCAACTGACGCAGCCATTGCAATCTCTTCACTTTACAAAGGATTGGAGATACAGATTTGAAGTTACACAGAAGGCTCTAAAAAGTAAGAGCATTAAAAAAGGGGCTCCGCTGAGTCCCAATCTTTGTTAACCTTAAATCTAATACCATGAAAAACACGATGCAAAGATATGTGATATGGACTATACTTCCAAATAATTCTATAAGAAAACACACTTCTTTAACACTTATTATACAACAAAGAGCGAATAGATACATATTTTATAAGCCTCACCCATAAAAACATACAATATTCGCAATATAACAATCCTATAAATCGAATAAAATATATGATAAGAATGCCAACTTTTGGTGATGTTCCCTATTCACAAGTAAAAGGCTTAAAGATTACGATTGCGTATTCCGCCTATGAAAGGGATAATACCAAACGACAAACCAAGATAGGATAGAAATAGCAAGGAGGACGATTGTTAGCCTATAATCTAAAAGGCCATTATTGTGTTTGAATAGATTAAAAACACCATGGAGGCAGGCACAAAGAACAAGAGAATGGGTATCGTTAGCCAATTGATCCAATCCCCACGAAGACAACAACAGAATCGCAAAGAAGATGCAGCCATTGATGCCTAAAGGCACATTTACATGCCAGAAAAACCAAAGTGTTGTCATAAATAGAATACGCCAGGGGCGCTTCCAGTTAGCAAGCTCCCCCATTAGATAACCACGCCAACCAAATTCTTCAAGAAAGGCATAGGACACACAACATAAAAATATAAAGGCACCTTTAAGGCCGTTCGTTCTATCAAACAGGAGTAATAACAAAATAGGAAAAAGAATACAGAAAACACTACGCTTCGGTGAAGCTCCCATGATACTACAAAATAATTCCTTTTTAAAGAAACACATAACGACTAAAGCCCCTAACGTGGGGCCTAATCCTTCACAGAGCTGCTGCCATAAAGAATGTAAACCATCAGGAGCTATTGCAGGTAACACATAAACAGCTATGCTTCTGCATGCAACAGCACAAAGATAGAAAAGAAGGATAGGTAGCCCCTTACGCTTCAGCAGTTCCTTTATATTCGCCATTTCCCTTTTAACGCTTCGATTGTTATAGACTTGTTGCAAAGATACAAAAAAGGTGGTTATTATAGACTTTGTTGGAAATTATTTAAAATCTCCCCTCACAAACTTTCTTTTTAATCCAAACCGGTCATTAAACACTAAACCTATTTTATTTGAAGTAATCATACCTCCTAATCCATCTATAATATAAACAGAGGTTTGAGAAAATGGCGATTTCAATGAATATACCCCCCTTTTTATGGAGGAAAGAGAAAAGATTTGCACAAAAACTTGTTATATCTTTAAAAAAAGACTAATTTTGCAGCAGGAATTATAACTCCACAAAATAATTATAGAATATGAAAAAAGTTTTTATGACTTTAGCCTTAGTTTGCTCAGCAGCTATGGCCTTCGCTGCAACGGCAGCAGATTCGACTGATGTAAAGGGTATTGTAATCAAACACACTGCAAATGGTGTAACTTATGATTTAGATGCAGGTGAGGCTAAAATTGCCCAGCTTAATCAAATGATTGAGACCTACAAGGCGCAAATGAGCCAGTCTCTTGAAGCAAGCAAAGCAAAAATTGCACAATCTCAGGATGCAAGTAAAGCGAAGATTGCACAAGAACAAGAGGCAAATCAAGCACAAATGACAAAAGAGTTGGATACCTACAAGGCTAAGATTGCAAGCCTCCAACAAGAAATTGAGAACTGCAAGGCACAAATGGCGCAAGTAACTGAGAAGTATAAGGCACAAATGAGCCAGTCTCAGGAAGCAAGTAAGGCTAAATTGGCGCAAGAGGCCGAAGCTAACAAAAACAAATTGGCTCAAGAGCAAGACGCTTACAAGGCAAAGATTGACGCTGCACGCCAAGCTATTGATTACTTGCGCAGCGAAATGAAGACTGCGAAAGAAGCTATTGGCAAGGCAACTAAGTTTACTGTTGCAAAGTAATATCGCGCTAATCGCAGCATTCAGATTTTACAAAAAACATGGAGGGGCAAAGTCGACAAAACGATTTGCCCCTTTATTTTTTAACTCAAAATGTAGCTTATGGAATGGAATACTCCCGTAGAAATCAACTCATCCACCTGGAAGATTGCACCAACCGATAACATCCTATGCGTAGGTTCGTGTTTTGCGGACAATATAGGGCGGAAGTTTGAGGAGGCACTGTTCTCTATAACTTGCAACCCTTATGGGGTGATGTATAATCCCATAAGCATTTTGCACAGTCTCACACGATGGCTAACCGATACAACAGTGTTACCTGATGTGTTGATACTCACGTTGGGTACCAACCATGTTTATCGCCTGAAGCGTACGGGAGAGATTGTAGATAATTGCCAAAAACAGCCACAAAGTTGGTTTCAGGAAGAGGAATTGAGCGTAGCTGACTGCGCCAAGGCGTTGGAAGAGGCTATTCAACAGGTGAGAAATTGCAACGCCAACGCGAAAATCGTGCTCACGGTAAGCCCCATTCGCTATCAAAAGTATGGTTTTCATGGAAGCCAATTGAGCAAAGCCACCCTGCTTTTGGCAACGCATGAATTGGTGAAAGCCGGGACGGCCGACTATTTTCCGGCCTATGAAATCATGAATGATGCCTTGCGCGACTATCGGTTTTATGCCGAAGACATGCTCCATCCCACCCCACAAGCCGTGAACTATATTTGGGAAGCCTTTAGCAAGGCTTATTTCAGCGCAGAGACCCATGACTACTTGCGTGAATTGCAGCCCATCAAAGCCGCACTCAACCATCGTCCCTTTGATGCCGAAAGCGACGCATACAAAGCATTCCGAGCAAAGGCAGAACAACAAAAGCAGGCTTTTCTCAAGAAATGGAAAGGTTAAAAGAGTGAACAACGCGCTTTTGCATGGCGATAGCAGCAACAGAAATGGCTGTACCATTGCAGTACCTCAAACCGCAAAACAAAAAGCGTTTGCCACACAACAAAAGAACATCGGCGCACAACAAACTTTACTGTTGTGCGCCGATGCTGATTTAGGAACCGTAAGGTTACGCTTTTTGCTTGCGTTTCCACTCTGCATAGAGCCCGAAGAGCACTACGAGCAACAACACAACATAGGCTGCATAGGCCACAGTTTCGGTTTGTTTCACGCTCTTGGGATCGAAGGTGAGCACCACTTGGTGTTGCCCTTTATCCACTTTCAAGGCACGCAACACATAGTCGGCACGCCCTATCTCAACGGGTTTGCCATCAACTGTGGCGGTCCATTCGGGATAATAAATCTCCGAAAACACCATCACGCCGCCCGTTGCACTCTTCACCTCATACGTAAGTTGGTTGGGAGCGTAGGCTGTTAATTTCACTACCGACGTACTATCTTGCGGTGTAGCCTCGCCCAACACAGCTTTAAACCGCGCATCGGCCACAGCTTCGTGGCGCAAATTGAGCTTACCTAACGCCTCAAGCTCTTGGTTGGCGTTGTTCACATAGTTCAGCTTATCGACAAACCACGCATTGCCCAACACATAAGGGTTTTGAATGGGCACGGTCTTGTTATCTTGAAGCGGCACGATAAAATATTTCGCATTGAGCATGTTGAGCACTGGGAAGATGCTATCGCCTTTAACTTTGGTCATGTCGCCGCCAGCCTTTGCCAACGCAGACATGAGCTGTTGCATTTCAGGCGCAATATAGTTGTCAATCAAATCCTGATAGCGACGCAGCTTGGCAGCATGATAACCGCCAATGCTTTTGTGATAATAGCTCGTTTCGTTTTCGTTGAATGTGTTCGAAGCTAAATTCAACACCCGATAATCTAAGTCCTTATCGCGCAAAATCAATCGGTCGGTTTCGGACATGGGCTGTGCCTGTTCGCGCACCGATTTCTCAACAAACATGCCATCGTTGAGATAGCGTTTGTTCACCTGCCACATGTCAATGAGGCACAGCAACACCATGGCCCCCACCATGTATTCGGCCTTCAATTTGCGATAACGATAGAGCAACAGCAACGCCATGCCGATGGCTATAATCCAGAACGAGCGCCAGCAGTCGGCCACAAAAATGCCTTCGCGAATGCTGCGCAGATTGCTTTCCAACGGAACAAGATAGTCGGCAGGAATACCTTTCAGCGCTTCTAATTCCGCAGCCGAAATGAAATCGCTGAAAAACACCGTTGGCATGAGTGCAAACAGCAGCGCAATGCCACCCGTGAGGCCAAAGCTCACATACACCCACCGCATCTGCTTGCCCATCAAATCGGGCTCATCCACCAAACGTTTCAGCGCCAGCATCGCCAGCAAGGGAATGGTAAATTCGGCAATAACAAGGATAGAAGCCACCGTGCGGAACTTGCTATACATGGGCACATAGTCCAAGAAGAAGTCGGTAAACGGCATAAAGTTGTGGCCCCACGACAGCAGAATGCTCAGCACCGTGGCACCCAGCAACGCCCATTTCATCGGTCCTTTCACAATGAAGAGCCCTAAGACAAACAGCATCAGCACAAAAGCACCCACATAAACCGGTCCGCTCGTGCCGGGCTGGTCGCCCCAGTACTGTCCCATCTGCTGATAAATCTGCATAAAGTTGGGGTCGGCTTTCTCCATCGCCTTGGCATTGGCAGCCAGCGGAACCGACGCGCCACCCTTGGCATTGGGTACGAGCAACGTCCACGTTTCATCGATGCCATAACTCCATTGCGTGATATAATCGCGATCCAAACCGCTACTGGTCTGGTTGGTCACATTCTTTTTCACCAACTCACTCTTGCCACGCATGCTTTCCTGCGCATATTGCCAGGTGTGATAAAGATTCGAAAGGTTGAGCAAAACGCCTATCAAAGCGCCCGCAGCACACACACCCGTAGCCCGCAAAAAGCCTTTCCACTGCCCGCGTCGCACAGCATCCACGCCATAGGCAATCACCATGGCCGCAATCACAAACAAATAATAATAGGTCATCTGCACATGGTTGGCATCAATCTCAAAGGCCGAGAAGAGCGCCGTCACGCAGAACCCGCGCAACAACTTTCCTCGATAGGCCCACACCAACCCCGCTATCAGCGGCGGCAGATAGGCCAACGCCATAACTTTCCAAATGTGGCCTGCGGCAATGATGATGAAGAAATACGACGAGAAGGCCCACACGATGGCACCCAATGCAGCCAAATGCCAGCGGAAATCAAAAGCGCGCAGCAAAATGTAGAAGCCCAACAAATAGGCAAAAACATACCACACATTCTCGGGCAACCACAGATGATAGGCCTTCATCACCTGGTTCAACACGCCCGTGCTCTGATACGAAGGCGCCGTTTGATAAGTGGGCATACCGCTAAACGTGGCATTCGTCCAACGCGACACCTTGCCCGTCCGCTCGTGATATTCCGACACCTCCTGACCGGCACCGCGCCCTGCCGAAGCATCGTGCCGATAGAGAATGCGGCCATCTAAGTCGGCCGGAAAGAAATAGGCAAACGAGATGACGGCAAAGAGCACCACAACCAACAGGTCGGGCCAATAAGTCTTTATACGTTCCATGACTGTTCTTGATTTACATTTTTATTGTTTGCAAAGATACAAATAAAAATGAAAACCGCCTTTTCCACGCCGAATGAAAGTGCCATCCCTGCACCGGATGAACAACAAATGCACCCTTGATGGGGCTATCTTGCGTAGGGGGCGAACATCCACGTGCAACTCTCTCAAGCAAAATGCGTAGGGGCGGCGCCTGTGTGCCCGCCCGAACGCTTGCGTAGCGGCGTTTCCATGCCAAAAATACACGCATTGTGTGCGGGTATTGAACGATGGATGCGCCCTTGTAGGGCGACACGGGCGGGCACACAGGCACCACCCCTACCAATCTTCATCATATTTTTCCACGCAAACCCACATAAACAAAATAATCATTTACGCGCAATCTGCCCAAACGAAACCAACCGTCCCATACGTAATCTGCCCAAACGACATCAACCACCCACATGCAATCCGCCCAAACGAAACCGTAGGGGCGAACATCCGCGCACAATTCTCTCAAGCAAAATGCGTAAGGGCGGCGCCTGTGTGCCCGCCCGAACGTTCGCACAGCGGCATTTCCATACCAACCAATACACGCATTGTGTGCGGGGGATTGAACGATGGATGCGCCCTTGCAGGGCGACACGGGCGGGCACACAGGCACCGCCCCTACCCATCTCCACCAAACCACGCGGTGTGCCATTACCTCATCACATTGTACATTCGATAGCCCACGCCAATCACACGGTGTGTTCATACCCCACCGTATTGCACATTCGATAGCTCCAAACCACGCGGTGTGCCATTACCCCATCGGGGTTGTACTTTCGATAGCGCAGGGTTGGCAAGTGTAACGCAGCCTACCCTGGGTAACAATACAAGCGAGGAGGCTACCCCCTTGGGGGTTGTACTTTTTTTCATCACAACATAACGATTGCAACCACCCACACACATCAGGGGGCGGAAATGCATCGCGCACTCCCGCCCCCATTCTTTAAAACAAATTGTGTGTATGCAAACCGGCATCGAGATGATGCCCTTCTGTTTTAAAGCAAGCTATTTCTTTGGTGTCACCGTAGCATCACCCTGACCACTGCCGCCGGGTTTATTTCCACCGGGATTACCCGAGCCGCTGCCACTACCCGAACCGCCGCTACCTGAACCACCACTACCTGAACCACCACTACCTGAACCGCTGCCTTGGCTGCCGTTACCAGACCCACCGTTACCGGAACCGCCACCATTTCCGCCGTTACCGGAATTGCCGTTACCTGAACCGCCGCCGTTACCGGAATTGCCGTTATCAGAACCGCCGTTCTTCTTCCCGCCGTTCTTCGCCTTCGGCACTTCCGACTCCGGCACCTGCACCAATTTCTTCTTGCGAACCACCTTCACCCAAACATCATTCCCACGGCCATCAATCGTCAGTCGATAACATTTCTTCGCACCCGAACCGCGGCTCTCGCCCGAATAATGCACCGCTTCGGCAGCCATGCCCAACGTCTTGGCCAGCGCATCGAACATCGGGAGGAGCATTTGGCGCTGCTGCTCAACCCTCACCGCATTCTCATGCGCAGTGCTGTTTTTATGCTGTTTAATCACCGTGTGACGGTCGTGCACATAGTTGTTATAATGTTGAATAAGCGCCGTGATGGCTTCGCTCGAATCCAACTCGTTCAATGCCACCACACGCAGCAACACCTTGTCGATGGCATCGTCGGTGGCGACGCGCAACTCCTTCAAATCGTCCACTGCCCTACCGCTTTTGTAACGGTTGTGATAGCAGTCACCGAAAGCGGTGTTGGCCGTCTCCAACCGTGTGATGGCGGCCGCGAGCTTCAGCTTTGTTACCGCCGCTGTGCATTCGGCACTCTTCAAATCGGTCACAAGGTTTTCAATCAGTCCCGTCTCCCGGTCGTAATTTGCCCGCACCACACCTGGATACCT
>NZ_JH114215.1:1302471-1308896 GCF_000224615.1 Segatella oulorum F0390
GCATTCTCATGCGCAGTGCTGTTTTTATGCTGTTTAATCACCGTGTGACGGTCGTGCACATAGTTGTTATAATGTTGAATAAGCGCCGTGATGGCTTCGCTCGAATCCAACTCGTTCAATGCCACCACACGCAGCAACACCTTGTCGATGGCATCGTCGGTGGCGACGCGCAACTCCTTCAAATCGTCCACTGCCCTACCGCTTTTGTAACGGTTGTGATAGCAGTCACCGAAAGCGGTGTTGGCCGTCTCCAACCGTGTGATGGCGGCCGCGAGCTTCAGCTTTGTTACCGCCGCTGTGCATTCGGCACTCTTCAAATCGGTCACAAGGTTTTCAATCAGTCCCGTCTCCCGGTCGTAATTTGCCCGCACCACACCTGGATACCTCTTCGCCACCTCTTTCAGCTTGTCGGCGGCTTTCGCCTCGTCGGCATCGATGCTCAATTCGGCTGCCTCCAGCGCCTTCATCAAAGCCCGATAGGCCGTGTCGCGCACACTGTCCAAAGTGTCGAGCTCCTTCGAGCCCTCCTTGGAGCGCGGATAGTTCAGCGCCTCGTCCTCGCGTTTCAGCGCATCTTCTAAAGGTTTCAACACAGCGGTGAGCTTTTCAACGCCCGCCTCTTTACACATGCGCAGCACATGGCCGGCATACTGGTAGTGCTCCATTCCAGGGAGCTTGCTACGGTCTAAAGCAGTTAATTTCATTGCTTGTTAATGTATTTAAAGTTGACTTTGGGAATACCCCAAAGCGTAGTTTTTTCGTGTTCTATCCCATTCGGGGGTCGAAATGACCGTTACATCGCTGCAGCAAACGATTCGGGGGTCGAAATGACCGTTACATTGCTGCAGCAAACGATTCGGAGGTCAATATGGCCGTTACATCACTGCAGCAAACGATTCGGGGGTCAATATGGCCGTTACATCGCTGCAGCAAACGATTCGGGGGTCGAAATGACCGTTACATCACTGCAACAAACGATTCGGGGGTCAATATGAGCCATTACATCGTTGCAGCAAACGATTCGGGGGTCAATATGACCGTTACATCGCTGCAACAACTGATTCGGGGGGCAAGATGGGCTTTTGCATCATTGCGACAGCCCATCGAGACTCCCCAAACATAGCTTTTTACGCCCTTAGTATTTAACAAAAGGCCTAATACGCGCTTGATAATCTGAAGTGTCAAAAAACATATTACCATCGCATAAAAGAGTTTCACAGAACCGATTTCTGTAAAATGGTTGGGAAACTGGTGGCAAATATTCAGTGCTTGTCCAAAAATCATATATTGCAGGAGGAGTGATTCCTAAGTCTATCAATTCAAAGTAAAAGGCTGTACTGGCCCATTTATAATTATTTCCTGACCAATAATTTTTATAAGTGCCATCACTAAATCCCGACGCAACTGCAAATAAATACATTTCTCCGGCACTGGGCAGATACCAGTTTGCTGTGGCCATTGTTCCCGTCAATGTCACACCACTGTTTTGCAACTCTTCGCGGTAATGGGCCGCACGATAGAAAGCCGGATAGAGGGTAGGCTGATTGGCCTTAATCGTTGTTCCATCGGCACTGCCCGATGCCTCCCAAGTGTACCGATAGCCATCCATATCTTGAATCATTGCCGCAACCTCTGATTCGGTAGGCCAGTCTGCTCGTGGTGTTCTACTACCGTAATATTTATAATTGAGGTTGTGAGCTTGGGGACCTGGGGGGTGAGCTTGGGGACCTGTATAGCTTTTAAAGTACGCCCCTTCTGGAATATCTTTCAGGGCTGCAGCCAACCGTCTACTTTGACTCACCACCAAGCCAATGGGCACTTTCGGCGAGGCGAGCACATTGCCCTGTTTGTCGCGATAGAGCGGTGTGCCATCCGATTTGCGCAAACGTGTATATTGCGTGGCGTTGATAAAGTCGGTGCTGCCATCGCTCATCAGATAGAGATAGTTGGGACGCAGCTTCACATTGATGATATACGACCCATTGTTTTGCATCACCACCGCAGGATTGGGCGCGAGGATGAGCGAAGCATTGTGATTGGCAAAATCAGCGCGGTAAATCTTTCCACTATGGAGGGTTAGCTCTAATTTCGAAGCGTCGGTTGTCGGCAAAAAATAGAAATAATCACTGTTTGTGCTCGGATAGTTTAAATCTTGATAAGTTCCTACAGCACCACCTGTATTTCCTTCTGCCCAAGGGTCGCTAGCCGGGAATGTGCAGTTTTCACTCAGTGCCGCATGGGTGTAGCCCGTCCAAGTGTCGGTATTCACATCATAAGTGGCCTGGTTGGGAACGGACGTAGCGTTGATCGACGCGAGCGTGGCAGCCATTGCGGGATAGGGCATATAGCCGGTGAGCTTGAGCTTCATGCGGGCACCAAGATGCTTGAGGGTGAACACCACTTCTTTCGTAGCGTCTTGCGCAGTGAGAACCACACCGGTGGTGCGGCCAATCAGCGCGTTGCTCATGTTGGAGCGGTCGACGATGAACGTGTTGCCGCTGCGGGTTAAATCGCTGTAGAGCACAAAATCGTAGGTGCCGGGTTCTAAATTCATCGAACCGCTGCTGATGGTGAACACGCCGCTGTTGACGGTGCCCGTCACTTCGTCGACCAATGTTGAGCCTTGATAGGCCAGCAGGGTGTAGGTACCGTCGGTCAAAGCACGTGTGGTGGCGCGGTCGGCCCTGGTGGTGTCGCGCTGAATGGATACTTCGGCCATGAGGTTGTTGTCGAGGTTGATCACCTGTTTGCTGAGTGTGTCGGGGGCAAGGGCGCGCGTGCCCTGCACTTCCTTGTCGGCATTGTAGTCTTCAAAATTCACTTTGAAAGTGATTTGCTTTGCCGTGTCTATTTTGCCGTCGGGTTGGTTGTCCAACTCGCTGTGGCAAGCCGACAGCCCCAACAGGGCTGTGGCTATGATTGCTAATTTTATAATCTTCATTTCTTCTCCGTTTTTAAATTCATAAAACATCGTTTCCGTTGTTGCCATTAAGGTGCAACAGTGCTTTCGTCGCCCGTAAATATGGTTCCACCTTCCGACGACCCATCACTACCCCATGGCGTAATCGTTGAGCCGGACACCCCTGGCCGTACTGCCGTTTTGGGTTCGGCTACGGGCCGGACGGCGAGCGCGTACGCCCGAAAGCAGCTGAACTTCGGGTAAATGTACCCCCCGTTGATGGTAATGGCACAACCGCCATCCGTGCTTATCGGGACGGCCAAATAATAGTTGCCGGTGGCGCCCACGAGATCCAGCGAACCGTCGCGGCGACAGCCCGAAGCGGGGAAAAATATGGTGGCATCAGGACTGCTGATTTTGTTGTTGAAGTTAAAACCGTAGTCCCAGGCACCGTTTATATTGAGTTCTGATAACTTGTTGGAATTGTTGCCAGTGGTCGTGAAGCCGGTGAAGGCGTTGGATGCGGGCATATGGAAACCGGCAGGACATGGGTCGTAGATGGTCTTGACAACGGCGTTGTCGTTGAAGCCGGTTACAGTATTGCCCATCGACCAGAGGTTGAGATAAGTGGCGTTACACCAGTCATGATAGTTAGTTCCACTAGTCCAGGCTTCCTCAAACATCTTCTCAGGATGCTGGATGGCATCACCTATGGAATGGCCACCAGGGGTGTCATCGAAAGAATAACTGCTGCCAGATGCGAGAGTGTTCGTACCGGGCAGGGCATCCTTGCGCCCAAACTCATAGAACGTGTTATAGCCTTCGCGCTGTGCCCCGTTGTTTTGCGTGATGGTGAGGACTGCCTCTGTACGCGTTGCAGGAGAAATCTGTCCTTTTGTCTGTCTGACTTTCACCTTGACGCTGCGGGGAGCGGAATAAGTAGTACTTTTCCAAACGGTGTATTTCCAGCCAAGCATCTCCTGTGTGAACTTGTATTCATAGCCTTGAAAGTTCGTGCAAGTGACGGTGTTGAGCACATCCTGCGGGGCGAACCACAGATGCCATGACCACACCACCACATTGTTCTTGGTAACGGCGATGACGGCATTTCCGTTCTTGATATTTGCGGCAGGCACTTCGAACTGCACGAAGGCATTATTGCTGGCATCGTGCACAATCTTGGTTGCGCCAAACCGCACCAATTCGGCTTCATCTGCCCAAACCACCTTGGCATCGTTCACACCGTTGTTAGCCCCACCGTTGGTCTTCTCAATCCAAGGGTCGGTGATGTCTTGATTGGCGTGGTCTTTGAAATGCTGCAGCACATAAGTACCTGATACGGAGGTCTGGTACGAGCTGGGGTTGTTGCTGCCATTCTTGATGGCGTTGCCATAGACCAAAGGTATTTTGTAGTAGCCCGGGGCAGAGATAAGGTAACAGTTGGCGGTGTTGCGCAGTGTAGTGTTACCCTCGTAGTCGTGGGTTGACAGGTCGTAATAGTTACCGGCAGAGCCTTTGGCTGTGGCTGCCTTCAAGGCGTTGTTGCGTGGAGCGAGCTTGTCACCCATGTCGGGCTTCAAGGTAGCCTGACCGGTTTCGCCCGAAGGGGCGGTGCTACCTTCACCGTTTTCCTTTGTCAATCCCGTGAGCCATGCCGGCTTCTCGGTCATGGAGAACGTACCGTCGTTGTCGGCATCATAGCCCACCACTTCCCAAGGCACTTTTTGCAGAACATTCGTTGCCGGGTCCTTGCGGTAGCTCTGAATGGTGTAGTTGCCCGTCGAAGTTGCGCTGTATTTAGCAGCTGCAGGTGGCGTGACGGTCAGCTCATACTGCCATGTCGAGGTGTTCTGCGACAGGGCGTAGGTCTTTGTTGTGCCAGGCTTCCATGTGCCGGTGAGGGGAACTGTGATAGCAGGAGTGGTGTTGTTGCCATCGAAATAAATCTTTACTTGCACGCCCGTAAGCGGTTGGGGAATCATATAGAACACATAGTTGTCTTGATTGTGCCCCATGATAATATTGTTCACCGCTTCGGATGTGCTTACGTTCACACCACTAAGTGTAAAGGTGGTTGGTGTGGAGAGCGAGGAAGCATCCCAACTGCCGGTAACCGTTTTATCGGTGGGCAGCACATATTTGCCTTTGCTCTTTGCACCAACGATTTCAACCTTGGTGATGTGCTTGCTGTAAGAAAGGTTTTGTCCCACCTTGAAACGCACCGCGGTGAGCGCATGGCGGAAGGTGAGGTCGGTGCGAGGAGCTGTTCCCATCGCATCTAAATGCACGTTACCCGAGCAGGCCGTCATCAAATCCTTTTGGTTGGTGACGTTGGGCTCTACTTCAAAGTTAACGTAGGGCGTGCCTGTGTAAGTAGATGGTGAGAGTTGCAGCTTACTATAGGGCTTTGGATAAACCGCATAGAAGCAAGCGTGGTTTTTAATCCAATCCCAATAGATGGGCGCAACGAGGTTGCCATCCTTCTTCGTGTCCTTATCATAAAACCAAGGCTCGAGGCTCGTGTCCGACGAACCATAGAACGCTGTCGTCGAGAAGTTTTGCATCGTGGTCATAGTTGTAATGTCGGCACGGGTTTGCGCTGTGGCTTCGCGTTGCGAGGGCACACCCGGAAGTGTGGTTTCTATCAAACAAAGTCCTGCACCGGCTTTGCCTTGCACGGGCAACTTCTGCATCGTGAGGTCTTCGGGTGCAAGATTTTGCAATGCCAACTGGTTAGCAAACGCGGCGCGACTGATGGGGCCGTAGCTCTTGGCACCGGCCTGTGCCTGGTCTTGCGTCTCTGAAACATTAAAAGCGACGAGCGCTTTACCGTTGTTGTCGTTGGTTTCTACATCCTTGTCGGCACAGGCAAACAACACGATGCTGGCCGTGAAGCAGGCGGCAGCAAACGGAAGGGCGTGCCACAGGCTGTTGTTATAGAAATATTTTCTTGTCATTGATTACCTTTTTAAATTGTTATCTACTTTGGTGGGACAAGGGTTTAGTCCTCTTCTTCCCATCCACCGCCCCAGCGCTTAGCACCCGAGAGCTCGGTGTCTTCATTATCCTCGCTGGGGTTTTCAATCGTGACGCTACCACCTTGGTCACCGCCCGGTCGCGCCTTGGGCGCACTTTCGCCCAACAAATAGTGCTCGGTCGCGAGGTGGATGACCGTGCATGTGGGCACTTCATACATTTTTTCCTTCATTTTGCTAAAACTATTTATATGTTACGAATAATACTTTCGATGTTTTTGCACACAAAATCGGTTCATTTATGCACGCAAAAAGGGCATGCAAAAAGTTTATAAAAAACTTACTTGCACACCCTTTGTTTATAAGTGATTATGTTGTATATTAACGCGCGCGCGTTCTTTATTAATGAGCGGACGTTAGAATGTGTGTGTGTGTGTGTGTTACACAATTATTTGGATTGACCAAATAAAAGGCATAAAAAACAGGCAGAAGAAAAATTCTTTGACNCTGCGGAAGGTTGCCTTATGGTGTAAACTACTCATCACTTAACG
>NZ_JH114215.1:1309014-1328792 GCF_000224615.1 Segatella oulorum F0390
GCTGGGGTTTTCAATCGTGACGCTACCACCTTGGTCACCGCCCGGTCGCGCCTTGGGCGCACTTTCGCCCAACAAATAGTGCTCGGTCGCGAGGTGGATGACCGTGCATGTGGGCACTTCATACATTTTTTCCTTCATTTTGCTAAAACTATTTATATGTTACGAATAATACTTTCGATGTTTTTGCACACAAAATCGGTTCATTTATGCACGCAAAAAGGGCATGCAAAAAGTTTATAAAAAACTTACTTGCACACCCTTTGTTTATAAGTGATTATGTTGTATATTAACGCGCGCGCGTTCTTTATTAATGAGCGGACGTTAGAATGTGTGTGTGTGTGTGTGTTACACAATTATTTGGATTGACCAAATAAAAAGGCATAAAAAAACAGGCAGAAGAAAAATTCTTTTGCGCTGCGAAGGTTGCCTTATGGTGTAAACTACTCATCACTTAACGTTTTATTTTGTCGGCCGCAAAGTTAAATGTTTTTAGCGAAATGGCGAAATATTTTCGAAAAGAATTGTGTTCGTGCACCATTATCTTGATGTACATTCATCTCTTCTACCCCTGCACATCCCCCATACTGCGGCTATAGCTTCCGGAAATAAAGGCGCAGACTTGCGCTGGTGAGCACCATGCACTGGCGGTCGATGGTGATAATCGAGAACTGTTCGGACAGGGTTTGAATGCCATAGGGATGCAACGGTTGCGGTGTTTGCACGGCAATATCACCACTATCGCGCGCGGAAAGATAGGGATGGCTGAGCAACAAGTCTTCGCCGTGTTGCGCAAACGAAAGCAGATAGTCGCCGCGTTGGCCGGGCACGTCGCGCAACTCCAACAGACGCCCTTGGAAAGCCCACGTGCATTGCTGTGCCTCCACGTTGGCATGGCCTCCCGTCTGCAATGTGTCGACCGCTGTTAAAAGCCACCATCCATCCAACTTCCCGTTGTGTGATGTTTCTAATTCGCACGCCGAGAGGCAGAACATAAAGGCGAAAAGAATGCTAAGATATTTCATTTCTGCTTGGATTTAAAATTCAACATGCCCGTCTTGCGCAGCGTGAGTTGCAGGCCTTGCTGACGCCCATAGAGCGTTCCGGCATCCAAAGCGGCAGCGAGGATGACCGACCATCCCGCCCATTTCGATGCTTCAGCAAACGCATAGTGCGTCTCGAGCAGCAGGTTCAGTGCTCGACGCGGAGGATAATACAGCTGATAATAGGTGCCGAAGCCTTGTTGATAGGTGGCTAAAAGACGATAGTGCAAACGAGAAAGCGGCTCACCCATGAGGCCGATGTGCCAAGCTATGAAGCGATTGTTTTTCACTTCGATGGTGTGATCCGTGTTATAAATGGGCGAACGATAGAGCGGATTGCCCATCACCATGCCCCAATGTTGCCAGCCCGAGAAGAGATGATGGTTATAAAAATTGTCGCGCCCCACGATATGTTCGGCCACGTTGGGCGTATGGTCGTGATAAACGGGGCCGCCTTGGTATTTGGAATAGACATATTCTACCACCACTTTTTGCAGCCACGGCGTGCCATTCAGTCGCAGTTCACCACCCAAAAGCCAATCTTTAAAATCATACACGAAATAGCGTTGCCGCTGCATGTGCTGTGCATTGCCGCCCGTGCCCCACCCATTCTTGTTGAGATGAATCATTGACGAGTTGTCTTCAAAATAATGATCGGCATAAAGACTCACGCCCCACGCCGCCTGTTGCCAATTACATCGCATAAGCCATGCCCCCAAATGATTACCTTCTTTGTTGGTAAACGAGCCATCGGTGGCATCGCTCCCTCCAGGGAAAAAGGCATGCCAAAACGCACGGGGCGAGGCACTGTTGTGCACAACCTCCATACCACCATTTTGCTTCAGATAGGATGTTCCGCCAAATTGCGTGGCCATTTCCAATCCCAATTCCACCGAAAAGGGCACCTGTCGCTCGGGGTTTCCAATCATCACATAGCCCGCTTTGCTGTGGTAAAGCGCATCTTGCGTGTAGCGATGTTGCCCTTGGGTGAAACGCTTCTGCCAGCCACTGTCGGTGGGTTTGCCATAAGCCACATGCCCTTTCAGGCGCAACCAGCGGTGGGTGAAGGGCACTATCCAATAACGAGGCAGCGAAAGGCGCACCTCAGGAATCGGCCTTGCATTGATGCCTAATGCCTGATTGCCCGTGGAGAGCTGTCCATCTTTCAAGGCCATGGGCTGCGCTTTGCTGCCTAGGGTGAGCAAAGCATGTCGCCAACGCACCTCCACAAAGGCTTGCTGCACCCACAATGTGCTGCCAAAGCCACGTGCTGCGGCCAACTCTACCCCATAGCCCACGCCCCATTTTCGTGCATCATCGTGCGCAATGCTACGCTCCAACTCTGCAATAACCGCCCCATTCGACGAGGTCAACGTACCCCATCCATAGCGATTAGCCACCAACCAAAAAGGTGTTTGCCCATGCGATTGTGTGGTTTGCAGCGCCACAGCATAGTGCAATGAGTCGAACAAAGCGGGGCGTGTCGTCGACAACTGGTGCTGCCAAGCATATTGTGCTGCGGCAGATGGCGAGTAAACCAGCCCTAACAGCCAACAAACACACGAGAAAAGAGCGGAAAGGCGCACGGCAAACCTATGCAAAGGATTATTGAATGAGCTTGGGATAAACCTGATTAGGGATGGCATCTGTGCGCTCTAACAGCGGCCATGCCGAACTTTTCACATAGTCTTGCCCGGGCTGTTTGTCCTCACGAAACAAAAAGCGCGCGTTGAGATAGCCATCATTACCATCTTTAGCCACCACATAGGCATAAGCGCGGCGCCGATAACCCGTCACCGTTTCGCCATTGCACATAATCGTACTGGTCCAATCTTCCTGCGGCACTACGCTATATAAGATTTGTGCACGAGGATATTTCTTTGCAAAAGCCGCCCGCGCAAGCTTCACCATTTCTTGGCCGGCAGTCGTGTTTTTACTCACAAACTGGTCGTAATGATACACCGGCATATAGCGCATGCCCTCGACTTCAATCAAACCATCGTCCTCGGTTCGCTGCTTTTTTAAGTCGTCGACACCAATCTTTTCGCCCAACTCCTTGCCCGTTTCACTCACCTGCTTCTTCGCCTTTTTCCAAATGCCTTGCACCTTTTTCACCAAGGTTTCGGGCTTTGCCTTGTTACTTTTCTGCGCCATCGTGGGCAACCCTATAGCCAGAAAGGCCAACATCAGCACCATGAATCGATTTTTCTTCATAAACTTCTCTAATTTGATTGTCCACAAAAGTAGGACAAAACGCCCCAACTACAAAATAATTTCAGTTTATTTAAGGCTGCTGTGCTGTGCTTTCCACCCGCCAAGTGGCCTGTTGCTTTTTGCGAATGTTATCATAAAAAAGACTAATGTGCAGATAAACTTATGGCGGCATTTGCTAACTTTGCTCACATGAAACGAATGAAACAGCTTTATATCACATGGATGGCCCTCACGTGTGCCTTGCCCTCGTTGGCACAGATGCACGTTCACGAAGGGCCTTTGCATAGTTTTGATGCACCAAGAAAGGGCTGGGTGCTGCCGGGCGACACCGTGTTCACCGACACTGCACAATATGTTTATCAAGGACAGCCGCAACAAATCGCTTTCACGGCCGACGCATCGGATGCTGTTCCCACGCCACCCCTCTACACATCGCGCTTTAACAACTACGGATGGGGCTTGCACGAAGGGCTCAACGTGTCGGCAGGTTTGTCGGCTTTTGCCACTTTTGGCAAACATGTTCCCCATCGTGGCGGCTTCAGTCAAAACCTCAATGCCACCTATTTAGCACCGCTTTCGAAGAATCGCAAGCTGTGGTTGGCCGCAGGAGGCATGCTGCGCAACACTAATTGGGGCAGCGATAACTACCGAGAAGCCTTGCTTTATGCCGCATTGGGCTATCGGTTTAACGACCATTGGGAGGCTTGGATTTATGGACAAAAGTCTATTGCCAACAGTGGTTCGGGCGTGTTTGCTTCGCCCTATGGCTTTTATCCCGGCCTTGGCTATGGCTTTTATCCCGGTCTTTATAGCAGTTTCTATGGTGGAGGCTTAGGTTTCCCGGGTGCCGATATGGTGGGAACAGCTGTGAAATATTCGGTTAATCCGCATTTTTCATTCCAGTTGAATGTCGAAACGGCTTGGTATCGTCGCCCTGCTTTCCAATATTTCGACCAATATAATTATCCTGCTCCAAGGAATTAACTTTCTCATTAACCCTCACCCTATGAGCGATAGAACAGCAAAGGCGGTTGCAAGCATTGTGCTTGCAACCGCCTTTGCGCTTTCACTTCTGCTCCATGGCAGCGACGCTACCCACAAAACAGCCCAAAGATGAAACACTTACTTTCGCCCATGAGGTGGCCCGGCCACACGCATCTATGCGGGATTATTTCGTTCCTACTTCGTCAAGATTGGCACGTTGCGCCGTTTTCATGAAGCGGAATTGCGTGGGTGTCATGCCCGTGACGCTGCGAAACTGACTGCTTAAATGAGCCACACTCGAATAATTCATTTGATAGGCTATCTCGGTCAAAGTCAGTTCATCATAGCGTATCAGCTCTTTTACACGCTCAATGCGTTGCATAATGAAATAACGTTCGATGGTGAGCCCCGTCACCTCACTAAACAATTTGCTCAAAGCGCTATAGTCACGGTGCAACAACTGTGCCAAATAGACGCTCAAATTAAGGGTTTTGTTGCCTTGATGATGGTGCACCAACTCGATGATGGCTGTCTTCATGCGCTCAATCATCTGCTGTCGCTGGTCGTCGAGCAGTTCAAACCCCAAGGCCTCTAAGCGTGTTTTGAGCTGTGCCAGCTGTGCTTCGGTAGGCACATCGCTCACCCAAACTTCCCCCAAATCAATGCGTTCGGGCGTCAAGCCAACATCCTTCAACACCTGTTCCACGGCCATTTTGCAACGGTCGCACACCATGTTCTTAATGCGTAATTGCGTTTTTTGCATGTTGCCCTCCTTGTGTTAAAACCAAACAAAGAGACATCCTTCATTGGATATCTCTTTGTTGGTGTGGGTGGTGATGGATTCGAACCACCGAAGGCATCGCCAGCAGATTTACAGTCTGCCCCATTTGGCCACTCTGGTAACCACCCTTTCGGTTGTGGGCGTTGACGGATTCGAACCGCCGACCCTCTGCTTGTAAGGCAGATGCTCTAAACCAGCTGAGCTAAACGCCCTCATTTTTTGAGGCGTTGCAAAAGTAAAGAGATTATTCGGACAACGCAAATTTTTTATTTGTTATTTTACAACTTTTAAGAACCACATCGCCATTCTGTGCCACAAAACTGTCAAAAGACAGGTGTTTGCATGGAAAAAGGGCACAGGGCGCATAGTCCTTTCGGTTTTATTTCGTAAATTTGCCCTAACGAAAAAGTACAGCATGGCATACGCAGACTATATTAAACAAATTGAAATCGATTCGCTCTGGAGCGGCACAAAGCACATTTTGTGGACTTTAGACCGAAAAGTGAATGTGTTGAGCGGCATCAACGGTGTGGGCAAGAGCACCATTCTCACCAAGATTATTCGCAGCTTATCGCAGAATAGTGCCCATGCCTCTCACACACCCAAGGGAATAAAGCTCACTTTGATGCCGCAAACGGCCGACGAAATCCGCTTTGATGTGGTGCGCTCGTTCGACCGCCCGCTCATCAATGCCGACGTGATGGGCAAGTTAGACCTTAGCTTGGCCACCGAATTGGACTGGCAACTGTTTCAGCTGCAACGCAAATATTTGGATTATCAGGTGAATGTGGGCAACCAAATGATTGCAGCTTTGCAAAGCGGAACGCCTGACGGGGCTGCCGAAGCGCAACGCTATGCCGCCCCGAAACAGCTGTTTCAAGATCTCATCGACCGCCTTTTTGCAGAAACAGGAAAGACCATTGTGCGCACAGAAAACGAGATACGTTTCAATCAAATGGGCGAAATGCTGCTGCCCTATCAACTCTCGAGTGGTGAAAAACAGATGCTGATGATTTTGCTCACCGTGTTGATGGAAAACCAACTCCCCTATGTGTTGCTCATGGATGAGCCCGAGGTGAGTCTGCACTTTGAATGGCAAAAGCAGCTCATCGACCTCATTCTGCAACTCAATCCCAACGTGCAGCTCATCATCACCACCCACAGTCCGGCCGTGATTATGAATGGCTGGATGGACCATGTGACCGAAGTGACCGACATCACTCTGCCCGATTAACCCCACACCACAATGGCAAAACGACTCCGGCAACACATTTCTTCGGCCTATTTCGAAGCGGCCAACCAGCTCACCTCTAAGCAGGCGCGCCGCAAAGTGGTGGCCTATGTGGAGGGATATGAAGATATTTTCTTCTGGCGCAGTGTGCTCAGCGAGTTAGAAGACGAGGAACATTATTTTGAAGTGATGCTGCCTTCGCGCCAACACAAAATAGAACGTGGGAAGAAGGCTGCCATATCGCGCTTGCTCTCGGATGTGGGCGAAGACATGATTGCCTGTGTTGATGCCGATTACGACTATCTGTTGCAAGGCGTTTCCCAAGGTTCGCAACAGTTGTTGCACAATCCCTATGTGTTTCACACCTATGCTTATGCCATCGAAAACTTGCAATGCTATGCGCCTTCACTGCGCAATGTGGTGGTTTCGGTGGTGCTCAACGATCACAACATCTTTGATTTCGAAGCCTTCATGCAACGCTATTCCGAAATCATCTATCCCCTCTTTGTGTGGAACATTTGGTATTATCGCTCCACGCATTACAGCAACTTCACCATGACGCAATTCAATCATGCCATTGAAATGGGCGAAGTCGACATCAATGCGCCTCAACATGCCCTGGCGAAATTGGCTAAGAAGGTGGGGCGCATGGTGCAAATGTTGCAGGCAAAGAATGAAGCGGCATGGGAGGAATATCATCAGGTAGCGGCCGATTTGAAGCGGCTGGGCGTCACACCTCGTAACACCTATTTATATATACATGGGCATCACTTGTTTGAAAACGTGGTGGTGCCGCTGCTCACCCGCGTGTGTAACAGGCTTTATCGGGAGCAAGAGCGTGCCATTCAGCGCCAGGCAAAGCACAATTTGCAATTACAGAGCGAGATGGCTGGCTATCAACACCGCGTGGGAAATGTGGAATTGGCACTGCGAAAGAACACCAACTTTCGCACAGCGCCCCAATATCAGCAAATCATTGAACAATTTAAAACAAAAGAACAAGGAATGGTTTGAAAATGAAACGCCGACAGATTGCACTGAAAAAGCATTGCTTTTACCTTAAAATGTGGCGCAGATTGCAGGGCAATATGGCATACATTTCAAGCCTTTAAAATCGCTAAGCATAACAAAAACAGAAGAGAAGATGAAGAAAATAAAAACAGGACACCCCTTGTCGGAGCGTGAAAAGGCTTCGCTCACGGCCTATTTAAACGAAATAGGGAAAGAAGTTTTATTAGCCGATGAGGAGGAATGTGCCCTCGCACAACAGATTAAAGCGGGCGGAAAACAGGCCGAACGGGCGGCTAACAAATTGGTTTCGGCCAACCTGCGCTTTGTGGTTGCCGTGGCAAAGCAATACACGGGTGAGGGAATGTCGATTGCCGACCTCATCAGTGAGGGCAACATGGCGTTGCTCAAAGCTGCCTATCATTTTGATGGTGCACGCGGATTGCGCTTCGTAGGCTATGCCGAACCCTTCGTTCGCAAGGCAATGGAACAGGCTTTAAATGTGCAAAGTGGCATCATCAGTCTGCCTAAAAACGAGAAAAATGCACAAGAGAAAGAAAATAGCCGCGCTTTCTCGGTAGACGCTCCCTTGCAAAATGGCAAACAAGTGAGCTTGGGCAGCACGCTGACCGACGACAGTGTGGCGCGCCCCGACCAGCAAGTGTTAGCCGATTCGGTGAAGGAAGAGTTGCTGCAAGCCATGGAAATATTGAATGAACGCGAGCAACAAGTGGTGGCTTCTTTCTATGGCATCAACACACCCCACCTCACTTTTGCCGAGATTGGTATGCGCATGGGACTGAAACGCGAACGGGTGCGTCAGATTAGGAAGCAGGCCGTGCGTAAGCTAAGCCGCCACACCAACTCCGAGATGTTGCGTGTTTATTTCGCATAGCAGGCTGCTATAGGCGGCAACGGCAAGGAACATGCACTTGTAAATATGACATTTTGTCACGCCTTTGTGACAACAAAACACCACGTGCTTATTTTGGCACGTGGTTTGTTTATGAGAGCGTGTCTTCGAAAAACTTTCGGAGCATGAAACAAGAATAATAAAAACAAAATAAATAAGAATTATGGGAAAGATTATTGGAATTGACTTAGGAACAACGAACAGTTGTGTTGCCGTTTTCGAAGGTAACGAACCCGTTGTGATTGCAAACAGTGAAGGGAAGCGAACCACACCTTCGGTTGTGGGATTCTTGAAGGATGGCGAGCGCAAAGTGGGCGATCCTGCAAAGCGTCAGGCCATCACAAACCCCAAAAATACGGTCTACTCTATCAAGCGTTTCATGGGTGAGACCTACGAACAGAGCCGCAAAGAGGCCGAGGCTATGCCTTATAACGTGGTTGACGATGCGGGCTATCCACGCGTAGAAATTGAAGGACGCAAATACACACCGCAAGAGATTTCAGCCATGATTTTGCAGAAAATGAAGAAAACGGCCGAGGACTATTTGGGACAAGAAGTGACAGATGCTGTGATTACCGTTCCGGCTTACTTCTCTGACTCACAACGTCAGGCCACAAAAGAGGCAGGACAAATCGCAGGTTTGAATGTACAACGCATTGTGAACGAACCTACAGCCGCAGCACTTGCATACGGTGTTGACAAGGCAAACAAAGATATGAAGATTGCCGTTTTCGACCTTGGTGGTGGTACATTTGATATCTCTATCTTGGAATTTGGCGGCGGTGTGTTCGAGGTTCTCTCAACCAATGGTGACACACACCTTGGTGGTGACGACTTCGACCAAGTGATTATCAAGTGGCTTGCCGACGGTTTCAAGGCCGATGAAGGTATTGATTTGACCAAGGACCCAATGGCTATGCAACGTTTGAAAGAGGCTGCTGAGAAGGCAAAGATTGAGCTATCGAGCTCGTCTTCGACCGAGATTAACTTGCCTTATATCTCGGCTGAGGGTGGCGTTCCAAAGCATTTGGTTAAGACTTTGACCCGTGCACAGTTCGAACAATTAGCACATGAGCTCATTCAGGCTTGTTTGGTTCCTTGCCAAAATGCTATTCGTGACGCACACTTGCAGACTTCAGACATCGACGAAGTGATTTTGGTTGGTGGTTCAAGCCGTATTCCTGCTGTGCAGACTTTGGTGAAGAACTACTTCGGAAAAGAGCCTTCTAAGGGTGTAAACCCCGATGAAGTGGTAGCTGTTGGTGCAGCCATTCAAGGCGCTATCTTAAACAAAGAGAGCGGTGTGGGCGACATTGTGTTGCTCGATGTAACGCCTCTGACGTTGGGTATTGAGACCATGGGCGGCGTAATGACCAAACTCATTGAAGCCAACACCACCATTCCTTGTAAGAAGAGCGAGACATTCTCGACTGCTGTCGACAACCAAACGGCCGTGACCATCCACGTATTGCAAGGTGAACGCCCCATGGCTGCACAGAACAAGAGCATTGGACAATTCAACCTTGAGGGTATAGCACCGGCGCGTCGTGGCGTTCCTCAGATTGAAGTTACATTCGATATTGATGCCAATGGTATTCTGAATGTGAGCGCAAAGGATAAGGCTACGGGCAAGGAGCAGAAGATTCGCATCGAGGCTTCGAGTGGCTTGAGCCAGGAAGAAATCGACAGAATGAAGGCCGAAGCTGAACAGAATGCTGCGGCAGACAAGGCTGAACGTGAGAAAGTGGATAAGCTCAATCAGGCTGATTCATTAATCTTCACGACAGAAAACTTCTTGAAGGACAATGCCGACAAGGTGCCTGCCGACAAGAAAGCACCTATCGAAACAGCACTCCAGCAACTGAAAGATGCCCACAAGGCCGCTGATGTTGCCGCCATTGACACGGCAACTGCAGCCCTCAACGCAGCGGTTCAGGCTGCCAGCGCACAGATGTATCAAGGTGGTGCACAGCCCGGTGCTGATGCACAAGGTGCTCAAGGTGGTCAACAAGCACAAGATAACGGTAGCAATGGTGCTGATGACATCCAAGATGCTGACTTCGAGGAAGTGAAATAAGCATAGAATCTGCACCTATTACAAGATAATTTAATCCCGGTAATCATAGGAAATTACCGGGATTTTTTATTTCATCACCCTTCAGTACACAAAAAAATATATGACATATTTATTACTCGTCATCCTTGTGAGCATAGCCACATGGGGACTTTTTAGGCATCTTATCAAGCAATCTAAAAACCCAAAGGGATGGATAGGCAGGCAGATGATGCGACTTTGGAACAGCATTTACCTCCCGATGGTTGACTGGTCGCTCGCTCCTCTCATGGACAAAACTCCCCAAAATATTCTTGACGTAGGTGTGGGAAACGGAAAATCCACACAGCATCTGCAAGAAGCTTTCCCGCAAAGCAATATCTGTGGAATAGACATCTCGGCGACAGCTATTGCCGAAGCACAGAAACTCAACGCTCCTTCAATCTCTTTTTCTGTCCGAAACATTGAGGAAACAGGCTTCTCCCCACAGCAATTCGACCTTATTTGCGCTTATCAAACGCATTTTCATTGGCAGAATCCCACACAAGCCTTTTCTGAACTACATCGCATATTATCAGATTGTGGTACACTCATCATTGCTTGTGAGACTGCAAAACTCAATTACTACCTACCCTTATGGAAAGATCTACAAACCTTAAAGGCCTATCTACATCCGCTTGGATGGACATTATCAGACTTTAAGAAAAACAGAACGTTCACAGCATTCTACCTCACCAAGTTGACAATAGGAGCGTAAAAATAAAATCAGCGTTTTAGGATGTGTTCTCCTATCTGTTGTAACTTACAAGAGATGTTTGTAGCCCTCCAAACACCTCTTGCATATTTGTGACAGATGTTTTACGTCTGTACAAAGTGACAAATGGCAAGATACCAATCTTCCTACGCAATATTTAAAGATAAGAGAGTTTTCTCCTCTCTTCGTGTTCTTGATACAAGAGAATTTGCTATATTTGCAAATATAATATAACATAGTGGAAGGTTTAACCAACGGCATAAATAAGGTGCTTATAGAGAAAGGGATTAAGCAGACATGGCTTGCAGAGAAGCTCAGTAAGTGTTTTACTATTGTGAACTCTTACGTTCGCAATCATCGCCAGCCAAGCCTTGAATTGCTATTCTATATAGCCCAGAGCTTGCAGGTGAACTCAAAGGAGTTGATGAACTCTCTAAATGAATAACTTTTTTCATTATGACAGAACGTAAAGAGCAACATAAGAAATCAATCCGCTTCTTCAACGACCGTGAAGTAAGGGCGGTGTGGGACGACGCACAAAACTGTTGGTGGTTTTCAGCAACAGATATTGTTCGTGCCATTAACAATGAACCTGACTATACTAAAGCAGGTAACTATTGGCGATGGTTGAAAAAGAAGTTGAAGCAAAAAGATGTTGAACTCGTGAGTGCCACTCACGGCTTCAAGTTTGAAGCCCCTGATGGGAAGTTACGCGTGGCAGATGTTCTTAATAGTAAGGATGTTATATTGTTAGCAAAGAACTACCCCAACAATCGTGCTAATGACTTTCTCGATTGGTTTACCTACAGCGACAATACTATTGATGGGCAAAGCAAGAAGAAAGCTTATCAACTCTTTGAGAGTGGATTGTTAAAAACGGCAGAGCCTGGAAGCATGAAGTGTCTGCAACAGATACACGCTTATCTCTTTGGAGGATTGTACGACTTTGCAGGACAAATCCGTACGAAGAATATTTCAAAAGGTGGTTTTACCTTTGCTAATTGTATGCACTTCCCTGAAACCCTGCAAACAATAGAGCGAATGCCCGAAACAACCTTTGATGAGATTATGGACAAATATGTGGAAATGAATGTTGCTCATCCTTTTATGGAGGGTAATGGTCGCAGCACTCGCATTTGGCTCGACCTCATGCTAAAGCGTTCTCTCAAACGGTGTGTAGATTGGAGATTACAATAAACTGATGATTTAAATTATGGGAAAGATTTATCATTATACAACAATAGAAACATTAGCTTTAATTCTAAAAAATAAGACTATACGATTTAATCGTTTAGATAAAGTTGATGACATGGAAGAGGCAATGTATGATTCAGGAGGGCTTAATATCTTTTTAGGGCAATATTGTTTTGTTTCATGTTGGACAAAGGATGACAAAGAAAATCTTTCCCTATGGAAAATGTATACCAACTATAAAGGTGTACGAATAGGACTTGACGAAGATATATTTGTCAAATATAGAGTCAACGACACTTTCTATAGTTATTTCAAGGAATGGAGCCATATAGAGGGTGATTGTGTATTTATGTTACCAAATAATGAAGCCAAATTACAAGAAATTCACTATATTCCTGATAATAAGTCATTAATAAACAATTTAATAAAAAAAGAAGGAGATGGCATCTCTATAAACACAAAGGATATGGGATGTATTAAACGAGATTCATGGGCATTTCAAAACGAATATAGATTTAGGCTGATAGCCCAACCTTTAAACCCTAAATTGATGGACATCAATGAAATGTCTAACCTGTTTAATTCTCTAATGCATTTAATAGATGTCATTACAAAATCACTAGCACAAAATTACAAGGTTCATACAGAATATGTAGATTTACCCATGAAGCTTGAGGCACTAAATAATATTGAGATCATGTTGGGTCCAAAAACTTCATTAGCAGACAAAATTATTATAGATGCCCTTTTAAGAGATTTTTCTAATACGAAAATTATAGATAGTTATTTTAAGGGCAAGATAAGGGATAAATGTTAAATTCCTTTATTATTCAAATATTTGGCTTGTGGATGATAACATCCAAGATGTTTTCTAATCAATACTATTCAAATTGAGGAAATATTTTTGTACCATACAAATGTAAATCATTGATAATCAGTGTTGGATATATTTGAGGAAGTAAAGTGGAACTATTTCGATAGTAAAGAAGATAGGTTGCTGTTTGCTGCAAATGCTTGCAGGGATAGTAAATGACAGGTTTGGAACATAATGGTTAAAACATAATGGTTGTTCCACGTATAATTTGCAGGGGGGAAAGGTGGAATATATCGGGGAGAATGACTATCTTTGCAGAGACATTCCGCCGTGTGGCTCATTGTGCCTTACAATAAAGGAAGGTGCACTGCTCGCCAACCGAAATAAAATTTATTCAACACAAATCATGACTTGCCCAACACAAACAAAGCTTGGACAATATAAGCAAGGACTTGGACAACAGAAGCAAGAACTTGGTCTACACAAACAAGGACTTATTCAACAACAACTTTATGGGAAAAGCAAAATTAAGGAAGAAACTTGAGGGGCTTCCCAAAGAGAATATCATCAGGATGGTGATGACTCTTTATGATGCCAGCAAAGAGGCAAGACGCTATTTGGATTTTTATGCTGAGCCAAACAGCAAGGATGAGTGCGAACATTTCAAGCACATCATCCGATAAGAGTTCTTTCCCACACGCGGATTACCTAAAGACCCTTCGTTTGCAACTTGCCGAAAGGCTATATCCGATTTCAAGAAAATGAAACCGCTACCCTACGATTTGGCCGATCTCATGCTGTTCTACATCGAAACGGGCTGTGAACACACGATGACCTTCGGCGATATGTGGGAGCAATATTACACCGCACTCGAAAACAACTTCGACAAAGCCATGAAGTGTATCGTGGAGTTTGGTTTGCTTGAAACGTTTGAACCGCGCATCAAACGGTGTTGAATGCGACCGACTGCGGATGGGGATTCTCGGATACGTTGTGGGACATCTACCACAAACACTGTGATTGACCCCTGCAAGGCGTGGCGCATGGCGAGGCAACGTCGCTGAAAGAAAAGAAGAAAGGGTTAGCTTCTACAAAAGAGGAAGCTAACCCTTACCTTTATGATAGGTGCGTTACGAGCGGCGAGGTTGTGCAAAGTATAGAAATTCCTGCACACTTGCGCGGAACACAAGCTGCGCAAAGCATAGGAATCCCGGCACGCTATGCGCCCGTCACGCGTTTACAGTGGGTATTCATCAAACGCATAGAGCACGGTGGAGAGATAGCGTTCGCCGGTGTCGGGCAGCAAGGTGACCACGCGCTTGCCTTTATTTTCAGGGCGGAGCGCCACACTTGCAGCCGCAAAGGCAGCCGCACCCGACGAGATGCCCACAAGCAAACCTTCGGTTTTAGCTAATTGGCGGGCGGCAAGAATCGCCTCATCGTTGGCTACTTGCACCACCTCATCGATGAGCTTTGCATCATACGTCTCAGGCACAAAGCCTGCTCCGATGCCTTGAATCTTGTGAGGACCGCTGGCACCGCCGCTCAAGACGGGCGACTCTTTGGGTTCGACGGCCACAATCTTCACCGCTGGGTTTTGCTCTTTCAGGTATCTCGCCACACCCGAAACGGTGCCACCTGTGCCGACACCCGCAACGAAAATATCCACATCTTCGTCGGTGTCGCGCCATATCTCAGGACCTGTGGTGGCATAGTGGCGCTCGGGATTGGACGGATTGGTGAACTGTCCCAAGATGATGCTGCCTGGAATCGTGGCTTTCAGCTCTTCGGCGGCACGGATAGCGCCTTTCATGCCCGCCTTTCCCTCGGTGAGTTTCACTTCGGCTCCATAGGCTTTCACTAAGTTTCGGCGCTCAACACTCATCGTTTCGGGCATCGTCAGAATCAATCGATAGCCTTTTACTGCGGCAACTAATGCCAAGCCCACGCCCGTGTTACCGCTGGTGGGTTCGATGATGGTGCCGCCAGGTTGCAGCTCACCCGAGGCTTCGGCCGCCTCAATCATGGCCAAAGCAATGCGGTCTTTCACGCTGCCGCCGGGATTAAAATACTCTACCTTGGCCACGATGGGCGTTTCAACTCCACGCCAAGCCGAATATTTGCTCAGCGCAACCAAGGGCGTGCGGCCCACCAACTGAAGTACATTCTCTGCTACTTTACTCATGTCTCGATCCTTTCTTGATTAAAATGAACTGATTATTGCTGCGGACGCCCATTAATAGGGCTCCCGATATTTGTTTTCTTCCTTATCATTGCGCATGCTGAGATAGCTCTGGTAGCGGCTCTCGGCAATGTAATGGTCGGCTAAAGCCTGACGAACGGCGCATCCCGGTTCATGGGTGTGGGTGCAATTACTAAACTTGCAATCGCGTGCGAAATGGAAGATGTCGCGGAAATAACTCGTGAGTTCTTCGGGCTCGATATCGAATGTGCCGAAGCCTTTGATGCCCGGCGTATCGATGAGATAGCCCCCCTCGGGCAGAGCGAGCATCTCACTGAAGGTGGTAGTGTGCATGCCCGTGTTGTGCGCGTCGCTAATCTCGGCCGTTTTGAGGTTGGCATGCGGTAGGATTTGGTTGATGAGCGTGCTCTTCCCCACCCCACTATTGCCGCTGAGCAACGTGATTTTATCTTTCAGCAGCGGCATGAGTCGGTCGACGCCTTGCCCGGTGGCTGCCGAAATCTCGTAGCAGGCATAGCCGATGGTGTCGTAGAGTTGGCAAACCGCCTGCTGATAGTGCCGCTCGTCGGGCGAGAGCCTGTCCGTCTTGTTGAACACCAACACCACCGGAACCCTGTAGGCCTCAGCCGATGCCAGGAAGCGATCGATGAAGATGGTGCTCGTTTGCGGATAATTCACCGTGACGACGAGCACCGCCTGATCGACGTTGGCGGCCAGAATATGGCTCTGTTTGCTCAGGTTCTGCGACTTGCGAACGATATAGTTTCGGCGCTCATCAATACTCGTGATGAACGCCGTCCCTTCTTGATTCACGGCAATCTCCACACGGTCGCCCACGGCAACCGGGTTGGTGCTGCGAATGCCTTTCAGACGGAAATTGCCTTTGATTTTGCTTTCCACCGTGCGGCCGTCATCGGTTTTCACCGTGTACCAGCTGCCCGTGTTTTTAATGACTAACCCTTTCAAGCGCTGCACTTACACCGTCATGATTTCTTTTTGCTTCTCGGCCAGCAGATCGTCGATGCGCTTGATATATTTGTCGTGCACCTTCTGCAAGTCGTTCTCGGCATCCTTTTCCAAGTCCTCCGACAGCCCATCCTTGATGGCTTTCTTGAGTTTATCCTTCGCCTCGCCACGCACATTGCGCACCTCAACCTTCGTGCGTTCGCCAATCTTGTTGCATTGCTTCACCAGCTCCTTGCGGCGTTCCTCGGTGGGTTGCGGAATGCCGAGGCGAATCACCTCGCCGTTGTTCTCGGGCGTGATGCCCACGTCGCTGTCCATGATGGCCTTCTCAATGTCCTTGATGGCCTTTTTGTCCCACGGCCGGATAGCGATGGTGCGCGCATCGGGCGTCGAGATGTTGGCCACCTGATTCAGCGGCACCTTCGAGCCATAGGACTCCACCTTCACGCCATCGAGAATAGCCGTGTTGGCCCTGCCTGCCCGGATGTGGGTTAACTCATCGGCCAAATACATGGCCGCCATTTCCATGCGCTCTTGCGCGTCGCTCAGTGTTGCTTTAACGTCTAACATATCGGTAGTTTTAAAATTCGTTTCCGCAAAATTAGAGATTAATTTTTAATCTTCCAATGCTTTCCACAAAATATTCCGCATCTTTTCGGCTACGGACGAATGTGGGGCGCCACAAGATTGGTGAGCGCCACAAACTGTGCCACGCTGAGCTGTTCGGGGCGCAGCGTCATCTCGTCGGTGGCAAAGAATTGGGGTGCCGGCATCGACGTTTTATCGAATAGCTGCCTGAGGCTCACGCGCAGCATCTTGCGTCGCTGATTGAACACCGTTTTCACCACGCGCCTGAACAGCCGTTCGTCGCAGCCCAACTGCGCCACACCGTTGCGCCGCATGCAGATGACACCGCTCTTCACCCGGGGCGGCGGATTGAACACGCCCTCGTCGACGGTGAACAGATAGTCGACATCATACCACGCCTGAATGAGCACCGACAGAATGCCATAGGCCTTGCTGCCGGGCTGCGCGGCGATGCGTTGCGCCATTTCGCGCTGAATCATGCCCGTGCAGCAGGGGATCAGCTCCTTGTAGTCGAGCATTTTAAAGAAAATCTGCGACGAAATGTCGTAGGGATAATTGCCCGTGAGCACAAAAGAGCGCCCCCCGAAAACGGTCGACAAATCCATGCGCAAAAAGTCCTCACCGATGATGTTGTCGCGCAACTGCGGATAGTTGGCATGCAAAAACGCCACCGACTCGCGGTCGATTTCCACCGCTTTCACCTCGCGCCCCTTCGTCACCAAAAACTGCGTGAGCACGCCCATGCCGGGGCCAATCTCCAGGATGGGCAGCGCGGGGCAGGCGTCCACCGTGTCGGCAATGCGCCGCGCAATCGTCAAATCCGTCAGGAAATGCTGTCCCAAGTTCTTCTTGGGCTTCACTAATTTCATCTTCGTAAACTGTTGTTGATGCTGCAAAAGTAAACAATCTCGGCCAACGCCCCAAGCCATCGCCCCAATTTTTATGCACCGCCGCATCGTTCCGCCCCGTTTCGTGCGCGGCGGAGCCTGTGCCGACGGATTAAACGAGGGCGGTTGCGTGGTGAGAGGGTTTGATGGAGGTTGGTAGGGGCGGTGCCTGTGTGCCCGCCCTTGTCGCACAGATGGGACGCGCCTTTACGGCCGGACGCTTCAATGCTTCGTCCTATCAATGGCTGGGCAAGCATGCGGTAGTGTGGGGAGATGCCGGCTACGATCGCCGTCTCACACGCGATATTCAGTGGAACGAGTCGGCCGATTTCATGCAGATTTACCCCTATGTCACAGCCGATACCCTCGGCGGCAAGATGGAACGTGAGGCCTATCGCTTCCACATGGGCTATGCCCGCCAACTGAACCGCTGGTGTTATGGTGTTGAAGCGGCCTACGAGTCAGCATTGAGCTATCGTGACATCGACCCACGCCCACGCAACAACAGTCTGTTTGTCGACCTCAAAGTGGGCGCATCCCATTCGCTCGGCACACGTTACAACCTCGGCACTTACATCCTTTGGCAACGCTATTCACAAGAGCAATCCATCGCCTTTATGAATCCCCTGGGCGCCATCACTCTCTATCAGATGCAAGGCCTCGGCATGCACTACTATCGATTTGCCGGTGCATTGAAAGAAGCCTATTTCACAGGCCACACCTTAGGTGCCGGCTTCACGCTGCAACCTCGTAACAAGGGACTTTTGGCGCAGTTGGAAGTATCGCGACGTGTGTTGCAAAAGCAGATGTCCGACCTGCAAGATGCCCCCATCAACGATCTGACTGTTTGGACCATTTCGGGCGAGACGGCCTGGCGTGGACAGCAACATCACGTGTCACTCTCGGCCACCTATAGCAACCGCGAAGGTGCCGAACGCTTATATGACAACGGCCTCACGGGCTACAAACAGTTAGCCATCAACTATCCCTTTCTTGCCAAAACGCTACACATACAGTTGGAAGCCGCGCAGCAATGGCTGTCAGCGCGGTGGGAAATCAATGCCGCGCCTACGGTTTCGTTGCTGGCTTTTCAAGAAACCTACGCCAATCCGCAGCGCGAAATGCAGTTTGCCAACCTCTCGTTCGGCTTGCAAGCACAGGTCATCAGGTCGTTTCGTGCAGGCATTTTCACTGCACATATCGCGGTGCAACGCACACAAAACATGCAAAAGCGATTGGTTTTAAACGACCGACACGCTTTCGCCGAACCGCTTTCCATGCTAAACGACAACTACAATCAGCTCACAGCGCACGCTTGGACCGGCGAAATCGGTGCGCGCTACGACCTCTTTCTTCGCACCCCCTCCATCAAAACACTGTTCCTACAAGCAACACTCCGCCATCAAAACCGCACTACCCACCATCACACCACCCTTGTTCAACTATCATTAGGTGTAACACTTTGAGCTTTCCCTTTCCTTTTTCAAAACATTTTTGCAGGTAAATTTGTTGCTTTGCGCAAAAGTTTATACCTTTGTGCCCGATGGACTTACACAACATGACATATTGCATTTCGATGTTGCAAAGAAAATCTTCTTTCTTTGCATCTTTTTATGCCATTTATTTGGTCAATCCAAATAATTGTGTAACACACACACACACACACACACACACACACACACACACACACACACACATTCTAACGTCCGCTCCTACGCGCGCGTAATATACAACATAAATACTTATAAACAAAGGGTGTGCAAGAAGTTTTTCATAAACTTTTTGCATGCCCTTTTTGCGTGCATAAATGAACAGATTTTGTGTGCAAAAACATCGAAAGTATTATTCGCAACATATAAATAGTTTTAGCAAAATGAAGAAAAAATTGTATGAAGTGCCCACATGTACGGTCATCCACCTGGCGACCGAGCACTATTTGTTGGAAGGAAGCGGTCCCAAGGCACGACCGGGCGGTGACCAAGGTGGTAGCGTCACGATTGAAGACCCCACCGAAGATGACGACGACACCAACCTCACGGGCGCCAAGCGCTGGGGCGGCGAATGGGAAGAAGAAGAATAAGTTTGCAAATGCAATGAGTAAGTAACGATTTAAAAAGCGAATCAATGAAAAGAAAATTTTTAGATAAC
>NZ_JH114215.1:1328812-1332951 GCF_000224615.1 Segatella oulorum F0390
ACAAAGGGTGTGCAAGAAGTTTTTCATAAACTTTTTGCATGCCCTTTTTGCGTGCATAAATGAACAGATTTTGTGTGCAAAAACATCGAAAGTATTATTCGCAACATATAAATAGTTTTAGCAAAATGAAGAAAAAATTGTATGAAGTGCCCACATGTACGGTCATCCACCTGGCGACCGAGCACTATTTGTTGGAAGGAAGCGGTCCCAAGGCACGACCGGGCGGTGACCAAGGTGGTAGCGTCACGATTGAAGACCCCACCGAAGATGACGACGACACCAACCTCACGGGCGCCAAGCGCTGGGGCGGCGAATGGGAAGAAGAAGAATAAGTTTGCAAATGCAATGAGTAAGTAACGATTTAAAAAGCGAATCAATGAAAAGAAAATTTTTAGATAACCACAGCCTGCGGCACACCCTTCCGTTTGCTGCCGCCTGCTTCACAGTCGGCCTCACGCTGTTTGCCTGTGCCGACAAGGATGTAGAAACCAACGACAACAACGGTAAAGCGCTTGTGACGTTCAACGTTTCGGCGGTACAGTCCAAGGCGCAAGACCAAGCAAAAGCTGCGGCCAAAGCTGGCCTGCCGATGACGCGCGCAGCCTTTGCCCATCAATTAGCGCTGCAAGACCTTACGCCCGAAGACCTCACGATGCAGAAGTTGCCCGTGCAAGGTGCAGCAAGCAATGGTCTCTGTCTGATTGAAACTACCGTGCCAGGTGTGCCCTCACAATGGGAAGACGGCGCGCCGACCCGTGCGAACATCACAACCATGCCCACGATGCAGAACTTTTCGACCACGGCCTTCTATGGTTCGACGGACACAAGTCTCGAGCCTTGGTTCTACGACCAGGACACGAAGAAGGATGGCAACCTTGTTACTCCCACCTACTGGGATTGGCTGAAGAACCACGCTTGCTTCTATGCGGTTTATCCGAAGCCCGACAATAACAAGCTGAAACTTTCGCCCGCAAGCTACGCGGGCACGCCCTACGTAGATTTCGAGGTAGAACCCAATGTGAGGAATCAAAAGGATTTGATGACGGCCTGCTCGGGCAACGTGCATTTAGATGCGATGGGAACAGCTCCTCGCACCGACCTCACCTTCCGCCACGCCTTGACCGCCGTGCGCTTCAAGGTGGGACAAAACCTTTCTTACAGCAAGCACATCACGAAGGTAGAAATCGTTGGTGCAAAGAGCAAATGCAGATACACTTTGCCTACCGATAAAACGGTCACCGGCAGTTGGGATGCCTCCACGCTCAATGCGCCTGCAACCTTTACATTAGGCGGTGACGGAACGGTGAGCGTCAGTACCTCGGAAGCGGTGAACAGCATCATCGTGGGCAAGCCCAGCGACAATTATGTGTTCTATATGATTCCGCAAACGCTGACGGGCGCAGGCGTGCAGGCAAAATTCTATTTCGACGGTGCCACCACTCCCAGCATTTCTGTTCCCCTCACAGGCCAATGGAAGCCCGGAACAACAAAGACCTATGCGCTGTCGCAGAACACGTCGACATGGCAGTATGAACTGACCGTCACACCACCTGCAGCTGCCGAATACAACGCCACTTCGACAGGCTACTACACCATTCAGAGCTATCGCGAAGACCCAGTTACCCACACACAGCAGAAGGTGGCATGGAAAGTGGTGGGCTATGACACCGATGGCGATGGCACCTTCTCCATGACCGAACCATGGCCTAACTGGTTAAAGGGAATTTCATTGACGAGTGGTGATGGAAGTACATCCGGCGAAACCGGTCAGGCTACCTTGAATTCCGGGGCATCCAGTAATAAACTTGCCTTGAGGAATGCTGCCTTGAAACTAAATCCGAAAGGTAGCTCTACTAACTATTACGACCTGTCGACCTACGACTACGAGGGTAACTCTACAAACCGCAACACCGCCAACTGCTATGTCATCTCCCACCCGGGCTATTATAAGATTCCGCTGGTTTATGGCAACGCCATCACAAACGGCAGTCCTAATACTCACGCTTATACCAGCAATGCGGCACCGGGGAATCCCTATGTCTTGTATCATTTCAAAGACCATAACAACGCTGACATTACCGACCCGTGGATTGAGAAGACCAACGGTGGAGCCAACAACGGTATTGATGGTGCAGAAGTAGTCTGGGCAGATGTTGCCAACCTCGTTCATCTATCTTCTACACCAATCTCACATGATGCAAGTGGTAATGCTTTCCTCGACTTCGAGGTTAAGGCAAGCGACATCCAGAGCGGTAATGCCGTTGTTGCTGTCAAGAAGGGTAGTACCATTGTTTGGTCATGGCATTTGTGGTTTGCTCCTCAGGACGCGCTTAGCACGATAGCAGTTACCAATTTCCAAGGCAAGACTTACAACTTCACCAAGGAGACGCTTGGTTGGAAGCCAACCCTGTGGAGCAGTTCTACTTATTCAAGTGCTCGTACAGTCAAGGTGAAGGTCGAACAGACTGTTGCAAACGGAGGTACAAAGCAGTATTCTGTTTTTACTATTACCCAGAATCCTGGTAGCGTAAAGGAGGGTGCTACCACCTTTTATCAGTTTGGTCGTAAGGATGCCTTCCCTGGTGTTTATGAATTAGCTCCAAATAGTAGTTTCATCGAAGATGCAGGTAATAATATGTCTATCCAGAATGGTATTCAGAACCCTGGCAGTTTCTATACGTATGGTAATTCGTGGTATTTTACTCCTCCAGCAGGTTATTCTTATTACAATCTTTGGTCTGCAGATAATACGGTAACAGGGCATAACGACAATCCTGTCGTCAAGACCGTGTATGATCCTTGTCCTGTAGGCTTTAAGATGCCAGCTTCCAATGCGTTTACAGGTTTTACCACAACGGGTCAGAATTCTGGAACACAATCAGAGCTCAATGTTGACGGTACAGACAATAGGCAGACTTACAAAAGCAACTTCGGTCATAATTTCTGGACAAGCAGCAGTAAGACAGCTACAATCAACTTCCCTGCTTCGGGCTATCGCGGCAGCGAGGGTGGTTCGCTGGGCAGCGTCGGCGACAACGGTTGCTATTGGTCGGCGGTTCCGCTCAACTCGGACTACTGTTGCAACCTGAATTTCCGCTCGTTCTACGTGCACCCGCTGTACGACAACGATTGGCCTTATGGGTTTGCGGTGCGTCCCGTAGCCGACAATTAAACGAGGGATGAGCTGTAATAGGAATATGTATAGTCGAAAACAAGGCTTCGACGATGCACTGCAAGCGATGTATAGTCGCAAACAAGGCTTCGACGGTGCACTGCAAGCGATGTATAGTCGCAAACAAGGCTTCGACGATGCACTGCAAGCGATGTATAGTCGTAAACTTGATGCGTTTGGCACTATGCAAGCGATGTATAGTCGCAAACTTGACGCGTTTGGCACTATGCAAGCGGAGTATAGTCGCAAACTTGACGCGTTTGGCACTATAAAAAAAATACTCCCGCGCTGTTGCGGGAGCTTTTATCACTAAAACATTTAACAGATGAAGAACAATGACAATCTACCCCGCTACGTGCGGGTGAACGCTGGCATCACGGTGCACACCAGCGCGATGCATGGCGAATTGCATCAACAACTTTACAATTTAATCGCGGCGCAGGACAAGCAGAAACTGCACCTGACCGACGAACAACTCAAAGCCTGGAACGACTTGATCATGCAGGAGGTGGAGCTGAACAACGCCCAGCAGGATACCGAGCTGACGGCCAAGATGCAGCAGTTGGACGACGACCGCGACGCGCTCCTTTCGCAGCTCTTCTCGACCATCCGCAACAACCGCCGCTCGCCCGTGAAGGCGCTGCGCGAACCGGCCGAACGATTGATGAAGTTGGTCGACTCCTACAAAGGCATTCAACGGGAGGTGCTGCAGGCCGAGAGTCTGCATGTGAACGGTCTGTTGATGGATTTGGCGAAACAATCGGCCGACACCGCCGCGCTAGGGCTGACGGCGGTCATCGCGATGCTGAAAACCACCAACGATGAGTTTGAGCAGTTGGAGCTGAAACGCATCGATGGCACCGATAAACCGGGGCTTTCGTCGACGAGTGCATTGCGTCCGCTGACCGACGAGGCATTCTACGAGGTGCGCGGCAATGTCGAGGCGGCCTTCTGCTACGCCACCACC